>JBCCXL010000003.1:0-391816 GCA_039191605.1 Acidobacteriota bacterium | reverse complement strand
GCCCCCTCCGTATTACCGCGGCTGCTGGCACGGAGTTAGCCGGGGCTTCCTCTGGAGGTACCGTCAGCGGTACCGGGTATTAACCGATACCTTTTCGTCCCTCCTGACAGGGGTTTACAATCCGAGAACCTTCATCCCCCACGCGGCGTTGCTGCGTCAGGCTTTCGCCCATTGCGCAATATTCCTCACTGCTGCCTCCCGTAGGAGTCTGGACCGTGTCTCAGTTCCAGTGTGGCCGATCGCCCTCTCAGGCCGGCTACCGATCATCGCCTTGGTGAGCCGTTACCTCACCAACAAGCTAATCGGACGCGGACCCCTCCAAATGCAACGGCTTTCAAGAATAGGCCGTCTTTCCCCACCTCGCCGAAGCTCGGTGGTCGTATGCGGTATTAGCTCCAGTTTCCCGAAGTTGTCCCCCACATCTGGGCAGGTTATCCACGTGTTACTCACCCGTTCGCCGCTGTACTCACAGCCGAAGCTGCTTTCTCGCTCGACTTGCATGTGTTAAGCACGCCGCCAGCGTTCATTCTGAGCCAGGATCAAACTCTCCAGTTGAAAGTTTGATTGATGCTCACAGAGCCGAAGCTCTGTAAATCATCGAGTATTCGTTTGTCACGTCATATCTTGGCTAGTCACCTGAAGGCAGGGCCTTCAAACCGACCAGCCAATGGCTGACGAATTGACGTTAGGGTTTCCTCTATCTAGTTTTCAAAGAACCGGCGCCCGAATGGCGCAAGCCCTAATCATGAAGCAGCTGTTCGACCTTGTCAACCCCTCTCGCGACAGAAAACCACAGCAACCGGACCGGCTACTGCCATCACTGACTCGTTTTGTTTTGAACCGAGGGGCTCAGGCGAAAGCATGAGCGTCTGAAAAAGAACTTGTCGCATCCGCGACAGGTTGATCAGAGTACCGCTTGCAACTTTCGCTGTCAACCCCCAACGCGAAAGATTTTCACAGCAACCGTTGCCGGCTACCGCTATCACTGACGCGTTTTGTTTCGAACTGAGGGCCTCAAGCAAAAGGCATGGGCTTCTGAAAAGAACTTGCCGCTTTCGCGGCAGGCTGCGCAGAGTATAGCCACTGCTTTTTGCTGTCAACCCTCTGTGCTGCTTTTTTTCACTACCTACTGTAAGCAGAAGAGTGAGGCGCGCGAACTTGAGTCGACGCACCGGCAAGCAACCGGGGGAAGAGATCTAAAGAAGCTATCAAGGATCGGACTAGCGCGAAGAGCGCTCTTGGCCGTCCGCGGCGACCGCGGGGAGCGCTTCAAAGGCGGCTCCGTGACCAAGGAAGGCGGAGTATAGGGACCCCCTCCAGGGGAGTCAACCCTTATTCTGTTTTTTTCTTCCGGCGCCTGTCGAAGGGCCAAAAATGAGCCGCCTACCCTCCACTTCCCAGGACTCTGAAAGTAAGCGCTCCAGCGCCTCCGGGTAAGCCTGATGCTCCTGCTCGAGGATCCGAGCGGCCAGATCCTCCGGCCTATCGCCGTCGTACACCGGAACGCTTCGCTGCACCACGACAGGCCCGTTGTCCATCACCTCATCCACTAGATGAACCGTACATCCAGCGACCTTGACCCCGTGGTCCAGGGCCTGGCGCTGCGCCTCGAGGCCGGGAAAAGCCGGCAGGAGGCTCGGGTGGATATTGACGATGCGCCTCGGGTACTTGGCGACGAAGCTCGGTGAGAGCAGGCGCATATACCCAGCAAGGCAAACCCACTCCACCCCGGCAGCACCGAGGGCTTCGAGGACCTTCCGCTCATGAGCTTGCCGACTCGGTTCCCCTTGTCTAGGAATGACCGCCGCCGGCAACCCGAGATCGCGGGCATGGGTAATTCCTGCGGCGGGCCGATCGCTGACCACTAAGGCGATCTGCGCCGGCAGGCCCCGCTCCTCGATCGCTCGATGAAGAGCCAAGAAGTTTGACCCCCGGCCACTCAATAGAATGGCCAACGAAGCCTTGGAGGACTGCCGCGGGACTGCCGACGAAGCGATAGAGGATTCAGTGGCCAGCGCCCGATCCTCCCCGGTACACCACCGCCTCACCATCCGCCCCTTGCTCTACCGAGCCGAGCACCCATGGAGCCGTGCCCATAGATCGCAGATGGGCGAGAACTCGCTCCTGCTCCGAAGCGGCGACGAAGAGCACCATACCGACCCCCATATTGAAGACGCGGAAAGCCTCCTCGCCACTCACCCGTCCTGCCCCCACTAAGAGTTGGAAGACCTCCGGCACCTGCCAGCTATCGAGATCGACGACAGCCCTCGCTCCGTCCGGCAGCGAACGGGGCAAATTGTCGGTGAGACCTCCACCGGTAATATGCGCCATGGCGTGGAGTGCCTCGTCCCCCAGCAGGGGGGAAATGCAGTCTAGGTAGGAAAGATGGGGAGCGAGAAGCTCCTGTCCGACGGTTCGACGACCCACCGTAGAGTCGCCCCCCGGAAGCGGCGACTCTACCGAGAGTCCCAGAATCTCGAAGAAGACTCGGCGAGCCAAGGAATAGCCGTTGGTATGGAGCCCAGCGGATGGAAGCGCGATGAGCGTATCCCCCACCTGCACCCGTGACCCGTCCAGCAAGTTCTGGCGGTCGGCGAGGCCCACGATAAAGCCCACCAGCTCGTAGTCTCCAGGGCGGTAGAAGCCCGGCATTTCGGCGGTCTCCCCCCCGAGCAGGGCGCACCCGTTCTCCCGGCAGCCAGCGGAAACGCCACGCACCAGATCCACGACCTTCGAGGGATCGAGCACGCCAGCCCCCACGTAGTCCATGAAGAACAGGGGTCTCGCCCCCTGCACCAGGATGTCGTTGACGCAATGGTTGACGAGGTCGTGACCGACGGTCGAGTAGTCACCGACCATCGCCGAGACCATCAACTTGGTGCCGACACCGTCCGCCGAGCTCACCAGCACCGGCTCTTCCAGACCGTTCAGATCCGGACGAAAAAGACCGCCGAAGGAGCCAACTTCGGTCAGCACCCCCGGGGTGAAGGTGCCGCGAGCCAGCACTTTCACTTCCTCCAGAGCCCGATCCTGGGCATCGATATCGACCCCCGCTTGACGGTATGCATCGTGGGCTTGGGGATCCTTCGCGGACTCACTCACAAGGGCTTCTCCTAGAGAGGACAACTACGGATGGACGGTTGAGCCGGCAACGGGAACATCGAGCATATCTCGACGAGAGGCAGAGGGTTCCTCGGTAGCCTCCGGCAGAGGCCCAGACCCTTGCCCGGATCTGCTCTCCGGAGCCCCTCGCAACAGGTCTCGAATCAGATTGCGCTTGGAGAAATCACCGAAGGACAGCATCGTGAGCAAGCCTTCCCTGCCCAGCAGCCGCCTCGCGATCGCCCCCGGCGGCAGCCCCTGCTGCAGCAGAGCCCAGGACTGCTCCTCCAGCTCTTCCCAGAAATGGATCTTGGCCCGCACTCGAGGCAGGGGGTCCTCCAACACGCCAGCATGGGCACAGAACCAGCGCCGCGGCGCTGGGTCGAGGGCGAGCACCTTGCGCAGGGAATCCAGGTGACGATGAACGCTCTCGATTCGCCGCAGGGAGTGCACCCTCTCGTGGACGAAGAGATCTCCCCCGAAGATCCAACGCCGCTCCTGGTCGTAGAACACGACGTGGTCGTGAGCATGACCCGGCGTAGAGATCACCCGATAGCGACGCCCGCGATGGACGAGCTCTTCCTCCAGGGGCTGGGCGGCGAAAGGCTCCACTCGCCCCCACACCAGGCGCCGATACAGCGGCAGGGCGGGGCCACGGCGCAGCATCGCCAAGGCTGGCGCCGGCGCATACACCGGGACTCCTCGACTCAGGTATTCAGCGGCGGCTCCAACATGATCCTCGTGATGGTGAGTCACCGCCACCGCGCTCACCCCCCGCGGCTGCAGGAGCTCCACCAGAGCCTTCGCCACCGGCGGCGGCCCGGCATCGACCAGCAAGCCGTCCACCCAATAGGCAGAGACCCGATGCAGCGCCTTGCCAAAAAGGGTGCGCGCCATCTTCAGGCGCAGAACCTCCCCGTGGGTTTCCAGCGCAAGCATGGGCCCGGGGGCTACCCTTAGAGCCCAGGGTCGTCCGCGGAGCGGATCGGGAACAGCTCCTGCTGGGCGCTATTCCTCGCATCCACCCGCAGCGGGTAGGAACCGCTCCAGCAGGCGGCGCAATAACTCTCCTTCGCTCCCCCAAGGGAGGACAGCACTTCGTCGAGAGATAGGTAGGCCAGACTGTCGGCACCAATGTGCTCGCAGATCGCTTCCACATCGTGGGCGGACGCGATGAGCTCCTCTCGCCGGGGAGTATTGATCCCATAATGGCAGGGATAGGCGGTCGGCGGCGAGGAGATCCGCATATGCACTTCCCGCGCCCCCGCCTCCCGTACGATGCGAACGATTTTCCTCGACGTGGTACCCCGCACGATCGAGTCGTCCAACAGGATGACCCGCCGCCCCTCGATGAGCCCCCGAACAGGGTTGAGCTTCACCTTCACGCTGAAGTCGCGAATCGACTGCCCCGGCTGGATGAAGGTCCGCCCCACATAATGGTTGCGAATCAAGCCGAATTCGAAGGGCAGGCCGGATTCCCTCGCGTACCCCAGCGCCGCGAAGACGCCGGAATCAGGAACCGGAACCACCACATCCGCCGGTACCGGAGCAGATCGCGCCAGAGCCGCCCCCATCATCTTTCGCGCTGCGGCCACCTCACGCCCAAAGATATTGCTGTCAGGACGGGCGAAGTAGACATGCTCGAAGGCACAGCGGCTGGGCTCTGGAACCACCGGCAAGCGGTAGCTCTCGAGCTCCCCGCCGCGGCTGACCACCACCTCCCCCGGCTCCAGCTCCCTCTCCAGGACCGCTCCGAGCAAGTCGAAGGCGCAGGTCTCGGAAGCGAAGCAGGCGGCGCCAGTCCCCTCTTGGCGCCCGATGGCCAGCGGGCGGAACCCGTTGGGATCGCGGGCGGCGATCAGCCCTTGAGACGAGACCAACAACAGCGAATACGCTCCCTGCACGCGCGCCAACGCGGTCATTAGCGACTCCACCACGTCCGCCCGGGGATTCCTCGCCATCAGGTGCAGGATCACCTCGGTATCGCTGGTGGTCTGAAAAATCGAGCCGTCCGCCTCGAGATCCGAGCGCAATCGCCGGTCATTCACCAAATTGCCGTTGTGAATGATCGCCAGAGGCCCCATCGATGTCTTGACGACGATGGGCTGAGCGTTGGTTACGGCGCTGGATCCAGCGGTCGAATAGCGGGTGTGCCCGGCTGCCCGATAGCCCGGCAGTCGCGCGAGATCTTCTTGCTTGAAGATATCCGCCACCTCTCCCATCCCTCGCTTGAGGTGGAGCTGAGAGCCATCCCAGGAAACGATCCCGGTGCTCTCCTGACCCCGATGCTGCAGCGCGTAGAGACCGAGATAGGCCATCTTCGCCGCGGCCTCCTCCATCCCTGGGTCGCCGTCAATGCCGAAAATGCCGCACATGGTTGCTGTGCTCCATCCCCTTCGCAAGCGGTGAACGGAAGCGGCGGCGATCGACGAGAACACACGAGCTCATCGACCCACCAGCCCACTTGGAAACCAAAGCTTATGAGAGGCGGCAGCTCTTGTCACGGGGAGAGACGCCACGAGGAGAAGCATCACCCGACAAGCCCCCCCGAGAGAGGACAGCGGCAGCGAAAACTCTCTACCGAGGGCACCGCTCAACGCCCTCTCGCATCGCGCGCACTATCTTTCAGCATCGGGCGCTCCTCATCGGGCGGAAACCCATCAGATGTTCGCCATTAGATCTTCATAGCCCCAAGGCCCGAGGCAGGCCGATAGCCCACGCCTCTCGCAGGCGCGAGACGTCGAGGGCGAAGCCGCCTTCGGGAGCATCGACGACCAGTCGATCTCCCCCCACTTCTCCGACCTCCAGCGCCGCAACGCCATGGGCCTCGGCCAGCGCTAGAACTGCGTCCACTCGCTCCCCGGTGGTCGCCACCAGAGCCCGCCCCTGGGTTTCGGAGAAGAGCTGAGCCCCGCCGCCGGGCACCACCAGGCGAGCCCCGAGGCCGGCGCCGAAGCAGGCTTCCGCCAGCGCGACTCCCAAGCCGCCGGAAGAGATGTCGTGAGCGGTATCCACCAGCCCCTGGCGCACCGCGGCTCTCAGCACCGCCGCCAATCGCGCCTCCCGCGCCAAATCCACCATCGGCGGCCGCCCCTGTTCGATATCCCACAACAAGCGCAGGTAGGAAGACCCGCCAAACTCCGACTGATCCTCCCCCAGCAGCAGCACCCGCTGCCCCGCGCTCAGGAAGTGAGCGACGGTACGGTGGCGCGCATCCGGAATCAGACCGACCACCGCGACGGAGGGAGTAGGGTGGATCGATTGCCCCTCGTTCTCGTTGTAGAGACTGACGTTTCCGGAGATCACCGGAACCTCGAAGGCGCGGCAGGCCTCGGCGATGCCCAGCACCGCCTCTCGCAGCTGCCAGGAGACCTCCGGCACCTCCGGGTTACCGAAGTTGAGGCAGTCCGTGAGGCCCACCGGCTCGGCACCGACGCAGGCCAGATTGCGCACCGACTCCGCCACCGCCTGGGCACCACCGCGGCGCGGATCCAGAGCGCAGTAGACCGGATGAACATCTCCAGTGACGGCGAGGGCCGCGGGGGTTCCCTTGAGGGTGAGCACCGCGGCGTCCCCTCCCGGCCCCTGCACCGTATTCGCCCGCACGGTGTGATCGTATTGCCTCCAGATCCACTCCTTCGACCCCAGCTCCGCGGTAGCCAGCAGATCCAGCAGCGCCTGCCCCGGATCGTTGGCCACCGGAACCTCCGGCGCGCTCTGCTGAGCGGCGAGATCCGCTGGCTCCGCCACCGGGCGGCGATACATCGGAGCCGCGTCGGTGAGCGGTTCGACGGCGATGTCCGCCGCCACCTGCCCGTCGTAGCAGAGCACGGCGCGGCCGGTGTCGGTGAGCTCTCCGATGGTGGAGACCTCGAGATCCCAGCGCTCGAAAATGTTGAAGAGAGCCTCTTCCCTGCCCTTGTGGGCGACGATGAGCATGCGCTCCTGGGATTCCGAGAGCATGATCTCGTACGGAGACAACCCCTTCTCCCGCAGCGGCACCTTCTCCAGGTCCAGCCGGAAGCCGAGATCTCCCCGGGACGCCATTTCGAAGGCGGAGCTGGTGAGCCCAGCGGCGCCCATGTCCTGAATCGCCACGATGGCGTCCGTGCGCATCGCCTCAAGACAGGCTTCGATCAGCACCTTCTCGGTGAAGGGGTCCCCCACCTGCACCGTCGGGCGCTTCGCTTCGCTGCCTTCGTCGAAGGATTCCGAAGCCATGGTGGCGCCGTGAATTCCGTCCCGTCCGGTGCGGCTGCCGACGTAGAGCACCGGGTTTCCGGGCCCGTCGGCGCGGGCGGTGAAGATCCGCTCGGTGCGGGCCACGCCGAGGCAGAAGGCGTTGACCAGAATGTTGCCGTTGTAGGAGGGGTGGAAGAAAGTCTGGCCGCCGACGGTGGGCACGCCAACGCAATTGCCGTAGCCCCCGATGCCGCGCACCACGCCGTCTACCAGGTAGCTCATCCGCGGTGCCGACGGCTCGCCGAAGCACAGCATGTTCAGGTTGGCGATGGGCCGCGCCCCCATGGTGAAGACATCCCGAAGGATGCCCCCTACTCCGGTCGCCGCCCCCTGATAGGGCTCGATGTAGCTCGGGTGGTTGTGGCTCTCCATCTTGAACACGGCGGCCCAGCCGTGGCCGATATCCACCACTCCGGCGTTCTCCCCCGGCCCTTCGAGAACCCGCGGGCCGGAGCTAGGAAATTCCCGCAGATAAACCTTCGAGCTCTTGTAGGAGCAATGCTCCGACCACAGCGCCGAGGCGACGCCGAGCTCGGTATAGGTGGGCTTGCGCCCCATGATCGCCAGCAGGTTTTCGTATTCCTCGGCGCTCAGGCCGTGCTCCGCCGCCAGCTCCGCATCGATGGGCGGTTCGTAGAAGCCCTCCACGGTATTCTCCCCAGAGCTCATCACGCCACCTCCAGAGGGCTACCGCTGGTCGCCGAAGCGGCCACCGATTCCACCAGGCCGGCGAAAAAGGCCAGGCCATCGTCATTCCCCAACACGCTCTCCGCCGCGCGCTCCGGATGAGGCATCAGGCCGAGAACGTTGCCCCGCTCGTTGACGATGCCGGCGATGGCCCGGGCGGATCCGTTGGCGTTGTCGATGCGATAGCGAAACACCACCTGACCGTTGGCCTCCAGCCGATCGAGCTGCTCTTCTGAAGCCTGAAAATTCCCCTCGCCGTGGGCCATGGGAATGCGGATCACCTGACCCTGATGGTAGCCGCGGGTGAAAGGAAGGTCCGCGCGCTCCACCTGGAGCCAGGCGTCGACGCAAAGGAAGCGCAGGTCGCGATTGTGAATCAAGGCCCCCGGCAGCAGATTCGCCTGCTGCAGGATCTGGAAGCCATTACAGATCCCCAAAACCAAACCGCCGGCCTCCGCATGGCGCCGCACCGCCGCAAGAATCGGCGAGTGAGCGGCTACCGCTCCACTGCGCAGGTAGTCGCCATAGGAAAAGCCCCCCGGTACCACCACCAGATCGCAATCCTGAATCTCTTGATCCTTGTGCCATAGGTAGCGGGTCGACTGCCCGAGCACGTGCTTCAACACATGGTAGACGTCGTGCTCGCAATTGCTGCCGGGGAAAACGATAACGCCGCTTCTCAACTCTCGCCCTCCCCGCTTACCACCGCGCGGATGGTGACCTCGTAATCCTCCACCACGGTATTTGCCAGCAGCGTTTCGCACATGCGGACCACCGCCTGCCGAGCAGCCTCCGGATCCCGCTCCTCGAGACCGATGGTAAAGACCTTTCCGGCGCGCACCGCCGTGACGCCGTCGAAGTCGAGACGCTCCAAGGCCTGAGAGATGGCCTTGCCCTGGGGGTCGAGAATCCCGGGCCGCGGATAGACGGTGACCACGGCTTCGAGGGCCGCCGCATCGGATGAGGGAGAAAGGCTCAAGGGCTTACCTCCAGCCAAGAGCTTGGCCGGTCTTGGCTCGCCACCTGGATTTGAGCGTCACAGCCCTCGGCTTCGAGGGCTTCGGCGAGGCTCAGGCGGGCGAGCTCAGGTCGATTGTTGGTCTCGGACAGATGATACGCCACGATCCACTGCAGGCGGTCATTCACCAAATCAGGAATCGACTCCGCCGCCTGCCGATTGGAGAGATGGCCATGGCGACCCCAAATTCGCTCTTTCACGAACCACGGATAGGGACCCCCTCGCAGCAGCTCGAGGTCATGATTGCATTCGAGCAGCAGGGCATCGACGCTCGCCAGCTTGGCGAGGGCGAGGCGGTTGGGCACGCCGGCATCCGCCAGCAGCCCGACCTGCGATCCAGCGCCGTCGCGCACCACGAAGCCCACCGGCTCCCGAGCGTCATGGGTGATATGGAAAGGCTCGACCTCGAAACCATCGCCCACCTCCTGGCAGCGATTCGATGCCAGAACCTGGCCGGCATAGGGCAGGGAGATCTCGTCCAGCGTCCCCTGGGTGGCGAAGACCGGTAATCCTCGGTTCTTGGCTAGCACCTCGATGCCGCGGCAGTGATCGCTGTGCTCGTGGGTCAAGATCACGGCGCTCAGGGTTTCCGGCTCCACTCCCACGGCGCGCATTCTCAGCTCCAGCTGACGGCGAGAAAAACCCGCGTCCACCAGAATACGGCGCGGCTCAGAGGAGGACCCTCCCGCCTCGACCACAAAGGCGTTCCCCTTGCTGCCGGAGCCCAAGACCACCACCCTCATGCCTCCACCTCCCCCGAGGAAGGCACCGAAGCGGGGAGCAGGGGCGAAACGAGACGGACCGGCGGGGACAGAAGATGGACCAGCAGATCAATCATCGTCAGATCTCGTAGGTCTTCCCCTCTTCCAAGAAGCCGAGGTTGGAGCGCCCTAGGTGGGCCACCTCCCGCTGAATCGCCTCGGCGCAGGGAGGCTTGAGGTGATGCAGTAGGACAGGGACCTCGACCTCAAGCTTCGCCAGCTCCTGATCGACGGTATTCGGCGTCAGGTGATCCGAGATATCCGCGATGTGCTGCAGGGAGTTGTCGAAGCTGACTTCCAGACCGACGAGCTTCAGGTCCGGCGTCGCGTTAGCGATTTCCCACAGGCGCTGAGTCGGCCCGGTATCGCTGGACCACAGCATGGCGCTGCCCTCGTGCTGAATCAAGAAGCCGAAGGTGGGCACCACGTGCTGCACCGGAATCGGGGTGAAGGTCACGCCATCGATTACCACCGGCTCCTCCTCGGTGAGCTCATGGAAGCGCACCGAGGGCAGTAGGTGATTGGGGATGCGGGAAAAATCCGGCCACACCTCGTTATTGAAGAGATTCTTGCGCACCGCATAGATCGTCGGCGCCGACGCGTAGATCTCGATCGGGCCCGGAGCGCTGCCGAAGACGTTCTCGATCAGAAAAGGCAGCGAGGCGATGTGATCCATGTGCGAATGACTAAGCACGATGGACCTCACCTTCGCCTGGGCGTCGAGGGATAGGTTGCCCGCCAACGACCCCGCGTCCAGCGCGATGGTCTCGTTGATCAACAGGCAGGTGAGGCTCGACCCGAGGCATTCACCACCGCTAGCCCCGAGGACTTGGATCCGCATAAGGTTTTGATGGTAGCGCCAGATGTGCCAAAGCGACAAGCGCCCGGGGGCAGCTTCATGCCCAGAAGCCCAACCTTCTTCCTCTTGTCCGGTGCGTGGCCCCGCAAGTTGGCAAAAAATCGCCGGGTTTCGGTTCGCTCTCATCACCCCCAGAAGCCCGGAAGGGACAAAAAGTGATCCCCCCGCCCGAGAGACCTCCGGCGAGGGGAGCTGAGGGTGTCGGGCTCAGCAGCCCGACGATTTGGTCCCGCGATGCGGGGTAGGGATCAGAAGCGACTGCCGATATAGAAGTCGGTGCGGAAGCCCTCGGTGGACTCGTCGAAATTCCACTGCTTGGAGAAATCCCAGTTGAAGGGCAAGCCGAGGAAGTTGGCGGTGACTCCGAAGCCGTAGGAGGCGACGCCGTCCCGCAGCTGCGACTCGTCGCTATCGTAGAAGTCGAAGTCGTTCTCGTCGAACCAGGCGGCGCCGATATCGAAGAAGAAGCGACCCTGGATCCCCTGGAAGGAGACGACCGGCGTGGCCAGGAAGTCCACCAGCGGGAAGCGGTACTCGACGTTGGCGAAGGCCACCCGATCACCGGTGAGCTCACGGAAATCGAAGCCGCGAATGGTGTCGAGACCGCCGATACCGAAGATCGCCGGGTTGTTGCCGTCGGAGATCGAGCCATAGAGTCGCAGCGCCAGAGACGAACGACGGGTCACCGGGATATAGCGACGACCGTCAACGCTGAGAATGGTGTAAAGAGTCCCGCTATCGTCCAGGTCCGGAGAGTAGGACGCGTCGACCCGCCACCGGCTGCCGCTGATCGGCCCCGTGGCGGCGTACACGGCATTGTCACCCACCAGCGAGGCGAAGAGCAGCGGGAAATCGTCCTCGAACTCGATGAAGTCGAGATCCCGAGGGTCGCCGCTGAAGTTGGGGCCGAAGACCGGCCGAGTGAACTTGCGATAGAAGTAACCGACGCCGGCCTCCGCCCGCTGATTAAAGCTGAAGGGGTAGATGACCGATCCCTGCACGCCGGTGAGTTGGTACTGCTCCTCCAATCGATCCACGTCGTCATTGCGGTTGTCGAAGAAGACGAAGAAGGAGCGCACGTCGAAGAGACGCACCTGCCACTGCAGGCGATCCTGCAGGTCGAGGTAGCGGACATCGAAATTCGCCAGTGAGTTCTGGGAATCGAAGATGCCGATCAATCGCTTGTCGCCGAGGTAGTCGGAGAAGGTGAGGATCACCCGCCCGAGCACCGTCTGATCGTCATCGACGCCGATGAATCCGTCGGCGTTCTCGAGGAAGAAGGAGAAGTCGCCGTACTCCTCCTTGTTGGCGTCGTCGATGGCCACCTGAATATCTGGCTCGAAGGCCGGCAGCTCAGCGATCACCACCGGCTCCGCTGCCGTGGAGAACTCGGTCTGCACCGGCTCCGAAATCGGCGCGTCGGTATCCAGCAGGTAGAGGTCGAAGTTCCCCTTCCAATAGCCGCTGTAGACGATGCGCTCGCGGTCATTGGGCTGCGGCAAAACCGCCGGCATGAAGGTGCCGGTCACCACATCGGTGTACTGAATCCGCTCGCCGGTGGCGAGATCCAGACCATAGATGTTGTCCACCCCGTTGGAGTCGGAGGTGAAGTAGATGCGGTCGCCGGTGGGCGAGTACACCGCGTCGTATTCGTTGGACTCGCCGAAGGTCAGCTGGAATCGCTTCGAGGGGTCGTCGACGTTGACCTGGAAGAGCTTCACGAAATCACCGACCACCTTGGAGTACACCAGGGTTCGACCGTCGGGAGAGTAGGTCGGCGATCCGTTGTAGAGCTCGTCATCGGTGACGTTGGAGACCTCGAGGGTTTCGAGGTTCAGCTGGAAGATGTCGAATTTCCCGTCTCGGTTGGCGGAAAAGGCCAGCGTTCGCCCATCGGCGCTCCAGGTGGGGTTGAGGGGCTGCTCCACGTCCCACAGATCGATGATGCGCTCAACGCCGCCCTTCACCACGTTGACCAGAATCACCGAGCGGCTGCGCTCCCGCTTGACGAAGGCGGCAAGGTAATTGCCGTCCGGGGAGAAGGCCAGATCGCGGCCGAATTGCCGACCGTTGGTGAGGAATTGAGAGCTGATGTACTGGTATTCCGTCGCGTAGCCCTCGGTGAGATTGCGAATCAGGCGACGGCTCTCACCGTCGAAGAGGAGAATGTCTAGATCCCCCTGATAGACGCCGATGGCGGCGACCAGATCTCCAGAAGGAGAGGCCACCGGCGAGATCGCCTGACCCCGCAGCCCCTGGCCGACCCGGAAGCGGCGACCAAAGTCGCTAGGCTCGCCGGTCTCCACCAGCTCCGGCAGGTACTTCGCCCGCAGCCAGCGGCGGAAGTCCCGGTCGAAATCCTCCGCATCGAGCTTGAAGGCGCGCTCGATAGCGCGGTCCGCTCGCCCGCCGATGGTGTTGCGGAACTCGTAGAGGAAATCGAGCAGGCCGTCCTTGCCCCAGCGCTCCTCCATGTAGTCAAAGGCAGCATGGCCGAAGCGATAAGCGAAGAAGCCGTTCACCCCGGTGGTGGCGATGGAGGGGATGAGGTCGTTGACCACGGCATCGCGAAGGTACATGCGATCCGGCGTGGTCTCGTCATCGGCGAAGTAAGAGGCCATTCCCTCCATCAACCACAGCGGCGGGTTCACCGCCAGGCCCCGGGCCAGGGAGCCCGAGAACAGCATCTCGTATTGGAAGATGTGGGTCAGCTCGTGCTTGATCAGCGCCAGCAGCTCGGGATCCGGAAGATCCACCGGCAGCACCATGCGGTTGCGCACCGGAGAGGCGAAGGCACCCACCCCTTCCGGGATGAAGTTGAGAATGATGTTGTTCTGCTCGAAAGCTGAATGGGTCGCGTAGAAGATCAGCGGCACCGGCTCCTGGATCTGGAAATCCAGCTCGCGAGACAGCTCATCGTAGGCGCTCTCGGCAAAGGAGACCACCTTTTCCAGCTGCTCCTCCTCCTCGACGTAGTAGTACACGTCGAAATGGGGAGAGTGGTAAATCAGCCACTCGAAATCGCGATACTGCACCTTGTTCTTACCGAAGGAATCGGCGTATTGCGCCTCGGCAGCAGGCGAGGGCACGAAGAGCAGCGCTAGACAAAGGCCGCAGGCCAGCGCCAGGGCCGTGAGTCTCGAGGTATCGCGACGGAGCGAGGGATTCAGAAAAGCTAGCGTGGAAGAAGCCAAAGAGACCTCCTGTTCGCCTTGGGTTGGGGCTGAGCAGTAATGCGCGCCGGGACCGATAGGACGAGATGATTCTGTGGTTCGAAACGGCAAAGGCAAAGCGACTCGTACGAGGGGTAAGCAAGGAGGGGGCACCCTGGCCCCACCCCTAGAGCGTCGGGATCAGCTGGTGAAGAGCACCCGACTCGCCTCGATCTCCTTCTGGGTGAACAGGCCGAGAATGCGGTCTTCCAAGGAGAAGAGATTCTCGAACATCCCCTGGAGCGGGTCGGCCTCGTTGCCCTCGTAGTTCTGGAAGTCTTTGAAGTTGTCGCGGTAGAGCAGCTCGCCGGTAGTACCGTCGTAGACCTGCATCACGATGTCGTACTCGAAACCGGTCTCCTCCACCAGAACCTGACGGTAGTAGGTCTGACCGTTGAAGGGCGACACATAAGGCTCGGTGCGATATCCGGTACGGTCCTGAATATCGAAGTCCAGGCTTCCGGAAACCACCAGATCCGCCTGGGTTCGCTCACCGATATAGCTCCAGAAGTCGCGCTCCCGAGCCAGCTGGTCGACGTCGAAGGTGGGGTAATCCACCGGCCCCGGCTCCAGCACCTTGAGCTGCGTCTCCCGCCGCATGACCTTATTGAAGTAGCGATCGAATTCGGCCTGGATATCGATGCTGCGAGCCCGTCGGCTGCGCTCCGCCTCACCGCCGACCACCAAGAAGGGCAGCACGGTGACGGTCTCTTTGTCCTTGAGGTCGAGGCGCGCCTTCTGAGGCAGCTTCAGGCGCACCTCGACGCCGCGGGCATCGGCCTCGGGAGCCGGCCCCAGCAGGAGCCCGCCGGAGGCGATCACCACGGCGGTGGCCGCGGCCGCCAGACGCGGAACGAGGCGGGAGAGAGGGGCTGCAGACGGCGAAGGCTTCGATTCCATGATCATCCTTTCTCGACTCTGGACTCAATCCGCCAAGTTCAGCATGTGAACGCTGCAGCGGTGAGGCTGGAGAAGTGAAGCTGGAAAGATGAGATAGCTAAAACTCATAAGGCTCATTTCGGTGGAACCAGCCGGCAACTCATTCACTCCCCGAAGGAGGAGAGGCGATGCTGGAACGAAAGGGACATTCGGCAATGACGTTCAGCGGCGGCGTAGGGGGGGCAAGAGTCCAGGGAACGGAGTTCGAGGCGTTGAGAACGAGCCTGCTCCTGCACCCGACCCGGCTTAGCTTCCGCCGTCTTCTTCAGCCTCGGCCTCTCCTTCCTCAGGATCCTCCGGACGGAAGGCACGGTAGAACTCGACGAAACGAGCGTAGTTGCCGCGAATCTCACGATCCGACGGCGCTAGCCGTAACGCCTCTCGGTAGTACTCCAAGGCCTGTTCGAAGTCCCCTACCGCCTCGGCGGCCACCGCGAGGTTGTTGAAGATCCGCGGGTTGGTGGGATCCTTCTTAGACGCCTGCTGGAAGCGGAAGAGGGCTTCGCTCCACAGCTGCCGCTGAGCCATGTCGACGCCGAAATCCAGCTGATCATCGGGCGTCACCACCAGTCCCTGAACCCCGCCACCACCGGCAGCGCTATTGCCGCTACAGGCGGTCAGGCCGCAGATCACGAAGAGGGCGGCGAGGAGAAGGGTCGTCGGATGCATGCGACTGCGCGGGAAGGGGTTCGGACTATGCATACGGTCTCTTGGTAGAGGGCGGTTGATGGTTCTCGAGAGAGGGCTAATTCGCTTCGTTGATCGTCAGCGTCGATTCGATGATCGCTCGACTCGGTAGCGACCGGTGCCGGTATGAGCTCGGCCATTGGGGCCTCAATCATTAGGAACTCAGTCGTTGGGACCTCGACTGCCGGGCGTTCCAGATGGCCAGGTCTCTAGATGGCTAGATCTCCAGCACTACAGTTTTTGCGGGCGAGCCGGGCATTCCTTACGCGCTAGCGTGCCAGGGGTTTCGCCAAGACCTCTTAGCAAAGCTGGGGTCTCGACTTCGGCGCCCGGCTTACGCCTCGGGCTGTCGTTCGGCGACCGATCTTGCGGCCTCCCTCAAAGGTGTCTCTCGATCTCTATGAGCTCAGTATATTGCACAACGACCAAGCCCCGCGGGCTATTCCCGTAGCCTGTCATCGTCGGCAAGATCGCTCCGCAAGATCCTCGCCGTCGTTGGTCTCTCTACTCCATACGACCCAAAGGAGCCACAGGATTGAGGCTCCTTCAATACTTTTCCCCCTCGGGCCCAGGAGACCTTCCAGAGATGACCGACGCCACTACCCCGCATGCCCCCGCAGGCCCCACTGAAGGAGCCTGCGGAAACCCCAAGTCAAGACCACCGCAGCTGCGAGATTTGCTTCTCGCCCTCTACTCCACCGACCAGCTCCCTCGAAGCGCGGCCCTCCGCCTCGCCCGCAGCGCCGAGCTGTGGAGCGGCCTCGCCGCAACGGGGACTTCTAGCCCACCCTCCGCCGAGAACCAGCCCGACCCCGAGGACCCAGACCCCGAAAATCCAGTCCCCGAGAATGCAGGCCCCGGGAATGCAGGCCCCGGGAATGCAGGCCCCGGGAATTTAGTCCTCCTCGACGAGGAGCTCCTGGATAAGGAGCCCCTAGAGGAGAGCTTAGTGCAGCGCGGACGCCGCCTGATCCCCCAAGCTCACCGCCACGCTCTCGCCGCCCAGCAGCGAGCCCGCCGCGGCGGCGGACGGCTGATCACCCGCCTGGACCCGGACTACCCCGAAAGCCTTCGGCGCCTCTATGATCCACCCTCCGTCCTGGCGGTGCGAGGCTCACTACCGTCACACCCCGCGGTCGCCCTGGTGGGATCCCGCAAGGCGAGCCGAGAAGCTCGGGATCTCAGCCGTCAGCTGGCCCAGGATCTAGCCGCCTCCGGCTGGGTGGTGGTCTCGGGTTTCGCCATGGGTATCGATCTCGCGGCTCATTCCGGCGCCCTGCAAAGCCCCGGAGGCCGCACCGTCGCGGTGCTCGGCTGCGGACTCGGGCACCCCTACCCTCAGGCTCATTGGGATCTGGCCCAGGAGATCTCTCGGAGCGGCGCCGTGATCTCCGAGCTCGCCTGGGGCGATCCGCCGCGACGATGGACCTTTCCCGCCCGCAACCGATTGATCGCCGCCCTCTGCCGAGGCGTGGTGGTGGTTCGGGCCGGGGAACGATCCGGCGCCCTGATCACCGCCCGTCACGCCCTCGATCTCGGTCTCGAGGTGATGGCCGTTCCCGGCTCACCGCGGGATCCCCTGAGCGCCGGATGCCACCAGCTGCTGCGAGACGGCGCCACTCTGGTCACCGATGCCGACCAAGTCCTGGAAGCCCTCACCGGCTTTCGTCCCGCGTCATCCCTTCCCATCCCCTTCCCCACGTCCCCCGCCACCACCGCTCTCCCCTCGCTACCTCCGGATGACGAGGGAGCCGCCGGCCAGCTGCTGCAAAGCCTCGCCACCCACGGCGTCGCCAGCCTCGACCTGCTGGTCGAAGAGAGCCACCAGGAAGCCGGTAAAGTCCTCGCCCACCTCGCCGAGCTGGAGATCCTCGGCGCCGTGCGACGCCTGCCGGGCCCCAGCTGGGAGCGAGTCGCTCCGCGCGGTCGCTGAAGCCTAGAAAGCACAGGTACCCAAGAGAGAGGCCGCCGAAAGGCAGGCACCCGAAAGGGAGGCAGTCAAGAGAGCTCCCATAGATATAAGGTCAGGAGAGTCCCCGCGAAGAGCTTTCCCAACAGCCTACTGTTAGCATGGTCAGTCAGCTCCTGCCGCCCTGGCGTAGGAGCCGCATCCGCTCTCTCCGCAGCCAACTCATTCCCCTCGGCGAGAGCAACCCCATGGCAACTGATCCCAACACGCCTGATCCCAACATGCCTGATCCCAACACCGCCGATCCCAACACCGCCGATCCCAACACCACAGCGACCCCCGTGGACGTCATCGGCGCCGGCCTCGCCGGCTCCGAATGTGCCTACCAACTCGCCCGCCGAGGCATTCCGGTACGACTGTGGGAGATGCGCCCTCGCAACACGACGCCGGCCCACAATACCGATCTCTTCGCCGAGCTGGTGTGCAGCAACTCCCTGCGCAGCGATGATCCTCACCACGCCGCGGGCCTGCTGAAGCGAGAGATGGAGAGCTTCGGCTCCCTGATCATCGGCGCCGCCCGCCGCGCCGCCGTGCCCGCCGGCAGCGCCCTCGCCGTCGATCGCGATGTCTTCTCCGCCGAAGTGACCGGCACCCTCCAGGAGCATCCACTCATCGAGATTCGACGCGAGGAGGTCGAGAAGCTCTCTGACCTCTCGGAACAACCAGACCAGCAGCCGGAGCACGACGTCGTCCTCGCCACCGGCCCGCTGACCTCCGAGCCCCTCGCCGCCCAGCTGCAAGAGATCCTGGGCAGCAAATATCTCTACTTCTATGACGCCATCGCCCCCATCGTCGAGGCCGAGTCGCTGAATCTGGACATCCTCTTCGCCGGCTCCCGGTGGGGGAAGGGAGACGGGGACGACTACCTCAACTCGCCGATGAGCGAGGCCCAATACGCCGACTTCTACCAGGCCCTGACCTCCGCCGAGGTAGTGCAGCCCAAGGATTTCGAGCGGGCTCTCTTCTTCGAGGGCTGCCTGCCCATCGAAGAGATGGCCAGCCGCGGCGTCGACACCCTGCGCTTCGGCCCGATGAAGCCGGTGGGGCTGACTCCGCCGGACGGCTCCCGCCCCCACGCCGTGGTGCAGCTACGTCAAGAGAACCTCGCCCGCACTCAATACAACCTGGTGGGCTTCCAGTCGCGCATGAAGTGGGGGGAGCAGAAGCGAGTTCTGCGCCTGATCCCTGGCCTGGAATCCGCTGAATTTGTGCGCATGGGGCAGATCCATCGCAATACCTTCATCAACGCCCCGGTTCACCTCGACCCGCTGTATCGATTGCGGCGGCGCAAGAATCTGCGGCTAGCGGGGCAGCTGACGGGCGTCGAGGGCTATCTCGAATCCGCCGCCACCGGCCTGGCCATCGCCCTCTACCTCAGCCTCGAGCGCTCCGGCCACGCTCCCGAGCCCTTCCCTCCGACGACCGCTTTTGGCGCGATGAATCGCCACCTGGTGGAGAGCGACCCCCGCCACTTCCAGCCCGCCAATATCAACTATGGCCTCTTCCAACCTCTAGGGATGAAGATCCGTAAGAAGGAGCGGCGGGGCTACTACGTGCGCCGGGCGGAGGAAGAGTTGGAACATTGGACCCAGCGGGTCGGTATTCCGCGGGAGCAGCGGCCGACATCCGCCGTCGAGGCGGAAGAGGCCTCCGTCGCCGCGGCCAGCGAGAACCTCGCCGCGACCTCGTAAGTAACAGCAATTTCGCGATGCGCACCCTGATTTACCAATTCCTCGACCACCTGGACCACGGCCGCGGAGCGTCCTCCGCCACCCTGGACGCCTACGGCCGAGACCTCGCCGCCTTCGTCGATTTTCTGGAAGGCCCGTGGCTGGGAGCCGAGGCCAGCCCTACCGACGTAGACAGCGCCGCGATTTCCGCCTTCCTCTCGCACCTCAACCGGCGGCGCCTGGCGGCCACCAGCCAGGGGCGAGCCCTTTCGGCGGTGCGCAGCCTCTTTCGCTGGGCGTGCCGGGAGGGACATCTGGAAGTCGATCCCAGCGCCGGGGTTCGCGGGCCGAAGCTCCCCAGCAAGCTGCCCCGGGAGCTTCGACCGGCGGAGATCGAAGCCCTGCTGATGCCCCCTGCCGAACCCACCGATCTCGACCTGCGGGATCAGGCGCTGCTGGAGCTGCTCTACGCCACCGGTCTTCGTGTGGGCGAGGCCCACGGCCTGGACTGGCCGGACCTCCAGCTAGAGGACCGAGTGTTAAGAGTGATCGGTAAGGGACGTAAAGAGCGTATGGTGCCCTACGGAAAGCCCGCCCAGCGGGCCCTCGAGCAGTGGCGCGACGCCTGGGGCAAGATCCGGCAGCGTCATAAGAGTGCCGCTGCGGATCAGCGTTCCCCGGTATTCCTCAACGCCCGCGGCGGTCGCCTGACCGCCCGCTCCATTCGCCGAGTGCTGGACAAACGGGTCGAGAGCGCCGCCCTCACCACCGGCGCCCATCCGCATATGCTGCGCCATTCCTTCGCCACCCATCTGCTGGCGTCCGGCGCCGATCTGCGAACCATCCAGGAGCTGCTCGGGCATAGCTCTCTATCCACCACCCAGCGTTACACCCATCTCGACCTCGACCGCCTGATGACCGTCTATCGCGGCACCCATCCGCGAGCGAAGCGATCCCGCCCAGAAGGCTGATCCGCATCCCCCGGAAAGGGGCCGGTGACGCAACGAAAAGGCCACGCCACCCAACTTCCCTACTGCTACAATCTCCCGCCCATGAACGAAATCCACGCCACAACCGTCCTATTGGTGCGCCGCAACGGCGAAGTGTGCATGGCCAGCGATGGCCAGGTCACGATGAACAACACGGTGATCAAGAGCACCGCATCCAAGGTCAAGCGCACCTGGCGGGGCCAGGTTCTCGTCGGCTTTGCCGGCGGCGCGGCGGACGGTCTCGCCCTCTTCACTCGCTTCGAAGCCAAGCTCGAGGAGTATCAGGGCAATCTCGAACGTGCCGTTCTGGAGCTCGCCAAGGATTGGCGCACCGATCGCGCCCTGCGACAGCTCCAGGCCCTGATGCTGGTCTCCAATCGCGAGACGAGCTTCTACGTCTCCGGCAACGGCGACCTCATGCAGCCAGACGACGAAGGGCTTCTGTCCATCGGCTCCGGCTCCCAATTTGCCCTCGCCGCCGCTCGCGCCCTGCTGCGGGAGACCGATCTCTCGGCCCGAGAGATCTGCGAGAAAGCGCTGCAAATCGCCGCAGAGATCTGTGTATTCACCAACGGAAACCTCACCCTTGAAGAACTCTGAATCCCGTCCGCTGCCGACCCCATTCCTCGCCGACGACGAGCTCGGAGCCCCCCCTCCCGGCGGTGGTTCCTCGGGATATTTCTCCGATTCGCCCCAGCCGCCAGCGGAAGCTAGTGCGGGGCCGCGATCCGCACCTCCCGCCGAGAGCGTCGACATGCAGGGTCTGGAGAATATGCCGCCGCGACAGATCGTCAGCGAGCTCGATAAATACGTCGTCGGCCAGCACAGCGCCAAGCGCGCCGTCGCCGTGGCCCTGCGCAACCGCTGGCGCCGCCAGCAGCTGCCGGAAGATCTGGCGGACGAGATCTATCCCAAGAACATTCTGATGATCGGCTCCACCGGTGTCGGTAAGACCGAGATCGCCCGCCGTCTAGCGAAGCTCGCCCGCGCCCCCTTTATCAAGGTCGAGGCCAGCAAGTTCACCGAGGTCGGCTACGTCGGCCGCGACGTCGAATCGATGGTGCGAGACCTGGTGGAAATCGCCGTCGCCATGGTGCGGGAAGAGAAGCGCGCGGCCATCGCCGAGACCGCCGAAGCCCACGCCGAGGAGCGCCTGCTGGCGCTGCTGGTGCCGGCGAACCCCATCGCCGGACTCTCTAATCAAACGGAAGACCTCTCCGCGACCCGCGAGAAATTCCGCGCCAAGCTGCGCAGCGGCGCCCTCGACGACCGCGAGGTGCAGATCGAGGTGGAGGACAGCTCCGGCGGCTCCTTCGAGATGATCACTCCCCAGGGCAACGTCGAGGAGGTGGGGATCAACGTCCGCGACATGCTCCCGGGCCTGTTCAACCGCCGCCGAAAGGAACGGGTGCGCATCGCCGAGGCCAAGGGCATTCTGATCCAGCAGGAGGCGGAGAAGCTCATCGACCGCCAGAGCGTCGCCCGGGAGGCCCGCCATCGGGTCGAGCAGGGGGGCCTGATCTTTCTTGACGAGATCGACAAGGTGGCGGGGCGAGAGGGCGGCGGCGGACGCGGCCCCGACGTCTCCCGAGAGGGCGTGCAGCGAGACCTGCTGCCCATCGTCGAGGGCACCACGGTGACCACCAAATACGGCATGGTGCGCACCGACCATATCCTCTTCATCGCCGCCGGCGCCTTCCACCTGGCGCGGCCCTCGGACCTGATCCCCGAGCTGCAGGGCCGCTTCCCCATTCGAGTGGAGCTGGATTCCCTCACCGAGAAGGACTTCGTGCGCATCCTCACCGAGCCGGAGACCGCCCTCACCAAGCAATACCGCGCGCTGCTCTCCACTGAGGGCATCGAGCTGGAATTCACCGAGGATTGCGTCTCGGAGCTGGCGCGACTGGCGGTGGAGGTCAACTCCAGCACCGAGAACATCGGCGCCCGCCGACTCGCAACACTGCTGGAGAGGGTGCTCGAAGAGATCAGCTTCGACGCCCCGGATCTCGAGGAAGAGCATCTGGTGGTGGATGGCGAGTACGTGCGCAATGCCCTCGCCAACATCGTCAAGGATCAGGATCTCTCCCGTTACGTGCTCTAAGTCATATCCTCTGAGCTGCTTCCTCTGAGTTGCGTCCCCTGAGCTACGCGCTCTGTGCGAGGCCCTTCGGCCCTCATCGGACCGCCCCTCTGGCAGCCAGCTTCCAGTCAGTCAGTCTCCCGTTCGCAAGCTCGGACGGGAGACGAGCTCAGCGCAAGAAGTCCCACAGAAGGGGCGAGGGCGCGGTATGCTGTGGGTCGTCCCGCGCTCATCTCGCGGTCCCTCCACTTCATCCCCGCTGTCGTTCCCAATGGAGCCCCGGATCATGGCCACCACGTCGCGCATGCGCCCCTCCGCTGCTCTGCCCGCGATCCTCGTCGCGAGCCTCGCCCTCGGTACCCTTCTCTCCCTCTCCGCCTGCGGCAAGAAGGGTGACCCGCTGCCGCCTCCGCGCCTGGTGCCGACGGCGGTAGACGATCTGGCCATCAGCCAGCAGGGCAACGACTTCCTTCTGGAGCTGGGATATCCCAGGACCACCGTCGGCGGAGGCGTGCTGCCTCCCCTCGACCGACTCGAGGTGCTCTCCGTCGCCCAGCCGGCCACCAGCGGCAGCGAAGGCGACACTCTGAGCAACGCGCAATTCGAGGCCCAGGGAACGCCTCGCCTGATCCTCAACGCCGCCGATCTGGATCGCGCCACCAGCGGTAACCGAATTTTCCTGCGAGTTCCGGTGCCCGGCCTCGCCGAGGGGGTCACGGACGCCGAGTCCGAGAACTGGACCTTCGCTGTGCGCACCCGCGCCGAGGGGTCGGAGCCCTCCGCGCTATCGAATTTGGCCAACCTCACCCCGCAGCGCCCCCCGGAACCGCCGCGGGATCTCACCGTTCTGCCCCAGCCGGACGGCTTGACCATCCGCTGGCAGGCCCCGGCGACGGATGCTGACGAGGGGGCCATCGAGACCTACAACGTCTACCGCCGCGAGGCCCGCAGCCGCGCCTACCGGCGAGACCCGGCGACCGTCGTCGGCGGCGCCACCGAATACAAAGACTCCAGCGCCCGCTTCGGACAGCGCTACATCTACACCGTCACCAGCGTCACCCAGCGGCGCCCGCTGGTGGAGAGCCGACTCTCCGGCGAAGCGGAGGTGTTCTACCAGGACCGCTTCGCGCCGCAGGCCCCACCGAGCCTGGTGGCCCTGGCGGAGGTCGGCACGGTTCGAGTGCGCTGGGAGCCGAGTCCTTCCGGAGACGCGGTGGGCTATCACGTCTATCGCCGCGATACCCAGGCGGGGGATTTCCGCCGCATCACCCGGGATCCGGTGAGCGGTCGTGAGCTCACCGACGAAGGCCTGCGCTCCGGGCGCACCTATTCCTATCGGGTCACCGCGGTGGACGCCCAGGGCAACGAGGGCGATTCCAGCCCCGAAACCGAAGCCACCGTCCGCTAACGCGAGCCAGGCTCTGCACTGCCCGCCGTGAGCCACTCCAGCTCTCCTTTCGAACCGATAGTCTGGCGGGCATCCGGTGGGGGTAACGACTTCCTCGCCCTACCGGAGCCGGAACGCCTTCCCACCCCGGACGAGGTCCAGGCCTGGTGCCGCCGCGGCCTCTCCCTGGGGGCCGACGGCGTCTTCGTCCTCACCCGCTCTGCCATAAGGGCTCCAGAAGGCGCTCCAACAGATGTTGAAGTACCCGGCGGCTCCGCCACGGATCCCCCGCGGGTGATCATGCGCCACTTCAATCCCGACGGCGGCGAAGCGGCCCTCTGCCTCAACGGCACCCGCTGCGCCGCCCGCCTTGCCTTCGAGCTCGGCTGGGCGCAACAGAGGATCGAGCTGGTAACCGGCGCCGGATCGATCTACGCCCGCTCTCAAGGTGAGGACATCGCGTTGACGGTGCCCCTACCCCCGGCTCCCCCCAGGATCTGGCAAGGGAGCTGGCAGGGACCCCAAGGTACCCTCGCCCTCACCGGCCACGGGCTCATCGTCGGCGTGCCTCATCTCGTCGTGCCTTGGCCCACGAGCCTCGCCGACGCCCCCGTGGAGGCCTTCGGCGCCGAGTGGGTGCGTCGCCCTGTCACCGGTCCCGGTGGGGTCAACGTCCACCTGGTGCGCTGGCCGCGGCCCGACCGACTGGAGATTCGCAGCTACGAACGGGGAGTCTTCGCCGAGACCCTGGCCTGCGGTACCGGCACCCTCGCCGCCGTCGCCGCCCGACTGGCCAGCGGCGAGCCCCTGACCTTCCCGGTGCGAGCCCTGACCTCCGGCGGCTTCACCCTGACGGTGGAGGCAGAGCGCCTCGAGAGCGATGGAGCCCAGGACGCAAGCCACCCTGGAAACGGGATCCCCCTGCGCTGGTGGCGACTAGCGGGAGACGCCCGGCTGCTGGTTCGGGGCGCGGTGATGCAGGGCGCCAGCCGCGTGCCCCCAGCCCCCGACTGGAGTCCTTGACCGCCACCCAGCGCCACGGAGCCCTCGCCTAGAGATCCCCTCCCACCCCTGCTAAGCTCCCGGCCTTATGAGCACCGTCGACCCTGATTCCTCCTCGCCTCGCCAAGTCTTCGCCCCGGTAGACGAGCAGCTAGAGCTGCTGAGCCGCGGCGCTGTAGACCTGGTGGATCTCGATCAGCTGCGCAAGAAGCTGGAGAGCTCCCGCGCCAGCGGCAAGCCCCTCACCATCAAGACCGGCTTCGACCCCTCGTCGCCGGACCTGCATCTGGGGCACTCGGTGTTGATCCGCAAGATGCGGCATTTCCAGCAGCTGGGGCATCGGGTGATCTTCCTCATCGGTACCTTCACGGCGATGATCGGAGACCCCACCGGCAAGAAGGCCACCCGGCCGCAGCTCACCCCGGAGGAGGTCGAGGAGAACGCCAAGACCTACCAAGACCAGGTCTTTCGCATCCTCGATCGCGAGAAGACGGTGGTGGACCGCAATCACCGCTGGCTGGGGCAGCTGGGCTCCGAGGGCATGATTCGCCTCGCCGGCCGCTACACCCTGGCCCGGATGATGGAGCGCGAAGACTTCCGCACCCGCTTCCAGGAAAACCAGCCGATCCACCTCCACGAGCTCCTCTACCCTCTGGTGCAGGGCTACGACTCCATCGCATTGGAGGCCGACGTGGAGCTCGGCGGCCACGACCAGATCTTCAACCTCCTGGTCGGCCGCACGCTGATGAAGGAAGAGGGCCTGGAGCCCCAGGTGGTGCTCACCGTGCCGCTGCTGGTGGGCACCGACGGCAGCGAGAAGATGTCCAAGAGCCTGGGCAACGCCATCGGCCTCGAGGATTCGCCACAGCAGATCTTCGGCAAGACGATGTCGATCCCCGACGATCTGATGTGGGATTGGTACCTCTACCTCACCGACCTTCCGGAAGCCGAGATCGCCCAGCGCAAGGCGGCCCTGGAGGCCGGGGAGGGCCACCCCAAGGCGCTGAAGCAGGAGCTCGCCCGCCGGATCGTGGAGGATTACCACGACGAGGCCGCCGCCTGGGAAGCCCAGCGCCAATTCGATGCCGTCTTCGCCTCCGGAGGCGTCCCCGATGACGCTCCGCAAATCACCGTCGGCGCCGAGGATCCGATCCTCGCCATCATCACCGCCGCGGGTTTCGCCAAAAGCAAGAACGAGGCGCGCCGTCTGCTGCTCCAGGGAGCCGTCTCCATCGACGGCAACAAGGTCGACGACCTCGCCTTCACCCTCGAAGCCCGGGATGAGCCCTACGTGCTGAAGGTCGGCAAGCGGCGCTTCGCCCGACTCACCGTCAGCGGCTAGCCACCGCCTATCTCCTTGCCTGCCGGTCTCCCTACCAAAAAGGGAAGTCAGGGGCGAAAGCAGCGATGAAGACGGGAGCACCGGCGAGGGCGATCAAGGCGAGGACTCCGAGGGCGGGGTATCATCCCGTCATGATCCGACCCTCCCGGCCGCGTCTTCTCGCCCTGCTCGGCTGCGCAGCCGCGCTTCTCTGCTGCGGCTTGGCCTCCATTGCCCAATCAACACCACAAGCGCCGACAATACAGTCAGCGCCGGCGCCGCAATTAGCGCCGGCGCCGCAGGCAGCACAGGGGGCAGCACCGAGCACTACCGCCCCGCCTCGAGTCAGCAGTCCGTCGGATCTCGCCGCCGCCGTCGAGCCGCTGCGAATGCGCGCCCGAGCCTTTGGCGAGACCCTCGAGGTGGAGGTACGCAATCTCCCCCGGGACAACGCCCGCCAGGCCATCGAAGCGGCGATCCTCGAGGTGCTTCACGTCGAGGCCCTGCTGCGGCCGGAAGCTCCTCTGACGGCCGCATCGAAGCCTCCGGCGGACTCTTCCTCGCCGCAGCTCGCCGATCTAGCGGAGCTCAACGCCGGCGCCGGCCTGGGGCCGCAGCGGCCGGACCCTCGATTGCTTCAAATCCTCGCCCGGTCCTGGGATTACTGCATTTGGACCCGCGGCGCCCACGGCCCTCTGGGCGGTGAGCTCAACCAGCTCTGGGGCCTGCCGGGGGGCTCCGGCGCGCGTCCTCCGGCGGATCTGCTGAACCAGGCCATCGAGACGGCGAGCTGCGACAACCTGCGCCTCGACGCCGAGACCGCCCTCGCGGACCTCGCCCGGGGAGCCCGACTGGACCTCTGGGGCTTCGCCCGGGGCTTCGCCGTCGATCGCGCCCTGGCGGTGCTGCAGGATCACGGTGCCACCAACGCTTACCTCGAGATCGGCCGCATTCACCGCGGCCTCGGCCCCGGACCGGAAGGCCGCGGCTGGCTGGTGGTGCTGCCGATCCTGGAGGGCTTCACCGAGCCCCTGGACGAGATCTGGCTGCGGGATCAAAGCCTCGCCATGGTGCGCATCGAAGACTCTCCCCTGACCGTGGCGGGAGATCGCTACGCCCCCTTCCTCGATCAGCGCCGGGGAGCGCCGCCGGAAGGCGTGGAGGGAGTGGTGACGGTGACCGAAAACGCCGTCGACGCCGAAGCGGTGGCGGCTTCGATGATGATCCTCGGCTACCGCGAGGGGCTGATGCGCCTCGGCTCCCTGCGCCCGGCTCCCTCCACCCTCTGGCTGCTGGGCGACGGCGGGGGACCGCCGCTCATCACCACCGCCCACTGGGCGGATCTGAAGTCCCGGCGCGGCAAGGGCTGACGCCCCACCGAGACTCTGCTGGGACTCCCTCGACGGATCTCAGAAACCATCCAAGCAAAAAAGCAGGCCCTCACGAGAACAGGCCCTCGAAGGCGAGGGCCTGTTGAAAGAGAACCGAGCGCGAGCGTGATGCTCACGCCCCGCGGGAAGCCACGCTCCTTAGAAACGCAGGCGCAGGCTGGTGTAGGCGGCGAAGCCCGCGGCGGGGATCACCGAGGAGCTGCCGAAGCCGCGGGTGAAGAAATCCTCGTCGGTGAGGTTCTTCAGGTTCACCTGCAGACGAATGCGGCTCCAGTCGTAATAGGCCACCGCGTCCAGGGTGGTGTAGCTGTCGATGGCGAAGGCGTTGTTCTCGGCGATGAACTGCTCATCGACGTAGCGCGCCCCGAGGCCGAGGCCAAAGCCGCCGGAGAAGTCCTTGGTCAGCCACAGGCTGCCGAGGTGCTCCGGAGAGAAGGGAGCGGTGTTGCCGGCGTAGTCCAGGGTGAGGAAGGCCGGCGGGAAGAAGGAGATCAGCAGCTGCTCGGTGAACTCCGTCAGCTCCGCGTCGTTGTAGGCCCAGGCGAAGGAGCCCCGCACGCCGCCGCCGAGGTCGCCGGTGATCTCCAGCTCCAATCCCTCGGAACGCTGGCTGCCGATCTGCCGCAGCACGCCGGTGGCGTCGGGAATGGCGATGTTCTCGCGATCGATGCGATAGACCGAGAGGCTCGCCTGGCCGCGACCCTCGGCGAAGGAGCGCTTGACCCCCAGCTCGATCTGGTCGCTCTCCTCCGGCACCCGCTCCTCGCCCACCACGAAGGTGCTCTGGGGCGCGAAGGCCTGGCCCCAGCTGGCGTAGAGGGAGGTGGCTTCATTGGGAGTGAAGACCAAGCCGGCCATCGGCGAGACCTCGTCTTCGCTGCGATCCTCGCCGTTGACGTCATCGCTGAAGTCGATGGCGTCGAAGCGCAGTCCCAGCAGCACCTGGAGCCGGTCGCTGAGGGCGATCTGGTCCACCGCGTAGAGGGCCAGAACGGTGGTGTCGGCGTCCGCCGCGAAGCTCTGGCCGGGAATCAGGAAGACCGGCTCGGCGGCGGTCTCCACCGGGTTCAGCAAATCGATGGTCGGCAGCAGCCCGACATCGAAGGTGAACTCGTCCAGCTGACGGGTGATCTCCGCCCCCACCAGCAGATTGTGGGTCACCTCTCCGGTCTCCAGCTGCCACAGGCCCTCGAGCTGGTTGCCGTAGAAGGTCTGCTCGTCATCCAGCTGGAGCAGGGAGCGGTTGACCTCCAGTCGGCCGGTGGTGAAGCTCGGGAACACGCCGTTGAAGATCGTCCCCTGAGAGTCCCAGGTGAGCTGGCGATAGTAGGTCTTGTTGCGCAGCGTGAAGCTCTCCGAGCGACGCGACTCCACGTCCACCTGGAAGCGGGTGATCTCCTGATCCGAGATGTCGAAGGGGCTCTGGTACGAGCGCTCCCGGGGAACGTCCGCCACGCTGCCGTCCAGCAGCAGCGGTAGGCCCGAATCGCTCTTGTACTCGGTCTCCACCCGCTCCAGGTTGAAATTCACCGACAGCGTGTCGCTGGGGCGCCAGGTGATAGCCGGGTTGATGGCGAAATTCGAGGAATCTTTGTCGTCCCGGAAGTTATCGGACTCCTGCCACAGGCCGTTGATGCGAGTCTGCACCCGGCCGTCTTCCCGCACCCAATTGGTGTCGACGGTGGCCTCGAAGGTGGAGAAAGAACCCGCCGACAGACCGAGGGTGGTGAAATTCGCTCCCTGGGGCTGCTTGCGCACCAGGTTCACCGTGCCTCCCAGCGGGCTGCCGCCGTAGAGGAAGGCCGTGGGGCCGCGGAAAACCTCTACCCGGTCGACGTTATAGAGCTGATAGAAGGTGGTCTCGGGCTCCGGCGCTCCGTCGGTGAGGATCAGGCCGGAGCTCACCGAATCGAGGCCGCGGATGACGAAGAAATCGAACACCCCGCTCCCGGTCTGGACGTTGACTCCGGCGAGATTCTGCAGCGCGTCGCCGAGTACGAAGGCCTGCTGATCCGCCAGCGTATCGAGCCCCACGACGCTCACGCTGGCGGGGGTCTCCAGCAGAGAGAGGGGCAGCTTCGCCGCTACCGTGTTGGAGGTCGGGATCGCCGGCGGCGCCCCCTCCACAAAGACCTCATCCTCCACCGTCCAGCGTCCCTGCTCCGTCTGCACCTCCGCCGAATCCTCACCCTCGCTCTCCTGCGCCTCGACGGCACCACCGAAGAGCAGAGCACCGGCCACTAGCGCCGCGCCGAGCCATCCGTGGAGAGAGGCCTTTCCTCGCCAAGGTCGATGCGCCTTGGGTTTTAGTAGCGATGGAAAGACGAGGGGAGTGTCAGACTTCAACATCGGGAGCTCCTATAAGGAGAACGCCGGCTCGGCGCCGGGAGGATCGGTCGAGGGGAGGGACAGCGCCATCCAGCGCGTGTCGCCACGGCGCCGGAAGGCTTTCATCGGAGAAGGGGAAATTCAAGGCCTGCGCGAGCGCGCTCTGTGGAGGCTATACGACGTTAGGGGCTAAAAGGTTGTGGACTTGAAAAAAGGACGATGAAGAACCTGCGCTATTGAGAAAATATCGGCAACAAGATTACGAATGACTCCATCGTGCAGCGCTCTACCGGCTCAGCACCCTCTCTGAAGGCCCCCCCGGTTGACCCAGAGGGTGACCTCTTCTGGCGCTCGCCTCGACAGACGAAGGCCTCTGCTCAGCGAGCTGGCGGAGCCCCTATCTCTCGGCAACACCTCTCGGCAGCGAGCAAGGCTCCGGGGAGAAGCCACTCCTCTCCACGGGGCCATCGCTACACGGAGCCATCTCTACACGGTGCCGTAAATTCGGTCGCCGGCGTCCCCCAGGCCGGGAACGATGTAGCCCTTCTCGTTGAGATGACTGTCTATCGCGGCAGTGTAGATCGGCACGTCGGGATGCTGCCGCTGAAAGCTCTCGATTCCTTCCGGTGCCGCCAGGAGGCAGAGGAAGCGCAGGGAGAGGGGATTCAGCTCCTTCACCCGGGCCACCGCCGCGGCGGCGCTGTTGCCGGTGGCCAGCATCGGATCCACCACGATGGTGTGCCGCTCCGGAAGCCGGTCGGGCATCTTGAAGTAGTACTCCACCGGCTGCAGGGTGTCGTGATCCCGGTACAGCCCCACGTGCCCCACCCGAGACGTCGGCATCAGCCTCAGAAGCCCTTCCACCAGGCCATTGCCGGCCCGCAGGATCGACACCAGAGCCGGGTTCTTGCCGGCCATCACCGGCGCTCGAGTGGCCGTCACCGGCGTCTCGATGTCGATCTCCCGCGTCGGCAGATCGCGGGTCAGCTCGTAGCCCAGCAGGTAGCTGATCTCTTCCAGCAGCAGGCGGAAGTCGGCGGACGAGGTCTCCTTGCGACGCATCTGGGTGAGCTTGTGCTGAACCAAGGGGTGATCGACGACGTGAACTTCGGCGGCGGCGGTCATGGGGGGCTTTCCTTCCAGCGATGATCCTTGGGCCAAGAGGCCCGCGGGGAGAGCGTGAGGTTGCGTTGTAGCGGAGAAACGAGGCGGAGAAACGGGGAAGTCAGGCAGGTCCGAGCCTATCGCAGGCAAGCCCCGCCGCGGCGAGGAGCTTGGTGTCGTCAACAACACCTGAGAAAGCGATCGAGGGTCTCGGAAGGGGCCTCCATGAGGGAGTTTGCCACCCGCTAGCGCGTCGGTAAGTAGTTCCCATCCCTCGCCTCACCGGTGACGCTGATTCAGCGCCGCTGGAGAGGCTCAATCCCTTAGGAGCTCTTTCATGCAATGCAACCCACCCCTCACGCGCTATCGCATGTGCCTCTTCTCCTTTGTTCTTGTGGCCTTGACGGCGATCCCCGGGGTCGCCTGGGGCCAAGCCCCTGTGACCGTCGGAGAGTTCGTTCCCTCGGTCTTCGAGACACCCCACCCTTACACCGCCATCGGCGATAAGCAGCCGACCCTGATCCACAGCGACACGATCCAGCACCTCGGTGCAACCTATATTGCCGTGCACTTTCAGGGCATGAGGTTAGCCCCGGAGGACTACGTGATCGTGCGTTCCCCCGACAACGCCCAAAGCTGGACCTATACCGGCAGCGGCAAGGGCGCAAACCGCGTCATCGCTAAGAATGGCTGGTATGCCACCCACGTCAAGGGTGATACCGCCATCGTGGAGCTCTTCACGACCAGCGGCACCTCGAACCGCTGGGGCTACCGCATCGACGGCTATGCCCGCGGCTATAACCAGCAGGAGATCAACAACTTCTGGCTGCAGGGCCTCGGCGAGATCATGAATCTCCCGGAGCCGGTCTACCAAAAATCTCTCTGTGGAGCCGACGATAGCCGTAACGCCGTCTGCTACCAGAGCTCCGAGCCGGCCATCTACAACAAGAGCCGCGCGGTGGCTCGCCTGACCATCAACGGCACCGGCCGCTGCACCGGCTGGCTGGTGGGCTCCGAAGGCCATCTGATCACCAACGAGCACTGCATCGGCAACGCAAACGACGCGAATAACACCGACTACGAATTCGAAGCCGAAGCCAATACCTGCGGCCAGAACTGCGATTTTGCCGGCGCCTGCCGCGGACAGATCCAGCCCTCCGGCACGCTGGTACAGGTCGACGCCCCCCTGGACTACGCCCTGGTGAAGCTGCCGGACGTGGTGGCCGATGCCTATGGCTTCCTCCAGCTGCGCGGTAGCGGCCCCCAGACCGGGGAGCGCATCTACATCCCCCAACATCCCTCCGGCTGGGGCAAGCGCATCGCCGTAGCCTCCACCCACCAGCAGGACACCTCCGGCTTCCCCACCATCACCGGCCTCGGCGAGCCCTCCTGCGGCGGCAGCCTGCCGGACGCCGGCTATTGGGCAGATACCCGCGGCGGCTCCTCCGGCTCCCCGGTGCTGGGCTACGGCGATCATCTGGTGGTCGCCCTGCACCACTGCCGCGGTAACTCACCGTGCACCAACAACGGCGGTGATCCCAACCGCGGCGTGCCCATCGACTTCGTCATCAACGACCTCGGCAGCAACCTGCCGCCAAACTCCGTCCCCAGCGGCAATCAGCCGCCGACGGCCGCCTTCACCTTCAACTGCACCGGCCTCACCTGCTCCTTCAACGGCAGCGGATCTAGCGACGATAACGGGATCACCTCCTATGAATGGACCTTCGGCGACGGTGCCCAGGGATCCGGAGTCACTACCCAGCACACCTACGCCGGCGCCGGTACCTTCAGCGTCCGACTGCGGGTCTTCGACGCCCAGGGTCTGAGCGACGACCTGGTGCGCTCCGTCACGGTGAGCGCCCAGAACCAGCCGCCGACGGCTGCCTTCACCTTCAGCTGCAACGGACTGACCTGCTCCTTCAACGGCAGCGGATCCTCCGACGACAACGGCGTCACCTCCTACCAGTGGTTCTTCGGCGACGGCGCCCAGGGCGCCGGTGTCACCACTCAGCACACCTACGCCAGCGCCGGCACCTTCAGCGTCCGACTGCGGGTCTTCGACGCCCAGGGTCTGAGCGACGATCAGGTGCGCTCGGTCACGGTGAATACCCAGAACCAGCCGCCGACGGCTTCCTTCACCTTCAACTGCAACAGCCTCACCTGCTCCTTCAACGGCAGCGGATCCTCCGACGACAACGGGATCACCTCCTATGAATGGACCTTCGGCGACGGCGCTCAGGGATCCGGAGTCACCACTCAGCACACCTACGCCGCTTCCGGCACCTTCAGCGTCCGACTGCGAGTCTTTGACGCCCAGGGTCTGAGCGACGACCAGGTGCGCTCGGTGACGGTAGACGGCGGCTGCTCCGACACCGTCCTTCCCAACGTCAGCCATCAGGGCAGCCTGCCGCCTTATGTGTGGGACAACTTCACCCTGCAGGCCAACGCCTCCGACAACGTCGGCGTGGTTCGGGTGGACTTCTATCGCAGCCCCAGCGGCAACCTTCTGTGCACCGACACCACGGCACCCTATGAGTGTCACCTCGACGCCAACGACTTCCCCACCGGCAACCTCACCTACCGGGCCCGGGCCTGGGATGCCTGCGACAACTTCCGCATTACCGGCACCCGCTCTACCCAGACGGTGCGCGAGCCCCTGGGCAATCTCGAGAATCCCTCGGATGGCTCCACCATCGCCGGCCCGGCGGCCTCCATTACCGGTTGGGCTCTCGATCCGGACGGCGTCGCCTCGGTAGACGTCACCGTCGGCGGCCTCCCCGCGGGACCCGCCCAGTCGGTCACCCGCAACGATGTCTGCAACACCATCGCCGTGGATGACCCGGACTGCCCCGACGTCGGCTGGACCGCCGACTTCGACACCACCACCCTGCCCAACGGAACCTACCCGGTGCGCGCCGTGGTGACCGATGGCGCCGGCTACTCCACCACCCTGGGCAATGGCCGCACCGTCATCATCGACAACCAGACGGTGCCTCCCTGCGTCGAGGACGCCAACACTCTCTGCCTGCGTAACGATCGCTTCCAGGTCGCCGCCGAGTTCGACAACGGTGGCTCCGTCGCCCGGGCAGTCCCCAAGGACGATCAGAACGGCCTGTTCTGGTTCTTCAGCGCCAACAACCTCGAGATCGGAGTCAAGATCCTCGGCCCCGATACCCAGGGCTACTACTGGGTATTCCACGGGTCCCTGACCAGCTTCGACTACGACCTCATCATCACCGATACCTTCACCGGCCTGCAGAAGACCTTCCATAAGCCGGAGAACAGCTACTGCGGCGGCCGCGACCTACAGGCCTTCGAGGACCAGATGCTCCTGGGCCCTGGAGCGCCGGAAGCCTCTCGCAGCGGCGGCGTTCTGCTGGACGCAAACCGCTACCTCTCCTCTGGGCTCTCCTCTGGGCTCAATTCTGAGCTGTCCTCTGGGCTGACTTATGAGCTCGGGACTGAGCTCACGCGGGCTCCGATGCCCATCGGACCGTTCAGCGTGGATCCTGAAGGATTGACCGCTGGCCCCGGCCAGAACCTCACCTCCTGCACCGCCAACAGCACCACCCTCTGCCTCCAGACCCAGCGCTTCCAGGTGCGGGTGCTGCGCAGCGGCGTGCCGCAATCGGCGGTGGGCCTGACCGCGGACACCGGATCCTTCTGGTTCTTCACCGCGGACAACACCGAAGTCGTGGTCAAGGTCCTCGAGTACCTCGGCGACTACTGGGTCTTCTACGGATCCCTCACCGATCGGGACTACTCCTTGGAGATCACCGATACCGTCACCGGCACCACCGCTACCTACAACAACGCCCTCGGCAACTACTGCGGCGGAGTCGACTTCACGACCTTCTAACTCCATCTACTAGGTAACCCTCTACCAGGCCTCCTCGAGGGGCCCCTCAATAGGCCTCGTAGAGGGGCCTAATTCTTCACGCCCCGCTTCGGGTTGCGCGTCGGTCCCCTCCGCCGCAATCCCCGAAGCGGGGCTCTTCTCTTTCAGCGGCATGAGGCCCATTCATGAGGAATACCCCTGAGGGAGATGCATGAGGGAGATAGGGGCCAGATTCCGCGTCTTTTTATGAGACACCCCTTAGCTTTCCGATGAATTCTCTTCCCCTGACCGAAAGGACCCTCCCTCATGGCTTCCCGATGGAATCTCCTTCTTCTACTCGGCCTGACGCTGATCCCCTCGGCCCTCTTCGGGCAACAGCCGGTCACCGTCGGTGAACACGTCGATGCAGTGTATGAGACCGCCCACCCCTACATCGCCACCTCGACGAAGCAGCCCACGCTGATCCACACCGACACCATCCAGCATTCCGGCGCCGTCTACATCGCCGTGCACTTCGAGCGCATGGCCCTGGCGCCCGGTGACCACGTGGTGGTGCGCTCCCCTAGCGGCGCCCAGAGCTGGACCTACACCGGAGCTGGCAAGAGCGCAGGCGGTCGCATCTCGGTGAGCAACGGCTGGTACGCCACCCACGTCAAGGGAGATACCGCCATCGTGGAGCTCTTCACCACCAGCGGCAGCCGCCGCGGCTTCGGCTACAAGATCGACGGCTACGCCCGGGGCTACAGCCAGCAGGAGATCAACGACTTCTGGCAGAGAGGCCTGGGCGAGCTCATGAACCTGCCGGAACCCACCGGCAACAACAGATTCTGCGGCACCGACGACACCCGCAACCCCATTTGCTATCAAACCTCCGAACCCACGGTCCTCAACAAGAGCCAGACCGTCGCCCGCTTGACCATCAGCGGCACCCGCCGCTGCACCGGCTGGCTGGTGGGCTCCGAAGGTCACCTGATCACCAACAATCACTGCATCCGCAACGCCGGCGAAGCGATGAATACCGACTACGAATTCAACGCCGAAGCCCTCAACTGCAACCAGGACTGCGGCTTCGCCGGTGCCTGCCCGGGCCAGGTTCACCCCTCCGGCACCCTGATTCGCACCGACGTTGCCCTGGATTACAGCCTGATCAAGCTGCCGGAATCTCTAGCGAACTCCCAGGGCTACCTCCAGCTGCGGGCCAGCGGAGCCGCCGTCGGCGAGCGCATCTATATTCCGCAGCACCCCGGCGGCTGGGGCAAACGGATCGCCGTAGCGTCCACCCACGTCCAGGACGTCAACGGCTACCCCACCGTGACCGGCCTCGGAGAGCCCTCGTGTACCGGCGTGCTCCCCGCCGTCGGCACCTGGGCGGATGTTCGCGGTGGATCGTCCGGCTCTCCGGTGCTGGGCTACAGCGATCACCAGGTGGTGGGGCTGCTGCACTGCCGCGGCGACGTCCAGTGCACCAACACCGGCGGCGACCCCAATCGCGCCGTGGCCATCGACGACATCATCAACCATCTCGGCGACGACCTGCCGCCCAACGCCATCGGCTCGCCGAATCAACCCCCCGTCGCGGCGTTCTCGTTCACCTGCTCCAGCCTCACGTGCTCCTTCGACGCCAGCGCCTCCAGCGACGACAGCGGCATCGTCTCCTACCAATGGTTCTTCGGCGACGGCGCCCAGGGGACCGGCGTCACCACCCAGCACACCTACGCCAGCGCCAACACCTACAGCGTGCGCCTGCGGGTCACCGACAACGCCGGCCTGGCAAACGAGCTCACCAAGACGGTCACCGTGGGATCCCAGGACGATCCCCCCGTCGCCTCCTTCACCTTCAGCTGCAACGGCCTGACCTGCTCCTTCAACGGCAGCGGCTCCACCGACGACAACGGCATCGCCTCCTACCAATGGTTCTTCGGCGATGGCGCTCAGGGGTCCGGCGTGACCACCCAGCACACCTACGCCAGCGCCAACACCTACAGCGTGCGCCTGCGGGTCACCGACAACGCTGGACAGAGCGACGACCAGGTGCGCTCGGTCACCGTGAGTGGCTGCGGCGATACCACCCTTCCCAACGTCAGCCACCAGGGCAGCCTGCCGGCCTACGTCTGGGATGAATTCACCCTGCGGGCCAACGCCTCCGACAACGTCGGCGTCACCCGGGTGGACTTCTACCGCAGCCCCAGCGGGCAGATCCTCTGCACCGACACCACAGCACCCTACGAGTGCCACCTCGACGCTAACGACTTCCCCACCGGCAACCTCACCTACCGGGCCCGAGCCTGGGACGCCTGCGACAACTTCCGCATCACCGGCACCCGCTCCACCCAGACGGTGCGCGAGCCTCTCGGTAACCTCGAAGCGCCCGTCGACGGCAGCACCGTCGCCGGCCCGGCGGTCTCCATCACCGGATGGGCCATGGATCCCGACGGCATCGATTCGGTAGCCGTCACCGTCGGCGGACTGCCCGCCGGCCCCACCCAGTCGGTCACCCGCACCGACGTCTGCAACGCCATCGCCATCCCCGATCCCGACTGCCCCAACGTCGGCTGGTCCGCGGACTTCGACACCACCACCCTGCCCAACGGAACCTATCCGGTGCGCGCCGTGGTGACCGATGACGCCGGCTACTCCACCACCTTGGGGAACGGCCACGACATCACCATCGACAACCAGACGGTGCCTCCCTGCGTCGAGGACGCCTACACCCTCTGCCTGCGCAACGACCGCTTCCAGGTCACCGCCGAATTCGATAGCGGCGGCTCCGTCGCCCGGGCAGTTCCCAAGGACGATCAGAACGGCCTGTTCTGGTTCTTCAGCGCCAACAACCTCGAGATCGGAGTCAAGATCCTCGGGCCCGATACCGCCGGCTACTTCTGGGTCTTCCACGGCTCACTCACGAGCTTCGACTACGACCTCATCATCACCGACACCTTCACCGGTCTGCAGCAGACCTTCCACAAGCCAACAGACAACTTCTGCGGCGGCTTCGACTACCGCGCCTTCGAGGATCAGATGCTCCAGATTCCTGGAGCGCCGGAAGCCTCCCGCAGCGGCGGTGTTCTCCTGGACGCCAACCAGTATCTAGCCTCTGAGCTGTCCGCTGGGCTGTCTTCTGGGCTGGCCTCTGAGCTCACCCGAGCACCGGCACCCATCGGCGCCGTGACCGTCGGCCCCGACGAGATCGTCACCGGACCGGGTCAGAACCTCGGATCCTGCATCCCCAACAGCACCACCCTCTGCCTCCAGACCCAGCGATTCGAGGTGCGGGTGCTGCGCAGCGAAGTGCCGCAGCCGGCGGTGGGCCTGACCACCGACACCGGATCCTTCTGGTTCTTCACCGCCGACAACACCGAAGTCGTGGTCAAGGTCCTCGAATACCTCGGCGACTACTGGGTCTTCTATGGCTCCCTCACCGATCGGGATTTCTCCATGGAAGTCACCGACACCCTCACCGGCAATATCGCCATCTACAACAACGCCCTCGGCAACTATTGCGGCGGAGTCGACTTCACGACCTTCGACTTCTAATCCCCACCCCTAACTCCCACCCCTCGGTCTTCCGGATCTAGCACATTCGGGAGTCCTCCTCCTCCCCCCGTCTGGGGAAACGCGCTGGTAGCCCTCCGGCGCGGATCTCCAGGCGGGGGGATTTTTCGTCTTCACAACTCTTTACACCGCCGACTACGAAGCCGCGGCCCCCTCGGTATAAGCTCTGGCCCAATCCCTCGTCGACCCGACTCCCAGCGCCCGTGCCTTTTCACCAGGGCGCGTCGGCGGGACCGACTTCTATCCGGCTTTCTCGAGGAGAGACCCATGGCCCACTCCCTTCGCACCCAGTCCTCGACTTGGCTCCGTCTGCCCGTTTGGGCCCTCGCCCTGCTCCTCGCGGCAGGATGGATTCTCGCCATCGCCCCTCAGCAGAGCGAGGCGGAGGATTGGCCCCAGTGGCGGGGCCAGGAGCGGGACGGTAAAGCCCCGAGCACCGGTCTGCTGCAGAGCTGGCCCGAGGCCGGCCCGCCGCTGGCCTGGCAGGCCGCCGGCCTCGGCAGCGGCTTCTCCAGCGTCTCGGTGGCCGACGGCAAGGTCTTCACCCTCGGCGATAAGGAAGGCAGCCAGCACGCCTTCGCTCTGGAGGACGGCAGCGGCAAGCTGCTGTGGGCCAAGGAGATCGGCCCCTCCTGGGACGATCGCTACCTCGGCCCCCGCTCCACCCCCACCTATTCCGATGGCCAGGTCTTCGTGCTCAGCACCGAGGGTGACCTCTACTGCCTCGACGCCGCCACCGGCGAGACCCACTGGCAGCGCAACCTGCCGAAGGACTTCGGCGGCCACCTCATGCTGGCCCAGGGCCGGGTGCACTGGAAATTCGCCGAGTCGCCGCTGGTGGACGGAGATCGGGTGATCGTCACCCCCGGAGCCAACGACGCCGCTCTGGTAGCCCTCGACCGCAAGAGCGGTGAGGAAATCTGGCGCACTCAGCTGCCACAGGATCTCGGCCCCGCCGGCCTCGACGGCGCCGGCTATTCTTCGGTGGTGATCTCCAACGCCGTGGGCACCAAGCAATATGTGCAGCTCCTCGGCCGCGGCGTGATCGGCGTCGACGCCGCCAGCGGCAAGTTCCTGTGGGCCTACAACAAGGTCGCCAACGACATCGCCAATATCGCCACCCCGCTGGTGGACGGCGACTACATCTTCGCCTCCACCGGCTACAACACCGGCTCGGCGCTGATCCACCTGCAGAGCGTCAAGGGCGAGAACGGCCGCTCCAGCATCCAGGCGGAGGAGGTCTACTTCCTGCCCGGCAACAAGATGCAGAACCACCACGGCGGCCTGATCCTCCATCGCGACCACGTCTTCACCGGCACCGGCCACAACAAGGGCCTGCCGCTGGCGGTGAGGCTCAAGGACGGCGAGATCGCCTGGGGTCCGGAGCGCAACAAGGGCAAGAGCTCCGCCGCTATCGCCTACGCCGACGGCCGGCTCTACCTGCGCTACCAGGACGGCCTGGTGATCCTCGCCGAAGCCACCCCCGAGGCCTACCGGGAGCACGGATCCTTCCGCATTCCCAACGTCGAGCACGAGAGCTGGCCCCACCCGGTGATCGCCCACGGGCTCCTCTACCTGCGGGAACAGGACAAGCTCTACGTCTACGACCTCCGGGCGCCCCAGGCTTCTTCCGAGGCCGCGGCCCGCTGAGGCCTCACGTCTAGAGCATTTCGCCAGCGATCAAGGAGTCGACACGATGATCGCGGCCTCCCCCTGGGCCGGGTCTACGCGCTCGACGTAGACCCGCCAGGGGCTCTCCTCCCCCAATTCGAGGGGGCCGGGGCCGTAGATCGGGCGCTCCACCACCTGACCGTCCGGCAGCAGCAGGCTGAGGCTCAACTCCCACCGACCCGCGAGCTGAGCGCGATTCAAAATCCAGCGGCCTCCCCACAGCTCCTCGCTGTCGCGAGTGGATAGGGTCAGCTGCTGATTCTGTCGCTCCGAGGGCGCCGCCTCGGCATCTCCAGAAGCCGCCGAGGGGATCGGGGGAGCTTTCTCCGGAAGGTCCCTGGCACCCGCCCCCACCGTACGATCGCCCGCAGTGGGCCACAGGCTCAGCAGGGGCAGCTCCCCAGCGTAGCCCGGACGCGGAGGCCAGCTGCCGACATAGGACAAAAGATAGGTTGCCAGCAGGAGGGTTGCGAGACCGACGCCTATCGCCTTGGAGAAGGCTCTCATTACCGACGGACGATACTGCAACGAGTTCGGCGGTGATGAGCTCAGCGCCGGCCCCCCCGACCCGGCGGATGACCCGAGAGTACCGACGACGGTCGCGTCCGAGGCTCCCATCTTCTCGCCTGGAGTCACCAGAGCCATGGATTCCCCCGCCTCGAAGAGTTGGTAGGCAGACCACTCCAGCGGATGCCCCACCTCCCCGCCGACCGCCAAGCGAGCTTCGCTGAGGGCCTCCACCAGCCGCCGACCACGCCCGAGTTCCCGGTAGAACTCGAGAGCTAGCTCTTTTGCTGCCTCGCCACCGATAGACCGACCGGCAGCCAGCACAGCGGGAATCCCTACCGCGCTGAGCTGCGCTGCCAGGCCTCCGCTTTCGGCACCTCGAGCGCCACTGCATAGATTGAGGAAAACGAAGCGCAGCCCTTCGACTCGGTGCAGCATCTGGGCGAGGTCAGCATCTTCAATGGACCCCTCCTCACCACCGAGAGCCAGTGAGCCAAGGTCCCAGGTCACGTCATAGCCTCCGTGGCCGATCAAGTGAAGACCGTGAATCGGGCGCTGCTCGATCCCTTGCAGAGAGCGCAGCAGCTCGCGGCGACTAGAGACCGTCACCGTCTCGACTTCCCAGCCGGCAGAGCGTAGAGCCGTAATCCCCTCGGCCTCCTGCCGAAAGGATAGCCAGGCGTTGCGGGCTGCCTCCGGTTCATCTGCCGAGTTGCCCGACAGCTCTGGCTGTGGGCCATGAAGCACCAGCAGGCGAAAGGGCGAGGGCTCCTTCGGAAGGGGGCTCGACGCTGACGCCAGCCGGCGCACGATGGCGGCGTTCTTCTCCCGCGCCAGGATGCGCTTCGAGCCCGGCTCGGCCAGCAGCTCCCAGCGATGCTCTCCAAGCCTCCGTGCCGCCTTGGCGGAAAGGTCGATCACTATCCGAACTCCCTCATCCGGCCGCTGGCGAACCTCCTGCGCTCGCTCCCAAAGCCTGCTGACGGGGGTGGTGAACACCGCAGAAAAGAGTATCTCTCCCAGATCCCGGGCCGACGACTCCACGGAGCCCCGTCCGCCCTGGAAGCCCTTACTTCGAGGTAGCTGATCACGCCCTCGGGCACGCTCTACGCTGCGCCATTGGCGAGCGTCAAAAGGCTCCTCGAAGAACGTCTCTTCCCGCTCCCCGCGCCACTCCGCTCTCAAGGTCCAGCCCTGCCGCCCCTCTTCCCGCTCCTGCCGGGGTCCAAATTGCAGGATGAGATCGATCCAATGCATCGCCACTCCAATCAAGCTGCATCAACCAAGCTACTTCAATTAAGAAATGTACCGGGGATGGCCCCCTCTGCGCCGAGTTTTCGCGTTTGATCGTACTACTGCATCCAGCCCACTACTCTGTTTACCATCCCGGCCTTGTGGAATTCCCCGTTCCTTAGGGCTTCGTCGCGAGCGAAGCCTAGCTAGGTAGTCTGCGAGCGGGAAGAGAGGAGATCTCTGTCCTCATGACGAGCTCCACCGTCGAGAAACACGAAGAGCACGATACTCCTTTGCCCCCAGAGAGAAAGCCCCAGCGGGCTGGAGCGGTCCGAATCTCTATCGCCTTTGCCTTGGGCCTGCTGCTGGGTCTGCTCCTGGGATGGTTCCTCTTCTCCCCTAAAACGGAGCCTCAGGACGCTGACTCCCGGGTTGTGGACCGCTTGGTCCAAGCCATGCTGGAGCAGAGCGGCCCTGAGGAAGAGCACACCTTCCTGTTGACTCGAATCCTCAACGACGAAGGGCAACCAACCCAGCTCGGAGACAGCCTGCGAGACGCGCTGAGAGAGCGACTCATCGCAGCCCACCCCCACGTTTCGGTGGTGGTGCGAGACGATCTTCAGCTCGCTCAGCTCATCGACGAGCGCAAACGGCAGCGGGGAACCTGGTTCCAGGACATCGGAGACCATGAGTCACTGTCGGGCGCCACAGCGGTGGTGTCCGGAGAGCTGCGCGGACTCCGAGAGGCCGTGGAAATAAGCCTCCAGATCGTCGACATCAGAACCGGCAAGACCCTCGCCGCGGCGACCCGGCGCCTGCCGAGAAACGACCGAATCAACTCGGCCCTCATCACGGAGCTACGGCCGACCCGAGGCTCGGGATCTACCTGGAAGATCACCACCGTCCAGGCCGACGAAACCGCCCTCGCCTCCAACTATTACTTTCAGCTTGTCGACTGTCAGCTCAGCGCCCAAACGGTGTTCTGCAACTTCAAGATCAAGAACGAGGGCAATCCCCGAAAGCTCAGCGTCTATAAGACCAGCAAGGTGGTTCCCGTCGACTCCGACGCCGTCAAGGCCATCGGCTTCGAGGTCGATGGGCAGCGCCGGAGGAAGGTCGAAGTCTCCATGGAGCCTGGTCAAAAGCTGGAGTTAAGGGTCCACTTCATCGGCGTCCCGCCAGAAACCACCCTGCTCTCGGAGGTCCAGCTGTCCTGTTTCCCCTTCCGAGTGAGCTTCCTGCGGGTACCCGTTCAGCGATTAGCGCCCTGAGCCTCAGGACGCTCGCCCACTACCGTCCCCCGCCGAAGTCGTCGCCTAGATAGCCGCCAAGAACCCGGCAGCTCTCCAAGCCTTCTTAGCGCCCCGGCCCTTTTCGGCAAATTGCCGTGAGGGAGTCCGGGGCGCTTCTGCGCGTGGGTATAGGAAGCACCCGCATTTGCGGCAAGAAGAACACTTGGGGTCTGTCTCTCGTCTGGAGAGGCGACTCCGCCAAGGAGATCCACTATGCCTTCCTCCCACCCCTGGGGATCGCGCCGGCCTTTGGTTTCCCCCCTATCCTGTTTCTGGATAGCGGTGGTCCTCGCGGTCTTGGTCTTTCCATCGATGGCCTCCGCCCAGGTCAACAACGCGCGGGTCGTTTCCTACGACCTGCCTCAGTCGTTGGCCTGCGGTGAGAGCTACACCGCCAACATCACCTTAGAAAACATCGGGTCCACCACCTGGACCCGAGACCTGCCCGGTGGCGGCTACAAGCTCGGCGCGCGCAATGACGATGATCCCTTCGTCGCGCTGCAGCGGGTCTGGCTGCCGGAGGGAGTGACCGTCGCTCCAGGGCAGGTCTACGTCTTTTCGCTGCCGATGATCGCCCCCACCGCCCCGGGCACTTACCTCACCGATTGGCAGATGGTGGAGGAATGGGTCGCCTGGTTCGGACCGGTGGTTCAGCGGCAGGTCACGGTGAGCTGCACCCCCGCCCAGAACGGCGCTCAGGTGATCTCCCACAACCTGCCGGCTTCTCTGTCCTGCGGTCAGAACTACACCGCTCAGGTGACGATGAAGAACATCGGCACCACCGACTGGACCCGGGATCTCCCGGGCGGTGGCTTCAAGCTCGGAACGCCGGATAACGCCGATCCCTTCACCTCCAACCATCGCGTGTGGCTGCCCACTGGCGTCACCGTGTCGCCGGGTCAGAACTACACCTTCTCGATCCCGATGACCGCCCCCAGCACCGAGGGCAATTACTTCACCGACTGGCGAATGGTCGAGGAGCTGGTCGAATTCTTCGGCGGCGTCGCCTCCCGCAACGTCTCGGTGACCTGTCAGGACATCGACGACGCGGAGATCGTGAGCGCCGTGCTGCCGACGAATCTCACCTGCGGGCAGAACTTCTCCGGCAGCGTGACGGTGCGCAACATCGGCACCACCGCCTGGTCTCGGGATCTGCCCTCCGGCGGCTACAAGCTCGCCGCCGTGGGCGGCAGCGACCCGCTGACCTCCAGCAACCGAGTGTGGCTGCCCTCCGGAGTCGTGGTGGCGCCGGGACAGACCTACACCTTCCCGCTGGATCTCACAGCACCCTCCACCGCCGGCAGCTACGTCACCGACTGGCAGATGGTGCGCGAGGGCGTGAGCTTCTTCGGCGCCGTGGCGGCCAGCAACGTCAACGTCAGCTGCACGCTGACCAACAACGCGGCGCTGGTGACCCACAACCTGCCGACGGCCCTGTCCTGCGGCCAGAACTACTCCGCCAGCATCACCCTGCGCAACACCGGAACCACCACCTGGCGACAGGTCTCCGGCGATCGCGACTACAAGCTCGGCGCCCTCGGCAACGACGATCCCTTCGTCAACAACAGCCGAATCTGGATCCCCTCCGGGGTGACGGTGGAGCCCAACGAGACTCATACCTTCAACTTCCAGATGACCGCGCCTTCGGCCCCGGGGACCTACCTCACCGATTGGCGCATGGTGGAAGAGCTGGTGGAGTTCTTCGGCGTCACCGTCAGCCAGAACGTCGTCGTCAACTGCGCCAGCAGCGATGACGCCCAGGTGATCTCGTCGACCCTGCCCAGCAGCCTGTCCTGCGGCGCTGGCTTCAACGCCCAGGTGACGGTGAAGAACACCGGCACCAGCACCTGGACGCCGGGAGCGAATTACGCCCTGGCGACCCCCGGCGGCGACACCACCTTCCACCCCACGGGCCGCATTCCGCTGCCCAGCAGCGTGGCCCCCAACCAGAACTACACCTTCAACTTCCCCCTCACCGCACCGTCCACCGGTGGCTCCTACAGCACCACCTGGCGAATGGTGAAGGGCAACAACGACTTCTTCGGCGGCGGCGCTTCCAGCGCGGTCACGGTGACCTGTCAGACCACCGACAACGCTCAGCTGATCTCCGAGACGCTGCCGTCGGCGATGGCCTGTGGCGCGACCGCCAACGCCGCCATCACCCTGCGCAACACCGGCACCAGCATCTGGACCCGGGCCGCGGGATACGAGCTCGCCGCCCTCGGCGGTACGGATCCCTTCTACCCCGGCTCCGCCATCCAGCTGCCCGCCAGCGCCCAGGTGGGCCCGGGACAGCAGATCACTCTGCCCCTGCAGCTGGCGGCACCGACCACCAGCGGCACCTATCGATCCGATTGGCGCATGCGGGGCCCCAGCGGCTTCTTCGGCGCTGCCGTGATTCAGGACATCGCCGTCACCTGCACCGCCGGCTCCAACAACGCCGCGGTGGTGAGCCACACCCTGCCGGCGCAGCTCGCCTGCGGCGAGACCCGCAGCGTGAACGTCACGATGCGCAACACCGGCACCACCACCTGGACCCGGGATCTCCCCCTCGGCGGCTACAAGCTCGCCGCGGTGGACGACTCGGATCCCTTCGTCAACAACACCCGATCCTGGCTGCCGGAAGGCGTCGAGATCGCTCCCAACCAGAACCACACCTTCACCCTCTCCTTCACCGCCCCGGAAACCCCGGGTAGCTACCTCACTCAGTGGCGCATGGTGGAAGAAGGGGTCGAGTTCTTCGGTCCCACCGCCGCCCGCCTGATTCAGGTGAACTGCGGCGGCGGCGGCGGCAACGATGCCGCCACCGAGGTGTCCTCGAACTTCCCCGCGCAGATGTCCTGCAACGACAGCACGGTGGCCTTCACCACCCTGCGCAACACCGGCACCAGCACCTGGGGCGCCGGCTATCGCCTCCTCGCTCTCGGCGGCAGCGATCCGCTGAGCCCGGTGAGCTCGGTTCCGGTGCCCTCCGGCACCGAGGTCGACCCAGGCGAGAGCTACACCTTCCAGATTCCGCTGGAAGCTCCCGACATCGCGGGCCTCTACAGCACCCAATGGCGCATGTCCCACGACGGCGTCGGAGGCTTCGGCCCGGTGGTGGGACGCGACGTCAACGTCAGCTGCGACGGCAACCCCACCACCGACGACGCTCGGGTGATCGCCGTCAACGCGCCTCCCTCGGCGGATTGCAGCACCACCGTGAGCGCCTCCATCACCATGGAGAACAACGGCGCCAACGCCTGGAGCGGCAACTATCGCCTGCGGCCCACCGCGGGCAACCCGCTGAGCTCCACTCCGGTGTCGGTGAGCGGCACGGTGTCGCCGGGGCAATCCCACACCTTCGCCCTGAGCCTCAACACTCCCGCCCAGGACGGCAGCTACTCCGGTGGCTGGCGCATGGAGAACGCCTCGGGTCAGAGCTTCGGCGCCACCGCGGTGCTGAACCTGCCGGTGGCCTGCGGCGGCGGCGGCAACAACGGCGAGCCTGAGATCTTCTCTCTGGAGCCTCAGCAAATCCCCGTCAACGCCGTCACCCGCATCACCGTCTCCGGCCGCAACCTCGTCGGCGCCGTGGTGAGCATCGCCACCGAGCCGGCGGAGCCCGGGGATCCGGTGCCCACCTCCTTCCCCACCCTCAACCTGGTGAGCGGCAACGCCGCCGGCACCCAGCTGGTCGTAGACATCAACACCAACCCCGCCGGGGTGAAGGGCTTCTACAACCTGGTGGTGGAGACCTCCGAGGGCGGCACCGGCTCGGCCTTCCGGGTGATTCCCGTCGGTCCGGACGTCGACCTGTGGACTCCCTCCGAGCCCACCCGCGGCCGCACCTACAGCCTGATGATCACCGGAGTCAACCTGCGCGGAGCGTCCATCGGAAGCCCCACGCCGGGGATCGATGTCTTCGGCATCGTGACCTCCGACAACCGGATCCAGGGCTTCATGCAGGTCGCCTCCTCCACTCCCGTGGGAGCCACCTCCCTGCTGGTCTCCAACCATGGTGAGACGGTCTCCGTGCCGATCACCGTGCTCAACGGATCCAGCGCCAACTACAACCAGACCATGATCACCGAAGAGGCCCAGCGCCAGGCTTCCCTCAAGGGCGAGCTGGTGCCGGAGATCTACTTCCAAGACATGGCCTTCGACTCCGAGCTGGCGGTGGCCCGCGGCTACCTGCCGGGGCAGAAGTTCTGCACCATCACCCTCGGCTGGGAGATCTACAGCTACAACTACACCATCGCCCTGCCTTTCGATCCGGAGACCGGCCTGATCCTTCGAGCGATCCTCGAAGCCATGGGCCTGGGGGAGACCATCCCCACGGGGGTGAAGATCTTCTCCGCCTTCGTCAATGTCGGATTGGAGCTGCGATGGACCTGCTGGCCGGTAAGCCAGGTGCAGATCTGCATCTACGGCAATATCGGCTTCGAGATCCCCGGGCTCGGGGGACAAATCCTCAGCGCTACCGGCTGCTTCTTCGGCGGAGTCTTCATTCCCACGGTGACCACCACGGGCATCCTGGGGGACTTCCAGTGGGGGCAGAACCAGCAGTGCGTGAGCATCGATCCCATCACCATCCCCGGAGACGGCGGTGAACAGCGGGCCAACATCACGATGACCGACTGCTGTGCGGAGGATTTGCGCATCACATCCTCCGGAACCTCCTTCCCGGGCACGATCTACGAGTTCAACTTCAGCGGATCGGAAGTGCCGGTGGCCGCCATCGAGCCCGACCCCGCCACCTGCGCTGCCCCGGTGTGTGAGCACCGCGGTACGCCCACCAACGGCTCGCTGGTGAACGACGCTTCCCTGCCCAACACCGGTGCCGGCTACTACTACTTCCGAGGCGGAGATGCAGCGGATACCGACGATTGGTCCTGCGCCGACACCATCCACGCCGATCTAGCGACGGTCGGAGCCGGCTGGCCCGCGACTCGCCCACGCATCGGCATCGGTGATCTCAGCCTGATGGGTGGCGGCTTCTGGGGCGACCACACCTCTCACCAGAACGGTCTCGACGTCGACATGCGCTACGTGCGCAGCGACGGCCAGGAGGCTCCGGTGAGCTTCAACAACCCGGGAACCCCGGCAATCTACGACCAGGCCGCCACCCAGGAAATGGTGGACGCTCTGATCGCTGAAGGCGCCGTTCTGGTGATCGTCGACAACCGCTCCGGCATCACCGGCGCCGTCGTGCAATACGAGAACGCGCAGCATCACAACCACATCCACGTGCGCTTTGCGGATCCCGATGGCACCACCAACTGATCCCAGCGAGAAAGACCAGATAAGGAGTCATGTCATGAACCGCAACGCACGAACCCAGGAGACCTTCACCATGGTCCCCCAAGCGTCGAGTCGACGCAGCACCCGAGGGCGCGGGAAGAAATCCCTCCCTCGGCGCCTGCTCACCCTTCTCGCCACCGCCGGCCTCGCCGCCTCCGCGGCGCTGGCGGCCCCTCCCGGAATGGACTACCACGATGCCTCCGGCGCTCGCGTCTACGGCGGCACCTGGTACCAATTCCACAACCCGTCGGCGGACCCCACCCAGGTGATCTTCGCCAACGCCAAGCAGGGCTTCTCGGTGATCTGGGACGGTGACGGCATCGTTCACGGCATCCAGCTCTCGCCCAACGGCCAGCACGTCGCTTTCCTCGAGACTCTCTTCGAGGAAGACGTCAGCTCGGCGACCGCCACCTACTCCGATGTGGTGCCCGGCACCCGGGGCAAGGACACGGTGAACCACTACTACGAGAACACCGTGCTCCACGTGCTCACTCTCCAGGGGGTGGAGGTCCACCGCGACGACTTCGTGCGTCGCTTCGCCTGGCACCCCGGCGGGGAGCACCTGGCCTACATCACCGGCGACTTCCTCGAAGGCGGAGTGGGTTTCGCCCCCACCGGCGTGTACTTCTACCAGCTCAAGGGGCGGGGTAACCCTTGGCCGATTCACAACCGGGCCCTGGACTTGACCTTCTCGCCGGTAGATCAGGAGCTCTACCTCTACGACCCCTCCCACGCGAGCGGTCCAGTGGTGCGCTTCAACCCGAAATACCGCCAAATCGAGGGCACCTCTCGCCAGGGGATCTACTTCTCCCCGGGAGGCACCTTCTACTACGCGCCGAGCTACGACGGCTCCGGCTTGCGCCTCTTCCTCACCGAAGGGGACCAGGAGATCACCCGCGAGCCGGGCTTCCTGGACAGCAACCGACTGGCCTACAGCACGCCCCGCTACTGGCTGGACGACAGCCAGCTGGTGATCGACCGGGCCAATAGCGACGGCGACTGGCTGCTCAACGTGGACAGCGGTCAGGTGATCGAGCCGGGAGGCTTCGTGCTCGGCGTAGACACCGCCACCAAGCCGGGAAACAACCTGCGGCTGCTCACCAACGGCACCCTCACCAGCGTGTCCCAGGACAGCCTGCCGCGATCCACTCCAACCCGCACCAGCCTCGCGGCTCCCTTCTGAGGAGGACCCTCTAGAAGATCCAGCGAGAGCTGATGAATTGACTTTTCATCTCGCGGAGCGCGTCTCCCGCAACTCCGCCTAGAACCTTGCGGCACCCGCCGCTTGGACAGCGACACTATGCGCTTGCCGCCCCTTCGGGGGCGGCCTTTTTCTTTTGCGGCCTTGTTTCAGAGCCCTTCTCCTATCCCTCCACTCGGCCAACCCTCGCCCGCAGCGGCCAGCGCACCCGCCGCAAGCCCGAGGGCCAGCGCCTCGCGAGCTGCGTCGCCAGAGCCGACAGGGGATCTTCCCCCCGGTCGACGCGGTAGCGCCGCACCGCCGACCAGGTCCCGACGTAGCCCAAGACCTGCTCCGGAGCCCACCGATCCTCCATCGGCGGCGGGGTCACCGGAAGCTCCTCAAAGGGAAAGGGGAGATCGGCGTAGCCGGACTCCACATAGCGACGCTGAGGCGGCCAATACTCTCCCACCACCTCACCGTAGAAGTGGCGCAGCAGCTGATCCACCGGGCCGCCGTCATCCACCGTCAACAGATCGTAGGTCCAGGCCACCACCACCGCATCCTGGCGGGCAACCCGGGCGACCTCGGGCCAGAAGCGATCGAGGTCGAACCAATGCAGCGCCTGGGCGATGGTCACCAGGTCGAATTGATCGTCCACCAGGGCGCCGGTCTCCGCCGGGGCGCAAATCCGCTGCAGGTTCGGCAGAGGCGAGCCCATGGCCGCCAGCTGGCTGAAGCTGGGGTCCATCGCCACCACCTGCTGGAAGAATAGGGCCAGCGCCTGCGCCGCCTGACCGTTGCCGCAGCCGACATCCCAGGCGCGGCGGCGGCGCGGCGCCAGGCTCGCCAGCTGCGCGATCCAGGCCTCCGGATAGGCGGGGCGGAAGCGTCGGTACTCCGGGCTGGAGTGAGAGAAGTGATCGGGGAAGGGTGAGGCTGGCTCAGGGGGTGCGGTCATCTGACTCCTCTCGTTATGTTGAGCCCCAGAGGAGCTCCATATGAGCTCCAGACGGGTTCCGATTGGGCACCGCGGAACGGGGATCTCGTTACTGTATCCGGCGTCCTCATCAATGCCCTGATGAGTCACTGAGGTCACAGTTGCGAACGATAGTGATTCGAGGCGTCAATTTGAGTTATACTCTCATTCCTATTGATCAATCAGCGCGAGTTACGTCAACCCTCGTTCCCCAAACGGACCCGGCGTGACCTTTCCTCCTTTCCCCCCGAGCGCGCGCAGAGGTCTTCGCAGCTGACGAGACCCTCTGCATTCCTTCCGCGCTCTCCGCGCTGTTCTGCTTTTCGATTGGCCCCCCCATCGAAAGCTGCCGCGCCCTCGCGGTGCGGTCTCCCCGGGTAGGGAGTTCAGCGACGATCCCTCGGGATCGTCTCCCTGTCCCGGGTTGCCTTCTACCCCCCCAGCTCGGTTCTCTCCACCTTTGCGGCATGCAGCTGCAGCGAGAGCGACGTTTGCGTGCGTTCTTCGTCGAATTGCGTCTAGACGGCTAATGAGACGGAAACGTCACTTGCATTCATGCAAATGAAGCAATATGCTGCTGCAACCTTCTTGATTTTCATCGGGCGGTGGGTCGCCTCCTTTCTCCCCTGGACAGCAGACCCACCGTCCAGCTTTTCTCTCGAAGCCCTAGCCCCTTCGTGACTAGCTGGAGGAGATTGTGTCCGAAAACAGCCCGGCCCAAACCCCGTCAACGAACGAAACTCCGTCGAGCCAGCAGACCAACCGTCGTCGCTTGCTCACTCTGGGAGCTGGCGCCTCCGTCGCCGCCCTCGGCTTGGGCGGCGCCAGTCGCGCGAAGGCGGCTCCTGCCCAGCGGGATCATGCCGCTAAGTCCGGCGGGCCGGCGATGCGCAGTCCCCATAAGCCGGACCGCCGCCCCTACGAGGCGGGAACGCCGCCCTCCGTCGCCACCATTGCCTTGAGTCGCCTGGCCTTCGGACCACGGCCCGGAGAGATCGCCGCTTTCGAAGCCCTGGGGGGAGACGACACCAGCCGCCTGACGGCCTACGTCGATCAGCAGCTCAATCCGGCGGCGATCGACGACAGCGATGTCGACAACCGTCTCGCCACCTCCGGCTTCACCACCCTCGGCAAGAGCCTGACTCAGCTGTGGGCAGACCACGAGGTGGGCGATTACGAGATTCGCTCGCGGCCGCTATGGGAGACCGACCGCGCCACCTTTCTGCGGGCCATCTTCAGCAAGCGCCAGCTTTTCGAGGTGCTGGTGGACTTCTGGCACAACCACTTCAGCGTCAACGGCGGGCAGTGGGAGCTGATCCCGGTGATGGTGCACTACGACCGCGACGTGATCCGCGGCAACGCCCTGGGCAACTTCCGCCAGATGGTGGAGGACGTCACCCGCAGCACCTCGATGCTCTTCTACCTCGACAACTTCCTCAATTCCGTCGATGGCCCCAACGAAAACTTCGCCCGCGAGCTGCTGGAGCTCCACACCCTGGGGGCCGACGCCTACTACGGGGTGATTCCCCAGGGCTCGGTGCCGACGGACGCCCAGGGCAACCCGCTGGGCTTCGTGGATGACGACGTCTTCGCCGCCACCAAATGCCTCACCGGCTGGAGCGTGCGCCATCGCTGGTGGGATCCGGACATCGGCGACACCGGCGAGTTCATCTACATCGACGAGGAGCACGACCACAGCGCCAAGACCTTCCTTGGCGTCAACTTCCCGGCCAGCCAGGCGCCGATGAAGGATGGTCTCGATCTGCTGGATCTGATCGCCAACCACCCGGCGACGGGCCGCTTCATCGCCGCCAAGCTGTGCCGTCGGCTGATCGGTGACGGCGTTCCCTCGTCCCTGATCAATCAGGTCGGCGCCTTCTTTACCAGCCAGGCGGCGGCCCCCGACCAGATCGCCCAAACGGTGCGCATGATCGTGCTCTCCAACGAGTTCCGCAGCACCTGGGGACAGAAGGTCAAGCGCCCCTTCGAGATCATCACCAGCACCCTGCGGGCCATGGGAACCGACTTCGACGTCACCTTCGACAGCTACTACTTCGACACCTTCAGCTGGCTCTTCGGCCAGGCCGGCCAATACCCCTTCCGCTGGAAGCCGCCCAACGGCTATCCGGATGTCTCTGGCGCCTGGCTCAGCGCCTCGCCGCGGGTGCAGTCCTGGAGGGTCTGCAATTGGTTCAGCGACATGGACATCGACGATCAGGGCACCAAGCTCTACGACGTCATGGCCCAGACCCCAGTGGGGGTGCGCTCCGCCAGCGCCCTCGCCGACTACTGGATCGATCGCATCCTCTCGCGACCGATGCACGAGGCCGATCGAGCGGAGATCGTCGCCTTCATGGCCCAGGGTCGAAACCCGAACTTCGACCTGCCGCTGGACACCGACGACGATGCCCAGGACCGCCTGCGAACCATGGTCGGCCTGCTCACCCTGACGCCGGACTTTCTGAGTCGTTAGGGGCTCAGTCGTTAAGGGGCTGAGTCGTTGAGGGCTGAGCCGCTGAGGCCTCCCTACTGAAGCCTCCTTGCTGAGGCCCCTCGCCGAGGGACGGCCATCCCCCGAGGTCGTCGATCGAGGTCGCCCGAGACCGATCACAAAGACCGATCACCGAGACTGAATTCGACAGATTGATCGAAGGATCTACCCCATGTGCACTGACAACATCACTCGCCGCGGCTTCCTGGTGGGCTGCTCCGCCGGGATCGCCGGCCTCGCCGGCTCACGCTTCAATACCCTCGCCTTCGCCGGCGACGGCGTCCACAACCAGGAGACCCTGGTGGTGGTCTTCCTGCGCGGCGGCATCGACGGCCTGAACTTCATGCCTCCCATCGCCGGCAGCGATCGCGGCCACTACGAGACCGCCCGGCCGGGCCTGCAGGTTCCCAACTCCGGCGCCGGCGCCGCCCTGGGCCTCGACGCCCAATTCGGCATGCATCCGTCCGCCGCCCCCCTTCACGAGCTCTACCAGGACGGCAAGCTCGCCCTGGTTCACGCCACCGGCATGCCCACCGAGTCCACCCGCAGTCATTTCGACGCCATGGACTACATCGAGCTGGGAACGCCGGGAATCAAGGGCACCTCCAGCGGCTGGCTCACCCGCCATCTGCAGAGCGCCACTAACCTGCCGGACGAGATCATCATGCCCTCCCTGGCGGTGGGCTCGCTGCAGCAGGTCTCCCAGCTGGGCAATTACGAGACCATCAACCTCACGGATCCCGGCAACTTCCGCTTCGACTCCGGCGCCTGGCGCTGGCGGGACGCCCAGCGCACCGCCCTGCGGCGGCTCTACCAAGGTGGCTCCACCAACATCCACCTCGCCGGCACCCAGGCCCTGGACGCGGTGGACATCATCGAGCTCAACGGCGGCGGCAACTACACCCCCTCCAACGGCGCCGTGTACCCCGCCGGCTCCTTCGGCGAGAACCTCCAGGTGGTCGCCCAGATGATCAAGCTCAACCTCGGCCTGCGGGTCGCCACCGTCGACCTCGGCGGCTGGGACACCCACGAGGGCCAGGGCGACGGCTCCGGCGGCTACTTCGCGGGCCTGGTGGGCGAGCTCTCCCAGGGCCTCGCGGCTCTCTACACCGACCTCGACAGCGGCGGCGCCGACAACCCCGTCAACAAGATGACGGTGGTGGGCCACAGCGAATTCGGCCGCCGCTTCGGCGAGAACGGCGACGGCGGCTCGGACCACGGCTACGGCAACGTGATGATGGTGCTCGGCGGCGAGACCAATGGCGGCCTCTACGGCAGCTGGCCGGGCCTCGCCCCGGGGCAGCTCTTCGAGGGTATGGACCTGGCGGTGACCACCGACTTCCGCCAGGTGCTCTCGGAGCTGCTGATCCGCCGCATGGGCAACAACCAGATCGGCACCATCTTCCCCGGCTACCTCGGCTACAGCCCCATGGGCCTGGTGCAGGGCACCGACCTGCCGCCGGATTATTCCGGTGGCCTGTCCTCTCTCTTCTCCGACGACTTCGAGTCTGGAGGACCCTCCTCCTGGACCATCGTCAACGGCGGCTGATCTCTAGGATTCCCCAGATCCTCTGGGTCCCGAAGGCCCAGCCGCTCCCCCCCACGATTCGGCCTCGGCGTCTTGAGCTCACCGCGGTGAACCCATCGCGAGGATCTCAGTCGCCGGGGTCGTCCCCCCCGCCCTCGCCGGCCAAATCGTCGACCTGGCGCCGCCACACCGCGGAGCGCAGCAGCAGGTAGAAGGGCAGGCCGATGCCGCAGATCAAGAACACCATCAGCGCCCATACCCCCGGCAGCACCGTCGCGCCTCGGTCCTGCAGCTCCTTGGCGTCCAGGTAGGTCCACGCCCCCATGGCGATGGCCATCGCGAGGGAGAGGAACACCATCCAGGGGTCTTGATTCAGTTCTTCCAAGCTCATCGTTGAGCGCCACCGGCAGCTGAGTCCCTCCCGATGGCGGGACCCGAGAGTAGCGGATATGCCGCCAAAACGCAGGGGTTATCGCGCTCTCCAGGTCGACAAAGCTAGAGTTTCGGTATCTTCCTGCGCTCTATCCTCAGAGGAATCTCTGGATCAGCGCTTGACAGAGAAGAGCGCCCGGAGCACAATTGACCGGTCGGCCAATTAATTCATCAGGAATGACCTGGCCCCCAAGATTCGAACGAAGCAAACTTCCCCAGAGACCCCGCCATGACCGCCCGCCGTGACCCAGAAGCTACCCGTACCGCGATTCTCGACGCGGCGGAAGAATGCTTCATCGCCCGCGGCCTGGGGGAGACCTCGGTCTCCGCCATCGCCCGCAAGGCGAAGGTCACCAAGAGCTTGATCCATCACCACTTCGGCTCCAAGGCCAAGCTCTGGGAAGAGGTCAAGCAGCGCCGCTTCGCAGAGTACGCCGAGCGCCAGCTGGAGATGCTGGAGCAGAGCGAGCCGGAAGCGGGGCTGCTCAAGGAATCTCTCAGCCTCTACTTCCACTTCCTCAAGGCCAACCCCAGCCTGGTGCGAATGGTCACCTGGATGTACCTGGAAGAGGACGAGGAGTGCATCGACATGAACCGCGCCGTCCTCGAGGGCGGCACCGAGGCGATCCGCCAGGGCCAGGAGATCGGCCAGATTCGGGACGACGTCGACCCCCGCTTCTTGCTCTTCGTCTTCCTCGCCATCGCCGAGCATTGGTTCCAGTTTCGCAACACCGTGTGCAGCCACCTGGAGATCGACGGGTCCCCAGAGGAGCGCGATCAAACCTACTTCGAGACGATGACCAAAATCTTCTTCGAAGGTGTGCTGCCCCGCGAACCCAAACCCGAGCCCTAACCCCTTAAGAGACTTGCTTTCCCTTTCCGTTCCCATGCCCCGACCTCACATCACCGACTCCCTTGTCTCTTCCCTTTCCCTTTCCGTTCCCATGCCCCGACCTCACATCATCGACTCCCTAGCCTCTTCCCTTTCCTTTCCCATATCCCGACCTCACATCATCGGATTCTGAGCTCATGACGAAGGCTGAATCAGTCCGCGCCGAAATTGATCGGTCGGCCAGTTAAAGCCCCCTAACTGATCCAACCTTCGGAGCCTCCAACCTCTCCCGGAGATTCAGACCATGGCCTCTCGCACCTTCGACCGCCAACGTTTGACCACCAACGCCGTCGCCGCCTGCCTGCTGGGACTCGCCTTCCTGATGTCCTGTCACTCGGGAGCCGCCGACCAGCCGGCCGCCGAGGCCCCGACTCCGCAGCGAGTCCAGATCGCCGAGGTGGAGACCTCCACCGCCGATCGCCTGCTGCGCTTCTCCGGCACCCTGCGAGCGGCGAGCCGCGCCCAGCTCTCCTTCCCCTTGGCGGCCCGCATCGCCGAGCGGCCGGTGGAGATCGGCGACGAAGTGCGCCGCGGGCAGCTGCTGGCTCGCCTGGACGACCGGGAGATCCGCAACAACCTGGCCACCGCCGAGGCGACCCTCGACGAGATCGAGGCGCGCCAGGTGCAGGTGGACGCGGAGCTCGGCCGGGTGCGCCAGCTAGCCGCCGCCAAGGCCGCCACCGACCAGGAGCTGGATAGCGCCGAAGCCGCCGCCTCCAGTCTCCAGGCCAGCCTCGACGCCGCCAGCGCGCGGCGACAGGAGGCGCGACGCCTGCTCTCGGAGACCCGCATGACGGCGCCCTACGCCGGCGTGGTGACCGCTATCCACATGGAGCCGGGGGAGATGGCCTCGCCGGGGCGCACGGTGCTGGAGGTCAGCGGCGCTGGAAACCTGGAGGTCGAGGTGGGCGTTCCGGAGCGCCTGGTGCCGCAGCTCAAGGAAGGGGAGGGGGTCACCCTCGAGCTGCCCCTCAGCAGCCAGGGAGCGGTGCAGGGGACGCTGCGCTCCATCGGCCGAGTGGCGGCGGGAGTAGGCTCTCTCTTCCCGGTAGTGGTGGAGGTTCCAGGGCAGGGCACGGTGGCCGCGGGCATGACCGCTGAAGTCCTGCTGCCGGCCCATTCCGACGCCCAGCTCACGGTGCCTCTGGCCGCGGTGCTCAACCCCGGCGGCAGCCGGCCCTCGGTGTTCCAGCTGGTGGACGCCCCGGAAGGGCCGCGAGTGCGCAAGGTCGCCGTGGAGGTAGATCGCCTGGTCAACGGCCGAGTGGCGGTGAGCGGTGAGCTCGATTCACAACAGCCGGTGGTGGTCGCCGGCCACTCTGGGCTGCTGGACGGCCAGGCGGTGGAGGTCGTGCGATGAGCCGTCTGCAGGCGATTCTCAGTCAGCGCAAGCTGATTCTGACCCTCTCCATCACCCTCTCGCTGCTGGGCCTGCTCTCTTGGCTCACCATGGCCCGCCAGGAAGACCCCAGCATGCCCGACTTCTGGGGGCAGGTGGTGGTGCAATTCCCCGGCGCCGACGCCGAGACCGTGGAGCGACTGGTGCTCACCCCCACGGAAGAGGAGCTGGCCTCGGTGGACCAGGTGCTCAAGCTCCGCGGCAGCGCCTACTCCGAGGTGGCGGTAATCACCATCGACCTGCGGGAAGATGTGCCCCTGCCGCTGATTCCGGATGCCTGGGACGACATCCGTCAGGCCCTGGAAGACGCTCAGCGGGAATACCCCGAGGGCGCCGGCGAGCCGGTGCTGGACGACAGCCTGCAAGATCAGGAGAGCATCGTCCTCGCCCTCAGCGGCGCTCCCGATCCGCTGGTGCTGGCGGAGACCGGCGAATGGCTCAAGCGACGGCTCCTCAGCCTGTCGGCGGTGAGCCAGGTGCTGATGGTGGCCGACCCAGAAGAGGCGGTGTACATCGAGATGGCCGACGCCACGCTGCGCCGTCTCGGCCTCGAGGCCCAGGCCGTCGCCGGCCAGCTGGCCGCCCGCAACCAAATTCTCCCCGGCGGCTCGGTGGAGCTCGACGGGCGCACCGTGACCCTGCGACCGCGCACGGAGTTTCTCTCCCTGGAGGAGATCGAAGCCACCGCCCTGATGCTGCCCTCTGGACAAACCGTGCCTCTGGGGGCCGTCGCCAAGGTGCGCCGCGGCCCTCAGGAGCCGGTGCAGTCGGTGATGCGCTACAACGGCAAGCCCGCCGTCGGCCTCGGCCTGGTGCTGCGCCGAGAAGGCAACGTGCTGGATTTCGGCAAGGAGGTGCGCGCCGCCCTGGATGAGGCCCGCCCGGAGCTCGAAGCCCGGGGCATCACCCTGGATACGGTGATCTTCCAGCCGGATCGGGTAGAGGAGCGCCTGGACGATCTCGGCCGCTCGCTGATGATGGGCATCGTCATCGTCGCCGGCGTGCTGATCTTCGCCATGGGCCTGCGCCTCGGCCTCATCGCCGCCTCGGTGGTGCCGCTGGTGACCTTCTCGGCCCTCGCCCTCTACGCCATCGGCGGCGGCGTGCTGCACCAAATCTCCATCGCCGCCCTGGTGATCGCCCTGGGCATGCTGGTGGACAACGCTATCGTGATGGCGGAGACCATCCAGTGGCGCCTGGAGCGGGGAGAAGAACCCTCCCAGGCGGCGGTGGGCGCGGTCCGCGAGCTGGCCGTCCCCCTCGCCGCCGCCACCGCTACCACCCTCGCCGCCTTCGTGCCGATGTTCCTCAGCCAGGGCACCACGGCGGAATTCACCCGCGCGATCCCGGTGCTGATCATGCTCACTCTGTCGGTGAGCTTCCTCTACGCCGTATTCTTCACCCCCACTCTCTCCGCCCTGCTGCTGCGCCCCCGCCGCAAGGGCGCGGAAGATTCGGAATCGAAGGAATCCCGGCGCCGGCTGGAGCGCTTCGGCCGCGGCCTCGGCAGCTTCGCCATTCGCCGCCCCGCCGTCGTCCTCTTCCTCGCCCTCGCCGTGGTGGGCACCTCCATCAGCCTGGCGCCGCTGCTGGATCAGCAATTCTTCCCCTCCTCCGACCGCAATCAGCTGCTCTTCGATCTGGAGCTGCCGGAGGGATCCCATCTGGAGGCCACCGACGCCCTCGCCCAGCGCTTCGAGAGAGCTCTGCTAGAGCGTCCGGAAGTGACCGCCGTGGGCACCTTCACCGGCCGCAGCGCCCCCCACTTCTACTACAACCTGGCGACCATCCCGTGGAGCCCCCACCTCGCCCAGATCATCGTCGACACCACCAACACCGACACCGTCGACGACGTCCTGGAATGGGCCCGCAACTACGCCCAGGAAGAGATGGCGGAGGCCGAGATCGTCGGCCACAAGCTGGAGCAGGGCCCCGCGGTGGAGGCCCCGGTGGAAGTGCGCTTCTACAGCGAGAGCCTCGAAGACCTGCAGGAAGCCGCGGAATGGGGCCTGGCGGAGCTGCGGCGCACCGACGGCGCGGTGGACGTTCGCCAGAGCCTCGGCACCGGCGCCCCGATGATGCGCTTCACAGTGGATGACGCCGCCGCCGCCCGCCGCGGCATCGACCGCAGCCACGTCGCCGCCGCCCTCTTCGGCCGCACCCGCGGCCTGCCGGTGGGGGAGCTGCGCAGCGGCGACGACCCGGTGCCGGTGGTGCTGCGCTCCGCCGCTGGCGAGCGCTACCCGGTCAGCGACCTCGAGATGCTGGACGTCGCCGCCCCCGGGCAGAATCCGGTGCCCCTGGCCCAGATCGCCACCGTGGAGCTGGACTGGCAGCCCGCCGCCATTCACCACTTCAACGGCCGCCGGGTCGCCCGAGTGCTCTCGCAGCTGGAGGGCAAGTCGACCTACAGCCAGGTGTATAGCGCCTACCTGCCGAAGCTCGAGTCGGTGGAGCTTCCCGCCGGCGTCACCTGGGAAGTGGGCGGCGCCGCGGAGAGCTCCGGCGACGCCAACAGCGCCATCCTGCGCCTGATGCCGGTGGGCGCCCTGCTGCTCTTCGGCATTCTGATGGCGGAGTTCCGATCCTTCCGCCGAGTCGGCCTGGTGCTCGCCACCGTGCCTCTGGCGGCCTGCGGCGTGATCCCCGGGCTGCTGATCGGCGGCCAGCCCTTCGGCTTCATGTCCGCCCTCGGCGTTCTCGCCCTGATCGGCGTGGTGGTGAACAACGCCATCGTGCTGCTGGAAGTGATCGAGGGGCGCCGCGCCGAAGGTGCCTCCATCGAAGAGGCTCTGGTGGACGGAGTGGAGCGCCGACTGCGCCCGATTCTGCTCACCACCGCCACCACCGTCGCCGGCCTCACTCCCCTGGCGGTGTCCAAATCCACTCTCTGGCCGCCCATGGCGTGGGCGATGATCTCCGGTTTGCTGGCCTCCACCTTCCTCACCCTGGCGGTGATCCCGGCCCTCTACCGGCTCTTCTTCCAGCCCCCCAGCGGCCCCCTCGGCTCTCTCTTGCAGCGACTGCGACCCGGCCATGGCTCGGTGGCGGCGTCGGACCTTTCCTCCGGCGCCGTCACCGCCTCTTCTTCCGCCGTCACCCGCAGCTGGCTGATTCCCTTCCTTCTGCTCGCCCTCACCCTCGGCTCCTTCGGCTTCGGGGGCTCCCCTCTGTCTGCTCAGGAACCGGTTCAGGAACAAGCCCAGCAGCCGGCTCAGGCTCAGACTCAGGCTCGGGACCAGGACCAGGAGTCAGCGACCGAAGCTCAGCCGCAGGAGGTCACCCTCACTCTGGAGCAGGTCCTCGCCAACGCCCAGCGCTCCCCTCTTCCCCAGGCCGCCGAAGCCGAAGCGGAAGCCGCCCGCGCCGTCGCCGAGGCGGAGCGCCGCGGCCGCCGACTGCCGACGGTGGAGGCCGACGTCTCCGCCCTGCGGCGGGACCAGGACTTCGAGATCGAAACCCCCATCGGGCGCTTCCCCTTCGGCGATAGCGCCAGCGAAGACGCCCAGGTGCGGGTGCGCCAGCCGCTGTGGGATCCGGTGGCCCGCTATAGCGCCCCGGCGGCGGACGCCCGGGCCGAAGCGGCGGGGGCCAGCGCCACCCGCAGCCGCCAGCTGGCGGCCGCCTCGGCGGGACGCATCTTTCTCCAGGTGCTGCGCTTCGACGCCCAGCTGGAGGCCACCGACGCCTTCATCGCCAGCCTCGGCACCAGCCTGGAAGAAACCGAAGCCCGGGTCAATGCCGGCCGCGCCCTGGCGGTCGACGCCCTGCGGGTGCAGCTGGCGCTGGAGCAGGCGAAGCAGGATCGTCTGGCCTTGACGCAGGGCCGCGGCGTCGCCACCCGCGCCCTCGGCCGCGCCCTCGGCGCCAACGCCGCCATCGAGCCGCGCTGGGAAGGCTCCCGGCTGCCGGCGCAAGAGAGCGTCCCGACCCTCGAGCCGGCCCTCGACCGCGCCCTGGACCAGCGCAGCGAGCTCAGCGCGCTGGAAAGCCAGACCACCGCCCTCGACCTCGAGCGCGAGGTGCTGCGGGCCGAGGCCCGCCCCCGCCTCGACGCCGGAGCCAACTGGACCTGGTCCAGCGGCGCTCCCTACGAAGAGAACCAGTGGCTCGAAGCCACCGTCGGCGTCTCCTGGCGACCCTTCGCCGCCGGCACCCGCAAGCCCCGCGCCGCCGCCCTGGCAAGCCAGCGCAGCGCCCGTCAGCTGCAGCTGGAAGACGCCCGCCGTCAGATCGAGGTGGAGGTGCGCTCCGCCCTGGCGGACCTCGCCATCGCCCGCGGCGACCTCGCCGTCGGCCGCACCGGGGTAGAGCAGGCCACCGAGAGCCTGCGGGTGGAGCGGGAGCGCTACGACGCCGGCCGCTCCACCACCTTCGACCTGCTGGACGCCGAAGCCGCCCTGCGGGACAAGCGCACCCAGCGGGCCGTCGCCCGACTGGACCTGCTCACCGCGTGGCTGGATCTCCAGGCCGCCCTGGGAGACAACAGCGACAGCTGGCTGCGGGGGCTCGTCGAGCGCCCCGAGAGCTGAGTCTGCGAAAGCCAGCGGGCTGCGCCTGAGGAAGCCAACCGGGCTCCGCCCGAGGAAACTACCGGCGGGCGGCTGCGATAGCATCCCGCCATGCCCAAATACCCTCTCGCCGACCCCGCCATCACCCCCCTTCCGGGCTCCGTCTACTCCGGCACCCGAGCCACCAGCAAGACCCTCTATCCCCTGCACATCGGGGATACCTGGATGGAGCCCCCGCCGGGGGCCCGGCTGGAAGATCAGCTCGTCGCCGACAACCCGGGGATGCATCGCTACGCTCCCCCCGGCGGCCTGCCGCAGCTGCGCCACGCCCTCGCCGAGCACTTCGGCCGCCGCACCGGCCTGGAAGTCGGCCCCGAAGAGATCATCATCGGCGCCGGCGCCACCGGCGCCCTGGCGGCGGCGGTGCTCGCCCTGGTGGCTCCCGGCGAAGAGGTCTTGATCCTCGCCCCCCACTGGCCCCTCATTGCCGGCATGGTGCGGGTGGCCGGGGGACGACCGGTGCAGGTGCCGATCCTCGCCCGCGGCGAAGGACAGAGCGAAGAGGATCTGCCGACCACCGCCGACGCCGTCGTCGCCGCCCTCGAGGCCCACCGCGGCGACTCCACCGTGGCGGTCTATCTCTCCACCCCCAACAACCCCACCGGCCGGCTGCTGCCGAAGGAATGGCTCGAGGGGATCGCCGCCTGGGCCCGGGAGCAGGATCTCTGGGTGCTCGCCGACGAGGTCTACGAGGACTACGTCTTTTCCACCCCGGAAGTCCCCGCCGAGCACGTCTACACCCGCCCCTTCGCCCCCGAGCGCACCGTCTCCATCCACTCCTTCTCCAAGGCCTACGGCATGGCCGGCAACCGGGTGGGCTGGCTCTGCGCCCCGGCACAAGTCCTCGATCCCATCATCAAAGTCGCCACCCACACCTATTATTGCGCCCCCCGCGGCAACCAATTCGCCGCCCTCCACGCCCTCGGCCCCGACGGCGAAGCCTGGATCGCCCACGCCCGCCAGGCCTACACCGAGCTCGGCTACCACGCCGCCCAGCGCCTGGGAGTCACCGTCCCCCAAGGCTCGACCTTCCTCTTCCCCGACGTCGGCGCCGCCCTCGACTCCCGAGGCCTCCCGGGCTTCCTCCAGGACCTCGGTGAGCAGGGCCTCAAAGTCGCCCCCGGCCCCGCCTTCGGCCCCTATCCCACCCACGTGCGGATCTGCTTCACCTGCGCCGAGCCGGAAACGGTGAGGGCGGGGGTGGAGGTGTTGGCGGGGGCGCTGGGGCGATGAGGCTTTTTCCTCGCTAAAGGGATCCTGCTAAATTGCAGCATAGCTAACTCACCGACTCGATCAATGCATTCAAGGAGTCCGGCATGCTGCAAGAGTTCCGTAGAGCCTCCTTTCGCCTGGGCGCGATCCTCCTAGCGCTCTCCACCATCAGCTGCGGCACCGTGTCCCCAGCGGAGCCGAGGGTTGCTCCGTCGGCGGAGATCGCCGAGCAGTCCCGGCCCTCTCCGCAGGCTCAGACTCTGCGGGTGGCCCTCTTCCCGTGGATCCCCGACGCCGCGGAGGATGAGTTCGCGTCGCTGCGCAGCAGCCTGGAGAAGGAGTTCGAGCGGCGCCACCCGGAGATCGATCTCGAGCTGCGGCTCAAGCTCTACGACGACAGCTACTACTCCCCGGCCAAGGTCGCCGCCTGGCTCGCTAGCGGCGATTACGACCTGGTGGAGATCGATACCGTGATCCTCGGCGATCTGCTGGAGGCCGACGTGCTCGCTCCGTGGCCGACTCAGAACGCAGGCGACTTCTTCCCCGCAGCGGCCTCCGCCGCCACCGTGACCGAAAAAGGAGAGGAAGGACAAGAAGACAAGGTCACCTGGTGGGGCGTACCTCACCTTCTGTGCGGCTTCTTCCTTGTCACCCACTCCGAGAGCATCGACGAGGCGAGCACCATCGACGAGCTCATCGCCGCCGTCGAGGCTACCGGCCAGCCGGTCTATGGCAACTTCGACAGCAGCTGGGATCTGCCGAGCCTCTATCTCGACTCCCGGGTCGATCACGACTTCGATCCCGACGATCTCGACGAAGCCATCCGCCCCCCGCTGGACGAAGCCACCGCCACGTCGGTAGACCGCTTCGCCGATCTCTGCCAGGTGGGCGACAAGAACCCCTGCGTCGACGGCACCTTCTCCAACGATTTCGACGGCCCCGTCCAGCGCTTCGTCGATGGAGAGACGGCGGGCTATTGGGGCTATAGCGAGCGCCTTCACCTCACCTCCAAGCTGCTCATCGAGCAGGGCAAGAGTCCCTACGATCTCTTCATCGGCTCCATCGCCCTCGGCCCGCAGCGCACCCCCACCCTCTTCACCGACGCCCTGGTGCGCAGCACCGGCTGCGCCGACGACGCCGGCTGCGACCACGCCAGCCGGCTCTTCGCCGAGTTCATCAACAGCGATTGGGCGATTCAGGAAGTCCTGCTCTCCGGCGACGCCAAGGCCATCGGCAAGCCGGCTCCGCCCCGCTATCTGCTGCCCGCTACTCGCTCTGCCTACAGCCTCGAGGGCATTGCCAACGACCCCTACTACCAAGAGCTCTTCCCCTTCGCCATGAGCGGCGTGGCGCTGCCCAACGAGGGCGAGATGGTCGAGCGGCGACGGGTGATCCAGTGGTTGCTACTACAGCGAATACAAGACGAATGAGCTCACGAACCCAGCCATCCTCGGCGTGGTTCTAGTTCGCTTCGACGGTGTCGCTGATCACAAGGCGGCTCTCTTCTTTGTGATATCCACTCGGGATGTCGTTGGAAAGCCGAGCGCTTTCCGACCAAGTCCCTCATAGATAGGCCCGGCTCGATGGGGCCGAGTCCGCGACCGAATAGGACCGGGTTCCCGACCCATAGGATCGCGAAGATCCACCCTCAGGAGACCTTCATGACCCGATTGCTTACCGCCGTCCTCGCCATCGCGCTGATCGCGCTGATCGCCCTCCCCCCCGCCGCCGCGCAGGACTTTTCCATCGAGCGCCTCGACCAACATATCCGCACCTTGTCGGACGATTGGTTCGAAGGCCGCGCGCCGGGCACCGCGGGCGAGCAAAAGACGGTGGCCTACCTCTCTGGCGCCTTCGCCAGCCTCGGGCTCCAGCCCGGCGGCGACCTGCGGGCCGACGGTTCCCGGGCCTGGACTCAGGACGTGATCCTCAATCGTTCGACCATGACCGATGCTCCGGTGCTGTCCATCAACGTCGGCGGCGAAAGCGTCACCATGGTGCAGGACCAAGATCTCGCGGTGCGTTCGCCCGTCAACGGACAGGCGAAGGTTCATCTGGAAGACGCTCCCTTGTTCTTCGTCGGCTACGGCACCCACGCGCCGGAGCGCGACTGGTCTGATTTCAAGGATGTGGACGTCAAGGGCAAGGTGATCGTCGCGCTGGTAAACGACCCTGATTTCGAAGTCGGCGAAGGGGTCTTCGGCGGCGAGGCGATGACCTATTACGGTCGCTGGACCTATAAGTACGAAGAAGCCGCGCGCCGCGGCGCCGCGGGCATCCTGGTGATCCACGAGACCAAGCCCGCCAGCTATCCCTGGGGCGTCATCGCCAACGGCAACGACGTGACCCTCGATATCGTCCACGCGGACCCCGCGGCGGCGCACTCGGCGCTGCAGGGCTGGATGCATGTGGACGTCGCCAGCCGAATCTTCGAGGCCGCCGGCACCAGCTACGACGAAGCCAAGGCCAAGGCGCAGCGCAGCGATTTCCAGCCGATGGATATGGGCGCGACCCTCAACGCCACCCTGGTTGCCAGCAGCGAAGAGATCGCCGTGAAGAACGTCGTCGGCATCCTGCCCGGCACCGAGCGCCCCGACGAGTACGTCCTCTTCACCGGACACCACGACCACCTGGGAGTCGGCGAGCCCGACGAGACCGGCGACGCGATCTTCAACGGCGCCATCGACAACGCCACGGGGCTGGCGTTCATGATCGAAATGGCTCGCGCCTTCGTGCAGGGCGGCGGCACCGAGCGCAGCCTCGTCTTCCTCGCCGTCGGGGCGGAGGAAAGCGGGCTGCTGGGGGCGAAGTACTACGCCGCCAATCCGCTCTATCCGCTGGCGAAGACCGTCGGCGTGCTCAACGTCGACGGCCCTGGCGTCCATGGCAAGACCCGCGATTTCTCCATCTCCGGCAGCGCCAAGCTCGGCCTGCTGGACATCCTGACGGAAGAAGCGGCGAAGATGGGGCGCAGCTATTCGCCGGATCCCAACCCGGCCGCCGGCAGCTTCTTCCGCTCCGATCACTTCGCCTTCGCCCAGGTCGGCGTCCCGGCGGTCAGCTTCCAGTCCGGCAGCGACCTAGTAGAGGGCGGTACCGAGAGGGGAGCGCAGATCAAGGCCGACTACGCCCGCGAGGACTACCACCAGCAGAGCGACGAATGGTCCGCCGACTGGGATCTGAGCGGCATCATCCGCGACGCCCAGCTGATCCACGCCGTCGCCAAACGGCTGGGCGATAGCGAAGACTGGCCGAACTGGGCCGAGGGCAGCGAATTCAAGGCGCTGCGCGATTCCACCGCCGAGGCTCGTGAGTAATGTACGATCTCGCTCCTAGGAACCCCTCTCCGCCACAGATTCGGGAGTATCCCCATGCGTAAGCTCATCGTTCTCGCCTGCCTGATGGTACCCATTCTGCTGCTGCCCACTCTTCTGCCGACTCCGGCGGCGCTGGCCGAGGATACGGTTTTCGACCAGGGGGCTTTCGACCAGGGGCGTGAAGTGACCGGTCCTCGCGCCGTGCTCGAGTACAGAGAGCGCCCTGCGGTAGAGAATCGACACCTCGAAGAGCGCCTCGAGACGCTGCTGCCGGCGCTGATGGAGGAGACCGACCTCGACATGTGGCTGGTGCTCAATCGCGAGTACGCGGAGGATCCGGTCTACTTCTCACTGGTGCCCCAGCCGACCTTCGCGGCGCGCCGCACCACGATGCTCGTCTTCCATCGCACCGACGAGGGCTTCGACCGGCTGACCGTCAACCGCTATCCCCTCGGCACTCCCTATGAGTCCGCCTGGGAGGGCGGCGATCTCGAGGACCAGTGGAAGGCGCTGGGGGAGCTGATCGTCTCCCGCAACCCGGCGCGCATCGGCATCAACGTGTCCCGTCACTGGCCGGTCGCCGATGGGCTGACCCACGCGCTCCATGAGCGCCTGCTCGAGGTGCTGCCGGAAGGCTATGCGGAGCGACTGGTGTCGGCGGAAGATCTCGTCATACGCTGGGTAGAGACCCGCACTCAAAACGAGATGGAAACCTACGCCCACACGGTGAGCCTCGCCCGCAGCGTGATCAGCGAAGGGTTCTCCAGCCAAGTCATCACGCCAGGTGTGACCACCACCGACGACGTCGCCTGGTACCTGAGGCAGCGCTTCGTCGACCTCGACCTGCCCGCCTGGTTCATGCCCTACGTCAACGTCCAGCGTCCCGGACAGACCTGCGACAGCGACACCGCGTTCTGCGGCGAAAGCGGCGGCATCATCCAGGCCGGCGACGTCATCCATACCGACGTCGGCATCTGCTACCTGCGCCTGTGCACCGACACCCAGGAGATGGGCTACGTGCCGAAACTCGGCGAGACCGAAATCCCCCAAGGCCTCATAGACGCCCTCAAAGTCGGCAACCGCTGGCAGGACCTGCTGACCAACGAATTCGTCACCGGCCGCACCGGCAACGAGATCACCGCAGCGACCCGGGCCGAATGCGCCAAAGAGGGTATCAACTGCAGCGTCTACACCCACCCCCTCGGCTTCTTCGGCCACGCCCCGGGCCCCACCATCGGCATGTGGGATGACCAAGACGGCACGCCGGTGCGCGGCGATTGGCCGCTGTACAAAAACACCTGCTACGCCATCGAGGGCAACATCAAAACGCCAGTCCCCGAATGGGACGGCCAGCTGGTGCAGATCAAACTCGAGCAGGATGCCTGCTTCGATGGTGAGACCGTGCACTACCTCGCGGGACGGCAGACCAACTGGCACATCGTGCGCTAGCCGATCAGCCAGTCAGTCAGCCAGTGGAGAAGACCCGAGCGGTCTACCCCACGGCTCTATCGTTCTCGGGCTCTTTCGTTTTCTAGAGCCGACAAAAGGCGCCAAACACATGTTTGGCGCCTTTTCGCTATCTATAGGAGTTGCCAACCTCTGCTGAAGGGCGCTCGAAGCTAACGATCGACGGCAGACAGCTGCTCTAGAAATATCTACTCTAGAAATGCTGGCGTCGCTTCGGCTGTTCAGGCATCCGGCTCCGCATCTTCATCCCGGGTCGGCAGGGGGAGGGTATGACCGAGGTGCTGGGCGAGCTGGCGGATTTCGTTGGCGGTTTCGTCGTTGCCGGTGGCGCGCTCGAGGGTATCGGCGAGACCACGGAGGTTCTGGAGGACGAAGGCGTTCATGTGATCTACGGCCATGTCTTTGGTCCAGAGATCGATGCGCAGGCTGGAGAGCTGATGGGGATCCCAGAAGGCGAGGGCCATCGCCTCGGCGGCCTGGGTGCCGGGCTCGGGGGATTCGCTGGCGTACCACTGGAGGGATTCAGGGACGCGCTGTTCGTCGAGGATAACGGCGATGCGGATTTCCTGATCCGGGGTGGGGCTGATGCCGTTGCTCTTACCTCGGCCAGAATCTTTGTGAGCGCTCATGGCAATCTCCTAGGACCGACCGGGCGCCCCGGATCGGGCGCTGCGGCAGTCATCGAGGGATGGTAGCAAAGCAGGGTGCCGCCGGGGGGGAAGGATGAAGACAGGAGCCGAGGCGAACTACCCGTGGAGCCCCCTGCGGGCGTTGTAGAGTCGGGCGGTGAATGAATCAGGTCAGCGAGCGGTGACGAAGGGAGGGGCTCCCGAGGCGGAAGCGATCCTGGAAGAGACACTGTCACTCCGCGCGGCGGACGAAACGGAGCTGACGGCTTCGCTCTTTATCGGAGACGGCGCAGCGGCGAGCTCTCCCGCGGTGATCGTCGCCTGCGCCACCGGGGTCAAGAGATCCTTCTACGCCCCCTTCGCCCGCTACCTGGCGAGCCGCGGCTGGCGGGCGGCGACGCTGGACTACCGGGGAATCGGCGACTCGGCGCCGAAGGATTTGAGGGAGATTCGCCAGGCGCCGATGCAGGCGTGGGCGGAGCAGGATCTCAGCGCGCTGGTGAAGGAGCTGCAACAGCGCTACCCGCAGGCCCCACTGGGCTGGGTGGGGCATAGCTTCGGCGGCCAGGCCTTGGGGCTAGTGGCCGGTGGGGAAGAGGTACGGGCGGCGGCCTTCGTGGCGGCCCAGAGCGGCGACTGGAGACGGTGGCCGAAGCGCCACTGGCCGCGGCTGTGGCTCTTTCTCTACCTGCTGCTACCGCTGGTCTCGCGCTGGAAGGGCTACTTTCCCGCCAGGGCATTAGGGATGGGAGAGAACCTGCCGGAGGGCGTGGCGCGGCAGTGGGCCCGCTGGTGCCGGCAGCGGGATTACCTGATGTATGGCGAGGAGGCGAAGCGGGAGAAGCGGGCGGAGCGCTTCGCCAAGATCCAAGGTACACTGCGCGCCTATTCTTTTAGCGACGACTTCTTTGCCCCAGAGGCCCCAGCAGCGGCGCTGCTGAGCTGGTATCGAGGGGTGGGGGAGGAGCGGCGGACCCACCGGCATCTCAAGCCCCAGGATCTCGGGCGACGCAGCATCGGCCACTTCGGCCCCTTCCGCGACGCCCTGAAGGACACCCTGTGGCGGGAGATCGCCGACTTCCTGGAGCAGGAGCTCCAGGCTTAGAAACGCTGCCACCTTAGAAATACAGAGACGCAGCGGAAGGAAGAGGACGATCGCAAGAAAAGACAGGGCCAATTCCCTCAGCCTCTGAACCGCTGCCGCCGTCTCTGCGTAACTACCTCAAGATGAAGACCGACTCCAAGCTGCATTTCCCCGACGCGAGCGCCGCGTCCGCGACTGGCCTCGCCGCCATCGCACCGCGCTCTCGCGCCGTGGTGGTCCTCGCCCGCTCTCCCCGGGCGGAGGCCCGAGCCAAGGGACTCAAGGGGGCGGAAGCCCTCTTTGCCCTCGGGCGGGATCGCGCCTTGGAGGCCGCTAGCGCCGTCCATGGTGCGCAGCTGGTCATCGTCGGTAGCCCCGGCCCTCAGGCGCCCCCCACGCCTTCCGCACTTCGTCTCCCCCAGCGCGGCCGCAGCTTCCGCGAGCGTCTGGAAAACGCCCTCCTCGACACCCACCGACTCGGCTTCGAGACGGTGGTGGTGGTGGGCCTAGACGCTCCGGGACTGACCGCGGGGGATCTGGACGACGCCTTCACCACCTTAAAGCGTCAAAAGGTGGTGCTCGGCCCGGCCCAGGACGGCGGCGTGTATCTACTGGGGCTTCGCGGCTCGCCGGATACCTGGCGACCGTGGATTCGCTCCGTGCGCTGGCAAACCCGCCACGTGCAGGAGGATTGGCAGCGGCTGGTGCCGGAGGCAACCCGCCTGCGGCGGGAGCTGGTGGACGTGGATGCCGCCGCAGACCTCCAGCAGGTCTCCGCCTCAGCGCCTCAGGATGTGGTGCTGAAGTGGGTGCTGGCGGCGCTGCGTCGACCGGCACCCCAGCCGCTGCCTCGAAGCTCGGCGACGGTCTTCCTCTCTTTTCTCTCCGCATCCTCTCTCTCTCGACGCGGTCCGCCGCTGGCGGCCTGAGCCCTAGGTTTCCCTTCGAGACCTAGAGGAGGCGAGCTTACGCCTCCACCGACAGCAACCTTCGCCCCGACCCCAGCCTCTTTTGCTCGTGTCGGACATTGCGAAGGCCAATCCCTACCGCCTCCGGCGGTCGTCGGAGCCTTCTCTGCTCCGACTCGGCTCGGCCCTTCCCAGTAGTTGTACCGCGCGATGCTTGCGGCGTCGCGCCCGAGAGGATCGTCCCTTGTTGCCCCAGCGCTGTGTATCTCTTGACTGCCTCTTCTTTGACTGTGTCTATCCTGAGCCCACGAGCTCGGATCGTCCCGTCCCTGCCTCCTCTTCCTTCTCGGCCAAGACCAAGCTCGCCGCCGCTCCCTGGGCGGCCCGGAGCGTGCTCTTCGCGGTTCTCGCCGCGGCCGTTCTCCTGCTCGGAGCCCCGGCGGCCCACGCCCAGGGCAACCTCGACGTCTCGGTGGTCAGCGCTGACTCCTTCGAACCCCTCGGGGGAATCCTCGTGGAGCTCAGCAACGACGTCACCGGCCTGGTGCGCCAGGAGGTGACCAGCAGTCAGGGCCGGGTGATCTTCCGCGGCCTCACCACCGGTAGCGGCTACCGCATCCGCAACGTCGACACCGAAGGCTTCGGCAACTCCGAGCTCACCGGCATCACCCTGCGGGCCAACGCCTTCGCCAGCGTCACCCTAAGGCTGTCGGTGCAGGAGACCTTCGAGGACGAGGTATCGGTCTCCGCCGCGCCCCAGCTGGTGGCTCTCAACACGGTGAACGCGGAGGTCTCCTCCACCCTGGTGGAGCAGGAGCTCTCGCTGCTGCCGGTGGAGGGCCGTGACCTCACTCGCTCCCTCTATCGCCTGCCCAACGTCAGCCAGGCGACGGGCTTCTATCCGGAGGCTCCCAACGTCTCCGTGAACGGCGCCAACTCCCTCTACGTCAACTACCTGATCGACGGCCTGGACAACAACGAAAACTTCCTCGGCGGCCAGAAGTTCGCCGTGCCCCTGGGGGCGGTGCAGGACGTCACCGTGCTCACCTCCACCTACACGGCGGAGTTCGGCCGCACCGGCAACGGGGTGTTCAACGTCACCAGCAAGTCCGGCACCAACCAGCTGCGGGGTGACGTCTTCTACCTCTCCCGCCCCGGCGCCAGCGTCGACGCCAGCTCTCCCTTCGCCGGCCGCGACCTCTCCGGTAACGCGGTGCGGGACGGCTTCGCCCGCGACCAATTCGGCATTTCCATCGGCGGCCCCATCGCCGAAGACCAGACCTTCTTCTTCCTCAACGTCGAGAACACCCTCGACGACAAGGACAACCTGCTCAACGTGCCGGAGCTGGGAATCAACGAGACGGTGGCCGGCGAGAACGAATTTCTCTACGCCACCGCCCGCCTGGATCATCGCTTCAGCGACTCCTTCCAGAGCTCCCTGCGGGTGAATTGGGGTGACATCGACATCGAGCGTCAGGGCGGCGGCCTGGAGGGCGGCGTGACCTTCCCCTCCGCCGGCAACACCCAGGACCGCGACTCCTACCTCGCCGCCCTGCGCACCAGCTTCGTCACCGAGAACCTGGTCAACGAGGCGGATATCCAGTTCAGCCGCTTCCGCTGGAACTACGCCCGCCCCAACAACGAAGGACCTCAGGTCAACGTTCTCGGCGCCGCCGGCCAGACCATCGCGGTGCTCGGCCATCCGGGCTTCATCTTCGACAACCGCGAGGAGACGGTGCAGATTCAGGATCGCCTCTCCCTGCTCCTCGGCGACCACACGGTGAAGCTCGGCGCCAGCCTGATCACCTCCGACTTCGAGCTCTTCGGCGGCGGCAACGTCGACGGCAACTACTTGGTGCAGCTCACCCAGGCCCAGCAGGACGCCCTGGCGTCGCAGAATCTCGGCTCCGGCCTGTCGATCTTCGACATCCCCTCGGACGTCGAGGTGGTGCGCTACGACGTCGAGCTGCAGCCCCGCTCCTTCGGCGAGACCCAGGATTTCTGGAGCGTCTTCGCCGAGGACACCTGGGCGGTGAACCCCAACCTCACCCTCACCGCCGGCCTGCGCTGGGATTACGACAGCCTGTCGGAGGGCGGCAGCAGCAGCGGCGACAGCGACAACATCGCCCCCCGCCTGGCGGCCAACTACCGCATCGACGATCGCTCCACGGTGCGCGCCGGCTTCGGCGTGTTCTACGACAAGATCCTCTACGCGGTGTACAGCGACGCGCTGCAGCAGAGCTCCACCGCCGCCGGCTTCCGCTCCCAGATCGAGGACCTCATCGCCCTCGGCATCCTGCCGGCGGATACGGACATCGACCAGGTGCTCTTCAACGGCAACCTCGGCGCCTCCTTCGACGACGTCCCCTACCTCGGCGGACCGACTCCCGGCGAGATCCAGGGGCAGCGGGAGGACATCTTCAGCAACGAGCGCCGCATCCTCAACCCCAACGGCTACGACAACCCGGTGACGGAGCAATACTCCCTGGGCTTCCAGCGCCAGCTGCGGGACGACATGCTCTTCTACGTGGACTTCATCCACACCCGCTCCTACAACCTCTTCCGCCTGCGGGATCTGAACGCTCCGGCGCCCTTCCCCATCGACCCCAACAACGTCCAGGTGCGCACCCAGGAAGAGGCCGACGCCACTCGCCCGGTGGCCCTGCGGGACGGCGGAGCTCGCAACATCGTGATCTCCGAGGCGGAAGGCGAGGCCCGCTACCGCGCCGCTACCTTCACCCTGGTGAAGAGCCGCTCCCGGGACAACTACAACTTCCGTCTCTCCTACACCCTCTCGAAGCTCGAGAACAACACCGACGACATCAACTTCCGGGCCCAGGATTCCAATAACTTCGGCGCCGAGTGGGGCCCGTCCCTGAACGACCGCACCCACGTCATCAGCGGCATCTTCCAGTACCACCCCACCGATCGCTTCTCGGTCTCCGCCGCCGTGCTGCTGCAGAGCGGCCAGCCCATCAACCGCATCCCCGATGCCCGCATCTTCGGCACCACCGACCTGAACGGCGACGGCCGCTCCTTCGGCGACGCCTACGTCGGCAACAGCGATCGTCAGCCCGGCGAGGCCCGCAACAGCGACCGCCTGCCGTGGTCGGAGGTCCTGGATCTCAGCCTGCAGTACAGCCTGCCCATCGCCGGCCGCAACATCGATCTGCGGGTGGACGTCTTCAACGTGCTCAACGAGACCAACCTCTCGGGCTTCAGCAACAACGCCACCCAGAGCAACCAGATCCAGGTGGGGCCGCGCAGCGCCGGCATCGAGCGCAAGAACGCCGGGCCGCCGCGGCAGTTCCAGTTCGGGGTGAGCTATGCGTTCTGATCCAACCTGGAGAAGCCTGAGCTGGTTGCCGGGAAGAACGGCCTTCGGAGCCACCGCCCTCGTCGCTCTCCTGCTGGGAGCCAGCCTCCTCGCCGGCTGCGGCGGCGGGGAAACCCCGTCGACGACTCCGGAGGATTTGCTGCAGCTCTCCTGGGAGCAGATCGAGGAGCAGGCCCGCGGTCAGCGGGTGACCTGGGGCATGTGGACCGGGGACCCCAAGATCAACGCCTACGTCTCCGGCTGGGTCAGCCAGCAGCTGAAAGAGCGCTACGACATTCAGCTGGACGTGGTGAGCGCCCAGGGCAATCAGATCGTCAACCTGCTGCTCACCGAGCTCGAAGCCGGCAAGGGCAGCAGCGATCTGGACATGGTGTGGATCAACGGCGAGACCTTCTATCAGCTGCGGCAGATCGACGCCCTCGCCGGCCCCTTCACCGACAAGCTGCCCTCGGCGGCGGCCATCGACTTTGAAAACCCCTTCATCGCCTACGACTTCCAGCAGCCGGTGGACGGCTACGAAGCCCCCTGGGGCAACGTGCAGCTGGCGCTGATCTACGACTCGGAGCGGGTGGCCCAGCCGCCCCGCAACCCCGAGGAGCTGGCTCAGTGGGCGCGGGAGAACCCGGGGCGCTTCAGCTTCGATACCGCCTTCACCGGGATGACCTTCCTGAAATCCCTGCTGATCCACTTCGCCGGGGGCCCCGGCTCTCTGGACGGTCCTTTCGACGAGGCGCGCTACGCCCAAGCCAGCGATCGACTCTTCGCCTACCTGGAAGAGATCCAGCCCTTCCTGTGGAAACAGGGGCAAACCCTGCCCACAGAGGTCGCCCAGCTCCATCAGCTCTTCGCCAACGGCGAGGTGGACTTCACCATGAGCAACAACGATGGCGAGGTGGACAACAAGGTGCTCCAGGGCATCCTGCCGCAGAGCTCCCGGGCCTACGTCCTGGAGTCCGGAACGATCCAGAACAGCCACTATTTGGGGCTGGTCAAGGGAGGCCAGCACAGCGCCGGAGCGCTGGTGGCGATCAACTTCCTGCTCTCCGCGGAGGCGCAATACGAGAAGATGAAGCCGGCGGTGTGGGGAGACGGCACGGTGCTGGACGTCCAGCGCCTGCCGGAGCCCTGGCCCCAGCGCTTCGGCGAGATCCCCCAGCGGGAGCGGTCGCCGAAGCGGGAAGAGATTCGAGCCTACGCGCTGCAGGAACCCGCCCCGGAGACCATGATTCGACTCTACGAAGACGTGCGCCGCCGACTGCTGGAGAGCTAAAGGGGTGAAGCCGAGGCTGCCGGACCGGGTGGGGATCGCCTTGCTGATGCTGGTGGTCGCCGCCCCCGTGGGCTTCAGCCTCGGCTACGCCCTGCTCTACAGCATCGGCGCCGTCGGCCTGCTGAGCGAGGGCATCACCGCCGAGCATTGGCTGGCGATGCTCCAGCGCCGGGAGCTGTGGACCTCGCTGCTGCTCTCCCTCCACGTCGCCACCACCACCCTGCTGTTCACCACCAGCGCCGCCCTGGCCCTCGCCCTGCTGCTGCGCCGCCCGCTGGAGCGGGGCCCGCTCTCGGCCCTGCTCTACGTTCCCCTGGCGATCCCCGGCACCGTCGCCGCCTTTCTGACCTTTCAGCTCTTCGTCGGCGGCGGGCTGGTGGAGCGCTGGGTTTCCGCCCTCGGGGCCACCCTCGGCATTGCCACCCCCTCCGGGGAGCTGGTGCCGATGGTCCACGACCCCTGGGCCCTGGGGATCGTCGCCACCCACGTCGCCCTGGCGATTCCCTTCTTCGCCCTGCTCTTCGCCGAGCTCTACCGCACCGAGGCGGTGAGCGAGCTGGAGACCCTGGCCACCAGCCTCGGAGCCTCCCGCGCCCAGGTGCTGTGGCGGGTCACCGTGCCGGTGCTGCTGCGGCGCGCCTCCACCAATCTGGTGCTCTTCTTCATCGTGGTGCTCGGCTCTTTCGAGATTCCGCTGCTGCTGGGGCGCCAAACCCCACAGATGCTCTCGGTGCTGACCTACCGGAAATTCGCCCTCTTCGACCTCGCCGAGCGCCCCGAGGCTTATGTCCTCGCGCTGATCTACACCGCAGTGGTCTTCCTGCTCCTCGCCCTGGTGCGCCGCCTGCCCCAGGAGGGAGGCTCCCTTGGCTGAGGGGGAGGAGAAGGGAAGACTCCAGCGGCGGCTCCTCAGCCTCGCCGTGGCGGTGGGCTGCGTGGCTCCGGTGGCGGTGCTGATCTTGCTCTCCATCGCCACCCGCTGGCCGGCAGGGCAGGCCTGGCCCGCCGAGCTCACCGGCGAGCGCTGGGGGGAGCTGTTCAGCGGTCGCGGAGCCCTGCTGGAGAGCCTGGTGCTCTCGATCACCCTCTCCCTGGCGGTAGCGACGGTCTCCACCGCCGCCGGCTATCTCACCTCCAAGGCCATCGCCTTCTCCCCCCACCGCCACCGGCTGCTGCTGCTGGCCTATATTCCCTTCGCCTTCTCCCCCGTGATCCTCGGCACCTGCCTGCTCTTTCTCTACCTGCGGCTGGATCTCGCCGGCACCGCCGGGGGAGTCGCCCTGGCCCAGACGATGTTTTCCTACGGCTTCGCGGTGATCTTCTTCATCGGCTTCTGGACCCCCCAGAAGCAGGCCTACGAAGAGCTGGTCTACACTCTTGGGGGCTCCACCTGGACGGCCTACCGCCGAGCGCTGCTGCCTCTTTCCCGAGGGCTGCTAGCGGTAGGCTTCTTCCAGGCCTTCCTGATCTCCTGGTTCCAGTATGGCCTCACTCTCTTGGTGGGCGGCGGCCGGGTCAAGACGCTGCCGCTCAAGGTCTTCGATTACGTGCGAGAAGCCAACCCCTATTACGCCGCCCTGGCCAGCTGCCTGCTGGTGCTGCCGCCGCTGGTGCTGGTGCTGCTCAATCGCCGGGCGGCGCCCTCCTTTGGAGTCAGTCGATGACGCCGCTCCTCGAGGTCCACGGCCTGAGCAAGGCCTTCGGCGGCGAGAGCGTGCTGCAGGACATCTCCCTGCGCCTGGAAGGCGCCGAGACCCTGGCGGTGGTGGGGCGCTCCGGCTGCGGCAAGACCACGCTGCTCAAGATCCTCGCCGGCCTGGAGTCGGCGGACGCCGGCTCCGTCACCCTGGCGGGAGAGGCCCTGGACCCGCTGCCGCCGCAGCGCCGGGGGGTGCTCTACCTCTACCAGGAGGCGCTGCTCTTCCCCCACCTCGACGTCACCGCCAACCTCGCCTTCGGGCTGGAGGTCCGCGGGCGCTCCAAGGGCGAGATTCGCCCGCGAGTAGAGCAGATGCTGGAAGAGCTGGGGCTCAGCGAGCACGCCCACAAGGCCCCCCATCAGCTCTCCGGCGGCCAGCGACAGCGGGTCGCCTTTGGCCGCGCGCTGCTGGTAGAGCCAAAGCTGCTGCTGCTGGACGAGCCCTTCGGCGCCCTCGATACCGATACCCGCGCCCGCATGCAGCAGCTCTTTCGGCAGGTCGCCGAGCAGCGCCAGCTGCCGGCTCTCTTCGTCACCCACGACCTCAAAGAGGCGATCAAGATGGGGCATCGGGTAGGGCATCTGGAGAAGGGGCGCTTCCGGGTCTTCGATAGTCTTCAGCAGCTGGTCCACGACCCTCGTCTGGGGGTGAAGGAAGAAATGGACTTCTGGATCCGGTTAGAGAGACAAGCCGAGGCCCCCTCCGCGGTACCTCCTGAGGAACCTCCCGAGACGCCCTCCGAGGCATCTCCCGGCGTCCAGGCTCCTGAACCACAGACTCCTGAACTACAGGCTCCTGAATTACAGACTTCCCAAGGGAAAGCCCCCAGCGCTTCTTCCCTCGACTCATCGGCACCGACCACTCCCGCGAAGGCATCCTCATGAGCGACTCCACCGCCGACAATTCTCGTCCTAAAGACTCCCGCCCTTACGACCACTGCGAGTCCGTGTATTGGGTCTTCACCCAGCGCTGCAACGACGAGTGCGATCACTGCTACAACCTCTCCGGTCCTCGCGGCGCCACCATCTCCCTGGAGGATTGCCTGGCCATCGTCGAGAACCTGCCGGCGAGCATGGATCGGCTGATCCTCTCCGGCGGCGAGCCGCTGGCGGAGCGCAAGAAGCTCTACGCCATTCTCGAAGCGCTGCAGGAGCGCTACGGCGGCAGCATCCAGGTGATGCTGCAAACCAACGGCGACCTGCTCAACGAGAAGCGCCTGGACGAAATCCTAGAGCGGGGGGTGACCCGCATCGATATCGCCTCCATCGATCGCTACCACAAGAAAAAAGGGCAGCGGCAGGAGATCCTCACCGAGCTCTTCCGCTCCCGGGGCATGGTGGACGACGCGCCAGATCCGCTGATCAGCAAGGACGACTACCTCAAGCGGGAAGTGAGCTTCGGCTTCTGGGGAGCCACCGAAGACATGTGGCTGGGGGGCAATTGGGCCCGCGGCCGAGCGATGGAGAAGGGCATCTGGAAGCAGGACGGCAGCCATAATTTCTGCGCCATCCTCTCCGGCGCCCGGGGCTTCCTCGGCGACACCGAGCTGCCCCAGGAGATCTCCATCCAGCTGTGGCGGATCAACCCCTGCTGCCCCGGCACCCACGACCCCCTCGGCGATGCTCGAGTGGAGAAGGTCAGCGAAGTGCTGCGGCGGGTCGCCGACCACCCGGTGATGAAAGCCCTCAACCAGGGTGACGCCTACGGCATGGGCGAATCCCTGGGGATCTCCGAAGAGCACGGGCGGCAGCGCTCCGACGAGCTCGGCAACATCTGCCTGTGGTGCGATGAATTCCTCGCCCGTCACTTCGACCTCAGCGATCTCAGCGACCGCGGCGGCGAGCCGGTGAGCGGCAACTCCATTCCGGGGGCTGGCGCTCCCGGAGCCGGCCATCCGGCCCTGCCGATCCTCGGCCAGAGCCCACCACGAAGCTGAATGGCGCCAGCATCTGCCGCACGACGCGCAGTGTCTTCCTACTTCACTCCCCACTTTGACGAGACCTCTCCCCGTCGGTAGAGTCTTTCCAGCGATCTGATCTGAGCCCACCCCGCTCGTCCGACACGATGCCAGGAGGATCCGCCATGCAGCTCTTTCCCCGCCTTCGCCTCTCCAGCCTCTCCCTTCCGAGCGCGGCCCTGGTCTGCCTACTCGCCGCTCTTCTGGTTTTGATCTCGGCCCCCCTCGGCGCCGACGTGATCACGATGAAGAACGGCCGCACCATGGAAGGCACGGTGACGGTGCTGGAGGACGGGCGAATTCAGCTGGACGCATCCTTCGGCACGATGATCTTCTCGGCGAAGAACGTGGAGCGGATCCAGCGGGCGGACTCCCTGGAGTCGACGGTGTGGAGCGCGCTCAACGCGCTGCCGGAAGACGACGTTGCCGGGCGCCTGGCCATCGCCGACTGGGTGGAGGGCTACGGCAACCACACCCTCGCCCGTCAGGTGCGCGACAACACGGTGGATCTAGCGCCGGAGAGCACCGAAGCGCGGGCCGCCATCGGCCAGCAGCAGGTGGACGGCCGGTGGATGACCGAAGAGGAATACCGCGCCTCGCGGCGGCAGGTGCGCTACGGAGACCGCTGGGTTTCCCGCGACGAGGCCCGAGAGCTGGCGGTGCGGGACGAGGGTCTGCGCCTGGTTCGCCGGCAGCAGGGGTTGATGCAGCAGCAGATCAATCTAGACCGGGAACGGCTGGATCTGCTCTACCGCACCTTCGACAGCCCCGACGACGAGGGCAACCTCAGCCATGACGGCTATGCCGCCCAACCCGTTCAATCTTATGGACTTCCTGGCCTCGACCCCCTCGGTCTAGCGCCGGAGGCGATCTTCCCCCAGGGAGCCGGCGTGTTCGGCGGACTGCTTCCGGGCTACTTCCAGGCGCCGGGGCAGCGGCATCCCCCGATCCCCCAAAGAATGCCTCAGGACACGCCCCGGAACGCTCCCCAGACCCAGCGAGCCCCCGGCGTGGCGCCGCCTCAGCAGCGCCCCTTGACCGGGCCGCGGAACAACCGCGGGGGCTTCTCGGCCCCCAGCGGCAACGGGAAATAGGGCTCGCCAGAAAAAAGGATCGGACCTCCCGTCCACCGGACGCGAATCACAATTCTAGGGGAATCGCTCCAAGCCCTTAGTTCTCAATGGTTTCACGAGAAACCATCGGTTTTCCCCTTCTTCCACCCCCTGCTTTCTTATCCAGCGGGATCTCTTCTGGGGTCCCCTGACGGCGATTCCGAGGGCGCAAAACCCACCCTCCGCGCCCGCAGCAGGACGCTGCGGCGGCGGGACCCCCGCACTAATTTCTGTCCCCAGGTGGTGCGGTGAGGCACGGCGTCCGCCAGCGCCGTAGTCTCGAGAATCTCCCAGCCGTTGGCCGCGTAGCGGGCCGCAAACTCTTCTCCCTGAAGACGTTGCTCGAGATCCTCGAGATCGGTGGGGATACCGAGACGTCGCAGATAGTCGGCGTCCTGGAAGACGCTCAGATTGAGCAGAGCCACCAGCTCTCCCCCGGGCTTCGCGACCTCCGCCAGCCCCCGCAGCAGCGCCGGAGTCGGCAGCACCAGACCCCGCATCAGGGAGCCCCAGGGGAAATTCACCATCACTCGATCCGCCAGCCCCTCCAGGGGACCGGGAAGATCCTCCGCCGCGGCAATGAGGAAGAGAGCGTTAGGGGCGCCGCCCTTCTTTTCCTTGCGCTGCGCTTTGCGGGCGGTGGGAGCGAGGCCGTCCGCCACCGCGTCCACGCCGATCACCAAAACATCGGCATCCTCCCGCGCCGTCCGCAGCACGAAGCGGCCGTCCCCCGTGCCCACGTCTACCGTGCAGCGGGAGTAGCGCTCCGCCAGCTCCCGAAGCTCCCCGTCAGCGAGGGCGTGAAGCTGCCGTCCATCGTGGCGCCTCATTCTGCTTCCTCCCCCTCTCGAGACCTCTGCAGCAGCCACTCATAGGCCCGTCGCCGAGGCCAGCCCCGCGCCGCCGCCAGGGCCTTGGCGAGGACCTTGGTGGGCACCGCCCCTGCCTGAAGGAGGGCATCGAGGAGGGCGCGCTCTTCCGGGGAAAGCGCGGCCGCAGCGTCGTCTTCCTTTTGACTCTCGGCGCCTCCCTCTCTGCTTTCCGAGGCAGGGAAGCCAGAAACCGGTGCCAGGGACTTTCCATCGGGGGATCCAGCCACCGTGGAATCCGTCGATAGAGTCAACGAAGACGGAGCCATCAAGGCCACCCCCCACGACTCGCTGTCCTCCGCCCGAAGCTCCGCCAGCGACTCCAGCACCGTCTTGGGCTCTCCCCCCAGCAGCCGCTCCCGCGGTCCTTCGGGGTCCCGCTGAATCAGCACCTCAACGCCCCGCGGCACGCTCGCCAGCGACTCCAGGCACCATCGCAGGGAGCGTCGATCCAGCCCCTGAAAGACCTGCGCCTCGCCCTCGGCAGCTCTCAGCGCGGCCCGCGCACTAGCCTCCCGCAATGGGGCCCGGTCCTGAATTGGAGCGTGCAGAGCCCCGGCGACCTCCCCGGTGAGCGCCAGCAGGGAAGAAGCCGCGGATCCGAAGCCCACCGTCGCCCGGTAAATCCCTTCGGCCCGAGCCTGGCGCACCAGCTCTCCGCCCCCCGCCCCCAGCTGCTCCGGGCTCGCCCACAGCGCCCAGCGCTCACCGCGCCGCAGGCCCTCTAGGGCCGACCTCGAATCCGACCCGCGGGCACCACCGCCGACAGCACCCTCTCGCCACGGACTGGGAGCTCCTCCCCGAGGCCAGATCACCGAGTCCACCGCTCCCAAGACTCGCAGAGCCCGGGGAGACGGAATCGGCGTCGGGGCCAGCAGCCAGAGGGTGCCCGGGAACTCTTCCGTAAGGGGAACAGGGCCCAGCTCCTGGATCTCCACCACCAGTCGTGACTCTTCCCTCGTCATCGCGAGGGCCAGCCGGCGATCCAGCGCCGCCGCTCCCCGGCTGGCGCCGGAGGCGAAGGTCACACCCCGCAGCTCATCGCTGCAGCGCAGCACCAGCCGATCCCGGGCCTCGACGAAGGGGCTCACGTGAGCTTCCAGTTCGGCCTCGAGGGCTGATTCCGGGGATTCGCCCAAATTCTCGGCCCCCTCCAGCCTCAGGCGGACTCGAATCCGTCCTCGCAGGCGGGCCACCTCTGCCGCATCGAAATCCGCCGCCACTCCCACCACGCAGGTCGCCCGGGGGCCGACCCCGGTCTCCTGGGTGAATTCCAGCGTCTTCCCGTGGCTCAGGCGCAGGTTGTGGTGCCCGCGGCAGCGGAAGCGGAGGGTCGAGAGGGCCATAGGCGCTCAAGAGTAGCAGTCGGCCGCCCGGGGAAGTTACGGATCGACGTCGCGGCCCCGTACCGCGGGCCCACACCGCGGACCTCTACCGTAAACCAGCGCTGCGGAGCCCTGGAGCTTGTCGCGCTTCCTGCCCTAGGGTAGGTTGCCTCCAGCACCCTTCAGCCTTCAACACTCTTCAGCCTTCAGTGCCCTCCGGACCCAAGCGCTCACCTGCCTCTCCCAACCATCGAAAGCTCCCTTGCCCCTCCCTCCTCCCCCCTCCGATGCCGCCGACGCCCCTCGCCCTTACGTCAGCCGCGGCGGGCTGAAGCTGGAGCACGCCCTCACCACCTTCGGCCTCGAGGTGAGCGGCCTGCGCTGCGCCGACCTCGGCGCCAGCACCGGCGGCTTCACCGACTGCCTGCTGCGCCAGGGTGCCCAGCGGGTGTGGGCGGTGGAGACCGGCTACGGCGTGCTGGACTATCGCCTGCGCATCGACGAGCGGGTGGAGGTGATGGAGCGCACCAACGCGCTCCACGCGGAACCGCCGGAAGAGCCCGTAGACCTGGTCGTGGCGGACCTTTCCTGGACTCGCCAGCGCTTCGTGGTCCCCGCCGCCCGCCGCTGGCTCGGCGACCGGCCCGAGGGACGCTGCATCTCCCTGATCAAGCCTCATTACGAGGTGGAGGGAGACGAAGAGGCGCTCCTGGAGGACGGCATTCTGCCTCAGGAGGCCTCAGAGCTAGTGCTGCAGCGGGTGCTCGCCACCCTTCCGAACCTCGGAGCCCGGGTTCTCGCCACCACCCCCTCGCCGATTCGCGGCAGCGGCAAACGGCGGCGGCGCGGACGCAGGCGAAAGCGGCAACCGGGAGCCGCCGCCGCGGGCTCCGGCAACATCGAATATCTCGCCCTGCTGGCTCCCGAGCCCACGGACTCCTAACCCGAGCCGGCGAGGCTCCTGAGCCTCCGCCGCAAGGCTCTACCGGACCTCAGCCGAGAAGCCTCCGAGCCTCATCTTCGAGAGCTACCGGCTATTCGATGGCCTGATCCGCCACCCTTCGGGCCTCGCAGGCGGACCAATTGGTGAAGGTGTATTCGAGCACCAGGAAGCCTTCCCGATCGCTATAGCCTCGGGCCGCGAGGCTGATGTGTTCCACCGAATCCGGCAACGCCGAACCGCTCTCCCGATTCCACAACATCAGCAGCGCCCGATGCCGGTGGCGCAGCCCGGCGAGCCATTGATCGGCGGCGGCGTAGGGGGAGTCCGGCAGCAGGGTGTCGAGGGTGGTGTGAAGCTCTCCGAAGGCCTGCTCCAGGGGAGCCCGCAGACGCTCGAAGGCGTCGAGGACCACCGAGCCGTCGCCGGGATCCTGCAGCAGCGCGGTGGAGGCCCGCAGACGGCAGAGGCCGTCCTCCGGGGTCACCGTGAGGGTGAGGGTTTCCAGCAGCGGCGGCGAGCCGGGAATCTGCACCGCCATGTAGTCCTGCTCGGAAACCGGCGAGAGCAGACCGACGAGGCTCTCGACGTCCTCCAGGCTTGAGCCTCGGTGAAGCCCGAAGGGCGCACCGCCCCCGAGGGGCGCATAGGGTCCTTCGAGAGCGGGGGCGGAGTCCTCTTCCGACTGGCTTACTGGCGAGTCCTCGAAAGAATCTGCCGACTGGGCCTGCAGCGAAGAAGAAGCCAAGCAGAGCAGAGCCAACCATGCGATGCACAACAGCAGACCGGCCCCTAGGCTCTTCCTTCGAAGACTGCCGAAAGGAGATCCCCCCTGAATTCCCCATGGGGATCCCTCGAGGTGCGTGCTGAATGAGCCATCGTCGATTGAGAACCTCATGGATTCATTGTCCCCCTGAGGAAGAGCCATCGCAAGACGCTGGACCAGCACTGAGTCTCTCAGCCGTGGCTTCTTGCCTTCCGTCCCTGGCCACTGAAACCAGCAGCCGAGATACCATCAGGGCAATCCCTCGACGCATCGCAACCCACCCCGGGCCACGGCGTATTGAAGACATACGCTTCACGATGGGCCTAGAAAATAGGCTCACGAGCTAGCAGCTGCTCCTAGAAGGCGGCTGTTAGAAAGCATCTCTCGAGGACCCCTCGAGCGAAGTCCTTCCCAAGAAACCCAGAAACTGCATCCGACGGCCAGCGAGACCGATCCATGATCGAAGTGCAACAGCTCATCAAGCGCTACGGGGACCTCACCGCCGTGGACGACCTCTCCTTCCAGGTGGAAGAAGGCGCTATCTACGGCCTGCTGGGCCCCAACGGAGCCGGCAAGACCACCACTCTCTCGATGCTCGCCGGCCTCTTGCAGCCGGACGCCGGGCGCATTCTCTTCGACGGCACGGATATCGCCGCGGATCCCCTGGGCTATCGCGCCCAGCTCGGCGTCGTCCCCCAGGAGACCGCTCTCTACGAGGAGCTTTCGGCGACGGATAACCTACGCTTCTGGGCCGGCCTCTACGGCCTGGTGGGGGAGGCGGCGAAAGACGCCACTCACCGCGCCCTCGAGCTGGTGGGCCTAGCGGAGCGGGCGGATTCGGCGGTGAAGACCTATTCTGGCGGCATGAAGAGGCGACTCAACCTCGCTCTCGGCCTGGTTCACAGCCCCCGGGCGGTGCTTCTCGACGAGCCCACCGTGGGCATCGACCCCCAGGCGCGACAGCACATACTCGACGTCGTTCGGGAAGTGGCGAACCAGGGCACCCTGGTGCTCTACACCACCCACTACCTGGAAGAGGCGGAGCGATTGTGTGACCGCATCGGCATCGTCGACCACGGCCGACTGCTGGCGGAGGGCACGCTCCAGGAGCTCGAAGCCCTGGTGGGGGAGGAAGAGACGGTGGAGCTCACCGGTTCCTTCAACCGCGAGCTGCTGCGGCTGCGGCTGGAATCCCTCGACGGCGTTCGGCTGGTGGCGGAGGAGGAGCATCGGGTGCTGCTGGCGACGGGGGGAGCCCGGGGGCGGGCGGCGGAGCTGCTGCAGGCGCTGGCGGACCTGCAGCTGGACAGCCTGGCGATTCGGCCTCCGAGCCTCAACAGTCTGTTCCTCAAGCTCACCGGCCGCGAGCTGCGAGACGCATGAGCTCTTCGCATAGTGAATCCCGTGGATCGCACACCGTCTCGCCCCTCACGGTGCTCCGGGCCCTGGTGCGCAAGGATCTCCGGCGTCAGATCGTCGCCCCCCTGGCGCCGGCGATCTTTCTGCTCTTCCCCCTCGCCTTCGCGGCGCTGCTGGCGCTCACCTTCGGCGGCGGCGACGAATCCCCTCAGCTGCCGAAGGTGAAGCTGCTGTTGGAAGACCGAGATCAGGAGCTGGTGGGCGACCTGCTGCGCTCCGCTTTGGCTTCCCGACAGGTGGCGGAGTACTTCGACTTGCGGGAGGTCGAGGAGGGCACCGGCCGAGAGCTGATGGACCAGGGCGAGGCCTCTGCCCTGCTGATCCTGCCCGAGGGTCTCACCGACGCTCTCCTCGACGGCGAGCCAACGGTGCTGGAAGTGGTGCGCAACCCCAGCGAATCGATCCTTCCGGAGGCGGCAGTGCAGAGCACCGAAGTCCTGGCGGCGGGCCTGGACTCCGCCGCCCGGCTCCTCGCCGAGCCGCTGACGACGATTCGCCCACTGCTGGACGACGACAGCGAATTTCCCGAAGACGCCACCATCGCCACCCTGGCGGTCGAGGTCAACCGACTGCTGCGGCGCAGCGAGAAGTTCCTTATGCCGCCGGTGCTGGAGCTAGAGAGCAGCTCTGGAGCGACGGATCAGGAAGGCCTCGACGAGCTGGCCCAGCAGCTCCTCGCTACCGAGGAGGAAATCGCGCAAGAGGCGGCTCCCGCGGAGGAAGAGGAGGAATATCGCTCCCTCTCCAACACCATCTTCCTGCTGATCCTGCCGGGGGTGGCGGTGTTCTCCCTGTTCTCCCTCGGAGACCGCATGATGCGCGACCTGCCCCGGGAGGCCCAGCTCGGCACCCTCACCCGCCAGCTGGCGAGCCCCTTAAACCCCGGACTGCTGATCGCCGGCAAGATGGCCGTCGCCGCGATCTTCCTCTTCGCGGTGGAAATCATCCTCGCTCTGGTCGCCGTACTTCTCGGCGGCGCCAGGGCGGACATCCTGGGCTTTCTGATTCTCTGCATCGCCCTCAACCTGGCGGTCTGCGGCACCGCCGCGGGCCTCTACGCCTTCGCCCGAGATGAAGCCCAGGGCTCGACCATGGCCTCCGCCCTCTTCCTGATCCTCGGTTTCTCCAGCGGCTCCTTCCTTCCCCTCGACGAGATGCCCGCGTTGGTCAAGGCCATCGCCCCCTTCACTCCCTTCTATTGGGCTACCGAGGGCTTCAAAGAGCTGCTCTTTCAGCAGGCCTCCATCGCTCAGCTCGGCACCCACCTGGCGATCCTCTGCACCTTCGGGCTGGTGCTCACGGTGGTCGCCAGCATCACCCTGAAGCGGCGGATCCTGGGAGGGAATCTACGATGAGCGAACCGTCCCTCCAAACTCCCTCCCAGGTAGGCCAGCTGCTGCGCCTAGCGATTCAGGACGTGCGCCTCGCCTTTCGCGACCGCGCCTCGATCTTCTGGATGCTGATGCTGCCGATAGCCTTCATGTGGATCTTCGGGCAGATGCAATATCAGGGGAACGGGCCGAACCCCATCTACCTCGCCGTCGACGACCGCGACGGCGGCTGGCTGGCGCAGGAGCTGGTGCGCACCCTAGAGTCAGAGAGCCTCGAGATCAGCTCCCTGCCCTGGTCCGAGGTGGCCCTCGATGCTGGAGCCTCCGATGCCGGAGCCTCAGACATTGGGGCCGAAGACCCAGACCAGCCGGTACAGCAGAGCGGAGGGGACGACGAAGGATCGAGCGGAGATGGCTCCGTCGAGGGAAACCCCACCCAAAGCCGCCCCGCGGATCAGTCAACAGAGGGCCAGCCAGCAGGCGATACAACCGGCGAGCCCGCAGAACGGGCCCCAGATCAGGACGCCCCAGATCAGGACGCCGAACCGCCTCCGCCACCGCAGGTTCCCCGGGTCCTGGTAATCCCTGAAGGCTTCACCGCCGGAGCCGTCGCGGGGGAGGTGCAAACCCTGCATCTGCGAGTGCGCTCCGGCGCCAGCCAGGAATATAGCTTCGCTGCCCGCACCCACATCACCCGCGCCGCGACCTCCGTGCTCACCCGCCTGGTGGAGGCCAACCTCGAGCTAACCCCCGAGGAAGAGACGGGGAACGCCGCGAGCTCGTTGGTCCAGCTGCTGACGACCCTCGTGGAGCCAACCCTAGGCTCCGCCCTCAGCGATCTTGGCGGCAGCGCTGGCGCTGGTGATTCAGAGTCGGACGCCGAAGGGGATGAGCGCTCGGCAGAACCATCCGAAGAGCCCTCCGAAGAGCAACTTGCCGCCCTGGTGCGCACTCTCGGCGAGCGCCCTACCCTAGTGGAGGTGCGCACCAGCGTCGCCGGCAGCGGGCAGGAGGTCCCCACCGGCTTCTCCCTCTCGGTGCCGGGAACCCTAGCCCTCCTGGTGCTGATGATGACCGCCATTTACGGCGGCGTTTCCCTCGCCCAGGAGCGGGAACGTGGCGTGCTGCGGCGGCTGGCGACTCTGCCGGTGACCCGAGGCCAGCTCTTCCTCGGCAAGCTCCTCGGCCGCTTCTTCATCGCGCTGCTGCAAGTTCTGATGCTGGTGGCCGTCGGCACCCTAGTCTTCCAGCTCAACTGGGGGCCCTCGCCCCTCGGTCTGGGGCTGCTCCTCGGCGCCTACGCCTTTGCCTGCGCCGGCTATTCCCTGCTCTTGGGAGCGGTGCTGCGCACCCCGGATCAAGTGTCCAGCATCGCCTGGATCTCCTCCATGGCGATGGCCGCCCTCGGCGGCTGCTGGTGGCCGAAGGAGATCATGCCGGAGTGGATGCGCACCCTCGGCCTCGCCTTCCCTACCGGTTGGGCGATGGACGGCTTCCATGCCCTGATTTCGTTCGGCCGAGGCCTCGAGGCAACGGTGGAGCCGGCCGCCGCCCTGGTGGGCTTCGGCATGCTCTTCACCTGGCTGGGGCGCCGCTACCTTCGCTTTGACTGAATCTTTCGACGAGCTTCTTTCGGCCGGCGGCTTTGCTACCTTCGCTTTGACTGAATCTTTCGACGAGCTTCTTTCGGCCGGCGGCTTTTCCCCCGGTGATCCTCGGCCGAATGCCCTCGACGGATCTCAGCTCTGCCAGGGGAGGCGGGCGAGGTCGAGATTGCCGCCGGACAGCACCACGCCGATAGCCTTGCCTTTGAGCCGCGGCGGCGCTCCGCCGGAACAGGCCACGGGATCCTCCATCAGCGCCGCCAGGGGCACCGCTCCGGAGGGCTCGACCACCACCTTGAGGCGCTCCCACAGCAGCCGCATCGCCTCGACGATGGTCTCTTCCTTCACCGTCACCACGTCCACCCCCAGCTGCCGCAGCACCTTGAAGGGAAGCTTGCCGAGGGAGGTGCGCAGCCCATCTGCCACGGTGCGGGGATCGAGGCAGCGCTCCAACTCCCCATCCCGCAGCGAGCGATAACTATCGTCGGCCCCGGCGGGCTCCACCCCCAGCACGCGGGTTCCCTCGCCGAAGAAACTCGCCGCCAGCGCGGAGCCGGAGATCAACCCGCCGCCGCCCACCGGCGCCAGAATCCAGTCGAGACGCTCCGGAGCGTCCTCCATCAGCTCCCGGGCGCAGGTGGACTGGCCGGCGAGGATTCTCGGGTCATCGTAGGGATGCACCAGGGTCAGCCCGCGCTGCGCCACCAGGGCCGCAGCGGAGCGCTCGCGATCCGCCAGAGTCGGCGGGCAGAGCTGAACCTCCGCTCCGTAGCCCCGCACCGCATCCTGCTTTGCCATCGGCGCGTTGTTGGGCATCACGATCACCGCCGGAATGCCTCGCAGCTGCGCCGCCAGAGCCACCGCCTGACCATGGTTTCCGGAGCTATGGGTCACCACCCCGGAAGCGGCGGTCTCCTGATTCAGCCCGAGAACGGTATTCAGCGCCCCCCGCACCTTGAACGAGCCGGCCTTTTGAAAGCTCTCCGCCTTGAAATAGAGGCGGGCACCGCAGAGCTCGTCAAAGGTTGAGCTAGTGAGCACCGGGGTGCGGTGGATGTGGGGAAGCAGGCGCTCCCGGGCCAGCTCCAGGACCTCGCGGTCCGGCACCCGGCCGAGCACCGCTTCCGCGCTCAATTCACCCATGGTCCCTTAGACACTCCATTGCTGCCGCGGCCATTGCCTTCGCGGCCATTGCCTTCGCGGCCATTGCCTTCGCGGCCATTGCCGCCGCGGCCACCGCCTTGACCGCCACCGCCGCCGCGGGGATCGTCATCGTCTTCGTCCACCAGCCGCAATCCGCTCTCGCGGCGAATGCGCCGCAGATCCCGCTGCACCTTGCGCTCCTGCAGCCGCAGCCGAAAGCGCCGCAGCAGGCGAGAGAAGCCTCCCTCCACCAGCTGGCCGTAGGTCAGGGCGACGGCGACGCAGATCCCCACGAAGCCGCTGAGATCACGGCTGCTGAGAAAGCCGAGGAAAGCGAAGAGGGGAGTGAGCCACAGGAACCAGCCGGCGCGCACCGGGAGCACGAAGAAGAGCCGGATCGTGGCGTGACGAAAGGCCACCGCAAAGGAGGTGATGAATACCGCCAGCAGCAGCCGCTGCCCCTGCATCAGTTCGAAGGCGAGAGGCGTCGCAGGGCTGCCCGCCGCCTGAGTCAGTGCTTCCACCGCCACCGCCACCACGCCGGCTCCCACGCCGGTGACCAGGATCAGCTGCCAGAATCCGCGGCGACCGGCGAGGCGATAGGTGTCGCGGGCAAACCAGAAGAGAATTAGCAGCTCCAGGAGGAACCACAGATCCGGCAGGCCGCTGCCGATGAAGGGATAGGTCAAGATCCGCCAGATCTGACCCTGGGTCCACACCGCGGCGGAGAGGTCCAGCAAATTCGGGATCAGGGCGGTGGTCGTCGACAGGTAGCGCAGGGAGAAGGTCACGAAGACCACCACCAGCAGAATGGCGACGTCCCGCGGTGGAGGCTCGGTGAGCTGGAAGCCTCCGGGAGAACCGGCAGAGGGATTGGATCGGCGTCCGTACATAGAGCGTCATGGTATCCCAGCCTCGCCCCTCTCTACGATCTCTAGAGCCTCCCGGCAGCGGTTGGCTGTGATAGCTTGAAGGCTTCTCATCCTCTCAATGTTGCTGGTATCTCCCTCTTGTCGACCCCTGCCCCTGCACCATCCCTATGGGGCCACGGGGCCACCGTCGCCTCTCAATTCAAATTAGGAGCCCGTCGTCATGTCTGGATCCCCTTCTCACCCAGCGCCGCCGCCACCACCAGCGAACCCGCCGCAGGCGGCGTGGGAACCTCGCCCGCCCCAGAAAAAGAGCAAGGGCCCCCTGTGGATCATCCTCGGCGTGGTTGGCTGCTTCGGTCTCATCTCCTTCGGCGGATGCTTCGCCGCGATCTTCATTCCCAACTTCGTCGACGCCCTCCAGAAGGCGAAGCAGAAGCGCACCGTCGCCGACATGCGGATGATCTCCGAGGCCTATTCGATGTACCTCCTGGATCGGGCGGCGCCGGCCAACATCTATCAGGGGGATCTCTCGGTGAGTCTCGACGTCGAGGAGGGCACGAACTTCGTCTCCCCCGAGGAGTTCTCCCAGATGGTCAGCGAGTACATGACGGGAGATATGCCGGTGGCCGACGGCTGGGAGAACCCCCTGGAGTTCTACCTCGCCGACCGGGTGGGCGACGCCCCGGGGCTGATCATTCGCAGCACCGGCCGTGACGGGATCTTCGAGAGCACCGTCTATCCCCAGGGCAGCTACGACCCCACCGAGTACGACAACGACATCGTGTGGACCGAGGGCGACTTCTACTACTGGCCTTCGGGCGCTATCCCTTAAGCACAGCCCCTTAAGCACAGGCCCTTAAGCACAGGCCCTCTCTTCGGGGGTGATCCCGATTGAGTTTCCGGGCCTGTTAGCGTACCGTCGGAGCTATGGAAAGCTCACAGGACAGTTCGCAGAATAGCTCCCCGGTAAAGAAAGCCTGGTACCGCAAGCTCCACTGGCAAACCCTCATCGCCATGGTGCTCGGCGTTGCCGTCGGGGTGATCTTCGGCGAGGCCGTCGTTCCCTATGTCGGGTGGATCGGCGGCCTCTTCGTGCGCGCCATCAAGATGGTGATCGTGCCGCTGGTGATGACCTCGATCATCTCCGGCGTCGCCTCCCTCGGCAGCGCTAGCAGCGTCGGGCGGATGTTCCGCAAGACGCTGGGCTATTACGCCCTGTCCAGCACTCTCGCCATCCTGGTGGGCCTGGTGGTGGTGAACGCCATCCAGCCCGGCGCCGGCCTGGATCGAGATCGCGCCACGGTGCAGGAGGTCCCGGACGTTTCCTCCGGCGGTATCGAGGGGCTGCTGTTCTCGATGGTGCCGGAGAATCCGGTGGCCGCCGCCGCCAACGGCGACATGCTGGCGCTGATCCTGTTCTCGATCCTCTTCGGGGTTTCCATCATCGCCCTGCCGGACAAGCCGCGGGACACCCTGGTGAACTTCTTCGACGCCGGCTTCCAGGCGATGATGAAGCTCACCGGCTACGTGATCATCTTCCTGCCCCTGGGCGTCTTCGGGCTGCTCGCCCGGGCCGTCGGCAGCGCCGGCCTGGAGGTCTTCCAGGCTCTCGGCCTCTACATGCTCACCGTCGCCTCCGGCCTCACCATCCACATGTTCGTGGTGCTGCCGCTGCTGCTCTTCTTCCTCGGCGGAATCAAGCCTCACATCCACTTCCGCAACATGATCGAGCCGCTGACCACGGCCTTCTCCACCTCGTCCTCCGGCGCCACGCTGCCGGTGACGCTACGCACGGTGGAGCGCAAGGTGAAGGTCTCCAACCGGGTCTCCTCCTTCGTGCTGCCGATGGGATCGACGGTCAACATGGACGGCACGGCCCTCTACGAATGCGCCGGCGTGCTCTTCATCGCCCAGGCCATGGGGCTCCAGCTGGGCTTCACGGAACAAGCCATCGTGGTGCTCACCGCCCTGCTCGCCTCCATCGGCGCCGCCGCCGTGCCCTCCGCCGGCCTGGTGATCATCTTCATCGTCCTGGACGCGGTGAACCTGCGCGGCGAGGAGGTCAACGCCCTGGTGGGCATGATGCTCGCCGTCGATCGCCCCCTGGATATGTTCCGCACCTCGGTCAACATCTTCTCTGACTCCTGCGGCGCCGCCATCATCGCCAAGTCCGAGGGGGAGACCGAGGTCGACGCGGTGGTGGTCGACGACTGACCAACAGCCCTGTCGACGGCAACCGCCAACGGCGAGCTGCCCTTTCGCGCGTGCCTTCCGTCAAGTCGTCAGAAGGAGCATCGGATGATCGAGGGGTCCCATGGCTAAGAGCGCGAACACGCCCCATGTGGTGATCATCGGCGCCGGCTTCGCCGGCCTCTACGCCGCCCGTCGTCTGGAGAAGCGGGGCGCGCGGGTGACGCTGCTGGATCAGCGCAACCACCATCTCTTCCAGCCCCTGCTCTATCAGGTGGCCATGGCCGGATTGTCGGCGGTGGACATCGCTCAGCCGGTGAGGCGCATCTTCCGCCGCCAGCGCAAGGTCGAAGTGCTGATGGCGACGGTGGTGAACATCGATGCCGGGGGACGCAAAGTCGAGCTGGAAGACGGCCGCCGGCTGAGCTATGACTCTTTGATCGTCGCCACCGGGGCGACCCACAGCTATTTTGGCAACGATCAATGGGCCCGCCATGCCCCCGGCCTCAAAACCCTCGAAGATGCCCTGGAAATCCGCCGCAAGGTGCTGCTGGCCTTCGAGAGAGCCGAGGCGGAAACCGACCCCGAGAAGCGCCGCGCCTGGCTCACCTTCGCCGTCATTGGCGCCGGCCCCACCGGCTGCGAGCTCGCCGGAGCCCTGGCGGAGCTCTCTCGCCACACCCTGTTCAAGGATTTCCACCACTTCGACGCCCGCGAGGCCAAGGTGCTGCTGTTGGAAGGCCGTGAGCGGGTGCTGCCGCCCTACCCAGAGGATCTATCCGCCAAGGCTCAGGAGCAGCTCGAGACCCTCGGCGTCGAGGTCCGAACCAATTCCCTGGTGACCGAGCTGGACGACCAGGGCATCACGCTGAAGACAGGCGAGCGGATCCCCACCCACACGGTGATCTGGGCCGCCGGAGTGGCGGCCTCTCCCCTGGGAGCGAAGCTGGCACAGAGCGCCGCGGAGGTCACCGGACGACCGCTCCAGGGGGATCCCCCAAGGAGCGAGGGGAGCGATTTCGTCACCGCCCTTCCGGTGCTGGACCGCGCCGGTCGGGTGCGGGTCGAAGAAGACCTCACCCTTCCGGGTTTCCCGGAGATCTTCGTGGTGGGAGACCTGATGGCTTTCGAGCAGGCCGGTGGAGAAGTTCCGGGGGTTGCCCCCGCCGCGATTCAAAGCGGGGTCTACGCCGCCAACGTCATCCTCCAGCGTGCCGCGGGAAAGCCCACCGAGCCCTTCCGCTACCGAGACAAAGGCTCCATGGCCACCCTCGGACGCAAGTCAGCGGTGGCGACCCTGGGCAAGCTCCGCCTCTCCGGCATCACCGCCTGGCTCACCTGGCTCGGGGTGCACATCGTCTTTCTCATCGGCTTTCGCAACCGCATCGTGGTGATCTTCGAGTGGGCCCGGGCGTACTTCACCTACCAGCGCAGCGCACGGCTCATCCTGCACGAGCCCTCCCCCTATTCCGAGAGCTCCGATACTCCGGAGTCCGAACCACCCCTGGACCCCTGATCCCCTCCGCAGGAGCCGACCATGAGTGACCCCCGTGAACGCTGCAAAGCCCAGCTCTTCCGCAGGCTTCGGGGGCAGAAGACCGCGCCGGAAACGATGCGGCGCTTCCTCGGCTCGCTGGAGACCTGGAATCAGGGCCCCGGCAGCCAAAACTGGCCGCGGGTGGCGCGGGTGGCTACGGGAGATTGGCGCTGGCTCGTACAGCTCGCGGAGAAGGAAAAAGAGTGGGGCTTCTGGTCCCGCGAGTTCGGCTCTCTGCTCTACACCGCCGACGGCCTCGTCGCCACCATGGCCGCCCTTCGGGAGGCTCGTCGCGCAAGTCGGGCCCCAGAACGGGACACAGAGCAGAGCACGGAGCAGCAGCAAAGAGCCGTCGCCAGCCTAACCAGCTACCTACGGGCCACCTGGACTCTGCTCGCCCTCAGCGCTCAGCCGACTCCCAAAACCACCACCTTCTTCAACCTGCGGGGCAAGGTCGAGGTCGGCAAAGGGGACCGACGCTTCTATCGCGGCCCTTCCCTGGCCCTGGCGGGGAATCGAAACCACGCCTCCAACGTCGGCCAGGACATCCTCGGCGCTCTGCTGGGCTGGTCGCTGAACTGGCCCGGGCGACTCTACCGACGCCCCATCGTCGACGGCATGACGCCGGGGGAGGTCAACGGCTACACCTGGCCGCTGAAGATCGTGGAAGAGCTCCTCGGCCAGCCCTACGGAGCCGAAGCGCCCCCCGAGCCCTTCGGCCTCTCCGCCGTGGACCGAGAGCACCTCATCGCCCACGTGCAGGACGGCGACCGCGCGGCGGACCTGCTGGAAGACATCAGCCCGTGGCCGATCTACCCGGGCGACGGATCGGTGACCTTCACCATTCGCCGCACCACCGAGGGCACCCAAAGCTGGCTCTCCCGAACCTTCAACCCCAACAAGCCCGGCTTTCCCGTCGCCACCCTGACCCCCGCCGGCTCCTATACCGCCCTCCAGCCCAACCGCTGGCGGCGCGAGAGCTCGCCCCCGGCCACGGTGGAGGAGCGCGACGGGGTGCTGCTGGCCAGTGCCGAGGGATCCACGCTGCGGCAGCCTCTGTTGGGGGGAGAGGAGCTCTACCGCATCGAGTGGGGAAAGCGGCCGCGGCGGGTGCTGCCTCGACCCTCGAGGGACACTTCCGTAACCCCGACTTGATTTGATTCCCGGCCTCCGTGGCCATCACGAACGAGTGGATAACCAGCCCGCTGGAATTCATTTCGAGAGGAGAGAGTCCGATGGCTACCGAACCCCGTGCCTTCTGCAAGGAACAGCTCTTCCGCCGCCTGCGCGGACAGGCCATCAACGTCAATAGCCTGAACCGCTACAAGGGAAATCTCGACACCTGGAACGAAGGCCCCGGAAGCCAGAATTGGCCCCGGGTCGCCCGCGCCGCGCTCTATTCCCCAGAAGATCTCCAATGGCTGGCCGATCTCGCCAGCCAGGAGCAGAGCTGGGGCTCTTGGTCTCGGGAGTTCGGCTCCGAGCTCTACACCCCCGACGGTCTCGCCGCCACCATCGCGGCCCTGCGCTTCACCGCCGAACAGGGCCTGCAGGAAACCTCTTCCCAGCTGGTTCTCTATCTGCGACACAGCTGGGCACTCCTCGCCCTCTGCGCCCAGCCCACCGCCAAGACGTCGACCCGCTACGACTATCGAGGCGAGGCGCGCACCGGCCAGGGGGATACGAGGTTCTACACCGGCCCTTCTGTCGCACTGGCCGGCAACCGCGAACACGAATCCGTCACCGGGCAGAGCCTGTGCGGCGCCCTCCTCGGCTGGGCCCTCGACTGGCCCGGCCTGCAATATCGCCGCAAGATCTCCGACGGCATTCCTCCGAACACAGATAACGCCTATACCTGGCCTCTGAAGATCGTCGAGGAAACCCTGAGGCGCCCCTTCGGCCCCGGCGCGGATGCCGCTGCCTTTGGCCTACAGCAGAGTGAGCGAGAGATCTTGAGGCGCCATGTCCAGCACGGCAGCGAATCCGAAACCCTCTGCACCTGGCTGCGCCCTTGGTCCATCTACCCCGGCGGGGCAGACGCCACCGAATTCACCATTCGCCGCACTACCGAAGGCACCCAAAGCTGGATCTCCCACACCTTCAACCCCAACAAGCCCGGCTTCCCCGTCGTTTCCCTGACTGCCGACGGCTCCTATTCCGCGCTGCACCCGAACCATTGGCGACGAGAAGGCTCCCCACCGGCCACGGCGGAGGAGAGCGAAGGAACCCTACGGGCTACCGCCGAAGGTTCGACTCTTCACCAGCAGCTCTTCGGAGGAGAGCTGCTCTACGAGATTCGCTGGAAGGATCAGCCGCGCCTCGTTGGCCCCACGGCGACCGCCGAACCCAAGGGCGAGGAAGACGGCACCGGGAAGAGCAACGCCTAGCCCATCCCTACCGAAGGCTATGAGCTCGTCAGCAGCTCCCGATCGACGGTGACGCTCACCGGGCAGTGATCGGAGCCCAGCACCTGATCGTGAATCGCCGCGCCCCGCAGGTAGGGGAGGGCCGCCTCCGACGCGAGGAAGAAATCCAGCCGCCAGCCAATGTTGCGCTCCCGCACGTTGCCCCGCTGGCTCCACCAGCTATAGCGCCCCGTCGCCTGCGGATGGAAGTGGCGGAAGGTGTCCACCCAGCCTTCCCGCATCCAGCGATCCAGCTCTTCCCTCTCTTCCGGGCGAAAACCGCTGGTCTTCTCGTTCTGCTTCGGTCGCGCCAGATCTTCCGGTCGATGACAGGTATTCCAATCCCCCATCACCAGGATCGGCATATCCCGCTCCCGCGCCGGCTCCAGCAGATCGAAGAGGCCGCGGTAGAAGTCCAGCTTGTAGGGAATGCGGGATAGATCCCGATTCTTGCCGTTGCCGTTGGGGAAGTAGCCGTTGACCAGCAGCAGCTGACCGAAGCGGGCGATCTGGATCCGCCCTTCGATGTCGAAGCGATCCTCCCCCATGGAGGTCTCCACCGCGTCCGGAGCGCTCCGGGAGTAGAGGCCGACCCCGCTGTAGCCCGGGCGCTCCGCGGCGTGGAGATGAAAATGCCAGCCTTCTGGCTCGCGGGCCGCTTTCGTCAGCTGCTCGTCTAAAACCCGAGTCTCCTGGATCCCGACGATCTCCGCATCGCTGCCCTGGAGCCAGTCCAGAAAGCCCTTACGCAAAGCCGCCCTCAGGCCATTCACGTTCCAGGAGACCAGGCGCACCTCGTTTGCCCCCACGGGGCGGCCCTCGATGCTGTTGGAATCAGAGACGCTGTGGGAAGTCGTCGTGTCGTTCTTCATCGCGCCGGAGGATATCGGATTCTGGCCTCGGGTAGGCTCCCCAAGACCCTCCTGAAGATACAAAGCTCAAGACGACAAAGCCCAAGACGACAAAGGAGCTGCTCCAAGCCGGAGGAGAGCCTCGTCCCTAGGGGATGATCAAATCCAGAGGCTCTCCGGGAATCCACGAAGTCCATTCATCTCCCTGCCGAGGACGGGCCTCGACCTTGGCTCCAGCCGTCGCCAGAAAATCGAGACGCCCCTGCGCATCGGTGCGAAAGGGAAGCGTTGATCCACTAGCACTGAGGGCCCGCAAGGCAGTATCAGCATTGAGCAGGATGCCGTCGATACGCCAATCCACCGGTTCCCGTGGCGCTGGTAGGCCGCTGAGATCGCGAGTCCACAGCTCCACCGGGCGGGCGGGGCCCGCAACGAGCGGCACTCGGCGGTCCGGCGGCAAGAAGACGAGACGTACGGCCTGTACCGGAACACGAGGATGGAAGACCAGAGCCCGGCGCAGGCCCTGAGTTGGGCAGCTGCCGGGCCAGTTCACTCGGCCCCCTCGGTCGGAGCGCTGGTGACATCTAGGTAGGGATCCCAGGGCGCCGGCGGCCACCAAGTAGGCGCCGGCGGCGGGTTCGCGAGCTCCGCCTAGGCCGCCAGAAGCTGAGGGAAGCTCCAATGTGATCGCCGCCGGCCCCGATTCGGGGTCTCGCTCGAGACGCAGACTCGCCTCGTGCACATCAGCGGCCACGGAAAGCTCCGCCCGCCGGTAGCCATCGGCGACCGCCACGACAACGATCTCTCCCTCGCTCACGCCATGAAGAAGAGCGATGCCCTCGCCATCGACAGCAACCGGCGCTGCTTCGAAGGAAGCAGCCTCACGACGATAGATCTCGCCATGAAAGAAATGCAGCGTGTCGTAGGCCGCTCCAGCTCGGGGGCGAGCGACCACCCCAGCTCGAGTCCCTCGACCATCGATGGGCTCGCCGCTGCTGTCGTCGACCAGCTCCACCCGCAGAGAGCGGCCAGAGAGCTCGAGATCCATCGTTCCGCCACCGGAGAAAGTAGAGCGAGGGTGAATGGCATGGCACCCGCCAAGATGGATTTCGTCCGCCTCAGCGTCATTGACCTCTGGACAGACGAGCAGCCGGTAGCGAACGAAGAGACCCCGAAGCTCGGCGTCAGAACGCCCCCGCAGCGTTTCGGGCAGGCGAGAGCGGTAGAAACGAGTGGGAGTCTCGGCAAAGAAGGTCATCTGGTAGCGCAGATCTTCCGCGGTGGCGAAGATCCTCGGCGTCCCGGGAAGCGTCGCCTGAGGCAGTAGACGGACCTCGCCGACGGTCGCCTCGCCGTCCAACAAGATGCGGCCCTCAATTCGCAGCTCTTCTAGGGCAGCAGGTTCCAGCTCAACGAGGTTCGGCGTTGCGTCGAGAACCTGCAGCGCAACGGCCTCACCGAGACCGGGAATCCAATCGTCGTCCACCTGAGCCATCACTACGTGCCAACCAAGGTCGAGACCCTCGAAGCGATAGCGCCCCAAACCCTGGTTCAGAGGCTGAGTTTGCGTCACATCGCGACACTCAGCGAAGTCCACTTCCAAGAAGTCCTGGACCGCCCCGTCGCCGCAGCGGGAAATCCACAGCCGAGCTTCCTCATGCTCCTGGAGCGGTAGATACTCCACCGGCACCTCCACGGCAGCCCGCGGGCGCCAGAGGATCTCTTCCATCTCGCGGGCCCCGGAGCGGTCAGAGGGTATCTCCCGGCTGCCGCTGCGCAGACTTGGGTGAGACCAGCGAAGCTCGAGATCCTGATCCATCGGCAGATTCCGAACGACGAAGGAGGAGCGACTTCCCACCCGCAAGTCGACCTCGGCGAGGCGCACCAGGCGGCCGGAGCCTCGCTCATGAACGCCGAGGACGAGAGCGTCGTCCTCCGTATCCCTCGACGGTTCCGCGCCTCCGGGCCAGTGCCCGTGCACCAGGAGATCTACCGTGTCCGTCGGAACCTCCGGTCTCGTGAGCCGGACAGCCTCCCCAGCCCGACACCGAGCGATGGCCGATATCGCTTCGAGCCCGCGACCACCGTAGACGGTTACCAGATAGCGGCCCGCCGGGACGTTGACTTCTAGCCGGTCCAGCGGCGCCACGGGATGAACGGTGGACCGGTCGAGGCTCAGCGCGTCCACTCGCTCCACCCCCTGCCACCCGGCGATGGATCCTAATTCCAGGCGGCATGCCGGCACTACCGGCCAAATCAGCGTCTGTTCAGCTCCCACCCGACCCAGCGGAATCTCCAGCCGGCCGGAAGCGACACTCACCCACCCTTCGGACTCCGCCACCCAATGCCACACGCCAGCAGGAAGAGAAATGCTCTCTCCGGCCGATGCCACAAACTCAGGGCGATAGGCGCCCGCTCGATACAGATAGACCTGCCCTGTATCTAGGGCCGCGCTGACATCAGGCTGCCCTGAAGCCCAATGCGCTTCCGGCACCAGCAGGAATCGGAAGGATTGCTCCGCCTTCGCCTCGCCGGCGCCCAACACGAGGAGAGCCGCCAAGGAAATGAGCCAGCGCCAGTCCATGAGATTCCAATGAAGGCTCCAGCTCAGTCGCTGGACTGACTGCTGGAATTCGTTCTCTGCGGTGCTTTCTGTGCTCCCGTGAACTCGCAGAGATTGAAGGCCGCGCAAGCCTTGCCATCACAGCAATCCAGCGGATCGAAAGCACAGGCGCATAGCCCGGTGATCTTGGTGCAGGATGCGCCGCAGACACGATACTCCTGCGGCTCGAGATCTCCTTGTCGACCCGCCCCACCAGCGCTCGCGCCGGGAAGGAAGACCGACTCGGAAGGAGTGGAGATCGAAGGGCTTTCCGCCACCGATTGACCCGCCCAGCTCTCCGATGGCGAGTTGGGCGAGTCGCTCTCACCAACAGGGACTGCAAGCACTGCGGGAGTCACCAGGACCAACAGCCACAGGGTGACTCCGATCAAAACTAGGTAGCGCATTGAGGCTCCTTCAGGAGATCGTTCAGCTGAAATCTCTTCGAGAATCTCGCTTCGAAAATCTAGCTGGTAGTAGCGGTTTCCAAAGACAGAGTAGCTGAACTTCAGATCCTGCGAAAGCGCTCATCTCTAGCGAATCACCAACCCCTCCTCACCACCCCCACGTGCCGGAGGCGCCTTTGAAGGGTCCGACGATGGCGCTGGTGATCCAGCCGCCGTAGAAGTCGCCGGCCTGGGCCTGGACTTGCTCGCCGTCGACGAAGCAGGCGTCCATGCGCCCAGGGTAGACGGCGACGAGGTCAGTGAGGGCGACGGCGCGGGCGACGGGGCGAGGGTAGTACCAGGCGGCGGCGACGCCGACTTGCTCGCCGACGACGAGGTCGAAGTAACTCGCCGAGCCTTTGAACTCGCAGAAGGTTTGTTTGGAGTTGGGACGCAGGACGCCCTCGACGAAGGCGTCCTGGGGCAGGTAGTAGACCGGAGGATGGCTGGTCTCTAGAACCCGCTGGCTGCTTTCGGTGGTGGCGATGGTGCGACCACCGAAGACGATCTCGATTTTCTGGGAGGAGGGCTCGACCCGAGGCGGTCGGGGGTAGTCCCAAACCGATTCCTGCCCCGGGCCGGGCTCGATGCGCTGTGGCTTCTTGAACATGTAGATGAGTTCGCGGCCAGAGCGCGGGGAGATGCGAAGAGATGTCGTGAGGCTAGGAGAAGGAGCTCACCGAGGCTAGGCCTCGATCAATCGTCCTTGTCGTCCTCTTCTTCGTCATCGTCGTCTTCGTCGTCGTCCTCATCCTCGTCTTCGTCGTCGTCCTCGTCGCCCTCATCCTCGTCTTCTTCGTCGTCTTCTTCGTCGTCTTCCTCGTCGTCGAAGTCCTCCTCGTCCTCGTCCTCGTCGGAGGCTTCGGCGTCGGGATCGGCGTCGGGTTCGTCACCTTCCTCGTCCTCGCCGTCCCAATCGTCCTCTTCGTCGTAGTCCTCGTACTCGTCGTCTTCTTCCCAACTCTCATCGGAGGAGGTCGACGGGCGGGAGCTCGTAGCGGGAGGGCTCGGCGAGGCGGAGGCTCCTGGGGAGTAGTCGATGGGAGCGAGGATCCAGCGGCGCACGGCGTCGCTCTCGTCATCTGACAAAGAGAGCTCGGCACGATCGCAGAGGAAGAGCAGGTTCTGGACGAAGGCTCGGCCCAGCTCCTGGGCGCTCTCCTGACCCTGGCGATAGGAATAACCCGAGTATTGGATGCCCTTGAGGACGAAAGAAACGTGGGAGCGGGCCACCGGAACACCCTTGCCGTTGCAGATGTCGCGCACCGCCTTGGAGGTCCGCACCAGGTGGTAGCCCCGCTCGTTGATCTCCTCGGCGATGACCCGCATCATCACCGCGTACACGTCAGGCATCAGGTAGGGCGCGTCGGTGGCGTCATGAATGCGCCGGGCGAGCTCCGAAAGCTCCGGGTAGCGGCGGGCGAATTCGTCCCCGTCGCGGGCCTCCGCCGGCGGGTCATGGCGCACCGGGTCATACACGTAGCCCGGCGTGACCCGGGAGATCTCCAGGCCTTCGAGGTCTAGCCCCTCGAGGAAGGCGCGGAAAGAGCCGGCGCCCTGCCAGGCGCGGGAGCGCACCCCTTCCCCCAGCTCGCGCATCAGGCGATGGGAGAGACCCGCGAGGCTCAGCGGCTCGTCGGACTCGACCACCGCTGCCCGCACCACCGCCGCGGCGCGCTCGCCGAAATCGCTGCGCCAACCGGTAGGCGGAGGAGCGGACGGACCGGGGCCCAGGCTGGGGCCCGAGCTCGGGCTGGGGCTGGGGCCAGATGCAGGCACCGCCGACTCGCCACGATTCACCACCGGGGTCTGTCCGTAGTCGACGACCCAGGGGTCTTCTTCCCGCAGCACGAGACCGCTACCGGCCTCAACGACGGCCTCCGTAAGCCCCCGCAGACTCATGAAGCCCAGCCAGTCGGAACCCTCGCGGAACTCCGAGAACTCCTTGTAAATCATCGGCAGCCGATCCGCCGGCACCGGCCCGGTGCTGGCCACCGCATCGGCGACGGTGCCGTGCATCCCTTCCAGCAGGGGGCGCAGGCGGGTTGGAGCCTCTCGGCGAGCCTCCAGGGCTTCACCGGAGACCCCCAGCCCCGATTCGACAAATTCGTCGGCGCTGAGCAGGAGATCGCAGGCGGAGCGGTAGGCGGAAGAGGCCTGGCCGACGATCAGAGCCACGGTAAAGCGATCATTGGCCCGCAAGCGAGTGAAGATCGGCGTGAAGTCCGCATCCCCGGAGAAGAGAATCATCTCGTCGAAGCGGGTGCTGGGGTGGGATAGAGCATCCATCATGTCCATCACCATGCGGATATCGCTGCTGGTCTTGCCACCGTGAGTCAGCGGCGGACAGTCCACCACCTCGAAGCCAGCCCGAACAAAGGCAGGGCGGCTCTGATGGAAGGATCGGGGGTTGAGATAGCAGCGGCGAAGCAGAATCCGCCGGGGCAGATCCTTGGTATCGAGGAAGCGGTCATCCACCATCGGCGCCTCTTCTTCGAGCCAGCGGAGCCAACGGTGGGGCTCCGAAGCGAAATGCTCGGCGGCCTCTTCACTTTCTTCGCGTAATCGGATGTAGATGTTGTCGAAATCTACGAACAGCGCGGATCGCAGATAAGGAGGCAGAGGTTCATTCACGGAATTCTCCTTTACTTCGCGGCAATAAAGGGCACGAGGCAAGACAGATTACGCGAAGCCTCGTGGCGATCTAGGGATGAGGTAGACCCAGCGACAACTAGCTGAGGTCTGCTTGTGGAGGCTTCGAAGAAGAAGCATCCAACGATCGAAGAGTAGCAGCAAAATCCTTCAAGCGATCGAGATCGGTAAGCGCTCGGTCGATCTGAGAGGAGAGATGTCTTCCCTCAGCATCCTCGGCATCCTCGACCCGGCGATTGAGGCGCCTGACCGCCGGGAGCAAAGAATCCTCCACCGTGCGCACCAAATCATCCAACAGATTGCGCACACTACCGGATAGGGATTGTACGACAGCGGGACGAGAAGATTCGCTCAGAGCTTTGGCCACTTCGGCGAATTGCGCCCCCAGCTCTTCGATGGGTCCCCGCAGCGCGGAGGCCAAGGCTTCACTATCGATTCTTGCCGCCGCCGGTAGCGGAGGCGGCACGGGGGTGGGGGAGCGGTCCTGCTCCAGCTGCTCCGAAAGGCGATTCAGCACCGGCGCCAGCCGCTCCCCCAGGGGATCCCCGAGGTGCTCACCGAGTTGCGCTCCTAAATGGCGGGACAGCTGCTGAGACCAGTGGGCGGAGAGCTCCGTCGCCGCGCTCCGCACCAGCTCCGGGGTCCAGGGGGAGGACGTCTCGGAGGGAGCTGTCTCCCCCTGTGCCGCCGACGCCAAGGTCTGGCCGACCTGGGCGACCCCCTCTGTCAGCAGGCTCAGCTGCCCTACCACCCGCGACGCCGGGTCGGCATCTCCGCCGCTGGCCTGAACTCGCGCATAGGCACGGCAGATGGCATCCCAGCGCTCTTTTTGCTCCTCCGTCTCACGCCCCCGCAAGAAAGCGAGCTTCAAGAGATTGTGCTCCGCTCCGGTGGTGAGAGTCTGGGCCTCGCCGAGGTAATGATCATCGATCAACGCCTCGAGCTCCGCCTCGTTCATCACCGGCACCACCCGCTCCGCAACCTTATTCATGTTGCGATAGCTACCCTGCAGCAGGAAGGGCGGCTCGGAGCGGTAGGCATCCACCTGGGCGGCGGATCGAATATAGGCCTGGTTGACCGCCATCAACACACTCTGTACCCGAAGCAGATGACGCAATACCGCCAGCAGGTCAGCCCGCTCGGCGCCGGTGACCGCATGGGCGAAGCGATCCGGAGGCACCGTTTCCCCCTTCGCCAAGCGCACGTAGAGCCCGACATCCGCCAAGTCTCGGCTCGCCAAGGGGCTCAAGGTCGCGTTGGAGGTGAGGGCGTTCTCGAGGTAGCTCAGGGCGAAGAGATCTTCCTTACCGTTCAGCACGTCGCCCAGGTTGTAGACGTCGGCGCGGTTGGACAGCATGTCCGGAATGCGGAAGGTCTCGCCGGATTCGGTGTAGGGGTTGCCCGCCATCACCACCGCGAAGCGCTTACCCCGTAGGTCGTAGCTGCGAGGCTCGCCGCGAAAGACGCCCTCGATACGCCGCTGGGCGTCGCAGAGGGAGATGAACTTCTGCAGCAGCTCAGGATGGGTGTGCTGGATGTCGTCCAGGTAGAGCAGCACGTTGTTGCCCATCTCGAAGGCGAGATTGATCTTCTCCACCTCTCGCCGGGCGGTGGCGGAAGGCGCCTGGGCTGGATCCAGAGAATGCACGTCATGGCCCAAGGCGGGCCCGTCGATCTTGAGGAAAGCCAGCCCCAGGCGATGGGCGACGTATTCCATCAGGGTGGTCTTACCGTAGCCCGGAGGCGAGAGCAGCAGCAGCAGGCCCATTTGGTCGGTGCGCCGCTGCGCTCCGGCGGAGCCCATCTGCTTCGCCAGGTTTGCTCCCACCAGGGGAAGGTAAACCTGATCCACCAGCTGATTGCGCACGAAGGCGCTCATCACCTTCGGGGTCATGGAGTCGAGGCGCAGACGGCGGCGCTGCTCTTCCAGCACCTCGTGACGCACCCGCTGCCAGCGCTGGAAGGCCGGAACCCGCTGCTGGCGAAACTCTCGCAGGCGAGAGAGAAAGCGGTCCAGGCGCAGGGCGAGGGTGCGCTCCTCGATCCGTCCGTGGCGGCCGAGCAGCCCTTCCACCCGGGCGCTGAGGGCGCCGTGGCTGATCTCCACGTCAAAGCGATCCGCCGCCAGCAGCAGGGCGGTAGCGGGCGCTAAGGCGAGGTGGATTCCCCCCTGGCGCTCCGGTGCTTCAGCCTCCAGCTCCCGAGCCACCCCCGAGAGCCAGGCCTCGGCGATCTGTACTCGGCGCCCCAGCGGACCGCGGCGCAGATCCTCGAGGGCCCCGGCCCGCTTCAGTCGGGGCTCCGCCGCTTCGACCAACTCCTGCGCCGCCGACTCCATGGGGAAACGCTGCGGCGAGACGGCGAGAACCTCGAAAAGGTAGGCGGCGGCTTCCTGCAGCAGCGCCCCTGGTACTCCCGATGCCCCCGACGGGTGCCCTGACGGAATCTCCGGCGGTGCATCCTCCAGATTCGCTGACTCATCCGCCCCCCACAGCAGCTCTTGTTCGGCACAAAACGCCCTCAGCGCCTGGCTGAGCTCCGCCAGAAAGCCCTCGACGGCCTGGCCCCCGCCATAGGTGGAGCGCAATCGATGCAGCGCCTGGGCTCGATCCCGGATCTCCCGACGAAGCTCCCGGTGACCGCGATCATCTTCCTCCGCTCCGGCCCAGAAGAGGGCCGCCAGAGCCCGCGGCTGGGGCTCGAATCGCAGCAGGCCGGCGGTCGCGTCGAGCTGTAGCAGACTCTCGAGAATGCGCGCACCGTCGACGTCGTGGAGCCCCCGCTCGTAGCCCTCCTCATAGCGCTGAGCCGCCAGCGGCTGCAGGATTGCGGTGAGCCCCTCGACCCCCTCGGCGACGGCCGACTCCAGCTCGCGGCGAGAGGGGAATCCAGACGGGCGCTGATCATCCGGCAGCGAGGAATCCGCCCACACGGAATAGGCCAGGAACTCCCCGCGGTAAACCTCCTCGCTCTCCGAGGGCAGGCTCTGCTCCCAAAGCTGATGGGCGGCCTGTACCCGCTCGTCCTCGAGGGCCTCGTAATACTCCGTGCTGGTGAGATGCAGCACCAGGTCGTCACCGCGGGGTACCAGAGTTGGCTCTAGAGCCTGTTGGTTGACGGTGAAGCGATGGGCGCCGAAGGTGATGAGATCCCCCTCGGCGGTAAAGAGGTCGCGGCGATCCCGCATTCCCCGACGGGCCTGCTGCCGCGCGCTCTTGACCCGGCTCTCCAGCTCGTCGGCCCGCACTCCTGCCCCCAGCTCTCGAAGCTGACCGCCGAGGCGTCGCAGCCGCTCGGCGAGGGGGTCGGAGGCGAAGAAGGCGTTGAGGTCGTCGTCGTCGTCGAAGCTCTCGGCCCTTCGCTCCATACCCTCCAGCACCCGCTGGGCGGCGCCGAAGAGGTGCTCCACCCGCCGCTGACGCTCGTCCAGGAGTCGCTGCTTGCGGCTGGCGAAGGCCTCGTAGAGATCGTCGCGCTTGGTGGTGATCTGCTCCAGGAAGTCGTCGTAGGCGCCGAAGCGCGCCTCCAGGTCCTCCAGCTGCAGCAGCACCTTGGCCAGCTGTTCATCACAGGCTTCGGGGGTGCTCGCCACCGCCAGAGCCCCGGCGGCGGACTGGCCGAGAAGCTGGAACTGCACGCCGAATTCCGCCCGCGCCTCCCGCGCTCCGACCTCGCGGCGACGAGCGTCTACGATGGCCCGCACCCGGTTCAGCTGCCCCAGCACCTCGCTCACCCCTTCCAGGATGCGGGTGCGCACGGTGGCGTCGTCGCTCTCTAGCCCGGAGGTCACCTGGGCCAGCAGCTCCAGCCCCTGGGCCTGCTCGTCCACCCGCTGGGCCAGCGGATCGATCTCCCGTAGCGAGCTCACCGCCTCCACCGAGCTCTCCAGCTCTCCCAGGGTACGGCGGAAGGGCTCCAGGGCTTTCGGCTCGGCGAAGAAGGCCACCGCGTGCTCGCTGACCTCGTCGAAGGCCCCCTGAGCTCGCTGCTCTAGGGCCTCCAGGCGGTCGAGGTCAGCGTAGCGCAGATCCCGCAGCGTGATCAGATGCCCGCGGGCCCGGCGCAGCTGAGCGAGGGCCTCGAGAAAGGGCTCCACCCGATCGATGGAGCTCGGCGCGAGGCCCGACAGCAGCTCGTCGAGCTCCGCCTCAGCGGTGTTGACCTCGTCGTGAGCCCGCGCCCGCAGCGCCTCCACCTTCTCAAATTCATCGACCACCTGCTCCGCCAGCACCACCAGCTCGGCGACCGCCTCTCCGAGGCCACCGTAGGCTTCGTCCCCCAGCCAGTGGTAGGCGTCTTCCATCCGCCGGGCGGCGGCGATGAGATCTTCGTACACCCGCCGCGAGGGCTCCTGCTCCATCACCCGCTGGGCGAGGGACAGCGCGTCGGAGATCCCTCGCACCAGCTCCGCGTTGCCCAATCGCTGCAGCGGAGAGCCATCGCTGGGAGATTCGAAGAATTCGGCCTTGGCAAAGGGCGTACGCCAGATTTGCAGCGGATGCACCCGCGACGGCTCATCGGAGATCGCCCGGAAGACCACCAGCGTACCGTCGTCGAAAATAGTGAAGCCGAAGCATTCGATGGGCGTCGCCACCGCCTTGCGGATCAGGTTGTAGGGCAGCAGCACGCTGCGGCCCTCGGAGCGCTGGTGGAAGATGTAGAGCACGTCCTCCCCGTTGGGGGAGCGCACCGAAGTCTTCAGCTCCAGGCCGTCGAGGCGCAGATCGAAGGTCTTGGGAGAATCCGTCGCCGTCAGGTAGTAGCCGCCGGGGAAGATCAGGCCGTGGTCCTCCGGCAGCTGCCGGCAGGATTGGCCGATGGCGTCGATACGGTGCACCGTGCGGTTGCGGGTGTTGTAGACGAAATAGCGCGCCTGGGGCTCGCGATAGGGCAGCACCGAGAGCAGGATCAATGATCCCACCCGAGCGTAGCGAAGCTCGGCGTCATCCAGGCTCTGATCGGGGTCGATGACCGGCTCTTGATAGATCCCCAGCCCGTCTTCGGTGTTGTTCTCTACCTTGATGGTGAGATCCCCACCGATGGTCTCGACGAAGAGCTCGTCCTCGATGGAGAGGTGCGGGTGACGGCCCGGCACGACGCTGTCGCGACTGACCTCCTGCCACTCGAAGTCGTAGGCGGCGGCGAAGGTATGGTCCCGCTCGCCTCGATTGTCGATGTAGCTGACGCCACCCTCGGGATCCAGACTCCAGCGAAACACCTTGAGGTCTGAAAGGCGGGTGCCCACCTGGAAGACCCCCAAGAGGCGATCGCCGACGTTGCGCAGCTGCAGCAGGCGGGTGTCTTTGTAGTAGCGGAAGAGCTCCTCGAAATCTCGGGCGAAGCGCTCATCCTGCAGGAATCCATCGTCTCCCGGACGGGCTGGCTCCAGATGAGGGGGCGCATCGGCCCCCTCCTCGGCGCCGAAGCGATGGACGCTGAAGACGTGACCGACGGAGGTCTCCCGCCGCAGGCCGAAATGCACCTCGTATCCGACGATGAGCCGCTCCCCGACGGTAGCGATATCCCGCGGACGGCAATTGTGCTCGGTGCGGATGCGGCTCTGGCCGGCGAGGGTCAGCTCGCTGGAGCCGAAGGTCTCGAGGCGAGCCGAGTTGAGCTGCTGGGCCTGCTGCCGCAGCACCGCCGCGGCCCCTTCAAGCCGCTCTCGAAGCAGCTCGTAGGTGCCGCGCTCCAGGGCGGCGTCACCATCCCCCGGCGCTGCCCCCTGAGCGGAAGCCTCCTCGGCAGCACCGTCTCGGGCGAGATTAGGATCGTCCGTCATGACCGATCCTTCATCACCGGAGGAGGAACGCATCGCGGATCGTCATCGAGCCGAGCCCTCAATCGTCCAGGCGAGCGCGCAGGTTTCCGAGTCCCGCCTCGTTCACCAACTTTGCCAGCTCCCCGAGACGCTCGGCCTGCTCGCCGGACTTGCCTCGGGCAAGGCGGGACAAGAGCCCCGCGAGGGTGAGGTTCTTGAGGTCCTCGGAGCCGAGATCGCTCTGCGCCAGCACCTCCCGCACGTCTCCGGCGAAGCTCCGTCCGCCGTCCACGTAATCCTTCAGAGCCAGCTTCGCGGTCTCGCTGCGGTCCATGAAGGCGTCCAGGGACTTGGCCGAGGACAGCGAGCTCATCAGGCGGTCGACAAAGATGCTCTCGCCGCCGACGATATCGATATTCGCGGAGGACAGCGCGGTGGCGAGCATCTCTGCCTGCGCCTCGGCCACCTGGCGGCGAGCCTCGATGGCGCGCAGCTCGATGTCCTTCTCGGTCTCCAGTCGCAGTCGATATTCCTCGTGCTGGCGGCTGACCTCATCCAGGGCGGCCATCGCATCGGCCTTCTCGCGCAGGCCCTTGGCTTCCGCCTCCAGCTTGGCTTCCAGCGCCGACGCGGTGGCGAGCCCCTTCTCGCGCTCCACTTCCGCCTCCGCGGTGCCGACCTGGCGCAGGGCGGCGGCGTCCGCCTCCTTCACCCGAATCTCCGCTAGACCGTATTTCTCGGTAGCGACGGCGTCCGCCTCCTTCACCTTGACCTTGGCCAAGCCCTCGGCGGCCGCGGCAGCCTGGGTACCGTCGGCGAGTCGAATCTTCGACTGAGCTTCCTTGTCCGCCACCGCGAGCTCCGAGTCGGCGAGCACCTGCATCTCGCGAGCCTTGTGCTTCGCCGCCGCTTCCGCCGCTTCCGCCGCCTTGACGTCCTTCACCAGCGCTTCTTCCGCGGCGCCCTCAGCGATCAGCACCGCTGCCTCCTTGGTGCGGCGCGCTTCCTCGATCACCCGCAGGCGCTTGATGCCCTCTTCCTCTTCCGCCACCGTCTTGTCCACCGCGATGCGCTCCCGCACCACGTCGGCGATGGCCTTACGCTCCTTCTCGAGCTCCTTCTCTTTAGCGATGCGCTGTAGCTCCACCTCCCGCTCGCGGCTGATCGCCTCTAGGGAGCTGTCTTTCAACACCCGCTCCTGCTCGATGGCCACCACCCGCTCGCGATTCTTCGCCGCGACCTCCACCTGGCGCTTCATATTCTCTTCGCGCACCGCGACCTGCTCCTGGGAGTCCAGGCGAGCGGTCTCTGATTTCTGCAGCTCCTCCGCCGCGACTCGCAGGATCTCCGCTTCCTCCCGCGACTTCACGGTTTCGATCTCGCGGCGCTGTCGCGCCTCGGCGTCCGCCTGCTGACGCTCCAGGGCGAGAATCGTCTCCCGCGCCTCGACGTCCTGCTTCTTGATCTTCTTCTCTTCGTCGCGGCGGAAATCGTTGGTGGCGACGTGCTGAATCGCCGTCAGCTCGGTGATCTTGCGAATGCCCTGGGCATCGAGGATGTTGTCCCGATCGAGCTTCTCCAGCGGGGTCTGCTCGAGATAGTCGATGGCCGCGTCCTCCAGCACGTAGCCGTTGAGGTCACGCCCGATGACGTGAATGATCTGATCCCGGAACTCATCCCGCTTGGTGTAGAGGTCGACGAAGTCGAGCTGCTTACCGACGGTCTTCAGCGCTTCCGAGAACTTGGCGTTGAAGAGCACCTCGAGGGTCCCCGGATCTGAAGCTCGCTGACAGCCGATGGCCTGCGCGACCTTGATGACGTCTTCCTTGGTCTTATTCACCCGCACGAAGAAGGTGACTTTGATGTCCGCCCGGATGTTGTCCTGACAGATCAGACCGTCGAGACCGCGGCGATCGATCTCGATGGTCTTCACCGAGATATCCATCACCTCCGCCTTGTGGATCACCGGCAACACGACGGCCCCGGTGAAGGTGACTTCCGGCTCGGCGGACATCTTGTTAACGATCAGCGCCTTGCCTTGCTCCACCTTCTTATAGAAGCGAGCGACAAGAACCAGTAGACCCAGCAGCACGAAAATGCCGAAGAGCACGAGGGCGATAATGCCAAGAGTGACCATCGGATCCTTTCCTAGTCGTCGAGGCCCTGGGAACGAAGCTCACCACGGTGCGGTGCAGTGCAGTGCAGTGCAGCGCGGCGGCTCCGCCGGACCTGCCGAGGAAGCCTATTGCAGGCTCTCGTCCCGGCGAGTGATGAAGAACACGTCAAGATCGTTGTCGTAGCGCACCACCGTCACCTGGTCCCCCCGGAGAGCCGGGGCTCCCGACACCAGCCGGGCCTCTACCAGCAACCCAGCGCCGCCATCGTCGATCTCCGCTCGTCCCTGCTCGCGGTCGACGTGGGAGGAAACCACCGTCGCCGAGCGGCCGGAGAAATCCTGCCTCGAGGCCGCCGGAACGGTGCGAAACACCGGCCGCAGCGGGCGAACCAGCACCGACGTCAGCCCCAGCGAGACCAACACCGAGACCACCGGGAGCAGCAGCCAGCGAATCAAGCCGCCGCTGAGGTCCAGCAGCGGCAGAACCCGCATGCCCTGATAGGTGAGGAACCAGGAGAAGACGATGAGGAAGGAAAGCGTGACGGTGAGGGGAACCCCCGCGAGACCGAGGGCGGTGAGCAGCCCGGCGACTCCCGTCGGGCCAGCATCTCCAATCTCGGGGGCATCGCCGAGCTCCAGCGCACCTTCCACCCCCTCCATCGCCCCGTCCACTCCGACATCGAGGTCGAGATCGAGGTCGAAGAGGTCCAGATCGAAAATGCCCAGAATCACCGTGAGCCAGTAGACCACCACCACCACCAGCAGGGAGGTGAAGAGCACCGTTGGCGGCTCGAGCAGAGCGTTGACAAATTCCTGGATCATCGTAGGTAGTGAGAAATTTTCCGCCGCGGGGGCTTTAGGTATTCTTTTTTCAGAGTCTTCAGAAGGGGGGAGCACTACCGGATTCTTCGCTGAGGGAAGATCCTTTAGTTCACACTATGTTGGTGGCGAAAGTCTTGTTTCAGCGGACTTTACGCGCCCCCCTTCCAGCCGCGCTCCGCGCTGCCAGAGAGAACAGCCCGTCCAGATCCTGGAGGAATCGATGCTTCCTGGCGGCAGAGCCTATTGCAGGGCCTTCGGTTGAAAAGCGGGTCCCCTAGAACTTCAGGCGACCCTCTGCGAGCAGATGAGTACCGTCAAAAATAGCACGACGCTACCGTGAAGAAAATAAGAACCGCTAAGCGGGCAGCGCGCTGATGGTTGGCAAGATGTCCCCGTGGGGCGCCCCGGCCACAGGTTCCAAACCCCCAGGCTTAGGCCCAAATCACAGGCCTAGTCTCAAATCACAGGCCTAGTCTCAAATCCTAGCCCCAGGCCCCAGCTCTCAACCCTCGTCGCTGTCTTCCAGGCGCTGCACGATTTGGGTCACTTCGAGCTCCGCCCGCCGGATCTTGCCCCGGCAAAGATCCAGTAGACCCGCTCCTCGCCGCAGCTCCGTCGCCAGCTCGTCGATATCGATGCGCTCGTCTTCGATGCGGCCGAGAATCTCCTCCAGCTGCTGGAGGGCATCGGAAAAGGAGAGCTTCTCTCCCTCTAGCTGGCTCTCGACGGGGGATGCGCTCTCGGGGCCAGGGATCGGGCCAGTAGTCGGATCAGTGCTCATGGCGTCTCCACGGTAGGCTCAGGGGGTTCGACGTTCAAATCCTCTTGCTCCGCCTCCACTCGGCTGATCCAGCTGCCGGCGGCGAAACGAGTCACTAGCTGATCCCCTACGGCGAGATCTCCCTCTCCCCGCAGCAGCCGTCCGTCGACGCTGCGGGTGATGGAAAAGCCCCGTTCTAGGGTGCGCTGGGGGTCGAGATCACGACACAGCCGAGCTCGGCCATCGACCTCCGCATGAGCCCGGGCCAGCCTCGCTCGCGCGCTGATCACCACCCGATGCATCAGGGTCTCCGGCAGCTCGCGGCGACGCCCCAGAAAACGGGGCGAGGCCACGCCGAGGCGCTGGGCGATTCGCTGGACTTCACTCCCGCCGCGCCTCAGGCTCTCGCCGCCGAGGCGCGCCAGCCGTCGCCCATGCTCCTCGAGGCGGGCGGACACGGAGGCCAATCGCAGCTGAGCCCGACGCATCCCGCGCTCCGCCTGAAGCAGGCGCTCCTTGCCGCGGCTCAACGGATCCCGAGCGGCGATCAATAGGCGCTGCTGTATCTGCTCGAGGGCGAGATCCGCTCCCGCCACTCGGTCGATGAGCAGCTCCGCCGCCCCGGTGGGGGTCTTCACCGCGGTATGGGCGACTCGGTCGGCGATGCTCTGATCGATCTCGTGGCCGATGCCGGTGACCACCGGTAGCGGAAAGCGGGCGATGGCTTCTGAAATCGCTCGGCTATCGAAGGCCGCTAGGTCGGTGCGCGAGCCGCCGCCCCGCACCACCACCACCACGTCCAGCGGCAGCCCGGCGAGGGCGCGCAGCGCCGACACCACCTCTCGTTCGGCTTCGGCCCCCTGCATCGCAGCGTGCACGAAGGTGACCTCGAAACCGTAGGCGATGGACTGCAGCGAGGAGAGGAAATCGTGGTACGCCGCGCTCTCGTAGGAGCTCACCATGCCCACCCTGAGGGGCACCGGGGGCAGCGTCAGGGCCGAGTTGCGATCCAGCAGCTCGGCTTTTTGCAGCGCCGCCAGGGTCTGGCGACGGCGCAGCTCCAGCTGGCCCAGAGAGAAAGCCGGGTCCACCTCCCGCACCACCAGCTGCAGGCGCCCTCCGGGAGGCCAGAAGTCCACCCCTCCGCGGCATCGCAGCTCCACGCCCGGCGCCAGCTTCTGATCACTGCGGCGCAGCTCTCGCTCCACCTTCGCGAGATCGGAACGCCAGATCACCGCGTCGATCTTCGCCGTGACCCGATCCCCCTGCCCTTTGTCCACCAGCTCGAAGTAGAGATGGCCGCGCTGGCTGCGCTGGACTCTCTGCACTTCTCCGGCGACCCAAAGGGAGGAGAACCCCTGGCGCACCAGGGATTGAATCTCGCCACAGAGCTGAGCTACCCGAACCGTGGGCTCGGCGTTCACCTCAGCCCACAATGATCTCGAGCCACGCTTCATCACGCCCTCAACTCACCAAACTCTCTGCTCACTCTTGTTCCGGCTCCCCTCCCTCTCCAGGGATCGGTGCGGGGATCAGTGGTAAGAGACCAGCTGATCGGAGCTCTCCATCGGCAGCGCCTCCACCCATTCCATGGCTTCTTGGTCGCCGGTGGTGAGCTGCTCGAGAAAGGTTCGCGCCTCGTTCTTCTCATGGAAGAGCCGCCAGATGAAGGTGTGTCCAGCGGGGGCGGTGAAGTAGGTGTACTTCTTGGTGCCCTGGGATAGATCGAAGCCGAGATTACCTTCGCCGTTGACCCCAACGCAGGCCATGCCGATGGCGCGATAGGCCAATCCGAGAGCCTTGATGGCGTCATCGAAATCCGACAACTCCTCCAGGGAGAGGGGAGAGTGGTAGAGAGAGATCCGGGTTCCGTCTTCCTCCGCCAGCAGGTTGTAGGCGATATCCGCGCGATCCATCGCGTCGCGAGTCTCGGTGGTGGTGACGAAGACATCGTCCGTACCGGTGACCTTGTAGGTGATGGCGTAGACGTCAGGATCCATGCGGGCGAAGGCTTCGGCGAGAATGCCTTCGTCCTCCACGGTGAAATAGTACAGTCGGTTATGTAGCCGTCGGGGGCTCATCGGAGTGTCCTCCTGAGTGCGGGCGGGGAAAAGGCTCCCTGAGACAGATGGAGCGCAGAGCGATCGATCTAGGTGGTGAATCGGGGCGGTCGGCCAGAAAGGCGATACAGGCACAGCGGCTCTGCCCCAAACCGTGAATATATCATTGCTGAAGACGCTTCTTCTCGAGTTCCCACCGGATCTAGATTCCTTCGTGCTCTCGTAACGCCGCGACCCGTTGAGGCGGCTACCGCCGGAGACCCCATGACTGCTTTGATCGCCATCTCCCGCCCCCTTCGCGCGCTGCTCGCTTTCCCCCGGCACTCTATGGGCCCCTGCTTCTTGGCGCTGTTCTTCTTAGGCACAGCCTTCGCTACGACCCTAGCCTCGCCCCTGGCCGTTCCACTGTCGGCCCAGAGCGAGAGCCCGCCGGCTCCCTTCCTGCTGGTGTTGGGCAATGCGCAGGACGGCGGACTTCCTCACCCCGGATGCACCCGGGCCAACTGCCGCCGCGCCATCGAGGACCCACAATACCGCCGCTCGGTGGCCTCCTTGGCGGTGGTCGTACCGAGGGCCGAAGGTCGCCCGCTGCGCTATTTGGTAGACGCCACCCCCGATCTGGGTCGGCAGCTGGAAGCCCTGGCGGCGGCGATCGACGGCCCGCGGGAAGGCGGCGTCGATCGCCAGCCGGTGGACGGAGTCTTTCTCACCCACGCCCATATCGGCCACTACCTGGGCTTGGCCTACTTCGGCAAAGAGACCCTGGCGAGTCGCGATCTCCCGGTATGGTGCACTCCCGCCATGGCGGCTTTTCTGCGCGCCAACGAGCCTTGGCGCACGCTGGTGGAGGATCGAGTGCTCGATCTGCGGCCGCTGGCGCCGGGGGAGAGCGTGGTGCTGGGGGAGGGAATAGATCATGGAAATGCCGCCGCCGATACCGACTCGGAGCCAATAGCTACGACCACTGCCGCCGGTAGCGTGCGGGTCGAGGCGATCTCTGTACCCCATCGCGACGAGCTCTCCGACACCGTCGGCTTTCGCTTCTCGGGCCCGCAGCAGAGGGTTTTCTACGTTCCCGACACAGATTCCTGGGAGCGCTGGGACCCGCCGGTGGAGGAGATCCTCGACGAGGTGGATGTCGCCCTGGTAGACGCTACCTTCGGCAGCCCCGACGAGCTTCCCGGACGCGATCTCAGCGCCGTTCCCCACCCCTTCGCCACCGATAGCGCTCGCCGCTTCGCCGGGGCGGTCAGCGAGGGCCGGCTCCAGGTTTTCTTCATTCACCTGAATCACTCCAACCCTCTTCACGACAGCAGCAGCGAGCTCTACCGCAACCTCGCCGCCAAGGGCTTTACGGTGGCCCAGGAAGGTCAGCGCATTCCACTGTAACTTAATAGAAAAAATTGCTTTAATAATTTAAATACACAATTCATTATCACTCCAAATGTCGCCGATGAGCCCAAAATGGCTAGTTCAAGGCACCCTGGACCCCCTCGCGCGGGATCGCGCTTCGAGATATCCTGAAGGCAGCTCTCGATTTCTTCGGGCCTGGGTCCAACGCCCCACGGATCCTCCCGCTTAGCTCCGATTTGCGTTCTTCTCTCCTCAGCTCTTTTCCATTTCCTATCTCGTTCCGATTCCCTGGGAGTTGAACCCCCTTCCGGTCTTTTTTATCGCGCCGGAATCTCATGATGTCTTGCGAGAGCGGCTTCATAGGAGCCCCCCATGTCGATTGAAGCCGACGCGACTCGCCCCAAGACTCTGCCTCGAGTCCTGCCCGTTGTCCTTCTCTATCATTGGTCCATCGAGGGCCAGGACGACGAGCTCCAGCTCGCCGAACAACACCTCGACGAGCTTCCCGGCGTCGAGGCCCTCACCGACGTGCGCAGCGCTTCCGGAGGCAGGCTATATGCCTTCCTGCCGATCCCGGGAGATGCCGGCGAGGCGGATTCCGCCACCGGCTGCGCTCTGCAGCTGCTGCGACGCTGTCGTAGCGCCCGCGGCGCGCAGGGCGCCGCCAGTGCCTTTCTGCTGCTCCCCGGCTCGGTGCACCTGCGCCAGGGGCGCTGCGAGCTGGTGCCGGAAGCGCTCCTCGACGACCTGCTGAGCTACGCACCTCGGGTGCCGATGGACGAGGTCTATCTCACCGGCTACGCCGCGAGTCGATTGGCGAAGCGTTGGCCCACCGCGCCGCAGCAGGAATTCCGTGGCCAAAGCGGGAGCCGGGCCAACCTCTATCGTCTCGATGGCCGAGAGCGGGCCCTGGAGCCCTGGCGCAATCCGGAGCTGCTGGGGCTGAGACCCGAATACGTCCCCCGCCCCACCATTGAGCAGGCGATCCTCGGCCGCAGCGGCGCTCGGGTTCTGCGCCTGGTGGGCCCTCTGGGCAGCGGCAAGACCCGCATCGCCTGGCAGACCTTCGGCTGCGACCCGGCCCAAAGACGCAAGAAGAGAGCGGACCACAGCCTGATGCGCACCGCGACCCCGGTATGGGTCACGGTTCCGCCACTGCGGTCCCAGCGCTCTGGAGTCGCGGCGAGGATCCTTGAGGCCTTGGTGAGAAACCATGCCGGAGACCTCCTCGATCAAGACCCCCAGCAGGCCCTCGCCAGCATGGGCCTGGAGCCCTACGCCGACTGGCTGGTGGATCACGGCGAGGAGCCCGATCCGGCCATCGTTCACGAAGTTCTGACGGAGACCCTGCGCAGCACCGCCCGCAGGCTGGGCGAGCCGGTGCGCCTGATTCTCGACGATGTCCCCAACTCCCACCCCAGCGATATCGCCACCATCGACCGGCTCATCGCCGAACCGGTCCTCGAAGATCTCACCCTCTTCGTGCTTCTGGGGCGCCGCGGCGCGCGCTGGTCGCCGATCGCCAATACCAGCCCCGAAGTCTCGATTCCGGCCATGGCGCGGCGCGAGATGGAAGTCTTGGCGGACGGCCTGACCTCCGGCCTATCGATGCCCGAAGAGGTGAAGGAGCGCTTCCTCCAGGCCAGCGACGGTATTCCCTTCGCCTTCGAAGAGGGTTTGATCAAGCTGATTCACCGCAACGTGCTGCGGCGCATCTACGGCAGCTTCTTCTTCAACGGCAGCGGACAGGAGCCCTATCTGCCCTCCAGCCGCTTCGTCCAGCACCTGGAGGCGGAGAACCTCGCCCTCGGCGGCGGCCAGGGGCTTCAGCTGCTCGCTACCGCCAGCCTTGCCATGCCTGCCCGGGAGATCTCGGCGGCGGCGGAGCTCCTCGGCGCCCAGCTGTCGACGGATTGGGAAGTGAGGCTGGTGCACGCCGGCTGGCTTACCCAGGAGAGCACCCCCTGGGGGATCGGCGTTCGCTTCACCTCCGACGCCTTCGAGGTCGGGCTGCGGGAGACGATGATCGACGAAGAGGGGCTGGTACGCCAAGCCGCGGGAGAGATCCTCGCCCACGCCAGCGATGCTCCCCTGGCCCGCTGGCACGCGTATCAGCTGCTCTCCGGCAGCGCCGCGGCGGTGCCTCCGATCCTCGAACTGGCTCAATCGCACCCCCAGGGGCTGGAGCCGGACGAGATCCTCGATGCCCTGGCGGAAGAGCTCAGCGGGCATCAAAGGCGAGAAGGAAACGCCGAAATCGAGCTCCAGCTGCTGTGGATCCTGCTCCCGCTGGCGCGACGCCTGGGCCGCCTCGAGGCCTTCGAGGCGGAGATCGATCGCGCCCTGGAGCTAGCGGACGGAGAGCCTCGAAAGTACCTCGCCTTCGCCGGCCTGCGCAGCGAGGTCGATCTCGCCAAGGGGCGACTAGAAGACAGCGAGCGAGTGCTGCGCCAGGCCCTGGAGCTGGTGGTGGAGGAAGACCCCGGCCGCCAGGCCCTGTTGCTGCTGCAGCTGGTCAAGATCCTGATTCGCCGCGAGCGCTACGACGAAGCGAGGTCTCTTCTCGAGCAGCTGCTGCCGCTGCTGGAATCCCGTGGATCCCGCACCCAGGTAGCTTCCTGCTGGTATTACCTCGGCAATATCGCGCTGCGCCAGCGCCGGCTCAAGGAGGCGATGGAACATCACCGCAAGGCCTTCGAATTACGCCACCGGGTAGGCAACCTGAAGGCTCTCGGAGCCTCCCTCTCCGCCCTCGGAGCCACCTCTCTGGCGCGAGGGAACTACGCCAAGTCCCTGGGCTTCTACAAAAAGGCCAAGGAATTCCTCGAAGACCACGGGGATCCCGGGGAAGTGAGCTTCGCTCTCCTCGGCATTGGCCGGGTCCTCCACCGCCTCGGAGATGGGGTCGGAGCCCAGGCTCACCTGAAGCGATCCCTCAAGCTGCGGGAGGAGATCGGCGACACGGTGGGGGCGGCCATCGCCGAGCTCAATCTCGCCGCCAACTGGCTGCTTCTCGGGCGCACCAACGAGGCGATGACCACGGCCCGGCGGGCCCACTTCACGCTGCAGATGATGCCCGAATCCGAGACCCTCGGCGACGCGGAGCAGCTGATCGGGAGAATCCATCTGCGGCAGCGCAACGCTCTGGAAGCCGCCGAGCATCTGCGCAACGCGCGAGAGATTCACCAGCGCCACAACAACTCCAGCTCTGGATTGGTGGACCTGTCCTACGAGCTGGAGCTCGCCCTCAACACCCAGGACGCCGCCCGCATCCCGGAGCTCTGCCACCTGCTGGAACAGCGCCGGGAGACCCTCGACCCGGCGGAGCGCCAGGAGCTTCTGGATCTTCGCCTCTATCGCGGCCTGGAGTGGGTTCACCGCTACGGCATTCCCGGCACCGGCTCGATCCGCTTTCTCCGCCTGGCCTATCGAGAGCTGATGCGCAAAGCCGGCTTCCTGGACCCGGCCCTGCGCAACGTCTTCCTCTTTCAGGTACCGGAGAACGCCGAGATCCTCGACGCCGCTACGGACCAGCGCCTCACCTTCCCGGAGATGCCGCTGCGCTTGATGCGCGGTTAGCGCACCAGCGGACCGTACGCGGAGCGCACAAGGGAATTACAGGCGGCAAGGGCAACGGCGAAGCCGCGGCGAAAACCGCTCTACTCCTCCCGCAGCACCGACACCGGATCCACCTTCATCGCGCGGCGCGCAGGCACCGAAACCGCCACCGCGGCGACGAGCACCAAACAGCCCGCCGCCAGCCCTAGGGTGACCGGATCGGCGTGGGAGGTACCGTAGAGAAAGCCCGCCAGCAGCTGGCCGACGCCTACCGCCGTCAGCAGGCCGAGGGCGACGCCCACCGAGACCACGCTCAGGCCCTGCCGCAGCACCTGCCAGAAGATTCTCCGCGGATCAGCCCCCAGGGCGATTCGGATGCCCATCTCCGAGCGCGCCCGCCGCACTCCGTAGGCCATCACCCCCGCTAGCCCCACCACCGCTAGCCCCAGCGCCAGCAGGCCGAAAGCACCGACAAAGCCGGCCCCGAGGCGAGGCAAGTAGAGGGCAGAAGCGGTGTGTTCCCGCAGGGTACGCACCGAAAACACCGGCAGCGCCGGGTCCAGGGTCGCCACCTCCCGGCGCAACAGCGGCACCAGCTGATCCGCCGGACTCTGGCTGCGCACATGGAGCTCCATGGAGGCCTCCCAAACCTGCTCCCAAGGCAGATAAAGGTAGGGCCGGGGAGCCTCTCCGAGGCTCTGGTATTGAATGTCCTCCACCACCCCCACCACTCGAGCCCAGGGGCCACCGTAGCTCAACCGCCCTCCCACCGCCTCCCCTGGGGGCCAATAGCGCTCTGCCATGGTGCGGTTCACCACCACCGTCGGCAAAGATCCGGGCGTCTCGGTGGAATCGAAGGTCCGCCCCGCCACAAGAGCCATCTCCATCAACTCGAAGTAGCCGCTGCCAACCACGTTGAAGTCGGGGTTCATGCGCTCATCCGGCGCCGCCTCGTACCCCTCCACCAAGATCCCTCGCTGCTGCCCCCCGCCAACCCCTAACGGCACCACCTCACCGAGGGCCGCCGACTCCACCCCCGGCAGGCTCGCCACTCGCTGCAGAAGGCGATCGTAGAGCTCGCGCCCACGAGGCTCGTCGTACCCCACTAGAGAAGGGTCGATGGCCGCCAGTAGAACCCCTTCGGAACGAAACCCGGGGTCGATCCTCTGCGCCTGCTGCAGGGAGCGCACAAAGAGACCGGCGCTCGCCAACAGCACCAGCGAGAGAGCGAGCTGAGCGATCACCAGAGTGGAGTGAAAGCTTCCCAAGCCCCACCTTCGCCGACCGCTAGCTCGCCCTCTCGACCCCAGGGCCGAGTAGATCTCCCCCCTCGCCCCCCGTAGCGCCGGGGCCAGAGCACAGACCACCGCGGTCACCAGACAAAGAACCAAGGCATAGGCCAGAACCCGACCATCGGGAGCCAGGGCAGGTTCCATCCGCACCGGCAGATGATCCGGCAGCGCTGCCGGCAGCCACCGGCTACAGACCCAGGCAAGGGACAAGGCGGCGGTGCTGCCGAGGAGCGCCAGGAGCCCGCTCTCCGTCACTAGCTGCCTCGACAAGCGCCCAAAGCCTGCCCCGAGGGCGCGGCGAATCGCCAACTCCCGGCGTCGCCCCTCATCTCTAGCGAGGAGCAGAGAGGCAACGTTGGCGCAGGCCACCAGCAGGACGAGGGCAGCGAGGGCCAGGATCCATCGAGACGCGGAGGCCAACCGGGAGCGCAATGGGGGAGGGAGATCCTGCTCACCCCCGGAGACCAGGGTCAGCCCCCAACCGTCCAGCAGTCGAGGGTGCTGCTGCTCCATCCCCTCCGCCAGGCGGTTCAGACTCGCGCGCGCCTGATCGATGCTCACCCCCTGACTCAAACGCCCCACGGAGAGCAGCCAGCCATTGCCGCGATTCTCGAGATTGGCCTTCGGCACCAGCAGCTGCGCCATGGTGACCGGTAGGTAGACGTCCGGCCGCACCAGGCGATAGGTGCCGTGAAACCCTCGCGGCATGATGCCGATGATGCGAAAGGGACGCCCGTTGATGCGCAGGGTCTCGCCGAGGACCTCTTCCTCTACCGAGAATCTCCGGCGCCAAAAATCGTGCCCCAGAATCACCTCCGCAGGGCTTCCGATCAGCTCGTCGCTATCGCCCTGAAAAGCTCGCCCGCGCGCCGGAGCCACCCCCAGGACGTCGAAATAGTGGGCGGTGACCAGCTGCGCCATCAGCCGCTGGGCGCCGGCCTCAGCTGCTACGCCCTCAGTTACCCCGGCGTTGGATGCTCCTCGACCTGACGAGACTGCCTTGGGAGCCACGCTTGCGGTGACCAAGCGCGCCGCGGCGAAGCTCTCGAAGACCTCGTTGTCGCGCTCTATGTCTCGGTAGTTGGCGAAGGAAAAGCTGGCGTGCTCGAATCCGGGCCAAGAGACGTAGGCCGTCACCAGACGGTGAGCCGCGGGAAGATCCAGCGGCTTGAAGAGCAGGCCGTCGATGGTCGAGAAGGCGACGCTGTTGACCCCCACCCCGAGCGCGATGCAGAGCACGGCAGCGACGCTGATGCGCCGATGCCGCCACAGGGAGCGCCATCCGGTGCGCACATCCTGCAGCCAGGGGTCCACGGGCGTTAGTCGCTCAGGGCTTGGCCGGACGAGCCTTGGGGCGGGAGCCGACGGCGACGATGAGCGCCTTCACAATGTCCTTTAGCTCGAGGGTGAACTCCGCCAGCTGCCGGTGCTTCTCCTCCAGCTGCTCGACGCTCGGCCGGCTGAGGCCGCCACCGGTTCGGGGACGCACCTTGTAGCTCATCCGATCGTCGAGGGAATCCAGAGCGGCGTAGACCTGCTTGAGCTTTTCGATATCCATGGTGTTTCCTCTCGGGTCAGCGACGGGAGAGGCAGGGGAGGCGCTCAGCCTCTGCCGAGACGCATCGTCAGACAACTCCCACGCTGCTCCCCGTCATACCCCCCGGTAATGCTTCCCAGTGAAGGTTTCTAAGGATGCTGTCTAGTTCTACCCTCAGTCCTGCTCGCGGCGGTACACCGCGGTAGCGGTAGCCTGATCCCGCGGGCGAACCACGATCTCGTCGATATTCACGTGGGACGGGCGGGTGGAGCACCATCGGATCGTCTCCGCGATGTCCTGCGCCACCAGCGGCTGCATTCCCTGGTACACCGCATCCGCCTTCTCTTCATCTCCCAGGCGCACGACGGAAAACTCCGTCTCCACCATCCCCGGACAGATCTCCGTGACCCGTACCGGGCGCCCCAGCAGCTCGATGCGCAGGGTCCGGGTCGCCGCCCGCAGCGCGTGCTTGGTGGCGGTGTAGCCGCCGCCGCCGGGATAGGTCTCGAAGCCGGCGATGGAGCCGACGTTGATCACGTGGCCATCACCGCTGGCCTCGAGGCGAGGCAGCAGCACCTGCGTCAGGCGAACCACGCCCAGCACGTTGGTCTCGTACATGCTGCGCCAGGCATCGACATCGGCCTGCGAGACGGCATCGACGCCAGCGGCAAAGCCGGCGTTGTTGACCAGCACATGCAGGGCTCCCGCCTTCTCTTCCAACCAGGCTGCAAAGCGAGCTACCGACTCCGCGTCCGCCACGTCCAGCACGTGGGCAAAGGCGCCGACGGCGCCGCAAATCTTCTCCAGAGGCTCCCGGCGTCGAGCTCCTCCAAACACTGTGTAGCCAGCCTGGGCCAGCGCCACCACCGTCGCCGCGCCGATTCCAGCGCTGGCTCCGGTGACCACCGCGACCTTGCCCTTCCCAACGCTTTCTTTTCCGAGGTCATGCTCAGTCGTCATCGGATTCCGCCAGCAGGCCACCGAGGACCCAGTTGACCACCGAAAACACCAGCGCTCCGAGCACCGCCGGCAGGCAGCCGGAGATCGAGAACCCCGGCACCAGCATCGCCGCCAACTGCAGCATCACTCCGTTGACCACCAGGTAGAAGAGGCCGAGGGTGAGCAGAATCAGAGGCAAAGACAATAGGGTCACGATGGGCTTCACCAAGAGGTTGATGACGCCCATCACCAAGCCGGCCAGCAGCAGCATCCAAACGGTGCCGTAATAGTCCACCCCCGGCACCAGCTTGGCCGCGGCCCAGATCGCCACGGCGTTGATCACCACCTGGAGAATCGCTCTCATGGGGTCTCCTCTCGAGGTTTGCAGATAGGTCGATTGAAGGACTGAAGGACTGAAGGACTGAAGAACTGAAGGTGAAGCGGTAAACGAGTCCGCGAAACGCTAGAGGCGAGCAAGGGGGCGGCGACGGAGCTCAATTGGCGTCGGCGGCATCCGCCGGCGTCGTCCAGGACGGCAGCGAGGCCGGATCGATGCCCGCCCCTCGCACCGCGCGCTCCCATACGCTTTCCGGCTCTTCGGCGAAGATCAGCTCTTCCGTCGCCGGCACCGTCAGCCAGTCGTTGCGCAGGATCTCATCCATCAGCTGATCCTGACCCCACCCGGCGCAGCCCTGGTAGAGGCGCAAATACCGCGGCGGATCGCGATACAGGCGGTCTAGATCGATGATCTGCTGGGTCATGGCGATCCCCGGCATCACCTCCGTGACCCCCTCACCATCGAGCACCTCCGGAGCCTCATCGACGGAGAAGAAGACCGATCCCAGCTGCGGCAGCACCGGCCCGCCGTAGTACACCCGATCCGCGGATTCTCCGACCTGCTCCTCGTCGCCGGCGATTTCTTCTGGTTCCTCTGGCTGATCCGCCTCTTCCAGGATCTTCAGATCCGCCAGCACTTCGATCATCCGCAGATCGGTGCGCCGGTTGATGATGAAACCCAGGGTGCCTTCCTCGTCGTGGCGCACGATCAGCACCACCGAACGCCGAAAATGAGGATCCAGCACCTGCGGCAGGGCCACCAGGAGGACCGGCGCGCGAAGATCGTTCATCGACTCGGACATCGGGATTATCTTAACGCGACGGAGCCTCATTCGCCGTTTCCGGATCCTCACCGTCACTCCGCGGGCCAAGTCCGGCAAGCGTGTACAATGGCTAACTCACTAGACTGCCTGGCTCGCGCCGAAAAGGGTAGTCACCTCTCCACTGCATCACCCCATCGAGTTGCCGCCTTCGGCGACCTGCCTTTAGCTTCGAGGAGCACCCCATGACCGATAGCTTCGGCGCTCACGACACGTTCCTTTCAGGCGGCCGTGAATATCGCATCGCGCGCATCGGGGCCCTGGACCACCACGGCTTCGACACCTCCCGCCTGCCCTACGCTACACGAATTCTGCTAGAGAACCTGCTCCGCCGCGAGGGCGAGCCAGGGGTCACCCGTTCGGACATCGAGGCGGTGGCTTCTTGGGATCCCCAAGCGGAGCCTTCCGTAGAGATCGCCTTTGCCCCCGCGCGGGTCCTGCTCCAGGACTTCACCGGAGTTCCGGCGGTGGTCGACCTCGCCGCGATGCGAGACGCGATGGTCGCTCTTGGCGGTGATCCTCAGAAGATCAATCCTCTCCAGCCAGTGGAGCTGGTCATCGACCACTCCGTGCAGGTAGACGAATATGGCTCCGAAGCCGCCCTGCTGATCAACGCCAAGCGGGAATTCGAACGAAATCGAGAACGCTACGCTTTCCTTCGCTGGGGACAGACCGCCTTCGACAACTTCAAGGTAGTCCCGCCGGCGACCGGCATCGTCCATCAGGTGAATCTCGAGTTCCTCGCCCGCGGGGTCATGGTGCAGGCCGGAGCGGAAACTCCCTTTGCCTACCCCGATACTCTGGTAGGAACCGATAGCCACACCACCATGATCAATGGCCTCGGCGTGCTCGGCTGGGGTGTTGGCGGCATCGAGGCAGAGGCGGCGATGCTCGGCCAGCCGATCTCGATGCTGGTTCCCCAGGTGGTCGGCTTCCGTCTCTCCGGGAAGCTGCCGGAGGGCGCCACCGCCACCGATCTGGTGTTGATGGTCACCGAGCGCCTGCGCCAGAAGGGCGTGGTCGGAAAGTTTGTCGAATTCTACGGCCCCGGCTTGGCCAATCTTCGCCTAGCGGACCGCGCCACCATCGCCAACATGGCGCCCGAATACGGCGCGACCTGCGGCATCTTCCCCATCGACCAGCAATCCATCGATTACCTGCGCTTCTCCGGGCGACCGGATGACCTGGTGGAGCTGGTGGAGATCTACTGCCGAGAGCAGGGCTTCTTCCATACCGACGAGTCCCCGGATGCGGTGTACACCGACACCCTGGAGCTGGATCTCGGAGAAGTCGAGGCCAGCCTTGCGGGACCCAAGCGCCCTCAAGACCGAGTCACCCTCAGTCAGGTCCCGGGCAACTTCCAGGACGTGCTCGATCGCCTTCCCCCCGCCAAACCGCGCCCGACGGCGAGCGCCGCCAGCGGCGGTGGCGGCCTCGCGGTCTTGGAAGAGACCGCCGTGGAGGTCGCCACCGAGCACGAGGGCATCGAAGAGGGCGCCGCGGCGATGCGGCACGGCGCCGTGGTGATCGCCGCCATCACCAGCTGCACCAACACCTCGAACCCCTCGGTGATGATCGGTGCCGGCCTGCTGGCGCGCAACGCGCGCCGCAAGGGCCTCCACGTCAAACCCTGGGTAAAAACCTCGCTAGCCCCTGGCTCCAAGGTGGTGACCGAGTACCTCGAGACCGCCGGATTAATGGATGACCTGGAAGCCCAGGGCTTTCATCTCGTCGGCTATGGCTGCACCACCTGCATCGGCAATACCGGCCCCCTGCACCCGGCGATCTCCCGAGCCATCGTAGAGCGCAACCTGGCCACCGTTTCGGTGCTCTCCGGCAACCGTAACTTCGAAGGCCGAATCAGCTCTGAGGTTCGCGGCAATTACCTCGCCTCCCCTCCGCTGGTGGTGGCCTACGCCCTCGCTGGCCGCATCGACCTGGACCTGCGCCAGGAGCCCTTGGGCATCGGAAGCGGCGGAGAGCCGGTCTTCCTGCGAGATGTCTGGCCAAGTCAGGATGAGCTCGAAGCAGTGATGAAGCAGTCCGTGACTTCGGAGATGTTCCGGGAGCAGTACAGCGACGTCTACTCCGGCGAGCCGGAATGGCAGGAGCTGCCGGTGCCCGAGGGGGCGACCTACGCCTGGGACGAAGCCTCGACCTACGTCAAGCTTCCACCCTACTTCGACGGTATCTCCCTGGAGCTCGATCCGGTGGAGGATATTCAAGGGGCTCGCGCCCTCGCCCTCCTCGGCCGCAGCATCACCACCGACCATATCTCCCCGGCGGGCGTGATCAAGGTCGATCAACCGGCGGGTAAGTACCTCACCGAGCGCGGCGTAGCCCCTCGAGACTTCAACTCCTACGGCTCGCGCCGCGGCAATCACGAGGTGATGATGCGCGGCACCTTCGCCAACGTGCGGCTGCGCAACCAGCTCACCCCCGAGATCGAGGGCGGCTACACCCTGCACCTGCCCGACGGGGAGCCGATGACGATCTACGACGCCGCGGTGAAATACCGTGAGGAAGGCGTTCCGCTGATCATCCTCGCCGGCAAGGAATACGGCACCGGTTCGTCCCGCGATTGGGCCGCCAAGGGCCCGAACCTACTGGGAGTCCAGGCGGTGATCGCCGCCGGCTACGAGCGAATCCATCGCTCCAACCTGATCGGCATGGGCATCGTCCCGCTGGAGTTCCTGGAGGGCCAAGATCCCGAGAGTCTTGGCCTCAACGGCCACGAGACCTTCGATATTCAAGGTCTAGAGGCAGCCTGTGGCGGTGAGTTCCAAAGCGACGTCCACGTCGCGGTGGTAGCTCATGGCGAGTCTGGGGAGACCCACTTCGAGGCCAAGGTGCGCATCGATACTCCCCAGGAGCTGCTCTACTACCAGAACGGCGGCATTCTGCATTACGTGCTGCGACGCCTCGCAGCGGAGGACTGAGCCACCGGGGCGGGCCGATCGCCAGGCTGACGCTGAGGGTCTACCGCTAGATCCGGAAGTCACCCAAGCCACCGGCCCACCCCCTCGTCTCTCGAATCTGCCCAACGATCATCACGCACTGACTCGCTACCCCCTGCAAAGAAAAAAGCCCGGGTCGAGGAGGGAGTCGACGACCCGGGGAGGAGAGGGAGTCAGGGAGACTTGGGAGAGCGTCCCCACGAAGGGAGGCTCCCGTCCCCTCGGGCTCCCTGGGCCGAGAGGTCGTATCTCCTAATAACCGACCGCCGCGACGCGACATTCCCCTCTGCTAGGCTGCCCCTCCTCAGCGGGCACCTCTCGGCGGGCACTCCCCCTCAGCAAACGCTCCTCAGCACACACTCTTCAGTAAACAACGGCCCGACGATCGCCTCCCCCGCGGAGCGACTCGGGCAAGCCCTCTGACCCACCCCAAGCGCTCTCCACGACTCCCCACCGATCGATGTTTACCGTATTCAAAGACTTCAAGTTCAGCGCCGCTCACCAGGTTCGCGGCCACACCGGCGGCTGCCAGAACCTCCACGGGCACAACTACAGGGTCCGGCTTTTTCTCAGCGCCACGGAGCTCAATGAGCTGGGCATGGTGATCGATTTCTCCGATCTCAAGGCCCTGGTCAACGATGTCGCCGGACACTTCGACCACCAGCTGATCAACGATCACCCGCCCTTCGACCGCATCAACCCCACCGCGGAGCTCCTCGCCCAATTCGTCTATCGCGAGTGCCGGAATAAGCTGGCAGAGCGTCACGGCTCCCGAGTGAGCGTAGAGAAAGTGGAGGTCTGGGAGAACGACACCTCCTGCGCCACCTACCGCGAGCCCTGAGGGCCGCGCCCCCCACCGGCGGTGACCCGATGCAGGCCGCCCAAGGGTCTTCTTCACGATGAACCGCTCATCCCGTCCGCTTTCCAAGGCTTCGACTGTCGAGTCGATAGGGGAGGCTTCGGCTACTTCCGCTTCGGTGACAGAGACCTCGACGCCGGAAGCTTCAGCCGCTCAACCTCGCCGGCGACGGGCCCTCGAGAGAGTGAGGATCCACGAGATCTTCTACTCCATTCAAGGGGAGTCCACCTTCGCCGGACGACCCTGCGTGCTGATTCGCCTCACCGGCTGCCAGATGCGCTGCACCTGGTGCGATACACCCTACGCCTTTCACCAGGGGGAGTGGCTCTCCCTCGACGAGGTGATGGACCAGGTGGCGGACTTCGGCTGCCCCCTAGTGGAGCTCACCGGCGGAGAGCCCTTGCTGCAGCCCGCCGCGATTCCCCTGCTCCACCGCTTGTGTGAGTCGGGCTATGAAGTGCTGCTGGAGACCGGCGGGGGGCTCGACATCTCGGCCGTCGATCCGCGAGTACACCGCATTCTGGACATCAAATGCCCCGGCAGCGGAGAAGCGGAGAACAACCACTGGCCCAACCTTCAAATCCTCACCGAGCGGGACGAGCTGAAGCTGGTGATCTCCCACCGCGAGGATTACGAATGGGCTCGGGACCTGCTGCGGGAACATCGCCTCGCCGAACGCTGCCCGGTGCACTTTTCACCGATGCACGGCTCATCGACCAACCTCCAGCCGCAGCAACCGGGCCTCGATCCGGCGGAGCTCGCTCGCTGGATCTTGGAAGATCGGCTTCCGGTGCGGCTGCAGGTCCAGGTGCATAAGGTGATCTGGGACGCCACCACCCGCGGCGTCTAGGCCGACGCCGAGGGGCATCGGTCGGCTCGAGATCCCCCCAAAAGCACCCCGAATCGGCTCATTGGCCCTCGGTACGAGCCGGAAGCGGGCCTCGTACTCCGTGACTCCAATCTGGCGGCTCCAATCTGGCGGTTCCAATGTCGCTGTTCCGATCTCGACGATGGAACATCGCGATCACTATCGCGTAGTCTAGGGAGCAAGACATTCCCAACTTGCGAATTTCGAATTCGCTGGCCCTAGACGCGCCAGCGATGGATTTGCCAGTCTCGACTTGCCAGTCTCGGTCTTGCCGGTTTCCGTCTTGCCAGCTCCGATTTTTATCCTTCCACGACGCGCCGCGGTACTCCGTGGCGAGAAGCCCCTACGATGACGAATCAGCCCTCTTTGGAAGACTTGCGTATCGACCGCAGCGCCCCGTCTCCGCGCAAGCGGTGGCCCTGGGTCTTGGTGCTCCTGATCCTCGCCTTCGGCGCTGGCGCATGGTGGTTTTTCCAGCGCCCCCAGACAACGGAGGTAGAGACGGTAACCGTTCAGCGGGTGGAGGCAGGAACGCCTCAAGCCAGCGTGCTGGACGCCTCCGGCTATGTCACCCCGCGGCGCCGAGCGACGGTCTCCTCAAAGACCACCGCCCGCATTGACGAGGTGCTGATCGAAGAGGGAGACGTGGTGAAGCAGGGGCAGGTCCTGGCCCGCCTGGACTCGGTGCGGGAATCTCGACAGCTGGCTCTCTCTCGCCAGGAGCTCGCCACCAGCGAGGCGCAGCAGCGGGAGGTCGCGGTGCGACTGCAGGAGGCGCAGGTTCGCCTCGCCCGAGTGGAAAAGCTCGCCGCCGCCGGCGTAGAGACGCAAGACGCTCTGGACACCGCCAGCGCCGCCGTCGATTCCCTGATCGCCCAGCGAGCTACCGCCGACGAGCAGGTGACCCTGGCCCAGCGACGCATCGAGCTTCGCCGTCAGGAGCTGGAGGACACCATCATCCGCGCCCCCTTCGATGGCGTGGTGGTGACCAAGGACGCCCAGCCGGGGGAGATGATCTCGCCGGTGTCCGCCGGCGGCGGCTTCACCCGCACCGGCATCTGCACCGTGGTCGATATGAGCTCCCTGGAAATCGAGGTGGACGTCAACGAGGCCTACATCGACCGGGTAGAGAGCGAGCAGCGAGTCTCCGCCAATCTCGACGCCTACCCGGATTGGGATATCCCGGCGTCGGTGATCACCTCCGTGCCCACCGCCGATCGGCAGAAGGCCACGGTGAAGGTGCGCATCGCCTTTGACCAGCTGGATCCCCGAATTCTCCCAGATATGGGGGTGAAGGTTTCCTTCCTGGATGCCGACCCCGAACCCGCCGCCGACTCGGGTACCGCAGAGTCGGTGATTCTGCTCTCCCGCAGAGCGATCACCCGCATCGACGGCAAGGACGCCATCTGGGTGGTCCGGGACGGCGCCGCGGAGCAGCGCTTCGTCACTCTCGGCCGCGAACGGGGGGCGCTGATGGAGATCACCTCCGGAGCGGCGCCCGGAGAGCGGGCCATCGCCGACCCTCCGCAAGGGCTCAGCAACGGCGCTGCGGTAACGACAAGCCCATGACGATGATCCTGTGACCGTCACTAGCGGCTAGACCCGCAGATGTCCTCATCCAGCGGATCGACATACCCCCCTAAACTTTGGACTCCAATCGCTTTTCGAGCTTAGCCCTGAACTCAATCGCCCCCGCTCTCAACGCCCGCGGGGAGCCCCGAGGAGGAAGTCATTATGAGCCCAGCTGACGCCGCCCACGAATCTCACGCAGCACCATCCGGCGACCCCCTGGTAAGGGTCCGAGGCGTCCACAAGATCTACCGCCGCGGCTCAGAACAGGTCGACGTGCTCAAGGGTCTGGACCTGGACGTCGCTCAGGGGGAATACGTCGCCCTGATGGGCCCCTCTGGATCCGGTAAATCCACCCTGCTGAACCTCATCGGCGGCCTCGATCGCCCCAGCGAGGGCTCGGTGGAGGTGGGCTCCGCCCGCATCGACCAGCTGAGCGGCAACCAGCTGGCCCGCTGGCGCGCCCGGCACGTGGGTTTCGTCTTCCAGTTCTACAACCTGATGCCGGTGCTCACCGCCCAGGACAACGTCGAGCTGCCGCTGCTGCTCACCAACCTCGGGCGGGCCCAGCGTCGCCAGCACGCCGCCACCGCTCTCTCCCTGGTGGGGCTCTCGGACCGCGCCCGGCATTACCCCCGCCAGCTCTCCGGCGGACAGGAACAGCGGGTGGGTATCGCCCGCGCCATCGTCACCGATCCCACCATCCTGCTCTGTGACGAGCCGACGGGAGACCTCGATCGCGAGAGCGGAGACGGCATCCTCGACCTGCTCCAGGCCCTCAACGAGGAGCACGGGAAGACCATCGTGATGGTGACCCACGACCCGCGAGCCGCCGCGAGAGCGGGGCGCACCGTCCACCTCGACAAGGGGCGCCTGGTATCGAAGGAGCAGGCGGCATGAGCTGGTTCAAGCTGGTTCGCGCCAACCTGCGGCGGCGCTCCCTGCGCTCGGTGCTCACCGTGCTGTGCATCGCCGTCGCCTTCATCCTCTTCTCGCTGCTGGGAGCCCTCGAACAGGCCCTCAGCGCCGGGGTCGATCTCGAAGGGGTCGACCGTCTGGTAGTTCGCCACAAGGTCTCGATCATCCAGCTGCTGCCGGCGAGCTATGGCTCACGAATGGAGAAGATCGAGGGAGTGCGGGCAGCGACGCCCAATATTTGGTTCGGGGGGGTCTATCAGGACCCCAAAAACTTCTTTCCCAAGATCGCCGTGGAACCTTCTGGATTCCTCGACATGTACCCGGAAATCGATCTTTCAGCGGAGCACCGGGCGGCCTGGGAAAGCACCCGCATCGGCGCCATCGTTGGGGCGGATCTGCTGAAGCGCTTCAGCTGGTCTGTGGGCGACCGGATCCCCGTTCAGGGAGACATCTTCCGCAAAGTCGACAACCCAGAAGAGACCTGGGAATTCGAGATCGTTGGCGTCTACAGGGCCAAGAACAAGAACCTCGACGAGTCGAGCATGTACTTCCGCATCGACTACCTGGACCAAGCCATGGGCGAGCTCGGGCAGGTGGGCTGGTATCTGGTGAGCGTCAACCAACCAGAACAAGCAGCGGAGATCGCCCTCGCGGTGGATAGCGAGTTTGCCAACTCTCCCAACGAGACCAAGACCTCTACGGAGAAGGCCTTCGCCCAGGGCTTCGCCAATCAGATTGGCAATATCAGCTCGATCATCCGCTCGATCCTCACCGCGGTGTTCTTCACCATTCTGCTGGTAGCCGCCAACACCATGGCCCAGGCGGTCCGGGAGCGGACCGCGGAGCTGGCGGTGCTGAAATCCCTCGGCTTTAGCGATCGCACGACCCTCTTCACCGTGCTCGGTGAATCCATGCTGCTGGCCCTGGCCGGCGGACTCCTGGGCCTCGGCATCGGCTACGTGATGGTGCTCGGGGTGGGAGAGGCGGTGCGCAACTTCTTCCCCATCTTCCACCTGCCGGCGGACAAGATCGTGACCGGCGTGATCTTGGTTCTCGGCGTGGGCTTGGTAGCCGGCCTCTTGCCTGCGCTACAGGCGAACCGTCTACGCATCGCCGACGCCCTGAGGAGAGTGTGATCATGTTGTTGCGCCAGATGGTGTCCGTCACCCTGACCCAGATCAAGAGCCTCCCTCAACGCCTCGGCCCCTCGCTGGTGGCGATGGTCGGTATCGCCGGCGTCGTGCTGGTGATGGTGGCGGTGCTCGCCATCGCCCAAGGGCTGTTATCGACCCTCGACGCTTCCGGCGACGAAGATCAGGCCATCGTGCTGCGAGACGGTGCCGATACCGAGCTCACCAGCGGCCTGCAGCTCGATCAGACCCGGATCATCGCCGATACCGAAGGCATCGTCCGGGGCAGCGAATCGGCCGCCGCCTCCGCCGAGCTCTTCGTGGTGGTGAACCTCGACAAACGGTCTACCGGCACGGATGCCAACGTTCCTCTGCGCGGCGTCGAACCCGCCGCCTTCGATATCCGGAACGGCTTCGAGATCCTCGACGGGCGTAATTTTGTCCCCGGTCGTCGGGAGATCATCGTCGGCCAGGGAGCCCTCGCCGAGTTCTCCGGCATCGACCTGGGCTCGACCCTGCGTCTCGGCGTCAACGATTGGGAGATCGTCGGCACCTTCGCCGCCGGTGGATCGGCCTTTGAATCGGAGCTATGGACGGATGCCCGGGTACTGCAGCCAGCGTACCGACGAGGCAACAGCTTCCAGAGCGTTTACGCTCGCCTGGACTCCCCCGAATCCTTCGATTCCTTCAAAGCTCAGCTCGAGGCCGACCCTCGCCTCAACGTCAAGGTCGAGCGTCTTTCCAACTACTTCAATCGCCAGGGAGCCCTGCTCACCGGCTGGATCCGAGCCATTGCGGTGCTCCTGGCCATCGTCATGGGCCTCGGCGCCCTGTTCGCCGCGGTCAACACGATGTATTCGGCAGTCGCCAACCGCACCCGGGAGATCGCCACCCTGAGGGCCCTCGGCTTTTCTCCTTTGGCGGTGCTCACGGCGGTGATGACCGAAGCCATGGTGCTAGCTCTCGGCGGCGGCGTGCTCGGCGGGCTAGCCGCCTACCTCGCCTTCGACGGTACCCGCGCCGCGACGCTCAACTGGCAGAGTTTCAGCCAGATCACCTTCGCCTTCGACGTCACTCCACAAATCTTGGTAAGCGGCGCCATCGTCGCCCTGATCCTCGGCTTCTTCGGCGGCCTGCTGCCGGCGGTGAGAGCGGCCCGCATTCCGATCGCCACCGGGTTGAGAGAACGCTAAGGAACTGCCGCCGCGGTGACGCGCCGCGGCAGATTACGACCCAACGCGGCACAAGGCCCCGTGACACACATCTGTCGCGGGGCTTTTTTCGTACCGTTAGACAGGGAACGAGCCCACCTTGCCAGCCCTTGGAGCTTCCTCGCCGGAGGTTAAACTAGGGCTCTCGCCGCACTGCGGCACCTTGAACCGGCCTCCGGCCGCAGATACAATTCCTAGAGGTGGTTCCCGCGACCGAATTCCGTTCCGAAGCCTCTTCCCCTCCTCCCTGGGCCTCTCGGCTCCAGGACTGATTTTCCGTCGCCTGGCCCCTGCTCCCCACCAGATCAAATACCTCTCCTGAGAGCATTTCCAGGAGAGATTGAAACCTCTTGAGAGCGTCATCCGCTCCATCACCTTACTCCCGGAGTCCCCATGAGCACCGCAAAGCTGACGTTCGCAGACCAGGAATACGAACTCCCCGTGGTCGAAGGCAGCGAGGGCGAACAGGGCGTCGACATTGCCAAGCTCCGCGCCCAGAGTGGGGTCATCACCCTGGATCCCGGCTACGGCAGCACCGGATCCTGCAACAGCGCCATCACCTTCATCAACGGCGAAGAAGGCATTCTTCGCTATCGCGGCTACGACATCGAAGATCTCGCCGAGAATTGCTCCTTCGTCGAAGTTTGCTACCTGCTGATCTACGGTGATCTGCCCACCGAGGAACAGTGCAAGGCGTTCAGCACCGAGCTGACCCGCCACACCCTGATCCACGAAGACATGAAGAAGTTCTTCGAGGGCTTCCCCGCCACCGGCCATCCGATGGCGATTCTCTGCGCCATGGTTTCCTCCCTCTCGAGCTACTACCCCGGCGCCGGCCATGATCAGGACCTCGACCTCAACATCATTCGCCTGCTCGCCAAGGCGAAGACCATCGCCGCCTTCTCGTACAAGAAGTCCATCGGCCAGCCCTTCATCTACCCCCGCAACGAGCTGTCCTATTGCGCCAACTTCATGCGCATGATGTTCGCGGTTCCCGCCGAGCAATACCAGCGCAACCCGGTGCTGGAGAAGGCCCTCAACCTGCTGCTGATCCTCCACGCGGACCACGAGCAGAACTGCTCTACTTCCACCGTGCGCATGGTGGGCAGCAGCCACGCCAACCTCTTCGCCTCCATCGCCGCCGGCATCAGCGCGCTTTGGGGCCCCCTTCACGGCGGCGCCAACCAGAAGGTGATCGAGATGCTGGAGCGTATCCGCCAGGATGGCTCCGACTACGAGAAGTACGTGGATTTGGCCAAGGACCGCGACTCCGATTTCCGACTCATGGGCTTCGGTCACCGGGTCTACAAGAACTTCGATCCCCGCGCTCGGATCCTGAAGAAGGCCGCCGACGAGGTGCTCGAGGATCTCGGAGTGCAGGATCCGCTGCTGGAGATCGCCAAGAACCTCGAGAAGGTGGCCCTCGAAGACGAATACTTCGTGTCGCGCCGCCTGTACCCCAACGTCGACTTCTACTCCGGCATCATCTACCGCGCCATGGGTATTCCGACCAATATGTTCACGGTGATGTTCGCCCTCGGGCGACTGCCGGGCTGGATCGCCCATTGGAAGGAGATGCGGGAAGACCCCCGCAGCCGCATCAACCGCCCGCGCCAGATCTACACCGGGGCCACCCAGCGCTCCTTCGTGCCCCTCAACGACCGGGGCTGAGCTCCCGACGCTCTCACAGCAGCGTCCCCTTCGCGGCAAAAAGCCCCGCCATTCGGCGGGGCTTTTTGCGTTCTCCGCGCTGCATCAGCTGAAGCCGGGCCTAACCCAGACCCGACCTGCTAAGTCGAGGATCGCTAAGACGGAAGCTGCTAACACGGGGGCTGCTGGAAACAAACTGCTGAGAATGACTCGCTAGAGAGAGGCGCTCAAATCGGGCCGCTATCGCCCGCTGGATCCTGCGGCCGCTTCCCCTCGTCAGAAGGGAGCACCTCAGTAGCCACCACCTCGCCCTCAGCCCCAGGGCCTTCCGAGGCTTCGGTCTCCGGCTCCTCCTCGCGATGCCGCAGTGGTAAACGCCGCAGCGGTAGACGCCGCAGAATCCAGCGGCGCATTTTGAGCACCTTGCGCCACGCCCAGGGCCAGCGGCGGAAGGCGCGGCGCAGCAGCTGAAAGATCGCCTCGCTCACCAGCGAGAGCACCGCAGCCCCGGCAAAGAGAGTCAGCCAGCCGTGAAGCAAAGGCACAAACCAGCCGATCACCCCCAGCAGCACCAAGAACCAGCCGCTGAGGAATAAGAGCCCACGAACCCACACCGCCAGGTGCTTGCCTTCCCGGCCTAGGGGTAGGCGACCGGCGCGAGGCGTTTTGGAAGCCTCGCCCACTTCGGCACCAGAATCCTTCCGGGCAGCTTCAGGGGCTTCGGATTCTTCGACTACGACCCTGGTGCCGCTGGAGTCGATCTCTCCCGGCGCTTCGTTCTCGTTCAAATCGGCCTCTCGGGATGACGAGCTCGAAGGAGAATCTCCGCCACTGGCCGCAACGGAAGGGGCGGTCGTCATATCAAGATCTCCATCTACCAGCAGCTTAGCAGGCCTGCCAGCGCTGGGGTTGAGGGCAGCGGCACGATTTCACCGCTTCCTCAAACCCGTCTGCACAACCCTCCCGGAGGGTAGGGCGAGTGCCAATACGAAGAGGGATGGTTGACTAACAGGACCATTTTGGTCCAGAATAGAAAAAAGATATTGAGATGAGATCTCAATACTCCACAAGATGGCGGTGGCAACGATGAAAAGAGAACGAGAGCAATTCCTCAGTTACCTCAGAACTCACGGCCATCGAGTCACCCGGGAGCGGATGCGCCTCTTCGAGGCCATCTACGCACACCACGGTCACCTCGATGCGGAGACCCTGCTTTCCAAGATGAAGCAGGAAGAGATGAAGATTTCTCGGGCTACGGTCTACCGCAACCTGGAGCTTCTGGTAGAAGCTGGGCTGGTGCGCAAACAGCGGCTGGGAAGAAATCGCTTTCTCTATGAGCACATCCACCCCGGCCAGCGCCACGATCACCTCTATTGCCGTCAATGTGGAAAAGTCGCCGAGTTCATCAGCACCGGAATTTCTGCGCTCCAGATCGAGATTTGCCGAGCCCATGGCTTCGTTCCGGAGGAGCACACCCTTCAGATCACCAGCCTGTGCAGCGAATGTAGCCGTACGGTAGAGCGGCCGAAGAGGTCCGCCGAAGACAAATCGCTCCCGCGACCCGCCCCCCAACGAATCGGCAGGCTATCCTTAGCCTCCAGCGCGAGAGAATCAACTACCGCCCGCTCCGCTGAGATCGGCAGATCCTCTACGTCTCTGCGATAAGCATCTCTGCGATAAGCATTCGCGGTTCAGGGCTAGTAGCTCAAAAGCTACACCTCGAACTGTCTCGTCTCCTGGCTGCGTTGACTCCAAGGGAGCTCTCTTCCTTTTCCGCCGACGCAAAGAACTAGGCGACCTCTTCTTCACCTGGTGATTCCCAGGAACCCTCGTCCCTCCAAAGCCCTGAGCTCCAGCGCGAGGTCCCGGCACTGGTGACGAGGTCTCTCGACTCCCCCCCCCGCAACCCAAAACCCAAATAAGCTCTGCTCTCGATATCCATGGAGGACTCCATGCACCCCACTGCGTCCGAGACTCGTCCCAACTGGCTCTTTGCGGCGAGACGCGCCTGTACCGTCTTCACCGCTTCCGCTGCGCTGATTTTCCTCGCCGCCTGCGGCGGCTCCACCAACGAAACCGCTCCAGCCGAGGAGTCCGCGACGGCCCAGGATGCTGCGGCTAGCGAGACTCTCACCGTCTACTCCGGCCGCAACGAGAGCCTGATCCAGCCGATCATCGATCGCTTCTCGGAGCAGTCGGGGGTCGAGGTGAAGGTACGCTACGGCGGCACCGCCGAGCTCGCTGCGACGCTCCTCGAAGAGGGCAGCGCTTCTCCGGCGGACGTTTTCATCGGGCAGGACTTGGCAGCCCTTGGAGCCCTCGCTCAAGCCGGTCTTTTCCAGCCGCTGCCGCAGGAGATCCTCGATCGAGTCCCGGCCCGCTTCCGCGGCCCTGAGGGGCGCTGGATCGGTCTCTCCGGCCGCGCCCGAGTCGTGGTCTACAACACCGATGCGCTGACCGCGGATCAGCTTCCGGCGAGCCTCGAAGAGGTTGGCGATTCTCGCTTCTCGGGGCGCTTTGGTGTCGCCCCCAACAACGGCTCTTTCCAGGCTCACATGGCGGTCTACCGTGAGATCAAGGGTGAGGAAGCCCTCGCGGCCCTGCTTAAGAGCTTCGCCGAGAACGATGCTCAGATCTATCCCAAGAACAGCGCCATCGTGGAAGCGGTCATTACCGGAGAGATCGACTTCGGGCTGGTCAATCACTACTACCTCATGCGCGCCCTGAACGAAAACCCCGAGGCGCCAGGAGCGAACTTCGTCCAGAGCGGTGAAGCGGCGAGCTTCGTCAACCTCGCCGGTACCGGCATCATTGACAGCGGCAGTGCCGAGGCCGCGCAGCTGGTGGACTTCCTGACCTCCGATGAGGCCCAGACCTACTTCTCCACGACCACCTTCGAATACCCCGTGATCGCTAGCGTCACGGCGGACTCGCGGCTTACGCCGCTGGAAGAGCTGCCCTCTCCGGACGTGAACTTCGGGGCCGTTTCTGACGGTTACGAAGCGGCGCTGGATGCAATCGCGGCCTCTGATTTGACTCCCTAAGTCATTCCGCAGGCGCGGCCCGCTAGCCGCACCTCATCAGCTCGACTCCAGAAGCCCAGCGCAAGATTCTTGCGCTGGGCTTCTCTCGTTTCGGCAAGGCGATATTCTTAGACCGCAATGCAGCGTAAGGTCCCTCTCTACCTCGCAATTCCGGCATGCGGCACCGCATTGATCGTTGCGGTGCCGCTGATCTATATCTTTATCCGGTCGGCTGAACCGGGATGGGAGACCTATCTCTCGAGAGTGCTCGCCCAGAGCACCATAGAGCTGTTGGTCAACACTCTAGCTCTCGTTGCGGGAGCCATCATCTGCACCTTGAGCATCGCCCTGCCGATGGCTTGGTTGGTGACTCGCACCGATCTACCCGGCAGACGGATCTGGGCGGTGCTCGGCGCCTTACCCCTCGTTCTACCGTCTTATGTTGCGGCCTTTACCTTGGTGGCTCTGCTACGCCCTACCGGATATCTACAGAGCTGGCTCTCTCCCCTAGGGATCGAACGACTACCGGATATCGCTTACGGATATTCCGGAGCGCTGATGGCGCTTACCGTCTTCAGCTATCCCTACACCTACCTCCTGCTGATCGCCGCGCTGCGCAACCTCGACCCCGCGCTAGAAGAGAGCTCTCGCGCTCTGGGGGCGTCCCGATTGCGAACCTTCGTCAGCGCGGTGATCCCCCAGCTCCTGCCCTCGATGCTCAGCGGCTCTCTGTTGGTGAGCCTGTATGTATTGAGCGACTTCGGCGCGGTCTCTATCACTCGATACAACACCTTCACCTACTCCATCTACTTCGCTTTCCAGGGACGTATCGATCGCTCCTATGCAGCCTCCTTGGCGACGGTACTGGTCGCTGTGACCCTGCTCTTCTTGTTGGTGGATGCTTTGCTCTCCAGTCGCTTCCGACCAGCCCCTAGCCGCCCCCGAAGACCTCCCGCCCCTATCCCCCTCGGAAGATGGAAGTGGCCATCGATCTTTGGGCTCTGCACCGTGCTGACCTTCGCCCTCTTCACTCCCATCGGCGTCATCATCTACTGGGCAGTACGCGCCCTTTGGGTCGGCAACGACATCGGCAGCGTGGGAACAGAGATCTTCTCTTCACTCTTGGTTTCGATCCTCGCAGGACTCGTTGCAGCCTTGCTAGCGATTCCGATCATTGCCTGGGCGGAGCGCTTCCGCAGTCCCTTCGCAAGGCTCGTAGAGCGCGGAGCCTCGGCCGGCTTTGCTCTCCCTGGCCTGGTCATCGCCCTGTCTCTGGTCTTCTTCGTGAGCCAATACTTACGGCCGATCTACCAGACCCTCGCAGTTCTGGTCGCGGCCTACGTGATTCGATTCCTGCCGGAGGCCCTGGCGGCGGAGCGATCCGCGCTCCTGGGGATCTCAACCAGCTATGAGGAGGCCGGCCGCAGCCTCGGGCACAGCCCTCTCAACGTCCTGCGGACCCTCACCCTGCCTCTCATGAAGCCCGGCATTGCCGCTGCCTTTGGCCTCGTTTTCCTGACCTCCATGAAGGAACTGCCCGCAACCCTCATTCTGCGACCGATTGGATTCGAGACCCTCGCTACGAGAATCTGGAGCGGCGCCTCCGAAGCGATCTACTCTCAGGCGGCAATTCCTTCACTTTGCTTAGTGGGAGCCTCTATCCTGCCCGTATACTTGTTGATCATTCGCCCGACCCTTTCGGAGGAGCGAAAATGACCACGGCAGGCTCCCGCATCATGAAAACGCCTTCAGCGCCATCGCAGATCAATCAAGAGCTTGTCCACGAGCCTTCTGGAAGGGCCGTCACCTCTTCCATCGACGGAAGCTCAAACGACCCAGTGCAGGACGAATGGCCCCGCACCTCTCGGCAAAACGAAGAAGCGCTGCTGGAGCTTCACGAACTCGAGGTGCACTATGGTGATGTCGTTGCCGTAGCGGGAGCGCAGCTGAACGTATTCGAAGGAGAATTTCTCGCCCTGCTCGGACCCAGTGGCTGCGGCAAGACGAGCCTTCTAAGGACGATCGCGGGCTTCGAAGATCCCGCGGCCGGCTCGATTCGGCTGGGAGGCCGAGAGATCGCCAGTCTTCGCAAGAGTGTGCCCCCAGAGAAGCGCAGGGTCGGCATGGTGTTCCAGCACGGGGCGCTCTTTCCCCATATGACGGTGCTGGATAACGTGCTCTACGGTATTGATGCCGACCGCGACCGGAGGGAAACCGCGCTGAATGCCCTCGAGCTGGTCGGCCTCGGCCGACTGGCAAAGCGCTATCCCGACGAGCTCTCCGGCGGCCAGCAGCAGCGGGTCGCCCTCGCCCGGGCTCTGGCTCCCTCTCCCAGCATCGTTCTGCTAGACGAGCCCTTTGCCAACCTCGACGCGAGTCTCCGAGGGCGGGTCCGGGAGCAGGTGCGGGAGATCCTCCAGCGCGCCGGCGCTACCGCCGTGCTGGTGACCCACGATCAAGAAGAAGCTCTATCCCTGGCGGATCGAATTGCCGTTATGCGCGAAGGCCAAGTGCTTCAGGTCGGCCCACCGGAGCAGGTTTATCACTACCCGGAAACCCTGGAGGTCGCCACCTTCATCGGTGAAGGGCAGCTGCTGGACTGCGAGGTCAGCCAAGGCATGGTCCGCTGCGCCTATGGTGTTGCCTTCAGTGACGCAGAGGATGGCCCCGGTCGGCTCTTCGTGCGACCAGAAGATCTCGCCATCATGCCCCAAGGACATTCCGAGGGGATTCGCGGGCAGGTCTACCGACGGCGCTTCTTCGGTCACGATCTACTGACCGAGGTCCGCACCGAGACCGACGAGACATTGCACGTGCGAGAGCTCTCCAGCGATAGCTCCACCCCCGGCACGCCGATCAAGGTATGCCTGCGCAAGAAGGCCTTCCGGGTCTTCGCCCCAGAAGCCGTTTAGATACGGCAGAGGCACCCGCCTACCGGTGGTGAGCGCGGGTCAGCCTTCTCCAGAGCTGCGAACCAGGGTGCGCACGGTAGCGTATTGCTCTGGACGCTTCGGGCGATAGACCGCCAGCTTGCTCTCCACGGCGAAGCCCGCCGCCACCAGATCTCGTACTAGGGCGAATTTCCAGATGCCGATCTCGTCGTAGGGTACGCAGAGAACGCCCTGCAGCTCCGACGGAAGCTCCAGGCGATCTCGGTGAATGGCGGTGACGTAGCGGCGGCCCAGCTTGCCGACAAAGAAGCCGAGCTGAAAAAGATGGTTCGCGCTAGGAATTTGGGAGCCCTGGGTCGCCGAAAGCAAAATCACCGCATAGGCATTGGAGGCATAGTGCTCGAATCGATCGACCACCGTTTGCTCTGAGTTCTCCGCGAGCCGAATTGGCGTCACCCCGAGAGATTGCAGAAAACCCTCCGCATCACGGCTTAGGGTGGAATCCTTGCCGTGGATGAGAAAGAGGTGTTTTCGTGTGCCGCGAGCCATGGTTGTCAGGAGACCTTAGGAGTTTAACTCTCGCGCTATGCAGAGGTTCCGGCGTTCAGTGAAATAGCCGAAAGTCTAGGGATCTACTATTGTACTGGCTTTCCACAGCAACTCGCCCCTTGGCGAAGGAAATCCCCTGATACGATTTGCGCCTCGACGCTCCCCAACCAGCTTTTCGCTCCAGCCTGCAGAGAAATCCCGAGGAGAGCGCACGCTCAGTTTTCAGCATTCAGAGCCCTCAGCATTCGGAGCCCTCAGTATTCGGAGATCTTGTGATGAAACGCCGTGACTTCCTCCGTACCGCCCTTGGAGGCACCCTCTTAGGTGCTGCCGGGGCCACCGTCGTGGGCGCCTGCGCCAAGCCTGACCAGGACGCCTCCAGCGCCTCGGAGAGCGCGCCGGCAGTCCATACCGGGAAACGGGTGCGATGGCGCCTCGCGTCGAGCTTCCCGCGGGGTCTGGACACGATCTTCGGGGCGGCCGACGTGCTCGCGGAGCGGCTCTCCGCCGCCACCGGCGGGCGCTTCGAAATTCGCGTCTATCCCGCCGGCGAGCTGGTTCCCCCCTTCCAGGTGCTCGACGCCGCGCAGAAGAATACCGTGCAGGTAGCCCACACCGCCGGCTATTACTTCACCGGCAAGAATCCTGCCCTCGCCTTCGATTGCTGCGTCCCCTTCGGCCTCACCTCGCGCCAGCAGACCGCCTGGCTCAGCGAAGGCGGCGGCCTGGAGCTGATGCGTGAGCTCTACGCCGACTTCGGCGTGATCTCCTTTCCCGGCGGCAACACGGGAGCCCAAATGGGCGGTTGGTTCAAGCAGCCGGTGACCTCCCTCGAGCAGCTGCGGGGGCTGAAGATCCGCATTCCTGGCCTCGGTGGCCAGGTGATGGACCGGCTCGGAGCGACGGTTCAGGTGCTGGCCGGAGGAGATATCTATCCGGCGCTGGAGCGCGGCGCCATCGATGCCACCGAGTGGGTCGGACCCTACGACGATGAGAAGCTCGGCTTCCACAAGGTCGCCCGCTTCTACCACTATCCCGGCTGGTGGGAGCCAGGCCCGTCCCTGAGCTTCTTGGTCAACCGCAAGGCCTGGGACGAGCTACCGCTGGAGTATCAGCAGCTCTTCGAGGCCGCCACGCAGGAGTCCGGTCTGATAATGCAGGCGCGCTACGATGACCGCAATCCCGCAGCCCTGGAACGGCTGACGGCGAGCGGAGAGGTCACGCTGCAGCGCTTCCCGGACGACGTCCTACAGGCCGCCAAGAGCGCCGCCTTCGAGCTCTACGAAGAGCTGGCGGCCCAAGATCCCGGCTATCGGAAGGTCTACGACGCCTGGCGGCAGACCCGGCGCCAGGCACAGCGCTGGTTCAGCACCGCCGAGCTGGCCTACGCCACCTCCTGCTACGGCGAGCCCTGAGCCGAAGGCGGATCCGCGGTGGCCCCTGTGGGCTCACCGAGATAGGCGGCGAGACGCTGGCGGTCCGCGTCCGTCAGCAGGTCGTTAGGGATCAAGAAGCGGTGCCCGGAAGGGGGCAGCGGCAGCGTAGCCTTGGCTAGCGCAGACTCCAGGCGGTCACAGGGCAGCAGGAGCGGCATCAGGCCCGCCAGGCGCCGACAGGTATTCGCCAGGCGACCGGCAAGGCCGCTATCGATGGCGACATCCACGGTATCCGGCAGCTCGTGAATCTCCACCACGAAACCCGCCGGTCGTGACTCCAGGCTGACCAGGCCGACGACCTCCACCCGCTGCCGCGGAACCAGCACCTCGTCACTCAGCTCACTTTCGTTGTCGCCCACGCTGAGCAGCGCCAGGAGCTCGCCGAAACCTTCCACCTCGACCTCCACCCGCACCGCGTGACGCCCTCGCCCCAGCGGCGCCAGACGAACCTCGTGCTCGAGAATCGTGACCTCATTCCGCGGGGAGGAGAGATTCACCGTCAAGGCGCCGGCGGTCACCGGGGCAAAGGTCATCCCCGATCGATCGAAGGTCGAGTTCACCCGCTCGAAGACGAAGGTCTCCGCCCCCACTGGTGAGGAGGCGAAACTCGCCAGCATGACTGCCGTCAAGCAGGCCAGCGGGGAGGAGAAGACTCCACGCAGGTACCTCTCGAGCCTGATGAACTGCCACCGGCCGAGCAGCTTCATTGATAAACACCCCGCACGGTGCGCGCATCCACTCCTCGGCGATCTACCTTCACTTCCACCTCCACGTAGGTTCCAGGCTCCAAATCGTTGTTCGAAGTGTATGCCAGCAGGTATTGGCTGCGCAGCTCCTCCTCGATCTCGTCATAGACCTGCTGGAGCTCCGCCGCTTCCTGGATAAAGAAGGACCGTCCACCGGTCTCCTTAGAGAGCTTCGAGAGCTTGTTGCGAATGCTCAAATCCAGGCCGCTGACGCCGAGACCAATGGTGTAGATGGACACGCCAGAGCGGCGGGAGTATTCCAGCGCTTCGCGGAACTCCACGCTACTGGCGGTATCGTCGCCGTCCGACAGCACCACCAAGGCACGGCGTCCGCGGACCCCCCGGAAGTAGTACAGGCTTTGCACCACGGCATCGTGGAGGGAGGTCCAGCCGTCCGCCAGCAGGCCGTCGAGGCTGGACTTGAGGGCGCCGACATCGTCCGTCGGAGGCATCAACATCACCGGACGGTTAGAGAAGGCGATGGTGAAGGCGCGATCCTTGCGCGTGATGATGTTCTCGATGAAGCCGGAAGCCGCCAGCTGCGCCTCGTAGAGAGAGCTCGCCATCGATCCGGAAACATCGATGGTCAGACCGAGGGTCAAGGGGAGATCCTCCACCAGCTCGAACTTGCTGATCTCCTGACGCCGGCCGGCCTCGAGAACCTCGAATTCCTGCTCTTGCAGCCCCTTGACCAAGCGCCCGTCGCGATCGGCGACGGTGGTGTAGAGCTCCACCAGGTTGACGTCTACCTCCTCGAGATATTCCGGACTGGCAAGGAAGCGGACATCCTCGGCCCGGCTGCCGTCATCCAGGGTGGCAACGACGGTGAGATAGACCAGATCGCCGAGCGTCGGTACGTCGAGATCAGCGCTCCAAGGGGGCGACTCCACCAGCTGCTTCGATTCGTCGTTGATGAGGAATTCTACCGACTCTACCCGGCGCCCCTCCGGTACCACGACCTCCGCCGAGGCGGTGATCTCGGTGCGGCGGGGAGCTCCCCGCGAGGGCTCTAGAATGCGCACCTGGAGCGCGCCCCGGGGCTGGTTGAGAATCACCTCGTCTGCCGCCACCAGCTCCCCCGTGCTGTCGTAGCCCTCCGCTCGCACCACCTGTTCTGTGGGGAATTGAGAGAGTCGAACCTCCACCGAGAAAGGCGGACGGCTGCGCTTGAGCTGCTGCTTCCCGTCGACAAAGAAGGCCACTCTGCGGATGCGCTCGCCGGTCACCAGCGCTTCGGCTTTCCACAGACCGAGAATGACGTCCGCCTCCGGTGGGATCAGCACCAGCGAATCCTCACCGGCCATGGAGCTCTCCGCGAGGGATTCACCGAGGGCCACGAGCACCTGTTCCGGCACCGGGGGCTCCACCACCGGCTGGGGCACCTGCGGAACCTGGAAGCCGCGAACCACCCGCCCCTCGGCCCCGGACACCTGATCCCGCACCAGAATGCGGGCGACGAAAACCTGCCCCGGCCGCAGCCCTTCCTCCGCTACCAGCGCCATCGGTAGCGCCTCGTCGGTGGGAGGACGACGAAAGCGAATCCGCTGGGCATCGAAAATCGTCCCCCGCTGCTCCAGCAGCACCTCCATCAGCACGTCGGTTTGCGGGTCGTCTTTATTGGGCAGCTCTTCGTCCCAGCGCAGCACCTCCGCGGGCTCCTCCGCCGAGTCGTCGGATTCGGCGCCCGCGGCCCCCTCGGTAGACGCGAAGCTAGGGTCGGAATCCGAGTCTGAGCTCGTAGCGGAGCTGGATTCCGGCAGCGCCAAGACCGATGCGTCTGGCAGACGCACCGTGAAGCGAGTTTCGATGCGCTGCCCCATCAGCTGCGGGAATTGAATCTTCAGGCTCTCGATCTCCAGCGCCTCGGCCACTTTCGGCGCATCCTCGGCGAGCACGTCGGCAATCCAAGCCCCGAGATTGTCTGGAGCCTGGAGGAAGCGCACCATGTCCGCGTCCCGTGGGCGATCCTCCGTAAAGCCGAAGAGGCCGTCGATACCGGTGACGGCATCCACCAGCTCGGCCTCCTCACAGGCCTGACGGTCGAAGCGCCGCCCTCGGATATAGCCCCGGAGCTCTTCCCATTGCTCCAGGAAGTACTCCAGCTCCTGGGTGTAGAGCACCCGCTTGGAGTCCGTCGGACGCCAGAGATCGAACATCGATCCAGGGTTGGGCCGGTACAGGATGAGGTAATTCCGCCCAGGGGAACGTTCTCCCTTCGCTTCCGGAGTCCGTCGTCCGCTCGCCGCGGCGGCCGCCACCCCCGGAGCCAGAGCGTCGTCATAGCCCCAAATCTCTAGAGGCCGGAAAGCCTGGCCGCAGTCCACCACCTCTCGGAAATCCGGCAGCCCCTGCAGGAAGAGGACCTGTGCCCGAGTATCGATGGGGCTCAAACCTAGGCTTTGGATCAGCCCTCGGCGACGCTCCACCGCCGCCTCGAGGCCTTCTGGACCACCCTGCCAGAAGCGCTCGATCTGATCGGCACGTTCCTCTTCGCCCGCTGCCAGAAGCTGCTCTTGCTGAGCCTCTCCGAGCAGCAGAGCAGGGCCGTCTTGGAAGAAGGCCCGCTGCTCTTCCGGCCAGAGATCCGGCGACGGCGCAGTGTCCGTGGCCGAAACCGGCGGCGCAGCCAAGACCCAGAGGGCCGACGACACCAGCAGGAGCGAGGCGAGCCACTGGACCCGGCGAAAGCTCCTCGGGCGGGGCCAATCGGCGGATGAGGTTCCTTGCATCATGGAGATCTCCGGAAGGTCTAAGGCAGGGCGGATAAGAAGGAGGCCAATCGAGAAGGCTTCGATGGCCCGGAGTCAACTTAGGGTTCGACGCCGAGGGCGCAGAGGATCGGTTCAATGCGCATCAACTCGGCCCTCGCACCCCGGCGACGATCAGTGCAGATCCGTTGCCGACCCCAAAACAGGCTCAGAGCAGACTAGGAGGCACGAGGCTCAGAACTTCGTGAGGAACAACGATCTCGGCGTGATCCTGAGCTTCGATCCCCAACTTCCTTGCGAAAGCGGTGCCATCGAATCAGAGGCGGCGAAAGGGGAGGCGCGAATGGGGAGCGCCAGGGCGAATTGAGCTCTTCATTGTACGGGGGCATCGCGATTCAGGTTCGATAGCCGTCGATACCGTCTTGGGTCCTACGTGTCGAAGGGCTCCAGAGATCGAAAGACCCTAGAGAGCGAATAAACCTGGATAGCGAAAGAGGCGCCGGCAAAGAAGTTGCGAAAGGGCTCATCTACAGGGCGAGAATGTGTTGGCAGATCGCCGCGAGGCGCGTACCATGGGAGCTTCCGGCGGTCGCCGGGAAGTCCCCATTCTCAAACGCCCGTACCCCCGCGCCGATTCGCTGCGCCCAAGGTGGCGTGCCTCCGGGAGGATCCTATGGCCAACGTTCAGCACAACCGCCCCATCAGCACTTGGCAAGCCGGCGATAGCGTCCAGGGTTTCGCGCTACTGTCGAAGAAAGAGCGGCGCCAAGATCGAAACGGGAATGACTACCTCGACATCGAGCTGGCGGACTCCAGCGGCTCCATCGTCGGAAAAGTCTGGGCCAACAGCCCGGCGTTGGCTGGAGAATACGCGGCCCACGACTTCATCGCCTTCCGCGGTTCGGTACGCAACTACCGCGATCAGCTGCAGATCAACCTCGACCACTGTCGACAGGCGAAGGAAGAGGATCGGCAATATGGTTTCGACGAATCGCTGCTCATTCCGTCCACCAAAGAGGACATCGACCAGCTTTACGGACGCCTAGAGAAGGCGTTGGACTCGATCACCTCAGCGCCCTTGAAGGCTCTCGCCGAACGCGGCCTCGAGCGTTTCGGCGACGCTCTGCGGGAGCATCCGGCAGCAAAGACGATGCATCACGCCTACCGCGGAGGCCTGCTCGAACACACCGTCTCGATGATGGAGCTAGCGCTGGCGGTATGCCAGCACTTCCCTCAGCTCAACCGGGAATTGGTGCTCATCGGAGCGTTCTTCCATGATCTTGGAAAGATCCACGAGATCGGAGCCATGCCGGCGAACGATTACACTCCCGTCGGCCGACTAGTGGGGCACGTGGTGCTGGGCCGCGACATGATCCGCGAATGCTGTGGAGAGGTGAAAGACTTTCCGCCGGAGCTTCAGCTCCACCTCGAGCACCTGGTGCTCTCCCATCAGGGGCGCTATGAATATGGTGCGCCGGTGGAGCCGATGACCGCAGAGGCCATCGCCCTGCACTTCATCGATGATCTCGATTCCAAGCTCAACCAGCTCACCAACGCCCGGCAGGCGTCACCAGAGCCCTTTCAATACCTTCGCGGCATGAGTCGCTACATGCTGGTGCACGAGCTCGATGCCTCCGGGCAGGCGGTTGTCGACCCAGCCGTCCATCCCGCCGTACAGGACGATTCGGGAGACTCCTGACCGCGATCGCTGTCAGCGTTTCCTCGAGAGGGGTCTGACGGAGCGCATTGACCCTGTCGACTAGCATTGCCCCTATCGATTGACGGCTACCGCCGAACTGATTCGCCGCGACAGCTACCTCGTTCGCCGAGGCCCCCTACGGCGGCGCGCTGATCTCAGGTCAGATCGAGGCGCAGCTGCGAGCTCTCGTCGCCGACGACCGAGATGCCCTCGTGGCGCAGCAGCCAGGCCTTGCGGTCCAGGCCGCCGGCATAGCCGTGGAGGAGTCCCGTGGAGGCCAGCACCCGATGGCAGGGAATGATGATCGGTAGCGGATTGGCGCCGTTCGCTGCTCCTACAGCGCGGCTGGCCTTTGGATCTCCGCAGGTGACCGCCAGCTCTCCATAGCTGCAGGTCTCGCCGAAGGAGAGCCCGAGGAGCTGACCCCACACCCGGTGCCGAAAGGCCGTTCCAGGAGGGCGCAGCGGCAGGTCGAAAACCCGGCGCTCGCCACGGAAGTATTCTTCCAGCTGGGTGACCAGAAGAGAGACGGGCTGCTCGTCCGGCGCCCAAGGGGTACCGAGTCGAGTAGCGAGCTTCTGTCGCTCCTCGGCGGCTGCCGGCTGAGCGCTGAATTGCGCCGCAACCGCGGCGCCCTCCGAGTCCGAAACCGCCAGCAACCAGCCACAGGGCGTCTCCAGCGTCGCCATGGAGAGGGGGCCGCGGGGCGATTCGAAGGCACCCTGGGAAGGACTAGCGGCGTTGGCGGCAAGCGGGCGCTCGAGGCGAGCCGCGGCATCGGAAGAAGAGTGCGGTGCTGCTATAGACATCATCAAGCCTCCATGGCGAGGTGCCAAAGGTAGAGGGTGGTCCAGCCACGGTAGGGCGCGAAGGGTGCCATCAGGCGGGCCTGCTCTTTTGCATCGGGCCGCTGTTCGAGCTGCAGGAAGGAGACCAAGCCTCGGGCGAGGCCAGCGTCTCCCACCGGGAGAGCATCCCCAAAGCCGAAGGCGCGAAGCATCAAGTAGTTCACCGACCAGGGGCCGAGCCCCCGCTGCGCCAGCAGGCGCTGTCGAGTAAGGGTGGCGGTGGAGCGTCGGAAACCTTCAAGATCCAGATCCCCCTCGGCCACCGCTCGCGCGACGCCGCGCACGTAGCTGGCCTTCGAGCGAGAGAGCTGGATCTCGCGCAGGGAGTCTTCATCTAGCGCCGCCACGTCCTCCGGACGCGGTGGCGCGTGCAGCCCTCCACCCACCGGGGCTCCAGCGAGGGCTCCCAGGCGCGCTAGCAGGGTCGAGGCAAATCCGAGGGTGACCTGCTGTCCCAGAATCGTCCACAAGAGGGCGAGGAATGGGTCCCCAGGGCCGTAGAGACACAGTAGAGGGCGGTCTTGAACCAAGGCCTGGAGTGGCTCCCGACGCTCGGCAAAGCGACGATAAGGCAGCGGATCTCGGCTCAGGCCGATCCACCGCAGAAGATGTCGGTGTGCCTGCGCCGCTACCCCTTCCGGTAAGGGGCTAGCGCCTTCGACCTCGCACTCCACGCTCTGCCCGACGAAACGACCGCGCACCCGATGGACCGAATCTCGATAGATCGAATCCCGATAGCGCAGGCCAAAAGCGAAGTGCTCTCCGTCGGCAGAAGCGAAGGTCCCGGCAGGGTCTCGCCCGAGGTAGCTTCGAGCTCCCTGGGTCTCGTAGCCCTGAGGCAGAGAGAGACGGAAGCTCGCTGCATCCCGCAAGCCTCGAAAGGCGCTCGGCGAGAGATGGTACGCGGCGCGAAATCGCTCCGTGAAGGACGAGAGGCTCTCGAAGCCCACATCGTAGGCGATGGCCGCCACCGTCTCATCGCTCCGCAGCAGGCGCTGCCGTGCACTCTCCAGCCGGGCCTGCAGCAGTCGGCGACCGGGGGTCTCGTGAACGTGCCGACGCAGCCAGGCGTTGAGTTTCGAAAGGCCGATTCCTAGATCCGTCGCGAGATCCTCTACCCCGGCGTAGGCCGCGGGATCCTGATCCAGCCTAGCCAGCAAAGCCTCGATCTCCTGAGCGTCCGCATCCGCGGATCGATCCGGAAGGCATCGACGACAGGGACGCAACCCCGCCGCCCTCGCCTCTGGAGGCCCGAGATAGAAACGAACGTTCTTCGGCAGCGGTCTGCGGGCAGGGCAGGACGGCCGACAGTAGATTCCAGTCGAGAGGACGCCAAAGATAAAGCGGCCATCGTAATCAGGATCTCGCTTCTCCAGCGCGGTCGCCATCTCTGTCGCCGGCGGCAGGAGACCTTCGGCGTGGAACTCTTGCGGAGTGATTTGGCCAACCATGATGGCCCCACTGTAGCGAAGCGATGCTCAGAGGGTCTACCGGATTCCTGTGCTCAAACGATTCGACCTCCCACAACTCTGGGAAAGTACCCGACCAAACCACGCATCCTGCACCCTTTGGGAAGGGGCGCGGTAGGCGCTCAAAGGCATCTCGATCTCGGGATATGCTGTAGCTATGGCTGCTTCCTCCTCCCCCCTCGCTCGCCTCGCTCTCGGTCTTGGGATCCTCGGTGTTCTAGTGGCTGCCGGCACCACCCTCGGCGCCCACTACGCCGCACTCTCCCCTCTCATTGGCTTTCGAGTTGCCACCAGCGCCCTCTTTCTTTGCGGTACTCTCACTGCCTGCCTCGGTGCCGTCGCTCTGTTCCGGGGCTGGAGCCGGGGTATCAAGGAGGGGCGCGGCCTAGCGATCGTCGCCACGCTCTTTGGCATCGCCCTGCTCCTCGCCCTTGCGATTCCCGGAGCGCAAGCCGCGAAGGTGCCGCCGATCCACGACCTCACCACCAATATCGACGATCCCCCGGTTTTCATCCACGCCCAGACGTTGGTGGCCAATCAAGGCAGGTCTCTCGACTACCCCGACGGGCTGGAAAACACCGCCAGCCTTCAGCGAGAAGGTTACCCAGAGCTTCGCCCTCTGGAGCTCAATATCCAGCCAGATGTCGCCTACCAGCGCTCGTTGGCGGCCGCCCAGGCCCTCGGATGGCAGGTGACCTGGCGCCTCGCGACGGAGCATCGTTTCGAGGCCACCGAGAGTACTGAGCTGTATCGCTTCACCGACGACGTCAGCGTGCGCATCCGGCCGCTCTCGGGGCCGGACGGCGGCGTTGTCGGATCCATCGTCGACGTGAGGAGCGTCTCTCGTGTCGGATTAGGGGATGTCGGCACCAACGCGGAACGAATCGAGCGCTTCTTCGATCAGCTCGACCCGCGCTAACCGCTGCGCTGCTGACCTCGGCGCACCGAACTTCGGCGTACCGGACCTCGGCGACTCCTGCAGATCAGCCCACCAGCTGGCCGATGTGGTACTGAGCCTGAAGGCGCCACCAATACCAATCGTGGGAGACGTCGTAGCCCCAGATGTCTCGCTGGTGGGAGATTCCCTTCGCCGCCAAGACGTTGGCCAAGGCGTGGGTCTCCTCGATACAGCCTTCTTCCCACTTGCCCTGGCCACAGACCAAGACCAGGTGCGCGTGCTTCTGCACCCGAGCGAGCGAGGGCCCGTCGAGGTTGGGCACGTAGGCCAGCGGATTATTGAAGTAGACATCCAGGTTGGAGAAGCCCCCGGTGAAGCCCTGCATGTTGTAGCGCCCGCTCATGCAGAGGGCCCAAGGAAAGGCTTCCGGATTCTTCAGCGCGAAATTCGCCGCATAATAGCCACCGAGGGAAGCGCCAGTCACCCCGATGGGCGTCTTCTTCGAGCCGCAGTCGGCGCGGATCCAGGGGGCGAGCTCCTGGAGCACATAGGTCTCAAAGGCCTGGTGCCGCTGAATTCGCCACCAGGGCGCCCCTTCCTGACGAGTCCAAGCCTCCGCAACGTTGCTCTCGGAGCAATAGAGCTTCAGACGACCGCCGTCGATCAGCGGACGCAGCGCTTCTACCATGCCCTGGCGGTCCCACTCATGAGCCATCCCGGCAGCGGTGGGGAAGGCCAAGACGGCGGGCCCCCAATGTCCGTAGCACCAGAGATGCATTGGGCGCCCCATCGATTGGGACGGGATCACTTCGTGGCGTCGGTACATGGTGGGGCCTCGGGAGGGAAAGAGTTCGAAGAAGTTGGGGGAAGGGGAAAGGTGGGGATGCGGAAAAGCAGGCGTTTAGCCCAAGGAAAGGAAGCCTCGCTTCGGCATCAGAACACTCGGGTCAACGAAACCATCAGGACGCCCATCGAAACAGACCCTAAAGAAGCTGTTCCAAATCTAGCAGTAGCTGATCTAGCTTTTCGGGCTCAAAGGCTTCGTAGTAGCCACGAATCCGGCTTTCAGAATCCACCAGGACAAAGCGCGTGGAGTGCACGATGGGCTCCGCTGCCGAAGAGGGGGATTCTTCCGCCTGAGAGACCCCCAGCTTGAAGCCCCGGCGGATCAAATCATAGGTTCTCTCTCGATCACCGGACAAGAACCACCAATCCGGGCCAGCGCCGAGAGATTCAGCGTACTCTGCCAGCACTTCTGGAGTGTCGTGGTCTGGGTCTACGGAGAAAGAGAGGAAGCGGACAGGAGGCGGCTGGGGTAGGCGACTCTGCAGCTGAGCCATTTTCCGGCTGAGGACCGGGCAGGTCCCCTGACAGCGAGTGAAGACAAAGTCCGCGATGAAGGGCTTGCCTTTCAGTGTTTCCAGGCTCACCAGGTCGCCCTGAGTATTCACCAGCTCGAAGGACGGCAGCTCGCCGTAGATCGGAAGCTCCGGCAGATCGCCTGCCGTGATCAAGCCGTCTGCGGGCTGCAGAGAAACCCGGCTGCTCTCGGCCGAGCCATCGGACAACCAATAAGTCACCCCGAGGGCGGCCACCATCGCCGCGACGGTCAGCCAGCCAAAGACCCTTACCCAGTGTAGGGAATGGCGAGTTTGTGGCTGGCGAGACATGCTCAACCCTTGCTCTCTTTGGCGAAATTACCGTACATGCTCGTCGAGCCTCTTCGAGCTAATGAGCTCTCAACGTCCTGGGTCATAGCAGCAGTCGATCGATGAGCATCGCGCCCAAGAGGGCCGGAAGATAGAGCACGGAAGCGATCATCAGGCGCTTGGCGTGAGGCACATCACGATATTTGGCGAAAGTGAAGCAAGGCCATAGGTAGGCAAGGCCCAGCAGGATCGCCGCGATCAGATAAAGCACCCCGGTGACGCCGGCGACGGTGGTGAGCAAGCTCACAGGAATCAAGACAGCGCAGTAGAGAATCATTTGGCGAGCGGTGATAAAGCCCTCTCGATCCACCACCGTGAGCATCGGCATCCCGCCACGCTCGTAGTCATCCCGATAGACCCAGGCGATGGCCAGGAAATGCGGAAGCTGCCAGAAGAAGAGAATCCCGAACAGAGCCCAGGCCCCAAGATCGATGGTGCCTCGAACCGCCGTCCATCCCATCATCGGCGGAATCGCGCCGGGCACGGCACCGATAATTGTTGCCAGCGAGGAGCGGCGCTTGAGCGGCGTATACAGGAACAGGTAGCTCAGCAGAGTTCCCAAGGCCAGTACGCAGGTCAGCAGGTTCACCTGCCAGGCCAGCATTCCGAGACCGAGAAGAGAGAGCCCGCTGCCGATGACGAAGGCGGTTCCTGAAGTCATCCGGCCGGTCGGCAGCGGACGATCGGCGGTTCTCGGCATGCGGGAATCGCCTTCTCTCTCCATCACCTGATTCAGTGCTGAGGAGCCAGCCGCCACCAAAGCCGTACCAACCACCGCCCAGGCGAAGAGAGCCAGAGGAAATGGCGAGGTATCGACCGCCAGCAAAAACCCGATACCGGTCGTGAGCACCACCATAAAGTTCAGGCGAACTCGGGTGAGCTCCATCAGGTCACCCCGCAGATGATGCTCCCGGGGTTCAGCTATATCTTGGCTTCCGGTGGACATTGGGTGTATCGAGGAAGAGCTCATCTTAGCTCGAGCTCCGGAAAGAGGCGGTGAACTTGGGGCCAAGGGCGTACTCATAGGACCTTCGGCGGAAGCAGAAGTCGACGCTTCGATGCGGCGTCGACGGGTGGGTAGTTTATCTTGAGCCTACGCGATGAGCCGCGGACCCACTTTGAAACATTGGAGCCAGCCGAGATGGGCAATGGGAAGCTTGGGAAGCTCCTGTCCAGAGCCCTTTAGACTCTAGGGATTGCTGCTCTCCCGCAAGCCTGGTGCCCGGAGCTCAGATTGGCGATTCAGCCCCGCCGCTCCAGCAGGCCGGCGAATACCTTCGCGACAGAATCGAACTCTTCTCCCGGTCGATCGCCCGCGTTATTCCAGAACTCGTCGAGTCCCTTGGCTCCCCAGCCTTCGTATGCCGAGATCTTGATCATCAACTGGAGCTTGTCGCAGGCTTTGACGAAGCGGGCTTCAGGACTTTCTCCGCGGCGATATTCGTCGAAGAGCTCCTGAGATCGATCCCCTAGGGGAGCTAGGATTTCCTTCATCGCGCGGCTCTCTGCCTGTCCCTTCACCCCCTCACCGAGATAGCGCGCGGCGGTTCGGGGAATGTCCCCGAAGCGCACCTCGGCGACGTCGTGGAGCAGAGCCATAGGAATCGCCCTCGAGGCGTCGACGGTGGGCTCCGAGTCAGCCAGGATCCACACCAGAAAGGCCAGGTGCCAGCTGTGCTCAGAGACCGACTCAGCGTCCGGTATACCGCGCAGAATGTAGCCCGCCCGCGGTACGCGGTCTAGGGATTGAACCTCCAGCAGGAGATCGAGCAATGTCTCGTTCTTAGCCATAGTTGACGGGCTAGTTGGCTTATGGACGAAAAGCCCCGGCAGCGGCAGTGGACGCTTCCGGGGCTCTGCTTGGGGCGAAGACCACAATGCGTCGAGTTTCGACCGCCCCCCTGGATCGAGAACTCTTCTACTTACCGAAAACGTCCAATAGGCCTCGAGTGTAGTAGTCCATCAGGATGTAGACGAACATCACCACCAGGAAGAAGATGGACAGAGCCAAGGTCCACTTTACCGCTCTCGTGGCATGCCGGGCATGCATGAAGAAGGTGATCACCAGGGTAGCCTTGGTGCTAGCCAAGCCCACCGCGACCACGTCGTTGAGGTGACCGAAATCTTCATAGGCGACCAGCACGGTGACCACCGTGAGAACGATGAGCGCGCCCAGAATGCCCAGGTAGGTGCTGATCGGCTCGATGTGCAGCGAATGGGACGAATCAGAAGAGGACGACATGATTCCTAACCTCAAATCCTGAAGTGGTGTCGCAGAATGCGGCGATCAGATGTTTCGCCCGAGCAGATAGAGCAGAGGGAATAAGAAAATCCATACGAGATCCACAAAATGCCAGTAGAGCCCAAAGCACTCCACTGGATTATGGTAATCCGCGTTGAATTCATTCCTTAAAGCCCTGGGCAAGAGCCAGATGATCAACCCTACGCCGATGAGCATATGGAGGGCATGAAGCCCCGTCATGGCGAAGTAGATCGAGAAGAACAGCTCCATCCTGGACTGAATGAACTCTTCCGTATATCCGGTCGTCGCCTTGAGTTCTTCGTAGGCCGCAACCTGTTGCTCGTTGTACGGGTGCCACTCGAATTCTTGGCCGGGGATCAGATGATGCTCGAATTTTGACGAGTACTCGATCGATTTGATTCCAACGAAACCAAGGCCGAGAACTAGGGTGAGGAGCAAGAAGATCGCTGTCTTCTTACCTCTGCCCAGCTGCGCCTCTCGCACCGCCATCGCCATCGTGAAGGAGCTGAGAATCAACACCGCGGTATTGATGCCTCCCCACAAGACGCTGAGCTCGGAGCTGGCCACCTTGAAAATCAGAGGGTTGCTGATCCGGTACACCAGATAGGCAGCAAAGAGACCGCCGAAGAACATGATCTCCTGGCCGATGAACAGCCACATCCCGAGGGAGGTCGACTCTCGCTGCTGATCGAAGCTCTCGAATTGGTGTGCCCAGAGAGCGTCGGAGTGACTAGACAACTTCCGCCTCCTTCTTGGTGTAGTCGTAGGCATCTGCCGTCACGACGGGAATCTCATCGAAATTGAAGGTGGTGGGAGGAGAGTCCGCCACTTCCCATTCCAGGCCCGTGGCTCCCCACGGGTTCTGGCTACTCTTCGGGCCATAGAGCAGCGACCAGGTGAGGTAGACCGCCGGCAGAAGGAAGCCAACGGCGAGAACCGAAGCCCCCGCGCTGGAGAGCACATTCAGCACCTGGAACTCCTCAGGATAGGTGTGGTAGCGCCGCGGCATTCCGAGATAGCCAAGGATGAACTGGGGGAAGAAGGTCAGGTTGAAACCGATGAAAACCAAGGCCGCCGAGATCTTCGACCAGAAGGCTGAGTACAGTCGACCAAACATCTTGGGCCACCAGAAGTGGATCCCCGCGAGGTACGCCAGAATCGCACCGCCCACCATCACATAGTGGAAGTGAGCCACCACGAAGTAGGTGTCGTGGACGTGGATGTCGATACCAAGAGTCGCCAGCATGACTCCGGTAAGGCCACCAATGGTGAACAAACCGATGAAGCCGAGGGCGTAGAGCATCGGGGTGTCCAACGAGACCGAGCCTTTAAAGAGGGTCGCGGTCCAGTTGAAAGTCTTGATCGCCGAGGGCACCGCCACCAGCATAGTGAGCACCGAGAAAACGATGCCGCTATAGATCGACTGGGAGGTCACGAACATATGATGACCCCAGACGAAGAAGCCCAGAATCGCGATACCGATACTCGCGTAGGCCACGAAGCGGTAACCGAAGATCCGCTTGCGCGAAAAAGCTGCGATGATCTCCGAGATGACGCCCATTCCCGGCAGAATCATGATGTAGACCGCCGGGTGAGAGTAGAACCAGAAGAGATGCTGGAAGAGCACCGGATCACCACCACGGGCGGGATCGAAGATCGCGAAACCGAGCCCCCGCTCAAGGGCGAGCAGAAGGATGGTGATGGCAACCACCGGGGTTCCGAGCACCATAATCACGCTGGTGGCGTACATGCCCCAGATGAAGAGCGGCATCCGGAACCAGGTCATACCCGGCGCTCGCATGCGGTGAATCGTCACCACGAAGTTCAGCCCGGTCAGAATCGACGAGAATCCGGTAATGAAGATGCCGATCGCAGCCGTCATCACCTGAGAGTTCGAGAAGGTCGAGGAGAAGGGCGTATAGAACGTCCAACCGGTGTCGATGCCACCGTTGACCATGGCGATCATGGTGAACGTGCCACCAGCCATGTAGACGTACCAGCTAGCGAGGTTGAGTTTCGGGAAGGCAACATCCTTTGCACCGATCATGATCGGCAGCAGGAAGTTGCCCAGCACCGCCGGAATCGAGGGCAGCAGGAAGAAGAAGATCATGATCACGCCGTGGGCGGTGAACATGCGGTTGTAAGTGTTGCCTTCGACGAGGTCCCCGGCGGGGGTCGCCAGTTCAATTCGAATCAAGGACGCGAACAGACCGCCGAGCACGAAGAAAATCGAGACCGAGATCAGGTAAAGCAGCCCGATTCGCTTGTGATCGGTGGTCAGCAGCCAAGACTTCAGACCGTGAGTTGCGTTGAGGTAATTCGTCTTGGGCTGGGCGATGGCGTCTGTGCTAGCGCTCATGGTGTCTTCACCCTTGGATTTCTTCGATGGAGGAATCTTCGCCAGTAGCGGCGGCTGGGCCACCGGAGGCGGTGACCGCCTCTGCTTCTGCAGTGACCTCTTCCGGGCTGGCCTCGTCGGTCTCGACCGAGTCTGCAACCACGCCCTGAGGACTGCTTTGATCAATGGTCTTGATGTACTGGATCAGGGTGAGGAGCTGCTCCTCCGAAAGCTGACCCTGGTAGGGCGGCATCAGAGCATCGAACCCCGCCACAATCTTGGCTCCCGGGTTGAGAATCGCCTCGCGGAGATAGGTATCGGAGCGCTTGATCTTGCTGCCGTCGGCGAGCCGTACTTCGGACCCCTCTAGATCGCGAAGGGCGGGACCACGCGGTCCTGAATCAAAACGATGGCAGGTGGCGCAGGCGAGGTTTTCGAACAGCTGCTGCCCCGAAGCGACGGAGGGTTTGCCGGCGGAGGGGCGATCATCCAGCCACTGCTCATACTCATTCGCCTCCATCACGTAGATCGACCCGATCATCCGCGAGTGCTCGGCGCCGCAGTATTCGGCACAGAAGAGATGATATTTGCCCGGCTTGGTCGCCTCGAACCACACAGTGTTGTAGCGGCCTGGCACCGCATCGGTCTTCACCCGGAAAGAGGGGAAGAAGAGATCGTGAATCACGTCTTCAGAGGTCACGGTGACCTTGATGGGCACCCCTGCGGGAACGTGAAAGTCGTTGATTTCTCGATAGCCGTTGGGATGCTGGAACTTCCACATCCATTGCTTGCCGACAGCGAAGTACTCCACCGCGTCCGCGGGAGGCTTCGAGGCATGGATAAACACCTTGGTTCCCCAGGCGAAGAGGCCCAGGGCGATGATCAGGGGAATGACAGACCAGGTGATCTCCAACGCGAGGGAAGATTTCTCTGGGGTTCCGACATGGTCTTCCGATTTGCGCTTGAATTTCAGCGCAAAGGCAATCGCCGCCGCAAAGATCAGTACCGAGAAGAAGACGCTAATGCCAACGGCAACGAGGTAGAGGGCATCTACTTCATGAGCGATGGTGGATGCCTGTTCCGGGAACAGGGGCATGTTTTCCAGCATTTCTACGCGACTCCTACCGGACTTGGCCGGTTCGAGTTCTTATTGGAGTTTCCGCCGCTGCGCGTCAACACGATGAAGAGGATGACCAGAGCAATGATGGTGAGCACCGCGGCGATTCGCAGAACGCCCAAGACCGTCGCGCTGTACTTACCTACCGTCGGATCGTAAGTGAGGCAGAGCAGCAGGAGCTGATCCACCGGACTGCCAATGCTGTTATTGGCAGCCTCCACCAAACCGAGGCGTACGTCGCGAGAGGAGTATTGAACGCCGTAGTAATAGGACGAAGCCAGGCCCTGGGGCGTAATCACCATGATTGCACTGGAGTGCGCCCATTCATCGGTGGCTTCGTCGTAGGTATAGGAAAAGCCCACCGCCTCGGCGAGGCGGCGAGTCTCAATTGCATCCCCGGTAAGAAAATGCCAGGCCTCTGGGGAGGCTCCTTCCTTATAAAGGTCGATGGAGCGCTGTTTGGCCACAGCGGCCATCTCTGGAGTTTCTCCAGGGTCAAAGCTGACTACGATGATGTTGTAGTCCTCGCCGGGCTGAAGATCGACGGTCCGCAGGGTAGTCGTCATCCCGTGGAGAATCATTCCGCACAGCATGGGACATTCGTAGTAAACCAGAGCCAGCACCGCCGGTTTATCGTCAAGCAGGCCACCGAGGGTCACTGGAGCGCCGGTGGAGTCCACGAAGCGCGCATCTAGCGGAAGACTCTCTCCGAGGCGCTGAACGATTTCGACACCAGCAAATTGATCCGGCTGGCTGGACGCAGTCGGCGCCATAGGCATTGCCTGGCCCGATGCCTCCATGGTCATGAGCATCGAGGTGCTGAACACTGCCAGACAGAAGAGGAATCGACGCAAACTAATTGCCTCCGCCGTTACCTTCCGCGCCGGCAGGCACATTGACCTGCTGCGGCACATCTACCGTGTCTTGGCCTTCGCCAAAGATTTCCCGGGTTGCATCCTCAAGATCACCGCTTACGGGCAAACCACGCTCCACCAAAAGCTCTATCGCTCGCTCCACGGGAATCTGGAAGGTTTCTTCCTCTTCGCTCAGCACCGCGTACGACTCGAGACGACGATCTTCCCACTCGTGGAAGGCTTCGATGTCGTCCGTCGGAGGAAACTCTTGAAGACGCGGAGTCGGTGGGAGCCGACGCTCGTTCGCCGCGGCGATCGGCAGAGGCTCTGGATCATTGGCCTCCAGGGCGGGGATGAACACATCGTAGCTGACCTTGCCTACCAGGAAGCCCAGCAGGCTCATGATGGTGAGAGCCACGATGGAATAAGAGATCACTCTACGGCTGAGCTCCCGGTCGTAAGGAGGAGCCGCCGGATCGTGGATCTCGCCAAGGTCGGCAGAGTGGTGATCGCTGCTTGGGGCACTCATCGTTCGATGGCCTCCGGCAGATAAGGATCATGGATAGGCGCGATAGGGCGCTTGCTGAACAGGAAGAGGAAGAACCACAGCCACAGTCCCCCGATTCCAAGCACCGTCGTCACGTCGGTGAGGGCAAGGCTGAAATGCTCTCGGAAGTTTGGAATCGCCTGCCAAAAGTAGTCCAGCCAGTGGGCGCCCAACAGCAGCGCCGCCACCCAAACCAAGGTACCTTGACGCCTCTTCAGCGGGCGCGAGAGCAGGAGCAAGAAGGGCACGAAGAAGTGAAGGAAGGCTCCGCCGATGGCGATGACTCCCCAGCCATGACCCGTACGGTGCTGATACCACAGCACTTCTTCCGGCAGGTTTCCAGACCAGGTAATGATCAGCTGAGAGACCGTGAAGTAGGCCCACACCATCGTGAAGGCCAGCAGAAGCTTACCCTGAGCGTGGAAGATGTCCGCATCGAGCACTTTATCCATCGGATCGCTCTGGGACAGCCAGGTGCCGATGAGAATCATGAAGGTCATGCCACCGACAGCACATGAGCCCATGAAGTACACCCCGTAGAGGCTGGAGTACCAATGGGGGTCGAGGGACATCAGGTAATCGAAGGAAGCGAGGGTCGCGGTGACCGCAAGGGCGACAATGCCGAACCCGCTCACTCTCCGACTACGAATGATCCACTGAAAATCTCGCGTCTCTTCCTGCCGCTTCGAGTAGTGGCGAAGAAAGAAGGCGAGACCACACCAGACCACGAAGTACAGCACTCCTCGTCCGAGGAAGCCCGGCTCGTTGAGAAACCAGAGCTTCGCCTGCACGAATTGATCGTGGGCCTGAAGGTCCGGATCGAGCCACTTGAAGAGCTTCTTCATGCCCAGAGCGATCGGCACGAATCCCACGGCCAGCAAAACCAGGGTTCCGGCGGAGGCTTCGTTGATGCGTCGCGCCGTGAGACCCCAATCGCCCTGGGTCAGGTGCTGGATCATCATCAGGCCCAGACAGCCGAGAGAGATGCTCAGGAAGAAGACCCAGGCCACCAGATAAGACGTCAGAAAGGTCTTCGGATCCTGGGTGTAGAAAAAGGCTGAGCTGGCAACGCCGAGGATGCCGACCACCAGAGCGATGGCCTGGATCCTGCCGAGGCTCGCTGGCGCCTGGAAGCGCTCCGCACTCAATTCAATGACTTGCTCGCTCATTTCGCCCCCGACAAGTGCGCAACGTTACTCTCAGCAGATGGTGAAGCGCCAGTAGCGGACAACGTACCGGTATCGGAGCCGTCGCCATCGTAATCATTGCCGCCGTGGGCAGCCACTTCATTGGTTGCCACCGCTTCCAAATCCTCTGCCGTCAGCTCAACGGCCCGTGCCGATTGGCTTAACTGCAGAGCCTGAATGTAGGCCGCAACCCTCCAGCGATCATGCACTGAGAGGATGTGAGCGTATGCCCCCATCTGACCGTACCCCTTGGTCATCACGCTGACGAAGTAACCCGGCATCTCGGCACGCAGGCGAGGGTCATGGAAGGAGGTTGGCTGCTTGTAGCCACGCTGCACGATCATGCCGTTGCCCGAGCCGACCCGGTCGTGGCAAGGCGAGCAAATCTGCTCGTAGCGACGCTGCCCGCGATAGAGAGCCGCCCGATCGATCTCGAAGGGATACGACGGCGAGGGCTCCAGGCTCTCGGTCAGCCCGGTGTGAAGCACGGGATCCTCAACCAGCTGCCCCCGGGCCACCGTATGCGGCAGCGGTGGCCGCGAAGACATACCGTTCTCAAAGAAGGGGTTCTCTTCGTAGACCTCGAACTTGTATTGGTTGTGCATGTCCTGACGACAACCCACACTTGCCAGGAGAAGGAACGCCAGCGCGAAGACGTGGATACCGCGACCGGCCCACACACCTCCGCCGCGCAGGAACGTTTTAGCGTTCAACTTCCGTCACCTCCGTTGGGTCGAGGCTGCGCAAGAAGGCCTCGGTGTGTTCACGGTCGAACTGCGGATCTTCCGCTTCGATGAGCAAGAAGTAACGATCCCGAGAAGCCCGAACGAAGCTCGGAACGTTGAATACCGGATGGTGGGGGCGAGGCAGGCCGTTGAGAGCGAGCATCCCCACCACTGCGGTAATTCCGGCGAAGAGGATCGTCACCTCGAAGGTCACCGGAATAAAGGCTGGCCAGCTATTGAAGGGTCGGCCACCGATATTCATCGTGTAGTCCACCGCCTGAGTCCAATACTGCAACCCGAATCCCGCGCAGGCTCCACAGATCCCCGCGCAAAGCACCAGCGTAGGAACCCAAGACTTGTGGTGTCCAAGGGCGTGGGACGCTTCCTCTACAGGATACGGGGAGAACCCGTCTTGCTTGCGATAGCCGGCCTCGTAGCTTCTTTCGCAGGCCTCCACAAACTCGTACTCGGTGGTGAACTCCGCCATCAGACCATAGAGCGGCGATTCTTCCTGAGGAGTGTGCATCAGGTCTCTCCTTGGCGCTGCTGCTTAGGCAGGATGGTGCGCATCTCGAAGATGTTGATCATCGGCACGAACCGGATGAAGAGGAAGAAGAGCGAGAGGAAGAGGCCGAAGGTCCCGATGTACAGCGACCAATCCCAGAAGGTGCCTTCGTAAAGTCCCCAAGAGCTCGGCAGGAAGTCCCGGTGCAGACTGGTGACCACGATGATGAAGCGTTCCAACCACATCCCGATGGAGACGATGATCGAAACGATGAAGAGCACCAGAGGCGACCTTCTCAACTTCTTGAACCAGAAGACCTGCGGTGCGATGGCGTTGCAGAAGATCAGCGCAAACCACTCTTCTCGATAGGGCCCTGTGATGCGGTTGAGGATCATGAATTCCTCGTATTGGTTCCCGCTGTAGAAGCCGATGAAGACCTCCACGAAGTACCCGTAGGACACGATCATGCCGGTCGCCAGCGTGATCTTACCCATATTCTCGAGATGCTTGATGGTGATGTAGTCCTCGAGATGGAAGACCTTGCGGATCGGAATCGCCAGCAGCAGCACCATTGCGAAACCAGCGTAGATGGCGCCGGCGACGAAGTAAGGCGGGAAGATCGTGGCGTGCCATCCAAAGACCTGGGCGACGGCGAAGTCGAAACTCACCACCGTGTGCACGGAGAGCACCAGGGGAGTCGAGACGCCCGCCAGCAGCAGGTAGGCGGATTCGTAATTATGCCAGTGGGCGGCAGAGCCTCGCCATCCCATCGCAAACATGCCGTAGATGGTCTTCACGACCTTGTTCTTCGCCATGTCGCGCATCGTGGCGAGGTCGGGAATCAGGCCGACGTACCAGAAGAGCAGCGAAATCGTGAAGTACGTAGAGACCGCGAACACATCCCAGATCAGCGGACTGCGGAACTGGGGCCACAGAGCCATCGTGTTGGGGTACGGCAGCAGCCAGTACGCCGCCAGCCAGGGGCGACCGGTATGCAAAATCGGGAACAGACCGGCGCAGGCCACCGCAAAGAGGGTCATGGCCTCGGCGAAGCGGTTGATCGATGTTCGCCATCCCTGATTGAGCAGCAGCAGAATGGCCGAGATCAAGGTTCCGGCATGGCCAATGCCGATCCACCAAACGAAGTTGATGATCGCAAAGCCCCAGCCCACCGGGATATTCAGGCCCCAAATACCGGTACCGGTAAACAGCAGGTAGACGACGCTATAACCCAACAGAGTGAGCAGGCCGCCGGCGAAGGCAAAAATACCGAACCACCACAGGGGGGTCTTACCGAAGACCACCCCCGCGATTCGATCGGTTACCGTTCCGTGGTCATTGCCCGGCCCAACCAGCGGCTCATCGGCCGGCCTGCTGGAGGGATAGGGTTGCTCAATGACTGCCATGATGATCGGCCTCCTCCGGCTCCAACACAGGGTTCGGGTTGCGCAATTTGGCGAGGTAGGTCGTCCGCGGGCGAGTTCCTAGCTCCTCCAAAAGGGAGTAGTTCAGATTCGTCGCCTTCCACTTCGCCACCCGACTGTTTTCGTCGTTGATATCGCCGAAAGCGATGGCGTCAGTGGCGCAGACTTCCTGGCACGCGGTCAGCAGATCGTCTTCATTGATCTTTCTGCCGGGCTCGTTGGCATCTACCCGCGCCTCGCTGCGGGCTTCCTTGATCCGCTGCACGCAGTAGGTGCATTTCTCCATCACGCCTCGGGTACGAACCGTGACGTCCGGATTGCGGCTCATGGCGACGAGCGGATCGCTCTCATCGTTGGAGTAGCGCAGGAAGTTGAAGCGGCGAACCTTATAAGGGCAGTTGTTGGAGCAGTAGCGAGTGCCGACGCAACGGTTGTACACCATGTCGTTCAGCCCCTCCTCGCTATGCACCGTCGCCGCGACAGGGCAAACGACCTCACACGGAGCCTGCTCACACTGCATGCAGGAGATGGGCTGGGAGTGAATCCGAGGGTTGTCGATGCTGCCCTCGTAGTAGCGGTCGATGCGCAGCCAATGCATCTCGCGCCCGCGGCTGATCTGATCCTTGCCCACCGTCGGGATGTTGTTCTCCGCCTGACAGGCGATGACGCAGGCGTTGCAGCCGGTGCAGGAAGATAGATCCACGGCCATTCCCCAGGCGATGCCATCGTAGGCATACCCTGGATAGAACGAGATCTCCTGCATCTCCGCATGGCCCATCGACTCGATGAGCTTCGGATCCTTGTTGTATGCCGAAATCGTGGCGGTTCGAACCAGGTGGCGATTCTTCGCCTCCTGGCCTTCCAGAACGATGTTCGCGTTACGCTGCGTGCTCGCCAGCTGATAACGCTTTCCCGTCGTCTCCAGAGTCACGCTCGGGCTGAGCCACTGCGTATCGCTCGTCCTGATGGGATAGACGTTAAAGCCCGCTCCCTTCGCCACCGCACCGCCGTATTCACGGCCGTATCCGAGGTTCACAGTGACGGTGCCTTCGGCCTGACCGGGATGCACCCACAAAGGTAGCTCGATGGTTCCGCTGCCGACCTTGACTCGCACCATCTTCCCGGTGGCGGTCAGCAGCTGTGCCGCCTTTGCCTTTTCACCGTGCAGCTGGTCCGGAAATGGGCTCCACTTCGGCTTATCGGCGAGCTCCAGTCGAGCCACCGTTGCGGGAGCCACCAACAGGGCGTTGTCCCAGGTCAGCTTCGACAAGGGGCGTGGAGCTTCCTGCAGCCAGGCGTTGTTGGCGAAGCGACCGTCCCATACCGAGGAGTCCGGACGGAAGCTCAGCTCGAGATCCGGAGCCGCTCCAGCGATCGCCCGCAGCTGGCTGCCGGCAGCAGTCAAGGCGCTTCCAACGGGGGAGACGCTGACCGAAGGGAATTGAGAATCGGGCACCACGCCGTTGTGGAGAATCGCCGGCCAGGAGTCATCGAAGGCATCGCCGAGCTGCTGGCGCCAGTAGCTTTCCACCAGCTGATAGGCGGTCCCGACCTGCCCCAAGACGGTTCCCAAAACCTCGTGAACCGTCTTTCCGTCAAATAGCGGCTCGATCAGCGGCTGCACCACGGAGGTCGTGCCATCGATCGCCCGGCCATCGCTCCACCCTTCCAGGTAGTGCGCCTGGTTGATGTGCCAATGGCAGTAGCGCGCCGTCTCATCGACATACTGGCCAAGATGGATGCAGGTCTCCACCTTCGCTAAGGCGTCGACCAGACCCAGATCTACCGGAGCATCCAAGACGGGATTCGTGTCGAGGAAGAAGAGGGTCCGAACGGACCCGGCGTTGATCCCCTCAACCAGCTCCCGCAGGGCTTCCACCCCGGCCCCGCCAGGGCCCTCCGGCCTCACCAAGGGCAGGTCCGTGTAACGCACCGTCGCGTCTACGTTTCCGAGGTGGTGATTGATCGCCTGCGCCAAGGCCACCAGCTCTGGCGAGGTCTGACTTCCCGCCACCACCAGGCTGCGGCCGCGATGCGCCAGCAGGTCGTCGGCGACCGCCTGCAGCCACTCTTCATTCTCCCCACCAGCGCCAGAGCCAGCGGCCCCCGGCACGCCGAGGCGCTCCGCCAGCGCCGCGGTGAAGGTGCCGACGGCAGAAGCCCGAAGCACGAGGCGATGATCCGCCAGAGTACCCGTCGGAGTCGGCGTCGACTCCACCGAGTACAGTCGATTCATCGTTGAGTCACCCTCATGGACTCGACGGCGCTTCGCGAACTGACGAGCGTAGCGAAGACTGCCGGGATCCTCATGGAAGAGATCCGCCTCGAGGGTGAGAATCACGTCCGCGCCGGAGAGATCATAGGAAACCTCTACGGACTGGCCGTACACCTGCTCGAGACCCTGATGGACGACCTCGCGGCCGGCCGCCTCCCACTCCACCCAGCGGGCCTGGGGGAAGCGCTCCCTCAACTCCGCTAACTGAGCTTCCAGAGTGGGCGAGGACGCCGCGCTCGAGATGAAGGCGAGGTCGGCGCCGCCCAGCGGCTCTTGCGCCCGGGCAATGTTCTGCAGAGTGGTCTCAATGGTTGACCACAACACCGACTTTCCGAGGTGCAAGGGGAACCGGGAACGGTCGGGATCGTAGAGCTGCAGGGTCGACGCCTGCGTAAAGTTGTCGGTCGCCCCGAGGCTCCAGGGATGATCGCGATTGCCCTCGACCTTCGTCGGCCGGCCCTCGTTGCTCTCCACCAAGACACCGTTGACATACCCGCCAGCGGGCGCAGCCGAGGCGTAGTAGAGGGGCTTGCCCGGTACGACGTAATCCGACATCCGCACGTGCGGAACGATCCGCTCCTCCGGCTGCCGTGTACAACCCGTCATCCCGGCGAGGGCGAGGCCCGCCGCAGCCACCTGCAGGAAGCGTCGACGACTGACAGAGGAATCCCACTCCGCAGCCTCGCGGGGGAACTCACGGTGCATCAGATCCCGGAACTCCTCGGTCTCGGCTAGCTCATCAAGGCTTCGCCAGAAACCCTCACCACTCTTCTCTTGGAGGGTTTCGCGAAGGCTTTCTAACTGCAGAACCTCTTTATTCTCGTCCGCAGGAGGGGCCGCTACCGTGGGGCTCGATGGCAGCACCCGAAGAGGAGAGCGTCGCTCGCTCCGAGGGGACAGCGCCTCTTGGTTACCATGCTTTGCCCTGTTTTCACTCAAGGTTGTTACTCCCAGAAATCGACGAAGTTCCGATGGATCCAGTAGTAAAGAAACGCGTGTGACGGTGCGTCATGATCTTCTCTTGGGATCCGTTGAAGCTGCAGCGTAGCGCCAGAGAAGAAGAGGCTCTCTCGCCCTCCGGCCCTCGATCGTCTCCACCTAATCTCGACCGCATCTCTTCCACGTTAGCGGTGGCAGGTCGAACAGGTTTGTTGACTATTGATTTCGTACTCCGCCACCAGAGCGCGACCAAACTCGGCACGATCCACCCCCGCCGGCGGTTGCCAATTCATGTTGTAGACCTCGTCCTTGGGGCGAACGAACTGCTCGGGATTGCGGTGGCAATCGAGGCACCAGCTCATCTGCAAGGACTCAGCCTGATAGATCAACGGCATCTCGTTCACCTGACCGTGGCACTCGTTACAGCCAATGCCCTTCGTGACGTGAGCGCTGTGATTGAAGTACACGTAATCCGGAAGGTCGTGGACTCGGTTCCAGCGAATCGGCTCATCGTTGCGCCAGCTCTCGCGCACCGGCTCCAGCATCGGCGTGTCCGCCCAAATGATGTTGTGGCAGTTCATGCAGGTCTGGGTCGGCGGGATGCCAGCGCTAGAGGCGATCTCCACGGAGGTGTGGCAATAGGCACAGCTGATGCCGAGAACCTCAGTGTGGTGGTCATGGCTGAAGGGAACGGGCTGATTCAGCTCCGTCCCAACATCCGTCTGATACGGCGAGCGAACGATCGCCATGAGGAGCGAGATCACCCCGACTGCCAGCAGTGCGCCGGCACCAATGCTGATCCTCGCCATGGGGTTGGCGCTGCGGGGAAAAAGTTGGGGCATGGTCTGTCGGTTCCTGATTACCTTCTAGGTTGATCTTTGCGAAGACGTCGGCGGCACCGCGACGGGAGGGTTGGCCGTCCACGGGCAGCTGACAATCACTGCCCGGGAAAATCGGTTCCCTAGATCCAACAAGCCCCCTCATCGCTGCAGCGGAGAGCTTGTGAAAATCTTCACAAAGTCACTCTAGCACCCGCGAGGACCCATGTCCAAGGAGTTTTTCTTTGCACTGCTCAGCTCTGTGAATGAGGAGTCCACTCCGGTGAAGACCGGTTCACTACCGAATTCAGCTGTTCGAGAGCGGACGATGCATTGTAGCCCAAGGATTCCGAGAGTGAAAGGAACAATAGTGAAAGGCCACCCTGATCTCGCCGGGGCTCTCGGCGAAGGACAGGAGCCCGCCGATACGCGCTGCGTGCGGGCTCAGCTAGGCTCGATTCCCCGGCGGGTCAACACCCGGCTGAGGCGATCGGACAACCGATCGCCGAGCAGCAGTCGCGAGCTGGACGCAATGTCCTCCAGCGCCTGGCGGGCCGAGGCCGAACCGCTCCAATGCTCCTCGATGAGGGCCTCGAGGCGAGAATCCAGAGCGCTCTGCAGCATCGCCGCGGCGAGCACCAGATCCTCGAGATAACCCGCCGGCCCTACGACTCCCTCCGGCCAGAGGTCCACCGGCGCAATAAAGTAGAGCAGCGCTCCGCCCAGCAGGCTCTTGGTACGGGCCGGGGTCCGCGAGTCCAGCAGCAGCCGAACCATCAGCAGAAAGACGTCCGGCACCAGCAGCAGCGCCTCGGCGGCGGCACCGCCGAGGCGACCCCGCAACTCCAGCCGTCGCCGCACCCGGGACCGCAGACGATCGTAGAACGAGAGCAATCGCCGCGGGGAGGGCAGATCGCCATCGGCGGTCGGATCGATTGCGCTGTCCCTCGGAGTCTCGTCCCTAGGGGCGCCGTCCCTGGCTCTCGCTTCGCTCATCGTCACTCCTTGGTATCAGTACGCCTGAATCCGCGCGATCTGAGCCCAGGTTATCTCAGCAGCCGAGAAAGCAAGGGCTTCAAGGATCACCCGGGGGGCACCGAGAGCTCAATGCCTTGGAGCAACTCAGCCTAGGAGCAGCTCAGGGCTCAGGGAAAGATCGGCAGGTAGGCCACCGCGAAGCCGATCTGCGCCGCCATCATCATGAGATACATATGCTTCCAGGAGGGGTGATTCTCCGTCCGCGTGAGCTCATCCGGGTCCCGCAGCAGCAGATAGACGGTATACAGCCCCCAAAGGGTCAACAGGATACCCAGGCCAATGAGGAAGGGCCCGTTCCCGGTAAGGATCGGATGCTCTGGGCTCTGGGGATCCGGCAGCACGGCGCCGAGAGGCAGCAGCAGCCAGGGGAAAACGAAGAAGGGTGCAATGATCCAGGCGGCCTTGCGGGGCCCGTAGAGAATCGGCAGCGTCTTGCAGTCCCCGACGGCGTCGCCCTCGATGTCGGCAAAGTCCTTCGTCGAGGCGGCACCGATCAGATAGAGAGCGAAGATACAGCCGATGAACCAGGGCTCGACATAGCCCACCTTGGCCACCATCGCCCAACCCGCCACCTTCAGCAGCATTCCCCGGGGCACCGCGATGGTGAGGTTTGCCAACATCCCCTTCACCTTAGTTCGCCCCCAGCGGGGAGCGGAATAAACGAAGGTGAAGATCAGGCCCGCCAGGTAGATGAAGAAGGTCTGATGCCAGGCGAGGGGCGCGGTGAGCTTCTCCCCCCACTCAGTGTAGGGGTACACCACCACCAGCCAGGTGGGAACCAGGGCCAGAACGTAGAAGATGGCGATGAATCCCCACGCCTGAGACATGGAGAGCGCGCCGGTCACCAGAGGCCGATGAGGCTTGTTGACCCGATCGATCTCCAGGTCGTAGATCTGATTGATGGCGTTGGATGCTGCGTTCAGGAAGCTGGCGCACAACGAACCCAGCAGCACGGTCAAGATCACCGACGCGGTCAGCCGCGCTTCCGGGTCCGGATTGTGGATCGACCCAAAGGCGCAAATCGCGCCGGAAACGATCCCCAGCAGCGGAGGCAGCAAGGTGAAAGGTCGAGCGAGCCTCAGGTAAGCCCCCCAGGTTCCCTGCGGAGAAGGCTGAGGAGCGGCGGTCGATCCCTTGGGATCGATCGAAGTTTCTGCGTTCACAACGACTCCCGATAGGTCCGCGCTACGGAGAGAGGCGAACCCTACGATCAATGGACGGCATCGATAGACGCCGACCCGGCACTCAAAAACGAAAAGGTCGAGGCGCAAAGCGCATCCATTGCGCTCCGCTGGCAAGGCCCCCTAGGCTAGCAGCACCCAAAGGCCGGCGGCTACGAGAGCTCCCACCAGAGTGTTGAGGAAGTTCACGGCTTCATTGTCGAGCAAGCCGCGCTTCTCCAGGGTCGCTCCTACCAGGCTCTCCAGGGTGGTACCAACGAAGGCTGCCACCACCACCCAAAGCGCCGGAGAGACGCCGAAGAGCCCCACGGCAACCCCCACCCCGGCCACCACGACGGAGGCGGCGACCCCGGCGAGGGTTCCCTCCAAAGAGACCGCTCCCTCGGTTCCCCGAGGCACCGGCCGGAGAGTCGTGATCAGGAAGGTTCGACGCCCGTAGAGCTGGCCGATCTCGCTAGCGGCAGTATCCGAAGCTGCGGTAGCGAAGGCCGCAGCGAAAGCCACCGCAAAGAGCTCGGGGATGCCGGTGGTGGCCGCGAACATCGCGCAGAGGGCGGCGACCCCGCTGTTGGCGAAGGCATTCCCAGCTCCCCGTCGTCCACCCTTTTCCTGGGCCAGCCCCTGAGCCGCCTTGCGGCGGTACCCGAGCTTGGTGCACGCGGTGCCGAGAACAAAGAAGGCGAGGAGCAGCAAAAAGCCCCTCCAATCCAGGAACGCCCAGATCATCGTGCCGACCAGCACGCCGCCGATCACGCCGGAAACGCTCACCGAACGGGCGGCGTAGGCGGCCCCCGCCAGCAGCAGGTTGACCCCAAAGCCGATCGCCGCCCGCTCCCCCAGCTCGGCTCCCCAGATCTCGGCCCAGCGGCCCTCGGTGAGCACCAGGCAGAACAGGAAAAGTCCGGTGAGCAGCGGCACTCCGAGATTGTCGTCCAGCCCCTGAGGGGCCGATTCCAGCGCCGCCGCCAGCACGCTGGCGGCGAAGCAGGTCGCGATGATGAAGTGCAGGGCGTGAGCTTCCGGCGCGGTCCACCACATCAGCACCGCGGCCGCCGCGGTGCCAAACACCACATAGGCGGAGGATCCCAGCCAGCTCTTCTTCTCATTCCACGGCAGCTTGCGGCGCCCCAGCGCCATCCCCACCAGAGAAGCCATGCCGTCGCCGAAAGCAAGGATTCCCCAGGTCGCCGCCACCACTTCGAGACGGCTACCGAAGAACAGAATCAGCAGCAGAACCGAGAACGGGTAGAGCACGATACCGACGGAGCGCCCCGCCGCCAGCTCACCGTCTCGCCATAGGGCTCGGCCGCCGATGCGGGGCAGGATGAAGAGATTGAAGAGCAGCGCCACCAGCGCGCAAACCGCTGACCACAGGGGGCCGAGGAAGCGCACGGCGAAGGCGATCAGGCCGACGGACATGTGCACGACTTTGCGCAGCACCTCCGAGGCTCCAAGGCCCTTCACCCCGGCCGACGGGCCAGGCTGCCCCTGAGGATCAGTGGCGGAATCGATGGACTCAGTCATCCCCTGCATCTCCTGGTTCTGGGCTCGTTGACGAGCAGTACGGTGCATTCCGTAACGAGGTCCAGAGCGCCTCGACCGCCTGCTCCGGCGTCCGCTGGGGCTCCCAGCCGAGAGCCTGGAGACGACTGGCGTCTCCGCACAGAGACGGAACGTCGACCGGCCGCATGCGCTCAGGGTCCTCAACGATCTCGACTTCGAGCCCAGAAACCTGAAGCAGATGATCGAGAAGCTCGCTGACGTGACGATCGCAGCTGCTGGCGAGATTGTAGATACTGCCGGGCTCCCCGGCTTCGCAAACCCTTCGATAGGCGGCGACGGCATCATCCAGATGAATGAAGTCGCGCCGCGCCTCGAGATTACCCACCGCCAGCCTCGGCGGTGCTTCCCCAGCGGCGATGGCCGCCAGCTGAGCGGCGAAGCTCGGCAGCGCAAAATTCGATGCCTGCCCTGGGCCGAGAATATTAAAGGAGCGCACGATCACCGCCCCGGCAGCCAGAGCAACCCGCTCCGCTGCCGCCTTGGTGAGGGCGTAGGGAGTGCGGGGTGCGACCATCTGCCCCTCCGACACCGGCTGGTCCGATTCCGCCACCAGGCCATAGACCTCGGCGCTGGAGGCCATCACCACCCGCGGCATCTCCACACCTGCCTCGGCACTGACCCGGCGGAGGGAGCGCAGCAGACTCTCGGTACCGAGCACATTGACCTGGAAGTACTCCGCCATGCGCCCCCAGGAGGCGCCGACATGACTCAAGCCACCAAGGTGCACCAACACCTCCGGCTCACTCAGCCTCAGCGCCGCCTCCAGGGCTGCGGAATCCAGCAGATCTGCTTCCCACAGCTTGCCCTGCGTGGCGGCCTCGACCTCCGGCGGCATCTCCGGACCGAGAAAGGTGCCGAAGACGCGATGACCATCCAAGCTCAGGCTTTGAGCTAGACGGCGGCCGATAAAGCCGGTGATGCCAGTGAGGAAATAACGCACGAGATTCAGCGCCGGGAATGAGCAGCTTCAGATTGGCGGCAGGTGAGATCCCGCGGACCCCCTGTCGCCAACCCCGGGCAAGACAAATCAGCCCTCGGCGGGGCGAACGATCCGCTGCCGCCAGTACTCGAGGAGATCTTCCAGGGTTTGCTGCAGAGAATAGCGCGGTTCCCACCCGGTGTCCTCGCGGAAGCGAGAGCTATCGCCGATCAAAATCTCCACATCGGAGGGGCGAAGGCGCTCCGGATCCAGCTCGACGGAAACCTCCGCCGACGACATCTCCAGCAGCCGATCCAGCAGCTCCTGGATGGTGATGCCATGTCCGGTAGCGATGTTGTAGACCTCCCCCGGGCGCCCCTTCGTCACCGCCAGCCAATAGGCCCGCACCATGTCTCGCACGTCGGTGAAGTCCCGCACCGCGGTGAGATTCCCAACCCGGATCACCGGCTCCGCCACGCCAGCCTCGATGGTGGCGATCTGGCGAGCGAAATTCGACGCCACGAACACCGGCCCGCGACGGGGCCCAGTATGGTTGAAGCCGCGGGTACGAACGCAGCGCAGACCGTAGCTCTGGTAATACTGATAGGCCAGCATGTCCTGCCCGACCTTGGAGACCGCGTACGGCGACAGCGGCCGGATCGGGTTCTCCTCGGTGATCGGGGTCTCCTCCGGCAGCACCAGGCCGTATTCCTCACTGGAGCAGGCGATCTGCACTACCGGATCCAGCTCCAGAGCACGAATCGCCTCGAAGAGATTCGCCTGACCGGTGATGTTGGTCGACAGCGTCTCGTTGGGGGCCGTCCAGCTTGAGGGCACGAAGCTCTGAGCGGCGAGGTGGAAAATGTAGTCTGGCCGCACCTCCTCCAGCACTCTCGCCAGGGAGGAATAGTCGCGCATGTCGGCTTCCGTGAGACGGATCTTGCCGTCCAGGTGCTCGACGTTTTCCATTCGGCTGCGCCAGCGGTAGATGCCGTGAATCTCTACCTCCGGCTGCTCCGCCAGCAGATACTCAGCGAGGTGAGATCCGGCAAAGCCGGTGATCCCGGTAATCAACGCTCTCATGATGTCTCAGGCTCCATGCATTGATGCGATCAACGCCCGCGGCGCAGCGAGTCTCCGGGGCCACCGCGGAGAGCTCGATCCGGCCAGGGCGGGAGCGGCAAGCTGCGGTGAGAGCTCATAGAGGAAGAGCCCATCGGGTCGATTGCGGTAGGACGAGTTCAGTAGGGATTTGGCGCCGGGGCCTCCGGGGCGAACCCGCGAAGAGCTCCGCACGGCGCGGAGTCGGCGTAGCGTATCGAAGGTCGGGCGCGGGAAGAAGGGAGTGAAGGCAGGAAGACGCCTGGGTCGACGGGCAAAGCTCACCTCGAGCGCTGCGCGAGGTATTGCGCCAGCCCGGAGCGCCAGGTCTCCACCGGGCGTCCCAACAGAGCTTCGGTAGCGCTCACGTCCAGCACGGAGTTCGCTGGCCGAGGTGCCGGTCGAGGAAAGGCGTCGGTGGTGACCGGATGAAGGGGGATCTGCGGCGCTACCTCGCGGGCGATCTCTTGGGCGAAGCCATACCAGGTCACCGGCTCTCGGTTCTGGTAGTGGTAGAGGCCACGAGCCCCCGCCGAAGCCAGGTCGAGGATCGCCCGGGCGGCGAAGGGCGCATAGGTCGGCGCCCCCAGCTGGTCATCTACCACTCGCAGCTCGGGAGCTCCGCCCTCCATCAGGCGCACCATCGTGGCAACGAAATTCGCCCCAGCGGCGCCGAAGACCCAGCTGATGCGCAGCACCAGCGAGTGCTCGTAGTCCAGGGCCCGCTGCTCACCCACCAGCTTGGTTCGGCCGTAGGCGGAGCGAGGCCCCGTCGCGGCGTCCGGAGCGTAGGGTCCCTCGTCATCCCCCGGGAAGACGTAGTCCGTGGAGATCTGTACCAGCGGGGCCTCCAGATGACGGGCCGCAGCGACGGCATGGGCCACCGCGTCGCCGTTGATCGCCAGAGCCTCGGCTTCGCGGCTCTCGCAATCGTCGACGGCGGTGAAGGCAGCGCAATTGACCACCAAGTCGGGTCGAAAGGCCTCCACGTGATCGATCAGGCGCTGAGGGTCCCTCAGATCCGCCTGACGACTCGAAAGACCGAGCGCCGCGGCGCCGCGCTGGCGAGCGGCCCGCACCACCTCGGTACCCAACAGGCCGGTACCGCCAAAGACCAAGGCCCTCAACGCGGCATCCTCCAGCCCCCGACACTGCGGTTCCACAGCTCCATCAGGTGACCCCCACCTCGCAGTTGTCCCCGAGCATGAAGCGATAGGCCTTCGGCTTGAAGTCGGTCTTGGAGATGCGCACGTTGCGCCCCACCAAGGAGCCATCGATGCGCAGCGGAATGTCTTCGATTCGGCTGTTCTCCAGAATGATGGAATTCTCCACCTCACAGCCGCTGATCACGCAGCCGGCACCGATGGACGTATAGGGCCCAACGAAAGCGTTCTCCAGCCGCGCTCCGGCACCGATCACCACCGGGCCTCGCACCAAGGATCCGACCAGCTCCACGCCCTCTCCCAGCACCACTCGACCCTCCACTCGGGAGGTCTCACCGACGCTGGCCCGCTCCGCCGCCCCCTGGGTCTCCGCCCGAGAGAAATCCAGCGCGTCGAGAACGATTCGGTTGGCCTCGAGCATGTCTTCGAGCTTGCCGGTGTCCTTCCACCACCCCCGCACCTTATGGGGCTTTACGGTAAGGCCGCGATCCACCAGGTGCTGAATGGCGTCGGTGATCTCCAGCTCGCCACGGGCCGATGGCTTGATGCTGTGCACCGACTCGAAAATGTGGTGGTCGAACATGTAGACCCCCACCAGAGCCAGGTTGCTCTTCGGCTCCTTGGGTTTTTCCACCAGCCGATGGATCTTGCCGTCTTCGTCCAGCTCCGCGACGCCGAATTGCTGCGGGTTCGGAACTTCCGCCAGCAAAATCTCGGCGTGGGGGCGCTCGCTGCGAAATTCATCCACCAAGCTGGTGATGCCGCCAGCGATGAGGTTGTCGCCGAGGTACATGACGAAGGGATCCTCGCCGAGGAAATCCTCGGCAATCATCACCGCGTGGGCCAGGCCACGGGGAGCATCCTGCTCGATGTAGGTGACCTTCGCCCCGAACGCCGATCCGTCCCCTACCGCGGCACGAATCTCGTCCTTGGTTTCTCCGACCACGATGCCGATCTCGGTAATCCCGGCGGCAACGATGGATTCGATACCGAAGAAGAGCACCGGCTTGTTGGCCACCGGTACCAGCTGCTTAGCGGAGGTGTAGGTGAGCGGGCGCAGCCGCGTCCCCTTGCCTCCGGAGAGGATCAATCCCTTCATGAATTCGTTGGGCTTTCGATGCGTCAGGCGCGGAGCGGCGGTAGGGAAAGCAGCAATCCCGCCACGAGGCGGAACCCCCTCGCGAGACGCAATCCCCCGAGCACCGCTGAGCGAGCGCCGAGGTGGATGATGAGCTCAGCCGTTGAGGTCGAGGAAGGTACCGACGTTCTTCAGCGTGATGGAAAAACGGAAGTCTTCGTCTCGTTCTTGGCCGAAGATGAAGTTTCGATACTCCAAGCGCAAACCATAGCACTGGGAGGTGTACTGCACCACGTAGCGCTGCTGCTCGATCTCGCCGTCCTCGATGTCGTAGAGCAGCGCGGTCTGCAGCTGCAGGCGCTGACCCCGAAGGTTGAGACGAGTGTTGAAGCGCAGCTGATCCGAGAGACGATCCCCCGTCACCGCCTGCCAGCGAGTGTTCCAGGACAGGCCCACCATATGCTTCCCGAGACCGAGATTGCCGGACAGCGAGGTGGCGGTCACCTGGGAGAAGAGGGTGTTGTAATCCACCCGCGCGGTCAGACTGGTGCGCTCGGTAGGGTTGAGCCGGAAAACGTTGGAGATCGGCCCGGCCTGATCGTTCTCGCCGTTGAGGCTGCCCTGGAGAGGCTGATCGTCATCGAAGCTGTAGAAGCGCGCCACCTCCCAGCTGAAGATCTCTCGGGCCGAAGTGGAGATGGGCTCGTCGGATTCAGCGGCCTCCTCGGCGTCCGCCAGCGCGGCGTCGATGCCGTCCTGGGAGGGCGCCAGCTCCTTCAGGGTGGTATCCAGCGCCTCGACTTCCGCACCGTCCTCGGCACCCGCCTCGTCGCTGGCGTCACTCCCACCGTCGCCCTCACCGTCGGCATCGCTAGAGCTAGAGCCTTCGTCCTCCGACTCTTCCGGCTTCTTGGCCTTCGGCTGGGGCTTGGCCAGCACGCGCTGCACTAGAGCCACCCGCGCCACGTTGGTGGAGGTCACCGAATCCACCTCATCGAAGAGCGGCACGACTTCGCGATCGTCGATCTCTCCGCGGTAGCTGTAGCTCACCCGCGGCTCGATGACGTGCTTGATCTTCGACCATCGCTCGTTGTCGACGTCGAAGATGCGAGAGAACGAGGGACCCACCACCTGCGCTCCGGCCACCGGGAAGGAGCGGGTGATGGTGTCGCCGCTGAAGCTGGTGTTGTCGGTCTCCTGGAGGCTATCCCCGTACCAGGTGAAGCGATAGCCGCCGGAAACCTCCACAGAGAGCCAGGGAGCCACCCGCCGCGGCACCGAGAGCTCCGGGAAGAAGTCGAAGCGACCGTAATCCGAGTTCAGGGTCTCCGAGCGATCCAGAGAGAGATAACTCAAGGAGCTCAAACCGCTGACGAAGAAGGGCGTAGAGCCCAGCTGGCGAGAACGCAGGCGGTATTCCACCTCCGGCAGCTGCCGCAGGGAGATGGTATTGCCTCCGCCCACCAGGGTGTCCCGGCTCTTGATTTGGGCGATCAGGGAATGGGGGCCCCAATTGCCGCTCAAATAGGCCCGGGATTCGTAGAAGCGGCGAGTATTGCGATCGAGGTTGCGCTCGAAGTCGCGGAAGAAGTCGAAGTCCGAGTACTCCTCGATATGCACCACGCCCCGCAGGCCGTAGGGCAGGTCCGTGGTCTCGTGATCCAGCTTCACCTTCCAGCGGTACTCGTCTTCCCCCGGAAGGGCATCCGGGTCCCGAATCACGTAGCCCTCGAAGCGCCCCCGGGAATTCTCTGACGGCCGCCAGCGCAGCTCGTTGCCGAGACCGTAGAAGCCCTCGGAGTAATAGTCCGCGAAGAAGGTGGTGTCCGCCGAACGGCCCAGAGTCTTGTAGTAGCCGAGGCCGAGATAGGCGCCGCGCTGCGAGGAGTAGCCGATATTCGGCACCAGGAAGCCAGACACCCGATCGGTCTTCACCGGCCACAGCAGGTAGGGCCAGTAGAACACCGGCGTCTTCTTCACCTTCATCGAGGCGTCCCGCACCGTCGCGTAGCCGCCGATCTCGATTTCCGCCGATCCGACGTCGAAGCTCCAGGCCGGCACCTCCCCGTGACAGGAAGTGAAGGAGCCGTCGGAGAAGCGATAGGTGTTCTCTCCGGTCTTCTCTACCTCGGCGCCGCTGAAGTAGAAATCTGGATCCACAAAGGCGCTGGCCTCGAGCACGGTTCCGGTCTTGGTGTCGAGATCGAAGGTCAGCGAGCTTCCCGCCAGGCGGCGCGGGCCTTGATCCAGCACGACGTCGCCGAAGGCCTCCACCCGCTCGTTCTCGAGATCCACCTCCACTCGATCAGCCGACAGCTCGAGATCCTGATAGCGCACCACCACGCCGTCGCTCAGCACGGCAAAATCAGGGCGCTCATAGCTCAGTCCCCCGGCCCAGCCGGAGATGCTGCCACCGCGATCTCCCGGAAATGAGAGATCGAAGGTCACCGCTCCTTCTGGAGCCGTCTTCTTCTCCTTCTGCACCTCGCCGCCGCGGGCCTCCGCCAGGCGCGCTCGGCGCCAGCGACGGAAGACCTTGCGCTCTTCCTCGGTCATCTCCGAGACCGGCTTGTCCACCGGCCTGGCCTCCCCAGTACCGTCCGGAGCGGCCTCGGCAGCAGTGGAGGAGGAGCCGGTCTGCGCATGCGCCTGGGACCCCGTGACGCCAAGCGCAAGGGCGAAAGTGAGGGCGAGAAGGACGCCCCCCCACGCAACATGCCGGAACGGCCCGCGGGGAGACCCCCAGCTAGAGATCGCCACAGTCGAAGGCACCTCCGAAGCCGGCGCCGAAGACGCGCCGAAGCGGCTGAGGGATGGAGTCGGAGTGCGGGTCAGGATGGCCATGAGCTTGAGATCTCCCGGCACGGGGTCGAGGAAGGATGAGGGTCACGAAGACGTTCGAATCGAGAAGAGAAATCCCGGGGTGCGCCCTGAAAGGATACGCGCCCCGGGAAGACACAAAGCAGCGCGGAAGGCGCGAGACTCAAGCATCGCGCTCCACGATCACGGCGGTGGCCTCGCCGCCGCCGAGGCAGATGGCCGCCAGCCCGCGGCGAGCATCCCGCTCGATCATGGCGTGGAGCAGGGTGACCAAAATGCGCGCGCCGGAAGCGCCGATGGGGTGCCCCAGGGCGACCGCGCCGCCGCGCACGTTGACCCGCTCATGATCGATGCCCAACTCCTTGTTGAAGGCCATGGCCACCACCGCAAAGGCCTCGTTGACCTCCCAGAGATCGATATCACTGGCCTTCAGGCCGGCTCGATCCAGGGCGGCTCGGGCGGCGGAAATCGGAGCGGTGGTGAACCACTCCGGGCTCTGGGCCGCCGAAGCCTGGGTCACCAGCCGCGCCAGGGGCTTGCGACCAAGCTTCTGGGCGTAGGACGCGGTGCTGAGCACCAAAGCGGCGGCCCCATCGTTGAGAGTGCTGGCGTTGCCGGCGGTAATGGTGCCTTCCTTGTCGAAGGCCGGGCGCAGCGAGGGGATGCGCTCCAGGTCGCCGCGGAAGGGCTCCTCGTCCTGGTCCACGGTGATCGTCCCCTTGCGCCCCTTGGGGGCCTCCACCGGAACGATCTCCTGAGCCAGGGCTCCGCTCTCCTGGGCCGCCCGAGCCCGGCGGTAACTGTGCAGGGTGTATTCGTCCTGCTCCTCTCGGCTCAGGTGATACTCTCGCGCGCACAGCTCGCCACAGTTGCCCATGTGCACGTCGTTGTAGGGATCCCACAGACCGTCATGAATCATCGAGTCGATGAGCTGGGCGTGGCCCATGCGCAGCCCGTCCCGGACCTTCGGCGCAAGGTAGGGAGCGCCGCTCATGGACTCCATACCGCCCGCCGCCACCAGCTCGAAATCACCGCAGCGCAGATCGTTGGCGGCGATCATCACGGCCTTCATGCCGGAGCCGCACACCTTGTTCAGGGTCAGGGCACCCACAGATTCAGGGCAGCCGGCAGCCAGGGTAGCCTGCCGCGCCGGGGCCTGTCCCAGCCCCGCCGGCAGCACGCAGCCGAGGTTGACCTGCTCGAGATCGGCAGCGTCGACTCCCGCTCGCTCGATGGCTCCCTTCAGCGCGGCGGCGCCGAGCTGAGGTGCGGGGACCTTGGCGAGAGCGCCCTGGAACGCCCCGATGGGGGTACGAACGGCGCTCAAGATAACGATGTCGTCCATGATGACTCCGGGAGAATTGTAAGCCATAGAAACCCTAGGTGCGGGGTTGCCGTGGCAAGTTGTCGAGAAGGTATGAAGCGCAGGGTCACCGGCGGGCAAGCGCCAGTGCCTCGTCTCGTGATTCTTCCCCCTCTCTTGGGCTTGTGCGGCGGCTGCCAGCTCCAGCGGCAAGGCGAGGGGAACATCGATTCGATTCGCCCTGGAATGAGCAGGCGCGGCCCTCTCCGCGAGCGATCCGCACGGCAGGATGGGGGACGATCTGCAAGGGAAGGAATCGACGGATGGCGAAGCAGCCCGAGACGGCTCGAGGGGGGGCGATTCGAGTCCGGGAGGGCTGCCACGAAGCGAGAATCAGCGTCCCTGTCGAGGCGGCAGTCGCGATCTATTGGGCCCCCGCCAACGCCTCGTCCAGAAGCCTGGATGCTAGCACAGGGCTCCTCTCTCGACCGGTTCATCGAGGCTCGTCCGCGGCGCGCTGAGGCTCGCCTCCGGAAGCCTTCCTACCGCTCCTCGCCGGGTCCGGCTCAGAGGTCAGTTCGAGGCTTCTCACTATGAGCCGCATCCTCGCCCTCGATTTCGGAGAACGCCGAGTCGGCCTCGCCCTGTGCGATCCGGAGGAGCGAGTGGCCTTCGCCCACGACACGGTGCTGCGGCAAAGCGATCGGCAGCTCATCGCGGTGATCCGTGTCGCCATCGAAGAGGAAGACGTGGAGGAAATCGTGCTCGGGGACCCCCTGCTGCCGGACGGCACCGCCGGCCCCATGGCGCAGCGGGTGCGCTCCTTCGGCAAGAAGCTGCAGGCGGCGATCGAACTCCCGATCCAGCTGGTGCCGGAGACCCTCACCTCCGTGGAGGCGGAAGAGAGGTTGAGGGACGCCGGCGTGAACCTGCGGCGACAACCGCACCGCATCGATTCCATGGCAGCTCAAATCTTGTTGGAAGAAGTGCTCACCGAGCGCCGACGGCAGCGTCTCGCGAAGAACCCGAGCGATCCTCCTCCCCCAGCCCATAAAGAAGATTCAGCCCAGAAAGAAGACTCATGAGCCCACGACGAGGCACTTCCCCTCGGCGGCGACGCCTGGCGGCGGCGATCGCCTTTCTCTCTCTCCTCACCCTCGCCGCCGCTGGCGCAGCCGCCTGGCTTTGGCATCATTTCCATCAGCCCTATGGGGAGACCGCTACCGCGGAGGTCACCATCGCCAACGGAACCTCCGTCAGCGAGATTCTCCAGCGGCTGGAAGGGGAAGGGGTGATCGAGAACGCCGATCTCGCCCGCCTCTACCTCATTCACGTTCTCGGCGACCCCCCGCTGCGGGCGGGGGAATATCGCTTCAACAGCCCCCTGAGCGCCCCCCAGGCGCTCGATCAAATGATTCGCGGGGAGGTCATCACCCGACCGGTGACCCTCATCGAGGGCCTGGTTCTAGAGGAGATCGCCGAGCACCTCGCCACCGAGGGCTTTGGGGATCGCGACGCCTTTCTTCGCTACCTCCGTGACCCAGCGCTGATTTCGGATCTCGACCCGGAAGCACCGAATCTCGAAGGCTACGTCTTCCCCGACACCTACCGCTTCGCCAGCGGCACCAGTGAAGAGCAGATCGTGGAGACCACGGTGCGCACCTTTCGCCAGCGCTGGACTCAGCAGGTCGAGCCCCTGCTCCCCCGAGACGGCGAGCGCCCCTCGGTGCGAGAGGTCGTCACCCTGGCCAGCATCGTGGAGAAGGAAGCCCAGCTCGAGGACGAGCGGCCGATCATCGCCGGGGTCTATGCCCACCGCCTCGAGCGCGGCATCGCTCTCTACGCCGATCCGACGGTGATCTATGCGCTGCGCCTAGAAGGGCGCTGGGACGGCAACATCCGCCGCACGGACCTGCGCCTCGATCATCCCTACAACACCTACGTCTATCCCGGCCTCCCCCCGGGACCGATCGCCAACCCCGGTCTCGGCAGCCTGCAGGCGGCGGCGCGACCGGCGGACGTCCCCTACCTCTACTTCGTCAGCCGCAACGACGGCTCCCACGTCTTTGCCCGCACCCTCGCCGAGCACAACCGCAACGTGGATCGCTGGCAAAAGCGCTATTGGCGGGAACGCTGGGCCAAAGAGCGCCAGCAAAAGCAGCAAGAGGCCGAAAGCGAAGGCAAGCCAACACCCCCTTAAGGCACGGCCCCTTGAGATTCACGCCCGCGAAGAGGTGCCCCGGAGCACTGTGCGAAGCAGCTCCATGCCGCCCAGCCGAAAGGGACTCGTCCTAATCGAGTAGATATTCCCCTGAAAGCAGAAGATTCGTTGACAGGGGAGAGACGCTGTTGTATCAAAAGAAGTCGTCAATATAAGCTATTTAGCCCCTCGATCTCGACTCCACGAAATCGGGCGGACTCCAGTCCTGGATCTCATGAAACCCTAATTTGGCCGAGAGGTTATTCCTCGGCTCTGGAGACCCAATGAATACCCGAGAACGTTTTGGGAGTTACGTCCTGCTGAAGAAGCTTGGAGAGGACCCCCTGGGCGAAACCTTCCGGGCGGGCCGATTCGGCGCCCAGGGAATCGAGCAGGTCGTTCTGCTTCGGGTACTCAACGGCACTGGACTCCCCCATCAGCTGTGGCAGCGCATCTCTGACCGCGCCGACCTTCAGGGCGTGCTGAAGAGCCCCAACCTCGGCCACGGAGTCGACTTCGGCGAGATCGACGGTACCGCCTTCGTCGCCTACGACTACATCTCCGGCAAAGACGTCGCGGCCCTCTTGGTCCAGGCCCAGCGGCAGCACAATCCGGTGCCGATGGATCATGCGCTGCTGATCAGTGAGCGCATCGCCCTCGGCCTCTCCAACGCCTACGAGAATCGCTTCCGCGATTCCCGGGTGGTCCACGGCTTCGTCACTCCTCATCTGGTGATGATCTCCAATGAGGGCGAGACCCGCAGTCTCGGCTTCGAAATCTCCCCCGGGCTCCGCGAGCTCGCGCCGAGCAATCCCGGCATGCAGCAGCTGGAACGCTACCTGTCGCCGGAGACCCTCGCCGGGCAGCCCCCGGCGAAGAGCGACGACGTCTACTCCCTGGGCGTCATCCTCTACGAGCTTCTCACCGGCGAACCCTACGCCCAGAGCCCCGACGCGACCTTCGGTCAGCGGGTGGATATCGCCACCCTGGCGGAGACCGGAGAGCCTCTCCCGGCGGAGATCGCGACTCTGCTGAAGCGCTCCCTGGCGCCCCGCGACCAGCGCATCGGTGACGTGGTGAGCTGGCATAAGGCGATCAGTCAGCTGATGATTCAGCTGCAGCAGAATCCCACCACCTTCAATCTCGCCTTCTTCATGCATAGCCTCTTCCGCGAGGAGATCGAGCGGGAGACGCGAGAGATTCAGGTGGAGAAGACCATCGAGCCCAATCTGCCTCCCGCCGTTGCCTTGGAGGCTGAGGCCGGCACCGAGACGATCGTGATGGAGGCGGCGGATCTCGCCGCCCAGGAACAGCCGGAGAGTAAATCCAGCAAGGGGCCTCTCATCGCCCTGGTCGCCGCCTTGGTGCTACTGGCGGCCGGCGGCGCCGCCTACTTCCAGCTCTTCGCCCCCGCCGCCGAAGAGAGCGCCCCCGCTGCGGTGACAACCCCGGCACCGGTGGAGCCAGCGGGCCCGACGGAGGCCGAGATCCTCGCCAAGATGGAGGAGATGCAGCAGCAGCTGGCGCTGAACATGGAAGCCAAGAGCGACGAGATGCGGGACCAGCTGGCCCGGGAGTACGAACAGCGCCAGAAGGAGCTGGAGCGCCAGCTGGCGGATGCCCGCACCGCCGTCGACCAGCAGCGCCAGCAGGAAGAGCAGCGGGTAGCGGAAGAGGCGGCCCGACTCCAGGCGGAGAAGGACGCGGAGGAAGAAGCCGCCCGACTCGCCGCAGAGGCTGACGCTAAGAAGAAGGAAGAGGAGGCCCTCGCCGCCGCAACCAAGGAATCGGAGAACGCCGATCCCACCGCCCCCACTCGGGTCGCCCAGGTTCGCAAGGCGGAGCCCGGAACGACCTCCACGACCCCTAGGCGAGTCGAGACCCGCTCTCAGACCTCGCCACCGCCCTCTACCGAGCGCCCCACCGCGGCGGTCTCGACTCCCGCCACCGCCCCCGAACCGAAGGTGACCCGGGGACAGCTGGTAGAGGCCGGACCCGGCGTCGTCCCGCCGCGCACCCTGGAGAAGGGTACTCCCCGCTATCCCCCCGCGGCCCTGCGCATGAAGCGTGAGGCGGTGATCGTGGTGAAGGTCCTGGTGGACGAGAACGGCAAGGTGGACCGCACCGAGCTGGTGGGCAAGAAGGCAGGCTTCGGCCTCGACGATGCCGCCATCGCTGCCGCTAAGCGCTCCACCTTCCGCCCCGCGACGAAGCGAGGCGTGCCGGTGAAGATGTGGCACACCCTGCGCTTCAACTTCCGGATCTAGGACTCAACGCCCCAATCCAAGGACAGCCTCTGGGGACAAACCCTCTCCGAGTACGAGGCGCCTGGATACACAACGAAAAAAGGCCCGCGCCAATGGCGCGGGCCTTTCTCTTTTTTGCGGAAGCTTCTGCGCTCTGCTCAGTAGAACATCTGCCCGGGTAGCAAGCAGTCTCTGTAAGCAGTCACCGACTACCTCCAGCGAGGGGATCAGAGATCGGCGTTCTTGATGCTGGCCACCAGCTCGTCGATCACCGGGCGCATCACCTTGTCGAACATCCGCTGATCGCGATCGACACCGCCACCGAAGCCGCCGACGGAGACGCGGAACTTCTTGTCCTCCCCGCGGGCCTCGTCGGCCCACAGGATCTCGCCGGTCTCGGAATCGATGATGCGAGCGTTGAGAGCCGCCACGAAGCTGGTGCGGCCGGCGCTGAAGCCACCGACGCTACCGATGCGGCCGCCGCGGGCGCTGGACTCCGTGCGGCCGTACTCGGTCACCGCTCCGGTGAGGAAATACTCCACGCCCAGCAGCTTGCCGGCGCGCACCGCGGTGGCGGGATCGATATCGCCGTTCAGGGAGAGGTTCTTCTCTCGCATCAGGGCGCTTAGGCGCTCACGGTCGATGACGCGGAACTTGCCGCTCTTCACCAGCTCGGTGACAAAGACGTCTTGGGCAGCGGCACCACCGCTGTTGTACCACCAGGTGTTCTCGGCCTTGTTGACGAACTCGAGAACGGCGATCCGCGGCTTCTCGTTGGCGTCCGCCGGCATCGCGGCGAAGACGCCCACCAGCATCAGCAGAGCGGTGGCGATGGAAAGGATACGGAGTCGAGACATAGGAAATTCCTCCTGGGAGGGGAGGGCTATCGAACGCCGAGGGCAGTCATCGCCTTCGACCGAGAACCTCTCCCTTGGGATTCAGGCTTCTGAGGTCGAGAAAGAGTCTTCGGGGCCTGGGTCGAGCGCGATGCCGCGCAATGATCCCGCCGTGGCCCTCGGAGTCACCGAGGAGTGGGGAGAGACGAGCCAGAACGTCCGTCGAGAGGTAGAACCAACACAGTGCATCTCCAGAGTGCATCTACGGGATGCTACCAAACCCTAGAGCAAAGCCTCTATACGAGGGCCTAAAGATGACTCTTAAGAACTAGCGGAGACGGTGTGCCTCGAAGACCGTGGAGACAGCAAAAAGACTCAGCTCAACTCTCCTGCTCCTGCGCATCCACCGCACAGAGGGCAGCCATGTTGACGATGTCCTGCACCTCGACTCCCCGCTGGAGCACATGAATGGGTTTTCCCATCCCCAGCAGCACCGGACCCACCGCCTCGGCATCGGCGAGACGCCAGATGAGCTTGTAGGCGATATTGGCGCTCTGCAGCTCAGGGCAGATCAGCACGTTGGCCGGACCGGTGAGATCACTCCAGCTGTAATTCTCGTGCAGGATCTCCTCCACCAGCGCCGTATCGGCCTGCATCTCGCCATCGACCTCGAGCTGCGGTCGCCGCTCTTTGACGATCTCCACCGCCCGCCGCACCTTGCGGGTCAGGGGGTGGCGATTGGAGCCGAAGTCCGAGAACGACAGCATCGCCACTCGCGGCACGACCTCGAAACGGCGAGCGAATCGAGCCGTCAGGATCGCGATCTCGGCCAACTCTTCCGCCGTTGGATCGATGTTGACGTTGGTGTCGGCGAGAAAGATCAGGCGCTCTTTGAGGATCAGAATGTAGGCCGCCGCCACTCGATTCACCCCGTGCTCGGTGCCCACCGCCTGCAGCGCCGGCCGGATCGTCTCTGCATAGTCCTGGGTCAAGCCAGAAATCAGCCCGTCCGCGTCCCCCATTTCCACCATCATCGGGCCGAAGAGGTTCCGCGACCGCATCCGGCGGCGGGCGTCCTCCAGGGTCACGCCATCCCGGCGGCGGCGATGGTGAAAAGCCTGGGCGTATTCCTCCGCCTTCGCCGACTCGAAGCTGTTGACCACCGTCACTCGATCCAGCGGTAGATCCAGCTCTTTCAGCTTGTCCTCGATCAGCTCCGGCTGAGTCAGGAGCACCGGATGGGCGATGCCCTCGTCCACCAGGATCTTCGCCGTGCGCAGAACCTTCTCGTGCTCCCCCTCGGGAAACACCACTCGCTGAGGGTCGCGCTTCGCCCGATCCAGAATGCCCCGCATCAGCTCGAGACGACGAGAGATCAGGGTCTCCAGATAGTGGCGGTAGGTATCGAGATCCGGCAGCGGCGTGCGAGCCACTCCGGAATCCATCGCCGCCTTCGCCACCGCCGGAGATACGGTGAGCAAGACCCGGTGATCGAAGGGCTTCGGGATCAGGTAATCGGCGCCGAAGCGAAGGCTGCTAAGGCCGTAGGCCTTGAGCACCGCGTCGGGCACGTCTTCCTTCGCCAGCGCCGCCAGGGCACGCACCGCGGCATCCACCATCGGCTCGTTGATCTCCCGGGCGCTGACGTCTAGAGCGCCGCGGAAGATGAAGGGAAAGCCGAGGACGTTGTTCACCTGATTTGGGTAGTCGCTGCGTCCGGTGGCCAAGATCACGTCTTCCCGCGCCGCCTTCGCCTCTTCGTAGCCGATCTCTGGATCGGGGTTGGCCATGGCGAAGACGATGGGGTGGTCCGCCATCGAGCGCACCATGTCCTGGGTCACCAGCCCAGCGACGGAGAGGCCGACGAAGACGTCCGCCCCGTCCAGCGCTTCGGCGAGGGTGCGGCGCTCGGTCTCCGCCGCAAATTCCGCCTTGATCGGTGGCAGCTGACCCTCCCGCTCGGTGTGCACCACTCCGCGGCTGTCCACCAAGAGAACGTTCTCCTTGCGCAGCCCCAGTCGTAGGTAGAGACGAAGGCAGCCGATGGCGGCGGCACCGGCGCCGGAAAACACCACCCGCACGTCTTCGATTCTCTTGCCCGCCACCTCCAGGGCATTGAGCAAGGCCGCTCCAGAGATGATCGCCGTCCCGTGCTGGTCATCATGGAAGACGGGAATCGACATTTCCGCCTTGAGACGCTGCTCGATCTCGAAGCATTCTGGGGCCTTGATGTCTTCCAGGTTGATCCCGCCGAAGGTCGGCTCCATCAGCTTCACGGCGCGAATCAACTCTTCCGGATCCTCGGTGGCGAGCTCGAGATCGAAGACATCGATATCCGCGAAGCGCTTGAAGAGCACCCCCTTGCCTTCCATCACCGGCTTGCTCGCCAGCGCACCGATATTGCCCAGCCCCAGCACCGCCGTACCGTTGCTCACCACCGCCACCAGATTGCCCTTGGCGGTGTAGCGATAGGCCTTGAGAGGGTCCGCCGCGATCTCCTCACAGGGCACCGCAACCCCCGGGGTATAGGCCAGGGAAAGATCCTTCTGGGTTCCCGTCGGCTTGGTAGGAACTACCTGGATCTTTCCCTTGCGACCGCGGGAGTGATATTCGAGAGCGTCCTTACGGCGAGAGTCGGTCATCGCTAGCCTCTATTCAGCGCCCTTCTCCGGGTACGTTGAAGAGCATGGGAAGGCGCCGCAGTGGCGCGGTTCAGAGTTTTGGGGCCGAGGCCTTCCCGCTACTCAGTAGGAGAGCGGCAGCAGGAGAGCAGGCTGTGCGTTGACCCGAGATCCAGGGAGACGGTAGCCTGCCGGAGATTCGTCAAACAGTCAGCAGAGCGAGGCGAGGGAATTGTAACGCCGAGCTCTGCTGCGCTCCCCTGAGACACCCAAAGTTCAACCCGCCCGCCCCGCCTGGCAGTTAGTCAGTCAGTCAGGAGAGGGCCGAGGAGCTTTCATGAGCCTCACATACGGTGAATATCTCCACGTCCCCGAGCTCCTCGACCTGCAGCGCTTGCGGTCTGACCCGCCGGAGCATGACGAGACCCTCTTCATCATCATCCATCAGGTGTATGAGCTGTGGTTCAAGCAGGTGATCCACGAGGTTCGGGGATTGCGAGGAGCGCTAGAGAGAGGCGCCACCGCCCAAAGCCTCGCGACCTTCAAGCGAATCCTGACGATCTTCAAGACGATGGTGGCCCAGGTCGACGTGCTGGAGACCATGACCCCCACCTCCTTCCTGTCCTTCCGCGATCGAGTGGAGAACGCCAGCGGCTTTCAAAGCGCTCAATTCCGAGTCCTGGAGTTTCTCCTCGGCCATCGCCGCGAAGGCGTGCTGCGTCATTACGAGGGCGAGGAGCGAGCGAGTATCGAAGCAGTGTACGAAGAGCCCAGCCTGTGGGATTCCTTCCTCGACTATCTCGAGGCCCAGGGCTACCAGGTTCCGGAGGAGCTCCTGCGGCGGGATCGCCGACAGCCTATCCCGGAGTCCGAGGCCCTGCAGGATCTACTGGTGGAGATCTACCACGAACAGAAGGAAACCAAGGTGCGGGACCTCTGTGAACGCTTCGTCGATCTCGACGAGGCCTTGCAGGAATGGCGCTATCGCCACGTCAAGATGGTGGAGCGCACCATTGGCTTCAAAAAGGGGACCGGCGGCTCCAGCGGCGCGGGCTACCTGCGCACCACCCTTTTCCAGCCCCTCTTCCCCGATCTCTGGGCGATTCGGTCACGGCTATGAGCTCCCCCGTTGATTCAGCCCTGGAGACTGGCTCCCTGGAGATGGGCCCTCCAGACACTCCCCCCATCGGAAGCTACGCTCAGCCCCAACCCCTCGAATTCCTGCGCCGCGAGCCCAACGCCCTCGCCGCCCACTACTCCCATTTCCGCGTCGCCCAGCGGCTTCTGCTCACCGGCCATTCCCATCAGGCGTGGCCGGATTGCGTTCGCCAGGCTCAGCTCCAGGCTTTCGATGACGCCGCGGAGCGGGTCGATGAGAAGTGGGAGCGGGCCTTCGCCCAGGCCAGCCAAGTCCAGGAGGGCTTCGCGGACCTGCTGGACGACGTCGATTCGGCAGGAAGCCCCCGAGGAGGGCTTTACGCCCTCGGCACCAATACCCATGAGCTCGTGCTGCGCTTCCTCTCCGCACTGCCGGAGGATCGCCGCAAGCTCGTCACCACCACCGGTGAATTCCACTCCATCCGCCGCCAGCTACAGCGCCTGGAAGAGCAGGGAGTGGAGATTCAATGGGTGGAGACCGATCCCCAGGGAGACGGCAGCGGGCCGGAAAGCCTCGCCCGACGCCTGGCGGATGCGGTGGATGACAACACCGCCGCCGTGCTGGTGTCCTGCGTACTCTTTCGCGACTCGCGTATCGTTCCCCACCTCGGCGAGCTGGCGCCGCTGTGCACCGAACGCGGCGTCGAGCTGCTCATCGATACGTACCACGCCCTCGGCGCGATGCCCTTTTCTCTCCGGCAGCAGGGACTCGACAGCGCCTTCGTGGTGGGGGGAGGCTACAAATACCTCCAGATGGGCGAAGGCAATTGCTTCCTGCGGGTGCCGCCGGGACGGCGGCTGCGGCCGGTGATTACCGGCTGGTTCGCCGAATTCGCCACCCTATCGGAAGCCTCCAAGGCACGGCCAGGGGTGGCCTACGGCCAGGATGCCGACGCCTTTGCCGGCTCCACCTACGACCCCACCAGCCACTATCGCGGCGCCGCCGCGAGAAGCTTCTTCCGGCAGCAGGGCCTGAGCCCACAGCAGCTGCGAGCCATCTCTCGGCATCAGATCTCGCACCTCGCCAAGAGCTTCGATGAGCTCCAGCTACCGCCGAGCCTCGTCGACCGGCCGCGGAGCGCCCCCCTCGATGCCTACGGCGCGTTCCTCGCCCTACGCACTCAGCACGCCGAAGCGCTGCATCGCGGCCTGCGTCAGCGGGGGGTGCTCACCGACTACCGAGACGACCGGCTGCGCTTCGGCCCGGCTCCCTATCTCTGCAATCGCCAGCTGGAGGACGCCATCGCCGCCCTCGGCGAAGCGGCTCGCGAGCTTCCGGTCTGAGAATCAGACCCACCCGCCCCAAAGCAGGCAATTCTAGGGGTCTCAACGCACGAGAGCCGGACCCACCCGGGCCCGGCTCTCTTTCAGCATGCTGAATATCCGCTGGATATCGTGCTGAACAGCGATGGCTTGCTGAACAGCGATGGACGCCGTGCTCAGTTCGAGCCCTCGCCCTCTTCCTCGTAGGCGTAACGCAGATCCTCGGGGATCTCGAAGCCCAGCTGATCCTTGCAGAAGGCCTTCCACTCGTCGTCGACGGTATCGAAGATGAAGTCTTCCTCTTCGAAAACGTCGCGCACGACGGTGAAGTTGTCCTGCAGGTAGACGATGAGATCGTCGGTGAGCTCGTCCTTGTCGTCGCGCTCCTTTTCCTCCCACTTAGAGTAGGCGCGCAGATCCTTCAGCTGATATGCCTTGCTGTACTTTCGCATGATCACTCCATCCGGCTAACCCTGACGGGCTGCGGAAACTTGATGGCCAATTCTGGTACCTGCCGAGCGTCGCCGCAGGGCAGGGGATAACGAGTTGCTGTAGAAGCGTCGAGGGGCTTCAGTTGGACTGATCGCCGCCGGCCTCAGCAGCTCGCTTGGCCTCGTCCTCTTCCATCTTCTTGCGCAGACTTAGGGGACGCATGTCCGTCCACACCTCTTCGATGTGATCCAGGCACTCTTTCTTGTTGCCGGACTTGCCCTCGTTATTCCAGCCCAGCGGCAGCTCACGGTCCGCCGGCCAGATGGAGTACTGCTCTTCGTGATTGATCACCACGTTGTAAATGGTCTTATCGTCTTCTTCATCCCAGCTCATGGCTGAAGCCTCCTTCAGGCGCCGCGCGAGGGGCGCTCCTTAAGTATCGAACCTTTGGCGCTCACTAACGCTGAGCGCTCTCACTTCAAATAGGGTGCCGTATCGAGTCCCGATCGGGACATCACCGCAGCGCTCCACGCTCCCTCTCGGAAACGCGAAACCGCGCAACACCCAAAATCAATCTAGCAGAAAATCGAGCGCCTCACCGTCTCTCACCTCTCGGGCCGCTTCGCCGCGCTGGAAGAGACGACCCCCAGGAGAGCCCAGCAGCACCCCTTCGTCGCCGCGAACCCGGAACATCGTTCCCTCCCTCAAGCCCAGCACCGGCGGGGTATTGAGCTCATGGAACTCCCGGATCCGCGTCTCCCGGGTCTCCCCTTGATGAGTGGAGCCCGGATCTGGATCGAGGTAATGAGGGTTGATGTTGAAGGGCACGAGGCCCAGGGCATCGAAGCTCGGCGGATAGACGATGGGCATATCGTTGGTGGTGCGGATACTCACGCAGGCGACGTTGGATCCGGCGCTGGTGCCGGCGTAGGGAATCCCCTCTTCGAGCACGCGGCGGCGCAGCACCGGCACGAGCCCCGAGCGGTAGAGATCCGTCAGCAGGCCGAAGGTGTTGCCGCCGCCGATGAAGATCGCCTCCGCGGCGGCTCCCGCCTGGCTCGGACTCTCCACTTCATGGGCGGAGACCAGGGAGAAACCCAGCGCCTCGAAGCGCTCCCGGGCCAGCTTCGCGTAACCGTCGCGATCCTGCTGGGCGTAAGGCACAAAGAACACCGTCGATGCCCCCTGAAAACACTCTCGAAGGGCTTCTGCGCAATGATCTAGATAGCCCGTCCCGTGAGTGCGCGATGAGCTGATGAGCAGAAGCTTGCGCATGGATCCAATCTCCCGATGAGTTGAATTGGCGGAGAGTCGCCTGAGCGGAAAGTTATCGGAGCGAAGAGCCTCAAGGCCTCTTCTCGGCTAATTTACCCCGCTTCCGGATCGCTGAGTTTAGCAGCGGCTCCGGAGGTCGACGGCAGTCGTGGAGGAGGGAGAACGCGATGCAGGGTGAGCACCAACAGGAGGCAGCCCACCGCCGCGAGAGCGTAGGGCGCCTCGACTCCGTAACGCTCCATCAGCCAGCCGCCGAGCAGGTTCGAGACCACCGCCCCGGCGCCGAAACCCGCCATCGATACCAAGGCCTGCCCCGTCGCCCGCAGCCGGCCAGGGACCGCCTCCTCCAGGTAGAGGGGAGCGCCCACCAGCAGGCCCGCCACCGCCACTCCGTGAAGCAGCTGCGCCGCCGCGACCCAGGCCAGATTCTCCGTCGAGGCACAGACCCCCCAGCGCACCGCCTCCGCCAAGAGCCCTAAGGTCAACAAGCCCCGAGCCCCTAGACGCCGCAAGGTGGGTCCGGAAGCGGCGATCAGCGGAATCTCCAGCAGCAGCATGAAGACCCACAGCTGCGCGATATTGCTCTCGTCTCCGCCGCGGGAGCTGACGTAGAGGGGAAAGAGAAAGATCGGCCCCTGCACTAAGGCATGGGCGACGAAGACCAATCCCAGCAGGCGGGCTACCGGACGATGGGCGAGCAGCGGGAGCGCATCGCCGCGGCGAGATCGCAGCTCCAGCTGCGGCGCCGAAGGCATCGCCCAGATCGCCACCGCCGCCGCCAAGGAGAGCCCCGTCACCGCCGGAAAGAGGGCATCGTAACCCTCCCCTCCCCGACTCTCGACCCACCCCATCACCCAAGGCAGGCTCACCACGCAAACCAAATAGCCCAGAGTTCCGCAGGCCCGAACCCAGCCGAAGCGCCGAACCCCCACCGCCGCCAGAGATACCGCCGTTCCCATCGGCAAAACGGAGGTATGAAAGGCGGAGAAGAGAATCAGAGTCAGCGCTACCGCGACGAAGCTCTCGGCGATCCCCACCAGCAGAAAGCTGAAGGCCGCCGCCGCCGTCAACAGCGCCAATAGCCTTCGACGCAATCCGCTGCGATCCGCGAACCACCCCCAAAGGGGCTGAAAGATCAGCCCGGCGAGGGGAACCATCGCCAGGGCGGCGCCGACCTGCTGAGGCGAGAAGCCGAGCTCCTCCTCCAGATACAGGCCCGCGTAGGGAAAGAAAATCCCCAACCCGCCGAGGTAGAAGAACCAAAAAGCGGGGAGCGCCGCGGACCGAGCCGTCGGCGCCTGCCGCGCTGTCGAGCTCAGCGCTTCCCGCCGCGGGACATCAGCGCCTCCACCCAAGAGGTGGGCAGGCGAGTGGCGAAGCCCCGCACCAGCCAGCGCATCTGCCACGGGAAGGCCACCTCACCGCGGCGGCGCTCGATAGCGTTGGCCATGTAGCGCACCGCGCGATCCGTCTCCCAGAGGAAAGGCATCTTGAAATCATTGCGATCGGTGAGCTCGCTCTTGATGAAACCCGGGCAGATGGTAGTGACGGAAACGCCGTAACGCTTCAGGGAGCAGCGCAAGCCCTGGAGGTGCACCCGCATCGCGGCCTTCGAGCCGGAATAGGAGGGAGTGATGGGGAAGCCGAGGTAGGAAGCGATAGACGCCACTCCAACGATATGCCCAGCACGGCGCTCCACCATCGCCGGCAGCGCCCAATCGATCATCCGGATCATTCCCAGCAGATTGACGTCGTAGAGCACCTCGGAACGCCCTGCCTTGTGCTTGCTCACCGGTTCAGGGCGTCCGAAGCCGGCGTTGGCGATGATGCCGAAGACATCCCCGAGCTCTTGCTGAAGCTGGTCCATTGCCTGATGCACGGCCTCCGTGCTCTGCACGTCCGCCACCGCCCAGGCGGCACGGCCGCCGGAGGCCCGCAGCTCCTCCGCCAGCGACTCCAGGCGCTCCTGACGCCGCGCCATCAGGCCCACCGCGGCGCCGCGGCGCACCATCTCTCGGGCCAGGTGTTCACCGATGCCGGAAGAGGCGCCGGAAATGATGAAGACTTTGTCTTGGTAGTAGCTCATGGCGCTCTCAAACTCCCGGCATCAAAGGATTAGCCCTGCTCGCGGGCGCGGCGAGCGGCGATGAAGGAACGTACGCAGAGCACCACGAAGACCAGCGACAGGATGCCCATGGTCGCCCGGGAGAGCACCGCTGCCCCCGCTTCGCCTCCACCGGTCAGGGCGGAGAACGCCTGGGGAATTGCGGTGATGGTGCCGAAGAGCCCCAAGAGCGCAAGGGTCGCGGCGGCGTGCATCGCGTGCTTCAGGCGCGCCTCGTTGCGGGCGATGAAGCCGGAAATCAGGACCGGTACTCCGAAGAAAGTAGGGATCAGAGCCGTCACGCTCTCTTGGCCGGTAGCGAAGTAACCGACCACTCCCAGCAGGATGAGCAGCAGGCCGTAAACGATAGTGATGATAGGCATAAGACAACCTCCAGTCGGCAAAGCCGAGGCGGGTGGAGACAGACTCTCCACCACGAAGGGTCGATAGAGCGAAGTGAGAGGAACGATGCCAGCAGGCTCTCGAGAGCGCTGGCCACACAGGGCGATCTTATCTGATGGGTGGAGCAGCCCGGGGGACGAAGGGAAAGCTTCCTGCGTACCGGGCTCTAGCTTCAATCTTCGACCGCTGACCGCTGCTAGACTCATCGAAAGCACCCTCGATACCCCTTACCCCCCAAGCACCGAATCGAAGGCTAACCCATCCAGTGTCTACCCCTTCCGAAGCCCTTCACCAGGCTCTCGCCGAGCGATTTGGGCACAGCAGCTTTCGCCCCGGCCAGGAAGAGGCGGCGAGGGCGATCTTAGAGGGCCGCGACGTGGTAGCGGTGATGCCCACGGGAGCGGGCAAATCGCTGTGCTATCAGCTTCCGGCGCTGCTGCTCGAGGGCACGACGGTGGTGATTTCGCCGCTGATCGCGTTGATGAAGGATCAGGTGGATGCCCTGGTGGCCCGAGGCATCGCCGCCGCCGCGATCCACTCTGGCCTCGGCGCCGGCGAGAAGTCCGCCATCCGCCAGCGGCTCGCCCGTGGGGAGCTGCGGCTGATCTACATCGCTCCGGAGCGACTCTCCAATAGCGCCTTCCGCGCCGCCCTGCTGCGCTCTGGGGTCGCCCGCCTGGTGATCGACGAGGCCCACTGCATCTCCCAATGGGGCCACGATTTTCGGCCGGACTACCGCCGCCTCGGAGCGCTGCGGGAAGCTCTCGACGTGCCGGTGGGCGCCTTTACCGCCACCGCAACGCCAGACGTTCGCCAGGACATCCAGAGGCAGCTCGGCCTCCACGCCCCCCTGGAGCTGGTCACCGGCTTCGAGCGCCCCAACCTCACCCTCGCCGTCGAAGAATGCAGAAGCCAGCAGGCCAAGGCGCGAGAGCTTGCGCGGGTGATCGCGGAGGTGGGGACTCCGGGCATCGTCTACGCCTCCACCCGCAAGGGAGTGGAGCTATGGGGGGCGCTGCTGGCGGAGCTGGGCCTGCGCTCGGCCTGCTATCACGCGGGCATGGGAGCCGAGGAGCGCCGGGCGGTGCAGGATGCCTTCCTGCAGGGAAACCTCCAGGCCATCGCCGCCACCAACGCCTTCGGCATGGGAATCGACAAGGCAGACATCCGCTTCGTCGTCCACGCCGACCTGCCGGGATCTGTAGAGGCCTATTACCAGGAAGCCGGCCGCGCCGGGCGCGATGGGCAGCCCGCGCGATGCGTTCTGCTCTACACCCCCAACGACATCCGCACCCAGGAGTTCTTCCTCCGCGGCTCCAACCCGGACCCGATGCTGCTGCGCACCGTCTGGCAGCAGCTCGGCCACGGCCTCGGGGACTCGGAGATCGAGGACCTCGCCGGGCGAGACAGCGCCCGCCGCATGGCGGCCGCCACCGCCGCTCGCCTGCTGCGCCAAGGTGCGGAGACCAAGGGAGCGCCCCCGGGGCGGGGAGACCTGCCCCTCGACCTCCACCAGCTGCGGGAGAAGGAGCGCCGCGACCGCCAGCGCCTGGACGCGATGGTGAGTTACGCCACCATGGATTTCTGCCGCGGGATCAGCGTGTACCGATACTTCGCCACCGGGGCGATCTCGGCGAGCCTCGGGGAAGCTGCGGAAGAAGGCTGCGGCAGCTGCGATGTCTGCCTTGGCTGGCACCAGGCCCGTACTCGAGACCTCACCGAGGAGGAGCACCAGCAGGCCCGCATCGCCCTCTCGGGCGTAGCGCGCCTCGACGCCCGCTTCGGCGTCGAGCGCATCGCTCAGATGCTCACCGGCAGCCGCGCGAAGCCGATCCTGCGCTTCGGCCTCCACCGGCTCCCGACCTACGGCAAGCTCGGGGAGCTCACCCTCCCCCAGACCAAAGAGCTGCTCTCCGCCCTGACCAGCGCCAAACTGCTGCGTCGGCAGCCGATCCAGGGCGGGCCCAGCGGGGCCTTCGTCCTCGCCCTGACCCCCCAAGGGCGAGAGGTGATGCACGACCGGGCCCGCGTTCCCCTGGCCCTTCCGTCGAAAGAACCCTCACCGGCAGCGCCCCCACCGGGCCGCACTTCCCAGCGCCCTCCGCCAGCGCCGGAGCTACGAGCCCCGGCGTCCGCTGACTTCGAGGCTCCCCATGCGGAGCTCCTTCAGCGGCTCCGGGAGTGGCGAACTCAGCGGGCGAAGGAGCGCGGCGTGCCGGCCTACGTGATTCTCACCAATCGCAGTCTCGAGGCCCTGGCGGTGGAGCGTCCGCTCCACGCCGAAGCGCTCCTCGCCATCCCGGGGATCGGCCCCGCGAAGCTGGAGAGCTATGGGGAGGAGCTACTCTCGCTCGTAGCCCGGGGAGATAGCGCCGCGGGAGGCAGTCCCCCAAGGGATAGCGCACCAGTGGACGGCGGAGAAGGTTAGCTCACCAACCAAGCAGGCTTAGAACTGGAAGTAGATGAAGGGCTGAGGGTCGACCGGAATCAGCGGCAGCAGCAGCCCCGCCCCAGCACCCCATACCATCCCCAGCTGCCATGCCGGCGCCCGTTCGTGCCAGCCGATGACGGCGTGGCGAAGATGCGGCCTCGAGGATCCAAAGTGAATCGCCGCCAGCAGAAGGAAGGCCAGCCACCACAGGGGGTTCACCACCCGCTCCGAGCCCCAAACCAAGGGGTTGAAGACGTGAAGACACATCCAGATCCCCTCCTCCAGGCTGTGGGCCCGGAAAAAGAACCAGGTCCAGCCGAGAAAGACCTGAAAGAGCAGGAAAGACAGCCAACGGGGCGTGCGTCGACGCAGCCCGGGGAGATTGAGCCGCCAGGCTCGGTGGAGGGTCAGAGCCACGCCGTGAATGCCGCCCCAGAGCACGTAGATCCAGCCGGCACCGTGCCATAGCCCGGCGAGCACCATGGTGATCATCAGATTGATGTAGGTCCTGGCGCTGCTGCCCCGACTGCCGCCGAGGGGAATGTAGAGGTAGTCCCGCAGCCAGGTCGACAGGCTGATGTGCCACCGCTGCCAGAAGGCCCGGGGACTCGACCCCAGCAGCGGGTAATAGAAATTGTCTGGAAGCCGGTAGCCGAGAAAGGCCGCGGTGCCGATCGCCATGTCCGAATAGCCGGAGAAGTCACAGTAGATCTGCACTCCGTAGAGCATCGAGACTAGCCAGGCGCTGGAGAGCGGGTATTCCTGCGGGTGGGCGAAGAAGGTGTCGACGATGGGAGCCAGGTTGTCCGACACCACCGCCTTCTTGATGAAGCCGACGGCGAAGAGGCCGGCACCCCAGCGAAAGTGCGAGTCCTCCAGACGCCGCGGAATCTTGAGCTGCGGCAAAAACTCGCTGGCGCGCACGATCGGTCCGGCCACCAGCTGGGGGAAGAAGCCAACGAAGAGCGCTAGGTTGAGCAGCGAGCGCTCCGCCTCCAGCCGACAGCGGTAAACGTCTACCGTGTAGCTCAGGGTCTGGAAGGTGTAGAAGCTAATGCCTACCGGAAGAATGATGCTGAGAGTGGACAGAGAGCTGCCGAGACCGAGGAAGTCGAGAAACACCACCGCCGATTCGATGAAGAAATCGTAGTACTTGAACACCCCCAGCAATCCGAGATTCGAGGTCAGGGAGAGCAAGAGCCAGAGTCGGCGGTGGCGGGGGTTGGTGGTGACCGCCAGGGCCCGCCCCACCGCATAATCCACCCCGGTAGAGATCCAGATCAGCACCAGGAAGCGAGGATCCCAGGCGGCGTAGAAGAAGTAGCTCGCGACCAGCAGCCACAGCTTGCGCCCGCGCTCCCAGGACATCGCCCAGAAGACGCACCACACCACCGCGGCGAAGAGGAAGAAGCGAAACTCGGTAAAAATCACGGCGCTGCCAGGAGCTCCTCGGCGAAGGTCTCTGCCACCAGCTCGGTATAGCGCTGCGCGCCCTCAGCGTTGAGGTGCGATAGATCGAAGCGCAGGTCGGGGTCGAAGAGCCAGGGGAAATCCTGGGGATCGTTGAAGCGCAGCGTCGGCCCCAGCTCGCCGCGATCGACCGCCATAGTGACCTGCTCCGTCAGCTGCTTGCGGGGTCCCAGAATCAGCACCGGCTTCCAGCCGTGGCGTCGGGCGGTCTCCATCAGTTGGCCTACCGCCGCCACGTCGGAGCCCTTTTCGATCCCGGCCACCGCTTCCCCCTCGACGATCGCCCGAGCCCGGCGGCGCAGCTGATCCGGATCATCCACCAGCTTCTTGCGCCGCGCCTGGAGGCTGCGGAAATCCGACGCCCGCTCCGGCGGCTCGAAGCTCAGAGCCCACTCCATGGGCACGAAGCCATTGCCCGCCGGGCCCAGGGACGGCGTGTAGTAGTCGAAGCCAAATTGAGGAGACTCGGCGAGACGACCGAGACCCGAGTAGTGACGCACCATCGCCTTGAGGTGGGCCTGAGCTCGCTCCAGTCGTTTGGACCAAGGCAGCTCCTCCGTCTGCCAGAGAAGGCCGAGCACCCGCCATACCGCCGCCGCGTCGTGCCACGAGATTACCCGTCTCGCCAAGGCGTTCTCCTGATGGAGCCGGGTCGCGTCGGGCTCGACATCGATGAGCACCCAGCGCTCGCGGCGAGGCTCAAGCCCAGTGAGGGTACGCAGAATCTGTTCCGCCTCCACCGGACGCATGCCCGAGAGACCGAGATTGAAGGAGGTCAGCGAGTGGCCACGACGGGCGAGCTCAGCATCGAAGATTTCCGGATCGAGGTGGTTGGCAATCTGGCTGGAGCCGAGAAAGATGACGTCCACCTGCGCCCAGCGATCGTCCAGCACCTCGAGCTTCGGCCCCAGCTGAGGCCCCTGGAAAGGCGCCCGGGCGAAGCGCTCCATCCCGCCGGAGACCAGCGCAAACCCCAGCAGGCAGGGCAGCCAGAAAGAAAGGCGGAAGGGGATCGAAAGGCGGCGCATGGGAGAGCTTTCTCGAGGATGACGATGAAGGCTAGGAGAGCGATGAAGGCCGAGATGGCGGCGTCAGGCCGAGGGCTCGAGAAAGGCGTCGAGCCGCTTCACCACCTCGCGGGCCACCGGTGCGGTGCGGAAGACGTAAACCTCCGACGGAAGGTCAGCGAGGCTCTCACCGTCGCCAGCGAGAGACTTCGAAAGGGCGAGAATGAGATTCTTCGGCCCTCTACGCCGCAGGAGCTGAACTCGCTTCGCCACCGCGCCGCGATTCCAGTACCCGAACACTTCCATGTGCACCACCGTGCCTCGAGGATGGCGGAAGACGTAGTCCGGAATCAAGACCCCCTGATCTCCCAAGTCCATCGGCTCGACATCGAGGTCCAGCACCCATGGAGTACCGAGCTTGGCGAAACGCTGGGGAAGGTAGCCCAGCTCCTCCGGACGCCAGGTTCCCCGCAGCGATCGCTTGGACTTCAGCCCCGCCGAGGGATCGAGGCGAAAGCGCTTCGTGCGCCTCGACTTGCCCCACAGAATGCGCGCCTCGAGACCCCAATGGGGCAGGCTGATGAGCGCCGGCAGGAAGCTCGCCATCTGCATCCCGTAGCGGCTATTGGCGCTGAACAGGGAAAGGGGCCCGTCCACCGACACCCGCCACCCTTCCGGTCGACGCTTCACCCGATAGAGCAGCTGGTGGAATTTGAGCTTCGACAGCACCGCTCTCAGAGTCCGAGGCTCGGCATCGCCGAGCTCGAGGGTCAGCTCCCGCGCCCGCAGCAGCACCGCCTGGGCCAGCGCCAGGTTATAGCGATCCAGCAGCGCCGGAGCGCTGAGATCGTCGAAGCTCGACAGCACCTGCTCGCTCTTCAGGTCCGCGTAGAGAGCCGCCTCTACCTGCTCAGGGGTGATCCCCAGGCGCTGTCCGACGGCGGCCACCAGCTCTTCCCGCCGCGGCGTCGTGCCGCGCAGCTCTTCGCCGGCGGAGTCCCCTCGCCAGGCCTTCGCCGCCAGCGAGAAGAGCAGCTCCCGCACCTCTACCGGCTCGGCCTCGGAGCGCGTATCCAGCTCACAGCGGTCGAAGAGCAGCTTCGCGAGGCCGCGATGGAGCTGAAAGGTCGTCCCGGTGCCCAGCAGCTCGGCAAGCTCGGCGTCCAGCGACCCTTTGGAGCGCCCCTGGTGCTGCCGAAAGAGCTCCAATAGGGAGCCCGCCAAGTCGAGCAGCTGGGAGTCGGCGGGATCGACATATTGCGGGCGAACCTCCTGCTTCACCACCCGCACCCGCACCAGATCATTGGTAAGCACGGTGGCGGCGCCTCCGGTGGCTGACGTGCTCCTCGCCGGTGTCCCGGGCCACCACTTCGTAGAGGATGGCGCTCTTCTCTTTGCCTCGCCGCAGGATCCTGCCGAGGCGCTGCACGTGCTCCCGCACTGACCCGCTGCCGGAAAGCACGATCCCAACGTTGGCGGCGGGCACGTCCACGCCCTCGTTGAGCACCCTGGAGGTCACCAGGAAGGGTAGATCCCCGCTGTTGAAGGCCTCCAGCAGCCGGTGGCGCTCCTTGATCTTGGTCTGGTGGGTGATCGCCGGCACCAGGAAGCGGCGGGAGATGTCGTACACCGTAGCGTTATCGCTGGTGAAGATCAGGGCGCGATCCCGGCGGTGCTGCACCAGCAGCTGCTCCAGCAGACGAAGCTTGGCCTCGGAAGCCTGGGCGATGCGCTTTTGCTCGCGATAGGCCAGGAAGGCCTCCCGCCCTTCTCTAGAAGCGGAGGTCAGACGCAGAAAGCGAGCCCAGCCGCCGGGCGCCCCGAGGGCGAGGCCATGACGCTGCACGAACTCACGATAGCGGGTGCGGGCCGTCAGGTAAGCCTCCCGCTCCTCCTCCGAGAGGTCCACCTCCAGACGGCGGGTTTCGTAATCCGCCAGGTACTCCCCCGCCAGCTCGTGGATGCCCCGGCGATAGAGCTCCGGCCCTAGCAGCCGCGGCAGCAGGATCTCCCGGCCGTCCTCTCGCTCCGGGGTGGCCGTCAGCCCGAGGCGAAAGGGAGCCACGCACATCTCCGCCGCCTGGGAGTAGGCGCGGCCGGGTAGGTGGTGGCATTCATCGAAGACCACCAGACCGAAGCGGGCGCCGAGGCGCTCCATGTGCAGGTAGGCGGAATCGTAGGTGGTGACGGTGACCTCCTCGGGCTCGTGATACCCGCCTCCCAGCAGCCCTACCGGAAGGTCGAAGGAGGTCCCCAGCACGCCGTACCACTGGCGCATCAAATCGAGGGTGGGAGTGACCACCAGAGTGCTGCGCCGCACTCGCTCCATCACCAGCTGGGCGACGTAGGTCTTGCCGGACCCGGTGGGCAGCACCACCGTGCCCGCCCGTCCCCCGGCCCACCAGGCCTCCACCGCTTCCCGTTGATGAGGGAATGGGTCACGAATCAAGCGCAGGTCCAGCTCTAGGTCTCGATAGGCCCGCGCCTCGTCCCTCACTTCCACCTGCTCCCGGCGCAGCAGCAGCATCGCCTCCCGATAGCGATAGGCCGGCGCCCGCAGGTGGCCGACTCGGCGATCCTGCGTAAAACCGATCTCCGACAGGCCTTCGACCACCGCTGAAGGCATCTCTTCTGCCACCACCGTGCCGCGATCGAAGCGCAGTCGGGGAAGGGCCACTGAAGAATCAGGAAGGTCGGTCAAGGATTCACTAGGATCGGTTGAGCGGGGCGGGCGCAGCGAGCTACTGCGAGGTACCGCAGGGCACTAGGGCTCTTTACGAATCACCGGTCCCGGACTCACCAGCCCCCGCCGCGGCCCCGGCGGCGGCGGCGATCTTCGCCAGCTCTTCTTCGTCCATCGGTTTCACCACGCAGGTGAGGAGCTCCTGGACTCGACCTCGCAAACTCTGAGGCACCAGCAGCTGCGCCCCTTCCGGCGTGAAGCCAGACATTCCGGGCCCGAAGATGCCGACATCGGAGCTCTGCACCAAGAAGGGAATGTCGTGGTCATCCAGAGCGTGCCCGACGGTTTCCGCCTCCATGCGGGAAGGAAAGCGAGCCACCTCGACGAAGTCATCCTCTTCTAGAGGCGAATGGGGGCTAGGGTCAGACGGAGAGTTGGTGCTCATGATGAACCTCCTTGGAGCTCCGGCGAAGAAGTGCGCGACGGATATGTTTGCCAGTAATGCCTGCCTGCCAGTGCTGCCTGGGCGTGCCGGAATGTCTAATTTTCCCAGGGCCGCAGCACGGGAGCAACCATGAAGTACTACGAGATCGGGGGAGCGAAGAGATGGATCTTGCCGCAAAGCGGCATGATCTATAGTCTAGGCCCGTCGTAACCACCCAGAACGAAACGCGACATCCTTCTGCGGCAGCTGGCCGGAAACCTACCGAAGCCACCCTCCGCGTCAACTCGCTTCATCGAAGACTTCGAGGCTCTACCATGACCCATCGCATCCATAACTTTTCAGCCGGCCCCTCGGCTTTGCCCCTGGAAGTCCTGGAGCAGGTCCAGCGAGACCTGGTGGATTATCAGGACTCGGGGCTATCCATCCTGGAGATGAGCCACCGTAGCGCGATCTACGACGGGGTTCACACCAAGGCCACCGAGGACTTGGCGAGCCTGCTGGGAACCGGTGACACCCACGACATTCTGTTCATGGGCGGCGGTGCTCGCACCCAATTCGCCACGGTAGCGATGAACCTCCTGCCGGAGGGTTCTTCCGCGAGCTACCTCACCACCGGCCGCTGGAGCGAGATGGCCCTGGCGGAGGCGCAGAAGCAGGGCAGCGCCCGGGAGCTCTACTCCTCCGCGGAGCACGGCCACGATCGAGTCCCCTCCACGGGGGACTACAGCGTCGATCCCCAGGCTGCCTATCTGCACTACACCAGCAACAACACCATCGCCGGCACCCAATACCCCGACCCGCCGCAGAGCGGTGCGGTGCCTCTGGTCTGCGATATGTCCTCGGACATCCTCTCCCGCCCCATCGACCTCGCCCCCTTCGGGGTGGTCTACGCCGGCGCTCAGAAGAATCTTGGGCCGGCCGGCGTGACCGTGGTGGCGGTGCGGCGAGATCTGCTGGAGCGCAGCGGGAGCCAGCTGCCGGACACCATGAATTACGCCAAGATGGCCGCCAAGAGCTCGCTGCTCAACACCCCTCCGGTATTCGCCATCTACATCACCGGCCTGGTGGCGGCGAAGCTCATCGCCGATGGCGGACTGGAGGCCGTGACGAAGCGCAACGAGGCGAAGGCGAACCGGATCTACGGAGTGATCGACGGCTCCGGCGGCTTCTATCGAGGCCATGCGCAGCCGGGAAGCCGCTCGCGAATGAACATCACCTTCCGCTGCTCCAATCATGACCTCGAGCCCGTGCTGCTGGAAGAGGCCGCCGGCCTCGACCTCTCCGGCCTCAAGGGTCACCGCTCCGTCGGCGGCCTTCGGGCCTCGATCTACAACTCCGTGCCGCAGACCAGCATCGAAGTTCTCGCCCAATTCCTCGAGGACTTCGCCCGCCGCCACGGTTGAGCGAGAACCGGCTCGAGACTTCTAAGCTAGCCTTCTACGACGCACGGAACCCTTCTACGACGCTCTCCGGTCGTCGTAGAAGGGCAATTCCTAGAAACGGCAGTCTAGGACGGCAGCTCGATCCCGTAGTCGCGGATCTTCTTGCTCAAGGTCTTGACGTCGATCCCCAGCAGCCGCGCCGCCGGCGCCTTCTTACCCTCGGTGTAGCTGAGGGTGCGCGCCACGTGCACCCGCTCGATCTCGGTCAGCGGCACCGGCGCCTCGTCCGGCTCCGGTTCCGGCAGCGCCTCGCGCAAGGAAGGGCGAATGTTCTGCGGCAGATCCTCCGGCTGGATCACCTCACCTCGGGTCAACAATAGGAGACCCTCCAAGGTGTTGGAAAGCTCGCGGACGTTGCCGGGCCAGCCGTAGGTCTGCAGCAGGCGCATCGCCTGGGGAGAGACCGATTTCGCCTCCAACCCCTGGGAGACGAAGCGCTGCATGAAGCCCTCGATGAGAGCCGGAATCTCGCTCTTGCGCTCCCGCAGCGGCGGCACCGTCAGGGTCACCACGTTCAGTCGGAAGAGCAGATCTTCCCGGAAGCGGCCGGCGGCGACCTCTTCCTTGATGTCCTTGTTGGTGGCGGCGATCACCCGAGGGTCGACCTTGCGCAGGCGAGTACCGCCGACGCGGCGCATCTCTCCACTATCCAGCACCTGGAGCAGCTTCGCCTGCATCGAGGCGGTCATCTCTGCTACCTCGTCCAGGAAGAGAGTTCCTTTGTCCGCCACCTCCCACAGCCCCTCTTTCGCCTGCACCGCGCCGGTGAAGGCGCCCTTCTCGTGCCCGAAGAGCTCACTCTCCAGCAGCTGATCCTGAAAGGCGGAGCAGTTGATGGCGACGAAGCGACCCTCCGCCCGCGAGCTGAGGTCGTGGATGATCTTCGCGATCATGGTCTTGCCGGTGCCGGTCTCGCCATGAATCAGCACCGTGGCGTGGGAGCTGGAGACCCGGTCTACCAGGCTCAGCAGCTCCTCCATCGCCGGGCTCTCCCCCAGAATCGGCGCGTTGACGTTGCCCCGGCGCAGTCGGCGCAGCAGATTCTTCGCCACGCTGGAGCGCCCGTCGGAAGCCTCCCCGTCGCCGTGAAGCTCCTGGAGGATCTCCTGGAGCTCTCCCTGGTCGATGGGTTTGGTCAAGAAGTCGAAGGCCTCTGGCTCGATCACCGCGGCCACCGACTCCACTTCCGGCGCCCCCTCCACCACCATGATCTCGGTAGTGTCTTCCTTGCTCCCCGCGCTGCGGCGAAAGGTGCCGACTCGGCCCAGCTCCGGAACGTCCTCTAGCACCACCGCCTGATCGAGGTCTCGCTCCCTCGGCAGCTCCTGCGCCTCGGTTCCGCTTTTGATGGCGACCTGGAGACGCTCCCCTTCCCCCACCTCCCGTTCCAGGAGAATGCGCACCGGGCGACCGCCTCGGCTGAGGACGACCTGAAGAACCTTCGAATCCATCGCGGCTCGGAACTAAGACAGAGAAGATTGGAGATGCGGGGGGGTAAGGCATCGAAGGCGGCCATCGCAGCCACCTTCCCTCACCCTCGACGGTTCGCCATCATACCCCACGCCGCCACCGGCCCCGGAGAATCCGAGGCCGGCACCGTCCCCACCGCAGAGCTCAATCCATTTGCTTGCGCAGCACCGTCGGGATGTCGTAGTCGTCGACGTTGGACCAATTGGGACCGAAGCCGTTGGGATCGTCCCCCTGCTGCTGGGCGATGACCTTGCGGTAGAAGGGGATCTCGTCCAGCTCTTCCTCCGCCACCGGAACCGGCTCGGTGACCGTCACCGGCGGAGGCTCCATGTCCATGGCGGGCACCGCGGTAGCCCTCGGTAGCTCCACCCGGCGACCCGCTTCGGCATCGAATCCGGTAGCGATGACGGTGACCTTCATCGACTCCTCGAGGGTCTCGTCGATCACCATGCCGGAGATGATGTTGGCGTTCTCGTCGACGCTGTCGCCGATGATCTGCGCCGCCTCGGCGTATTCGTGAAGAGCCACGTCCACGCCGCCGGAGATGTTGATCAATACGCCCTGGGCACCCTGGATCGAGGTCTCCTCCAGCAGCGGCGAGGAAATCGCCGCCTGGGCTGCCTCCACCGCCCGATGCTCGCCACGGGCGATGCCGGTACCCATCAGCGCCATGCCCATGCCGGTCATGATGGTGCGCACATCGGCGAAGTCGACGTTGATCTCACCGGGTACGGTGATCAGGTCGCTGATCCCCTGCACCGCCTGGCGCAGCACGTCATCGGCGATGCGGAAGGCTTCCTTGAGGGGCGTGCCGCGCTCGACGTAGGAGAGCAGGCGCTCGTTGGGAATGGTGATCAGAGTATCGACCACCGAGCGCAGCTCTTCCACCCCCTGGTCTGCCAGCTTGGTGCGGCGACGGCCCTCGAAGGCGAAGGGCTTGGTGACTACCGCCACCGTCAGAGCACCGATCTCCTTTGCCAGGGAGGCGAGAATCGGAGCGGCGCCGGTGCCGGTACCGCCGCCGAGGCCGGCGGTGAGAAAGATCATGTCGGAGCCAGCCAAGAGCTCCTTGATGGAATCCGCATCTTCCAGCGCCGCCTTGCGGCCGACCTCCGGATCCGAGCCGGCTCCGAGCCCCTTGGTCAGCTCGTTGCCCAGCTGCATCTTGGTGGACGCCTGACATTGGTGCAGGGCCTGAAGATCGGTATTGGCGGCGATGAACTCGATCCCCTTTAGATCGGCGGCGATCATGCGGTTGACGGCATTGCCGCCTCCGCCGCCCACTCCGATCACTCGAATCCGAGCGGGCACCGTGGCGCGGTCCAGGGGGTTGTCGGCTAGGGGAGCCTCGACCTCCGGCTCTTCCTGCTCGTCGAACAAAATCATGGGGCGTCTCCTTGCGGTATTCAAAACTTCTTCAGTGGCGGATTCAGCGGAAAGGGAGTCGGGCTCGGCGGCGCTGGAGGATGCGCTCTCCGCAGAGCCAGAGTCAGGGGCAGAATCGGAGGAAGCATCAGAGCCCGCAGCGGCCTCGGAGGCCAGCTCGCTCTGAGAGCTTTCCTGAGAGCTATCTTGAGAGCCACTCGCGATGGAGGCCTCCAGCTCAGCGCTCGAGTCGTTCGCGTTCGTCGCTTCCTGCGCATCGATCTCGTCGTCCTCGATCAACGATCGTTGCTCGGGTCGATCACCGGTGGAGGAGCCGACGGCTCGGAGAGGCGGAAAGAGCTCGCTCATAACAAATCCTCGAACATTCCCTTGAGGTTTCCCATCATGTCTCGAACGTTCCACGGCCGGCGGCGACGCCTGGTGCGGGTCTGCTCCGAGAGCACCCCCCAGCGCAATAATCCAGACGCGGTGCACCAGCCAGGGGAGCTGATGACGTCTACCAGACCTCCGAAGTCGTAGGGCAGCCCGTAGCGCACCCCGCTATCGAAGACCTGCTCTGCCATTTCCAACAGGCCCGAGAGCTGGGCGCCGCCACCGGAGAGCACCACTCCGGCGCGAGGAGCCTCTTCGAAGCCGTGGCGGGCGAGCTCTTCCTGCAGCAGGTGGCACATTTCCTCCGCCCGCGGCTGCAGGATGTTGCAGAGCTGACGACGGGGCACCACTCGCGGCGCTCCGCCGCCGAGGGACGGAACGGAGATCCCCTCGTCCCCCGGCACCATGTGATCCATGCAGCAGCCCTCGCGGATCTTCAGCCGCTCCGCCTCGTTGTGGGGCGTGCGCAGCACCGTCGCCAGGTCGCTAGTGAAGTGATTGGCGCCCACCGGCAGCACCCCGCTGTGCTGTACTTCACCGTCGACGAAGAGCGCGTATTCGGTGGTTCCGGCTCCCATGTCCACCAGCAGAACTCCGAGCTCTCGCTCGTCGCGGGTGAGCACCGCTTCCGCCGTCGCCAGGGGCTCGAAAACCAGCTCCAGCACCTCGATGCCGGCGCGGTTGACGCAGGTCAGCAGAGTCTTCGAGCGGGTGACGTTTCCGGTCACCAGGTGCAGCAGGACCTCGAGACGACTGCCGAGCATCCCCCGGGGCTCAGCGATGCCCCCCTGCTCATCCACCAGGAACTCCTGGGGCAGGGCGTGGAGGATCTCCCGATCCGGCGGCAAGGCAATAGACTGCGCCGCCTCCAGGACTCGCTCGATATCGTCGCGCCCGATCTCCCGATCCTTGCGCTTCACCGAGACCATGCCTCGGCAGTTGACGCTGCGCACGTCCGCACCGGCGAGGCCAACGTAGGCGTGGGAGATATCCACCCCCGCCATCACCTCGGCCTCTTCGGTGGCGCCGCGGATCGCGTCGACGGTGGCATCGACGTTGACGATGTTGCCTTTGCGAGTGCCGCGGTTGGGGGCTTCCCCCTTGCCGACGATCTCGACGCCACCGCCATCGTCCCGCAGTCCGATGAGCACCCCGATCTTGGAGGAGCCCACATCGATTCCCACCAGGTAGTCTTCCGGTCTGGCCATGCGCCTTACCCTCTGCTCCCGCGGCGAATACCGGGCCGGGGGGGCTCGTCTCCGCCAAATTCCATGGTTTCAACAATCAAGCGGCCGTCGAAGCGTAGATCGACGACTCGAATTTCTTCGCTGCGCAGCAGCAACTCCGGCAATAGACGAAGGAGGGCTGGCTGACGCTGAGGCAGTGCTCCAGGCTGGACCCGAAGAGGGAAGGGCAGCGCGGAGAAGACCGCCAAGAGATCTTGAGAAGCGATCGCTTCGATGCGTTCGAGACTCCCCAGCGCAGCAGAATCCTGCGCCCGGGCTTCCGCCACCACCGCCAGGGCGGCGACCCGGAGATCCTCGCGACCGTTCAGGCCGGTGATCACCGGCAGGTCTTGCGGCGGCTCCCCCTCCACCGGGGCGATGGCCCCTCGGCCATCGATATACACCGCCTCCAGCTCACCGATTACCACCGCCTGGGGCTCACGCTGGGACACCACCACCGAGAGCTCTCTGGGCAGTCGCTTCTGCAGAGTGACTCGATCGATCCACGGATGACCGTGGAGCAGATCCCGAGCGCGAGACAGGGAAAGAGTCGGCAGATTCTCCCCCTGGAGCGGCGCGAGAGCGCCCTGCACCCAATCCGCCTCCACCCGATCGCTGGCCACCACGGTGACCTCCGCCAGGGCGAAGCGGGGAGAAGACAGGATCCACAGCGCTAGCAGGGCGGGAACCCCCACCAACACCAAGGCGGTCAGCAAGCCTTTGGCCCAGGCCAAGAAGCGACGCTGGCGCCGATGGATGGAGATCACCCCTCGGCGACGGAAGGACTCGGTTTCCGGCCGGGCCGGGCCGGCCGCCGGCAGGGAAACCCCGTCGCCGCGGAATTCCCGCCGCCGCAGCAGCATCGGCGGCCGCTCCGGGCGACGCACCTCATCCAAGGGATCTGCGGTCTGCTCGGAGCTCTGTGCCAGCTCGGGACGATGGAGCGGAGTTTCATCGAGGCTCAGCGCACCGCGGGAATCCTGGCCTTGGGGATCGCCGGTGCCGCCCTCGGCCAAGCTACGGCGTCGGGAGCCGACTTCCGTTGCAGCCCGTTCAGAGGGGGAATGCTCAGAGGAGCGTGCCGCGGCGGGCTCCAGCGCGGAGCAGGCCTCCGAGAAGAGCCAGCTCTGCCCCTCGGCGGTGCCTTCCTGCGGGAAGGGCGAGGGCCGCCCATCTTCGCCTTGCCGGCGAGGATTGGATTTCGGCGGCGGCCACTGGGTTAGGGAAGCGCTCATGGATCGCCCTCCGCAGATTCCTTCTGCACCAGCTGCCGGCCGAGGCGATAGATATCTCCAGCGCCGAGGGTGATCACCAAATCCCCCTCCGCCAGATGAGGCTCCAGCAGAGCCTGGGCGTCTCGCCAATCGGCACAGAAGTCGACGTTGCGGTGGCCGCTGGCCTGGGCGGCGCGCACCACCAGCTCACCGCTCACCCCGCGAATCGCCGCTTCCCGAGAGCCGTAGACGTCCGTCACCACTGCGTGGTCTGCCGCCAGCAGCGCGCGTCCGAGCTCCGGCGCCAGCGCCCGAGTGCGGGTGAAGAGGTGAGGCTGGAAGATGGCGTGAATGCGGCCGGCACCGCAGGTCTGGCGCGCCGCCTTGAGGGCCGCGACCACTTCCGTCGGGTGGTGAGCGTAATCGTCTACCACGTCGGCCCCGAGGAAGGAGCCGACCCGCTCGAAGCGGCGGTGCACGCCGCCGAAGCGGCCGAGGGCCTGGGCCAATTCGTCGAAGGGAAGCTCCAGCACAAGGCCCACGGCGAGGGCCGCCAGGGCGTTGAGGATGTTGTGCCCGCCGGGCATCGGAAGATCCACCGTGCCGAGCACCACGTCCCGGTACACCACCTTGAAACGGCTGCTCCAGCGCCCCGGCTCCACCGCGATGGCGTGGAGATCCGCCTGCGGCGAGAGGCCGTAGGTGAGGATGCGGCGATCCTCCAGGCGGGGCAGAATCTGCTGAATGTTGGGATCATCCAGGCACATGATCACCCGCCCGAAGAAGGGGGCGCGGCCGGCAAACTCGACGAAGGCATCCTGGATCTCGTCGAGATCCCGGTAGGTATCGAGGTGATCGCGATCGATCGAGGTCACCACCGCAACGATGGGCGCCAGGCGCAGGAAGGAGCGATCAAATTCGTCCGCTTCCGCCACCAGCAGATGGCTCTTGCCCATGCGGGCGCCGGTTCCGGAGACCCGCAGCCGACCGCCGACGATCACCGTCGGATCCTGTCCCACCTCGGTGAGGGTCCATCCCACCAGCGAGGTGGTGGTGGTCTTGCCGTGGGTTCCGGCCACCGCGATGCCGTATTTGAGGCGCATCAACTCAGCGAGCATCTCCGCTCGGCGCACCACCGTGATCCCGCGGCGGCGGGCCTCGACGACTTCCGGGTTCTCCTGCGGCACGGCGGAGGAGATCACCACTAGCTCGGCGTCATCGACGTTCTCCGCCGCGTGCCCCTCTCGGATCTGAGCCCCGAGTCGAGTCAGGCGATCGGTGGTTTCCGAGAGATGCAGATCGGAGCCGCTAACCTCGAGGTCGTAGTCCAGCAAGACCTCCGCAATGCCGCTCATTCCGGCACCTCCGATGCCGACGAAATGAACCCGGGAAAGGCCGGTGAAGTTGCGGAACATCAGTGGACTCCTCCGTCGGACGCCGGCTCCGGCGTGGACTCGATCTCGGATGACTGACTTTCGGTGGACGGGCCGGCGCTCCGGCGGCGCTTCGGTGGCTCGCTGAGCCCGGCAGAGGAGCCCCCCGCCCAGGCCTCCAGGCGATCCGCCGCGGCAGCGGCAGCTCCCGGCAGAGCGAGGGAGCGGGCCGCGGCGGCGCGGCGCTCCAGCTGCGAGGCATTCGTCAGCCACGCGAGGGCTCGCTGCGATAGCTGCTCGGGAGACTCCTGCGCCGCCACCAGCTCCGCGGCCTCGGCCTCCACCAGAGCGGCGGCGTTGTCTCGCTGGTGGCCGAGGGCTACCGAGAGGGGCAGCAAAAGCGCCGGGCGTCCAGCGGCACACAGCTCCGCGAGGGTGATCGCGCCGGCCCTAGAGAGCACCAGATCCGCATTCGCCATCGCCGCCGCCACGTCGGAGATAAAGGGGATCACCTCCACTTCGTCCCCCAAGCCGAGATCGTCATAGGCGCTTCTCGCCGCCGCCGCGTGGCGCTCACCACATTGATGCACCACCCGCAGCGAGGGAATCGCCTCCCGCAGGCGAGCGATCACCGGCGGCAGCCGGCGGTTGAGCTCCGCCGCCCCCTGGGAGCCGCCGAGGATCAAGATCCTGCGCTCCTCGCGACCTTCCAGCTCTTCCTGCCGCAGCGGCTGCACCTCGAAGAAGTCCGGGCGCACCGGCGTTCCGATACAGCGCACCGCGGTGGGAAAGTCGGCCTCGGCGCTACGCCAGGAGACCAGCACTTCCTTCGACCAGCGAGAGAGCCAGCGGTTGGCGACGCCCGCCCGCCCGTTGGGCTCCAGCAGCAGGGCCGGGCGACCGGCGAGCCAGGCGCCGAGCACGGCGGGAGCGCAAATATAGCCCCCGGTGCCCAGAACCACCCTCGCATCGAGACGCCGAACCAGAGCCCGAGCAGAACCGGCGGAGCGCAGCGTGGTCCACAGCGCCCGCAGCTTGCCCACTACCCCTCGGCCCACCAGCGGCCGCGCCTCGATGGGGTGGAAGGCGAGGTCTGCCTGCTCCGCCAAGCGCGCCTCGATTCCCCCCGCCTTGCCGGCAAAGGCCACGCTCCAGCCGCGGCGACGCATCTCCTGCGCCACCACCAGGGCGGGGAAGACGTGTCCTCCGGTGCCCCCTCCGGCGAGCAGGGCAAGGCCCTGCGCCGCGGCGGAGGAAGAAGACGAGCTCTTAGGATCGAGGGTATTCATGGTGAGGATGAGAAGTCGGGTCGATTCAGCTGTGTTGAGAAATGTTGAGCAGCACTCCGCAGGCCGCCAGCGAGGCCACCAGGGAAGATCCACCGGAGGAGACGAAGGGCAGTGGAATGCCCTTGGTGGGCAGTAGAGCGAGGGAGACGCTCATGTGAATCAGGGCCTGGATCCCCAGCAGAGCGATGAAGCCCAGCGCCAGCAGCTCCCCGAAGCGATCGGGGGCGCGGCGGGCGGCGGTCAAACCCCGCCACAGCAGCAGGCCGTAGAGGGCCAGGGTGAAGAGAGCGCCGATCATGCCCAGCTCTTCACAGATGATCGCGAAGATGAAATCGGTGTGGGGGTAGGGCAGAAAGTAAAGCTTCTGCAGGCTCTCCCCGAGACCGAGGCCGGAAAAACCACCAGAGCCGACGGCGATCAGGCTTTGACGCACCTGGTAGCCGGCACCGAAGGGGTCCCCCTGCCAGTTCAGCGAAGAGATCAAGCGCTGCATGCGGTAAGGCTCGAGATAGATCGCCAGAGCCAGCGCCGGTACCGAGATCAGCCCAGCGGTGATCACGTAGCGCCACGAGAGTCCGGCAACGAAGAGCATCACCCCGGCGGTGGCCATCAGCAGGGCCGCGGTGCCGAAATCCGGCTGCATCAAAATCAGGCCGCTGAACAGGCCGACGACGGCCACCAGAATGAGCAGCACCGGTCGCTGATTCAGGCGATCCGCTTTGGCATCCAGGAAGTAGGCCAGGAACAGGATGATCGCCGGTTTCGCTAGCTCCGAGGGCTGAATGGAAACCGGACCGACGAAGAACCAGCGGTTGGTGTTGTTCAAGGTGGGGGAGAAGAGCACCAGCACTAGGAGCGTCACCATTGCGCCCAGCGCGAAATAGACCACCGCCCGCTGGCGGAAGCGCTGATAGTCCAGGTGCATGAAGACAAACATCGCCACCAGGCCCACCATCACCGCCGCGAGCTGCTTGACCACGAAGGGGTTGACCCCCGTTGGCTCCTCTCGCGCCAGAGCCGAGCTGGCGGAATACACCATCAACACGCCGAAGACCACCAGCAGAATGATGCTGGTGAAGAGCGCGCGATCGAAGGCTAGCTTCTTAGCCATCGACCTCGCCCCCCGTCCCCAGCCCCTCGGCCAGCTCCTGTACCAGCTCCGCGAAGCGAGCACCGCGGGCGGCGAAACTGGGAAATTGGTCGTAGCTGGCGCAGGCCGGTGCCAGCAGCACCGCGTCCCCGGGCTGCGCCACAGCCGCCGCCGCCGGCACCGCCGACTCCAGATCTCCCACCGACTCGACTCCCGGCACTCCAGCGAAGGCGGCGGCAAATTCCTCTGCCGCCTCACCGATCAGCCAGACGCTGCGGGCCTTGCGCCGCACCATCTCCACCAGCGGCGCGAGGTCGTCCCCCTTGGAGACTCCACCGAGAATCAGATGCCCCTGCCCGTCCTCGAGCCCCTCCAGGGAACGCAGCGCGGCGGCAACGTTGGTAGCCTTGGAATCGTCCCAATAGGTCACCCCAGCCCGCACGGCGACCCGCTGCATGCGGTGAGGCAGCGCCTCGAAGCTCTTCAACGCGGCCTGCAGGGCAGAAGGCTCTACCCCCCAGCAGCGAGCCAAGAGCGCTGCGGCCATGGCGTTCTCCAGGTTGTGAACGCCGGCGAGGGGGAGATCCTCCACCGCGAAGAGGGAGATCGGGTCCTCTCCTGGAGCCCGCTCCACCACCGTTCCGTCCTCCACGCCGCAGCCGTCTTCCACCGGTCCGTTGGAGGAGAACTGCCGACAGCGGGCCTTCGAGGCCCTCGCCAGGCGCAGGGTCAGGGGATCCTGAGCATTGACCACCGCCACGTCCTGCGCCGTCTGGCGGTCGAAGAGATGCCCCTTGGCGGCGGCGTAATCCTCGAAGGAATCGTAGCGATCGAGATGATCCGCCGCTACGTTGAGCAAGGCGGCGGCGCGGCAGCGCAGGGTCGACAGGCTCTCCAGCTGGAAGCTGGAAAGCTCCGCCACGAAGACCTGATCCGCGGAAGAAGCACTCGCTTTCGCTACGCTGGAGGTCATCGGCTGACCGATGTTGCCGCACACCTCCGCCTCCACCCCCCCAGCCTCTAGCATCGCTCCGCAGAGGGCGGTAGTAGTGGACTTGCCGTTGGTCCCGGTGATACCCACCAGCTCGCCCTGCAGGAAACGATAGGCCAGCTCTACCTCGCCAAGAATCGGCAGCCCCGCCGCCCGCGCGGCGAGCAGCAAGGGGCGATCCTGGGGCACGCCGGGGCTCAGGACCACGGCGCCGACCTCCGGAGGCAGCTCCAGCAGCTCACTCTCCCGCTCCAGACGAAGGCGGCCCTCACTCTCCAGCACTCCCGCCTCGACGACTCGGGCATCCACCGCCACCACCCGCAAGCCCTGGCGCAGCAGCAGGCCCGCGGCGGCGCGGCCGGAGAGGCCGAAGCCGTAGACCAGCACCGTCTCGACCCCCGGCAGAGCGGGAGGCCGGACTGGAGCGGCGGGTTGAGGGGTAGAGGCAAGGTTCATCGCGGTATTCGTCTTGGTTCTGTCGGAACTGTCTGGTGATCGACTCAGGTGAGCTGGTGTTTGCTTTGGGCTATCTCGTGGAGGTTTCGGGTTATCGCAGCTTCAGGGTCGCAAGGCCGATGAGGGCGAAGATCAGGGCGACGATCCACAGCCGCACGATGACCTTAGACTCGTGCCATCCGAGCATTTCGAAGTGGTGGTGCAGGGGCGCCATTCGCAGCACCCGCTTGCCGGTGAGCTTGAAGGAGGTCACCTGGGCGATGACCGAAAGCGCCTCGAGCACGAAGAGCCCGCCGACCACGGTCAGCAGCAGCTCCTGCTTGGCCATCACCGCCACCGATCCGATGGCCGCCCCCAGGGCCAGAGATCCCACATCGCCCATGAAGACCTCCGCGGGGTGGCTGTTGAACCACAGGAAGCCGAGGCTGGCGCCGCCGAGGGCGGCGCAGAAGATGGTGACCTCGCCGACCTCCGCCACGAAGGGCACCTGGAGATAGCCGGCGACCACGGCGTTGCCCGCCACGTAGCAGAGGATCGCGTAGGTGAAGGCGGCGATGAGGGTGGCGCCGATGGCGAGACCGTCGAGGCCGTCGGTGAGGTTCACCGCGTTGGAGCAGCCCACCACCACCAGGGCGACGAAGGGCAGATAGAGCCAGCCGAGATCCAGCACCAGCTCTTTGAAGAAGGGGAAGGTGAGCACCGTATCGAAGCCCGGATGGGAGATCAGCAGCCAGCCGAAGGCCGCCGCCCCCCCCACCTGGCAGAGGAATTTGGCGCGAGCCGTTAAGCCGAGGTTGCGCCGCTGACGCACCTTGATGTAATCGTCGGCAAAGCCCACCAGGCCGAAGAGCACGGTGATGCCGATGGCCATCCACACGTAGAGATTGGCCAGGTTCGCCCACAGCAGCGTCGCCAGCAGCCAGGCGAAGAGAATCAGCAGCCCCCCCATGGTCGGCGTGCCCTGCTTCTTCTGATGCGACTCGGGGCCGACGTCGCGAATCGACTGGCCCACCGAAAGGCGGCGCAGGGTAGCGATGAATCGCGGCCCGAAGATCAGCGATAGAAGCAGCGCGGTGAGAATCGCCATCGCCGCCCGGAAGGTGATGTAGCGAAAGACGTTGAAGATGGCGAATTGATCGCTCAACGGATAGAGCCAGTGATAGAGCATCAGTCGTCTCCCCCTCCCGCTGCTCGGCGCAGCGCGCTGACCAAAGCGTCCAGGGCAACGCCCCGAGAACCCTTCACCAAGACGAGATCTCCTGGCCGTAGAGTGGCGGCGGCCACCGGTGCCGCGTCGACGGTAGAGGCGAAAGGTCTCGACTCGAGCCCTGCCGAAGCGGCGCCGGCCACCAGATCATGAGCGTGCTCGCCGACCGCCAACAGCCGCTGAAAGCCCGCCGCTGCCGCCGCCGCGCCGCTTTCCCGATGTAGCCTCGGCGCCGCTTCGCCAAGCTCCAACATGTCGCCGAGAACCACCCACCGTCGGGTGCAGCCCAGGGTTTCCGCCAGCTCTGCAGCGCTGCTCAGCGCTCGCTGCACCGCCTCGGGGTTGGAGTTGTAGACATCGTCCACCACCACCGAGCCCGGCAGGCGCAGCACCCGGCCCCGACCCGCGAGAGACTCGAGCCCCACCGCCGCCGCCGAGAGGGTCTCTAGATCCACTCCCAAGGCCCAAGCGCAGGCGCTGGCGGCGAGGAAGTTATCGACGTTGTAGGAGCCGTGGAGCGGGAGATCTACCGGCGCGGATTCCGCCACGACGCTCTCGCCCTGCTCCCCGCGACGAACGAGCTGAAGCTCGAAGCGGGTCCCCACGTCAGGCGTCCGCGGCGATGCACCGCCCGCGGCCAGAGCAGCTACGGAGGCAGCGATTGGAGCAGCGACTGGAGCAGCGACTGGGGCAGCTAATAGCCTCGCTTCCTCCCCCTCTTCCAGCCGCGGCAGAGAGCCATCAGAGGCGCGGCGACCGAAGGTCACGAAGCGCCCCCGGAACTCACCGTCACGGTGGCGGCGGGTCACCCGCCGCAGCTGTGGATCGTCGGCGTTGCTCACCAGCAGGCCGTCGACGGGCAGGCCCTCGAGAATCTCCGCCTTCGCCTCCGCCACCGCCGCCACGGTGCCGAAACGCTCGAGATGGGCGGAGCCGACGTTGAGCAGCACGACGCCATCGGGCCGAGCGAGGCGAGAGAGTCGCCCCAACTCTCCAGGCTCCGACATGCCCATCTCCGCCACCATCCATTCGGTGTCTTCCGGCAGAGCCAAGAGGGCGAGGGGAAAGCCCAGCAGATTGTTGAGGTTCCCCGGGCTCTTCTCGGTGCGGAAGCGCTGTCCCAGCAGATGGGCGAGGACTTCCTTGGTGGTGGTCTTGCCGGCGGATCCGGTGATCCCGACCAGGTGACGGGGAACCCGGCGGCGCACCCCGGCGGTGAGGGCGTGAAGAGCCGCGAGGCTATCGTCCACCGCCAGCACCGCCGCCTCCGCGGCGACCTGCTGCCACAGATCCACGCTCTCGGGATTCTGGCGAAGCCAGCGGTTCTCCACCACCACGACCGCCGCTCCGGACTTCAGGGCGGAGGGCACGAAGCGATGGCCGTCGGTATGCTCGCCGGCAAAGGCGAAGAAGGCCTCCCCGCCGTTCAGCGCACGCGAGTCGATGGCGGCTCCCTGCATCCGCAGGCCGCCTTCGGCACCACCGGCGACCCGCCGAGCCCCCAGCAGGTTCGTGACCTCAGCCACAGCGAGCGCGACCAAAGCGTTCCTCCAGGGCTTTCCGAGCCTCGTCCGCGTCGGAGAAAGGCAGCACCTGATCTCCGATGGTTTGGGTGGTTTCTGCTCCCTTGCCGGCGAGCAGGATGACGGAACCCTCGGGAGCCACCCGCACCGCTCGCTGAATCGCCTCGCGGCGATCCGGCACCACGCGGTAGTGAGGATTGGCGGAAGCCTTGAGGCCGACCTCGACCTCGCGGATGATCGCCTGGGGATCCTCACTGCGAGGGTTGTCGGAGGTCAGGATCGGCAGCGTGGCGAGCTCGCCGGCGACCTGCCCCATGAGCGGCCGCTTGCCGGGGTCGCGATCTCCACCGCAGCCAAAGACCAGCACAATGTCGCCGTCTACCAGCTCCCGAAGGGCCTCCAAAGCGGCCCGCAGAGCCGCGTCGGTATGGGCGAAGTCGACGAAGACCCGCACCGGTACATCCTCCTCGCAGCGCACCGGCTGGAGGCGTCCGGGCAGCGGACCCACCGTCCCGATGCCCTGGCGAATTGCCGCCAGCGGCAGCTCCAGGGCCACCGCGATGGCCGTCGCCACCGTGAGGTTCTCGAGATGAAAAGCCCCGACCAAAGGCGAGACCAGCTCCACCGAGCCAGCTGGGGTCGCCAGCTGCGCTTCGATACCGCCAGCGTGAAGGCTGCGGCGCTCTACCCGCACCGCGCCGCCTTCACCCCAGGTCACAGCTCGCTGAGCCACCGACTCCGGCAGGCGCTGCAGCAGGCGAGGCCCCCAGGGCTCCGCCGCCGGCACCACCGCCCGACCGCCGCTCTCGAGGTGACCGAAGATTCGAGCCTTGGCGCCGAAATAGCTCTCGAAGTCGCGATGGAAGTCGAAATGATCCCGGGTCAGATTGGTGAAGGCCGCCGCGTTCAGGGTCAACCCCGCGACTCGCCCTAACTCGAGGGCATGGGAAGAGATCTCCAGCGCCGCGGCGGCGGCGCCGGCATCCGCCATGCGTCGCAGCATGCGGAAGAGCTCCGGAGCCTCCGGCGTGGTGCGGCGGCGAGGAAAGCTCAGATCCCGGAAGCGGTTTTCCAGAGTCCCGACACAGCCCGCCGGCAGCCCTGCAGCGTCGAAGATCGCCGCCGTCAGCGCGGTCACGGTGGACTTGCCGTTGGTCCCGGTGACCCCCGCCGTCACCAGCTCCGAGTCAGGATGCCCCTCGGCCCGGCAAGCGAGAGGGCCGAGGAGAGACCGGGGGTCGGAGGCGGATAGCCAGGGGATTTCCCGCGGCCACGAGTCCGGCGCGTCACCATCGCCCACTACCGCCACCGCCCCCGCCTGCACCGCCGCGGCGGCGAAGTGGCGACCATCGAAACGATCTCCCGAGACCGCCACGAAGAGATCCCCCCGTTCCACGAGACGGGAATCACAGGCCACGCCGAGCACCTCGACGTCGCGGTGCTCCGGCGACGGTGACGCTAGATTCAAATCCTCCACCAGACGGTGGAGGGGCATGGCGGTGCCGGCGCTCATTGGGAGCTCCTTCCTGCGGAAGCCGGCGGGCGCTTTCTGGCGCCAAAATCGGGTTCCCGAAAAGCAAGAAGCGCCCGCGGCGACGACGCGAGCTGAAGAGGGGCGAGCTGAAGGGGGAAGAGCTGGGAATGCGGCAAGGTCATGGCGACCCTCCGCTGGCGAGGGTGGGCGGCGAGAGATCCGGGCCTCGAGCGAGGCGGGAGGAAGAACCCGTCACCGCCACCTCCGGGGCCACTCCGAGGTAGAGCAAGGAACGTTCCGCGATGCGCGAGAACACCGGCGCCGCGACGGAGCCACCACCGATGGAGCCCGCCTGCGGCGAGATGATCACCACCAGCCCCACCAGCGCCGGCCGGCGGGAAGGCACCCAGCCGACGAAGCTCGGCACGAAGCGGGAATCCGAATACCCACCGGTTGCCGAGGGGGCCTCCGCAGTGCCGGTCTTGCCGGCCACCCGATATCCCGTGATGGCGGCCTTGGTGCCGGTACCGCCGGGCTCGATGACGCCCTCTAGCAGCCGGGTCAACAGCGCCGCCGTAGCCGGGGTCACCGGCTGCTGTGGTGCCGGATCAGGACGCAGCGAGATTCGCTCTCCGTTGCGCTCGAGACTGTCCACCACGTGGGGCGTCACCAAGGTGCCGCCATTGGCCACCGCCGCCGCCGCGGTGGTCAACTGAAGAGGCGTTACGGCAATACCCTGACCGAAGGAAATATAGGAAGGCGCCAGGGCTTCCCAAGAGTCCAGCGGATGGTAGATCCCGGAATGCTCCCCCGGCAGATCTACCCCGGTAGGGCGACCGAAGCCAAAAGCCGCCACCGAATCGTGGAAAAACTCACGCTCCAGTCGCAGGGTGGTCTTGATCACCCCGACGTTGCTGGACTTGGTGAGCACCTCGCGGAAGGTCAGGAGACCGAAGGGCTTGTGATCTCCGATGAAGGTGCGCCGCAAGGTGATCCCGCCCATCTCGCAGTCGAAGATCTCCGAGGGGCTCACCACTCCGGCGTCCAGAGCCGCCGCGGCGGTAACGATCTTGAAGGTCGAGCCGGGCTCGTAGCTGTCCGCCACCGGCACGTTGCGACGCTGCTCCGCTGTGTACTCGGCGAAACGATTGGGATCAAAGCTAGGGTAGGTGGCGAGGGCTAGCAGGGCACCGGTATCCGGCTCCATCAACACCACCGCTCCCTGCTCCGCCTGATGCTCCGCCACCGCCTGGGCCAGCTCGGCTTCCGCCATGTGCTGCAGGGTGGCGTCTAGGGTGAGGTGTAGATCGTCCCCGGGACGCTCCTCTTCCTCCACCGGCAGAGTCGGCGGAGCCGCAGTGCTGCGGCGAGCATCCCGCAACACCGTGCGCCGGCCGTTCTTGCCGGCGATGCGCTCGTCGTATTCCCGCTCCAGCCCCTCGAGCCCGGAATCGTCCATCCCGACGATCCCCAGCACCGGAGCGGCGAGAGAGCCCATGGGGTAGAAGCGTTTGTACTCCTTGACGAAGCTCACCCCGGGTAGCTTGGCGGCCCTCAGCTCCTGGGAGATCTCCGGATCGAGCTTACGGGCGATCCACGAGAAGCCCGTCTGCTTCTCTAGATCTCGCCGTAGACGTTCTCCTTGAAACCCCGGCTGAGAGCCGACGATGCGCTCCAGCTCGCCCAGCACCTGCTCCATCGCTTCCTCGTCCCCGTCGCTGTCTTGCCACAGCTTGTGGGGAGAGAGAAAGGCCGAGTCCACCTCGACGGAGACCGCCAGAGGGCGGCCGTGACGATCGAAGATGGTGCCGCGGGGCGGCTCGATGGTCACCACCCGCTGCTGCTGATTCTCCGCGTGGCTGGCGAAGACCTCGTGACTCTGCACCTGGATACCGTAGAGCCGGTATACCACCAGGCAGCTCCAAACCAGAGCCAGCGTCACCACCACGGCGAGGCGAGAGCCCTTCATCGCCCCCCCTCCCGCGGGAGCCCAGCGGCCCTCTGCTGGCTGGCCTGCTGGCTCTGCAGGCGCGGACGGGCCGCCACCCCTTCGCCCACCGGCCAGCGTTCCGCCAGGGTCTCGTGCTCCAAGAAGATCAGCTGTCGCGGTCGCGGGGCCTCCATCGCCAGGTGCTCCCGGGCTCGGGACTCCACCGCCGGCGGCGCCGCCGCGGCGGCGATCTGTAGCTCCAACGCCCGCTGCTGCTGCACCAGGGCGTGGACCTCTCGCTCCAGGGCGTTGATCGCGTAACCTTCCGTCAACACCGCAACATGGGTCCAGATATAGGCCATCAGGCCAAGCCCCAAAGGCGCAACGGCACACAGAATCTGCAATAGCTCCCGCCGACGGCTGCGATCTCGCACCCGCACCAGGTGATCGTTACTCACCTTGCGCACGACGGCGTAGCGGCTTCTCAAGGGCGAGAGCTCCGTTCCTGCTGACGCAGCTTGCGAGCCGCGCGCAGACGTGCCGAGCGCGCCCGGGGATTCGAGGCCACCTCTTCCGGAGTCGGCCGCAGGGGCTTTTTGGTGAGCACCTCGATCAGGCGCCGCTCCGGCAGGCTACGCCCGGTGATCTGATCCACCTCGCCCTTCGACCGGTCCCGCAGGGTGTGCTTGACGATGCGATCCTCGAGGCTGTGGTAGCTGATCACCACCAAACGCCCATCTTCCTCAAGGGATTCGATGGCTTGGTCGAGGAAGCTCTCCAGCGCGTCGAGCTCGCCGTTGACCTCGATTCGCAGCGCCTGGAAGACGCGCGTCGCGGGGTCCACCCGCCCTTCGCGATGGCGCCACCCTCCGGGGGTGGCACCGTCGGATCGCAGGCCCTTCGCCGCGAGGATCGCCTCCCGCAGCTGCCGCGTCGTTTGTAGCGGGGCGGTCTCTCGGCGCTCCACCAGTGCGCGGGCGATGCGTCGCCCCTGTCTTTCCTGGCCGTAGTGCTTGAAGATGCGTTCCAAATCAGCCTCCGAATAGGTCGAGAGGACGTCTGCAGCGGTGGGTCCCGTGCTGCCCATACGCATGTCGAGAGGACCGTCGAAGCGAAAGCTGAAGCCTCGCTCCCCGCGGTCCAGCTGCATGGAAGACACGCCGAGATCCGCTAGAACACCGCGGACGGGCTCGTCTAGAAAGGCGGTGAGAGCGCGGAGATCACGGAAGTTGCCCGCCTGGAGACGAACCCGAGAGCCGAAGCGAGCCAGCCGCTGCCGGCTGAGCTCCAGAGCTTCCAGGTCCTGGTCGATCCCCAAGAGTCGGGCCTTGGGAAAAGCCTCCAGAATGCGTTCCGCGTGCCCCCCAAGACCCAGAGTGCAGTCCACGACATAGCCGCCGCCGACCTCCAAAGCACCGCCGAGGGCGGTGAGGGTCTCTCGCGGCAGGACCGGTTCGTGGGAAGGCTCTATCGACATGGGGGATACGGCACCCTGGAAACTTCGGGATACCGCCAGAGGCTTCGCTAGATCCCGTGCTCGGTGAGAGTGCGCAAGTCGTTTTCGGTAAAAGGCTCCTCGTCTAGCAGCGATTCGATGCGATCGCGGTTCCACACCACGAAATGATCGAGGTGGGCACTGACGACCACCTCTCCGGTCATGGCGGCCTTCTCTCTCAGCAGTTGAGGGATCAGGATCCGCCCCTGAGCGTCGAGGCGCGCCTGCTGACCGTAGTAGCTGACGCGCCGCAGGAAGCGATTCTTCGTGGGATCGGTGGAGGGCATGTTCGCAAGACGAGTCTCGATCTCTTCCCACACCTGGAGTGGGTAGACCAGGGCGCAATCACCCCGAATCGACGTCACGAAGAGATCCGGTCCAAAGCGATCTTCCAAGGTACGCCGAAAGTCGGTGGGGATTTTCAGTCGTCCCTTGGTGTCGATTTTGGCCGGTGAGCTGCCACGAAACATGGTCCTCCTCACCTGGGCATATAAATGTCCACGCTCAGGTGCTATAACGGACAGACTACCACCCGCAGTCCACTTTTGTCTATTTTACTCCACTCAGGACCACTCCTGACCACTCCCGAGTGAAGCGAGTCCACCACGCCCCCCTTAGAGGCCATTTTTCCGCGTCTCCGGCCGAGAAGAGGTGCCCCTCTGGGCCAAGGGCGCGGCAAATCAGGCGGCGAGAGCAACCTCTTCTCTGTTCAGCTCTGTATCCAGCGAACCGTAGACGGATCCTCCCGAGGCTCTCTAGCCCCACCTGCCTCCCCGGCCCCACCCGGGAGAGTCTCCACGGAGGATCTCCTCACCCCACTCCCTACCCTAAGCACGATCCCTTTACTCCGGGCACCGACACTCCATGGATCGCGACTTGCATCGATCAACTTCTTCGCGGTCAACCCCCAATCTCCGGGACACCAGTGCCCGAGGCGCCGTTCCCGGGGGGCCTGTCGCTGTATCCCACGCGCTTCTTAACGCGCACCTTGGGCAACCCCAAATCCCATTGATTCCTGACATTCCTGAATTGCGAGCGTCCCCATGCAAGCCGAGCCCCACTCCAAGGCCACCGCGGCCTCCCAAGATGCTTCCTACCCAACGTCCCCATTAGCGTCTCCGACGGACCAGGAAAGAGCTCACCGTTCCCCCCGCCAGCAGCGGCAACGATGGACCCACCTCTTCCAGGCCCTGGCCTCGGAGAGCCGATGTCACATCCTGAATCTCCTCGACGAGTCGGAACGAAGCGCCCGCGAGCTCACGGAGATCCTGCAGGTCTCCCAGCCCACGGTGTCGCGACACCTCACGATCCTGCGGCGGAGCGGCTTGGTGACCCAGGTTCGAGACGGTCATTACGTGAGGTACCGCATCGATCACCAGGCGCTGACCGACTCTCTCTCCAGCTACCTGCAGCACTTTCAATGCTGCCGCTGGCTGCAATAGAAGAGCCCTCCTCCCTCGAATCGCGGAGCCGTGCCCACGCACCTGCGCGGACCCCCAATCGAGCTTCGAGCTCCGAAGCATCGACTTTCGAGGGATCACTACGTCGAGGAGCGAGCTCTTCGAAGGGTCCGCCTTCAAAGGGACAACCGTCAAAAAGCCAGGATACGAGAGCCCGAGACTCGAGCAGAATCAGCGACCGTCGCCCGCCGGGGCCGGCCCGTCCTCACCCTGAATCTTGAAGGGCTCCCGAACCACCGGTTCCGAGGTCAGGCTGCGACGAAAGCCCAACGCATCCGCCGGAACGTTCTCCACCACGAAGGCGTTACGCTCCAGGTCTTCTAGGTACGCTTCGTACTTCTCGTTGAAGATCCTCGAGCGCTCGCGCTGGCGAATGGCTTCACTCACCTCGCTGAAGGGACGCAGGCTCTCTTCTTCGCGATTGAGCACCTGCACCACGTGAGCTCCCCCTCGCGCCTCAATACCCTCGCTTACCGAAGACGAGGAAAGACTCCACACGCCCTCTTCTAGAACCGGGTCCAGATCTCCTCGCTCCACCCAGCCGAGCTCGATGACGCTGCTCAGCTGGTCTCCCTCCTGCAGCGCTTCCACCGCATCCACCGCGTCGAAGAAAGATTCCCCCGCCGCCACCCGCTGCTGCAGGTCAGCGGCGAGCCGCTGGCGCTCTTCGGCATCGGCGACCGCCGACTCCAGCACCACGACCTCCTGCGCTTCGACTCGAGCGGGAACCCGAAACTCCTCTGGATGAGAGCGGTAGTAGCGGCGCAGATCCTCATCGTTGACTTCGACTTCCGGCGACACTTCGGTGCCGATGACCCGGCTGGAGCGCACGCTCTTTTCCAGGCTGAGGCGCAGCTCCTCCATGGTCAATCCGGTCTGCTCCAGGGCCTGCAGGAATTCCGTCGTGCTGTTGATCCCCATGTCGCGGCGCAAGCGCGAGATCTCCGCGTCGATATCCGCATCGGAGACGAAGATCTCCAGCTGATCCGCCCGCGACAAAAGCAGCATCTCTTGGAAAAGGGAGAACATCGTCTGCCGGGGCACCTCCGATAGGAGACGAGCCTGCTCATCCGAGGAGAGCTGCTCGCCGCGGCGGAGGATGTCATCCCGCAGATCAGCGCGGGCCTTGAGGTAATCGTAGTAGGTCAAGATGCGCTCATTGACCCGCAATACGACCCCATTGACGAGCTCCCCACCGTCCGCCGCGGGAGGCGCTGGAAGCGCTCCGTCAGCGGCACTCGGTGCCGTCGTGGCCTGCTGTGCCGCAGCGTCGAGGGAAAGACTGCCGAGAGCCACCATCAGCGCAACGCCGACGAGGGCCACGGCAAGAAAGCGTGCTGCGGAAAAACCCGTCGAGCTCCCGCTGTCGGGGGAGGATGAAGGCTGCGAGACTGCGCGCCACCAGCGGATCGACCCTCTCTTTCGACACCCGAAGCGACCCTCCGGAACCTCAGGCTCCAGCGAGGTGTTCAAGAAAGTGATGGTGGATGGCGCGGGCAGCTGCCCCTGGCGCGGCGATTCAAGGCGAGTTGGCTTCACTGTGGGACCCCCGATAGTCGAAGGGCAGATTGCCCTCGTAAACCCGCACATCATACCGACTTCGAGCAGTTTCGGCCAAAGCCTTCAGTCGACTCTGGGTTCGCCGCGCCAGCAGCTCGGCGCGGATCTGCTCGGCCACCAGCTCAAAGGGCTCGAGGCCGGGCGGGATTCGCTCCACCACCTGGAAGACGTGGAAACCGTGTTCCGCCGCCACCACCTCGCTGACTTCTCCCTCACCGAGACCAAAAACCGCGTCGCTGAACAGCGGCGGTAAATCAGCGCGGCCGAGCACTACGCCGCGCTCTATCCCCGGCACCATCGGGATCTGATCGCTGAGATCCTCAACCACCAAGGCGAAGCTTTCGCCATCCTGCAGCCGGCGGCGGGTGCGCTGAGCGAGGCCGGATTCCGCCATTAGCAGTTGACGCACCCGCACCCGCTCCGGGCGACGATAGCGCCCTTGATTCTCCTCGTAGATCTCGCGGGTCTCCGCCGCCGAGATCCCTTCCTCTCGCACACCGCGGGCCACCGCCGCCACCGCCTCCCGAGGGCCTAGGGAGGAATCGATGAGCCCCTCCTCCAGCGCTCCGCGGGTCACCAAGAGCTCCTCCAGAAAGCGATCGAAGAGCGGCCCCAGGGCCTTTCCGGAGGGCGCGCTATCGCCGGTGCCGACATTGCGCTCCAGGTAGAGCTCGAAATCTCCGAAGGTGATGCGCTCCTCTCCGAGGGCGGCCACCACATCCGGCGGCGGCGCTGCAGGATCGCAGCTCACCAGAACCACGGCGAGACCGAGGAGCGCCACCGAACCACCCCAGCGGGCGACCGAACGCCCCCAACTGTCCCGCCTCGAGAACGGTCCAGGGTCGAAGCTCATCGTTCGCAGCATGATCATCGCCTCTTCGATCCCTCAATCCAGCCGCGGAGCTGGCGCGCTAGCCGAGGTCGGAGGAGAAATATCACCGAGGAGATGCTCGATTTGCGAGACCACCGCCTCTCCCGAGGCTGCCGGCAGGGTCAGGGCGCCGGTGGGGCTGAGGCTGGCTCCAGGCTGCGCCCCCACCAAATCGATCAGGCGATCGATATCGACCCGCGCATCCTGGCGCAGGTGCAGCACCAGCTTGCCGCGACGAGCGGAGACCGCCTGAATTCGCAGCTCCTCGGCGCGGCGCTTCAGCACTCCCACCCGCACGAGGGTCAGCACCTCGTTGGGCACCGCCCCAAAGCGGTCTTCGAGCTCGTTGCGCACCTCCTCGACCCCGGCTTCCGCCGCGGCGATCTTGTGGTAGATCTCCATTCGAAGGTTGGCGTCGCTGACGTAAGTCTCCGGAATCGACATCGCCACCGGCAGATCCAGAGACACGCTCGGCCCCTCAGCCACCGTCTCTCCCCGCAGCTCCCGCACCGCTTCGTCCAGCATCTTGAGATAGGTCTCGATGCCCACGGCGGCGATGTGGCCGCTCTGCTCCGCTCCCAGCAGGTTGCCGGCACCGCGGATCTCGAGATCCCGGGCGGCGATGCGAAAGCCCGCCCCGAGATCGGTGAACTCGCGAATTGCCGCCAGGCGTTTACGGGCGGTCTCGGTGAGAATTTTGTCCCCGGGCACCAGCAGATAACAGTAGGCCAGCTGATTGCTGCGCCCGACCCGGCCCCGCAGCTGATAGAGCTGGGCCAGCCCGAAACGTTCGGCGTGGTGGACGATCATGGTGTTGACGTTGGGGATGTCGATGCCGTTCTCGATGATGGTGGTGGCCAACAGGATGTCGAACTCACCAGCGGTGAAGGCATGCATACGCTTTGCCAACTCTCGCTCATCCAGCTGACCGTGCCCCACGGTGACCCGCGCCTGGGGCACGGTCTCCCGCAGGAAAGTCTGCATCGCCTCGATGTTCTCCACCCGGTTGTGGACGAAATACACCTGTCCACCACGCTCCAGCTCGAATTCCACCGCCTCTCGGATCAGCTCCGACGAGAAGGGCAGGATCGCCGTCTCTACCGCCATCCGATCCTTCGGCGGCGTTTCGATCACCGAGAGGTCTCGCACTCCGGCGAGGGAGAGCTGCAGCGTGCGAGGAACCGGCGTCGCCGACATCGCCAACACGTGGACGTTCTTCTTCAGCTGCTTCAGCCGCTCCTTCTGGGCCACTCCAAAGCGCTGTTCTTCGTCCACCACCAGCAGCCCCAGCTTGGCGAATTCCAGCTGGCGCGAGAGTAGACGATGGGTGCCGATGAGAATGTCGAGCTTGCCATCCTTCAGCCGCTTCGCGATATCCCTCACCTGCGCCGGAGTGCGGAAGCGAGAGATCATCTCGACGGAGACCGGAAAACCCTCGAAGCGCTTGCGGAAGGTCTGCAGGTGCTGATCCGCCAGGATCGTCGTCGGCGCCAGTAGCGCCACCTGATAGCCCCCGTCCACCGCCTTGAAGGCCGCCCGCATTGCCACCTCGGTTTTGCCGTAGCCGACATCGCCGCACAGCAGACGGTCCATCGGCCGCTTGCCCTGCAGGTCTTCCTTGATAGTGGCGATGGCCTCCAGCTGATCCTCGGTCTCGTCGAATTCGAAGGCCGAGCCGAATTGCGCCACCCACTCGCTGTCGTCCGGCATCGCCGGCGCCTCGGCCATCTGCCGCTCCGCGTAGAGCTTCACCAGCTGCCCGGCCATGTCCCGCAGGCTCTTCTTGACCCGGCTCTTGGTGCGATTCCAGGAGGTCCCACCGAGGGTATCGAGGCGAGGCGCAACCCCCTCGATGCCGCTGTACTTCTGAATTTGGTCGAGTCGCGCCAAGGGCAAGAGCAGCGTCTTACCCTTGGAATAGCGAACCTCCATCACCTCGGTGGCGCCGCGGCCCGAATCCCGGGTCCCCTCGAGGGATGGCGGGAGATAGCCAGGGCCGCTCTCCTCCGCCATCGTCGTCAACCCGACGAATTGACCGATGCCGTGGTCGCTGTGCACCACGTAGTCCCCGACCTTCAGATCCCGCAGGCTGGAGACAAAGGGGCCGAATCGAGCCTTGGAGCGCCGGCTCACCGGGGCGAGGCGGCCGAAGAGCTGATGCTCGCTGTAAACGTTCACCCCCACCGCCGGCAGGCGGAATCCACGCTGTAGATTGCCCTCGGTGACCATCGCGCCGTCGCTGTCGCCAAGGCGGATGTCCTGCCCCTGGAGCAGCTCTACCAGCTGGGCCCGGCGATCCCGGTGCACCACCACCACGGTTCGCTCGCCACGATCCCGCACGCTGCGCACCTCGGTGGCGAAGCGGGGGAGCTGGCCGTGGAAGAGATCCGTCGAGCTGGCGTGGAAGTCCAGCGCCTCCGCCGCGGAGCTCTGCTGACTCAGGACCATCCCCTCGACCCGCAGCAGCGCGCTCTCCAGATCACCCATCACTTCGTGGAGCGGACGCTCCAGCTCCTCCGGGGGAACCGCCAATCGCCCTTGATCGAGGCGTAGCTGCATCTCCGAGGCCATCGTCTCGGCGTGGTGCTGCACCTCGTCCTCCAGCGCCTGGGGATCGAGGGCGACCACCAAGGGAGCTCCGGCGGGAAGCTCGCCGGCGGCAGCGAGGTCCTCGATCCACTCCAGCAGGGAGGTGGTTTGCGACGCCAACAAGGGGAGGTAATGCTCCCAGCCGGGGGCCTCGCCGCTGCTCGCCAAGGTCTCCAGACGCTCCGCTCCCTCCGGTCCGAGCTCCGGTCCGGCGGCCTCGGAGAGCAGGTGCACGAGGTCCTGGGCCTCTTGGGATCCGCTAGGGAAGAGCGAGAGAGGCGGTATCCGCAGCTCCTCGAGGGATTCCCGCGAGCGCTGATCCACCGGATCAAAGCTGCGAATCGACTCCACCGTATCGCCGAAGAGATCCAGCCGCACCGGCTGCCCCAGCCCCGGCGGAAAGAGGTCCACCACGCCGCCGCGAATGGCGATCTCTCCGATCTCCATCACCAGATCCGAGCGGCGGTATCCGTAGCGCAGCAGGTGGCGCAGGAGCTTTTCCGGCGGATGCTCCTCGTCCGTGCGCACTACGCGGCATGCGCGCTCCATCGCCGCCACCGTCGGCAGACGACGATAGAGCGCCCGCGGGGTAGCCACCACGGTGGAGAGCCCTCCGCAGCGCAGCTGATCCAGAATCGCCGACTCTCGAGCCCGCACCGGCAGGGAGAGGGCGCTCTCCTGGTAGGGCGTCAGGGAGGGGGCAGGGAAGTAAGCGGAGCGAGCTTCACCGCTCACCAATCGCTGGGCCTCTACCCAAGCCAGGGCGTCCGCCTCCCGCGGCACAATGACCAAAAGGGGGCGCCCCAGATCGCCGGCCAGGCGCTGAGCGACCCACGCTGCCGCCGCGGTGGGCAGGCGCTGGACATCCTGAGGCTGCCCCGCCTCGACACGCTCCCTCACGCCGCGGTAGCCGGGGTGATCCTCCAGCTGTTGGGACAACAAATCCCATACCGTTTCGGCAATCTTGGCGGTCGGGCGGCTCGGGCGAGCAAAGGGGGCCGAGGGCATCATGGGCCGGAAAGTTTATCGTGCTCGGGCGGAGAAGGGGCGGAAGTTGCGTTGCGAAGGGCCTCGAGATCCCAGATCAGAATCCGGCCGTCGGCGGCCATCGGCTCTCCCCACCGTGATGTCAGCTCCCCCTGGAGCCGGCGGGCCTGGCCTCGCATCGCCTCCCAGCGACGGGGGCGCGGATCCTTTGGCCGGGGTAGCCCCCGCAGGCGCGACTCCTCCTGCTCAGGGTCTAGAACCAAGACTAAGTAGCGGGCGGGCGCCTTCAGCAGCAGCTCCGGGCGAGGGCAGTAGGTTCGCTGCAACAACAAGAAGGGAGCGCAGGCGAAGGGCTCGAGGCCGGCGGAGAGCACCCCGCGGCGGTGGTGAGCCGCCCACGCGTAAGGCGCCCGGGAGAAATGTCCTTCGTGGCGCAGAGGGAGTTGGATCAGGGCCGTAGCCGTCTCACCCTTCCGCGGTGCGGGCAAAGCGGCGAGGGCCGGCGGCAGGGCCTCCGCCGGCAGCCGGGCCACCGGCCGCTCAAAACGCAGGCCGTCGTTGTGGGTACGAAAGGCCATAGATCCCGGCGGCGCCAGCCCGCCGAGGGAACCGAGGAGAAGGATCAGGGCCAGCCAAGGCGCGGTCCAGACCGCCGGTCGGAAGCGTCCCCCGCCGAGGGACGCATTCCCGAGCTCCCGCTCCGGGCGCTTCAATGCGCCTATCCCCCGTGCCCTGAGCACGCCCCAGCCAGAGGCCACCAGCAGCAGCAGCAGAGGCAGGGTGGGCAGCAGATAGCGGGCCGCGATCAGGGGATTCGACCATCCCAAGGGTCGCAGCCAGGCCAGCGCTGCCCCCTGGGCCACCGCCGGCAGCAAGAGCAGCAGGGCGAGGGGCAAATCACCGCGCCTGGTCAGCCCCCAGATCGCCAGCGCTACGCAAAGCAGCAGCAGCAGCGAGAGCCCCCACGCCAGAGGAGGCGAGGCGGCGAACGAGATCCCGGCTAGCAGGCGCAACAAGGCTCCCCCCGAAGGCGCCGCGGCCACCCCCGCCTTGCTGCCGGCGAGAGCCATGAGGGACTCCGCCGCGGGCCCGAGGGCAACGAGCAGCGCCGCCCCGTGGGCCGCCCAAAGCATGCCCGTGGCTCGCCATCCACCACCATCGACACTCCGAGGCTGACGCCACTGCCGCCACGCCCCGGCACAGAGCAGAGGGGCCAGTAGCGCCGGCAGGACCAGCGGCGAAAGAGCCGCCGAGACACCGGTCAGCAGAGCGCTCAGAGCGACGATTCGAGGCGCCGGTCGCCGCAGCCACAGAATGAGAAGCAATCCCACCAGGGGAACCGTGGTGGCCAGCACTCCATAGGGTCTGGCCACCCGGCCGAAGAGCACCAGGAGCGGCGACAGAGCGAGCAGCCAGCCCCAGCGCGCCAGGGCCAGCGGCGAGAACAGCGAGCGAGCGGCAAAGGGGAGAGCGATCACCCCCAGCGCCGACACCGCCGCCACCGGTGCCCGCAGCCACCATTCTTGAGCCGGCATCGCGCCCCATCGCTGCACCAGCCAGGTCCCCCACTCCCCCCACATCGCCAAGGGCCAGCAGGGATCTGACGCGCCATAGCGAAACCACAGCTCCGAGGCCGGCTGGGCCGCGATCCAGCGCAGAGCGTGAACCTCGTCGTCTAGAAAGAGAGCCTCGCCCAGGCCGACCCAGCGCAGAGCGCTACCCAACGCGAGAGGCAGCGCCAGCAGCAACGCGAAAGCCCCGGCGCTTCCAGGACTGGATTCGCGCCGGGGCTCTCTAGGGTCAACTCTTCGATTGCTCATCACCGGCGCTCAGGGCGCCCGATTCGACCTCGTGGTGAATCGGCTCAGAAGGAGGGCTCGATGCACGGAGGGCAGGCGATCCAGCAATTCGGCGAACAGCCGGAACAAGGAGCTCCGCCGCCGCAGCAAAAGGCGGTCACGGAGCAGACGTCGCAGTCGTTCTCCACTTCCCGGCAGCGCTCCTGCCCCTCGTGGAATCGCACCGCAAGGCTGCAGCGCTCGAAACTCTGGGGCCGGTAATCCTGAGACAGGACCTCGCCACCCTGAGTGACGATGGTCACACCAAGAATCTCCAGCTCAGAGAGCTCTTTGTCGACGGTGAATCGGATCCCGTCTTCCAGGGTTGGAGTATTGACTCGCAGGGTGCTCACCGTCTCGCGCTTTCCCAAAGCCGCGGTGAGCTCCTCGCTGAACCCCTTGGTCGCGTAACGCACCAGGTCCGCATCCTCGGTTGGAGACCGCACCAAGACGGCGATCAGATCATCGCGATCGAAGCTGATATCCAGATGGTAGCTACCGGGCACCGCGGTCTTGGTAATTCCTAGCCGGATATCCGCCTGGAAAGAACTCCCCCTCGGGGGCTCGGTCAACAGCTCGCCGGCCAGTACCGAGTCGGCCAGCACCTCATCGGCCAGCACCTCATCGGCCAATACCGCGCTGCTCGGCAGCATCACGGCGAGCATCAAGCCAGCCCAGCCAAGGCAATACAGGGCTCGCCGAAGCGTGACCCGCGAAGTCCATAGGCGTACTTTGGTCATCGATCTTCCTCCTTGCGCAATTTTGAAAAGGGGGAAACTCATCGTATTGCGCCCCGCGAGGCGTAGCAAGGTCGTTGGGACGAGGAAATTGAATCCCGCCCTGAAAGCCCCGCTTCCGCCCTCACCCGATTCTCTCTAGCCATTCGAGGCGACCTCCGCGTTCAAACAGTGCATCGGAGCCGTCTCGGACTCCTCAGGAAGCTCCAGTCGCCAGGCCCGAGCTTCCCCCAGCACCGGCCCTGGCCGCAGCCAGCTCGTCGGCGAGGAAGCTTCGAGAAGGGTGAGAGGCCGGGAGCGCAGGTCCACCGCTCCGGTGACCAGCCAAGAGACCTGATTCCGTCGGAGCAAAGGAAGCTGACGATAGAACCAGCACTCAGGCTGCTCGATCTCCTTCCCGAAGGCGTCCGGAACATAGGTCACATCCCCTTCTACATAGCGATCGAGGAATGGGGTGGTGGCCGCCAGGAAAACCCCGGGATGCTCGCGCTCCAGCTGCTGCAGCAGAGCGACTTCGTCGTAGGGATGGGAGTCGACGAAGGCCGGCAGTCGAAACGCGAAGGTCTTGACGGCAAGAAGGCCCACCAGCAGCGCGATGCTTCCCGCCACCGCCCAGGGCAGCAAGGCTGAGCGCCACCGCGGAGCCTGGCTCCTCGGGTCCCGTTCGGTCCCCGCAATCTCCGCCCAGCGCGTTCCGTGGGCGGCCACCACGGCCGCCAGCACCGGGAGCCACAACAGCAGAAAGCGCCCCCAGGCGAAGAAGGCCGCCGAGATTCCCAGAAGAAAGATCAGCGCCGCCGACGCCAGCCAGGCCTCCCGAGGGCGTCGGCGCCAGGCCAGCAGCGAAAGGCCTAAGGCGCCAACGCCAACGACCGCGTGCAGAGGGGTGCCCAACAGAGCCGACGCTCCTTCGCTGAAGAAGCGCGACAGCTCCCTCAGGGCGCCAGAAACGACGAGCCCAGGGTCTTCGGCCACCACTTCCCTCAGGCTGCCGTAGGGCAGGGTTTCGAGCTTCGACCAGTCGGGATAGCCGTAGAGCTTCCAGGCCAGGTTGCGGTAGTTGAGATCGTGGAAGGGATTTCCGAAGGCCTGGTACGAAAGCGCCCAGCGCGGAAGCAGCACGGTGAATGCACCGAAAAGCCCCGCCAGCCCCCAAAGACCCCGCTGGCGCCATCCCGCATCTACCCCTCGCCTCCCTCCGCGACAAAGCGGCGCCAGAAGCGCCGCCGCGGCGAGGGCCGGAAGCAAGAAGAGCGCGCTGCCTCGAGCAAAGGCCGCCAGGCCGTAGAGAGCCCCCACCACCCCAGCCCGCCGCGGCGAGGGGGCGGCCAGAAAATCGAGGGTGAAGAGCAGGCAAGCGGCAGCGAGAGTCGCAAAGAAGGCATCGGTAGCGACGTGCTGCCCCAGGGTCCAGAGCCCCGGGTGCATGGCCACCAGCCCCCATGCTGCCCAGGCCCCGAGGCGGCGCCCTCGAACTCCCGCCGGCAAGAGTCGCAGAGTCAGGGCAAAGGCCAACAGCGGCAGCAGAGCGGCACAGAGATTCGATAGCAGCCGAGCCGCCACGAAGGGCGAGCCGGTCAGCCAGGAGAGGCCCGCGGTGAGCAGAGCGTAGAGCGGCGGGCGGTAGGGATCGTCCGGCAGCTCACCGCCGAGGATTCGCTCCGCCTGGGCGACGAATCCGTCCCTCTCGGCAGATCCCACCTGCTCCACCCAATGCCATTGGAAGCCGACCGCCGCCAGCGCCAGGGCGAGCACCAGAGTCGCTATCCAGGGGCCACGCCCCAAACTCAGGCCCAGCGCCCGCAGCTCAGCATGAGCCTGCGGACTGGGCGGCAGCTCATCCTCGGCGTTCATTTCGGGAACAGTCATCGCCAAGTCAGCAGACAAACCTGCTCAGCAGACGGACCCGCCACGAATTCCGGCGGGGGAAGAGCATCAAGGACCTTGCCCTCCCGAACCCTCCTCGGACTCCGCGGCCTCCGGCAGCACCAAAACGATGTCCCCCGGCCGCGCGAGGCCGAGCTCCTCGCGAGCCAGCTCTTCTAGGGCGGCGTCTTCCCCGCGCACCCGGCGCAAGCGCTCCTCGAGCTCTTCTACCCGCTGCCGGGCGGCGGCCTCTCGGTCCTCTAGCTCCCGGACTTTTTCCCGCGCCAAGTCCAGGTCTCGGTATCCCTTCATCACCGCCAGGGCCAACAACAGGACGAGAGCGCCGACGACGAGGTAGGCCAGAACCCGCCAAGGCCGCCGAGCACTCTCCTGCTGATGCTCCTCGCTCATCGCCTCCAGAGAGGAAAGGCGTCAATCCCCGGGTAGACCGCCGCCCCCTCTAGCTCTTCCTCGATCCGCAGCAGGCGGTTGTACTTCGCCACCCGGTCGCTGCGGCAGGGAGCTCCGGTCTTGATCTGCCCCGCGCGGGTCGCCACCGCGAGATCGGCGATGGTGGTGTCCTCGGTCTCGCCGGAGCGATGACTGATGACGTTGGCGTAGCCGCTGCGCCGGGCGAGGTCCACGGCTTCCAGAGTCTCCGTCAGGGTGCCGATCTGGTTCACCTTCACCAGGAGGGCGTTGGCGATGCCGCGATCGATGCCCTGCTGCAGGATCTGTGGGTTGGTGACGAAGAGATCGTCGCCCACCAGCTGCACGCTGCTGCCGAGGGCGGCGGTGAGGCGCTCCCAGCCGTCCCAGTCCCCCTCCGCCAGGCCATCCTCGATGGAGACCAGCGAGTAGCTCTGGGCCCATTCGGAGTAGATCCCCACCAGATCGTCGCTGGAGAGACCCCCGCGGCCCTCGCCGGCGAGGTTGTAGCGGGGCTCGTCGTCGTTGCTCTCTTCGAGAAATTCGCTCGCCGCCACGTCCAGCGCCAGCAGCACCTCCGTCTGCGGATCGTAGCCGGCAGACTCGATGGCCTGGGTGAGCAATTCCAGGGCTTCGCGATTGCTCTTCAGGTTCGGGGCGAAACCGCCCTCGTCGCCCACCGCCGTCACCAGGCCGCGCTTCTTCAGCACCCCGCGCAGCTGATGGTAGATCTCCACTCCTGCCCGCAGCGCCTCCGAGAAGGAGGGCAGGCCCACCGGCACCAGCATGAATTCCTGCACGTCCACCGAATTATCGGCGTGGGCACCGCCGTTGAGCACGTTCAGCAGCGGCACCGGCAGCACCGTGGCGCCGACTCCGCCAAGATATTGGTAAAGAGGAAGAGCCGCTGACTCCGCCGCCGCCTTCGCCACCGACAGAGAGACGCCCAAGAGGGCATTAGCCCCCAGCTTGCTCTTGGTAGGCGTGCCGTCGAGGCGCAGCAGGGCGTGGTCGATGGACGCCTGATCTCGGGCATCGACGCCCTCCAGCTCCGGGGCGATGATCTCGTTGACGTGGGCCACCGCCTTCTCGACCCCCTTGCCGAGATAGCGCTCCCCGCCGTCCCGCAGCTCCAGCGCTTCCCGGGCGCCGGTGGAGGCTCCGGATGGCACCGCGGCCCGTCCCCAGCCGCCCTCCTCTAGGGAGCAATCCACCTCCAGGGTCGGATTGCCTCGGGAATCGAGGATCTCCCTCGCGACGATCTCTTCGATGACAAACATAGAGCGCGTTCCTCCCGTGCTCGAGTCGTATTGGAATCGATGATCGCGCCGCATTCGGCGCCGCGCCGATGCTATCCCCTCCCGGGCGCCTCGTCCACGACAGAGGACCTCGGCCACGACGGAGGGCCAGCGCTATCCAGCAGCTCCGAGCGCCATGCGCCTTACGCCATCTCGAATGATACTCTCCGCCCGATGTCCGCCACCCCACAGCCCCACCGTCCCCTTCCTGCCCGCGCCCTGCGCACAGCGCATCGCCTGAGTAAAGATCTGATGTATCGATTCCGCCCCCCCAAGCTCCACGTCGGCTGCGGCGACAAGAAACTCCCCGGCTGGATCAACCTCGATCTCCAGCTCATTCCCGGCGGCCCGGACGTGGTGATGGACGTCACCCAGGGGCTGTATTTCTCCAACGTCAAGGCGATCTACGCGGAGCATTTTCTCGAGCACCTGCCGATCCTCTCGGCCCTCGAGTTCCTGCGCCAATGCAACGAGATCCTCGGCGACGACGGCGCCCTGCGCTTGTCGACCCCCAATCTCGACTGGGTGTGGCTCACCCACTACAACCTCCTCGAGGGGAAGGACGCCAAGGCCAAGATGGCGGTGAACATCAACCGCGCCTTCAACGGCTGGGAGCACATGTTCCTGTGGAATCGCGAATTCCTCGTCCGGGCGATGGAGGCCTGCGGCCTGCAGGGCTTCACCTGGCACACCTACGGGAATTCGGACCGCGAGGTGTTCAAGAATCTCGAGAAGCACGACACCTACCCGGATACGGAGGAGCTGCCCCATATCCTGGTGGTGGAGGCCTCCCGCGGCGAAGCCCAGCCGGAGGCGCTAGAGGCCCTGAAGCACGAGCTGTGGCGAGATTACCTCAACCACATGAAGGCCTGAGCCTCGCGCCGTGCAGGCTGTTCTTCCTCTGGTTCTGCCCAGATTGAAGCGCTCTGTCGCTTTCCGGCGCCCCAGCGACCTGTCTCTGGTCGCGGTATTGCTCTGCCTGATCGTTCTCAGCGGCTGCGGCAGCCCCGGAGACCCCTCTTCCAGCGGCTCCCCGGGAGCTGACCCGGCAGCACAGCGGCCGCCAGACATCCTGGTGATCCTGGTGGACACCCTGCGGGCCAGCCACCTCGGCCTCTACGGCTACCCCCGGGAGACCGATCCGAACCTGCAGCGCTTCGCCTCCCAGGCCACCGTCTTCGACCACGCCTGGGCCTCCGCCGGCTGCACCTTCCCCTCGGTCAATTCCCTCCTCACCTCCCGCACTCCGAACCTCTTCCTCGCCCAGCCGGAGGGCAAGCTCGGCCTGCTGGAATCCACGCCTTCCTTCGTCCGCTACCTGCGGGACGACGCCGGTTATCGCACCCTGGCGATCTCCGGCTCTCCCATCGTCCGCGCCCGCCCCACCCGCTTCAACCCCGCGGGGGGCTTCGAAGACGGCTTCGAGACCTTCGATGAATGGTGCCTGTGGAAGCCGGCGGAATGCCTCAACCAGCGCTTCTTCGAGCGCCTCGACCCGCTGCTCAGCTCAGCCCCGGGCCAGTCCGCGGGTTCGCCCAACGAAGCGGACGAGGGGGCCGAATCGAGCGACGACCGGGCTCCCTTCTTCGCCTATCTCCACTACATGGATCCCCACGGGCCCTACGATCCCCCGGACCACCACCCTCAGAGCTTCACCCGCCCCTACCAGGGCAAGGCCTTCATCGTCGAGGGCAAACCCCACCGCATCGCCGAGATGATCTACGACCAGGGCGGACTCTCGCCGCAGATCACCGAGCGGGATATCGAGCACCTGCGGGACCTCTACGACGAAGAGATCGCCTACTTCGACAGCCAGCTCCCGGCGCTGTGGGCCGGCCTCGAAAAGCGCGGCCTGATGGACGATCTGCTGATCATCTTCGCCTCCGACCACGGCGAGCTCTTCCTCGAGAACGGTCACTTCAAGCATTGCCGCTCGACCTACGAAGGCCTGGTGCACGTTCCCCTGCTGCTGCGCCTACCCTCCGGCACCGTCGGCGAAGGCCCCCGGCGCATCCCCGGCCCGGCCTCCAATATCCACCTCGCCCCCACCATGATGGACTACGCCGGCCTCGACCTCGCCGATTATCCGGAGCTCGAAGGCCAAACCCTGCGCCCCCTCCTGGAGGGCCAGGCAGAGGCCTCCCTCCCGTCCCACAGCTTCACCCTCCAGGGCACCTACCGCTCCGTCTTCGACGGCCGCTACAAGCTGCTCATCGACCGTAAGTCAGAGCGCCTGGAGCTCTACGACCTCAGCGTCGACCCCCGCGAGAGCCAGAATCTCGCCCAGATCCAGCCGGAAATCTTCCGCCGCCTGCGCCGCGCCCTCCACGAGCATATGCAGGAAGTCGTCCAGGGACGAAGCGAGCAGCTCGACCTCGAGCGAGCAGAAGAAAGCGAGCGTCAGCTGCGAGCGGTGGGGTATCTCTGAGCCCGATCGATTTGTCGAAGCTTTAGAGCATTGACATCAGAAATTCGCTCTGAGATACTCTCGCCTCCTGACGCGGGGTGGAGCAGTCCGGTAGCTCGTTGGGCTCATAACCCAAAGGTCGCAGGTTCAAATCCTGTCCCCGCAACCAAGCTAGTACCAAGCCGCGCTTTCGAGCGCGGCTTGTTTTTTGGGCAGAGTTTTTTTCTAGCCCATCCTCACGTTCCCAGTCTCTCCGCACAGGCCTCTCTGTACGGGTCACCCATCCCCTCTGGCGAACAGCTCGCTCTAGGCAGCAGGGGCGGCGGGAGCAGCCTCTTCCCCCTGCGGGGCCACCGGGTGCACCCGCATCGAGGCGAGGAAGACCAGCATCATCACCGCTCCGCAGAGCAGCAGGGGGGCCAGCTGGCCAAAGCCGTCGAAGGCGGCGCCGGCCCAGGCGGGTCCCAGAATGCCGGCGACGCCGCGGAAGCTCTGCTGCACCCCGAGCACCTGACCGACCTCGTCCTCCGAGACCCGCTGAGTGAGCAGCGCTGTGGAGGTGGGGAAGAAGAGAGCGGTGCCGAAGGGGATGAAGGTGGAGAGCAGCACGAAGACCACCGGCTGGGGTGCTAAAGCGAGCACCACAAAGCCGAGGGTCATGCTCGCCGCCCCGACCCGCAGAGCGGGAATCTCACCGATGCGATCCAGCACCGGGCTGAGCACCGCGGCGCGCATGATCACCGACACCGCCCCGAGATAGGTGTAGAACCAGCCGATGGTGTTCTCGCCGATTCCGAAGCGCTCCTTGACGTAGAGCGCCAGCAGGCTTTGCAGGGCCATGAAGGCCATCATGCCGCAGGTATAAAGCCAGATCAGCGAAGCGGAGGGGCTCCTGGGATCCGACACCACGTCGCGGATCGAGCCCATCAGGGAGCGGCGAGGCTTGCCCTTGCTGGACCGGCCGCGAGTTTCCGGCAGCAGGCGCCAGGCGAAGAGGATGTTCACTACGCACAGACTGGCGGCAAAGAGGCCCGGCGCTTCCTTTCCGAAGCGCTCCAGCTGCGAACCGATGATGGGGCCGAGGGTCACGCCGGCGCTGGCGGCGGCGGTGATCCAGCCGAGGGCCTTGGCGCGCTCTTTGGGCGCTACCGCATCGCTGACGTAGGCCTGGATCACGCCGATATTGCCGGCGCTCATGCCCTGCATGATGCGGGTAGCGAAGAGCATCCACAATGAGGTGGCAAAGGCGAAGAAAACGTAGCCAGCGGCCCCCGCCAAGAGCCCCGCCAGCAGAATGGGGCGACGACCATAGGCGTCCGAGAGGCGGCCCCAGAGCGGCGCCGAAAGCAGCTGAGCGGCGGCGAAGACCGAAGTCAGCAGACCGACGATCCAGCCTCCCGACCCCTCGTCGATACGAATGGCGTAATAGGGCAGCAGGGGCACCACCAGCAGCACGCCGATCATGTCGACGAAGACGATGCCCATCAGCACCCAGAGCTGACGGGGGGCGCCGCGGGACTTTCCGCTCTTCTTCGAGGAAGCCTTCTCTGTTGATGTGGCGTCGGTCACGAGCTCGCCTCTCGCTCCCCCTGCCCCCAGAGCAGGAAGGCGGTGGTGCTGGCGATCATCAACAGCACCCCGTAGGCCGCCGCCAATCCGGTTTCCTGATCCCGCAGGGCGGAGAGGATCTCCATCGAGATCGGCCGGTTATCCAGGGTATAGAGCAGGATCGAGGTGACGAAGTCACCGAGGGCGGTGATGAAGGCCAGGCCCGCGCCGGCGGCCAGCGCCGGCCCCACTCGGGGCAGCACCACCCGGCGCAGGGTGCGCCAGCGCCCGGCGCCGAGGCTCGCCGCCGCCTCTTCCAGCGCCGGATCCATCTGCCGCAGGCCGGAGATCGCCACTCGACCGGTGAGAGGCAGATTGCGCAGCAGGTAGGCCAGGGGAAGAAGCCACGGCGTGCCGATAAGCAGGAAGCGGCCGAGCTCCGGCTGATGCTTGCCGAAGGTGGTCGCCAAGGCGATAGCGAAGACGGTGCCGGGAATCGCCCAGGGCAGAGAGACCAGGCCCTCCAGCAGGCGCCCCACCCGCCCCTTGGCTACCGTGACGCCGCGAGCCGCGGCGAAGCCGAGCACCAGGGCGCCGGCGGTCGCCACCGCCGCCATCCACAGCGAATTGGTGAGGGACCTCAGCCGCTCCGGCTCGGTGAAGAGCAGCTGGTAATTCGAGGTGGAGAACACCGGCGGCACCAGCTCCGTGGACCAGGTGCCGAAGGGCACCAAAGACACCACCACCAAGGTGAGGTGGGGAAGGAGCAGAATCAAGGCCAGCCCCCAGCCGGCGAAGGTCGCCACGGCGCGGGCCAGCGGGCTCGCCAGGCGCCGGCGAGCCGGAGCGACGCCGCGCACGGTGCCGGTGAGATCCTGACCGGGGTCCACCCAGCGCAGCACGGCGAGGGCTCCCAGCGCCAGCAGCGCCAGCATCACCGTCTCCATCTGCGCCAGGGTGCCTTCACCGTTGAGCTTGGTGGCGAAGATCTGGGTGGTCATCACCCGAAAGGTGCCGCCGAAGAGATAGGGGGCCGAGAAGGAGGCCAGGGAGGTCATGAAGGTCAGCAGCGAGGCCCCCGCCAGCGCCGGCCGCAGCATCGGCAGCGTCACCCGCCAGAAGATTCGCCCCCCCGAAGCGCCGAGGCTCGCCGCCGCCTCCACCAGGCTGGCGTCGAGGCGGGCGAGGGCAGCCCTCGTGAAGAGGTAGAAGTAAACGTACATCGAGTACGTGTGCACCAGCAGGATCGCCCCCGGCCCGGAGAGTCGCCAGGGCGCCTCGTCCAGCCCCAGGGCGATGCTCACCAGGCGGGTGACGAAGCCCGTCTCCCCGTAGAGAAAGAGGAAAGCGATCACCCCCACCAGCGGCGGCAGCGCTACCGGCAGCGCCACCAGGGCCGAGAGCAGCCGGCGCCCGGGGAATTCCGTGCGGGCGAAGAGAAAGCCCAGCGGAACCCCAACGAGGGCGCAAAGCACGGTGGAGGCGACGGAGATCCACAGGGAGCGCCACAGCGGCAGCCATTCATCCCCCGCGAAGGCGAAGGCGCGGGCGGCATCGAGATTCCATTGGGGGGCGCCAAAGGCCTCCGCCACGGTGAGCACCAGCGGGTAGCCCACCAGCCACAACAGCAGCGCCGCCACCAGCCAAGGGTGAGTCAACCCCCAACGAAGCCAGTGCCACCAACTAAGCCAGTGCCACCACTGGCCGCGGGCCCCTTCGCTCATCCTTCGGGGTTCCCGGAAGTAGAGAAGATCCTCGGCGCGGGCCCCTCGGTGCCGACAGTCACCCCCACCACGTCACCGGCCTGAGCGGCGTTGGGATGCCCCAAAACCTCCACCTCCCTGGCCCCCAGCAGCACCCGGTAATAGGTCAGCGGCCCGCCATAGCGGCGCTCCACCACTCTGCCCGAGAGGGCCTGGGGCGCTCCCGGATCCACCAGGGTCAGCCGCTCCGGGCGCACCACCAGCTCCACCGCCGAGCCGGCCTCTAGACTGGCACCTCCAGCCGCGGCCTCTACCAGGCTCCCGAACCAGGTGACTGCTTCGCCTTCGTCTAGATGGACTTCCGCGGAACCGCCTTCGGGCTGTCCGAGGCGGCCCTGAAAGCCCGCAGAGTGACCGACGAAGTCGGCGACGAAGCGAGTCGACGGCCGCTCGTAGAGCTCCTGCGGTCGACCCACCTGCTGCAGCTCGCCGCCGTAGAGCACCGCCACACGATCGCCCATCTCGAAGGCTTCCTCCTGCTCATGGGTGACCAGCACCGTGGTGATCCCCACCTCCGAGACCACCTGCCTCAGCTGCCGGCGGGTGCGCTCCCGCAGCGCCGGATCGAGATTCGACAGCGGCTCGTCCAGCAGCAGCAGGGGAGGCTCCGGCGCCAGCGCCCTGGCCAAAGCCACGCGCTGCTGCTGGCCGCCAGAGATCTCTCCCGGGCGCCGCTCCCCAAAGCCCCCAAGATCCACCAGCTCCAGCATCGCTTCGATTCGCTCACGCCGTTCCGGCTTCGAGAGAGAGCGCCCGTGGAGGCCGAAGTCGACGTTTTCCGCCACCGTCATATGGGGGAAGAGAGCGTAGTGCTGGAACACCATGCCGAAGCCCCGCTCCGCCGCCGGTAGCGCGGTGACGTCCCGACCGCCGAGACGAATCGCGCCGCTATCGGCGGTCTCGAAACCCGCCAAGAGCCGCAGGGCGGTAGTCTTGCCGCTGCCGGAAGGTCCCAGCAGCGCCAGCAGCTCCCCGCGCCCCACGCTGAGATCTACGCCGTCCAGCACGACGAGATCGCCGAATCTCTTGGTCAGCGAGCTCAGCTCGAGGTGACCCGAGGAGGAAGGGGGCGAAACAGACTGTGAAGAGTTCACGACGAGGCGTCTCCGCAAGTGGGTCAAGGGGCTCGAAAGGGAATCTTGGCGGTGGACCGGGAAGCAGAAGGCAGATCGAGGCCAGCTCGGGCTCTCTCCCGAAAGAGACGAGCTCCCAAGGCGGCCGCAGGATACGGCGATCCACGAGCACCTCGAGAAGGTGCGAAGGGATTGTTGGAAAAGACGCTGTAGAAGGTGATGCGGCGGCGGAAGAATGGGGGATCAGATCCCCTCCTTCTGCTACGAAGAAAAGCGAGAAGAGGTTGCCTCTTCCGGGTCCTCAAGAACTTTCTTCCAGCCCCCGGCCCCGCACCGTGCGGTCCCAGGTCTGCATCCATTCCGCCCCTTTCTCGGTCACCAGGGCGGCATCGTATTCCGCCCGGGTGAGCTGAGCGAGGACCTCCTGAGCCCACGGGGGAAGACTCTCGGGATCGAGGTCCTGGCGAGCCGGAAGCCGCAAGACCTCCTCCGCTACCTGCTGTAGCGCCGCTTCGCTCCCCACCCACTCGATAAAGGCCTGCGCCGCTTCAGGGCGGCGGGATCCCGCCACCACGCCCACGGCGTCATCGATCACCGGCGTTCCGCTAGCGGCAAATTGATAGCGCAGCGGCGAGCCCCGACGCTCCAGCAGCAGAATGTCGGTGATCTCCCAGATCGACACCACTCCCTCTTGGCGAGTGAGCTTCTCGAAGAGCAGGGCGGGATTGAGGGTGTATTCCTTGGTCTGAGCGTCGAGACGGCGCAGCCATTCGAAGCCGGCATCCGTCGAGCCAGTCTCCGCCACGGATTGAGCCAGGATCATGCCGAAGGCGGTGCGCATGGTGCCGCTAGCCAGAGGGTCTCGAATCAACACCTGATCCGCCCACCGTGGATCCAGCAGATCCTCCCAATCCTTCGGCGCCTCCTGCTCGTTCACCGCGTCGGAGTTGTAGACCAGCACCGGGCAGGCGATGTAGAGGCCGAAGTAGGTATCACCCTCGTGCTGACTGGCCGCCGGCAGCGAGTCCGCCCAGCTCGGGCGAAAGGGCTGCAGCAAGCCTTCCTCCGCACCGCGGGCGAAGATCGTGTCGGGGCCGCCGAACCACACGTCCGCCTGCGGGTTGGCCCGCTCCGAGCGAATGCGGTCGTACACCTCCTGGGACCCCATATCCAGCCAGCGCACGTCCACCTGCGGGTTTTCTGCCTCGTAGGCCGCCTCGACGAGCTCCAGGAGATCACGGCCATGGGGGGAGTAGAGCACCAGCTTGGTGCGACCATCGCCGCCACAGCCGACGAGACCCAGAGCAACGCTCAGGCCCGCCGCGAACAGGCCGAGGGATAGCAGGGCGGAGCGAGAGGGCGAGAGCAGGGAGCGCAAGGGCAGCATAGGAGAGCCTCGGGTCGATGACGGCGAGGGGAAAGGACCCTCTGTTGGAACGAAGGCAGTCTACCGTACGGCTGAACGAGGGACAGCCTTCAACACAACCACCTCTCCCGGCTGGTCCTCAAAACTTGAACAATATTTCGTAGGCTCGAAAATACGCCGATACAATTAACAAGAAGTTACCACCTCCTTCTTTTCCTGCCGGCTGGAGCCCGAATTTCCGATCCATGCATCTCGCCCTGTCGCCATCCCACGGTCGGTGGTGGGTCGAAAGCGCGTCGGCTCCACATGCCGTCAATCCCTTGGAGAAATCAACATGATTTCGGCTGTCCCTCAGCTCCTCAAGGCCCAGCGACTCGTCGCCTGGAGCACTCTGGCTCTCACCCTTCTCTGCCTTCCGATCTTCGGTTCCTCGGTCCTTGCCGATGAATACGACGACATCGCCCTGGATTCCGCATTCGGTCTTGACTACGCACGAGTCGAGTCTCCCGCGGATGCGATCTTCGACGCTCTCAAGGACCAGCCGGTCTTCACCTTTGTGGAGTATCTCGGGGCCCCGATCAAGAGCCGCGGTGCTCCAGGCACCGCGCTCTTCGACTTCGATCGCGATGGGGATCTGGACATTTACGTCACCAACGGCCCAGGCGCCGCCAACAGCCTGTTTTCCAACCAGCTGTCGGAGTCCGGAACCTTTCGTTTCGTCGATATCGGAGTCAGCGCTGGAGTAGATGCGACCAGCCAGGACTCCACCGGCGTGTGCTTTGGAGACCTGGATAACGACGGGGATGAAGACCTCATCGTTCTCGGAAACAACCAACCCAACCTGCTCTTCGAGAATCTCGGCGACGGTACCTTTGCTGAGCTCGGCTCCGCCCCTGGTATCGGTGGCGGAGATCGTACGTCGACGGGCTGCTCCATCGCGGATATCGACAGCGACGGACTGCTGGATCTTGCGGTAGCCAACGCCTACACCGACTTCACTCATCCTCTCGGCATCGTCGCCGAGCCCTTCATCTTCAACGAGCACAATCAGCTCTTCCGTAACCTTGGAGAGCTGACCTTCGAAGATGTCTCGTTGAGCTCTGGAATTCAGATCAACCGCGGCTTCGCTCCCCAAAACACCGGCCTCGCCGGACTGACCTGGGCCCTCGCTTTCGTCGACTACGACCAGGACGGAGATCCCGACCTCTTCTTCGCCGACGATCAGGGGGGCGTCCGCTTCGACGGACCCGACGGCGTGGTGCGCGGCATTCTCCACCTCTTTGAGAACGACGGAACGGGCCACTTTGTCGACGTGACGGCTGAGCGAGGTCTGGCTCGCCCCGGAGGCTGGATGGGCCTCTCCTTCGGCGACCTCGACTGTGACGGACAGCTCGACTTCTTCGCCTCCAACTTCAGCGACTATCCGACTCTGGTGCTCTTTGGCGATGCCGGTGGCCCGACGGGAGTTTACCCCTCTCGCTGGTTCCTCAACCGCGGTAGCGAAGGCTTCATCGCCCCTGATCTCGGCGCGGTAACCGGAACTCCTTTCGGCTGGGGCACCGGCTTCACCGACATCGATCACGACGGCGACTCCGACGTCGTCTTTCACGGCGGAATGGACCTGGTCTTCAACGTCGATGCCTCCAATCCCGGCGTGCTGCTGGAGAACCAGGGCTGTCTCGCTACTTTCGAGCGCAACCGCGACGCCTTCGCTAGCACCACGGATCACCAGCGCCGCAACGTCCAGGGCGTGGCCGTAGGAGATCTCAACGGCGACGGCTGGGAGGACATCGTCTCAGTATCCAACTTCGACGCCCCCGCTACCGCGCCGCTGATCCCGGTTCCTGGAGCCCAGCCGCCCTTCGAAGACGCTTCCTTCGTCCCCACCTTCGTTCCCACCGACGTGCCCCTCGAGTTCTCCTACGCCGGGATCCTTCTCGACGACGGCACTCTCTCGGTGGAAATCCACCGCGGCGGCCCCCGCTCCTCGGTGCAGGTGGAGCTGTTGGGCGGCGCTGGCCTGATCTCCAACGGCCAGGCCAACCGCAACGGCATCGGCGCCGTGGTCAGCGTTCGCCGCGCCGGCGGCAGCGCCCCCGCCAAGGGCGCCGCGCCGGTAGTCGGCGGCTCCAGCTACGCCTCCCAGCACAGCCTGATCAAGACCTTCGGCTGGAAGAACGCCCGCCGCGGCTTCGTCGAGGTGCTGTGGCCCGGAGGCACCCGCAACCGCCTCTACGGCGTGCGCAAAGGCGACCAGGTGCTCTTCCCGGAGATCCCCTGCTCCTTCGACGCCGACGTCTCCCTGTTCGAATACGCCACCTGCCTCACCCGCTCCCTCGATGAGCTCAAGGGCGCCGGCGTGCTCGACGAGCTAGAGGCTGCCCGCTTCTTCGCCAGCGCCATCATCGCTCGCGCCGAGAGCGGCCCGGACGCCTGATCGCCACACCCTGGAGCTGAAATCCAGGGCCCCAAAGCGACTGAGCTGACTCAATCCCTCTATCTCACGCTCACCGCCCCGACTCTTCGCGAGCCGGGGCGGTGCTGCTGAGGGGCCTACTGGGTACATCGGAGAACACTTCAGAGAGCCCATTCAGGGCTTCTAAGTGCCTGTGGGCTATACTGTTTTCGTATGCAAAATGAACCCTTGCCTCAAGATTCCGTCGAGACGACGGACCTCAGCTTCGATGACCTCGATCTCTCCCCTGACATTCGCAACGCCATTCGAGAGGTCGGCTTCGAACACCCTACTCCAATCCAGGCTCAGGCCATCCCCTACGCCCTGGACGACTACGACGTCATCGGTCTCGCCGAGACCGGTTCCGGCAAAACCGCCGCCTTCGTCATTCCCATGGCCGAGACGCTGCGCGAAGGTCGCGGAATCCGCGGCCTGATCCTCTGCCCGACCCGCGAAATCGCCCTCCAGACCAAGGCCTTCATCGATGCCCTCGGCGCCAAGCAGGAGCTCTCTAGCGTCTGCATCATCGGCGGCGTGCGCATGGGTCCTCAAATCACCGACCTGCGCCGCAAACCGGACATCGTAGTGGCCACTCCCGGTCGCCTCTTCGACCACATGGGGCGCGGCAATATCTCGCTCAAGGACATCGAAATGCTGGTCCTCGACGAGGCGGACCACATGCTGGATCTCGGCTTCCTGCCGCAGATCCTCAAGATCCTCGAGGAGATCCCCGAAGATCGCCACACCATGATGTTCTCGGCCACTATGCCGCCGCCCATCGAGCGCCTCGCCCAGCGCTTCCTCTTCGAGCCCGAGCTGGTGGACATTCGCCCCAAGGGGCGCACCGCCGAGGGCATCGAGCACCGCATTTACCTGGTGGCCACCAAGGACAAGATGAAGGCCCTCCAGGCGCTGCTCAACGAAGAGAAGGGCAGCACGCTGATCTTCATCCGCCGCAAAGTCGACGCCGAATGGGCCAGCCGACGGCTGGAGCGGGACGGCTTCCAGGTGCAGCGCATCCACTCCAACCTCAGCCAGGGGCAGCGGGTCGCCGCCCTGAAAGGGCTGCGGGAAGGGCAGCACCGCATTCTGGTCGCCACCGACATCGCCGCCCGCGGCATCGACATCCCGGTGATCGAGCACATCATCAACTTCACCCTGCCGGAAACCGTTCAGGACTACGTGCACCGCGCTGGCCGCACCGCCCGCGGCAACGCCAGCGGCATCGTGTCCACCATCGGCACCTGGCAGGACAAGATGATGGTTCGCGAGATCGAGCGCGCCATCGGCCAGACCCTAGTGCGGCACGAAGTCGAGGGCGTCGAGTCCTACCAGGAGCGGCGCAAGACCATCAAAGGACGCGAGCGCGTCCGCCGGCGCCTGCTCTAAACCGGCTCCCTCACCAGCGACCTCGAACATCCCATCGCCCCGTGAGCTCGTCGCAGCCGCGGGGCGTTCTTGCCTCTCCCGAACCCATCATGAGCGCATCCCAACCCCTTCGCTTCTCCGTCCTCACCTTCGACGAGCTCGACATCCACCAGCTCCACGAGCTGCTCAAGCTGCGGGTGGACGTGTTCATCCTCGAGCAGGAATGCGTCTACCCCGAGATCGACGGCCGCGACCCTGAGAGCGTCCACATCCTCGGCCACCAGGGAGACCAACTCGTCGCCTACGCCCGCTGGTACTTCCGCCCGCCGAAGGATCAGGACGAGCGCGAAGCCGCCGGAGGCCCAGAGCGTCCCGTCGCCGTCCTCGGCCGCATCCTCACCGCCTCCAGCGCCCGCGGCCAGGGCCTTGGCCGAGATCTCGTTGCCCACGCCCTCGAAGCCCTGCGGGACCACGCCGTTCGCATCAGCGCCCAGCACCACCTCGAAGCCTTCTACCAATCCCTAGGCTTCCGTACCACCAGCCCCGAGCCCTACGACTGGGACGGCATTCCGCACATCGACATGGTGCTAGCGGCGCAGACTTAAGCCCAGACCAATGCCATGGTGAGCCAGACCAGCCAGGAATTGATCCTCAGTTCTACCCAGAAGAAATAACGTAGACATAGACCCCCCCAACCTCTTGAGCAAGACTTGTATCATCGGGACCGACACGTATTTTTGAGTAACTGAATCCAAAATCTCTCAACTGACTTTCATAGTCTTCGCAACTAACTTTAAAATCCCCAACCTCTTTCTCCCCGGAATGCAAAGCAGCTCTCTCCAGCGCTACTAAGCCTTCAGCAGCATCGCCATGAACCTCTCTTGTCCTATCAATAATATGTTGGTGATAGCGCCGTAGTGCTTCTTTCCTAGCCTTTGGCGAGTTTGATTCGTGCGGCGGCAAGAATTCATCTCCAACAATAAAAACACCACCAATCTCAAGATTATCCTTAATGTTCGAAAAATAATCCTCCTTATCGGCACGTGCTATATGATGATCTGCAAAACTAGAAACAATGCAATGATACCTGCCATCAGGCCCACCAGGATCAAAATCTCTTGCATCTTCACAATGGCAATAGATATTCACATCTAAATCAGGGATCACAAACTTCCGACTGCCTGTCTCAAAATCCTTCGTGTGTCTCTGCTTCCGCACCAAAGGTCCAGAGTCATTCTGTTCTTGAACGCCTTCTAACTCCTCCAAAGTTTCAGTTAGAACTGTGTAGCAAGCCCAGTCCATATCGATAGTTGTTATATCTAAGTTCCCGGCCTTAGCTGCTTTTACAGTAAATAAGCCCGTGCCTGAACCTACCTCTAGAACAGTCAGTCGCCCCCCTTGAAGCTTAGACCTGTGATCTTCAAGATACCTCATCATCACATCGTGCATCTCCAGGTAATAAGCATGCCTCCATTCGTGCTGCTTATATTTTATTATATTAATATAGGCCGACATCTCTACCGGGGCGATCGCCGTTTTCCGACGAACACTGTCATCATCTCTAAAAACAAGGTCGATCAACACATCATCACTCATACCCTTCTCGACTTGAGTAGACACTGCAACCAAGCCCGTGAACAACTTAGTGTGTTCAGATATAGAGCGACCATCAAAATGGAAGGAAATATTCTTGCTAAGCCTACTAAGCTCTCTACGTGAGACCTCAGGATCATGGGAGTACCGTGCAACAATTGCGCTCGTACTAGCCAACCCAGCGCAGATTGAGAAATCGTAGGGCTTACCTAGAAATACATCGTGCAATCTCTCCACTGAGATAACCCTAACCTCATATTTTCGAGAGTGGCTCCTCACCATAGGCAAGTATTGCCATAGGTGATCAACATCATGAAATGCAAACACCCGAATACAGTCCTCGTTAGTAGCTTCCAAAATCTTCTCTGCTGGAAGGCGCAGCCAATAAGTCTCATCACGATCTAATATTGCTAGCGCCTTAAGTGGTACGCCTTCGTGCTCTCCAAGAAGATGTGTCAAATAGGCAGGATACAAATTATGTGGAATAGAAAACGAAGATCTCTCTCTATTGAAAAGCTCTCTCATTCTATAAATCTCACCAGCAAGCGAACGCCTCACAACCGTCTGCAAATAGGGATTTCTTTGTAGCGCAGTACCTACTTCGCCTGATGAATGGCTCAAGGAGGTTAATATCGCGTCGTCAAGCTGGCCTATATCCTCAGAAAGCTTGAACCGGATATCGTAGTAGTTTTTTATCCGTTCCAGCTTCTCTTCTAGCTGAGGCCAAAGAGCATCTGCCGCCGCCTCTAAGCGCTCATGCTGTGGCAGGCCGGCCGCTCTCGTACGCTCGTAGATACTCTTAACAAGCCTGAGAGTGCCTGAACGACTTGCTGTTTCCGCAAAGAAACCACTTAAAGGCGTACCCGCCAAAGTGCTCTTCTCTACGCCGAAGAGATAAGGGTATAGCGTCGTATCCGGTTGCCCTCTACTCAGACCTTCCTTTGCTAACGCACCAGCTTCAAAAAACAGCCAAGGCGATTTTAGAGAGTCTGGCGTCACAACAGCAATCCCGGAAACAACCGTATTGAGCTGATCACCAATCTCCTTAATCCACACCGCACCGCTCTTAATATCTTTCGACGAAACAAAGAATGGCATCGTTGGCAAAACAACGCCAAGGTATTCTTTGAGCGCCTCCGCCACCTCCCGACCAGCCGGAGCGGACCAACTAATAAAGCCCGTTAACATAGACTCTGCAGATGGATTATTATTGTGATCAGACATCGTCTCTCCAATACCTCATTGATCTTTACGGGCTAATCGACGCTAATTTTTCACAAACAATACCACAAGAAAACACTACCTAGCGAACCGCCTCCTCCCTCCTAATCATCGTCGTCGCAATGCCCTAATTAAACAATTCACAGGCAAGAGCATCGGCTAGGCGTCCATACTGATCCTCAGAGTTGTATACATGAGCAGAAACACGAATTAATAGAGCCGGCGGCGCCGGCCAGGGGACGATGGGGACCTCGATTCGGTGCTGGTCGTGGAGGGCGCTCTGGAGGGGGCTGGTGTAGAGGGCGGAGGACGGGGGAGCGGCACTGGCGCTATCCGGGAGGGGTAGAGCGGCGAGGGTGCCGATCATCGACGGAGGGCAGGGGAGGGGAATGCCTAAGGCCTCAGCGAGGTGCTGCTGGGCGAAGAGGGCGAGCTCGCGATTGCGGCGACGGGCTTCTGCCCAGCCTCCGGGCACCAGACTGGCGACGGTGTCGATGGCGGTGGGGGCGCAGAGGAAGGGGGTGGGGTCGTCGGTGCCGACCCAATCGAAGAGGTCGTGGAAGCGGCTGCGGCCGGGCCGAGGCATGTTGTAGCCGTGGCTGAGGGTCAGGGGGACGATGCCATCGCGCAGATCTTCGCGAACGTAGAGGAAGGCCGCCCCCTTGGGAGCGCACACCCATTTGTGGAGGTTGCCGGTGTAGTAGGCGGCGCCGAGCTGGTCGAGCTGAAGATCCAGCATCCCGGGCCCATGGGCGCCGTCCACCAGGACGTCGATGCCCCGCTCCTGGAGGTTGGAAACCAACGCCTCGAGGGGCAGCACTAGGCCGGTGGGGCTGGTGATGTGGTCGATGAGGGCGAGCCGGGTGCGGGAGGTGGCGCCGGCGAGGAAACGATCCAGAACTTCGTCGGGATCTGCGCCGGGAAAGGGGATCTCCACCACCACGACCTCCGCCCCGGCGCGGCCGGCAACGAAGTCGAGAGCGTTGCGGCAGGCGTTGTACGCGTGATCACTGGTGAGCAGCTGGTCGCCGGGCTGAAAGGTCAGGCTGCGCAGCACGGTGTTGACGCCGGTGGTGGCGTTGGGCACCGGCACCAGGCCCTCCGAGTCGGCGCCGAGGAAGTTGGCGACTCGCTGCCGCGCGGCGTCCAGCCGCGCCTCCAGCGAGCGGACCATGAAGCGCACCGGCTGGGTCTCTAGCTCCTGCCGAAGATCCCGCTGCGCCTGCTGCACTCGACTCGGGCAGGCGCCGAAGGAGCCGTGGTTGAGAAAGTCGAGGCCGGTCTCCAGAGTCCAGGCGGAGGCCAAGGAAGATCCCGCGGGAGAAGTCTCAGTGTTCGTCATGGCGAGTCCTTCTTGGTTCTCTACTCTTTCTCGAGAGCCTCTTGATTAGGATGCTCCTGCAGGTCTGCTCCAGATCCTCCGTTTCCTTCGGCTTCCCCCGCCCCCTCTCCGGGAAAGACCACCCGCACCTTGCCGCGACGGCGAGGCGGTGGACCGGATCGCCCGCCCCCCGGGGTAGCAGAATCGACGACGGCCTCAGGCCCTTGGAAGACCGGTGCCGGCGCGAGGCGCAGGTAGTGGTAAGCGGTCGCAGCGCTCAGGGCGGCGAGAGTATTGATCACCAAGGCCACCAGCGCCGGCACCAGCTCCGGAAGCTCGAGATAGCCCGCCAGCAGATCCGCGCCTCTCTCGGCGATGGAAAAGATCACCACCAGAGCCAAGAGCGAGAACATGCGCCCGCGAATCAGCTCGGAGGCCCGGGTGAGGGCCTGCACCGGCGACAGACGCTCGACCAAGAGGGCAGGCATCGTGGTGTATAGGATGGTCATCGCCAGAAATCCGGGGATGATCAACAAAAGCAAACCCAAGCCGGCGAAGAAAGACCACAGCAGCGCTGTGGTGATCAGCGCAAAGGGACGCTCCAGGGTTTGCCGCAGGCTCTCTCCAACGCTGATCGAGCCGCCCCAGAGTCGAGCCAGCGCCAGGGGAGCCAGGAAGGCCACCTGGAGCTGACCGAGGAAGAAGAGGAGGCAGTAGAAGGTGAGGATCTCCACCACCGACGCCGGATCCGGCCCCGAGCCCATCAGGCCCTGCTCCACCAGCACCGGAATCAGCAGCTGAGGAGCCTGCAGCACCGCCGAGATGCCCAAGATCGCGAAGGGACGCTCCAGAAGAATCTCTCCTGCGCTCAGCAGCACCTTACGGGTGTTGAACTCGTTGGAGTCTTCGTCGGAATCCGAGTCCCCCCCCTCCTCGTCCACTGGATGAGCTTCAGGCTCCTCGGAACCCTTCGAGGCCCCGCCGCCGCTCTCTACCGCCGAGGCCTTCCGCTCCATCGCCTCGATGAGGGTTTCTGATTCCCCGAGAGAAGGGGAGGCCGACGCCTGATCGAGAGAGCTGGCGCTGGACAGACTGGAATCGGACCCAGTGGAATCGGACCCAGTGGAATCTGGAGTATTGGAGTCCGGTGCGTTGGAATCCGGCGGCTTAGGGCTCATGAGGGCTCCTGATCAAATTCGACGAAGGCTAGAGCATCTCATGACGGCGCCACCCTGAGAACGCCGTTCCCTAAACCCTCTACGGCAGGGCCAAGCGCTCTGCGGAAAGCCCAAGCGCTCTACGGAAAGAAGGTCGTCAGGCGAAGATCCGAGGCGCCTTGACCTCCGGCCCGCCGGAACCAGAGCTTCTTCCGTCGCCCCCTGCTCCCTCTCGCCCCCCGCCGGTAGAAGGTGGATCGCCGCCGGAGTCCTCGGCCTCCAGCACCGCTCCATCGATACCGCGATACCGACCGGGGCCGAGGTAGAGCAGGGCAAGATTCCGCCCGGCGCCCTTGGCGCGGTAGAGGGCCTCATCGGCCAGCTCCAGCAGGTCATCCGGCTGGTGGATATGCACCTCCGGATAGCAGGCCACTCCCAGGCTGATGGTCAGCGGCACCGCCTGCCCTTCGTGCTCCAGCTCGATAGCCGCCACCCGCTGTCGCACCTGCTCCGCCACCCGCAGGGCAAGAACGCCGTCGGCGTTGGCCAAGAGCAGGGTGAATTCCTCCCCGCCGTAGCGAGCGGCGAGATGCTGCTCTCCGGCGATCTCGTGCAGCACCGCGGCGGTGGACTGCAGGGCGAGGTCACCGAAGGCGTGGCCGAAACGGTCGTTGATGGACTTGAAATGGTCCAGATCACAGAGGATCGCCGCCATCGGCGCTCCGGTGCGCCGAGTGAGGTCGAAGGCCTCCGCCATGCGGGCTTCCAGCACTCGCCGCAGGGCCAAGCCGGTGAGCGGATCGGTCTTCGCCTCGCGATCCAGGAGCGCTCGCTCCAGCACCGCGAGCATCTGCGGCAGCAGGCTATCCAGCATCGAGACCCCGTCCGCCTCCAGGCGACGAGGATCACACCACAGGCGCAGTCGCCCCACCAGCTGCTGACCGGACTCCAGCGCCCGCTCGATCACCTGCCAGCGAGTTCTACGATGAATTCCCGGCAGCGGCGGCGGCGCGTCGGGAGGCTGGGGATTGCCGTCCTCCAGCTGTCCATCGGGCCCGGCGGCCCAGGAGCGATAGGGCACCCCCTGGGCTAGCAGCTCGAATTGGAACCACTGAAAATTCACCACGCCGGCGCACTCCGCCCGCAGCCGCTCCGCCACCACGGTGAGCTCCGATCCTTCTCCTCCGGCCATGCGGCGACTGGCGCGGCTGAGGCGCTCTAGATCTTCCACCCGCTGCTCGGAAATGCCGTGGCGCAAAGTGCGCCGACCGGCCTCCACACAGAGGGCTAGATACCCCGCCAGCAGCAGGCTGGTAGGCCCCCAGCCGAGGGAATCCAGCACCAGCGCCAGCGCCACGCCGACCCACCAGAAGAGCAGGTCCGAGAGCAGCGGAAATAGGCTATCCGCCCAGGGTAGCGGCCGCAGCGGGCGCCGCAGTTTCTTGTCCGCAAGGCGCAAGAAGACCAGGGCGAAAACCGCTCCCAGCCCCGCCACCGCCAGCGGCAGCACATAGCCCAAGGGCGGCGGGCCGAAGGGCGGCACCGCCACCGCGACGCTGCCGCCAAACACCACCGCCAGCGCCAGCGTGCCGCAATCCTCCAAAGTGCGCAGCATCCGGCGCCGCTCCGGCTCCACCGTCGGCGCCCGCCGCCGCAGCACCCGGCGCACCAAGTCCGCCCCCAGCTGCGCCAGCACCACCAAACAAGCCGCCGGAAGGGTGCCGAAATGGTGCAGGGCGAGGGCCACCACCAGGGCCGACGGCCCCAGGTTAGAACCCTCGAAGGGGCGCTCCATCAGGCAGAGGAGGGCCGCCAGTAAAAGCAGGAAGATTCCGGGATGGGGCAACCAGCCGCCGGGCGCCAGCACCGGGCTCTGGGTCGCCAGCACCAGCGCCAGGAGCCCGCCGACGAGGGGAATCAAGGTTGCGGCCCATTCACGGCGGCGCGCCTCGGCCAGTCGTGGCTGAGAGAGCCTCGGCTGAGAGAGGGCCGGCCGGGAGAGGGGCGCGCGTTGGCGCGCGTTGGCCACCGGCGAAGACCCCGCGGGTTTAGCGGGGGAGGGAGATCGGCTCACGATGAAATGCCCTGGGGGAGGCTAGGGGGAGATCGTCGACGGTTGCTGGGGGCCGCGAGAGATCCTCTCTCGACGCCCCTTGCCGGCACTGGACTGGAACCAGCACTAGGAGCCGACGGTAGACCAGCGGCGGAATTCACTCCCAGCGGGATGCCAGCAGAGAGCGCCTTCTGAGGATGCCGGTACGGGGTGCCAGTAAGTGATGCCAGTGGGCGCTATTATGGCACCAGAGAAGGGCTCCAGGTTTCTCCCCGGGCGAGGTAGATCCGACGGGAAGGCCTTCGTCCCGAAAATCCGCACCGGCCCGCACCAGCTCTCCCCGCCCCGCCCCCCGCGCTCCAAGCCCAATCCCTATCCATGAGCACCAACCCCAACGCGACGCGCTCCAGCGAGCTGCTGGACGAAGGAGAGCTTTCCCACCAGGAGGTCTCCCGAGCCCTCGAGGACCTGCGCCGCAGCAATCGCTGGCTGCTGGGCTACCGCATCCTTCGGCAAACTCTCCTGCCTCGACTCCTGGCCCCTGAGGATCCTGCCAGCTCCCCAGCGGATACCGCTAGTTTCCCAACGAGGGACGACTCCCCTCCGTGGGTTCTCGACGTCGGCTGCGGTCTCGGCGACGTTTCCGCCGATCTCGCCCAACAGGCAGAAGCCAAAGGCCGGCCCATCCGGGTGGTCGGCCTCGACGCCCAGCTGCGCCACCTGCTCCTGGGGCGCCGCGAATACCCTCAGCAGCACCGGGTCGTCGCCTGCGCCCGCCACCTCCCCTTCGCCGAGGACGCCGTCAGCTGGAGCTTCTCCAGCCTCGTCTTCCACCACTTCGACGCCGTCGCCAACGACCGCATCCTCGCCGAGATGCGCCGAGTCGCCCGCCGCGGCGCGGTGATCGTCGATCTGCGCCGCAGCCCCTGGCTTCGCGCCCTGATCCGCCCCACCCTTCGCCTGCTGGGCAACGGCCCCGTTGCGCGCCACGACGGCCGACTCTCCGTCGCCGCCAGCTGGAGCCTAAAAGCCGTCCGCCAGCTCGCCGCCACCCACCCCATCCTCGAGCTCCGCCGCCGCTTCCCCTTCCGCTTCTCCCTCGTCCTCGATGGACGCCCCACGCCAAGCCTTGACGAAGACCGACCTTCTTAGCTATCTTTTACGACCCATTGGGACGTCGTTCAATGGTAGGACATACGGCTCTGGACCGTAGAATCGGGGTTCGAATCCCTGCGTCCCAACCACAGCTCTCTGGCGCAGCAAGCAGCATCTCGCCCTCGATTTTTTAGGGCGTCACGGCCCTTCAGCACGCCAAGAGCATCAGCAAAGTAAGCCTCGGTAGACGCTCTCGACGAGCGAAACTGCCTGCCTGTCCGCGTGGGCTTCGAGCTCCAGTGGGCCTGGGCTGCTTCTTCTCTGGACTGTGCCTCTTTGGACTCGACTCGGGCGCCTAGTTGAGCGCAGATCGTGGATCGAGAACCGCCGCACGGCGAGCGGGCACGAACATACCCCCGAGCACCGTAGCCGCCAATACGAGAGCCGCTCCACCGAGCAGGATCGGATCCAGTGGATCGACCTCATAGAGCAGGCTCTCCCAGAAGCGCGCCAAGAACCAGCAGAAGGCCCCCCCGAGAGTCAGGCCCACGATCACCGCCCCAAGATCTGAGCGCATCACGTGCCGAACGATGGCCTTAGGAGCGGCTCCCAAAGCGAGCCGAACGCCCAGCTCTCGACGCCGCTGTCGCACCATGTAGCTGGTCGTCGCGTAAACACAGCTCGCGGAGAGGACCAGGCCGAGAAGGCCCAGCACTAGCGTCAGCAGGGCCGCCCACCGCTCGGGAACGAAGAGGCGGTCAACTCGCTGGCTGAGAAAGGCAACCTCGTCAAAAGCAAGATGGGGGTCCATTCCCCACAGCGTCTCTTTGACCGAATTCTCTACACCGCCCTGCTCTGATTCGGTACGCACAAGAAAACGCACCGTCGGCAAGTAGATTTGCTCAAAGGGTACATAGACCGCCGGCAAGCGCTCCGTTCGCAGCCCCCCCTGCGGCACAGAATCGACCACTCCAACGATTCGGCGAGGCTGATTGGGCCAGGCGGTGAGAATTAGCATTTGCCCCACAGGGCTCGAGCTACCGAAATGCCGCTCCGCGAGCAGCGAATCGATCACGACGACGGGCTCTCCCCCTTCTTGATCCATCGCCGCGATCCCCCGGCCCTCCATCAGAGGCAGGCCAAGGGTTTCGAAATAGCCGGCCGTCACCGCGTTGAAGGTCGCCGCAAGCTCGGCTTCTCCTGAGCCTGGCTGCTCTCCCGGCAGCCGGAACCAAATGCCTCCCTCGGTGTCCAGAACCGGCAGACGCAGACATTCGGCGACAGATTCGACTCCCGGGAGAGCGCCGAGACGTTCGATGGCAGCGTTGACGAAGTTCTTCACCACCTGCGGTCGATAGCCCGCATGGGATGGCAGGCTGAGGTCCACAGTCATCAGGTTGGCGACCGGAAAGCCGACGTCGGTTTGGCGTACCGAGTGGAAGCTGCTGGCGAAGAGCGCCGCCGTGGTCACGAGACTGAGGGAGAAAAACACCTGCAGAGCGATGAGCGACCGCTGCAGAAATCGGCTCCGCCGACTCCCGGCGAGGCGTTCATCGCCCCCCGCGAGCCGCTCCACGGCTCCCCGCTCGGTGGAGAGCATAGCGGGCAAGGAAGCGAGGAGAGCGACGCTCGCGAGGGAGAGCAGAGCCGCAACGGCGACCACCGACCACTGTAGAGAGATCGTTGGGAACCCATACTCAGCCAGGGGGGCATGGGTATTGAAGAGATGAACGCAGAGGGCAGCGATCAGGCCGCCGGCGAAAAGGCCCGGCAGCACGACCAGTAGCCCCTCAACCCAGAACAAGCGGAAGAGCGAGCCGCGAGATGCACCGAGAGCGCTGCGCACCGCGACTTCGGAACGACGAGCCGCGGCACGAACCCCCAAGAGCTGCGTTGCGTTGACCAAGGCCCCGGCGAGAATCACCAGGGCGAGCAGCAGAACCAGAGTGAGAGGCTGATCGCGATCTCCCACCAGGCTTTCCCTCAGGCTCTCGACATGAAAAGAAACCCCGGCATTGAATTGTGGAGACGCCTCCTGGACGATCTCGGACAATCCATCCAGCCGCGCCCTAGCGGCTTCAAGGCTGCCGTCTTGCGGCAGCCTCGCTACCACCTGGAGGAAAAAGCCTCCCCAATCGTCTCGCGCTAGGCCCCCAAAGCCCAAGGGAGACCAAAGATCTGCATCTTCCGGAAAGCCAAAACCCTGGGGCAAAATCCCGACAACCTGATACTCACGACCGTCCAGCTCAACCCTCTGCCCGAGAACATCCTCGGCCGCCGCGAAGCGAGACCGCCACAGGCGATCGCTCAGCAGCAACAAGTCGTTATCCGCCACGATCCCGCTTTGCGCCGCCATCAGGCGATCGTCTCCCCCCTCGAAGACGCGCCCCCTTTGTGCAGCTACCTGCGCGACCTCAAAAAAGGAGGGCGTCACCCGCGCTAGGCGTACCCTCTCAGGCCTCTCGTCATCTACGAGCGTCACGTCGGCGGTCATGAAAGCCGCCACCGCCTCGAAGGCCCCATGCATCTCCGCGAGGCGTAAATAGGCTCCGGACGGCAGCCAAAGCTCCTCACCGTAGGCAGGAAGGTTCTCGCTCACCACCATCAAGCGATCCGCCTGGGGCAGATTGACGCTTCCAAGGACCAGGTGATTCACCACCGCGAAGGCCGCCAACACCGGCCCAAAGCCCAGGGCCACCAGAAGAATCAACAACCAATAAAAGGGGCCGGTGCGACCGAGGGAACGAAACCCCTGAAGCGCCTCACGAAGCATGGCAACTAGGCTCCGTGAGAGATAGAGGCCGGGGAGAGCTGACTCGCCACCAGCGTCGCGTAGGGTCCCCGCAGACTGAGCAGCTCATCGTGCAGCCCTTTTTGGATGATGCGACCGTTCTCGATAAACAGGATTTCATCGCTATCGCGCACCGTAGCCAGGCGATGTGCAACCACCAAGGTGGTGCGACTCTGACGTGCATCCTTCAGCGCCTCGAGAATCAGCTTCTCGGAGAGGGAGTCGATGGAAGAGGTCGCCTCGTCCAGTATCAGGATGGGAGCATCCTTCAGCAGCGCCCGAGCTAGCGATAAGCGCTGGCGCTGGCCTCCGGAGAGCTTCACGCCCCGCTCCCCGATTTCTGTCTCGTAGCCCTGGGGTAAATCACGAATGAACTCGTGAGCATTGGCGGCGATCGCCGCTGCCCGGATCTCCTCCTCCGAGGCATCGAGGCGGCCATAGCGGATATTCTCCAACACCGTCGACGAGAACAGCATGACGTCCTGGGAGACGAAGGCGACCTGCTGCCGCAGCCAAGAGAGATCGAGATCTCGCAAGTCGTGGCCATCGAGACGGATGGCTCCTCGCTGCGGATCATAAAGACGAGGCAATAGCTTGAGGATCGAGCTCTTTCCGGCACCACTCAGGCCAACGATAGCGATCGTCTTTCCCGGTTCCGCCTGAAAGCTCACCCCATCTAGTACCGGGTGATCTGCCTGATAGGCAAAGCAAACATCCTCGAATTCGAGCTCACCCCGCACCAGACCCGGCTGCAGGGCACCGGGCTTGTTCTGTACCTCCGCATCCAGATCGAGCAGCTCGAAGACCCGCTCCGAAGAGCCGACGATGGAGTAGAGACTGCCGTAGATCTGGGCGAGCTGCGAGAGCCCCTGACTGATCGTTTGGGCGTAGAAGAGGAAAGCGACGAGGTCGCCAGCGGTCAGCGTCCCTGAAAGCACGCTATGCCCTCCAGCCCAAAAGATCGCGATGGTCGAAACGGCGGTCACCAGGCCGATCACTGCACTGAAGAGAGATTGGGCGCGCACGGCGGTGCGGGTCGCTACATAGACATCATCCAGCGACGAATCGAAGCGGCCCTTTTCATAGCCTTCACGGTCGTAGACCTTGACCATCGGGACAGCGTTGAAAACCTCCTGCAGCACCGCGACGGTGCGCCCCGCCTTTTCCTGCACCTTGCGGGAAGCATTCTGCAGATAAGGCCCAAAGGCCTGGGAGGCAGCCGTCGCTGCGGGCGCGGCGAGCAACACCACCAGAGTCAATTTCCAGTCGATGGTGAGCATGATGACCAGCGCACCAAAGAATTGGAGCAGCGTGAGAACCGTCGTCACCAGATTTTCCGTCACCAGGCTACGGATCGAGCCTGCATCGCTAATGATTCGCGAGGTCAGATCTCCAACCCTCTGGTTATGAAAAAACTTTACATCGAGATGCAGCAGGTGATTGTAAAGGCGTGAGCGAAGACCGATCACGATCTTCTCGCCGATGAGCATCATGATGTAAGAGCCGAAAAAAGAGAGCACGAAGCGAAAAATAAAGAGCGCTAGTAGGCCGATCGCTAGTTGATTCAGCAGATCTGCATTCCGCTGCCCAATCGCGGTGTCCAAGAGTGCCTTGATACCCAAGGGCAGCACCAAGCCAACGGCGGTGGCCAAAAAGAACAGTAGAAAACCGCCGCTGAGGCCGACAGCATAAGGACGCGCAAAATGCAGAATCCTCTTCAGCTGCTGGAAGACCTGCTGAATGGGCATTCGTGCTTGCGTTGGAGCGGTGACTTCCATAGCTATCCTCCATGACCAGTGAATCGCGCGATTTCAGCACTTACGAAGCGCCACGACCAGACGTTCAAACGTGGGCCTCTTGAGGCTTTGCCACTCCCTGAAGCAGGTGATCCGGCAGCGTGATCCGTCCGCGGTCAGGGTTCAATACCCGGTGCAGGAACAGCCCGATGCCGGCGGAGCCCATAGAGAAATCACAGCAGAATTTGTGATGGTTCTCACCGAGAAAAATGTAGCCTTCTGGCTTCTTGAAACGATGCAGCATCACGGCTTCCGCCAGGTAGGCAGCGGCGTTCCAGTACTTCTTATCCTTCTGGAAATAGTACATGTCCAAAAGATATTCTCCATAGCCGGCTAAGCCGTAGTCGTACCAGAGCTTGTTGGTATATCTCTCGGCGACGGTGCCGCCACAGCGCTCAGCCCAATGGAGAAGCTCACCGTTGCCGCTCAACAAGCCGGCTCGTAACAGCACTGCTCCCGTTCCAGCCGTTCCGAAGAAGGTATGCGGGCTCTTCGGCTCGGCAGAGCTCGAATTGGTGGCGGGAAACCACAGCAGCAGCTCGCCGATCTCCTGGACGTAGGAGAGCTCGAACATCAAAGCTTCCTGCGCCAGCTCAAGGCACGAGTCGTCTCCTGAAGTCGCGGCGAGATAGGTGAGGAAAAGCGAGATTCCGGCGGGTCCGAGGGCGAGTCCGAGGGGCGTTTGCTCAGGATCGCTCCACACCACGCCGGTATCCGCAACCTTGGCGGCCTGCTTTAGGGTCTCGCCCGCCTGAGTCGCAAATTCGAGATACTTCTCATTCTTCAGGCGACTCCAAAAATGAAGGTTCACCGTCGCGACTCCGGAAAGGCCATAGTAAAAGCCCAGCTCTTCGGTCAGCGAGTCTGCAGCGTTCGCCTGTTCCAGAAGCGCTTCCGCCTGCTCCTGTCGCCCCTCCTCCAACAGGAGCCACGCCAGTCCTGCGAGGCCGGAGAAATATCCAGCAGGATGATTGCCGTGCTCCGCGCGATAGAGCAACCAATCGACGGTCTTCTCCGGAATTCGTCCGCGCACCTGCTGAAGGAACAGGCTTGGGCCGGAGCTACCGAATTGCAGGCCGATAGGGCTGGACTGGAACACCGAGGGGGACGACGGCCACAGGGTGTCTTCGCGCACGTAACGGACCTTGTTCTCGATGAATTGAGCCGCCCCCGTCACGGTGATCTCGAGCTCTCTCAGCAGGTCGGCTGTCGGCGTGGGTCGCTCCGGTACAGCTCCCAGCTGCTGAAAGAGCAAACCCTCAGCAGGCGGCAGGGGAAGAGCGAGCAGCTCCTGCTCGACTCGATCAAGGTCCCACCGTTCTTCAGCATCCAGAGCCGTCAGCCCTTCTACAATCTTGCGCAAGCCCAGAGGAAGTCGCAGCTCGCGCAGATGGAGCTCGAAGGAATCGATAATCGCGTCTCGATTCAAATCCATCCCTGCGGCGAAGAAAGAGACGATGTCGAGAATCAGCACTCCGAGAGCGTAGTAATCATCCTGGGGGCTTGGGAGGAGATTCTTCAGCTGATCTGGTGATGCGAAGCCCGGAGTCTGAACAAAGAGGTAATTGTCTTCTCCCTCTAGCTCGTAGGCGAACTCCAGATCGATGAAGCGAATCTCCCCTTCCTCCGTGATCATCACGTTGGTGCGGGTGAGATCTCGCAGCACAACGCCATGGGAATGAACCACCCTCAGGCCCTGGATCAAGCGCAGGATCGTCTCCCGCAGTGGCTCAAAAGCGTCTCTTGGCGTTAAGTCAGCGCGGCGATAGTAGAAGTTGATCGCTCCGCCCCAGAGGGTCTCCGCATCCAGCAGCTCCTGCACCAAGAAGAGGTGCTCCCATTCCTGAAAGATGTCGAAGAACTTTGGGGTATAGCCCGTCGGCCCCAGCTTCTGGAGAATTCGAGCCTCTTTGCGCAAGAGGGAAAAGGTATCGGCTTTATCGGATGACGAACCCATCATCGGCCGCGCCTCACGAATCACCACGTCCTTTTCCATCTCGTTGTCAAAGGCGAGGTAGATGCCGCCCATGGCTCCGATGTTCAGGGCGTGATACACCCGATACCGGCCATCCTTCAGCTGGACGCCGTCCTCTCCAGGCTTCTCCAGCGGTGCTTCCGTAGTGAAGGGGTCCTCAACCCATGGAGGCATCTTGAAGTAGGGGACCCGCTCGTCGAAGTACATTGACCCGTCCGGCGCTTCAAGCACCGACTGCAAATTCCCTGCGGCATCCGGACGGTGGGTCGCGACGTGCTCACCATAGCGGTAGTAGACGACCCGGCTATCTTTGTAGGGCCGATCGCTCAGGATGTAGGGCCCACGCATATCTTGTGTCGCTTCCCACAGGGCCTGGATCAGCTCCTTGAACTCCTCGATGGATCGAGGGTAGATCGTGACAAATTTTCCGGCCCCGCTGCGCGCCCAATTCTTCGATAGCGAAGTGCGCAACATGAACTCATCGGAGACGAATTTGAAGGCAATCCCTCGTGAAGCGACAAGGGGGATCGTTCGCTTCAGCGTCTCTTCAGCGGTGGCGGGCACCGCGGAGAGATGGATCTTCCAGCCGTGAGGGAGATATTTGAATTCCGCTGGGTAGCAATTCGACCAAAACCCCCGCAGTCTCAGCCCCCAGCTTTCGTCTAGAAAGCTTTTTACGACCGCTGAATATTTGTCTGACGGTTCGTATAGCTCGATATTTTCGTAGTACTCGCGGTGTAGCAGGGAATATGCGTGAAACGGCTGGATACTAAGCATGTTGACTTGATCTCCTCCTGCCAAAACTCTGTTCTTCGGCGAGCATCAACCAGTCCGTGGAGTCCATCGAAGGTCGAGACAACATCCTCGATGATTGACCTGGTGAAGGCGCGTTCCCTAAGGGAGTGATTCACTCTGAGTCACTCCAAGGAGGCGAGCTGACGGCAACGGAAGTCCGCCTCCAGCACTCATTTCAAAGGCTGATCTTTCAACGGCCGACGGGTCGACCACCACTGCTCACCGGCACCGAATCATCGCTTCCTCCCTGGGGTCCCCCCCTGGAGCACCCCTTAGCCATCTGAAACTTCCCCTCCTAGGGGATGAACCGGTGCCAATCGATGAAGGGCTAGCCTTGTAGCTTTACCTTGCGGTGGAATAGGCCTTCGCAAGGCTTGATCCGCTCACCGGTGTACCGATCGTCAGGCAAAATGGTGGCCGGATGCCTCGGAAACCGATCGGACAGGAAACCGACAAGGCACGGCGCCCGAGGAGATCGGACGCCGTGCGGCAGAGTCAGCCTTGGATACAGCCAGCTCTATGCCGTCATCACCAGTTCGGAGAGTAGGGCGTATGCGGGGCAGGAGAGCAGGCGCCATCAGCGTTGCAACCACCCTGACCACCGCTACCGAAGGACACGCAGCTGTTGTTCGAAGCGCAGCTGACGTTCGAGTTCGAGCAGCCGCTCCTCAAGGCAGTCGCCACATCACTCCCGAGCATCTGAAGAGAGAGAACGTTGTCCATTACTAGGCCTCCTTGGTTTGGTCGCTTTGGGGAATCCAAAGCGCCGGAGCTCTTGAATTTCCTTGCGCAGCAATCGACGGAAAGCGACCGACTGCCGCTCCCCTTCGCTGCGGTATATGTCTTTGAAAACCAGAAAAATTGCTGAGCCACGACTTCCCAAAGCCTAAGAACACGCGGTGGGAAGAGCGCCCAATGCCCGAGAACTGAGACCTATCCAAGGTCAGATAGGTACGAGATCTCTGCTGCAGGGCGAAGCTATTTCTCATCATGTATCCGCTCGCCGTTATGCCCTACAACACGGACAGGCGGCCTCGGCCCGCAGCCCCGCCTCAGCTCTCCACCCAGAACATGAGCAAAGGCACCCTGCCTGGCGACAAGGCAACCGCCGCTGGACCGCAGCATCACCTCGAGTCGATGGAGATCGTCTCGGCACTGGAACCATGCCTGTTCACCTCGTTGCGCGTGATGAGACTGAAGAGGTCCGAAGCGCAGCCACTAACCAACCTGCGTCAATCGCTGACCAGCTGCTCTTGGATCTTCTTGATCGTTACTACAGTGAAGTATTTACTCAGCATTACATACATACAGTAAAATCGCAACACAACACTTAAACAAGACAGACTGTTCAATTGCACTGGAAATACTGTCCAGCAAGCGGCAAGAGCCTATTTCGACGCTTTACCCCTAGTGGTTAACTACCTGCTAACGAGATTTAATTAACGACTCGTCGTAAGTCGACTTGATTAACTCACGAACTCAAATCACTCAGCCCATAGCCCTCCGCCCAACCACTAACCACCCCACAAGAGACCGATCCGCTCTGTTCATCAGCTCTCTCTTAGCGCTCGAAGTCGACGCTATCGCCACTCCATAGTGACCACCAATGGATGGTCCAACGGATCTGCGTACGCTCGCCCTAAGGCTCGGCCCTTCCTAGAGCTCAGGCGCTCCTGGGACCGACGCTCCCAGAGTGCGCAGGCCCTATAGAGATCAAATACTGCTTAGACTCGCCACAGCATCGTGCCTAGCGCGGACTCAAGCAGGGGAGCATGACCTCACGAAGGCTTCGACTGCGTCCTCGGCCCAAATTGCAGCAGCCGTGCGACCTCTTCCAGCATGCTTGTCGTGACTCGCTGAGCGAGAGCACTGCGGTGGAGAAGGGAGAGGGCGGCGAAGGTCTCGCGGTGGATCTCTTGGCTTTGGAACACCTCCACCAGCGAAGCGGTGAGGGTGGCGAGCTCGCGATGGCGGTGGCTGACGGCGAGGAGCTGAGCGCGATCGAGGTGGACCAGGGCCCAGAGCAGGGGAGATTCCCGTTCCAGGAAGCCCTCGGCAGCGGATTCCAGCTTCGCTTCAGCGATCTCCGTAGCGCCTTCTTCTAGCGCCAATCGGCCCTCGAGCCATCGCTGCCGAAGGTTCATCAAGGGCTCATCGAAGCGCTCGTAGAGGGAGCGACTGGCATCGAAGGCTTCCCGCGCCTCGCTCACCCGACCGTTGATGCACATCATGTTGATTCGGTTGTGCTGAGCGATGAGGGCAAGGCGAGGCTCCCGGTCCGCCTCGATCCACTCCACCGCCTGATCCAGCAGCTGCAGCGCCTCCACCGTCTTGCCCTGTTGGTGCAGCAGGTTGACCCGCTTGAGCAGCGCACGACCGGCGAGATGCCGGTCTCCGGCCTCGAGAAAGAGCTCCACCGCTCTCTGCACCAGGGATTCCGCCTCGCCGAAGCGGCGCTGGTCGGTGCGCAGGCTCGCTTCCAGGGATACCAGATCGGCGTTGACTACGAGATCTCCGGTACCGCTCTCGCGGTGACGGTGGGCGGTGCGGAAGGCAGCATCGGCGCCGGCGAAATCATCCGCCAGCCGACGCAGGTTTCCGAGCAGAGACCACAGCTTGACCCATTGATCCTCGATCGAGGCGGCTCCGTACAGCCTCGGTTCGAGATGCACCAAGACCCCGAGCGAGGAGTCGTACCATCGCTCCGACTCTTCTAGATCTCCTCTCGCCGCGGCGCCGCGGCCGAGATCCAAGAGGCCGTCAAAGACCGCCCGCGTGAAGAAGCGAGGAGCCTTCAGCAGCGCGCTGCGCTCCGGAGGCGGCGTGGACTCGATCTCTTCGAGACGGGCCGCTGCGAGCTCCTTTTCCGCCGAGAACAGGAGGCGCCGGATCGAGACGTCATCTCGGATGGTCTGGATCGGATCCCCCTCCTCCTTCTGCTTCTCGAGTGTCGACCAGCAGCGATCGCAGCCACCAGCCAGGTGTTCCAAAAGCTCCTCGAGAGCAAGAGATTTCTTCCACCGGGAATCACCGAGAGCACAACGCAGCAAATGAGCGTTCAAATGACCAGCAGACGTCACGGATAGATTGCCTCGAGAGGGGTTCATCAACAAAAACTCATGGACTCTTGACCACACCAGCTCCTCGACCGAAGGTCGAGGTCGACACGCTATGCCCAGACTTGGGCCTGGCGACACGAGATCCCAAAAGGATGGAACGTGGTTCGAAGCTAGGGACAGGGTCGGAAAGCCTGCGACGCTCGCCTAGATCGGCTCTTCTAAGAGAACTCTTCTAAAAGAGAGCGAGGGCCTGGGAACTCCAGCGGGTCCGACCTATAGAGATCGAGCTAGAGGGCCTGAAACAGAAACTCCTCGGGGTAGAAGAGGAATTCCCGCTCACTTCCACGACTTGCAGAGAACGCCACCGAAATAGGGGGGAAGGGAATGCGGTGGCGATGAGGGGAATCTCTACTCTATTAGGTTGCCGCTCAGAAGCAAAATGAGACGACAACCTGCTAAAGAACCAAAAAGGTGAGTTAGGCAAGTACCTAATCTTGGCCCGGAAACCCTTCAGAAAAAGGAAGGGCCCGGACGATTCGCCCGGGCCCTCGAGACAAAGATTGCACTCGCTGAAGGCGAGGAATCAATCCCCATCAGGATCGGCGTTGCAGCCGCGATCGGGGTTGCATTCCCCGGGAGAGGACGTCCGCAGGGACATCGGTATGGAGTCGGACGAATGCTGTTCGAGCTGTTGGGCCGAAGGCAGCATCGAAGCATCCGCCGAGGAGCTCACCATCGCCAGGGGCGCGACGAAGAGCATGAGAGCGAGGGAAAGCTGGGACAGGAGTTGGGGTTTGCGGACCATGGTGAGGATCTCCAATCACCAACCCCGCTGTTCGCGGAGAGCCCGAAGCGGGATGGTGAAGGAAAGTTGAAAGAGGCTGAGCTCTCCGCTCACCCATGCGTGACTCCAACCTCAAATTCATTTCAGGGAAGACCAACAGCCTTTTGCTCTTCGTACCCTGAACACCCAACTCACTCGCCCCGGCTGCGTATCTGTTGGTGACTCCTCGCGGTCCCCCGCCGCCCTCTAGCCGCCCCATGACAAGATGTTCCGCGCCTCGCACTGAGGCTCTCCCTTGCCTATGCCCCGTCTCACCCCAGCGAAGATCCTCACCCGACAAGGAGTCCCAGCATGAGCCAGGACCAACGCCTACTTTCCTTCCCGAGCTCTACACTGCGATTCCCTGTTCTGCGCTGGAGGCTGACGCTGGAGCGGCCTAGGCTCACGCTGGCCCTCCCTAGGCTCACGCTGGCCCTGGCCCTCGTAGCGCTCTTCGCACCATCGGCGAGTCATGGCCTCGAGGACGGCGCGACGGCAGCTCTATCGGCCGGCGAGCGCAGCGCCATCGCTTCCCTGACCACCGGCGATCGCGCCCTCGAGCCGGCCACCACCGGCGGCGTGGAGGCCCTGGATCGCGCTCTGGCCAAGCTATCGACCCACCGCCGGCTGCTGGTCGTCGCCGCCCACCCCGACGACGAGGACACCGCGGTGCTCTCCTATGTCAGTCGTCACCTGGGAGGCGAGGCGGCGTATCTCTCCCTATCTCGTGGAGAAGGGGGACAAAACCTCATCGGCCAAGAGCTCGGCGTAGGGCTCGGATTGATTCGCGCCGGCGAGCTAGCGGCGGCACGCTCCGTCGATGGCGCCCGCCAGTTCTACTCCCGAGCCTACGACTTCGGCTTCACCCGCTCCCTCGACGAGACCTTCCAGCGCTGGCCCCAGGAAGTGCTGCTAGAGGACGGTCTGCGGGTGGTGCGTCGCTTCAAGCCGCAGGTCATCGTCTCCGTGTTCCCCGCAGACCCGCGGGCTGGTCATGGGCAGCATCAGGCGGCGGGCGTCATCGCCAAGCAGCTCTTCGACAGTTCCGCAGATCCCGATGCGGCCCCGAGCCTGCAGGAAGAAGATCTCTATGCCTGGCCGGTGGAGTCCTTTTTCTACTCCGGGTGGTGGTCCCGGGATGAGGAAGCGGTGACCTTCTCCCTCGGTGAGCAAGATCCGGTGCGGGGCAAGTCGATGGCCCAAATCGCCCGGGAGAGTCGTAGCCGGCACCGCTCCCAGGATATGGGCAACCTCGAACCCCTAGGCTCGGTGACCCACCGCCTGCTGCCGGCAGGGGGAGCAAACCTAGAGCTGGATCTCTCAGCGAGCATCTCAAGCCCGGAAGGTCCCTTTGCAGGGATCGACACTCGCCTCCGCGCCCTGGCAGCGGTGCTGGAAGACGATCCCCGGCGGCAACCGGTCGAAATCCACCTCGACCGAGTGGAAGCCCTGGCCCGCCAGGCCAGAGATCGCCTCTCTCCTCAGCGCCTGGGCAGCGATGCCGTTCTCTTGACCGACCTTCAGACCATCCTCGCGGAGCTGAGCCAAGCCCATGCTGCCGTCGCGAAGGATCCAGGAAGCAGCGCCGGCGCCGCGGTGCGGGAACTACTGGACGAGAAGATCGCCGTCGCGACCGAAGCCTTCGCTACCGCCGCCGGCCTCGCCGCAGATTCTTATACTTCCAGCGACCGCCTGATTCCTGGAGGGGAGCTCACCGTGGAGGCGCTGGTGTTCAACGGCGGGAGCCGGCCCATCACCCTCGCCGAAGCCTCGCTGCTCTCTCCCCAGGGGTGGTCCATCGAGGCGGTGACGCCAGCGGCGGACGAGCTGCCCCGCGGCGCCATCGCCGCCGACCCCCAGACCGGCCTGACCCTAGAGCCGGAAAGCCTCGCCACCTACCGCTTCCGGATTACCCTCCCGACGGACGCTTCGCCGACCCTGCCCTACTTTCTTCAGCGGCCGCTGCAGGGAGATCTCTACGACTGGTCCCAGGCGGATCCCGGCCTGCGGGGGGAGCCCTTCGACCCCGCTCTGCTGCGCTTCCAGATTCGCCTCGCCTCCGGTGATCGCGGAGAGCAGATCACTCTCGAGCGAGAGGTGGTCACCCGGCAGCGGGATCAGGCCTTCGGCGAAGTGCGCGATCCGCTGCGGGTCGTGCCCGCCGTGGAGGTCGGAGTGGAGCCAGAGCTGCTGGTGAAAGGAGCCCAGGATAGCGCCCCGGCGAAGCTGAACGTTCGTCTATCGAATCTCAGCAGCGAAGAGCTCGACCTCCAGGTCTTGGTGAGCTCCGACGCCCTCGCGGCACCGATGCAGGCAGAGGCACAGGTCCCCGGCAACGAGCAGAAAGTCCTACCCTTCGAGCTCAGCCTCCTTCCCGGTCTGGCTTCCGGAAGCTATCCGATCACCGTCAAGGTCAAGTCACCGGGTGCTGGCGCAGGCTGGACCCGAGCCTACCCAGAGGTGCGATACCCCCACGTTCGCCCCCATCCGCGGCCGCTGCCGGCCAGCACTGAGCTCGCCATCGGAGACTTCACCCTGCCTCGGCTGCAGCGTATCGGCTACGTGCGCGGGGCTTCGGATCGGGTTCCGGAAGCCCTCCAGCGGCTAGGCCTGCCGGTCGAAGAGCTGAGCGGCAGCGATCTCGAAGTCGGCGACCTCGAGCCCTTCGACGTCATCGTCATCGGCTCCCGGGCCTACGAGATCAGCGCCGCCCTGCGAGAGGCCAACACCCGCCTGCTGCGCTACGCCCGAGAAGGGGGCACGGTGATCGTGCAGTACCAGCAATACCAGTTCTCCCGCGGCGGCTTCGCTCCCTTCGAAATCGAGATCCGCCGTCCCCACGACCGAGTCACCGATGAGGTGTCGCCGGTCACGGTGCTCGAACCGAAACACCCGATCCTCACCTACCCGAACCTCATCCAGCCCCAAGATTGGGACGGTTGGGTTCAGGAGAGGGGCCTGTATTTCTTTGGTCAGTGGAGCCCCGAGCTCACTCCCCTGCTGGAAATGCAGGGGGCCGACGGCAAGCCCCAGCAGGGCGGATTGCTCATCGCCCCCTTGGGGGAGGGGACCTACATCTACACCGGCCTCGCCTTCTTCCGCCAGCTGCCCGCCGGCGTGGTCGGCGCCTACCGGCTGATGCTCAACCTGTTGGCGGTAGCGGAAAGCTCCGAGCCCGCCGGGGATCAGTCGTCGGAGTAAGTGACCTCGAGCTTCTTCGCCTTGAGCACCGCCAAGGCGAGGGCCGCCGCCGCGAGGATCAGCAGTCCCGGGATCGCGAAGTAGGTCGGCGTCGGCTCCGAGAGCACCTCGAAGACCCCCGTGACCGGGTTCACCGGCAGCAGCGAGATCAGATAGTGGATCACGCTGAAGCGCTTGAGCACCGGAGGCAGGAAGGCGATCAGGACTTCCCACAGATAGAGCGCTAGGGGCGGCACCACCGGGGAGCGAAAGTAGAGGCCGGAGAGCATGAAGAGCGCCCCGTAGCCGAGACATCCCATCAGCGTGACGCCGCAATAGGCCAGCAGATCGCCGAGGGGCAAACCCTCCCCGAAGACGCCGAAGACCACCAAGAAGGTCACCGCGGTGGCGCTCACCAAAAGCACGCTGGTGGCCAGCAGGCCGGCGAGATATTTCCCCAGCACCAGGAGATGGCGAGGAATGGGGCAGAGCATGTAGTAGTGCAGGCTCCGCTCCAGCAAATCACTGCGGAACAGGTGGAGAAAGACGGTGAGGGTGCCGAAGAAGATCGCCACTTTGAGGAAGTAGAAGCGGTAGATGTACGAATAGACGTTGACCGCCGCCCCAGAGCCTTCATTGCCCTCGCCGAAGAAGATGTGCAGCACCGCCAGCAGGGTCACCAGCCCCACCGGCAGAGCCGCCAGCAGCAGGGTGGGCACGATGCGCAGACTGAGGAGGTTCTTCTTCACCTCCATGCGCCAGACGCCGGAGAGCTGACGCCTCCACAGCGGCGAGGAGGAAGCGTCGACGGCTACGGGCGGCGAGGGAGCCGCTGCGATAGGGGATTCGGTCACGATAGCTCTCCCTCGGCTTCGATGAGGTATTCGTAGAGCGCGGCGACGTCGGCGTCGGCGGGAGCCACCGCTTCGATGGTCAGATCGTGCTCCAGCACCAATTCGTTGAGTCGCAGGTGAAAATCATCCGCGGCGCGGGTGGAGGCCAGCAAACCCTGACCATCGGGGTGCATCTGAATCCCCACCACGAGCTGATGCTCAAAGAGATGGGCAGCCACCAGCTGCGGCTTCGAACAGCGCAGGTTGACCTGCACCGGCCGCTCATCCAGCTCATCGCGAACTCCCGAGACCTCGCCCTCCGCCACCACGTAGCCGCTGTCTAGCAGCACCACTCGGTCCGAGAGAACGTCCACCTCGTGGAGGATGTGGCTGGAGATGACGAGGAAGCAGCCGGCCTGTCGCAGATCGTCGAAGACGGCGATCACTTCCGCCCGGGCCATGGGGTCGAGACCATTGAGGGGCTCGTCGAGCACCAGCACCCGGGGATCGTGGGCGATGGCCTGAGCCAGCCGAATGCGCTGGCGCATGCCCTTGGAATACGCCGCCACCTTGCGATGGGCGGAATCGCTCAAGCCCACCCGCTGAATCGCCCGTCTCGCCATCACGTCGGCGCGACCGGCGACCCAACCGTGGACCCGCAGAAAGCCGTAGACGAAGTCATAGCCGGTCATGCCGCGGGGGAAGGCGTCGAATTGGCTGCAATAGCCCAGCTGAGAGAAGAGCCGCTCGGGATCCCGCGGCGAGAGGCCGAGCACCGAAATGCGCCCGCGGGTCGGCACCAGGAGCCCGGTGAGCAGATTCATCATGGTGCTCTTCCCGGAGCCGTTGGGGCCCACCAGGCCGGTGATTCCCGGCTCGAGCACGAGGTTTACCCCGTTGACCCCCAAGACTTCGCCATAGAAGCGGGAGATGTCGTCGAAGACGATGAGATCCGGATCCCCGAAGGCCTCGTCCGCCACCCGCTTGGAGATCGGCTGGGCGATGGGGGCGCTGATTCCAGGAGCTAGGGGTTCTGGAACACTGGGCCCCGGAGCTCCGGCAGGGGCTCCGGCGGAGACTGCATCAAGAGTAGGTGCTGAAGAAGGGTTCGTCGGGGAGCTCATCGCACCACCTCATAGGCTCGGACCTTGCGCGACAGGAGAAAGACACAGAGAGCGCAGAGAGCGAGCAGCGCGATCCAGGCGTAGGGAACGGGAAGCTCGCTGGCGCGAATCGTCTGCTGGAAGAGGGAGCGCCAAACCAGGCGCATGCTGACGAAGAGGTTCAGCATGTCCCCCCAAGGCTCGCTCATGCGCCCAAAGAAGATGGCGTTGATCATCTGGCCGAGAGCCCCGGAGAGGAAGAACACTCCCACCATCGCCAGGCGCGCCAGCGGCTTCCAGCGCACCCAGGCGGAGAAGGCCAACCCCATCAGGGTCAGCACCGAGATCCACAGCATCGATGACAAGAAGATCGCCGCCAAGACCCAGAGTCGATCCCAAGCCCAGCCCTCGACGGCATAGCTCTGCATCGCAAAGAGGCCGAAGAGGGGAATCCAGGTGAGGGTCGAGAGCAGCCCCATCAACACCGACGCCTTGCCGCCCAGATAACACCAGCGGGATAGAGGCCGCGAGAGGTAGAGCGGCAGCGCGTTGTTCATCAGATCGGGAGCCAGCAGCGCCGGAGCCACCACCACCGCGGAGAGGAAGGAGAGGAAGCCCTGAGCCACCAGCAGGTAGTAGAAGAAGTTGGTGTCGATGCTGACCTGGCCGGCAGCGGGGCCCTCGATGCTGAGCAGCTGCATCAGAGCTTCGTTGCTCAGCACGTAGATAGCGACCGCTCCAAAGACCACCGGCACAAAGGAAAGAACGAAGAACGCCAGGTAGAGACGGGAGGCAAACACGCCCTTGAGGGCGTATCGGGGGATCACCAGGAAGCGATCCAAGGAGCCGGTGAGCGGCCCGTCGTAGCGTCGATACGCGCGATCATGCACCGCCATGGCTAGATGCCCCCTGGTTCGAGTCCGAAAGTTGCCCGTTGTTGCCGGCGGGGTTCGCCGGCTTTAGCGACCCCTCCATCGCCTTGAGGAAGATGTCCTGCAGCGAGTCTCGCTTGTAGGACAAGCGCCGCAGCTGCACCCGATGCTCCGCCGCCAGCCGGTAGAGATCGCGCACCGCCACCTCCTCCGGCAGCACCATTTTCAGCCGTCTCTTGGTCTGCGGAGCGCACTCCACACCCAGCGCCGCGGCGGCCTCCAGGAAGCGGCCGTCATCGCCCCGGGTCTCCAGGTTCAAGAAGGATCGATTGGAGCGCCGCTCGGTTTCCAGATCGCAATAAGCGGCGATTCGCCCTTCCTTGAGGATCAGCACCTCGTCGCAGCAATCCTCGACGTCCCGCAGCAGGTGAGAAGAGAACACCAGATGCATGTGGGGATGAGCCCGAAGATCCCGGATCAGGCGCAGCATGCGTCGGCGGGCCGGTGGATCGAGGCCGTTGGTGGGCTCATCCAAGAAGAGGAGACGCGGACCGTGAACCAAAGCTTGGGCGAGCTTGATCTTCTGCTTCATACCCAGGGAATAGCTCTGCACCGGGCGATAGCGGGCCTCACCGAGGCCGACGTAGAACATCGCCTCATGAGCCTGCTCCAGGGCCTCCCGCGGCGGCAGCCCTGAGAGCTCCGCCATCATGCGTACGAAGTGCACCCCGGTCATGCCGGCGATGAAGCTATCTCGCTCCGGCATGTAGCCCACCAGACGACGCACCGCCGTCGAATTCTGCTGCACATCCTGACCGAGGATTCGGGCACTGCCACCGCTGGCGGAGAAGAAGCCGAGGAGGGTATGTACCAGGGTGGTCTTACCGGCTCCATTGGGCCCCAGAAGACCGATGGCCTTGCCGGAAAACGAGCCGCTGAGGCGATCGAGAATCTGGCGCCCCCCGAGGCGAACCTCGAGATCCCGCAGCTCGATCACCGGCGGCGCCCCGCTAGGCCCCGCGGAGCCGTCGGAGCCATCCTGAGTCCAAGAATTCTGGGTCATTGGGAGCTCCCGCTATCCCCGGCGGTAGGTTCTACCGCCTGATCGATGAGTTGGCCCAGCAGATCGCCGGAAACGAAGCTACTCGCCCCCAGCAAACCCATCAGGGCATCGCTCTGACTATTGGATACGAAGACGATTCGATCCTCTTCCCCATAGGCGCTGGCGAGGGTCGGGCCTTGTCGAGAAGCAATTTCCTGGAGGGCCATTCGCTGAGGCTCACCGAGCTCATCTCCCGCCAGCCCCCCGAAGACCTCCGCCACCGGCCCCAGCACGTCCCCGAGGTCCTGGTAGAAGATCCCGGAAAAATTCGCCTGGCGCCCCTGAGGCAGCAGCTGGGTAAAGGAATCCGCGCGCGCGAAGTGGTAGCCGCTATCGCGGAATTGCAGCGCCGATCGCAGCACCGAGCGATTCGGCGCCGCCACCAGATAGCCGCCGCTGTAGAGGTAGGAAATCCCCACCTGCGCAAAGCTGGACTCCAGGCGCCACTGGGGATTGCCGTCGAGGGAGCCCTGCCGCCTCAAGCTCAGGTACACCGGGGAGTCCGTCGCCGCTATCTTGGTGTTGAAGCGATCCACCAGGGCCTGTAGCGAGAGCTGAAGTCTCTCTGGATCGTAGACCTCCACCACCAGCTTCCACGACGGCTCCGGCAGCAGCGGCCCGTCCAGGGCGAAGGCCACCTCGCCGCCGAGGGGCACCGCGATGTCGTCGATCATCGAGAACCCCTGCTGGGATTCCGCCTCCTGCAGAGTGGATCGAATATCCGGGGTCATGGTTTCCAGCAGATCGAGGAGGTCCTCCGCGAGGTCTACCGGCTCCTTCACCAGCGCCGCGGTAACGAAACGGGCGTCGGGGGAGATCAGCTCCAGCGAACCCATGGGAGCCGGAGCCGCCAGCCAGCCCGCCAGCCCCTGTCTGGAGCCGTCGAAGGAGAGCTCCACCCGATGCTCCACTCGATCGTTCATCAGGCTCGGCTGCCGCTCCAGCAGCAGGTAGCGAACATCGAGAATGCCGCTCGCCTCGAGGGCCGAGAGCTCCTGAGGAGATCCCTCATCAGCGTTGGAGTGAGCCATGATCCAGCCGAGATCCGCCGCCACCAGGTAGTCGACTCCCTCCGCATAGGCTTCGCTGAGGCGGCCATAGAAGGGGGAATCGACAAAGGGCGAGTCCGTTCCTGCCTCCACCGAGTCGGCCACCGAAGCCAGGTGATCGAAGGAGGTCGCAGCGACCACCGCCTCTTCTCCCACCCAGATGAGCAGGTCTTCCTCGGAGCCGGCGGCGGAGCTTGCCCCCGTGAAGGGATCCTCCACCAATCGCACCGTCTCAGACCCGCCTTCGACGCTGTCGATCTCGGCCTGGATGAATTCGGTCAAGGCGGCGCGGCCGGCGGTGTTCTCGGCGATCAACACCAATTCTTCTTCCCCGTCACCGGCACCGACCTCCCCGGCCACCACGGCGAAGACCACCTCGGTACCGAGCTGCTCGCCGAGGGCGGCGAAGTGCGAGAGGCCCTCTTCGAAGGCTTCGTCCGGGCCACCGAAGCTGTCCTCCCAGAAGTCTTGCAGCACCGGGCTCTCATTCACCCGATCCTGGACTCGGTAGTAGGCCTCCTGGAGGTTCGCCGCCACGTTCGGCAGCGCTCCATAGATCACCGTCTGCCCCGGCACCCATCGCAGCAGCTCCGTGGAGGTGCGCAGGTCCTGACCGGAGAGAGCATCATCGACCTCCTGGCGCAGCTGATCCAGCTGCTCCAGCAGATCGCGATAGGCGTCCACGTCGCGACTCCAGGCGATCTCGTCCGCCACCGGCACCGCAATGATGCTCGGATGGGTAGAGATCTGATCCCCCGGCGCCAGGGTGTGTGATTGGGCCTGGGTGTCCACCTGGACTTGCCCCTCGACCACCGAAACCCGGGAGCCCTTGGTGCCCCGGTTGACCGAGAACACCGTGCCGCGAACGGTCACCAGGCAATCCTCTGAATCGACGTAGAGGCGTCCCGACCCCTGGGGCGCGGCATCGACGATGACGTTGCCCTGCCGCAGGCGGATCACCGTGCCTCCGTTGCGGCGCCCCAGCTGAATCTCGGATCGCGCAGCCATCTCTACCCGGGAGCCGTCCGGTAGCTCCAGCACCGCGCCGGAATCCCGAGTGCTGCGCACCACCTCACCGAAGGGCACTTCTTCATTCGCCTGGAGATCGAGATAGGCGTCGCGCTCCAGCTGCAGCAGCTGTCCATCTAGCGCCGCCACCCGCGCGCTGGAGCTCGGCGTCGCGCCCTCCATCAGCCACCAGGTGCTGAGGGCCGCACCGATCACCGCCAGCACCGCCGCCGCCCTCATCATCCAGGCGCTGCGTCCCACCGAGGCGAAACGCTCCCCGTCCGGCTCGGCGACGCCTCGGTGACCTTCCCGAGCGGCGATCAGCGCCCGGCGGCAGCTGACACAGCCGCGGGTGTGATCTTCCAACAGCAGCGCCCGCGCCCGCGGCAGGCGGTGATTTAGATAGTCCGGAATCATCGCCTGGAAGTCCCCGCAGCCGCGGATCACCCGCGGCGTCGACTCTCCGGCGGAGGGCTCGGAGAGGATCTGCTGGCGTCGCAGAGCGCTGCGCACTCGCGAAGCGGCGGCGGTGACGGTCTCCTTCGTCGGACGGTCCGCCAAGAGGTTCTCTACCGCCCCTTCCAGCAGGCGCTCCAGGCGCTCCTCCTCGCGGCGGCTCATGTCCAGCTCCCCGCTAGCGGCGCCAGCGTGTCCTTGAGCTGTCCCCGGGCCCGGTGCAGGGTCACCCCGATGGCGTTCTGTGACGTACCCAACATGCCCGCGATCTCTTTGTTGCTATAGCCCTCGATGAACCGCAGCACGAAGATCTCTGCCGCCCGCGGCGAGAGCTCCGCCAGGGCGTCCCGCAGCTGGTCCCGAATCTCACGACCGTGGTGCCGGCGCTCCGGATCGGGCTTGAGATCCTCCTCCGCATCAGCGCTGGCATCCTCTAGGGGGACCGCCCGCGAACGCCGCCGGGAGCGGATCGTATCCAGGGCGGCATTCACCGCGGCGCGGTAGAGATAGGGACCCAGCTCTTCCACCGGCCCCGGTAGCTGATCCCGCCGGGCGAGGCGTAGAAAGACCGTCTGCAGCACATCCTCTGCATCCGAAGGGTTTCCCACCACCCGATACGCGGCACGGAACACTCGATCGTAATGTTGCTCAAACACGGAGTCGAGATCCTGTGGACTGACGGCCTGGCGGTGAGCGCCGTCGAAATGGTTGGACGTAGGGCTCAAGGTAGGGCTCGGGGCAAATCCAGAATCCGCGTTGGGGTGGGCGAACGCAAGTACGGATCCGGGCGTTGGGCTCATGGCGGCGATCAAGGTCATCCTCCTCCGGAGAGACTTGCAGGTCTCGGTGCCTGCTACCCCTCCTGTGAAAGACTACGTAGGTCGCCTCCAGATCATTAACGAGTTCTTTCTCATCCCGGGACGAATCTCGTGGTTCCCGGCTCGCGCACTCTCCCGAACCAGCGTCGGAGCCGGTGCGGGGAGAGAGAAGGGAACAGGGTTCGAGGTCATGGCCAGGATGACGATGACCGCGGCGAAAAAGTTTCTCTCCGCGGTGATTTCGCCGCAGTAATTTCAGCGCAGTGGTTTCAGCGCAGTGATTTCGACGTCCCCGAGCACCGACCGGCCCGCCATAAGGGAACGCTGAGAGAGCTTCGACTGGATTCGCTCCAGAATATCCCACAGCCCTCGTCCTTGGCGCGCTCCCCGAAAGGCAAGCCAGAGGCAAACCTGAGGCGAGCCAAGGGAAGCTTCGAAACAAAGCTTCGGCGGCGAGCGTAATGCCTCCGAGAGCGAGATCCGTGGCCCTCGCCCGCCGGCTGGGGCCACCGCGCTGCTCCCAATCGTTACCAACCCTGCCAAGATAAGACCCCTCATCGCACCTTCTAGGAGCCCTGCAAATGAACGCCTACCGGGATACTTCCTCCAACACATCGAGCCGCAAGGCCTGTCTGTGGATCTTGGGGGGCTGCGGCTGCATCGTGCTGCTAGGAATTCTGGTTCTTGGCGGGTTTTCATTCTGGGCCTACCAGGCGGCAGAAGATTTTGCCGAGACGATGAGTGATCCCGACGCCCGGGAGGCTCAGGCCCTGAACGTCCTCGGCTCGCCTCGTCTACCGGACGGCTACCGCGCCGAGATCGGCATGTCGATCCCCTTCTTCGCCGACGTCGTCGTCCTGACGGATCGCCCAGAGGAAGAGGAAGGGGCCGCGGAGGATCGGCCGGATCTCGAAGTCAATCTAGATGACAGCAACTCCGGTGCCTTCATCTTCTTCCGCTACAAGCAGCTGATGACGATGCTCTCCGGCGGCCAGGAGCTGCAGGATATGAAGGACTTCTTCGAGGGTCGCAGCAACGATCTCAGCTCCCTCGACGATGCCGGGATCAACGTCGATATCGACGAGGTCATTCGCCGCGACACCCTCAACCTCGATTCCGGTGACGTGCTCTATGTCGTCGGCACCGGGGAGAGTGACATGACCTCCGGAGGACCGGCGAATGCTCTCATCACCCTGCTGCTCTTCGACTGCGCCCCGGATGAAGTGCCGCCCATGGGTATCTGGCTGGGGCAGAATCCGGAGGCCGCGGTGCCCGGCGAAGAGGTGCCGGACTACGCCGGCACCGTCGCCGACCCGGAACGCATTCGGGCCTTCTTAGAGCCGCTGGAACTTTGTGATTGAGGCCCTCTCCCCCGGCGCGGGACGGCGGGGGACGGCGGGGGACGGCGGGGGAGAAAAGAGACCGAGAGTCGCCCGCGATGAGCGGCGCAGGCGCCTACATCTGCTGAGGGCAGCGAATCCCCAGCAGGTGGAGGCCCTGCTCCAACACCACCTCGGTGAAGCGGCACAGCTCCAGGCGCGCCGCTACCTGCTCCTGGGTCTCCGCGTGCAGCACCGAAAGCTCCTTGTAGAAGGAGCTGAAGTCCCGCGCCACGGTGATCAGGTGACTGGCAATAACGTGGGGCGTATTGCCGTCCGCGGCGTTGCGCACCACCGCCGGAAAGCGCGCCAGGGAGCTCAGCAGCGCTCGCTCCTGGGGGCTCTGCCACTCTGAAGCTAAGTCAGAGGGTGACGCCGAGCCTTCCCCTTCCTGAGCGACGCCTTCTTTCTGGGCCTTGCGCAGGATCGAGCGGATACGCACCGTGGCATATTGCAGGTAGGGCGCCGAATCCCCCTGCAGGTTGAGCATCTTGTCCCAGTCGAAGAGCACATCCTTGGTTCGGGTCTGAGACAGATCCGCGTACTTCACCGCCCCGATGCCCACCGCCTCGGCGATGGCGCGCTTCTCGTCATCTGGAAGCTCGCGATCCTCCAGCACCGCCTCCGCCCGCCGCACCGCCTCGTCCAGCACGTCCTCGAGGAAGATCACTCGACCCTTGCGGGTCGACATCTTGCCCTGCGGCAGCCGGATCAGGCCGAAAGGAACGTGGGCCATCTGCGCCCGCCAGCCGAGGAGCTCCGCCGCGGCGAAGAGCTGCTCGAAATAGAGCTTCTGCTCGTTGCCCACCACGTAAAGAATGCGCTCCGGATCGAAGGCGTCGAGACGATGGCGAATGGTGGCGAGATCCCGCGTCGCGTAGAGCGAGGTACCGTCGCTCTTCTGGATGATCAGCGGCAGCTCGATGCCCGTGCTGTCCAGGGGGATCACCGCCACCTTCTCTAGTCCCGGGCCGGCGCTGCCTGCGTCTCCAGCTTCTGCGTCTCCAGCCTCTGGGCCTCCAGCGTCTTGGTTCCCGGCTTCTGAGTCTCCGGCCTCTGCTGGGCCATCCTCAGCACCGCCGCGGGCCTCGATCTCGCTCCATTGGGCCAATCCGCTGTCGAAACAATGGGCGACGATGGCGTCGAGGCGATCGTTGTAGAAGCTCTCGCCCAGGACCTCTTCGAAGCTCACGTCCAGGCGATCGTAGATGCGCTCGAACTCACGCCAGGAGAGATCCCGGAAGCGCTGCCACAGAGATTGGGCCTGCTCGTCACCAGACTCCAGGCGGCGGAACCAATCCCGCGCCGCTTGATCGATGGAGGGGTCTTCCTCCACCACCTGGTGGTATTTGACGTAGAGAGCAAGGAGCTCGCGAATCGGATCCGCCGTGACTTTCTCTTCCGAGCCCCATCGATCGTAGGCGTAGAGCAGCTTGCCGAATTGCGTGCCCCAATCCCCGATGTGGTTGTCGCCGATCACCCGGTACCCGAGGAAGCGGTAGATGCGGTAGAGGGAGTTGCCGATCACCGTCGAGCGCAAATGCCCGACGGAAAAAGGCTTGGCGATATTCGGCGAGGAGTAGTCGATGACCACCGTCTTGCCCTCGCCGGCGGTCGAGCCACCGTAGCCATCGCCTCGCTGCCGGAAATCCTCTAGCACCTGCTGCGCAAAGGCCTGGGGGTCGAGGCGGAAGTTGAGAAAGCCGCCGGCCGGCTGGGCCTCCGCGATCAGGGTTCCGCTGAAGTCCAGCTGCTGCGCCAGCTCCTGGGCCAGCTGGGCCGGGTTCTGGCGTCGCACCTTCGCCAGAGGGAAGAGCGGGGCCGCTAGATCCGCCGCCACCTTCGGCGGCGCATAATTCAGCGGAAGATCCCCACCTCCCTCTACGGCCTGAGCTAAGCGTTCGAGAATCTGCTGCTGGGCGAGCTCTAGAGCGTAGGACATGGTGTGTACCTGCGATGGACGAAGAGTTGGGTGCACGGAACGCGGCGTTCGGCCGCCGATGGTACTACAGCCAACACCGGCCCCGGTTTTAGCGCCGTTGCTGGCGCCCAGGCCGACATCTAAACTGGCATCCAGGCTGCCGGCACTAGTGGAAGGGGACCCGATTTCGGAGCGATCCCCGGGCTGAGCTCAGCGCTCCCCGATACGCAGGCAGATCTTGCCGAAGTGACTCCCCTCAGCCATCTGGCGTAGGGCCTCCGGAGCTTCTTCGAAGGGCAGCACTCGATCCACTACCGGCTTGAGGCTGGCCGCCGTAAAGGCTCGGTTCATCGCCTCGAAGCCCTCTCGGTGTCCCACCAGAATGCCCTGCAGCCGCAATTGCTTCATCAGCGCCGAGATGATTCCCACGTCGGCGCTGCCGCCGGAGAGCACGCCGATCAGGCTCACGGTGCCGCCGACGGCGGCGGCGGTGAGGCTCTGCTCCAGGGTGCCGGCCCCGCCGACCTCCACCACGTGATCTGCTCCGCGGCCCTCGGTGAGCTCCAACACCTTCTTGCCCCAACGCTGCGTCGAGCGATAGTTGATGCCCTGCCACGCCCCCAAGGCCCGGGCCCGCTCCAGCTTTTCGTCGCTGCTGGAGGTGATGATCACCCGGCAGCCGCAAAGCTGAGCGATTTGCAGGGCGAAGATCGAGACCCCGCCGGTGCCCAAAAGCAGCACCGTATCCCCCGCCTTCACCTGCCCCTCGGTGACCAGGGCACTCCAGGCGGTCAGAGCGGCACAGGGTAGCGTCGCCGCCTCTTCGTCCGAGAGGTGCTCCGGCACCGGCACCACCCCCTCGGCGGAGAGCACCATGTGCTGCGCCAGGGTGCCGTCGAAAGGTCCTCCCAGGGTAGAGCGCAGCTTTTCCACCGTCGGCCGGCCGGAAATCCAGCGCTGCGCGAAGAGCGTCGCCACCCGATCTCCCGGCGCCACCCTCTCTACCCCTTCTCCCACCGCCTCCACCAGGCCGACGCCGTCAGAGCAGGGGATCAAGGGCAGTGGCTGGCGCGGATTGTAGAAGCCCTGCACCATCAGCCAATCCCGGTAATTGAGGGAGGCCGTCAGCATCCGGAGCCTCACCTCACCGGGCCCCGGGTCGACCACCGGGCGCTCCACGAGGTGAAGGTTCTCGACACCAAAATTGTTCTCGATGGCCATGGCTCGCATTGAGGAAGGCTCCTTATGGGGCGAATTGAGGGCAGGGATGAATCGGCTAGGGGAGGGCTCTGTAGCGGCTTCCGACGCGGTCTTCAGGGACATAGCGGAGGCCGTGTCGGATCTATCCGATGAGCCTTGATCCCCATGCTATCGTCGCCGCGGCGCGCATTCATCCGCTGCCGCTATTTCCCCTGCGGCTTCCGATGCAGCCTCCCGATGCAGCTTCTCAAGGCGCCTTTCAAAGTAATACCCCGGCGCGCCTGCTCAGATCCCCTTCCTCCGCGCCCCCAGCGATCAAACCCATCCCGCCACCCGCAGCAGGGAGCCCTCCATGACCGCCCCTAACGACCCCTCCAACTCTCCCCTCGACGTGCCCCGGGCCATCCGCCAGCGACGATCGGTGAAGAGCTTTCGCGACGAGCCGATCTCCAGCGAGCTGCTGCGAGAGCTGCTGGAACTCACCGTCGCCGCCCCCAGCAGCTGGAACCTTCAGGATTGGCGCATCGTGGTGATCCAAGACGAAGAGCGCCGCGAGCGATTGATGTCCGCCTGCTACGGCCAAAAGCTCATCGGCCAGGCTCCCCTGAACTTCGTCTTCGCCGCCCACCCCAAGGCGTGGCGTAGGGATTTGGAGCCGATCCTCCAGCAGGGCCAGGAGCAGGGCGCCTGGCCCGCTCCGGTGGTGGACTACTTCCGCAAGGCGATCCCGGAGTTTCAGGATGAGCTCGGCCACCGAGACCGCGAGTACGCCGTTAAGGACGCGATGATCGCCGCCACTCACCTGGTGCTCGCGGCGGAGAGCTTGGGCCTCGCCTCCTGCTTCATGAACGGCTGGGATGAAGATCAGGTGAAGGGCGCCATCGGCGCCGAAGAGGACCCCGATCTCGCCATCGCGGTGGTGATCCCCGTCGGCTGGCCGGCCGCCCATCGCCCCGACCCAGGGCGCCTCGCCCTCGACGCCAACGTCTATCAAGACGACGTCTCTCGCCCTTACTCCAGCTGAGGCGAGCTGAGCTCTAGCCGGGGAGTAGTCCTCCTTGGGCAGCCAGCTCCGAGAGCACTGGTGGGAATCCTCCAGCGGCAGGCCTTCAGCCAAAAGACGCTTCAGCCAAAAGAAAGCGCGGCGGATATCCGCCGCGCTTTTGCTTTCAGTGTCGAAAGCCTCTGAAGTTCAGGTGAACGATCAGGGGTAGGTGTAGGTAGAGGCGAGACCCAGCGGAATCCCCAGCTGCCAGTAGAGCACCAGGAAGAGGGACCAAACCACCAGGAAGGCGACGGAGTAGGGCAACATCATCGAAGTGATGGTGCCGATGCCCGTCTTCTTCACCCAGCGCTGACTGAAGGCCACCACCAGCGGGAAGTAGGGCATCAGCGGAGTGATGATGTTGGTGGAGGAGTCGCCGACCCGATAGGCCGCCTGGGTGAGCTCCGGAGACAGGCCCACCTGCATCAGAATCGGCACGAAGATCGGCGCCAGCAGCGCCCACTTCGCCGAAGCCGAGCCCACCAGCAGGTTGACGAAGGCGGCGAGGAAGATGATGCCAACGATCGTCGCCTGGCCGGGCAGGTTCAGAGCCTTGAGGAATTCCGCTCCCTCTACCGCCAGCAGGGCGCCGAGGTTCGAGCGGGCGAAGGCGTCGGTGAAGAGCGCGGCGAAAAAGGCCATCACCATGTAGTAGCCCATGTCGCTCTGGGACTTCGCCAGGCCCTTGATGATGTCGCGATGGCTGGTGACGGTGCCGGCGATGTAGCCGTAGAGGATCCCCGGCAGCAGGAAGAAGAGAAAGATCAGCGGCACGATGCTCTGCATCAGCGGCGCGGTGAAGGCAGTGATGCTGCCGTCGGGAGAGCGCAGCGGGGAATCCTGAGGCAGGGCCACGGCGATGAGGATCGCCAACAGCACCAGGATCAGCCCCAGGCTCGCCAGCATGCCGCGAATCTCTAGCTTGGTGAGAGCTGCCATCTTCGGCTGATCTTCGAGGTTGCCGTCGATCTCGGTCTTGGCGAGGCGAGGCTCGACGATGCGATCGGTGATGAACCAGCCCAGCAGGATCACCAACATCGAAGAAGCGCTGGTGAAGTACCAGTTACAGAGGGGATTGACCTCCTTGGTGGCATCCAGCAGCTGTGCCGCCGGCTGAGTGAAGCCCTGCAGCAAGGGATCGATGGCGGAGGGGATGAAGTTCGCCGAGAATCCGCCGGAAACCCCAGCGAAGGCACAGGCGATACCCGCCAGCGGATGTCGCCCGGCGGCGAAGAAGATCACGCCCCCGAGGGGAATCACCAGCACGTAGCCCGCATCCACCGCGGTATGGCTGACCACCGCCACCAGGAGCACCATCGGCGAGAGAAGCATGCGGGGGGTGATACTCAACATCGCCTTGAGCACCGCGTTGATGAATCCGACGTGCTCTGCCACGCCAACGCCCAGCATCGCCACCAACACCACCCCGAGGGGCGGGAAGTTGACGAAGACATTCACCATGCGAGAGAGAAAGCCCGCCAGGCTCACGCCCGTGAGCTGGTTCTGAATCGTTTGACTCTGGGAACCGTTGGCCGAGGGCATCTCGAAGGAATGGCCCGAGAGGAGCCAGGACACCACCCAAACCGCCACAAGCCCGAGGAAGAAGATCACCGCCGGATCCGGGAGCTTGTTGCCGACCCGCTCCACCCAGCCGAGGAAGCGATAGATCAAGCCCTGGGGCGCGTCCTCCGCGGCCTCATCGGCCTCCGTGACCGCATTGGCCTCTGCGGCCTCATTGGTCTCCGCGGCCTCATTGGCCTCCGGCGGAGAGGGATTCGACGGGGTGTTGGCATCAGCCATAGGGGGTTCCTCCTGGGCTCTCGGAGCGTGGGACTGGGCATCACGGAATCTCGTATCCAGGCCCCGGGACTCATCGACGAGCGTCGAGCGTCGCGATGGCGCCCCGGTACCGGGCCATGGGACAACCGGCCCGATAGATAGCTATCGATACAAGATACCGACAGAAAGCGAAGTTGTTCCACGCAATATATCGTTCCTGACCGCGGGCGCCAACGCACCGTGGCCTGGAATGCGGCGTGGCCCGAGGGCGTTATCCGCCGAAAAAGCTTAGCTTTCGGCGCTGCTCGAGCCTGGGCCCGAGTCCGGGTCCGCCCCTCGCCAACCCGCCAGCCAGGGCAGCAGCACCAGAGCCGCCAGCGCCGCGGCGACGGTGCCGATCACCACCGCAACGCCGAAGGAGCGAGTCGGCGGGAAGCTCGAGAGGGTGAAGAGCCCAAAGCCCGAGCCCACCACCACCGCAGCTCCCAAGATCGCCGGCGCCAGGCGGCGGCGGGCCTCGCCCCAATCCAGCCCTCTCATTTGGCTACCAGCCGAAGCTCCATCCGCCCTCAGCCGCCGGGCCATCAGGGTGAGATGAATCATCGAATCCACCCCGAGAGCCAGGGCGACGTTCGCCGCCGGCGAAGCGATCACGTCCAGGGGCCTGCCGAGCCAGCCGAGCCAGCCGAGGGCGCTGATGGGCACCACCACCAGGGCGGCGACCATCGCGCCGGCGACCCGGGGCTGTCGCCCCACCCACCACGCGATGACCACGAAGAGCAGGGCGAGCCCACCGAGGCCGGAAACCAGGCTCGAGGTCACCAGCGCCGAGAGACGACCCTGAAGATCGTAGAGACCTCCCACCAGCTCCACTTCGAGACCCTCTGCTTCCACCGCGGCGCCCAGGCGATCCACCACTTCGCTTCGGCTCTCCTCTCGGCCCGCCTCCCGCATGCGGAGGAAGAGCCGGGCGCGGGACCGGTCGGCGGTCACGAAGCTCTGAGTGATGCTGCCCCACGCCGGCTGAGAGAGCAGGTCGAAGATCTGCGCCGGAGTGAGGAATCGAGCGATGGGCGAACGGCGCGCCTCTTCCACCAGCACCGCCGCCGACAGGGCGCTCCCCACTTCGGGGTCGGCCTCGATCGCCGCTTGCGCCGCGGCGAGCTGCTGCAGCGGCCCCGCAGCGGTGAAGTCCTCACCGCCAGGGTCACGCACCACAAAATCCAGCGGACTGGAACCACCGGCGGCATCCACCACTTCCAGACTCTCCCGCAGCTCGTCCCCCGGGGCGAAGTAGTCCAGCAGGCCTGGGTCGGTGCTGAGACGCTGCAGTCCCCAGAGGGGAAGGAGTAAGAGAATCACCAGCAGCGCCGCGATCCCAGGGGTAGGCCCCTTCGCGCGGCCTATTCCGTTGCCGAAGGAAGCCAGACCATCGCCGAGGGAGGCTAGCCCGCCGCCAGCACGAGGGCGGCCGCCGAGGAAGGGCACCGCGATGCCGTAGGCGGTTACCAAAGCCGCCGCCGTGCCCACCAGGCCGGCGACCCCCAGCTCCCGCAGCGGCTGAGCAGAAGTCAGCAGCAGGCTACAAAAGCCCAGCGCGGTGGTCAGGGCGCACCAAAGGGAAGCCGGCAGAGTCTGGCGCACCGCTTCGGAGCGCCACGCTTGCGGTGAAGCCTCTCCTGCGGAGGCGTTCACCGCCAGCCGTCGGTAGGCGTTGGCCAAGAAGAGGGTGTGGGAGAGGGTGAGCACGAAGACCAAGGTGGCCAGATTCGCCGTCAGCGGCCCGATACTCACCGCCAGCCCCGAGAGAGCGCCGAGGGTGAGAGCCGCCGCCGCCGCGCAGGCCAGCAACATGCCGGTGACCGCCCGCAAGGAGCGAAACACCAGACCCGCGGCGAAGCCAAAGACCAGGAGCGCCGCCAGGCTCATCACCCGAAGATCCCGCACTAGCCGACGGCGAATCTGCTCGGTCACCACCGGAACCCCGGAGGCCAAGAGCTCGAAGCCGGGGCGAGCGTAGCTCGCCAGAACCGACTCCAGATCCGTCACCAGCTCAGCCGTGGCTCGCTGCTCTTCGCCTTGCGCCAGAAAGAGCAGCAGGGTCGAGGCCTCCGGCCCGCTCTCCCTTGCACTCTCGCTCTCACCGCCCTCCACCAACGGCTGCGGAAGCGAGGGCAGCAGAAGGCGGCGCCACAGGGGGCTACCGAGAGCAGCCTCGGGGGTGGAGGGGCCTCGAGTCAGGCTCGAAACCTCGGAAACTCCCGGGAGCTGGAGCAGCTCTTCGGTCAGGGCTTCGAGGCTCTCTAGATACCCTTCGTCGTGGGTAACGCTACTGCCAGAAGGGCCCTGGGCCAGCACCAGCACCTGGGCTTCGCCGGGAAAGAGCTCTCCCACCTCGCGGGCCGAGGCCAGCTGCGGATCTTCCGCGGCGAAGAAGAAATCCTCCGTCACCTCGGGGGAGAGGTCGACCACCGAAAGCACCCCAAAGACCAGGGCCAGGGTCGCGATGGCGAGGAGCCCACGCCGGATCATTCACCGCCCTCCTCGAGAATCGATGGTCTCCGCCGCCGCATCATGAGATCTCCTCTTCTACCGTCATCGGCTCTACCACTTTCCCCAGCTTGCTACTCAGCGTGCTATCGCTCCGCGTCCTGCCGTCCTCAGCTCGCTGCCCAGCCCAGCGGCTCGAAGGGCCTGCAGTTTCTTTCACCGTTCGCCGAAACAGAGCGGCCCGGTGGCCATTGCTTTCCTCTACGGTGCTCCACGGGGTAACCTTACGTCTCCACCTCGAAAAATGCTTCCGCTGCTGGAACTCTTCTCGCTTTCGAGCGTATCTCTTCAAGCTCCCCCGCGGAATCGAAATGACTGCGCATCCCTGCTCCCAGCATCCCGAAGCGCTCGCCACGCATCAATGCGAGATGTGTCTCGCCTATTTGTGTGGAGAGTGCGTCGATCAAGGTCACGCCCTACTCTTCTGCTCGGTGTGCGGCGAACGTGCCGTGCCCCTGGACGGGGAGGCAACGCCGGCCAGCCCCAAGGAACAGATCCGCAAGGAGGTCCTAGAGGCTCCCTATAGCCTGTGGCGAGCCATGGGTTATTCGCTGCGCGGCTCTGGGCTGGCGATCTGGTCTACCGGCGTCCTCTGCCTGGCGATCTTCAATCTGATGCTCTCCCTTCCGGGGCTGATGGGATGCTTCGCGCTCATTCCGCTGGCGGCCTTCGGCCTGCTTCTGGTGAGCCTGCAATTCAAGATCTCCCGAGCCACCGCCCGGGGAGATGTGGAGGCTCCCGACTGGCCAGAGCTCGGAGACTTCGGCGATCGCATCCTCGACTTTCTCACCTATCTCTGCCTCGGCATGGTCTACATTTTTATCCCCATCGTGGGCTCGGTGTTCACCATCGGTGTGGGGGCTTTTTTCACCCCCGAGCCCAATCTGCTGCTCTATCTCCTGGTCGCCACAGTGCTGTGGTTTTGCACCGCTCTCTATCTCATTGCCTTCGGGGCCTGCTCGGTCTATAGCCGTCTGCAGTTCATCAACTTCCCGGCTCATTTGATCACCCTCTTCCGTGCCGGCGGTGACGGCTTCACGATCGCCAATCTGACCTATGTGCTGATCGTTCTGCAGCTCGTAGTCCAGCTGGTGCTCGCCGTGCTGCTGCCGGAGCTCCTGGCGAACATTCTTGGCGACTTCATCACCATGTATTGGGCGATTACCAGCGCCCACCTTGCCGGGCTGCTCTTCCGCCGCCACCGCCGGACGACGGACAGCATCTACAAATAACCCTGGCCGGCAAACCCTACAGCCCCCGGGGCCACAACGACTCTCCACAGAGTGCTCGTTCGGTGCTCGAGAGCGAGCCCCTGGGCGCATTTGACTCGTCCACCCAAGCCGAGAGCCAGCCCCAGATACGAGAGCGGCGGGCAGGGAGGCGTCCTGCTGCTCTCCTAGGGTCCTGCCTGAGCGAAGTCTAGCGGAGCCCCGCACCCTTGGCGGGCTAGCGCGCCTTCACCGCTCCTGGCCCACTCCCGACGACCGCCCACTCCCGACTACGACCCGCTCCCGGCGATCAATCGTAGTCGTAATAGTTGTTGTACGGGTCGTAATCGTCGCCGTCCGCCGCTTCGCTATTTTCGCGCGACCGCTCTTCGATCTCTTTCAGCCGCTGACGCAAGACCTCAGGATCGACCGCCGCATCGTCTCCAGACTCCCCGTAGAAGTCCTCGTAGGCGCCGCCGTTGAAGTCCCCGCTGTAATCGTCGTCGTATTCGTCGCTATAGCCATATTCATCCTCCATCATGCCGGCGACTCCGCCTTCGGACATGATGAAGTTAGCGACCCGCCCGTGGGCAAAGTAGAAAGTGGAGGCAGTGGCGAAGATCAACAGGCCGCTGAGGATCATCGCCGTCAGCTGCGGCATGCCCTGGGTTGCTCCGCTTCGCTGAGGTGCCGCAGCTCGAGAAGGCTGCGCAGCAGGGGCTCCAGAACCCGCGCCAGGCGTCGCTTTCGCCGCGGTGGGGGAGGCCACGATGACCTCTCCCGCCTCTCGGCGACAGAACACACAGCCGCTTTGAGTTTCCGGGTCGTAACGAAGCCCGTGCTTCTCGCAGAGAACGCTTTGTGCCAACTCTCAGATTTCCCTTGCCTTACGTGACTTGCTTGTCCACAATACCACAGGTTCCGGGGGCCTCCTGGCCATCGGATCCCCCACCTGAATTCCCCATGCTCCGGTCTCGAAGCGCGCACTGACGCAGCTCGACCGTGCGAGCATGTTTGCGGGCCCCACAACACATCATCTCCCTTGGCGCCCGCTCCACCCAAGAAAAAATCTAGCTTGGTAGAGAGCTCTACTGGAGACATCTTGAGTCGAAAAATGCTCATCAACGCGAGGCATGCGGACGAGCTCCGCGTTGCCATCGTGGATAACGAGACCCTCGAAGCCTACGAAGTCGAAGCCGCCGAGTCAGGCCTGACCCGCGGCAATATCTATCGCGGAGTCGTGGTCAAGATCGAGACCAGCCTCAACGCTGCCTTCATCGACTACGGAGCGGAGCGCCACGGCTTTCTGCCCGGCGATGACGTGGTCAGCGAGGCTTACCACAAGCAGCCCAACGGCAAGGAGCGACGCCCCACCATCGGCAGCGTGCTGGAGAAGGGCAAGAGCATCCTGGTGCAGGTCAACAAGGAGGCTGTGGGCAAGAAGGGCGCGGCGCTGACCACGAACCTCAGCCTCGCCGGCCGCTACCTGGTGCTGACCCCCTTCGATAACTCCCGCGGGCTGTCGAGAAAGATCGACGACGAAGCGGGCCGCAAAAAGCTCAAGAAGCAGCTCGCCAGCCTCGACGTGCCCAACGGCTACGGAATCATCGCCCGCACCAACGCCCAGGATCAGAACAAGACCAGCCTCAACCGCGACTTCAACGCCCTGTTGAGGATGTGGAAGCGAATCCAGGACGAAGCCTCGAAGCGAGGCAAGGGCGCGCGCCTGCTGTACAGCGACCAAGATCTCGTCCTGCAGGCCCTGCGGGACTACCTCGACACCAGCATCGAGGAGGTCTACGTCGACTCCACCGACGTGCTGCAGAAGGCCGAGGAGTACATGAAGGCCTTCATGCCTCGGGCCAAGACCAGCCTGCTGCTCTACGAAGGGCGTATTCCTCTCTTCGCCCGCTACCACCTAGATCAGCAGATCGAGCGCATCTACGAGCGCTCGGTAGACCTTCCCAGCGGGTCTTCCATCGTCATCGACGGCACCGAAGCCCTCACCGCCATCGACGTCAACTCCGGCAAGACTCGGGGCGCCAGCACCCACGAGGAAACCGTCACCACGACCAATGTCGAGGCGGCGAAGGAGGTCGCCCGCCAGCTACGCCTCCGGGACATCGGGGGCCTGGTGGTAGTGGACTTCATCGACATGCGCCAGAAGCGCAACCACCGCAAGGTGGAGAAGGCGCTGAAGGAAGCTCTGAAGCCGGATCGCGCCCGGGTCTCCATCGGCCGCATCAGCTCCAACGGCCTGCTGGAAATCAACCGCCAGCGCATCAAGCAGGCTCTCCAGCTGCGCACCCACCGCACCTGCCCGACCTGCAACGGCGCCGGCACGATCGCCAGCCCGGAGTTCATCGCCCTGGGCCTGCTGCGTCGAATCGAGGCCAGGGCCGCCGCCGGAGACCTCAAGAGCGTGCATATCCGACTGCACCCGGAGCTCGCCGACGCGGTACAGAACCACCGCCGCAAAGAGCTGGTGGACCTCGAGCAGGAATTCGGCATCAACATTCAGATCATCGCGGCGACCCACCTCCACCGCTCGGAGCAAGAGCTGGAATGGAAGCGCTGGGGCCGCGGAGAGAAGCCCCCGTCGACGAATACCACTCCGTCGAATCTGGTGCGAGCGGTGCTCACCCCCTCGGACTTTGTTGCCGACAGCGACGAGGAAGACGAAGTCCTAGAGGCCAGCGGCTCCAGCGATGAAGATTCGGAGGACAACGGAGAAGAGAGTGGAGGCCGCCGCCGCCGTCGCCGCCGCCGTCGCCGTCGTCGCCGCGGCCGCTCGGACGACTCTCTCGGAGGAGAGAGCGCGGAGGACCAGGACAAGAGCGCCGTTCAGGGCGACAGCCCAGAGGATCAGGAAGCCGACGAGGGCATCGCAGCGTCCGGTGATGACGAGGGCGACGACGAAGGTCGCTCTTCTTCCCGCCGCCGCCGTCGCCGCCGCCGCCGTCGCGGTCGCTCCAGAAGCGACGAAGAAAACCTCCAGGAGCCCGGCGACGAAGAGGCCGACAGCGGCCCCACCCTCGCCCCGTCCGCCAGCCCCATCAACCTGTGGCGCGCCAGCGCCCCGTCTCCCTCTTCCATCCAGCCGGCCTCTCAAACCGAGGACGACTTCGAGCCCGAAGCTACTGAGGCGGCCCCCGCTGCCGAGACGGAGAGCGACGACGAGAGGGGCAGATCCCGATCCCGTCGTGGGCGAGGACGTCGAGGCTCTAGCCGGCGGCGCTCCGAGAGCACCTCTGCGCAGACGGAGCCAGCACAGACCGAGCTGACGGATCCGGCAACGGAAGAGGACCGAGAGGCCGCTGGCGAAAACCCCCTCGGTGGAGACATCGCGGAGGCCACTGGCGGAGCGGAAACTTCCACCCGCAGACGCTCCAGCCGCCGCTCCAGCACTCGCCGAGGATCTAGCCGTAGAGCCCGAGAGCTTGTCGCCGCATCCTCCGGTGAGGGGCGACCCTCTGGACTCGATGCCGACACTGAGGGCGATGTCGAGGGCGCAGCGACGACGGAGGCAGCAGCGGAGGTCGCGCCGGAAGAGGCAGCGCCGCAGCGACGACGCCGACGACGCTCCCGAGCCGCGGAAGTCGATGAGACCGAAGCGATGGCACAGGAGGCCCCTGCTGACGCCCAAAGCGAAGAGACCACCGCGGAACAGAACGCCGAGGAAGAGAACACCGCGGAAGAAAAGCCGAAGCGAACCCGGCGACGCAGCACTCGCACCAAAACCTCGCGACGCTCCACCAAGGTAGACGCCCCTGAAGAGGCATCGCCGGAGGCCCAAGCGGAGTCGCCAGATGAAGGCGAGAGCGAAGCCCCGGCGGAAGTGGAGAAGCCAAAGCGCGCCTCGAGAACCCGCCGCACCTCACGCCGGACTTCCCGGTCGACCAAGAAGGCTGAGGAACCCGCCGAGGAGCCCAATGAGACCGAGGCCACGGTAGCCACTATTGACGAAGCCCCGCCCGACGAGGCTCCAGCCGTCGCGGAAAAAGCCGAGGAACCCACTCCTCGTCGACGGCGACGCACCACGGCCAAGACGGCGACGAAGACCGCAACCAAAGCCAAAACCAGCCGTCGCCGAGCTTCCACCAAGAAAGCCGACGACGCAGAGGAATCCGCGGATGCGGCCACCAACGCCAAAACAGTGAGCGCTGAAGCCGGCGACGCTGAAACAGTCGAAGCAGTGGGCGCGAAGGAAGAAGAGGGTAAGGGCAAGACTGCCAAAACCCCTCGAAAGCGCGCCGCCCGCTCGCCTCGCAAGAGCACCACGGCGGGCACCAGCCGGCGCAAGCCCACCTCGAAGAAGGCAGCGGAGAACTCGGAAAACGCGGAGGATACCGCCGCCCCAAGCGAGAAAACCGACGAAAAAGCCGATGCGAAGCCGAAGCGGCGCCGCAGCCCGCGACGCAAGAGCACGAAGGCCGAGGACAAGGCGAAGGCGGAGCCGGCATCCGACGACGCTGCCGAAGCTGAAGGCGGCGAATCGTAGGTTCTCGAGACCTGAGCAGAGGAGCAAGAAGCGACGGAATGAATGGAAGGCGGCATCGGAACCTGCCTCGCGAAGACTCTCTCGTCTCGCGAGTAGGGAGCCGGCCCCTTCCGCTCAGTACGTAGCGCTAGCCCCTCTTCGCTCCCATCTCCAGCAGGAGCCCTTCAATGCCCGAATTGATCACTCTCTTCTCCACGCCAGAGGCCTGGATTAGCCTGGCGACCCTGGCAGCCCTCGAGATCGTCTTGGGCATTGACAACATCGTCTTCATCACCATTCTGGCGGGCCGTCTGCCCCAGGAGCGGCAGCTCTATGCCCGCCGCCTCGGCCTTGCGGTGGCCCTCGGCTCCAGGCTGCTGCTCCTCGCCTCTCTCTCGTGGGTGATGCGTCTCACCACGCCGCTGTTCACCGTCTTCGGCTTTGTGGTCACCGGTAAGGATTTGATCCTGATCCTCGGAGGCCTGTTCCTGATCGCCAAGGCAACCATCGAGATCTACGAGAAGGTCGAGGCACCGAGCCACGACGAAAAGGGCCACGGCGGAGCGGCGAAGGCGGCGGCCATGGGCTCCATCCTCTTCCAGATCATGCTGCTGGACATCGTCTTCTCCCTCGACTCGGTGATCACCGCCGTCGGCATGGTGGACGACCTGGCGATCATGGTGATCGCCGTGGTGATGGCGATGGTGGTCATGCTGGTCTTCGCCGGACCCATCGGTGACTTCGTGCAGCGCCACCCCAGCGTCAAGATTCTCGCCCTCTCCTTCTTGGTGATGATCGGCTGCCTGCTGGTGGCGGAAGGCACCGGGCAGCACATCAACAAGGGCTACATCTACTTCGGCATGGGCTTCGCCCTGCTGGTGGAGATGCTCAACATGCGCTACCGCCGCACCCAGCGGGGCCTGATGACCCCGCCGACGCCCCAGGACTAAGGCCGGCCTTCGGGCCTGCCTTCGGCGACAGCCCCAATAGACCAGTCCCAGCAGCTTTGCCTCCTCTTCACCCTCTTGCCTTTCCGGGCCGTTCCGCCCCTCTGCCCTGTTGAAGAAGCCGAGGCTCGCCCTCCACGACCTGCACCAGCGCCACCCCGGCCTGACGCCAGCCCTGGCGGCCAGCTACCGAGAGGCAGCCTGTGTATGCTTCGATCGGCACCATAGGTCCCCGATCCTGCTGCGCCTCGAGACCGAGGACGAGTGGGATCTCGCCTCGGAAGTGCTAGTGCGTTGGCCGCGCAGCGACGAGCGGACGCTGGCGGCGTGGGCCAACGAGATCGACACCACCGAGGCCGCCGCCTACGCCGTGATCCTGGCGGCGGTCGAGCTGATCTCCGGCCTGGTAGCCATCGGCCGAGCGGAGACCCTCACCGGCGCCGACTACTACCTTGCCCCCGCCGGAACGGCTCTCGAAGACTTCGAGAACTGCTATCGACTAGAGATCTCCGGACTCGACCGCGCCCCGGACTCCGCGGTGCGCCGTCGCCTGGAGCAGAAGCTCGCCCAGGCGGCCCGCGGACAAAGCCAGCTTCCGGCACTGGCCGGCGTGGTAGGATTTGATGCGAAGCTAATCTTGATCTCCCGACTGGATTGAGCGATGAGTTGGACCGAACATCACCAAAAGAGCGAGCGCTTCGCGGCAGACGCTGAAGCGGCGGTTCTCAATGGCCACCCGAACCAGGCCCACGACGCCTATCGCAGGGCGGCTCAGGAAGAGGAGAGGGCGGTGGCGGACCTCTCCCCGAAGAAGGTGAGAACCCTCGGCATCTCCGCGGTCAGCGTCGTCTCCCTGTATTACAAAGCTGGATTACCAGACGCCGCCCAGAAGGCGGCGCAAAAATACCTCAACCTCGACGAGCTGCCGGATTTCGCCCGCGAGCAATTGGTGCAGATCCTCGGCAGCACTACCCTCGCCGCGGCCCGCGCCGCCGCGGTCGGCGCTCGGGCGAAGCGCTGAGGGGGTCTACCGGCCAAGCGTGCTTGGGGTAGCGACCGGCTAGCTCCTTGCGCACCTCAGGATAGGTATTGGCCCAGAAGCTGGCGAGGTCACGGGTGACCTGCTGCGGGCGGTGGTTGGGGGCCAGGAGATGGAGCAGCACCGGAACGCGCCCTGCGGCGAGACGGGGGGTTTGCGCCAACCCGAAGAGCTCCTGAATGCGGGCCGCGAGGATCGGCGGCCCTTCCTCTTCATAGCGCAGGCGAATCCGGCTGCCGCTGGGCACCTGGAGCCGCTCCGGAGCTTCGCGCTCCAGGGCGTCGAGCTGTCGATGGGAGAGTGACCCGCGAAGCACATCGAGCCACGGAGCCTTGCGCAAATCGGCGAAGGATCGACAGCCCGCCGCCAAGGCCGGTAGAAGCGCCGCGAGCTGCCGCTCATCGAAGGTCGGGAGCTCGAGCTCCGGCCTTTCGGCAGCGAGCCACCGCAGACGGGCGAGGAAGCCCTCGAAGGCTTCATCCTCCCGGGGCAAAGCGCGCTGCAGATCGGCCGCCGCCGCGGAGGCCAGCGCCGCCGCCGCTTGAGCCGCGGAAGCCGGTTGCCGAGCTTCTTCCAGCACCAGGCCGCGAAAACGGCGGCGGCGGGTTGCGACGACCCGGCCGCTTTCCGCCTCGATCTCCACCTCCACCGACTCCTCCAGCCAGCGACTGAAGGGGGCCTCCTCCAGCCACTCGGCCTCCACCGCGCTGGCGCTGCGCACCCACAGCTCCCCCTGGGCGCCCCGCCGACCCGCGGCGGCGTGAACCGCGACGAAGAGCTCCCCGCGCCGCACCGCACACTCCGCGGCCAAGCGCAGGCCCCGTCCACCGACCATCACCGCCCGCTCTGGATCCCCCGGCCGGCGCCGCGCGAGGCGATCTGGATAGGTCGCCAGCAGCGCGCGACGGAGCGCCAATCGAGCTTCTAGTGGAGGGTTCAAAGGCAGTGGGGACGTCCGGGCATCGTCTGCCCTCGGCTGCTCTAATCCCCCTGCCTTTGCTTTCTTCAACGTCCGCTGAGCCAAAGACGAGAGCTGCTGGGTGACTCGCCGAACGTGGTGGGCAGCTCCACGATGAAGATCTCCGAAAGGTGTGGAGCCGGAGCGCAGATCTCCTGCAGCGAGCCATTCCTCACGGTCCGCCAGGTCACAGTCGGTGTGCGGCGGCGCCGGAGTGCCGGGGGCTAGACGAGAGAACGGGGAACGCTCGGAAAGCAGGGCGGCGACCCGCGCTCCGCTCTCCCCATGCCCCAGCCTCGCCATCTCTACCAGCAAGCGACCGAGGCGAGGCGCAACGGGCAAAGCGGCAAGCTTTCGGCCGATGGGCGTCAAAACACTGCGCCCCCCGGACTCCAGCTGGAGAGCACCGAGGTCCAACAGCAGCTGCCGAGAGCGCCTTAGGGAAGCCGGCGGAGGCGGCTCGTACCAGCGAAATTCGTCCCCGTCTCCCTCTCCCCACAAGGAGAGCTGAAGCAAAGCCGAGGAGAGATCGAGGCGGTGAATCTCCGCCTCCTGGGTTGCCGCTAGCCCGCGATGCTCGTGCTCGCTCCACAGCCGGTAGGCCACGCCGGGCCCCTGGCGCCCGGCCCGGCCGGATCGCTGATCCGCCGAGGCGCGATCGATTCGCCCGGTTTCCAAGCGCTCCAGCCCCACGGCGGGATCTTGGCGCAGACGCTTCTCCAGACCGCAATCCACCACCGCCTCGACCCCGGCGACGGTGACCGAGGATTCCGCGACGTTGGTCGCCAAGACCACCCGGCGACGGGAGCCGGGGCGCAGCACCTCCCGCTGCTGATCTAGCGGCAAATCGCCGAAAAGCTGCTGCACCGCGAGCCCCTGGCGAATCAGCCGCGGGCTCAAGATGTCCGCGGTGCGCCGAATCTCGCCGACGCCGGGGAGAAAGGCCAGCACGCTCCCCGAGCAGGCTTCCAAAGCCTCCGAAACGGCTTTCGCTACCCGCTCTTCGAGGCGTAGCCCATCTCCGACGCCGCCGGAAGGGCGGTATTGAATATCCACGGGGTAGGTGCGTCCCGCGCTGCGATGAATCGGTGCCCCTCCTAAGAAGTCGGCCACCGGCGCTGCATCCAGGGTCGCGCTCATCGCCAAGAGCTTCAGATCTTCGCGCACCTCCCGCTGCACCTGGCGGGCCATGGCGAACACCAGATCCTGGGTCAGGCTGCGACCGTGGAACTCATCGAAAATCAGCGCCTCGACCCCGTCGAGAAAAGGGTCTTCCTGAAGCTTGCGCAACAAGATTCCTTCCGTGACCACCAGGATCCGAGTGTGCTCGCTAGCCCGCCGATCGAAGCGCACCTGATACCCCACCGCGCCCCCCAGCTCGCACTCCAGCTCCTCGGCCATGCGCTGCGCCGCGGCCCGCGCCGCCAAGCGCCGCGGCTCGAGCATCACGACCTGTCCCTGGCCGATCACTCCTTGGGCGAGCAGCGCCGGCGGCACCCGGGTGGTCTTTCCGGCCCCCGTCTCCGCCACCAGCACGGCGGCCCCCTCATTCCGCAGGCTTCGCGTCAATTCCGGCAGCAGCGCATCCACCGGAAGGCTGGGCCCGCGAGGAATCCAGCGTTCACCGGTCGAAGGAGCGGAGAGGTCGGGTGAAGAGGTCACCGAGGCAGGCTACCCGCCCGCGGCCCAGCACTGCAAGAAGGGGTGCCGCAAGCAGAGGTGCTGTAAGGAGGAGTACCGCAGGAAGAGGGCTGCGGGGACTCTCTTCGAAGGATGACGACGAGGGATACCGCCAGCTTCCGCCTTCATTGCCTGCGCCAAAGACGTTCCGGCCTCGCCGCGGGAGAGCATCGAATAGGTTCGACAGGGCATCGGCAGCGCGCCGCAGCGCTGCTACCATCGGTCCAACGTTGGATGAACCTTGAGAGGGCTCAGGCCTCCCTGGTGGATGAAACCCAGCCCCGCGACGGGCGGTGAGGAATTGTGGAGATGAGTGAGACCCTGATCGGAGTGACGGGTGCCGGTGGCTTCATCGGCAGTCATTTGGTCGAGCACCTGCTGGGCGCCGGCTATCGGGTGCGGGCGATGATTCGCTATAGCTCCCATGGGGACGTGGGGCACCTGAAGCACATTCCCGTAGAGCTTGGCTCCCGACTGGAAATCGTTCCCTCGGACGTTCGAGACGCCGGAGAGGTAGAGCGCTTTCTCGATGGCCTGACCTGCTGCTTTCACCTCGCCGCGGTGGTCAGCGTGCCCCATTCCTTCCTCGCCCCCCGCAGCTACTTCGAGACCAATGCGGAAGGCACGCTGCACTTTCTCGAAGCGATGCGCCGACGCCCCGGAACACGCCTGGTCTTCGCCTCCACCAGCGAAGTCTTCGGCAACAATCCCCAGATCCCCATCGGCGAGGAAGCCCCGCTCCTGCCCTGCTCGCCCTATGCGGCGTCGAAGGTCGCGGCGGAGCGCTTCGTCTACGCATACCTGAAGTCCTACCCCGAGGTCGACGCGGTCATCGTCCGCCCCTTCAACACCTTTGGGCCCCGCCAATCACTGCGGGCGGTCATTCCGGTCATCGTGCAGCAGGCGCTGCGGGGGGACGTGCTCCATCTCGGCGCAACGGATACTCGCCGAGACTTTCTCTTCGTCAAAGATCTCGCCGCCTTCTACGAGCGATTGATCCACTGGCCCAGGGCCGACAACCCGATCTTCAACGTCGGCAGCGGAACGGACTACAGCATCACCGATGTCGTGCGCCTGGTCGGCGAGCACCTCGGCAAGAAGCTCACCATCCACCAAGATCACGAACGGCTGCGGCCCACCGCCGCGGAAGTACAGCGCCTGCTAGCCCAGAATGACAAAGTTCGCTCGGTTCTAGACTGGAAGCCGAGCCATACCTTTGCCGAGGGGCTGGGAGAGATGGTTCGGTGGCTGCGGGATCATCCGGAAGCCACCTCCTATCGAGTTTGAACCCCTGCCGATTCAGCGCCCTATCCAGTCGACGCCCTGTTGAGCCGCCTCTCTGTCCAGCCGACTTCCTATGGACCGGCAGGAGTTGGGGTGACGGCAGCCGCCGTACGTGGGGCTCACCGTTCTTGGGCCAGAAATAGACAGAGGAGCGGAAGATGACTCCGGGGGGCTCATCACGCAATGAGCCCAGGGCTCCAGGGTGAACAGGTCACCCTAGAGCGGCGAGGAAAGCTCCAGAAGGCCTAGCGCACGCTGCCGGGGGGCAGGGTGCGCAGCTTGGCAGAGGCTTCCAGATAGGCGTCGTCCGGCATTAATTTCTGTCGCCAGCACTGACGCAGAACGCCTTTGAGCGCCTGAAGGTAGCGATTCACCGCGGTGGGCGCCAGGGGCTCACCGGTCGTGATGGAGAGCACTTCCCCCTCCACTAGATCTTCCTGAATTCGCAACGCTTGATCGACGCTCAGCGTCCACCACGGGGCGCTGAGGGCGCTTACGGACCCATTGCGAGAGTTCGGGTCCCATTCGACAACTTCCGCAAGCACAGAGAGAGCCTCGCGGGCATTTCGCTCGTTACGCGCCGGCAGGCTATCGAGATACACCTGCACAGGGTTGGGTGTTGGGGTTTGCATTCCAGAGGAGCTCCTTCCTGTTCATCCGGCAATGGCCGGCCCTCCTCAATCAACTAAGCTCAACGGAAAACTACGCGGCGGAGACCACGTAGGGAGAAACGCAGCGGAGGGTTCGCTGGGGGATGAGGTCGTGAGAGCAATTTGCGGACCCTAGAGGGTACGCCAATTCACAACTTTTGACTGTTGTTTCTTGATTAGAAGCCATGAGAGGGTTGTTCAAAACCTACGCCTGGCATCTATATCATTTTGCGAGAGAGCCATTTCTCGCAGAAAGGCATCAAATCAAGCAATGATTTGACGATCACGGCCTCGGATCGCCCTCTCAACAAGCGATTTCACCCCTCGCCACCGGCGGCGGTGCCCCTTCCCCCCTACGCCAGGCATCTCTTCCCCTCACGCTCTAGACGCTCTAGGCTCCCAGTCCACCGCGCCTGCGCCGATCTTGCGGCGGCTGCCAGAGCAGACGAGCCGGAAAGCCCCCGGATCGGAGCTCAGTACGAGAGCACGTCCCGGGCAGCACTGAGCAGTGACTCCACGTTCGGTATCAGCTCTTTTTCTAACCCCTTGGAGAAGGGCACCGGAAAGTCCGGGAATGCCACCCGGCGCACCGGAGCGTCCAGCCACGCAAAAGCCCTCTCGGCGATGCGTGCAGCGATCTCTGCGCCGAAGCCGCTGGTCACGGTATCCTCGTGAACCACCACGACTCGAGAGGTCTTCTTGACCGAAGCGAGCACGGTCTCTTCGTCGAAGGGAACAAGGGTTCTCAAGTCGATCACCTCGGCCTCCACCCCTTCCTTCGCCAACGCGCTGGCGGCCTCCTGGGCCATCGGAACCGAGGCTCCATAGGCGATGAAGCTGAGCGCATCCCCCTCTCGTGCCACCCTCGCTTCGCCGATCGTCGCCAGGTGATCTCCCTCCGGCAAGACCTCCTTGACTCGGCGATAGAGGAATTTGTGCTCCAGGATAAGGACCGGATTCGGGTCTCGAATCGCCGCCTTCATCAAGCCGAGGGCGTCCTGCGCCGTGGCCGGACACACCACTTTCAGCCCGGGAACATGGGTAAACCAGCCTTCTGGGTTCTGGGAATGGAAGGGCCCCGCCCCCACTCCGCCTCCGGAAGGGAGTCGAACCACCACGGGGCAAGGCAGCTCCCACCGGTAGTAGAGCTTAGCGATGACGTTGACCAGCTGGTTGAAGCCACAGGAAATGAAGTCTGCAAATTGCATCTCCACCACCGGCCGGAAACCCATCAGCGCGGAACCGGCGGCAATGCCCAGCGTTCCGCTCTCGGCGATGGGCGTGTCGAGCACCCGCTCGGGCCAGCGCTGATGGAGCCCCCGGGTGACCCGGAAGGCGCCCTCGAAGACGCCGATATCTTGCCCCATGAGCACCACCGAGTCGTCTCGCTCCATCTCTTCCTGAAGCGCGCGATGGATGGCTTCCACATAGGTCTTCAGCGCCGCTTTGTCGCCACCCTCAGCCGGCTCCAAAACCTCAGCAGAGGAAGCCGAGGAGGCTTTTGCCAAGACCTCCGGCAGCGGCGCGAAGATCGGCCGGCGAGCGACCGCGGCGTCTGGTTCCGGCTCATCGATCGCGGCGTCGATGGTGCGATTCACCAACGCCTCGATGCGCTCGTCCAGGCGACCCTCGAATTCTGCCGTCAGCAGGCCAGCGTCCCGCAGCCGCTGCGCCGTCGCGGGCACCGGATCCTCGGCCATGTAGCCCGCGAGCTCCTCTTCCGGCACGACCTTCAGGGAATCATCGCCCTCGCTGTGACCGCGCATGCGGCCGAGAACCGCCTCCACCAGAGTGGGCCCTTGACCTCGACGGGCCCGCGCCACCGCCTCGGTGATCACCGAGTGCACCGCTTCGGGATCGTTGCCGTCCACCCGCTCCGCGGCGATTCCGTAGCCAACGCCGCGGTCCGCCAGCCGTTCGCAGGCGAATTGAGAAGACACCGGAGTGGAGAAGGCGTAGCGGTTGTTCTCCACCACCAGCACCAGGGGCAGCTTCCACACCGCGGCCATGTTGAGGCCTTCGTGGAAATCCCCGGTGGAGGTTCCGCCGTCGCCGATGAAGTTGATCGCGACCCGATCACTGCCCTGCTGCTTGAGGGCAAAGGCACAGCCCGCCGCCACGGGAATCATCGCTCCGAGATGGGAGATCATCCCAAAGTGGTGGATCCCCGCTGCTGAATCCACGTGAGCGTAGTGAAAGGAGCGCTCCACGCCGCGGGAGAAGCCCGCATCTCGCCCCAGAAGCTGGCAGGCGAGGCGGTGGAGGATCGATTCCGGCTCCGGCCGCTGAGAGTCCCCCGCTCCTAGGCCCAGTCCAGGAAAGGTGCGCTCCGGGTCGAGGTAGACCGTCAAAATGGCGCCGAGGTCCCGATGCAGGGAGCAGAGCACATCCCCCCGCTCTAGGGCGAACCCGGCAGCAACGGTGGTCGCCTCGTTCCCAATCTGGCTATACCACTTCGAGATACGGCCGTTGAGCAGCAGGTTCTTGAACTTGAGATCAAAATCCCGCGCCAGCTTCATGTAAGCGTAGTGGCGCAGCTTGGGATCTGTGGGATTCATATCGTGACTCTCGTCGCTGGAAAGTGATCGGGAGAATGTCGGCGGGGTGGGAAAGCGAGACGAGAAGACGAAGAGCGAAGCACCAGATCGTTTTGATCCCTCGGCGGCTACAGCTCTTCGCCTGCTGAGGGCGCGGAGCTTAGCGAATGCGAAGGGGAAATCCTAGAGCAGCGGATTCCTCCGAGCCCTTCAATTCCAAGGTCTTCCCGTAATCTGGGGGTGTGGAGCCTAGAGCTTCCCATTCCCGGCGTCGCGCCGCAATACGGGCGAAGCTCTGAGCTTCTAACCCCAGCAGCTTCAGCACCGAGTCAGCAGCGAGAAGAGGCGGCCGCGCTCCGCTCCCCGGTAGACGCTCAGCCCTTCAGAGCCGCCAGCCGGCGCTCCAGCGCTGGCCAGCGATCGTCGTCGGGAGCCAGCTGCTTGAGGATGCGCAAGCCCATCTCCGCGTTGACCGCGTCGCCGGCATCGAGGAATTCCTCCACCTGGGAAACCCCGGTGAGCACCGAGCGGCGGCGCTGCTGATTCTGCTCTCGCTCCGCTACCTCGGCGAGCCAGCGGCCGGGAGTCGCGCTGCCGGGAAGCAGCTCCGCCAGCTCTCGGGCCACCGCCCGCGCGGGCTCGAAGGCACCTTCTCTAAGGCGGGCCCGGAACTGCACCTCCAAAGGTTCCACCACGGCAGCCTCCCGCTGCTCCGCTACCGAGGTCGCCAAGCGAGAACGATAGCCATCGAGGGTCACCTTCGCTAGACCGAGGGACTCCATGCTCCGCAGCTGCTGCTCCGCGGCAGCGAGATCACCACTCTCCAGGGCGACGTCGAAGCGCACGCTGCGCAGATCGAATTCCTGGGTATTGGTCTGGCTTTGCCTTGCGGTTGCGAGCTCCACCTCGAGCCGTTCCGCCAGGTCCACCGCCTCGAGCCGCCGCAGCAGGTCAAGCTGCTTTCTCGCCCCGCGGAAATCTCCGGCACCGATCGCGCCCCGCCCTTGCTCGAGAGCGTCCTCCGCCTTCTTTCGCTGCTTCGCTTCCTGCCCCACCATCTCGATCCAGCTCTCGTATTCCTCTTTCTTCCCGTGCTCCGGCGCTAGCTCCAGGAGGGTGGACAGGGCGAGCTTCGCCAGCGCCTTATTGCCCTTCGCCAACGCGGATTGCACCATGCGCTCGGCCTCGCGAACCCGTTCCGCCCGAGAGGCCGGAGCGTCTTCCGCTTCGAGCTCCTGAACCTGGGCCAATTCCTTGGAGGGATCTGGAGTCCTCTCGATGTGTTGCGGCGGTTCGCCTACAGGCTCAGAAGGTGGTCCCTGGGGCGACGGTCCGGAGGATGCTGGCGTTACGCTCACCGTCGGCAGTGGACCGGCGGGTGGAGCGACTCCTGCTGCGGGGAGAGCCGCCGCGGGCGGCGAGGAGCTCTCCCGATTCCCGATGCCGAGAGAGGGATCGTGACCGATGGGAGGCAAAACTTCGCTGGAATCCCCTCCCAGAGTAGGAAAAGCCATATCGAGATCAGAATCCAGGTCGAGGCCTTCCAGCCCCTCGGATTCGTCCTCGGCGATGGGGCCTCCAGCCAGGATAGGCACCGGCGTGGTGCTCGCTCCCGCAGCCGAGCTAGCGGTCAGCGCCGCTCCTCCGCGGGCCTCGAGGCGTCGGCGCAGCTGCTGAAGCCCCGGGGCGGAAGGGCTGGTTCGCTCTAGCTCCGTCAGCAGGCGCTTCGCGTCGTCGAAACGCCCAGCGTCGATCGCCTCTTCCGCAAGGTCGTAGAGTCTGGACACTTCTTTCACCTTCTTTGCAGCTCGATCGATTTGAGCGAGAAGCACCTGCCGCTCTTGCCGGGTGATGGGCCGGGTCGCCGAATCGCTGCTCTGAGGCTGGGCACCGGAACCATCTCCCGGCAGCGCGGTGCTGGCGAAGGCCGCACCGAGATCTCCTAGGAGCCCCTCCTGTTCCACCCTCGGGCGGGCGGAGCCCGCGGGGCGACGAGGGCGACGGACGCCCAATTCGGTAAGGGTGCCTTCGAGGGCCTCGATGAGCTCCACCGCAGAGATGAAGCGCTGGTCACGATCCTTCGACAAGGTGCGCAGAAGAATTCCGTCCAGCGATGCGGGAACCCCCTCGATACCTCGTTGGGAGAGGGGAATGGGGCTCTCGTCGACCCGCTTGAAGACCGCTCCCGGCGTTCCGTCCGAGGGATAGGGCAGCTGGCCGGTGAGCATCTCGTAGAGCACCAGACCGAAGCTGTAGAGATCGGAACGAGAATCGAGCTGCGTCTCCCCCTGAAGCAGTCCGGCCTGTTCTGGAGAGCAATACTGCAGCTTGCCCATGAACATGCCCGCCTGGGTCACCTCGTAGTCCGGCTCCGGCTCCAGGGCCTTCGCCAGCCCGAGATCGATGATCTTGAGCAAGAGATGACCCCGCGCATCGCGGGTGAGCATAAGGTTATCGGGACTGATATCCCGATGGATCACCCCGGCGGCGTGAATCGCTCCCAGCCCGCGAAGAGCCTGAATCGCTAGCCGCACCCCATCCGGCAGGGTGAAAGGCCCCCGCTGCTCCAGATAGCGCCCGACATCCAGACCCTCGATGTACTCCCAGACCATGTAGAAGCGACCTTCTGGCAGCCTCGAGTAGTCATACAGGATCGAGACGTTGGGGTGCTTGATCTGCGTTGCCAGCCGGGCTTCCCGCAGGAAGCGCTTCTGCGCCTCCGGCTCTTCCGCCAGCTCAGGCTTCAGCACCTTGATCACCCGCTGGTGCTCAAGGTGAATGTGGCGAGCGAGAAAGATCTCGCCCATTCCTCCAGCACCGAGAGTCCTCTGGATCTCGTATTTCCCGTCCAGGATTCGGTTGGGGGCGGAGTCGGCAGGGGAGTCGGGCATAGTGGGCTGATCTCGGGACGCGATCTCGAGGAGATTCGCAGAAGAGGGAATCGAATTCGGGAAGCCCTTCGGGCTGGCAAGCTTCCGGATTCTGGGTGTCATCCCCCCAAAAACTCGGAGTTCTAGGGGGGCGAGGGAGCTTCCACGATCGTAGGAAAGTCGAAGCGGTCACTCCCTCGAGACGCTGAAGAGAAAGAACATTGTAACGCCGCCGGAGGAGGAGGGCATCTTCAGAAGGACGGATTGCCCTGAAGCTCCCCTAGGCGAAGGGCTGATTTTCCCCTTGACAGCCCATAGCTCTGTGACTACAGTAGCCACACTGTTACTCAAGTAACAGTGCTTCATTTCTAAGGAGATGCCATGACTCGCCGAGCTGGACTCGATTCCCCCGAGAGCAAACTGCCCGACCTCGCCCCCACCGAGCTCGACGTTCTCAAGCAGCTATGGCAGAGCGGGCCGTCATCGGTTCGTGAGATTCACGACGCCATCGGCCCCCAGCGCGGCTGGGCTTACTCCACCACGAAGACCACCATGGATCGTCTGGTCAGCAAGGGCGTGCTGCAGCGCCGAAGCCTCCACGGCGCCTTCGTCTACGAGGCCCTGATTTCCAAACCCCAAGGCATCGCCCGGCTGGTTCAGGACTTCGCCCGCCGAGTCTTGGAAACCGATGCCCAGGAGGTCGTCCCCCTCTTTACCCACAGCGGATCCCTCTCCGCGGAAGAAGTGGAGGAGTTGAGCCGCCTATTGGGCACCGATTCCGGTACCCAATCCGATGGAGAAGGGGAGCAGGGGTAATGGCTGAATTCGTTCTGGAGGCCCTGGGCCGCAACGCCCTGTATGCCGGAATTCTCGCGCTGCCGATCCTCGCCCTTTGTTTTGCCCTCGGTCGACGGGCCCCGGCTCTTCAGGAGGGATTGTTGTGGATCGTCCTGATCCGCCTGGTGCTGCCCCCGGACCTCTCGGCCCCCTGGAGCCCGGCTGCAGGAGTCGAACCCTGGCTGCAGAGCACCATCGCTAGTTGGCAGGCCGCGCCCCCACCCTCGGCAGAGGCCGATCTGGAGATCTTTCGACAGGCGGTAGCCAACCCAACCTTCGCCTCCCAACCAGGCAACCTCACTTCGGACACCACTCCAGACCGCTCCGCCAGCTCTTGGTGGATGCAGCTGACCCTGCTGATATGGCTCGGAATCTCCACCCTGGCGGGCCTGCGCCTGGCGTGGCAGCTGCGCACCTGGCGCCGGATGGCCCATCGGGCGGCGGAGGTGACCGATCCCGAGCACCTCGCCACGGTGCGCTCCTGGCGGCGGCGGCTGGGCATCCGACCGGCGGTGCTCTTGGTGTCCTCACCCCAGATTCCAGCCCCCTTCGTCACCGGCTGGCGACGCCCCATCATCGCCCTTCCTCAGGCTCTCAGCACTTGGTCTCCCCAACGCCTCGAGCCGGTGATCGCCCACGAGCTCGCCCACATTGCCCGCGGCGACACCGTAGGGGTGCCCTTGGCGGCGGCGGTCAATGCTCTGTGGTTCTTTCATCCCGCCGTACGCTGGGTGACCGGCCGCCTCTATCAAGTTCGCGAGCAGCTCTGTGACGCCACCGTGCTCGCCGCCCGCTGCCTGCCTCCGCAGCGCTATGGAGCCAGCCTGCTGGCGGTCGCCAGCCAGCGCTCTCAGGGAGCTTCCTCGGCAGCCGACAGCGGAAGCCTGATCGGCACGCTGGGCCGCGCCCCCTGGCCTGCCCTAGAGCCCGGGGAGCCCTCCAATGACGAACTAGAGCATTGGCTCGCGAGCTATCCGGCGGAGCATCCGCCCTCTTCTTCTCACGATTCGGCTCACCGCCAAGAGGCGGCGAAGGCCGACGGCCAGACGCCTGCCAAGGTTGCTAGCGCGTCTGCCATTTCCCCACCCCCACCCCTCAGCAACGAAGCTAGGAGACTCAAGATGCGTCTCGAAAACATTCTTTCTCAGCGCACCGGCAGACGGAAAACCCACCCCTTGTCGCTCTTCGCTACCCGCCTTGGAGTTCTCGCCCTCGCTCTCATCATTCTGCCCATGGCCTCTGGCGGTGAGGCACCGACGCCTCCCGAAGCCCCCCTCGCTAGCGCAGACGCCCCCCTAGCCCCAGCCCCCCCAGCGCCTCCTCAGGAGGAGAACGCCCTTCAGGCCCCAGCACCAACCCCAACTCCAATCCCGGCCCCAGCACCGGTCATGCTGGGGGAACAACCCCCGGCGCCCCCAGCGGTCGTAGCGCCAGCCCCAGGGATCACGGGTCCCGCACCGCCAGCGGCCCCTGCCTTGTTCCTCGCCCAGGCGCCTCCCGCCCCCCCAGCGCCCAACGCCGAAAATCAGCAAGAGCTTTCCGAGGAAGAGCGAAAGGCCGTGAGGGAAGAAGCCCGCGCGGCACGAGAGGCGGAGCGGGAGGCCCGACGCAGTGAGCAGGAAGCTCGCCGGGGCGAGCAAGAAAAGGCTCAGGAGGCCCGGCGCCAGGAGATCGAGTCCCGACGCGCTGAGCAGGAAGCTCGCCGGGGCGAGCAAGACAGGGCTCGGGAAGCCCGGCGGGCGGAATCCGAGGAGCTGCGAAGACGCGGCGAGACCCGGCGCCACGAGATTGAGGCTCAGAGACGAGAGTTCGAAACCCGCCGCGAGGAGATGGAGACCCAGCTGAGGGAAGACATCGAGCAGCAGCGACTGCGACTGCGGGAAGTTCATGAAGCGGCGCGAGCGGACATGGAAGCTCGAATCGAAGCGGGCGAGATTCCCAACGAAGAGGAACGCCGCCGCATCGAGGCGGAAATTCAGGAGCGAACCACCGAGATCAGCCGCCGGATGCGGACCCAGCTCGAGGACCGCCGCGCACAGATCGAGGCCGAGGCCGAAGAAGCCCACAGAGAGCATCGCGAACGAGCGGAAGAGCATCGCCGCCTGAGCCGCGAAGAGATGCGCGCCCACCAGGCCCGAGTGGAAGCGGAGCACCGCGAACACCGCGAGCGGGTCGAGAAGGAGCACCGCGAACATCGCGAGCGGGTCGAGAGAGAGCACCGAAAGCATCGGGAACGAGTCGAAAAGGAGCACCAGGAACGTCACCAAGACTGCGAAGACTCCAAAGACTGCGGCGAATCGCACGTCGATCACGAGGAATACCATCTCGATGACGCCAACGGCCGTAGCGCCACGCCGCGGAGCTCCCGCTCTTCGGCCCCGCGGGCCCTCGCCACCCGCGCCCATTATCGCCAGCCCGCCGCCGACCGGAACACCGCGGAGGCTCCGCGCCTGGTGCACCCCACTCCCGGAGCGCGCCTGACCTCGGACTTCGGAATGCGCCGAGATCCCATCAACGGTGAGCGCAAGCAGCACAAGGGCATCGACCTCGCCGCTCCCAAGGGCAGCGTGGTGGTCGCCGCCGCCGATGGCGTGGTGCGCATCGCCACCGAGAACCTGGACGAGAACACCGCCTACGGCACCATCGTGGTGCTCGATCACGGCGGCGGATTCGCCACCCTCTACAGCCATCTATCGAGCTTCGACGTCACCCCGGGACAGCGAGTTGCCGCCGGTCAGCAGCTCGGAAAAGTCGGGAACACCGGAGTCTCCAAGGGACCCCACCTCCACTTCGAGCTGCTCCAGAACGGCAAGCCCATCGACCCTTCCCTCTACCTCGAGGAGATCTAGGCCCCCGAGCTTTCCTTCCCATAGCGGCCTACCGCGAGCTCCCTCGCGAGCTCCTTCCCGGACCCTCAGAGCAGATCTTCCAGTCGCTCGAGGACTCCGGGAATTTTCTTTTTGAAGGCGAAGAAGCCTTGGGTCGCATAGGGGTAGAGGGCGCGATCCCAGGGACGGCGCAGCGGGCACAAAGGGAGGTTCTCTCGCTCTAGCAGCGGACCGAGGCGCTCCAAGAGAGCTTGCCACGGCCCCACGGCGGGGGCGACGACGGCGATGCGCTCGAGCTGGAACTCTTCAGCCCAGGCCAATAAGCGCGGCAGCAGCAGCTCCGCCGCCTCCGACCGGATCACTTCCTCGGCCGACAGCTCAAACAGAAGCGGCGCTTGGCTCTTTTCCAGGCCCAAGGCCTCCCTCACCCGATTCAAGCCATCCTCTAGCGCCGCCCGTCGAAAGCGCACCACCTTGTCGTCGACCCGGTGGAGCTGGGCGAGAAGCCGCGGGGAGAGTCCCGCCACCGCCCGGGGACGCAGCTCCATGAGCTCGCCGAAGGTCTCGACGCTGGTGTCTTCCGCCAGCATCAGCAGACCGGTCGCCGGCCCTGCAGTTGCCGACCCTACAGTCACCGGCGCCAGCGGCGGGATCTCCACCCTCTCAAAGGGAGCATCTGGAGTCAGAGGGGCAGCGTCCTCTACCAGCTCCCCCTGAGGGTCAAATCGACCCTCGGTGTAGCGCGCAATATTCGAAGCCCTGGCCAAATAGTGCTTCCCGCGGGTCTGTAATCCCCCAACCCATCGCCAGGAAAGAGTATTGGAAGCGGGATCGCCATCCAGCAGGTGACGATAGAAGAAGTCCGCACCCAGCTGCCATGGCAGCTTCAGGGTAAAGATCCAGATACTCGCAAACCACATCCGGGCATGGTTGTGTAGGTAGCCGGTTTCAACCAGCTCTCGCGCCCAGGCGTCGAAGCATTGGATTCCGCTCTCTCCGGCGATCGCCTGTGGATAGATGCGCCGCTGCGCGTCGCGGTGGGCAAGAAGGCCAAACGCTTCCTCGACTTCGGAGAGGTATTCGCGCCATAGCTGCGGCCGCATCTCTAGCCAGCCCTTCCAATAGGTGCGCCAGAAGACTTCCTGAAGGAACTTTTCCGCCGCCTGCGGGGAATGTTGTCGCAATACACGGCGCACGATTTCCCCCTCCTGCACCAGGCGGGTCTGAGTATAGGGAGAGAGCAGAGAGATATTGTCTCGGTGATCCGGGCCGAGATCATAGTTCCGAGTACGCGCGTAGAGCGCACCAGCCCGGGGCAGGAAGGCGTTGACCCGCTCCAGGGCCGCGGATCGTGTGGCAACCCAAGAATTGGTCGACGATTCGATTACGGAGTTGAGTACCATAGCGAAGGGCCACTTAGTCGATCGAACGAATAGGGCAAATCACGAGATCGATCGAATGAGGAGCAAACCAGCGACGATCTTGCGACGGAAGCACGTTAGACAGATTTACGCTGATGCAACCTGAACGGATGGCGGCGCCAGGCGCCACCATCCAGCTCTCGCCCGCACCTAGAGTGCCCTTCCCCTACGCTCACAAGTCGAATAGGGTGGAGTAGCTCCTCCTGAGCCATGATGAATAAGAGTCTTCGAATCGATGGGTGGGTGCGCATCGCCGCAATTTTTCTCGCGGTGATCCTCGGTCTTGCGCTCGCTTTCCCCGACTCGCCCCAAAAAACGGTCTGGCTCGGCTTGGCCTTCGCGTTCTTTACCTTGGGCTGTGGCCTCGGGATTCTGCGCAGCACAGATCGCTCTCACGCCGAAGATCGACTCTTCTGGTCGATGATCGGCGCTGCCTCCATTTTGATGTCCCTGCGCATGGTGGTGGTGTCTTCGATGCACTCGAAGCCCGAAGGCACCTTCTTCCACTTCTTCGGTCTGAGCCATGGACCAAGCCAAGATTGGCTCTTGATCCTCGACGGCATGACTCTAGCGATCTACGGCCTGTATCTGGTCGGCGCCGGCGCCCGCCCGGACATCCACGCCCATCTCACCGGACGTCGGGGAAGCCGCCGCTTGGACACCACCGGGGCGGTGGTCTTCACCGCCAGTCTCTTCTTCTACTTCTGCCTGATTCCGGATGTCTTCGCCCCGCCGCTCTTTGCCAGCCGCTCCCCTTCTTTAGTGCTCTATTCCTTCATCGTCGCTCACCTCACGCTGCGATCTGCCTTCCTCTGGCGCGCTACCCACAATCGCTCCTGGCGACAGATCTACCTGATCAGCGCCATTGCCCACTGCCTGCCGCTCTCCGCTTCGGTAATGCATTTGAGCCTCATGACCCCCACCCTCCCCCCGCTTTGGGAAGCCCTTTTCGCGCTGTCCATCTCCAGCCTGCTCTTCCTCGCCAGTGCTCGCACCTGGGGCAAGCCGGAGCAGCGCTCATCCGAGCACCTCAATCTGGATGAGCCACCAGAGGCGGTCGCCGCCCGACTCCTCGGCCGCCTGGCTCTCTACGCTCTGCTGCTGCCGGTGGCGCATTTCATCGCTCACCTCGTCGGCGCCTCCAGCATCCTCGCCCTCCAGGTCCAGCAGGTCTTGATCATCGTCCATCTGATGCTCTTCGGGCTGCTGATGGCGCTGCAATACCGCGTGCTAGAGAGCACCAGTCTCCAGGTCCTGCGGGCGAGGCGAGAGAGCGATCGGCAGCGGCTGATGCTCGAGAAGGGAATCGCCGCCACCGATCTGGGAATCTCTATCAAGGACCTCGATGGTCGCTTGCTCTACGTCAACCCAGCCCAGGCGCGCATGGCCCAGTCCACCCCCGAAGCCTTGGTCGGCAAGAAGTCTTCTATTTTCGGCATCGAGGAGCTCAGTCGCCCAATGAAGCCACAGGAGGTCGAGCAGCTGGAACGCTGGAGTCGAGAGAGCGTCAATATCCGCCAGGATGGCTCCCGCTTCCCGGTCCAGCTGACCTCCGATCTGGTGCGCGACGACAGCGGGCGCCCGCTGTCTATCGTCACCGCCTGCGAGGACATCACCGAGCGCCGACGCATTCAGGAGGCTCTTCTCCAAAGCGAGCGGGATTATCGCGGTCTCTACGAGAACGCCCACGACGCGATCTTCATCTTTCGACCGGAAGACGAGGTCATCCTGGAGGCAAACCCAGCGGCGGCTAAGCTCTACGCAATCCCCCGGGAGGAGCTGGTGGGCATGTCTCTGGAGTCCGTCTCCCATGACCTGGAGCAAGGCAAGCAGCATCTTCACGAGGTGTTGTGGAAGGGAGATTTTCACGAATTCGAGACCAAGCAATACCGCTCCGACGGCACGCTGATGAATCTCGAGGTGCGGGCAGCGATCGTGGAATACGGTGGCGGCCTGGCGATCCTGAGCATCAACCGTGACATCACCGAGCGCAAGCGGGCGGAGCAGGCCCTGCGCCAGACCAACGAGGAGCTGAAATCCTTCCTCGCGCTGATCTCCCACGACCTGCGGGCTCCCATGGTCAACCTGAGGGGCTTTGCCCAGGAGCTTCGTCTCAGCCTCGAGCAGGTGGAAGCGCTGGTCCACCCATCGCCTCCACTCGACGAGCCATCCCCGCCCCGAGAGGGCCAGAATGCTGACTCGCAGAGCAGCAGGCCGGCGGCGGAAAGTCGGGCGCGCCAGAGAGCCCTGGAGGCGCTGCGCAGCCACGTCCCGGAAGCTCTCGAACACATCGAATCCGCGGTCGGCCGCCTGGATGCTCTGATCCAGGCGCTACTGAAGCTGGCCCGGGCCGGCCGCCGCCAGCTGGAGCCAGAGACTCTCGATCTCGACGCTCTGGTGCGGGAAGTCCTCGCGTCTCTTTCCTTCGAGATCAACTCCGCCGACGCCGAGGTGACGGTGGACGAGCTCCCGCCGCTGATCGCCGACCGCTTTTCGATGGAGCAGGTGCTGGCGAACCTGCTCCACAACGCCATCAACTATCTCGATCCCCAGCGCCCCGGCCGAATCCACGTCGGCGGCACCGCCCTGGGCCAAGAAGTGCAATTGTGGGTCCGAGATACGGGAAGAGGGATCTCGCCGGAAGATCTCGAGAAAGTCTTTCAACCACTGCGCCGCTGTGGCCCCCAAGAGCAACCCGGGGAGGGCATGGGCCTAGCCTACGCTCAGGCCCTGATGCGACGCCATGGCGGACGGCTGTGGTGTGACTCCACCTTGGGGGAGGGCAGCACCTTCTACCTCCAGCTCCAGGCAAGGCCCAGCGATAGCGGCCAGCACCCACTCAACGTAGAGATACCGGAGCTCTCCGACATCCAAAGCGAGCCCTCGAGATGAGCGCGCCGAGCGAATCCGCCGCCGGCCGCGTGCTGATCGCCGGATATGGCTACATCGGAAGCGAGCTAGGGCTGCTGCTGGCGCAAGCGGGATGGCGGGTTTGGGCATTGCGTCGCGGCGCCGTGGAGCCCCAGCATTCCTCGATTCACCCGCTTCAGGCCAACCTCCTGGAGCCGTCTCAGCTCGGGGAGCTGCCCGCGGTAGACGCGGTGGTCTACCTGATTTCCGCCGATCGATTCGACGAAGAAGCCTATTTGCGGGCCTATCGCGATGCCGCGATCAATCTTCACTCGGCGCTGGAGGCTTGCGGCCAGCGTCCACCGTGGCTCTACGCCTCGAGCACCGGCGTCTACGGTACCCAGGACGGCTCCTGGGTGGACGAGGATTCCGCTCCGGCCCCCACCAGCACCACCGGACGAGCCTTGTTGAGGGCTGAGGAAGCGATATCCCGGCGGGTGGAGCGCCTCTCCATCGTCCGCTTCGGCGGGCTGTACGGACCGGGCCGCACCCGCCTGATCGATCAGGTTCGCCGGGGCGAAGGATTTTGCGTCGAAGGGCCACCGCGCTACACCAACCGCCTTCATCGCAGGGATGCCGCCGGCTTCCTCGCCCATCTGCTCACTCTCGAAGAATCCCGGCGTCAGCCCCTTTACCTCGGCGTTGACGAGGAGCCGGCGGATCGCTGCGAAGTGCTGCGCTTCCTCGCCGACGCCCTCGGCGTCGACGCTCCGGCTCATCGGGTGGCCCAGGAACCTGCCCCCCGGGGCAATAAGCGGTGCCGCAACCGGCGTCTGGTGGGCTCGGGCTTTCGCTACCGCTATCCCAGCTTTCGCCAGGGTTATAGCGAGTTGATCGCGGCAATGCAGGCGGAAGCCTCCGCCGCCGAGCCCTCGTAGAGTCGACTCCACCGTAAGACGGTAAGTCGCTCTTGCTGGCGACTCACCTCCACTTCCACACAGCGGCCAGAGCCCCGCAGCGAGGCGCCGGCCCGCACCCGATAGCGCAACCCACCCTCGAAGCTCACGGCGCTCTCCAGCTCTCCTTCGCCAAAGCCGTAGGCGGTGAAGCCGGCAAAGGAGTCGTCCGCGGATAAATGCGCCAGGGCATCGGCGACCGCCGCGTCGGTGAGGGCGGAAACTTCTACCGCCCGCGCCTCATGACGCAAAGCATGGAGATCCATCAGCAGGCTGCCTCCGGCGATGGCTAGGGCGACGGAGACCAACAGGAGGGTCAGAAGCGCGGTGACCAGAGCGGCTCCACGCTCTCCTTGGCCCTCGATCGACCTCACCATCGCTGAATTCTTTATCGCTGGCTGATCCTTAGGCGACCTCACCATGAGTTGCTCCGCCGCTGGTTGCGCAAGGCGACCTCCCAGCGCTTGGTCACTTCCCCCCGCTCCCCGGCATCCAGCGTGACCTCCACCTCGATGAGAGATCCAGCCCGGCGATGTCTCCAGGCCAGAACGCCATCCAGCAGCACCCGGCGAGAGTCGCGCTCTCCTTCTGCGTCGAAGCGGTCCCGCAGCAGGCGGCCCCGATCCAGCGACCAGACCAACGTACCTCCCGGGGGCGCCACCGGATGACGGTCCAGCGCCAGCCCTCCCGAGCTCCATAGCGGCAGGCTGGCGACCTGGGGCGCACTTTGTAAGTCGTGGCGCAGCTGGCGATGAAGCACTTCCCACCGGCGGCCGAGGTCACTGTCGGCGGAGCTCGCCAGCAGCTCCCCAGAGGAGCGCAGTAGCTGCATCGACAACACCAGCACCAGGAGCACTAGCAGCAGGGTCACCAGCATCTCCACCAGGGTGAAGCCTCCCCCGGCTCCCGGGAGCCTGCGAGAGCGGCGCAGCCCAGGGGCTGGCGAGATCAATCGAGGGAACGACGCCACACCAGGGTCTCCGCGCTGCGACGCACCGCGTCTCCCGAGTCCGTACCGGATTCTCCCGCCAGCAGCACTGTCACCCGAACCCGATAGAGACCCTCCACCTCCGCCGGCTCCTCTTCCACCTCGAGGTGCACCAAGGCTCCCTCGAGATCCGATGGCGGGTCCCCCGCCTCTCCGCCAACGCCAGGCTCCTGCTCTCCGGGCTCGAAGGCATCGCCGGAAGTGCCGTCGGAAGTACCGTCAGAAGTCTGCGCTAGCGGAAACCAGCCGCTTTGGAGAGGTAGCGCCCCCGCCCGCACTCTCTCCAGGGCACAGTCTAACACCTCGATGGCCTGACGATGGCGATCCACCTGCCGCTGCCCCCGGCGCTGCTCCGCCATCACCAATGCCGCCAGCAGCAGCATAAAGGCGATCAGAGCCAGGCTTACCACCGCCTCGACCAGAGTAAAGCCCGACGAGCCGGCGCGCCCAGCGCGGCGGCGCCCTCGACTGAATCTCTTCATCGGCGGCCGGCGACAGCCGACTTCAATCCCGGTCTGCGAAGTGGACGGGCCACCCCCCTCTCCCTCTCGAACCAGCGGCTCGAATCGGGAAGCAGGGAGCATCAGCTGGCGACCTGCCGCGCCTCGGCGCCGGAAGCGGGATCTTCCGGCGACACCCGACTCTGCAGCTCGTGAGAGACGGTGAAGAGAAAGCGGCAACCCTCCCCCTTGGCGGACTCGCACCAAATGCGGCCACGGTGGCGTCGCACCAGCGCCTGGGCATAGGTCAGCCCCATCCCCTCGCCTTCATGAAGGGAATGATCGATGCGGCGGAAAGGCTGGAAGATCTTCTCTAAATCGTCCTGACTGATCCCAATGCCGTTGTCCTCCACCCAGTAGAGGGTCTCTCCGGAGCGCTCCTCCCCACCGATCTTGACCCGCGGCTCGCTGGGCGTGGCGTAGGTGAAGGCATTGGTCAGCAGATTTCCGAAGATCTGCTCGATGGATAAACGATCCGCCACCACCATCGGAAGCGGGCCGACCTCCACCGTGATCTGTCGCTGCTCTACCTGGAAGGCGAGGCTCTGGAGGATCTGATCTACCACGGTGCTGACCTCGACCGTCTCCAGCAACAGCTCCCGGTGCCCGGCGCGAGATAGTTTCAGCAACGCCCGGGTGAAGCCGTCCATTCGCGATACCGAGGTCTCGATGAACTCCAGCGCTTCCGGAATGTCCTCGTCGAGGCTCCTCTGCAGAGGCTCCCGTCTCTCCGCCGGCTGATTCTCAACGCTGGCCCGCAGTGCCGGAGACAAATCCTGTAGCGAGAACCGGAGCTCGTTGGCGAACCCCTTGAGGTTGATCAGCGGAGCCCGCAGGTCGTGGGAGACAAGATAGAGCAGGGCCTTCATCTCTTCGTTGGTCGCTTCGAGGTCCGCGGTCCGCTCCTGCACCCTCTGCTCCAGCTGCTCCTTGGTTTCCCGCAGCGCCTGCTCCGCCCGCTTCAGCTCTTCGTAGCGCAGCTCGAGGTCGGCGATGGTGCTGCGCAGCTCTCGAGCCATCAGATTGAAGGTGCCGGCGAGATCCCCTAGCTCATCCTGATGGTCGAGACGAATTCGAAAATCCAGCTGCCCCTCACCGAAGCGGCGCACGCCGTAGAGCAGCGACTGCAGCGGAGCGACGATGCGTTGACGGGTGAAGAGCACGATGCCGTAGACCACCGGCCCCACCAGGCTGAGCAGCAGCAGGAGCGGAAGAGCCTGAAGCGCAAAGGGCACCAGGATTTCCCGCGCCGGCAGCTGGACCACCACGACCCACGGCGCGATGCGATCCAGCGACTCCGTGAGGGAGACCACCCATCGCCCGTAATGATTTCGCTGCAGCTTGATCTCATCAGACAATCCGACCGCCGCCTGCGCCCCACTAGCAGGAGCGCTTTCGACCCGACCCTGAATCATCTCCAGGTCCCGATAGACCAGCAGGTGCCCCTCCTCGTCCAGCAAAAGGATGGAGCCTTCTCGACCGACCTCTAGGGAGCTGATATGACTCCAAAGAGAGGATAGATCGATTCGCGCCACTAGATTCGCCAGCAGCTCACCCTGGGTCCCTCGCACCGGCTTGCTGAGAGTGACGAAGGGGATTTTCGTTCCCCCTTCGCCTCCGACGCCGATGAAATCCACCTGGCCGAGGTGTTCGTGATCCGATACTGAGAGGGATTGAAGCCAGGGATCGAGCCCCTCGTCCATGGTCACCAGGGCGACTCGCTGACGGTGGAGAAGGAGGTTCCCGTCAGCTCCCAGCAAAGCCAGCCGATAGATCGCGTCCTCGCGCTCCAGAGACTCTCGAAACCAAGTGCGGATCGACAACAGATCCGGATGCCCCGCCTCGATCGGCGTTCCCCGCGCCATCGAAGCCTCCAGCCCCGCGGCGACAAATCCGGAAGTCGCCCCAAGGTCTCGCTGGACACCCCCCAGCAGCGCGTCGATGGAATCCGCCACCTCGGTGCTGGTAGCCCTCAACTCGGCGCTGAGTCGCTCCCGAACCAGCTGTAGGGAAAGCAAAAGCGCGAGACAGAAGCCCGCCAGACACAGCAATCCCAGCAGCGCGACCCGCCGCAATAGCTGGCGGCTGACGGTGCTGACCCGGCCCCGGCTCATAAATCCCTGCCATTGGCGAAGCCCAAGACGATGACAGCGGAGCCCAACACTCCGACGGCGGAGCCCGGAATCCCGTTGGCGAAACCCAGAACCGTCACAGCGTCACCTCATGAACCCAGCCGGACTCCCCAAGGCGATAGCCGTAGATCGAAGTTTCCCTCGGATCCCCACTGCGATCGAAAGCGATCGAGCCAAAGAGGCCGGGGTGACCTTCGGAAGAGCGGATCGCTTCCATCAGCCCTTCTCGACTCCGATCGGTAGCCCCGGTGAGGGCATGAAGCACAATGCTCATCGCATCGTAGCCCTTGGCGGCTTCCAGATCCGGTTCCCGGAGATAAAGATCCACGAAGCGCTCGCGGAAGTCACTACCCCCGGGAGTCGACCACTGAAAGTGTTCTGGAGACGAAGGCGAGGTCGTCAACAGGGTCAATTGGGGGGGACGAGTCCACCGCCAGCGGTACTCGATGCGCATCAGGTAGTCCGGCGCCATTACCGGCAGCTGCGGTGCACGAGCCCCCAATTCCTCCAATAGGCGTACGGTATGCCGTCCACTGTTGTCCGCCAGGTAAAGCACATCGGGAGACGCCTCGACGATAGATTCAACGACCTTCAGCAGCTCTTCCGGACTCGCTGAATGCGGATTCCACGAATAATGGCCAATAATTTCGAGGTCAGCATCGTTGATCGCCTCGGTGAAGATCCCTACATAACCCAGGCTGTAGACGCCTGAGCTGTGCACCACGAAGATGCGCTCGTAGCCCATCTCGATGCACCAGCGAGCCGCTGCCGTCGCCTGATATCCATCGTGAGGCACCAGGCGGAAGAAGTGGGTACGCCCCGAGGGGTAGTACATCCCCGGTTCGCCGGGCCCAAAACCCGCCTCGGTAAGACCGGGCCAGGTCGCCGTCGTCGAAATCTGCGGAATGCCCGCGCGGTTCAGGATCGGTAGCGAGATCTTGGCCTGTTCGCTCATCCCGGGACCGATGTAGGCCACCACCTCTGGATCCGCTGCCGCGGCCTCCGCCGTCTCTCGCTCCAGCCGCAGCGCTCGTTCCCAGGGGCTTTCTGCCGGGTCTTGCTGACGCCGCTGGCCTCGCCTGAGGAAGAGGGTCTCGCGATAGACCGGCTCGATCTGCAGGGAGGGAGCATTCTCCCGCCACTCCGTAATTGCGGCATTGATCCCTTGGCGATAAGAATCACCCATGCTTCCACCGGGGCTGGAGATCACCACCTTCAGCCGGGTGGGCTCCGGCTCTCCGTCACAACCGAGCAAGAGAGCGAAGGCCAGGAATAGAGCCGGGACCAGCGGCAGCACAAAGCCGTTGCCGAGGCTCGAGAGAACACACCTCATCCGCGGGCTCCAAGCCCGCCACTCCGAGACTCGGAGCTTCGAATCTAACTGGCGAAAATCAACCATCGAGCATCCCACCGTGCTCAACTTGGCATGGTTGGAATTAAGGAATTGCAATGCCAGGCTGCGGAAGCGCGACCCCAGGCGAGATCCCGAGGTCGCTAGCTACCCGTCAAGCTCGTTCTTCTGTCTGCGCACCGTTATAGCACGACACGAACAGATTCGGTATTTCAGGAAATGGCGTCGACCCAGCTGCGCTGATACGAGTCATCCTCTACCGAGAGAATATTCTTCGCCACCTTCAGCGGACGGAAGGTATCGAACATCACCGCCAGCTCGTCCGTCTCCTTAGCTCCGATGGAGTCCTCCATTCGCCCGGGGTGGGGACCATGGGGAATACCGTCGGGATGCAGCGTGACGGAACCGAATTCGATGCCCTTGCGGCTCATGAACTCACTCGACGCGTAGTACAGCACCTCATCGGACATCACGTTGGAGTGATTGTAGGGCGCCGGTACCGAGGTCGGATCGAAGTCGTAGGGCCGCGGACAGAAGGAACAGATGACGAAGCCTTCGCATTCGAAGGTCTGGTGCACCGGCGGCGGAAGGTGGAAGCGGCCCACCCGCGGCTCGAAGTCGTGAATCGAGATCGCCCAGGGGTAGTAGAAACCGTCCCAGCCCACCACGTCCAGGGGGTGGTGATCGAGAGTCAGCTCGGTGAGCGCATCGTATTGCTTGACCAGCAGGCGAAATTCGCCCTCTTCGTCGTGGGTGACCAGGTTCTGAGGCAGCTTGTAGTCACGCTCGGAGAAGGGAGCATCTTCCTTCAGCTGCCCGTGCTCGTTGCGATAGCGCTTGGGAACGCGGATATAGCCGGCGCTCTCGATAATGAAGAAGCGCACTGGCCCCTGGGTATAGCGATAGCGGTGCAGCACGCCGCGGGGAATCACCACGTAGTCCCCGGGAACGAAGGGAAGGTCGCCGAACTGGCTTTCCAGCACTCCCTCACCCTCGGAGACGTACACCACCTCGTCGCCTTGAGCGTTGCGGTAGAAGAAGTCGTCTTCGCGATCCGGAGCGACGATGTAGGAGGCCGCATCGTTGTTGAACAGCAGCGGCACGCGATCCGTTACCGCGCTGCCGCTGGCGTCCAGCTGGTGGGCGCGAAAGTGGCGATGGCGCAAGGTCGCGGCGGGATCTTCCTCCAGCTTGACGGAGGCGAAGGGGCGCACCTGCTTGACGGTGGTCGGCTGCCGCAGATGGTAGAGCAGAGAGGAGATCCCCACAAAGCCCTTGTTTCCCACCAGCTGCTCTGGATAGAGGCTGTCGTCCTGCTGACGAAACACCTGATGTCTCTTGCGGGGAGTCTTTCCCAATCGATGATAAATCGGCATCTTGGCTCCTTGTGATCAGAGGTTACCGCGCGCGTCCTGCTCGCGCTCGATGGCCTCGAAGAGGGCCTTGAAGTTGCCCTTACCAAAGCCCCGGCTGCCCTTGCGCTGAATCAGCTCGAAGAACACCGTCGGACGATCCTCCACCGGCTTGGTGAAGAGCTGCAGAAGGTAGCCGTCCTCGTCCCGGTCTACCAGAATCCCGAGGTCCCGAATTTCCTTGACCGCCTCGTCGATCTCGCCGACCCGGCTGGGCAGCTCGTCGTAGTAGGTCTTGGGCACCTCGAGAAAGTCCACGCCATTGTTGCGAAGGTTCGCCACCGTGGCGATGATGTCGTCGGTCAGCATCGCCACATGCTGCACTCCCGCACCGCCGTAGAAGTCGAGGTACTCCTCGATCTGGCTCTTTTTACGACCCGCGGCGGGCTCGTTGATGGGGAATTTGATCACCGCCTCATCGGCGGACATCACGATGCTCATCAAGGCGCTGTACTCGGTGGAGATATCTTTGTCGTCGAAGGTGAGGTAGCGCTCAAAGCCCAGAACATCGGAGTACCAATTGGCCCAATACTCCATCTGCCCGAGCTCAACGTTGCCGACGATGTGATCCACTCGCTGAATGCCCACCGCGCTTCCGGGAATCTCGCGCACCTGGTATCCCGGCAGAAAGGGGCCCTGGTAGCCGTTGCGGGAGATGAAGGAGTGCAGGGTGTCACCGTAGGTGTGAATCGCCGCGATCCGCACCTTGCCGTGCTTATCTTCCAGATCGTAAGGCTCCACCGCCGGCTTGGCCCCTCGCTCCACCGCCGCTGCGAAGGCGGCATCGGCATCGTCGACCTCGAAAGCGATATCTCGCACCCCATCACCGTGCTTGGTGATGTGCTCGTTCATCTCCGCATCGCCGTTGAGGGGAGTGGTGAACAGGAAGGTCGCGTCATTCTGAGCCAGCACGTGGGTCGCACGCTCCCGATCCCCGGTTTCCAAACCGCTGTAGGCCACCTGAGAGAAACCGAAGGCCTGGCGGTAGAAGAAGGCCGCCTGCTTGGCGTTACCGACCCAAAATTCAACGTGATGGACCCGTTTCAGCCCCAAGGGGTTTTCGCTCATGGTGGACCTCCAGACGCGTGCTTCGCCGAACCGCGGCCACCCAGCAAACGGCGGCCGGCGCGAAGTCTGACATGTGTTGTTTTCCTGAAATGTGCTCCCAACCGGGGAAGCACCGCAACGTTACGAGACCAAGCTTATCAAGGACCGCTCTCCGATGGAGGGGCAACCCCCAGGGCAGAGAGAGAGTTTTTTCAAGCGCTGCACTGAACAAGCACCGACAAGGCGTCGACCAGCGAACGCGGGCGGCGATTCAGCTCGAGAGCTGGGGAAGATCGTGAAATAGCCGCAGCGATTCGGGGTTCGCCAGCGCGTCCGCGTTGGTGACCTCGCGGCCGTGGAGGATGTTGCGTACCGCCAGCTCGCTGAGCTTACCGCTGATGGTGCGCGGGAGATCGTCCACCGCCAGGATCACCGCCGGAACGTGACGCGGGCTCGCGCCGCTGCGAATCTCCCGACGTAGGGCCGCCTCCAGCTCCGGGGTCAGTCCGTGACCTTCCTTCAACCGCAGGAAGAGCACGATGCGCTCGTCCTCCTGCCACCGCTGGCCCACCACCAGGCTCTCCAAGACCTCCGGGCGAGTCTCCACCTGACGGTAGATCTCCGAGGTGCCGATGCGGACGCCCCCGGGATTCAGCGTGGCGTCGGAACGACCATGGATCACGAAGCCGCCACTGGCGGTGCGTTCCACCCAATCGCCATGGCGCCAAATACCGGGATAGACCGAGAAATAAGCCTGGCGGTAGCGCTCGCCTTCAGGATCGTTCCAAAAGGCCACGGGCATCGAGGGGAAGGCGCGGGTGCAAACCAGCTCTCCGGGCTCACCCTGAAGCGACTCGCCCCGAGAATCCCACACGTCCACCGCCATTCCTAGACCCGGAACCTGGAGCTCCCCTCGCCAGACCGGCCGCGCCGGATGCCCCAAGAGGAAGCAGGAGACGATGTCGGTGCCGCCGGAGATCGAGGCCAGGCAAAGATCTTCTCCCACCTCACGATAGACATAGCCGTAGGATTCCGGAGCGAGGGGGGAACCGGTGGAAAGCAGCGCCCGCAGCGCGGAGAGATCGTGACTCTGGCGCGGCTTCAGCTCCTTTTTTTCCGCCATCGCCAGGTATTTGGCGCTAGTGCCGAAGTGGGTCACGCCTTCGGTGGCGGCCATTCGCCACAGCACGTCCTCTTCCTGAGGCGGGAAGGGAGAGCCGTCGTAGAGCACCGCCGTAGCGCCGAGAGCAAGGCAGGAAACCAGCCAATTCCACATCATCCAGCCGCAGGTGGTGAAGTAGAAGAGCCGATCTCCGGCGTGGATATCGGTATGCAGCGCGTGCTCCTTGAGATGCTGCAGCAAGGTACCGCCGGCGCTGTGCACCATGCACTTGGGAAGCCCCGTAGTACCGGAGGAGTAGAGGATGTAGAGGGGATGCAGGAAGGGCATCGGCCGCGGCAGCGGCTGCTCTTCGGATCCCGCCTCGAGCTCCCCTTCCCGCAGCAGGTCGGACCACAAGATCGATACCGCCGGCAGGGTCGGCGCCGGAGGATCACCATCGCTCACCCGCAAGCCCGGCGATCGGGCCGCCCGCAGCGCCTCCTCGGAACGCAGATAGGGCACGATGACCACCTGGGGCGCCTCACCGCGCTGCTCTAATTCCTCGACAATGCCGCGCACTCGGGCGGTGGTGTCGATGCGCTTTCCGCCGTAGAGCACCCCGTCCACCGCGAAGAGAACCTTCGGCTGGATCTGTCCGAAGCGATCCAGCACGCCGCCGACGCCAAAGTCAGGGGAACAGGAGGACCATACCGCTCCGAGGCACGCGGCCCCGAGCATCGCCACCACGGTTTCCGGCAGGTTGGGCAGAAAGCCCGCGACTCGGTCCCCGGGGCCAACCCCGCGCGCCTCCAGCGCCCGGGCGACCGCGAGAGCCTGCTGGCGGAGCTCACCGAAGCTCAAGGAAGCTTGGCGTCCCTCTTCGTTCCAGAACACTAGGGCATCCCGCTGCGGCTCGGCGTCCTCGCGACCCCAGCGCAGCAGGTTCTCGGCGAAGCTCAACTCTGCCCCGCCAAACCAGTCGGCGCCGGGCATGCGCTGAGAATCGTCCACCACCTGTCGCGGCGCGGTAGCGAACTCGAGGTCGCAGAAATCCGCCACCTCCGCCCAAAAGGCCTCCGGTCGATCGATGGAGAAACGCCACAGCGAAAGGTAGTCGTCGCGGGGAAACGAGCCGTGCCCGCGATCCTCGAGATGCTGGTGGAAGGCGGTGATGCGAGCGGCGGAAATTCTCTCTTCGGACGGGCTCCAGATCGGCGCCGGCGCCTCGGTCCCCGTCCGGTCCGCGCTCATACCACCAGGCCTCGGCATTCTCCGAAGCCGATGCGCACGCGCCCCGAACTCTCGCAATAGCCCTTGAAGATCACCTCATCTCCACTCTGGAGGAATTTGCGGCTCTCCCCGCTGGGCAGCTCGATGGGCTCGGCCCCGCGCCAGGTGAGCTCCAGCAGGCAGCCCCGAGAATCTTTCTCCGGTCCGGACACCGTGCCGCTGGCCAGAAGATCCCCCGCCTGCAGGTTGCAGCCGTTGCTCGAATGGTGGGTGATCATCTGCGCCGGGGTCCAATAGAGATAGCGCAGGCTCCCGCGGGAGAGGCGCACCGGCTCGATACCCTGCTGGCGCATCGCTGCCGTCGAGAGGTAGGCCTCGACGGTGAGATCGATCCCGCCGTGCTGGTGATTGTCTTTACTGCTCAGATAGGGCAGGGGCTGCGGGTCCCCCGCGTCGCGTTCGAACGCCGCCACTCGGAAGGGAGCGAGAGCTTCGTTGGTCACCACCCACGGGGAAACGCTGGTGAGAAAGCTCTTCGCCAGAAAAGGCCCAAGGGGCTGATACTCCCACTTCTGGAGATCCCGGGCGGACCAGTCGTTCACCAGGCAGAGGCCCACCAAGTGCTCCTCCGCCTCGTCGATAGCGATGTTGCTGCCCAGGGAGTTCCCGGGGCCCAGCCAGAAACCCACCTCGAGCTCATAATCCAGCAGGCGACTGGGGCCGAAGCTCGGCGCCTCGTCACTATCCGCTTTCGTCTGCCCCGAGGGGCGCCGCACCTTGGTGCCGCTGACTCGAACCGAAGATGCTCGCCCGTGGTAGCCGATGGGAATGTGCTTGTAGTTCGGAAGCAGGGGATTGTTGGGCCGAAACATGCTGCCAACGTTGGTGGCGTGGTAAACGGAGGCGTAGAAATCCGTGTAGTCCCCCACCGTCGCCGGCAGCTGAGGCTCTACATCGCTGCGGGAGGAGAGAAAGGGAGCCACCTGCTCCTGGACTTCGCTCGGCGCATCGGCTCTCAACAGCTCGAAGAGCCGAGAGCGCAGGCTGCGCCGGTGCACTGCCCGCAGGGCCATGTAGGCGTTGAGGGTCGGCGCGGAAGCGGCCTCCACCAGAATTTCCGGCAGCAACCCCGCACCGGCTAGAGCAGCCAGGTCGAGCACCTGATCGCCGATGGCGCAGCCGACCCGGGGACTTGTCGAGCCGGCAGGGGTGAAGATCCCCAGCGGCAGATTCTGCACCGGGAAATCCGCTCCGGGCTGATTGGCGGACTCAACCCAACTGGTGACGGAAGGGTCGTGAGTAGCATCGACGGCAGGTCGGGTCATGTGAGCTCCAGAGCAGCGAGATCGTCCACCGGTTCCTCGAAGGAGCAGGAGCCAAAGGAGCGTGCAAAGTCACGACGAGCCGCCTCGATCTGCTCGAGATCCAGCTGCCACTGGCGCCACGCCACTCCCTCATTCTCAAAGGTGAACGCATTGGGTTCGGTTTCAACAAGAAGCTCCTCCACCAAGGCCTTGCGGCGAGAAGCTTCGAAAGACTGACTTGCCCACGGCCCTCGGAAGAGCAGAGCCGCGGCGAGGAAGACGTTCAGATAGCCGTACATCGCTCCCTGCGGGCTGCCGTCTTCATAGGTCAGGCGGTAGGTGCCCCGCAGCGGGTGGTGAAGGCCAGCGGTGGCCTTGAAGGGGGCTCCCACTCGCGCGCAGGCGATCAGGAAGTCGGCGACCACCGCTGGCGTCGGGATTGCGTCGGCGGTGATGCCCCCGGTTCGAATCTTCCCCCGGCAGCGCTCCGAGGCCGCAGCGACGGCCGCGGCAAAAGGCTTCGGATCGAGGTCCAAGGGGAACTCGAAGAAGAGCTCCAGAGTAGGGTCGAAGGCCAGATCGGCTTCAGTGATCTGCTCCGGCGCCGAGACTTTCGCTTCCACCGCCGTGGGCAACAAGCCTTCGGAGCGAAAGGAGGCCAGCTGCAGGGCTCCCTGCCCCGTAGGAGGCGCCAAGACCGAAAGGGGCCAGGGGTTGGACTCCGCGCTGCCTGCTCCGTCGCTAGAAGACGACTCTCGGAGATGGGGAGCTGCGGCCTCCGCCAATTCCTCGAGCCGGCCCAGGGGAACCACGAAGCGCCCCAACATATGTCGTTCCGGATGCTCTCGGTAACGCGCGAAGCAATCTGCCGCCGGCACCATCTCCAAGCCCGCTGGCGGGAAGAGGCCAGCATAGTCGACGATCTCCGAGAGCAGCACACGCAATGCTTTCATCACCAATCCTTTAGCGAACCTTGCTTCAGCGAACACTGCTTCAGTGAACACTGCTTCAGTGAACACTGTAATTCACGGTTTGCAGACGAGAGTTGAGACGCAATCAAGTTGAGACGCAATCACCAACGCCCCTCAGGGCGCCGCAACCCCGAGGCGAGCCTGAGCCCGAGGAGACACCAGCGGACCATCGGCATGAAGTAGCCTCGCTCCCGGCTGCGCGGCGGCTCGTTGCAGAGCTGCCCGCGCCTGGGTCGAGTACTCCGGCCCCACATTTTGTAGCGCGACCCCGAGCCAGTAGTCCACGGTTCCCTGCCCTAAGCCGCCCCCAGCGGGAGCCCGAATACGGCGCAGCACTCGCACCGCATCGGCCCAGGCGGCACCGTTGAGGTACACCGCCGCCTGGTTCAGCTCCAGCACCCACACCGGGGTGTTGTCCCCGGCATCCGCCTGAGCCCGAGCCAGCACCGCCGAAACCGCGGCGTAAACCACCTCGGGACTCTTCAGCGGCACCATCAAATAACTGGTACCCAGGCGCAGATCCACCGTCCGCCGGCCGGCGGCGCTCTCCACCGTCAGGCTGACGCTGGAGAGGGGATCCCGTGAGCTCAGCTGCTGCCAGGCCTCCGCTGCGGTGAGAATCGGGCGGTCGAAGATCTGCACCAAGCGATCCCCAACGACGAGCCCGGCCCGACCAGCGGGACTTTCCGGCGTCACGTCGAAGATCATCGGGGCATCGAGACCAACGTCCACCAGCAGGGCTCCGAACCACGACCTTCGCACCTCGATGGGCTGACGGAAGGCGTCGACCACGGCGGCGAGATCCTGAGGGCGATCGATCTCGATCCGCCGTCGGTCCGGCCTCGCCGGTGCCGGCCCCGCCGGCAGGAACCAGAGGTCCGCATGGGTGGCCACCAGGTCGTCGGAGAGCACCGCCACCGCATACACCGCCGCTGGCGAACGCTCGTCCGCCAGACGCTGCAGGGCCTCCCAATCGAGGGACTCCGCCGAGCCGCGACCGGTGGCGGCGGCGGATCGCAGCGCGTCCACCGCACCGCCGAAACGCTGCAGAAGCTCCTGCCCGGTTTCGCTTCGATCGAGATAACGCCACCCCTCGAGATCGGCGCTCTGAGTCCTCAACGCTTCCTGCAGCCGCCCTGCTGTGACTCGATCTCCGCCGAGAACGCCGAGCAGGGCTAGCCCCGGAGTCAGCCGAATTTCAAGCTCCAGGTTCTGCCGATCGACGAGGTCGAAGTCCGCCTCGTAGATTCCCCGGGGGCCGTCCAGAATGGAGAGCCGGTAGCTTCCGGGAGGCAACGTCAGGCGACCATCGGAGGAATTCACCACCTCGGGCCGAATCGCTCGCCCGTCGAGGGTCACCTGGGCACCTTCCGGCAGTCGTCGCAGCACCACCTGCCCCTCGGTGCGTTGGAGCACCACGGCGCCAGCGTCGTAATCCCGCAGCTCCGGCACGCCGACCTGCACTCGGTAGGTTCGATAGCCGGGCTTGCTGACCTCCAGGACGTGGTTCCCGGGAGCGATGCCGCCGATATTGAGCGGAGCTGAGAATTCCTTTGGCGCGTAGCGCACCGCGTCCCCCACCAGCGGGTAGCCCGCCGGAGCCACTCCGTCGGTCGTCCCCACCGCGGCACCGTCGAGGGTCACCTTCGCCCCAGTGGGGCGAGTCACCAGCCGCAACATGGCGCTGTCTCGCTCCATCACCAGCTCGAGGGGCAGGCGCCCTCCGGCCTCGACCTCGATAGGCATGTCGATGGCCGCGTATCCCGGGCGTTGAGCGGTAATCCGCAGCGTTCTCGCCGCCGGCACCGGGATGCCGGCCTCCTCGAGATCGACCCGTTGACCGTCGATCAAGACTTCCGCATCCTGCGGCTCGACGCTGAGCTCCAGGGTGCCGAGGCGCTGATCCCTCAGCTCTTGGTAGCGCTCCAGCAGCTTGGGCGAGACCACCGCTTCGTCGAAGACGTAGCGGGGATCGGCCTCCAGCAATGCCGCCAGGCTGTCCAGCACCGCGGCATCGTCTCCGAGATAGAAGTGAATGCGAGCCCGGTAGGCGTGGCTGCGGCCCAGCAGATCTCGCTCCACCGCCGGCAGCGGCCCTCCCTCCTGTCGGCTGGTGAGAATAGAAACCAGCTCGTCGAAGGCGGCCAAAGACCGCCCGGGCTCCAGGGCTTCGAGATAGGCCGCCTCGGCGGCGACGAAGCGCTGAGTGAGATCTTCGCTGTCGTAGCCCTCGTAGGCGAGCTCGGTGAAGCTCTCCGGCGGCAGATCTTCCTCGACGATCTGTGCCGCCACCGATCCCGGGACCAGCAGCACGAGGGTCGAGAGGAAGAAACTCGCGAAGAGGAAGTTCCGGGCGCCCATCATTCCAACACCACCAGCGCGCGGCGGCGGCCCTCCGCCGTGGTCAGCCGCTCGTCCAAGATGTAGAGACGGCCGAAGCCGTCCACGGCGAGATCCTGAGGTTTGTTCAGCTGAAGGCCGCCGGGCAGCGTCGGCCCTAACTTGGCGATCCGCTCGCCGCGGGAGGAAAAGACCTCCACCGTCGCGGTTTCCGCGTCCAGGACGTAAACCTGACCGAGAGCGTCCACGTCCACCGCTGTAGCTTCGGGCCAGGAGCTCTTCGCCACCACCCCCACCGCATCCCCAGCGGCGGTGTAGCGAGTAACGGAGCGCTGATCCCCGTCGAGCACCAGGATGTGCCCGAAGGGTCCCTGGGCGAGATCCACCGGCTCTCCGACGGTCAGGGTCGCTAAATACCGTCCCGTGGGACGCATCACCACGACGGCGGAAACCCCGCGATCCAGCAGATACCACTGCCCATAGAGGCCGCGGGCGCCGCTCACCAGCTCATCCAATTCTTCTTGGGAGGAGCCCCGGGTCATCAAGAAGCTCTGTCCGGAACGCTGCAGCAGCCCCCGCACCTGCTCCTCCGCCGCCACGTAGGCCTCGTCGGAGGTCCACCAAGGGCGCTGTACGTCTTTCACATCCCGCCGCGCCACCATCTGCCCTTCAGCATCCAGCACCAGGGCGATGTCTTCCCCGCGATCCGTCACGATCACCAACCCATCGTCGCTCACCGCCACGCCCTGGGGGCGGCGAAGCTCGAGGCCGGGAGTCGACAGCAACCGAGTCGAGCCCCAGCGGGGCTGCCCGAGAGAAGGACGGAGACGAAGACGGTAGAGAAGCTGCTGGTGGCGCGAGGCCTCCGTCAATACCGAGATCGGAACCTCGAAACCATCGTCCGCCGCCGCGGCTTCGGCTTCCAGCAGAATGCGCTGCAGCGCATCCGCCGCCTCGACCCATTGGTCCCGCGCCATCAGCACTCGAGCAAGACCCAGCCGCGCCGCCGGTACCCACACTCCCGGGGGCTCATCTTCCAAGGTCTGCACGAAGGCCGACGCGGCCTCGTCCAGCTCCCCCAGCAGCAGGCTGATCTGCCCTTCCCTCACCAAGGCTTCGGCGCGATCTTCGAGACGGGGGAAGCGATCCCGCCCGAAGAGCACCGGTACTCGCCGCAGCAGGGTGCGAGCGCGCTCCAAATCGCTGGGGGAGTCAGGGTTCTCGGCGAAGAGTCGACCCTGCATCACGTAGGCCGACGCCGACTCTGGAGAGCTGCCGTAATCCTGAGTGAGTACTTCGATGGATTGCAGCGCCAGGGCTGGATCGCCTTGCTGTAGACGCAGCCGAGCTACCCGCAGCAGGGCTTCTGGAACTTTCGGGCTGGCCGGGAAGCGCTGGATCAAGAGCTGGTATTCCCGCAGCGCCGCGGCGCCGTCGCCCTCCGTCTCCAGCCGCAAGGCCTCGACGAAGAGGCGCCCGGAGGTCGCCAGATCCTCGGGGCTCAAGGTTGACCCTGCCCCTGACTGCGCCACGGCGGGTGTCGCCATCAGCAGCAATGCGAGCATGCAGCCGATGATGAGCATCGCCATGCTCCGCCCGAAGCCTCCACCGGAGTCGGCGAAATGCTCCTGATTCGGAGGGGGCGGTGAGTTAAGGGCAGGAATCGTGAGCATCGCAGCGAAGTCCAACAGCGAGGTCCAGCGGTGGACTGATCCAGGCAGGCTTAGGCCTGATGGTAGTGCGCCTGATTCAAGCAGGCTCGGCCAGAGCGAGCATTGTATCGGTCCAGCCCCACGCCGTCATCCGCACCGCCGCTGATCCGAGCGATCCGCGATCGGTTTCAGCCTCGAGGAGGTCTCGGAAGCTCGATCGCGAGTGCGCGAAGCTCTCCACCGCAAAACCTCCGCTGGAATGGAGGGCTGAGCTCCAAAACCCTCCGCTGAGCTACCTCAACTCAGCGCGAGGCCCGGGCCGTGATTTGTCGATTCTCCGCGCTGATCAACTCAGTGCGGGTCTCGGTACGATCGAGGCCCGGCCAATAGAAGGTGATCTCGTGAGAGCCGACGGCCACCGGCAGATCCCGCAGGGGGGTGAAATCCACCTCCTGACCATCGATGCTCACGCGGCAGTTGCCGGGCACCGCGGTCACCGTGATCGCCACCGTCGCCGGGGTCGGCAACTCGATGGTCTCGCCGCTCACTACCTCGACGTCGAAATCCTGTGCGAAGAACACCTGAGGGGCCTCGAGACGCACCCGATAGCTGCCCGGATCCAGCGAGAGGGAATGGGAGGCACGGGGGTCCTGGCGACTGCCGTCCGGGAGGATCACCGCGACCGGGTAGCTAGCGACCACCGAGATCACCCCCGGCGCAATATCCCGCTCCAGCGGGAAGAAGAGACGCCCGGCTTGCTGCAGATCTGGCGAGAGATTCTCGTACTCCAGACGCATACCGGTCGCTTTGTGGTCCTCCAGCTCGAGCCGCAGGTCGTAGGCGGCATCCTCGGCGATCTCCAGGGTGAAAGGAGTTTCTCCCACCGCTTCGCCGTCCACTAGGACCCGTGCCCCTTGAGGCCGGGAATCGATGGAGATGGCGTGCTGCGAGGCGTCTGGAGCCAGCGCTTCAATCCAGGTATCCGAGCGCGATTCCAGGTCCGCGAGACGAACCACGCCATCCGCCAAGAGGGTCTCCCCCCGCCGAACCTCGATCCTGCGCTCCTCGTCCCGGCCCCCCAGCAGCAGAAGGTCGCCGGCATCGTCTCGCTCCGCCGGCTGACCGTCCACCAGAATCTCCAGCGGCGCAGCGCTGTCCTCACCGCCCTCCAGGGCGCCAATGGGCAGTACTAGGCGAAGAGGAGCCTCGTCTTCGCCGAAGCCATCGCCTTGCTTTGGAGGCTGAGTCCGCGGACTCGACGGCTCGTCGTCCTGCTGAGGAACTTCGGGGCTCTCGGGCTCCGAGCTAGTAGAGGCCTGCTCCTCCGACCCCAGCCCTCCGGTCAGCAGCGGCATCCATTGAGCCTGCTGCCAAATGGCCAGCCCCACCGCCGCCGCAAGAACCAACAACGCCACGATTCGCAGGCCACCCCCACCCTTTTTCTTTTTGGGCTCTACTGCCACCCCACGGCCCTTGGGGGCCGTCGCCATTACCAGCTCTGGCCCCAAGCTGGAGCTTTCCTCGCCAGCCTGCGTTGCGTCCTGGATCGACCCGACCTCCTCGCCGTCCATTCGCAGCGTATCCCCGGCCCATTCCGGCTCCTCACCGTGCCGACCTTCACCGTGCTGCCCTTCACTGCGCTGTCCTACCGCACCAGGCCTGGACGGAGCGGCTCCCAACGCCTCCCGCACTGCTTCCGCCAGCCCCAGGCACGAGGGGTAGCGATGCCGTGGGTCCTTGGCCAGCGAACGCATCAGGACATCGTTCACCAACGCCGGTAGGGAATGATTGAGCTGCTGGGGTAGCGAGGGGGTGTCGTGAACGATCTTGTAGAGGATCGCCGTCGGGCTGTCCCCGGTAAAGGGCCGCTCACCGGTGAGCAGCTGGTAGAGGATCACCGCGAGGCTGAATTGATCCGAGGCACCGGTCACCTCGTAGCCGGTGATCTGCTCCGGGGCCATGTAGGCCGGCGTGCCAACGATGGTCCCGGTACGGGTCATCGTGCTGGAGGCCATCTTCGCCACGCCGAAATCCGTCAGCTTGGCAATGCCGTCCCAGGTGATCATCGTGTTCGCCGGTTTGACGTCGCGATGCACGATGCCCTTGTCGTGGGCGTAGTCCAGCGCCGCACCGATCTGCGCCGCCAGATCCGAGACCTCCTTGAAGGTCAGCGTGCGGCCGGCCCGCAGAATCGATTCCAGGCTCTCCCCGACGACATACTCCATCGCCATGAAGGGGTGATCGTCCTGCTGCCCAACGTCGTAAACCGTCACCACGTTGGGGTGAGTCAGGGTGCCGGCAGAGCGAAACTCCCGCTGGAACCGGCCCATCACCTCCTCGAGCTCATCGCCTTCCAAACCGGCGTGAGCATCGAAAACCTTGATCGCAACCTCGCGTCCGATCACCGGGTCCCGCGCCAGGAATACCTTACCCATAGCCCCTCGGCCGAGGAGCTTGAGGACTTCGTAGCGCCCGAAATGGGAGGGATGCTTCATGCGCCGAAGGCTAGCGCCCATGGGCGCTCAAGAATGACGTCTCTGCGAAAGGAGTTTCGGTATGCCGCGAAGGCCAGTGTGATCAGCGCGATACCGAGACATGGAGGTGTCGGAATGATTCCGGAATCGGGACCGTAAGTCAAAGCGAGACCTGGAGCCATGGACCCGCGGGAGCACCACCGCGAGCTCTTGGAGCACGGAAGCCGGTTCCGGGCCCCACGGCTTGCTCCCTTTCCCTTCAGTCTCTGAACCCAACGGCTTTGAATGCGCCCAGCGCGATGCTCCCCCAAAGCTATGCTCCCCTAAAGCTTGTGCCCTGATAACGCGAGGCTCTAATGGCGCTATGGTAGCCTCCCCGAGCTTTCCCTCGGCCGCCCTAAATCCCCCCGTCGCGACTACCCACACCCCTTTCCCCGAAAGCTTATGACCTGGTGGCAAGCCCTACTCCTCGGCATCGTCGAGGGGGTGACCGAGTACCTGCCGGTGAGCTCCACGGGGCACCTGATCCTCACCTCGTGGATGCTCGGCCTCGCCGAGGACGACGAGCTGTGGTCCGCCGTCTTCACCTTCGAGATCGTGATCCAGGCGGGCGCCATCGCCGCGGTTTTCGGGCTTTACCGGCAGCGGGTTGGAAGCCTCATTCGAGGAGTCCTCGGTCGTGACGAGCAGGGCCGGCATCTGGCTCTGTGCTTGGTGATCGCCTTCTTTCCGGCAGCGGTTTTCGGCCTGCTCCTGCGGGACCTCATCGAGGATCATCTCCATGGCCCTTACCCGGTGATTCTCGCCCTGGCTGTCGGCGGAATTGCGATGGTGATCCTGTGGCGACGGCCGACTTTCCAGCGAAATTCCCAGAAGGGCCAGCCCCTGGTCCAGCTCACCCTCAGCGCCGCGCTGCTCATTGGCCTCGCCCAATGCCTCGCCCTGTGGCCGGGAACCAGCCGCTCCATGGTCACCCTGGTAGCGGCCATCGCCCTCGGCCTTTGCTCCCGGGACGCGGCGGAGTTCTCCTTTCTGCTCGGCGGCATCACCCTATCCGCCGCCACCGCCTACCAGGCCTACCAGGGCGGCGGCGACATGCTGCAGCAGATCGGCTGGCTCCCGCTGGTGATCGGCTTCGTCTCCGCCACGGTTTCCGCCGCCCTCGCCGTACGCTGGTTTGTCGAATTCTTGGTGCGCCGGGGGCTCGAACCCTTCGGCTGGTACCGAGTCGCCATCGCGGCGCTGATGCTCGCGGTGCTGCAGCTCGGCTAGACGGTTCAGCAGTCCGCCGCCTTTGACTCAGCCCTCACTGAAGTCAGCCCTCGCTGACTTAACCCTCGAACACCCCGGCGATCACCCGCTGAATCGCCTCGGCGGCTTCGCGGGGATTCTCGGCGGTGCGAATCGGGCGGCCGACGACGATGTAGTCGGCGCCGTTGCGGAAGGCCTGCTCGACATCGACGGTGCGCTTCTGGTCGTCGCTCTTGTTGTCCACCGGCCGGATCCCGGGGCAAACCAGGAGCGCCGCTTCATCCACGGCGGCGCGCAGAGCGGGAGCTTCGAGCCCTGAGGCAACGATGCCGTCACAGCCGATCTGGACAGCGCGGCGGGCGCGGGAGAGCACCAGCTCCTCGACGTCGACATCAAAGCCCAGATCGTCCAGATCTCCGCGATCGAGGCTGGTGAGCACGGTGACGGCAAGAATTCTGGGGCCGCCGGCTCCACCGGCTTCCTCCCGCGCCTTACAGGCCGCCCGCAGGATTCCGTCGTTGCCGTGCACGGTGAGAAAGTCCACCCCCCGCGGCGCCAGGGCGCGCACCGCCGAGGCCACGGTATTGGGGACATCGAAGAGCTTGAGGTCGGCAAAGACCTTCTTGTCTCGTTCCTTCAGCCACTCCACCAGCTCCCAATACCCTCCGGCGGAGAAGAGCTCGAGGCCGATCTTGTAGAAGCTCACGCTATCGCCGAGCTCTTCTACCAATTGCCGGGCCTGCTGTGGTGTAGGCACATCGAGGGCGAAGATCAATCGGTCTTGGGTGCGAATCATGACAACGGCTCCTGCGCTTCTAGCGCTGGGTCGAGGATGGGGGGTAGGGAAAGGCTGACGGGGAAAAAGAGACGAACAGGGGAGGGGACGAACCCCCGAGGAGGATAGCCGAAGCTCGAATCATGCGCTCCAGAATCGACGACTGAGCAGGGCAGCGATGGCGTAGACCTCGAGCCGCCCGGTCCACATCAGCCCCACCATCATGACCTTTGCCCAGCTGGAGAAGAAGGCGAAGTTCTCCTCCGGCCCGACGGCGTCGAGGCCGGGGCCCACATTCCCCAGGGTGGCGATAGCCGCGGTAGAGGCCGTCTCGAGGCTATGTCCGTCGAAGGTGAGCAGCAGGGTTCCGAGGGCCCAAAGGGAGATGAAGAGGATGAAGAAACCGGCGACGCTGCGAACGATGCCGTTGGGCACCGCCTTGCCCCCGACGGTCACCGCCACCACCGAGTTGGGGCTGAAGGTATAGCGCACCTCCCGCAGAGCAGATTTGATGCCGATCACCATCCGCATCACCTTCATTGACCCCGAGGTAGAGCCCGCGCAGCCACCGACAAACATCAGCGCCACCAGCATCATTCGAGCGACGTTCGGCCAATTCTCGAAATTCGCCGTCGCGAACCCGGTAGAAGTCATCATTGAGACCACCTGAAACACCGAGTCGAGAGCAGCCTGCCAAAGGGAGTCGACCTCACCGCCCTGAGGCCCGGCGGAAAGCAGGCTGAAGGACACCACGGCGCTCGCTCCCGCCAGGATCAACAGGTAAAGGCGAAACTCTGGATCCCGCAGCAAGAGCCGAAGCCCCTGCCCCCGGGTAAGACCGTAATAAAGGGAGAAGTTTCCCCCCGCCAGCACCATGAAGAAGATCACGATGACGATCAGCCAGGGGGCGTCGGCAAAGGCCGCCATGGACTCATTTCGTGGCGAGAAGCCGCCGGTGGAGAGGGTGGCGAAGGTGTGGGTCAGCGCATCGTAGAGATTCATCCCGCCGAGCATCAGCAGGCCGGTCTGTAGCGTCGTCAGCACCAGGTAGAGGCGCCACAGCACCGCGGCGGTATCGCCGATTCGCGGCGAGAGTGCTTCCGCCGTGGGGCCAGGCACCTCCAATTTGTAGAGAAACCGGGTTCCGGGCCCCACCTCCGGCAGCAGGGCGACGAAGAGCACGATGATCCCCATGCCGCCGAGCCATTGGGTAAAGGAGCGCCAGAAGAGGAGACCGCGGTCCTGGCCGGCGATATCCGTCAACACCGTCGCTCCGGTGGTGGTGAAGCCCGAAGCCGACTCGAAGAGAGCGTCCACCGGGGAGCTCAGGGCACCGGTGAGCAAATAGGGCAGCGCGCCAAAGATTGAGGCCAGAAACCAGCCGCCGACCACGATCAGGATGCCCTCTCGCCGGTAGAGCTCCCGCGCGCCTCGACCGATGAGCATCAAGACAGCCCCGCTCAATGCCGCGATGCCGGCGGAGACCACAAAGGCCCAGGCGCTGCGCCCTTCCCCGTAGAACAGGCAGGTCACCCAGGGGGCGAGCTGGGCCCCCGCCAGAATCAGCAGCAGACGACCGAGGAAGCGAAGTGCAGCGCGGTAATTCACCGCAGCGCCCCATCGCGGAGGCCTAGGTCACGCTGGGGAAGCACCGTTCGCCTCCCGGCCCTGGCCAGGGAAGAGGAGCTGCACCGTGCCGAGCTCGCTTTGATGCACGAAGAGGATCACCAGGTCTCCAGCCTGGAGCCGATCCGCCCCACGGGGGACAAACACCTCACTGCCTCTCACCACCGCGCCCACTCGCACGCCCCGCGGCGGGCTCATCTCCGCCAGGGAGACCCCCACCGCCGGGCTCGCGGCGTGGAGCCGGCGCTCCAGCACCTGGGCAGCCCCCCTGCGCAGAGAAACGATGCAGGCGCTGTAGTCGCTGTCGATGTACTCGTGAATTCTCTCGTTGGCCAAGGCGCGAGGGGAGAGCACTCTCACCAGCCCCAGGCGACGCCAGAGGTGGGAGGTCTCCGCTCGATGCACCAGCGCAAGAACGTGGGGCACTTCCAGCTCCTGAGCCAGCAGGCTGGCCATCAGGTTGGTCTCGTCGTGATGGGTGAGGGACACGAAGAAGCCCGCTCGCCCCAGACGCTCCGCCTTCAAGAAGGAGAGATCCGTGGTGTCCCCGTGGAGAATATCCACCGCCGGAAAGCGCGCCGCGAGCTGGCGCGCCCGCTGCCGATCCTTCTCCAGGATCTTTACCGGTACTCCGGTGCCGACGAGGCTCTCCGCCAGCAGCTCGGCGATGGGGGTTCCTCCTGCGAGAACCACCGTCGACAGAGATTCCGTGCGCTGCGTGACCCAACGCTCGATCTTGTCGATCACCGCCGCTTCACCCACTAGCAGCGCTTCGTCACCGGGCAGAGCGTGATCGTCTCCCGAAGGAATCACCAGCTCATCGCCGCGATAGAAGGCCACCACCAGGCTGGCCTCCGGCAGCTCCACATCCTTGAGCGCTTTGTGCACCAGGGGCGAGCGCTCGTCCAGCACGATCTTGCGCAGCTGAACCTTGCCGCCAGCGAAGTACTCCACCGCCATGGTGTTGTGGCCGCGGATCTGATTCAGCACCCGGGTCGTCGCCAGCACTTCGGTGGAGAGCAGCAGGTCGACGTTGAAGACCTCTTCGTAAACCTTGCGATGCTCCGCCTCGTGACCCGCGGATTCCACCCTTACCGCGGTGCGCCGAGCTCCCAACCGCTTCGCCAGCAGGGAAGCGGCGAGATTCGCCTCCTCGGCGGAGGACACGGCGATAAAGAGGTCGCAGCCCGAGACGCCGGCGGCTTCCAGCACCTGAACCTGTGCGCCGTTGCCGGCGATGACCTGAACATCGAGGTTCTCTTCCAGCCGGTCTCGCACCGCCGGGTCCACTTCGATGATCGTCAGGTTATGCCCCTCCGACGACAGCGAGCGGGCCAGCTGCCAGCCCACCTGGCCGGCGCCCATGACGACGTAGCGCTTTCTTTGCATGGAGGTTGAATCAGAGGTGGATCAACGGGTGGACCAGCCGGTGGACCAAGGGGCGGTCCAGGGTCCCTCAGACTGCGAAATCGCCTTCTCGGGAGGCCAGTGGCGAAGCAGACATTCTGCGCCGCTCAAACCCTCAGAAAACCGTCTCATACCCCGCGGCGCAGGGGCAAGAGAATCCCCGCTCTCATAATCGCATTTCTTCGCCGCAGCGCGGCTAGACTCAAGATCCCGTGATCGCTAAGCTTCTTCGATCCGATCGTTTGCATCCAGTTGACGGGCGGAGGCCGAAGGCCTCGTATGCGTCGTCTACTTTCGACTCTCCATACCCCCGAAATCTTCCCGAGCAGCCACGAGCGCTCGCAACACGGGAAACCCTTTGCAAGAAGCCCCAAACAGGGGCCCCAGGAGGCAACATGCGCAACCTTCGATTCGGCATTGCGGCCCTGGCGCTGCTGCTCGGTGCCGTGCCGGTGCTGGCCCAGAGCGGCAGCATCTCCGGCCAGGTCACCCGCTCCGATGGCACCGGCCTCGGCGGCGTCGCCGTAACCATCGAATCCCTCAGCGACGTCACCATCACCAGCAAGAGTGGAACCTATTCCTTTGACGCCGTTCCCGCTGGTGAATACAACATCTCCTTCACCCTCGGCACCAACAACGCCCGCTCCGAGGGCGTCGCCGTCACCGCCGGTGGCAACACCGAGGTAGACCAGACGGTGGATTGGGACGTCGCCTTCGTCGAGACCATCACCGTGTACTCCGCCTCGCGGCGTACCGAGCGCCTGGTCGAGGCCCCGGCGGCGGTTTCGGTCGTCACCGAGGAGACCATCACCCGCGAAGCCTCCTCCGGTCAGCTGCCCCGCCTGCTGGATTCCAGCCCCGGCGCCGAGCCGGTGCAGAGCGGCGTCTACGACTACAACTTCAACGCCCGTGGCTTCAACAGCTCCCTGAACCGCCGCATCCTGGTGCTGGTGGACGGGCGCGACCCCTCCTCTCCCTTCCTCGGCGCTCAGGAGTGGGCCACCCTGCCCTTCGCCCTGGAAGAGCTCGAGAGCATCGAGCTGGTGCGCGGCCCCGGCTCCGCCCTCTACGGCGCGGACGCCTTCAACGGCGTGATCAACATGGTGACCAAGTCTCCCCGGGACGCCCAGGGCGGTCTGTTCAAGCTCACCGGCGGTGATCTCGACACGGTGCGCGGCGACCTGCGCTTCGGCGGCGCCCTCGGCGGCAGCTGGTACGGCCGCCTCTCCGCCGGCTACCTGGAGGGTGAGGACTTCACCCGCTCCCGCATCGACCGCAACGGCAACGGCGTGGCCGATCCCGGTGAGGTGGAGTACGCCGGCCTTGGCCTCGAGCCCGTGCCCCTCTTGGGCGACGGCACCAACGAGATCAGCTACGGCAGCGTGCGCCTCGACAAGTTCTTCGACAACGGCCCCGTGCTGACCCTCGAAGGTGGTTTCGCCAGCGCTGATGGTCCCGCGACCGTCACCGGTATCGGCCGTGTCCAGGTGGCCGAGGTCGACCGCCCCTACGCCCGAATCAACCTCAACAGCGAGCATTGGAACGTCTACGGCTACCTCAACCAGCGCGATGCGCCGGTTCAGCGGTCGCTATCCTCTGGCTCCAACCTGGTGCTCGACACCGAGAAGGTGCAGTTCGAGATCCAGGGCAACACCCTCTTCGCGGACAGCAAGGGTGTCCTCATCGGCGGCGCCAACTACGGCGAGGAAGACATCGACTCCGCCAACGCCGCCGGCATCCAGACCCTGATGTTCCAGCCGGTGAAGGAGGACTTCACCGGGGTCTTCGCCCAGATCGAGTACAACTTCAGCGAGAAGCTCAAGGGCGTGATCGCCGGCCGCTGGGACGACAGCTCCCTCTACGAGTCGGTGTTCTCCCCGCGCGCAGCGCTGGTCTATGCCATCGACCCCAACAACTCGATCCGCGTGAACTACGGCGAAGCCTTCCAGACCCCGAACTACTCGGAGTTCTTCCTGCGCGCCGCCGTCGCGCCGCCGATCACCGCCTTCGCCGGCCTCGAGGGCCTCTGCCTGCTCAACGGCGTGAGCTGCGGCCTGGATGCCATCCCCACCCTGGCTCTCGGTAACCCCAACCTCGGCGTTGAGGAGGTCAAGGCCTGGGAGATCGGCTACAGCGGCATCATCAACGGCAAGGCCTTCCTCACCATCGACTACTACAACAACGAGATCGAGAACTTCATTACCGATCTCATTCCGGCGGTGCAGCCGACCCTGGGACGCATCAATCCGTCCTTCGGCGCCTACCAGCTGCCGGCGGGCCTCGACCCGGTCTCCTCGGCGATCATCCTCGGGACCCTGCAGGGTGGCCTCGGTCCCTCCTTCGCCCTGCTGACCAACAGCCCGACGGATGGCAGCATCCTTCTCGGCGCGGTCTCCTACACCAACTTCGGTCAGGTGGAGAACCAGGGCCTCGAGATCGGCCTGAACTACTACATCGACGATCAGTGGCAGTTCGACGCTTCGTACTCTTGGTTCGACTTCGAGATCAAGGAGACCGTGGACGGCCTGCTGCCCAACGCTCCGGAGAACAAGGGCTCCTTCGGCCTGACCTTCAACGCCTCAAATTGGAACGCCAACGTTCGCTACCGCTGGGCTGATGGTCATCCCTGGAGCGCCGGTGTCTTCTCCGGCGACATCCCGTCCTACGACAACCTCGACCTGTCGGCGACCTACGCTCTCACCGACCGCATCGAGATCGGCCTCAACGTCGCCAACGTTCTCGACGACGAGCACTTCGAGATCTTCGGCGGCGACATCCTCGAGCGCCGCGCTCTCGGCCACGTCGCCTTCCGCTTCTGAGTCGAGGCCCTGCCACGAGTGGCGGCCCGCCCGCTGCTCATCGTTGGCTGACGTCGATTCCGTCGACCCTCTCCAACGACGAGCCCACGCCCCCGCTTCGGCGGGGGCGTTCTCGTTGGGGCCAAGAATCCCTTAGGACCTGCGCCTCAGACCACTCGTCACCACGTGTTGACAAGCGATGAGAATCTGCTTACGCTTCCTCTTCCGTCGGGGCGTGGCGCAGTCTGGTAGCGCATCTGCTTTGGGAGCAGAGGGTCCTCAGTTCAAATCTGGGCGCCCCGATACCTGATCGCTCCGATCCTCGCCCCCGCCACTCGGCTGCCTGTAGCTCAGCTGGATAGAGCGGCGGCCTTCTAAGCCGCGGGTCGGGGGTTCGAGTCCCTCCAGGCAGGCCATCCTCCAGGAGACGATCACCACGGCACGTAGTTTGAGTGGTGAATCCAAAGATCTTTCAAGCTTCTCGCTTCGATGAAGACCTGGCGAACCAGCGACTCTTTCGCTTCGCGCACGCGTTTTTTCGCTTCCCGCACTGGCCTCCGAAGCAGTCTCGAAACGCCCTCCCCGAGAATAGAGTCACAACCAGGCTTGTCCTCAGCTTCAGGACGCCGGTCTGTAGGCCAGCTCGGGAAGGCGTGATGATCCGCATTTGCACCCGTAGCTCAGCTGGATAGAGCGACGGCCTCCGGAGCCGTAGGTCAGAGGTTCGAATCCTCTCGGGTGCACCATTTCAAAGCCTGCATCAGTCAATCTGTGTCAGCTAACGCCGCCGACCGTTCTACAACAAGATCGGGGCAGAGTGCTGCAAGACATAGGAGGAGCCTGATGAAGAGCCTCGTAAAGAAGCCTGGCGCGGCACCTTGTCGGCACACCCAGGCCATTCTTGTTCTTCACTTCCCTTGGTTTCAGCCTAGGTGAGCTCGCCCCTCTCCCACGGTCTCGCCGGCCTCTGGGCGGGTTTGGTGCTCGGAGGCTCCCTCGTCGCTGCTCCGGCGAAGTTTCGAGCCCCGTCCCTGACCCTCGAGGTCGCCCTCGACGTCGGGCGGGCTCAATTCTTCTGGCTAGGGGTGACCGAGGCGCTCCTCTGTGGCGCGCTGTTGCTCAGCCTCGCCTTCCTCGCAGATCGGCGCTGGCGCTGGGCACTCCTGGCGACCGGAATACTGGCGTTTCAGAGGCTTGTTCTCATGCCTCCTCTAGACGCCCGTACACTCCAGTTGATCGCCGGAGAGCCGGCGCCGGAGAGCTCCCTCCATACGATCTATATCGCCGTCGAAGTAGCAAAATTTCTGCTGCTGGTAGCGATGGGGTGTGGGGTTTTGAAGCTCACCAACAGGGCGCAGTCATAACTGCGCCCTCATGACTGCGCTCTCATGACTGCGCCCTCATGACTGCGCCCACCCAGTCAGTCGTAGGTCAAAGAGAGACTCTGTGTTGTTGGCACAGACTGGCAGGTCAAGATCGCGCCATCGCGGAGATCTGCATCCTCCAAAGCCATCCGCGCGCGCAGATGGACTTTGCCTTCGGTCAACTTCCCGCGGCAGGTTCCACAAACTCCTGATTGGCAGGAGAAGGGTGGGGTTAGCCCCGCGGCCCTTGCAGCTTCCAACAGGGTCTGACCTCGGTTGACGCCGACGCTGTATTGGCTGCCGTTCAGAGTGACTCTGGCTGTCGCCCCTACCCCTTCGACCTCTTCGACACTGGCGTCGAGCTCCTTAGACCCCCCATAGCTCTCCATGTGGATCCGGCTCGCGGGCACATCGAGGGACATCAGAGCCTCTCTTACCGCGTAGTTCATGTCGCCCGGACCGCAAACGTAATATTGCGTGTCCTGGGCGTAGGGCGGCTCTTCCTCGAAGAGGGTCTCAATGGCGGCTTTGTCGACGATCCCGGTGCGCCAAGTGTCCGCGCTAGACCACCATCCGGGCCTTGAAAGGATGTGGTGGAGGCTCATCCGGTCCTCATTTAACGCCGCGAGGGCCTCCAAATCCTCTTCCAACAAGATGCTCTTTTCGTTCCTATTGCCGTAAGCCAGATGGGCGAAGGAATGAGGCTCAGCAGTGATCACTGAGCTGAGCATGGAGTAGAGGGGAGTGATGCCGGATCCCGCACCAAAGAAATAATGAGTGCGACGGGCCCGCGCATCGGGATCGAGGCAGAAGTTCCCCTTCGGCGACATCACCTCCACCAAGTCACCCTTTTTCAAGGTGTCGTTGATGTGGCGGCTCACGCGACCCCTTTTGACCCGCTTGACGGTGATTCGCATCGGTTCCCCGGTGAAGGGAGAGGAAGAGATGGAATAGCTCCGCCGCTGCTCTTGCCCATCCACGAAAAAGCGGAACGAGAGATGCTGCCCGGGGCGCCAGCGGAAGGTCTCCCGCAGATCGCGCGGTACATCGAATAGGACCGTCTTGGCCATACCGCCGATTTCATCGCGGGTGTCGAGTACCTTGAGAGAGTGAAAGGCGCTGGTGCTCACCTCCCCTCTCCCAGCCATTCCAAAACTACCTTCTGGTGGTGAATCACCGGACTTTCCCCGGCCGCCGCGGGCCCGGTCTCGAAATAGGGTGAGTGCAGGGACTTCTGTTGTTGTTCACAGGCGTAGATATCTTCGCCGGTGAAATCCCCGGCCACCATCGGATCATCATCCCCCATGGCGTCATGGCGCTCGTATTTCCCACTCAGCCCGAGCTTGGTCCAGAACATCGACGAGGTCACCGCCTGTTTCGCGAACTTCCAGCCGGAGCTATCGGAAACCCGGCCGCGATTCAAAACCCGGGTCCGCTCGGGACCTAAAGGCTCAACAATAAAGATATTCCAGCCGTCCTCTGAGCCGGTCAGCCCAATGCCGGGGAAAAGCATCGGAACCCAGGCCCCGTTCAGATCCTTCGGGATCACCCGAGGAGCAATCAGCTTGCTGTCTTGATTTTCCAAATACTCCGCGGAGGGCGGCTCCCAGAAAACAAAATGCGGCCCTTCCCAATGATATTCAGCCGCCTTGTGATCGTACATCTGTAGGGTGTTGGAATGCAGATGGCTCAGGTGATAGACGTCGATGTAGTTTTCGACGACCACCTTCCAATTGGCCTTGATCTCATAGCTTTGATTCAGTTCTTCATATTCCACCAGCTCTTCCGGAATATGCGGGCCAATATATTCCTCTACCGGGCTAAACCACTCGCCGATGGATGGCGCATTGGGATCTGGATGCACAAAGATCATGCTGTTCCATAGGTCGACTTTCGCCGGCTTGAGCCCCAAGCAGGCTTTATCGACCTGCCCAAATTCCTCCTGCTCCTCGGGTACCGAGATGAGGTTGCCCTCTAGGTCGTAGGTCCAGTCATGGTAAGGGCAAGTCAGCGCCTTCTGCGTCTTCCCGACAGCGCGTATGAGCTGTGTGCCGCGGTGGCGACAAATATTGTGGAAGGCCCGCAGCCGGCGATCACGCCCCATGACAATAAAAATATTGTTCAATCCCGCCTGTACGGCCATGTACTGCCCCGGCTCGGAAAGATCTTCCATAAACCCAGCGTACCGCCAGGTCTTGCTGAAGATCTCTCGCTGTTCGCGAAGGTACCAATCCTGGCTTGTATACGCCTCGACGGGCAGTAAGTGGAACATGTTGGGCATGATTTAGCCTTCCAAAACGAGCGTTAGGCCCAGCCGGGCAGAAAATCACTGGCGATCAACAGCAGTCCTAAGGCGACCCAGGCCGCCTGGATGCACCAAAACAAGACCGGCTCTTCTGCACGGGTTACCGTAGAGACGAGGAAGGTACGGCCCGTGGCGAGATTCGGCAGGACCCAGTAGAGGAATAGGGCTCCCCAAAGCGCCTGAAAACCCAGGATGGTCGTCACCATCAATGCGGCGAAGGCGAGATAGTTCACGGTCTGTCGCTTGCTCATGAGTCGGTTGCTCACGGGTCGCTTTCTCATCACGGCACCTCCAGTTGCTCTACATAGCCCGAGGCCAGCCGATGGGCAGTATCGAGCCACTGCTTCGGCATTTCCAGCGGCGCGAGGGACATCGCATTGAAGTAGAGAGCCGCGATGCCGTGGGCCGAATGGCCGCACGCTTCAGCGGGTACATTTGGGAACTGCCGGGAGAGCACCTCAGTTACTGTGCGCTCGAAGTCGAGAAGCGCAGCGCGGCAGGCATCCCTCAACTTGGGATCCTCGGCAGCCTTGGCCGTCAGGGCGGCGAAAGCCAGGATCATTTCGGGGGACGACCTGCCTTGATCCGAAAAAAGAAAGGTGACCAGAGCGCTCGCTGGATTCCGCTCCGGTAGCGTTCCCAACATCGCCTCGATCTCACTTTGGAAGGTGCTGAGAACGTAATCCTGAAGGATCGAGAGCATCTCGTCACGATTTCCAAAATGATGACGCATCGAGGGGCGTGACATCCCCGCCTCGATGGACAGGACGTTCAGGGACACCCCCTCTAGGCCGTAGCGAGCAACGCACCTCACCAGGGCCTGCATTACTCGAAGGTAATGCTCTTCACGATTGGATGGCCGACCGACCATTTGACCTCCAGGGTTCCAGGCGAGGAGTTGTCCTCGGACCTCGGTAGATCGATGAGAGGAGACCGATGAGAGGAGATCTCAGGGTCGCGGCGAGGGCAGATCAAAGCTGCCTCAAGATGACACAGTTTACTGTCAGAGTTGACAACTTATGGCTGAACCACTTATTTGTCAATACTGACAACAAACCACAGAGCCCGATGGTCCCTCCTCTGTAAGGCCGCTCAAAACGCCTCCTGATTTGTTGAGAATCGAGGCTCGGGGCCCCCGCGTAGACGATGCTCGATGCTGTACCGCCGCCGACGGCGACAGCAAACTAGCTCTAGCCCGAGCTCCTCGCTTCGGAGTGCGCACCGTTCGCTCTACGGACGCGCTCTGACAGACTCTCGACAAGGCCACCGCCAGCCATTTCCAGATTTTTCCCGAGAGTCTCGAAGACTAGCCAAGAGGGATCAAGGAAAATCTACCGAATTGATGCTCTCCGCTCTTTACCTCTCTACCCAAAGGGTGTGAGGGCACCACCCGACGCCGCACCAAACTTGAAGAGTTGACCTCAAGTCGGCATCGCTTGGAGCGAGGAGTCAGGGAATCGACGGCCTCTCAATGCATTGCCTCAAAAGGGCCCGGCAAGCTTCGAATTCCAGGCGCGTTCGATCGGGATCTCGGGCAACCCTCGTGGTCATCGTAACGCCTTCGATCAGAGCGATGACCAGCACCGAAAGCTGCGGCACCGGCATCGTCGTGGGGACCTCGAGCAGCATCGATTCCAGAGCCTCTCGCCAGCGCTCGAATAGCTCCATCGCAACCTCTCGAAGGCCGTCGTCAGAATCACTGAGCTCGAGAGAGAGGTTGCCCAAGAGACAGCCCCCTGCATGCCCCGACCGCAGCTGCCAATCCTCCAATTGGTCGAGATAGAGGAGGAGAGCGTCTCTCGGATGGGCTTTCTCTTGCAGCGCCACCTGGAGAGGCTCCCAATGAGCCTGCTCGAAATAGCGCGGGAGCAAGGCTCGAAGCAAGCTAGCTTTGTCCGGGAAGTGGTAAAAGAAGCTCCCCTTGCTCACCCCCGCTTCGGCGATGATCGCGTTGGTCCCCGTACCGTGATAGCCATTGACGCTAATCAGGGCTTCCGCAGCATTGAGAATTTTTTCTTTGGCTCCAAGAGTCATCAGCTTGCTCTCCTTGAGTCGAGAGGATCTAGGGCAGTGGGGCGGGGCGTCAGCAGCCCGCGAGCAAAGGGTCAGAGCCCCCAGGAGGAAAGGCTCTTCGTCCTCTCGCGAAGATCTCAGGGGGATTTGATGACCTCAACCTGCCCAAAGCCATCCTGACCAGTCTGTCTAAACTTTATCGCGAATTAGACAGACCGGTCTAATTAACTTCAGTCATAGATCATCCCCGCTATACCCAGCGTTCCGTGCCCTAGCTGCCGCAAGGCCGAGGGATACCTATCTAACATCGCTCCGGCATTAGGATTTTTAGCCTCTGTGATACTCTTTCGGGCCACGCTCGAAGGAACCTTCAGCCTCTACGAGGAGCTGATCATGATGAAGATTCTTCGCCTCTCCACTCTCGACGCAGCTAGGCCTTCTCTTTTGGGCCTCGCCGTCCTTGGGCTCGCTGTACTGGGCCTCGTCGTTCCCGCTGACTCTGTGAGTGCCGCGGAGTTCACGGTCACGCTCAAGAACGGAGCGAAGATCACTTCGCATAAGCAGCCCTACGAGTCCTCCTGGGACGAGAACGTGATCATGGTGATCACCGAGACCGGCAACTGGATCGGACTCCACAAAGAGGGCATCGAGAGCCTGCGGGCCCGAATCGAAGAGCAGGGCTTCGGAATGATTCTGGATGAGAAGACGGTACAGATCGGCTTCCTGCCCAACGACGCCCCGACGGACGAGGAGCTCGCGGAAGCAGAGGCCAACCGCGACCCCACCGAGCGCCTGCTGGAGGCTTTCCAGCAGTCTCAGAGTCTCGCCGCTCCGGAAGAGCCGAATTACTCGGTGAACCAATTCGTCGACCCCGACGACACCACGGCCCTTCCCTCGACCTTCGGCGACGAATTCTGATCCTCGGAGAGCCCTCATTCGAGGGCAGGCATCGGCTCTCGAAAAGGCATCAGGACGTAATCGAAGGCAACCCGAACTCTCGTCTCTCCAGCCCTGACCCACCTACCCTGTTTCACCTACATAGGCAGGGCGATCTCGGTTCATAGGATCCGAGGCTACCGATTCTCGACGACCTCCGCGCAGTGCGGAGGTCGATCTTCTTTGAACCATCGATCTTTGGGTGACCTTCACCGCCCTTTCGTGGGCGGTGCATAGTCTGAAAAGGGAAGCCGGTGAAAAACCGGCGCGGCCCCCGCCACTGTAACCGGGGACGAAATCGAGGAAGACACCACTGCCCGAGAGGGATCGCTTCGCGCACATCGCGCGAGGCGGTGGCTCGGGTGGGAAGGCCTCGAGAGTAGGACGATCCGGAAGCCAGGAGACCTGCCCAGGATCGAGCAGCTCGTCGCTCGCGGGGATCCGAGCGCTCGGGCCCAGCTCTAGCTGCCGTGCGCTGCGCGGCCAGCGGAGCTATGGGTGCCGGCGGTCCTTGTGACGGCGAGATTTTCCGCAGATCCATTCAGGGTCTGTAGAAAGGACGCCATGCGCTACCTACTGCTGGCCGTCGGAATCCTCGGGGGCGTGATTCCATCGGCACTTTTCGCTCAGGAATCCGGCTCCCCACCGGAAGCCTCCCCCAATTCAGATTCCGAAGTCGCCATCGAGAGCCCCTCAGCCTCCCCTGGGCCAGGCTTCGAAGACCTCATCGTGGTCACCGGCAGCCTCGAACCTCAGGAGCTTGGGGAGGGCCTCACGACCGTCACCGTGATCCCCCGCAGTGAGATCGAGGCCCGCCAGGTCTACTTTATCGACGATGCGCTGCGAACCGTGCCGGGGGTATCTTCGGCGCGAACCGGCGGCCCCGGTAAGGCGGTGTCCTTCTTCCTGCGGGGAGCCAACTCCAACCAGGCCTTGGTCCTGTGGAACGGCCTGCCCCTCAACGACCCGTTCTTCGGAGCCTTTGACGGATCTCTGCTGACCACCGATGGTGCGGACAGGATCGAGGTCGTCCGTGGCCCCCTCAGCACGGTCTACGGCAGCTCTGCGGTGGGCGGCGTAATTCAGCTCATCTCCGGCACCGACAACGGCTTCATGATCCGAGGAGAGGCGGGAGAAGACGGCCATAGCCGGGTCTCCTCTTCCCTCGGGTGGAACCTCGGAGCCACCACTCTCGACCTGGTAGGAGCCTGGGCTACGGACGATGGTGTCGTCGCCAATGATGACTACGACCTGGGTTTCGGCACCGGGCGCCTCCTGTGGGAGGCAGAGGAGAGCCTCAGCCTGGGTCTCTTGATTCGGGGTCTGTCCAGCGAGATTGGAATCCCCCGCTCTGGCGTGACCCCGACGCCCAACCGACGCCAGGATAGCGACGCCCGGGAGATTGTGATCCCGGCACACGGGGTCGGTGACGGCTGGAGGTGGCGCGCGAACCTTGGATCCGCCAACGGCGACTTCCTGTTTCGGGATCCGGACGCCTCCTTCTCGGTCAACGATACGGAGACCACCCGCCAGCGGGCGAGAGCCGTGGTGAGCTGGGATTGGTCTCAGGACGGCTGGCTGGCGTTCGGCGGCGAGTGGAGCGAGGAAGAAGCGAGCAATGAATCCAACTTCGGCTCCAACCTCGATGAGGAAACCCAGCGCAATAGCGCCGCCTTTGCCCAGGCCCATTGGAGCTCAGGGGACGTCACCATCGAGGGTGGCCTGCGCTATGACGACAGCGACACCTTCGGCTCCCAGAGCTCCCCGAGCTTTGCAATCGCCTGGGCCATTCAGCCTCAGCTACGCCTGCGGGCCGGCTGGGCCGAGAGCTTCCGCGCCCCTTCCCTCGGCGAGCTCTTCTTTCCCTTCAGCGGCAACCCAGATCTCCAGCCGGAGAGCGCGAGCGGTTGGGAAGTTGCGTTAGAGGGCGGCTGGGGCCAGAACGGCACCCGCTGGAATGCCGCCGTGGTGGCCTTCGACAACCGGGTCGACGACCTCATCGAATTCGACTTCGTCACCTTCCGCAACGTCAATATCGGCGAGGCCAGAAGCCGCGGTGCAGAAGCCTGGGTTGGCTGGTTCCGCGGCCCCTGGAGCGGGCGCCTCACCAGCACCTGGCTCGACGCCGAGGACCGGCGCAGCGGGGAAGCTCTGCTTCGTCGAGCGGACGAGGAATGGAGCCTTGAAATCGGTTGGGCCGGAGATGACCTCAGCACCCGGCTGACGGCATTCGCAGTGGGAGAGCGTCCCGACGTAGATCCCGTAACCTTCACGACGATCCAGGCTTCGAGCTATGCTCGGGTGGATTGGGCGCTGAGGTGGCAGGCTCGTCAGAACCTCGCTCCCTATCTCCGCATCGACAACCTCTTCGACGAAGACTACGAAGAAGCCGCCGGCTTCCCGGCTCCCGGTCGCAGATTCATTGCCGGCCTGGAGCTCCGCCTCGGGCGCTGAGCCCAGCTCAGCAGCCCACCATGGCGGGAGCCTACACTGCGCTTCGCCGTAGGAGGCTCCCGCCATGACCCCATCGTCTCAGCCAAGCTCCGCTCCCAGCTCCTCTTCCGTGGCCCCGTTGCGCGCTGCTCAAAGCAGGTCAGCGCACTGGCGCCATTGGGCCTTCAAGCCTCCGGCGCTGCGCTCTCTAGCTCTTCTGCTGCCCGTGCTCCTTCTCGCTACCGGTTGTCTCCAGGAAAGAAACTCTCCCAACGCCAAGCGAGTGGCTCAAACCGTCGCCGCCCTCGATGCGGTGACGTTAGAGCTCGCCTACGGGGTAGGCCTTGCCAATCGGGTCGTGGCTGTTCCCCGTGGAACCCTCTGGCCCCCAGAGGCGACTTCATTACCCAAGGTAGGCTCCGCCTCGGAGCCGGACCTTCGGGTGCTGCGCTCTATTGCCCCCCGCTACGTTCTGCTGCCCGCCGGCCATGACGCTTCTCGAGCCGCGCTCGAGGAGGAAGGTTTTCAGGTCATCGAGATCGAGACACAAAGTCTCGGCGGTCTGCGGGTCGGTATCGACACCCTCGGTGCGGCCCTCGAATCATCAGGGGCGGCGGAAGGCCTGCGACGGCGGCTCGAGATTACGCTGGCACCTCGACCCATCGCCGAGGGTCGAAGGGTAGTGATCACCCTAGGCCGAGACGCTGAGGAACGAGACAAGATCCGAATCGCCCGCGAAGACGATTGGGCCGGAGAACTGCTGTCCCGACTGGGAGCGTTCAACCCTGCAGAAAATCTTGAGTCACCCTTCGCCTCGATGCAGGAGATCCTCGAGCTTCAGCCAGAGGCGATCATCGAGCTCAGCACTGGGAGTCTCGACAAGGGGGAGCTCTCCGCAGAAGAGCACAACGCCGCTTGGCGATCCGCGTCCACCGAGCCGGACCAGCGTATCCCGTTGCTGTATTCGGTCACCGGCAGCCACGTGCTGATCCCTGGCCCCCGGCTGCCGCGAACCTACAACCAGTTGACGGAGGTTCTCCAGGGCCTACCGATCCCCGAGCCGGCGGTAGCTCCCTAAGCCCGCCCGGGGCTCTTGCTGCTTTCAGAGGCCGCCCCGCGCTCTTGCTGCTTTCAGAGGCCGCCCCGCGCTCTTGCTGCTTTCAGAGGCCGCCGAAAACGAAGATCAGCTGCGCCAGACCCGCGGCGAAGCCGAGGGCGGCACCGACGAGAATCAGCTTCAACTCGTCTTCTTGGAAACAGGGCCGCAGCAGATCCTGAAACTCATCCGGCGGCATCGACTCCATCCGCTCGCGCAGGAGTCGCTCCACTAAGCGGGCGCGGTCCTCGTTGAAGGCCCAGTCATCGAAGGGGTCGGCGGAGACCTCCACCGCCTTCTCGGCAGCGCTGGCCTCGATCCGCTGCAGGGCGTCAGCCCCCAGGGTGAGGCGGGCGACGGGCTTGATGACGCCGATGACTTCGTCCACCACCGGCCGAATATGCTCGCGAATCAGTCGGTGGGCGAGCTCCGAGCGGGGCCCCCGGAGCATCTGATCGGAGAAGCGCTGCACCGTCACGATCTCGCTCGTCACCAAGCGGCACCACGCCGCGGCAACTTCCTTCTGACGCTGTAGGAAGAGGCCCTGGATGCGATGGCGCCCGATGGTGACCGGATGCAGGGGACGAAAGATGAGGTTGATGGCGATCCAGTTGGTCGCCCAGCCCACCAGCAGGCCGAAGACCGGCAGCACCCAGACTTCGCGGTGGAAGATCCACACCCCCAGCTGCAAGAGGCCGAAGGGGAAGCCAAAGTAAAGCCCGGAGCGGATCAGGAACTTGAACTCTTTCTCTCCCGCTTCGAGGAAGAGTCGGTTGAGCAGCTCCTTGTCGCGCTCCAGCTGGCCGGCGATCATCTCCTTGAAGTCGATCACCTCTTCGACGTTCTGGGTCAGCTCCTCCATCAGCTGATCGACCAGCTGAGGCATGGTCTCCCGAACCCGGGCATAGATTCGATGCTTGACCACCGTCGGCGTCGCCCGCCACAGGGTGGGCGCCTCGAGAAACATGATCTCGTCGGTGAAACCCCGCAAGCGGCCATCCATGACCCGCGTGATGTGATCCGACACCACCTCGGGCTCCATGCGGGCAAAGAGCTCCGGCAGGGTCCCGAGGCGATACATGGTCGAGTCCACAAAAATCTCGGCCATCTTGCGGGCCTTCGCCGGAATGATCCCCTGCCACCCGAAGATAGGGCGAATGCCGACGAATTCCAGGGGCCTGAAGGTCAGCTTGATCGCCACCCAATTGGTGACCCATCCCACCACCGCGGCGACGAAGGGAATGCTCGCCAGCTTCCAGAACTCAGGGTTCGAGAACAAGGCCTTCCAGGCTTCCAGGTTGGCGGGATCTTCGAGCATGGTCCTAGCGCGAGCCCTCCATGGGCAATACGGGGGAGCTTTGAGGAGTTGGCGGGCGCAGTGAGAATAGCATCGCCAACTCGTTCCAGCTCCCCTCTGCGAACTTGGCCTTTTTGGAGAGCCAAGGCATTCTCGGCCGCGCGAGCTAGACCGCAATCCCCTGATGACTGCAATCCCCCGATGGCTACAATGCACCGATGACTACCGAGCGCACGGACTCACCGCCCACCAGCAAATCATCCCAACAATCCGGCGAGCCAAAGCACCTGCGGCTGACGGTGGGGGAGACGCTACAGCAAGAGCGCCTCGATCGCTTTCTAGCTGCCGCAACCTCCCTCTCCCGCCGCCGGGCTCGGGATTGGATCGGTAGAGGATGGGTATACCGCAACGGCAAGGAAGTACGAGTGCAGGGCAGGATTCTGCAGCTCGGAGATGTCGTCGATCTACGCATCCCACAGCAGCTTCCGGAGATCGGTTTGCCCACCATCGCGGGAGACTCGATTCCAGGAGGCCCCACCCCAGGAGAAACAGACCCGGAGGCCCCGGGCTCGGGATCCACCATCCGGGGAAGAGGCGCTCCGAGAACCACTCTCCCGATCGACCCGTCGCTACCGATCCTCTATCAAGACGACTTCCTGGTGGTAGTGAACAAGCCAGCTGGCATGCTTTCCCAGCCGATCCGAGGGCGACGCGACAAGGCTTTTCCTAAAAACCCAGGCAGACGCCCAAACTCGTCGACGGATTGGGCCGCCGACCAGCTGTTGCGACATCAGCTCGCTAGCCTCCGAGGCGAACGCCCGTTCCTTCATCTCGTCCATCGCCTGGACCGCCGCACCAGCGGAATCCTGCTCTTCGCCACCCACCCAAAAGCTCCCAAAGCGCTGCAGCAGGCCTGGTCTAAGGATCGCGTCACGCGGCGCTATCTCGCGTTGGTGCAGGGAGTCCTGCAAGGTCCTGATGACCAGCAGGGAACTGAAGAAGAGCTACTGGTAGACGCCCCCATCGACCGAGTGGGAAGGAAGTGGCACTTCGCCGTATCCCCTCAGGGCAAGGCAGCGCGAACCCGCATCAGCGTGCTGGGAACCCAGGAAGATCAAGGGAGCCCCAACGCGAATCATGGGGAAGAACCAGGAAACCGGCAACCAGGGTATAGCCTGGTTGCCTGCCAACTGGAGACCGGCCGCACCCATCAGGTGCGGTTGCATCTAGCGCATCTCGGACACCCGGTCTGTGGCGACGTGCAATACGGCGCCTCTCGGGCGCTGAACCCCGCCCCGAAATCTAGCCTCTTGCTCCACGCTTTCGCCCTGGAGCTACCCCATCCCGATTCGGGCAAGATGCTGAAGCTCGCCGCCCCGCTACCACCAGCCTTCCTCGAGGCCCTCCACTCCACCGGTCTGGCTAGCGATGCGGCTCCGCTGCTCGATGGTGCTATTGAGGTAGTGCCATAGAAAGCAACAAGGAAGAGGTCAAAGGCTAGGGACGCGGCGTTCTTCCACCAGCGAATCCCCGAGCCCCCACCGAGAGTCAGGACCTCAGAACCCGGTACAATGAATCCCCTATGCGCTGGATGCGATTGGCCCCGGAGGGCTTCTTTGTTGCCGACGACGGCGAGAGCTTACGCTGGCTGCATAGCGACCCGTTGACGGTTTCGCCGCAACGCTGGGAGCTAGGAGGACCGGTGGATCGCTCCACCGCAGTCCCCTTGCTCCCGGTGGCGCCGAGCAAGATCGTCGGCGTCGGGCGCAACTACCGAGCCCACGCGGAAGAATTGGGCAACCCGGTACCCGCTGAGCCACTGCTCTTCCTCAAGGCTCCTTCTAGCCTCATCGGGCCACGACAGCCGGTGCAGCTGCCGCCGGAGAGCTCCCGAGTCGACTTCGAAGGGGAAATCGCTCTCGTAGTGGGCCAGCGCCTCACTCGGGCGAGCCGCTGGGAGTCGGAAGACGCCCTCGCTGGAGTCAGCTGCGCTCTGGACATCACCGCCCGAGACCTCCAGCGCCAGGACGCGACCTTTGCCCGGGGCAAGAGCTTCGATAGCTTTTGTCCTTTCGGCCCAGCGGTACGCCACGGCTCTTCGGTGGAACATCTGCGGCTCGAAACCCGGATCAACGGTGAGGTCCGGCAGCGGGGCGGGGTTGATCAGATGATCTTCGCCCCCTGGGAGCTGCTGGTTTACATCTCTCGCCATATGACCCTGGAACCCGGGGACGTGGTGCTCACCGGAACCCCTTCCGGGGTCGGCCCGCTGCAGCCGGGAGATCTGGTGGAGGTCGAGATGGAAGAGGTGGGCACCCTGACAACGCCGATCGAAGCACTGCAGCTCGAACCCCCTGGCGCTCCCCCACGGAGCTCCGAGCCCGCCAGCGAGATGAATTCATGATCATGCCCTCCCGCCATGCGGTGATCGCCGCAGGCATCGGCTTCGGCGTAGCCCTAATCCTCGTTCTGGCCCGAGACATCGCTCCTGACCTGGCAGGCATGGCCGGCCTCGCGAGCGCTGGGCTCGCCTGGTCTACCGGTCGCTCGATGGAACGGCTGCAGGAGATCTACCGGCGGCACCGCCGATTCCGCTCGCCCCAACGCTCCCCTTCCAACGACGAGAGGTCTCCCCAATGAGACGCTGGCGCCCCGAGCATATTCACACGGAGTTCGAGCATCCCTTGCTCGACCTCGAAATCCATACCCTGAAGGCGGAAGCACCGCAGAGCCCTGAACGCGCTGAAGATGCTGAGGGTGCTGGCAGTGCAGCGAACCTAGAAGCACAGGTAAAAGATGAGCGGCGAGCCTTGGTGCTCGAAATGCCGGGCTGGGTCAACATCATGGCCCTCACGGCGGAGCAGGAAGTCCTCCTGGTGCGCCAGTGGCGATTCGGCATTCGGCAGATGACCCTCGAGATTCCCGGAGGCTTGATAGAAAAGGGCGAGGAGGAGCGGGTTGCGGCGGAGCGTGAGCTCTACGAAGAGACCGGCTACCGGGCGAAGAGCTGGCAGTATCTCGGCGCCGTCCATCCCAACCCCGCGATCCAGAGCAACCAGATCGGCACTTGGCTGGCCACCGATCTGGTGCAGATCGGGGAGCCACCGGGAGACGGTGACGAGGAGCTGGAAGTGGTCCGGCTTCCGCTAGAACAGATTCCGCAGGCCATCTTGAGCGGCGAGATCACCCACTCCCTCGTGGTAGCCGCCTTCTATTTATTTGACCAGCAGCGCTCCTCGCTATCCCTCTAGTGACTGGCCCTCTAGTTACTGGCCCTCTAGTGATTGGCCCTCCAGTGACTGGCCCTCTAGTGCTATTCCTCTAGTGACAATCCCTCTAACCACCGTCCCTCTGATTACGATGCATCTGATGACCGTGCCTCTGAGCCTCACCACCGATGAGGTCATCGGGAGAAGGGATAATGATAGGGTCAGCAGCACGTAATGAAGATTTCCACGAAGGGCGAGTACGGATTACGCGCCATGCTCTACCTGGGCATGCAGGAGAGCGGTATCTCCGTCACCAGCCACCAGATTGCCCGCCATCAGGGAATCCCCGAGCCCTACCTGCGACAGATCCTCTCCCTGTTGTCGAAGAATGGCCTGATTCATTCCAACCGGGGCCCCCAGGGGGGTCACAGCCTCGCGCGACCGGCGGAAGAGATTTCCCTGCGAGACATCCTCGTCGTGCTGGAAGGGCAGCTGACGTCCGTCGACCAGATCTTGGCGCAGCCGTGCACCATTCATGTCGGTACCGAGTATTGCGCCCTGCGCGAGGTCTTTTTGGACGTCAAGCGCGAGGTGGAGAGGATCCTTGCCCAACGGACCCTAGGAGATCTCGCTCGTCGGCAAAAGAAGCTGGTGGACGAAGATATCCGGGTCCCCCTAGATCTGGCCGCCACCGGTCAGTCCGAGACCAGCAAGACGGGTCGCTCTTCCCTGCCTATCCTTCGTGAGTGAGCCCCTATCGCTCCTCTCCTTCGAGCCCGCTCCTGGGTCGATGCTCTCTGCTTGATCTCTCACCGCTCCGTACCCTCCGCTCTCGCAGCTCCCCTTTCTGAAGCTCAGTAACGAAACTCAGCGCCACGCGTCGCCTACGGTCCTCGCAGCATCTCTCGGGGTGCCGAGGGCTCGGTGATCTAGCGCCGACTGGAGCCTTTCGCAGCCCATGAATGAGTTCTTGATTCTCGACACCTTGGTGGCAGCCGTCTGCCTGGGCATCGCCGCTCAGGCGCTCGCTTCCTGGCTGCGTCTGCCGGCCATCCTGCCCCTGCTGCTCCTGGGTATGGCCTTCGGCCCCTCCGGCCTGGGTCAATTTGACCCCTCGAGCCTAGGTGACGTTCTGGAGACGATGATTCATCTCGGGGTGGCGATCATCCTCTTCGAGGGAGGTCTCTCCCTCGAACCGGAGCGACTACGCAAGGTGGGAGGCTCGGTCCGCAATCTGCTCACCCTAGGTGTGGTGATCACCGGCCTCCTAGCCGCAGCCTTGGCCTGGGCGGTGATCGACATGCCGGTCACCACGGCGGTGCTCTTCGGCGCCATCGTAACGGTGACCGGCCCGACGGTGATCGCCCCCTTGTTGCGCCACACCATCGCGCCGCGCTCGGTGAAAACCATCCTGCTCTCCGAGGGCTTGATCATCGACGCCATCGGAGCCCTGCTGGCCTACCTGGTGCTGCAGTGGGTCGAGTCCTCCGGCATGCCGCTCCAGACCCTCTCGGGGAAGGTGGTTCAGGTCACCCTCGTCGGCGCCATCCTCGGTTTCGTTGGGGGCCGCCTCGGGGCCCACGTAGCGCGCAGCCGCCGCTTCAACTCCGAGCTCTCTAACCTGATCATTCTCAGCATCCTGATGCTGGTCTACGGGGTAGCGGAGCACCAGGCCCACCAGAGCGGTATCTTGGCTTCGGTAGTCATGGGCTACACCATCTCCGCCGCACGCCTTCCGGATGTCGGTCCCTTGAAGGCTTTCAAAGGGCAGCTCACCACCCTGCTCATTTCGGTGCTCTTCATCTTGCTAGCGGCCCAGCTGGACCTCACCGAGATCCAGAAGCTCGGCTGGAAGGGTGTGGTGGTTACCGCAGGCCTGATCTTCGTCATCCGGCCACTCTCGGTCTTCCTCTCGGTGATGCCCTGGCAGCTGCCTCTCAAGGAGCGATTCTTCCTCGCCATGACCGCTCCTCGAGGCATCGTCGCCGCGGCGGTGGCTTCCCTCGCGGCACGGCAGCTCAATGCCGCCGGCATCGAGGGGGGAGCGCTCCTCGAGGGAATCGTCTATCTGACAATCCTGGTGACCGGCGCCTGGGCCACGGTGATGTCTCTCGCCCTGCCGGTGATCCTTGGATACAAGAACGACGCCGAACGGCGACGAGCGGTGCTGGTAGGCGCAAACCCCCTCTCCCAACTTCTCGGCCAGCTGCTCAAAGCCTCAGGGCGGACCACCGTAGTGGTGGATTCCGCCTCCTGGCGCCTGGAGCAATGCCGACGACTGGGCATGGAAACGGTGTGGGGCGATGCCCGCGATGCCTCCACTTACGAGGAAGCGGGCGTCGAGGCGGACACCCTGGTGGTGGCAATGACCACCAACGACGAGCTGAACCTCTTGGTTGCAGAACTCGCTCACCACGAATTCGATGTCGAGCATCCCGTGGTGGCCCTCCAGCGGCCGCCGGACGAGCTCGGCTCCCGCTCCCGCGCCTGGGTGGACCTCTTAGGCGGTCGCGACCTCAACGTGCCGGCGTGGATCAAGCACCTAGACAACCAGCGCGCTCATCGAGTCGAGCTGCCGCTGAAGGATAAGGTCACCAGGGCTCGCTTGCGGGATCTCTTCGCCGAGCGGCCCCAGGACCTTAGGATTCTGAGCGCCTGGACCAGCAGCGGTGAGCCTCAGCTTCGGGTCGAAGGGGACGATCTCAAGGAAGCGGTGTCGGTCTCTCTGCTGGTACTCGATGGCCCCGCCCGGGAGCGGGTAGACGAGATCCTCGCCACGACGGAGGTCGAACTGGAGGAAGTCACCTCCGAAGCAACCAGCGAGAAGAATGGGGAAAGCACCGCTGGTTTGGCTTCGGAGAACATTGAAGGCAGCATCGAGGTCAGTCACGATGATGCCTCGGGCTCTGATTCTAAAGAGGACTAGGCCACCAGTGCTCCGCCATCCAGGAAGCTGAGCCGAGGGAGCTGAGCTAAGGGGAAGCCTGTGAGATCGATGACTCCCCGAGGGTGGTGATCTAAGTCGATCAATCCCTCGACCCAAGAAAGAAGAAAGCCCTCCCGCGGAGAAATCCGCCGGAGGGCTTTTTGCTGCCTTCAGCGAAGACAACTTGCGAAGCGGGGGACCTTAGAAGCGAGTCTTGATGGAAACCCGCGCGTTCAGGGGCGCTCCCACCGTCGCCTGATGGGTGCTGTGAGAGTTCGGGAAGTAGAGCTCGTCGGTCAGATTCTCGATGTTCACCTGCACCTGCAGAGTGTCGGAGAAATCGTAGTAGGCAGCCGCATCCACGCGAGTGTAGCTCGGCAGCACCGCGCTGTTGCTGTTGTTGATGAAGCTCTCGTCCTGATAGGTGAGGCCGAGGCCAAGGCCGAAGCGGCTGTTGACCTGGAAGCTATTCCAAATCGAGAGCATGTTCTCCGGCAGCTCACGGGGGCGGCGAATGCCGTCCGCCTGCTCACCATCCAAGAAGCTGTAGCCGGCGGAGATGAACCAGCGATCCGTGAGCTGACCCTGAAGCTGAGCTTCGAAGCCATCCACCGAAGTCTCAATGATGTCAAAGGTCCCAGCATCCGAATCGGAGACCACGGGGGACTCTTGCTCGATCTCGAAGACCGACGCGGTGAGGCTCAGGCCGTCGCTCAGGTCCCACTTCACGCCAGCCTCGAGGTTGGCGAAGGTATTGGGATCTAGTCGGTTGTTGTTGCCGTTGATGTTGGCGAACTGCTCGCCACTGCGAGGCAGGAAGGACTCGCTGTAGCTGGCGTAGAAGGAGACGTTCTCCTCCGGCTTGTAAACCAAGCCGAGGCGAGGCGAGACCTCTTCATCCTTACGGGTCCGAGTCTCATTCGCCGGCACGTTGAAGACCTCGATATCGAAGCTGTCGAAGCGCGCTCCGAGGATCACGTCGAAGTTGTCGGAAACCTCGATCTCGTCCTGGATAAAGGCGGAGAATACGTCGATCCCTACTCGGGTATCGTCGTTGAGATCCGCCGTGAAGTCGTTAGTGGTGGTGCGGCCATCGGCCAGCACACCGACGCCATTCCTGAGATTGATGGGCCGCGTCGCCAGGAACCTCGCCCGGTCGGTGCTGGTTCCATCAGCCACGGAAGTATCAAAGAAGGAGTTGAAGCGATCCTGATCCGAAGAGGTATCGATGTACTCCACGCCGAAGATCACGGTGTGGTTAGTGCCTCCCGAGTTGAACTCCTTGATCAGGTCAGCAAAGAGAATCGTGTTCTCGCGAACGGTGGTGTCGACATAGCCGTCGAGCTCCACGATGTTCGTCGCTTCATCGTAGTTACTGGCATAGAAGTTCTGATAGAGCTTGTCGTAGTCGCCGTAGAAGGCGCTGAAGTTGCCCTTCAGGCTATCGGAGAAGATGTGCTGCACATTCGCCCGGAAGAGGTGAGCCTCGAGCTCCGTAGTGTTCAGGTTTTCATCACCGAAGACGACCTCTTCGAGAGCTTCCACCGGTCGCCCATCGGAGCCGGTGGGAATGCCGCGGTCAACGAAGCGCTGATGATCGGCGTACTCATAAGACAGATCCAGGGTGGTGTCCGGCGACAGCTTGACCTTGAAGGTCGGATTGAAGCCGACACGGTCCCCGTCGTAGAAGTCCCGGTGATTCTCGAGGGTTTCGAAGAAGGCGTTGATGCGGAAAGCGCTGTTCTCACTCTCCCCAAAGTTGCTGTCGAGCTGCACGCCGAACTCGCCGAAGGAGTCGGATCCGGCCTCTACGGTGGTGAAGCTCTGGCCCAAGACACCCTTCTTGGTCACTCGATTTAGCACGCCGCCGGTGCCGCCACGCCCGAAGAGCAAGGCGTTGGGGCCGCGAAGGATCTCCACCTGCTCTAGGTTGTAGAGGGGTCGGTAATACTGCACGTCATCGCGAACGCCGTCGATGAAGAAATCCGCCGTGGAGCGGACGCCGCGGAAGACGATCGCGTCGCGGTGGCCTTCACCCTGGGAGTTGTTCACGCCAGGGGTGTAGTTGACGATGTCGCTAATGGCGGTGAAGCCCTGCCGGGAGAGCTGATCCGAGGTGATGATCGAAAGACTCTGAGGCACGTCGATGATCGGGGTCGGCGTTCTCAGAGCATTGACCTGATCGGCGTAGAGGTACTTTCCAACGACGACGATCTCGTCTTCGACAACTTCGTCGGCAGTAGCATCTTCCTGGTTCTCAGCGGTGCTCTCGCCTTGCGCTGGGTCAGAGGTTTGAGCGATGGCCGATGGAGATCCGAAGGTCATGGAGACCATGACGCAGAGGAGGAGGAATGGGAGCACAAAGCGTTGCATTATCTTGATTTCCTTTTTAGCAGTAAGGAACGGTTCTGTTCTTCTAGGCTCTATCAATCGTCGGGTGCCGAGGTGCGGCGACTCTGTTCTCACTCCGATGAGAAAGGGCCGTACGACATCGACATAGGGTGAAAGCATGGCGTCTTTGCAGACGCTGAGCTTGATTGGGTCGGGAACACCGAAGGAAAAGAAAATGAGAGACGAGGTGGACGGCTTCTGCAGTCCTTTTTGTCTCCAATTACTAGACGTTGGCGGCCATCGACTCCTTCAGGTTCCTGGTTTGAGAGTTGGTCCCAGTGCTGAACTGGGCAAGGTAAAGAATCAGCAGCTTCCGCTGCATCGTGTGGAAAGCTTCAACGGGTCTCTTTGGCTGGCTTCTCGCGCGGACTTCGCTCGCGAATTTCGCGCCGAGCGGTCCTGAGCTGATAGCTCCTAGGCTTAGTCCAGGGCTCGAGCAAGGTCCGGAGCGAAACGAGCCTCGCCGAGGCTCCGTCAGCGCAATCACCGTCCTGCACGCCGCGTCGGCTGATCGACTCATACCGAGCGCGTGGCGACGTTCGACCCGCAAAGAAGCCTATTGACTTAGAGTGACTCGGGGCCTGAGATGGCTTCTTCCGGCCATCTCGGCCATCGAGAGCTATCTTCGATCGTCAGCTGCTGCTCAGTACTTTTGATCGTCAGATCAAAAGGCTCGATGAAAACTCGATGCGGTTTTCCCGCAGAGCGGAGCGAACGACGAAACCAGCGTCAACAGCTCTTTGCGCAGTCTTGCTCTATTGTTCTGATGTGATCTCCGCCCTCGAGCATCGCTCTCGCTCAGCTTGTCTCGCTTGAGATGGTGGGGGGATCGATGCCACCGATAGCCTTCTCGCACTCAGATCCAGTGGTATCTGAGAAAAATCGGCAGCATGACCTATCGGGACCGCCAGAGGATCACCATCTGACGACATTGTCTCGATAAGGATTTTTTCGTGCGGATTGTGTTTGAAGATCTTTGGAACAAAGGTCTTACACCGCATCCGTGCCTGCCGCGTGCAGGCAACACTGATTCTCTTACACTCGATCGGGTCCAGCAGTGTCCGGACCTCACGCGCCAGCCGTATGCTATTGCACACCGTTTGCCGACGGCCATTCTTTGCGACCAGGTTCTCGTGAGGGTCGAGGGGAAGCTCGAGCTCGTCTCGGATAGCCTGGGTCATGGTGGGGACTCCTTTACGGAGGATCCTCCTTTTTGTGTTTGTTGTAGCCTCGGTTTTTGTTGAGTGAAAGTCCTTGGTATTGGTTACGGCGGCAAACCCTTGATCTCATCAGTTACTGGGTAGCCCAATCTCTGATTTTCTGACGAGGGCTTGCCGCCTCCATTTTATCTTTTCGACGAAGACTCGCGGTCAGATTTCACCGGAGTCTAGGCTCCTTTAGAGAGCGTCGTAGGCCTTTTGCGCCAGCTGCCGAGCAACCCTCGCCCGCTGGGCGGCGGCATCACGAGCTTCTACCTCTAGATCGCTGACGCCGGTGTGCTCCTTGGCGCTGGCCAAGAGAGCGTCGGCCTCATCGAAGGTGAAGCCTTCGACCGGTCGTGACTGCTCGGTGAGAATGGTCAGCTGCTTGCCGTCGACGGTCACCTGGGCGAAGCCACCGTCGACGTACACCGCGGTGGCGCTGCCGTCAGCAAGCTTTGCTCGCAGCACGCCAATGCCCATCTGAGTGAGCAGCGGTGAGTGTCCCGGCAGAATGCCGGTTTCACCGTCGTAGGCGGGAAACGCAACGAAGGTCGCTTCACCGTCGAAAACGGCGCCTTCCGGAGTAACGATGCTGAGTTGGATGGACTTCTGGGCCATGCAGCGCTCCTTAGCCGGCGCCAGGGCCGGCGGTCAGCGAGGGACCGATCAGTTACCGGCTTCGAGCTCTTCAGCCCGCTTCGCAGCGTCTTCGATGGTGCCGACGTACATGAAGGCCTGCTCCGGGAGATGATCCCACTTACCCGAGCAGAGCTCCTCGAAAGAGCGGATGGTGTCTTCGCGGCTGACGTACACACCGGGGAAGCCAGTGAACTGCTCCGCAACGAAGAAGGCCTGAGAGAGGAAGCGCTCGATCCGACGCGCGCGGGCGACGATGACCTTATCTTCCTCCGCCAGCTCATCGACGCCGAGAATGGCGATGATGTCCTGCAGATCCTTGTAGCGCTGCAGGATCTGCTGCACCTGACGGGCGACGGAGTAGTGGCGCTCACCGAGGTACTCCGGAGCCACGATGCGGCTGGAAGAGGCGAGGGGATCCACCGCGGGGTAGATCCCCTTCTCAGAGATGGAGCGCTCCAGGTTCACGGTGCTGTCAAGGTGAGTGAAGGCGGTGGCCGGAGCGGGATCGGTGTAATCATCCGCCGGCACGTAAATCGCCTGAATGGAGGTCACCGCACCCTGGTTGGTGGAGGTGATTCGCTCCTGCAGCTCACCCATCTCGGTACCCAGGGTAGGCTGATAGCCCACCGCGGAAGGCATACGACCGAGCAGAGCCGAAACCTCAGATCCAGCCTGGGTGAAGCGGAAGATGTTGTCGATGAAGAGCAGGGTGTCGGCGCCGGTCTGATCGCGGAAGTGCTCCGCCATGGTGAGGGCCGAGAGGGCCACACGAAGACGGGCTCCGGGCGGCTCATTCATCTGACCGAAGACCATCACGGTCTGATCGATCACGCTCTTGCCGGTGTCGCCAATCTTGGCTTCCTGCATCTCCAGCCAGAGATCGTTCCCCTCACGGGTGCGCTCTCCGACTCCGGCGAAGCAGGAGTAGCCGCTGTGGAAGCGCGCCAGTCGGGCGATGAGCTCCTGAATGATCACCGTCTTGCCGACGCCGGCGCCGCCGAAGAGGCCAGCCTTACCGCCACGAACCAGAGGACAGAGCAAATCGATGACCTTAATGCCGGTCTCGAAGAGCTCGGTCTTCGGCGACAGCTCGTCGAGCTTGGGAGCTTCGCGGTGAATCGGACGCCGCTCCTCGGTGGCCACGGGACCGAGGGCGTCGATGGGCTCGCCCACCAGGTTGAATACGCGACCGAGGGTGTTCTCACCCACGGGCACGGTCACCGGAGAGCCGGTGTCCTCGATCTGAGCCCCGCGAGCGAGGCCGTCGGTGGAGCCCAGAGCCACGGCCCGGACCTTGCCACCGCCGAGGTGCTGAGCCACCTCGCACCACAGCAGATCCTCGGACTTTTCGCCGAGCACCTCGCGGGTCACGGGGACCTTGAGGGCGTTGTAGATGGCAGGCATCTGATCTTCCGGGAATTGAGCATCCAGGGTAGACCCGATGACCTGGGTAACGGTGCCGATATTGGTCTGTGCCATGGGACGGTTCCTAAGTTCCTATTCCTTGCCGGTTTCGATGCCTCTCGTGGAGGCTTCTCTATTACGCCAGAGCGTTGGCGCCGCCGACGATGTCGAGCAGCTCCAGGGTGATCTGGCTCTGACGTGCCCGGTTGTATTCGCGGGTCAGGTTGCCAATCATTTCGTCGGCGGCCTCGGTGGCTGCCTTCATCGCCGCCATACGAGCAATCTGCTCGCTGACCGCCGCGTCGTTGAAGCTTTGGAAGAGACGCATCCGCACGCTCGCCGGCAGCAGCTTGTTGAGCAGCTCCTCAGCTGATGGGCGGATCTCGTAGCTGCCCTTGGTGCTCGCCTCCTCGCTCTCGCCTTCTCCGGAGGTCTCCTGCACCAGCGGCAGCAGCTGAATCAGCTCCGCCTCCTGGCGACCCGCCGAGTAGAAGCGAGTGTAGGCGACGTGAACCGAAGAGAGCTCGCCAGCGACGAAGCGCTCGATCAGCTCCTGAGCCAGGGGCTCTACCTGATCGAAGCGCGGCTTGTCGTCGACGTCGTTGATGACCTTGTGCACTTCGCGGCGGCGGAAGCGAAAGGCGGAAGCGCCCTTGTTTCCCACCACGTAGGGCTCGACGGTCTCGCCCTCTGCGGCGCGCTGATCGATGTGTGAGAGCGACAGGCGCACGATGTTGGCGTTGTAGCCACCACATAGGCCGCGATTACTGGTCAGAGAGATGAGGGCAGACCGCCCCGCCGACGCCGACGAGGTTTCCAGCAGGGGATGGCGGAAGTCTTCCGCCACGCCGGAGAGGTCCGCCACCAGCTCAGCCAGCTTGTCGGTGTAGGGTCGCGTCGCAATGGCGCGGTTCATCGCCGCCTGGAAACGGGCGGTGGCGATGAGCTGCATGGTGCGCGTAATCTTCTTGATATTGCGCACCGCCTTGCGGCGCTTGACGATGGCTCGGCGGTTGGCCATGTCCCCTTACTCCTGCTCGGCCTTCTTGCGCTCGTTGACGAAGAAGGTCTTGAACTCCGAGATGATCTTGCGCAGCTGCTCTTCCAGGCCGTCATCGATCTTGCGCTTGTTCTCCAGCGCGTCGATCACCTCCGGGAACTCATCGCGGAAGTGGCGGATCAGCTCCGCCTCGAAATCCAGCACCCAGTTCACCGGCAGGTCATCCAGATAACCCTTGGTACCGGCGAAGATCGAGATGATCTGATCGTTCACCTCATAGGGCTCATACTGGGGCTGCTTCAGCAGCTCGGTCATGCGGCGACCGCGATCCAGCTGGCGCTGGGACGCACTGTCGAGCTCCGTACCCAGCTGGGCGAAGGCCTCGAGGGCGCGGAAGTTGGCGAGATCCAGGCGCAGAGAGCCGGAAATCTGCTTCATCGCCTTCCGCTGCGCGTTACCACCCACTCGAGAAACCGAGATACCCACGTTCACCGCGGGACGAAGGCCCGCGAAGAAGAGGTCCGGCTCGAGGTAGATCTGACCATCGGTGATGGAGATCACGTTGGTGGGGATGTAGGCGGAAACCTCACCTTCCAGGGTCTCGATGATCGGCAGCGCGGTCATCGAGCCGCCGGTATCCGGGAACTCGTGGACCCGGAAATCGTCCTTGTCGTCCAGACTCTCGAGCCAGGCCTTCGCTTTGTGGACGCCCTCGTGACGGTGGTAGAGACCATCGGTGTCGTCGGGACGGTGCTCCTCGGGAGCGCCGAGGCCTTCCGGATGCTTGCGCACCACGGAGCGATCGGTGCTGTCTTCCGGCGTGTCCTTCGGCACCACCGCATACTCGGTACGCAGCTTGACGGCGCGCTCGAGCAAGCGGGAGTGGAGGTAGAAGACGTCACCGGGGTACGCCTCACGGCCCGGCGGGCGACGCAGCAGCAGGGAGAGCTGGCGGTAGGCCTGGGCCTGCTTCGACAGGTCGTCGTAGACCACCAGGGTCGCCTTGCCCTCCTTGAACATGAAGTATTCGGCGATGGCGGCACCGGCGTAGGGCGCGATGTACTGCAGCGGCGCCGGAGCGGAAGCCGGGGAGGTGACGACGACGGTGTAATCCAGCGCGCCGGTCTCTCGCAGCTTCTCCACCACGCTGGCCACCGTCGACTCCTTCTGGCCGATGGCGACGTAGACGCAGAGAACGTCCTGCCCCTTCTGGTTGATGATCGTATCGATGGCGATGGCCGTCTTACCGGTCTTACGATCACCGATGATCAGCTCGCGCTGGCCGCGGCCGATGGGGATCATGCTGTCGATGGCCTTGATGCCGGTCTGCATCGGCTCATCCACCGGCTGCCGTTCGGCGATGCCCGCCGCCTTGATCTCCAGCGGCCGAGCGTCCGGGGCCTCGATCACGCCGAGACCGTCCTGCGGCCGGCCGAGGGGGTCGACCACGCGGCCGACGATCTTGTCGCCCACCGGAATCGACAGGAGCTCGCCGGTGCGCCGCACCTCGTCGCCCTCCTTGATCCCCAGGTAGTCTCCCAGGATCACGATACCGACGGAGTTTTCTTCGAGGTTGAAAACCTGACCCGAAGCGCCGTTCTCGAAGACCACCCGCTCACTCGCCAGGGCGTTGCCGAGCCCGTAGACGCGAGCGATGCCGTCGCCGACCTCGAGCACCTTGCCTACCTCGGCGAGGTCCACCTCACTGCGGTATTGCTGAATTTCCTCGGCGATGACCGAGGTGATCTCGTCGACTTTGAACTTCATTGCTTCATCCTTCGTTTTCTATATAAGCGCCGCTGAAGATCTCTGCTTCGGCCCGCTGCAGCAGCGCACCTCCGAAGCTCTTCAGCTGGGTCGCGAGACTTCCATCAACCTTGCGATCGCCAATTCGGAGGACCATGCCACCGAGCAAATCGGGTTCGACCGCGGTGGTCAAGCGCGGCTCTCGGCCGGTCACCTTGCGAACCTGATCCTCGACCCGCTGACGCAGGGCATCGGAGAGGTCCACCGCGGTGGTGACGTGCACCTCGAGGCGCTGCTGCCGTTCGTCGAGCAGCTCTCCGTAAACCTGGGCCACGGCCGGCGCCAGGTGAACGCGACCGTTTCGGTTGAGGACCTGTAAGGCATCCACCAACAGATCGCTGGCGCGCCCCCGGAAGGTCGCCTCGAGACTCTTTCGGCGGTCTTCCGTGTCCACGAGAGGAGAGGCGAAGAAGTCGGACAAGGCCTCGTCCGCAGCGATCAAGGAGGAGAGATCCCCCAGCTCGCTGCGCAGGCTCTCTTCTTCACCCTGCTGGGTCGCCAGCTCGAGCATCGATTCGGCATACACGCCGGCGATGGCCAAAGTGGTGTCGTCGAAGGTCGACATGCGGGCTCCTTCCCCGTCTTCGTCACAACCGCCCGGCGGCTGTGACGGAGGGGCAACTCAGCGTCTCACGACGCGCTCAGCGTCAGTTCGCCTCTACGCGATCGATGGAATCGATGACGTCCGCGATAAGACGTTCATGGTCCTCTGCCTTCAGCTCTCGCTGAAGGATCTGCGAGGCGCCGGTGGTAGCGAGCTGGGTCGCACGCTGGTAGAGGTCCTTGACCGCCGTGTCACGGGCGATCTCGATCTCGCGACGGGCGCGCTCGATGGTCTTTTCGGCTTCGGCCTTAGCGGCCTCTTCTTCGCGGTGGCGAAGCGCCGAAGCATCGCGACGAGCCTCTTCGAGAATCGCCTCGGCCTCGTTGCGAATGGACTGCAGCTTGTCGGCGTATTCCTGCTGCCGAGCCTCCGCCGACAGGCGCTCTTTCTTCGCCTGTTCGAGGGACTCGCGGATGAAGGTCTCGCGGGACTTCAGGCCGTCTAGCAGCGGACCCCAGGCATATTTGCTCAGGACCCACAGCACGAGCAGGAAGATCACCAGCGTCCACAGCGCGTTTCCGATATCTCCGTCGAAGGGACCGCCGGAGCCTCCTTCCCCTCCACCGGCAGCAAAGAGCGGCGCGGTGACCAGGAAGAGGCCGACGACCGCCGCGGCGGCAACTCGGCACAGGGAGTGGATACGGGTCTTTTGCATAGCGGTGACCTCGGTGATGGCTAATTTCGGAACAGAGGAGAGGACGACGCCGGCCGCTAGGGCCGACGCCGCTCACTCCGCCGCCGAAGCCAATCAGATACCGAGAACGCCCAGCAGGCCGACCACCACGGCGAAGAGGGTCGCACCCTCGATCAGCGCCGCGGAGATGATCATCGCCGTCTGCACGGCGCCGCCGGCCTCCGGCTGGCGAGCGATAGCCTCAGTGGCGCTAGCGCCAATGCGGCCGATGCCCAGACCACCACCGATCACGGCAAGACCAGCACCAATGGCGCCGCCCAGCTTGCCGGCACCGATGTCGCTCAGCAGGGAGCCTCCCTCGGCAGCCCAGGCGGCCGGCATGAAGGCCAGCGCGACGCCAGTCACGATCATCGTCAGCAGGATCTTTGCGGATCTCTTGCTCATTGCCCCAAATCCTTTCTTGTCGGCGCGGTCGCTTGGTTGGTTGCGATTGAATGACCGCGCGTCTTCGGTCGTTGGCTTAGGTGAAGAATTCCAGTACCCGCTGCTCCCGCTCGCGCCCCGGTACCGGACGATTTCTTGTTTCTGATGGTTTTCGTGTCGAGAAAGCGATTCGAACCTCAGTTGGCCCGCATCGCGGAAGTGATGGAAAGCTTGTTGGCTTCAGAGCCTCTACAGCGACGCGAAGCGGAGAGCTTGCGCTGCCCCCTTTGTCGCCGGGGCTCAATGAGCGTGGGCGTGGTCCTCTCCGTGATGGAAGACGATGGACTGCCCGAGGAAGAGCGCCGCCAGGAAGGTGAAGATGAAGGCCTGCAGGCAGGCGACGAAGATCTCCAGCATGAAGATCGCGACGCTTCCGGCGATCACCGGAACGGCGATTCCCAGACCCGCCGCCACGCTGGCCTGACCAGCGGACAGGATGAATCCGAGCAGCACCGCCAGCAGCACGTGGCCAGCCATCATATTGGCGAAGAGACGAACCGCCAGCGAGAACACCTTGGCGACCAGGCCGATGACCTCGAGGGGCACCAGCAGGGGAGCCAGCCACATCGGACCCGGGCAGAAGTGAGCGAAGTACTCCTTCCCGCCGATGGTCACGCCGTTGTACACCCAGATCAGCAGGCAGAGGATCGCCAGAGTGGCCGTTACCCAGATATTCGCCGTCGCGGTGCCGCCGATGGCCTTGGGCAGGAAGAGGGCGGTCACCGGATGGAAGGGAATCAGACCCAGCAGGTTGATCGTCAGGATGAAGAAGAACAAGCTCCAGAAGAACTTGATGAAGCGATCCGTGTAGCCGTGGAGGTTCGGCTCCACAACTTCCTTACGCAGGAAGTCGCAGATCGCCTCGAGGGCGTTCGCCGCTCCGGTGGGGACCAAGCTCCCGATGTCGTCGCTGCCGGCACGACGGCGCAGCAGAGCGGGAAGCACGAAGATCAGCAGCAGACCCGCGAGAATCATCATCGCGATCTGATCCGAGAAGAGGGTGATCTCCCCGGCCGGAGTCAACGGCGTGGTTTCCGCCGGAACCGTGGTGATCGGATGCTGTCGAACGTGGTCTAGAGGTGACCCACCGGCGAGACCCGTCATGTTCCAATTCATGGTGATTTCGCTGTTTCACTGAGCTCATCGCGGATGGATGAGCGGGTTAGCTGAGCGGGTGAGGTGATCGAGAAAGCAGAGAATCGTTGAGCGGAGCGCTGAGACTTAGGGAAGAAGCGGGGAGTTCGGCTGGGCTGTTCGTACCCTGGAGCTCAAACCGTCGCGGTGGAAGCGTGGAGCTCGAGCTAGTTCTTACCGCTGTTCTTCCCTATTGATCTATCGCCTTTATGAAGGGATTCGCTGGCAGCTCGGAAGCCGATTCAATCGCCCTCTTGGGGGAGATCCCGGTTCGGCTGAGAGCCTTTAGAGCCAGACGTCGCCTCTGTGGTGCCGGGCTGAGCGGCGAGCGCTCTTCGGCTCGCTTCCAGGGCGCCGGTGATCTCGAGGGCGAAACGAGTTTCGAGAGCCAGCAGCACGACGTAGGCCAAAGCAAGAGCGACGACGAGCGGCAGCGCCGGAGCGAGCCCGGCAAGGGCGACCAGCGCTCCTAGGGTGACGACGACCGCCAGTCGGAGCATCATCGCCTGCAGGGCGGCGACCGTGGCCATCTGCGGCCGCTGAGCCGACCTTACCAGAGGAACGGCGCCCAGCAGACTCGCCAAGGTGGCGATGGCGGTGGCGTAGATCAAAGCAAAGATCCCTTCGGTTCCTGCCCATCGGGCCATCGGCCAGCTCACCACGAGGGCGAAGACGAAGGCCAGGGCGAGAACCTTGAGAGCGAAGCGACGATAGGCATCCATAGCGCGGGACCGATTCGGGCTCCTCAGCTGTTCGTTGGCTCCTGCGAGCTTTCGGCAGTCTCTTCTGGAGACTGAGTCGAGATCGCGCCGGAGTGAACGTAGGCTGAGCGAATGAGGTTGTAGGTCCCGCCGATGATTCCGAGGGCGGCTCCCACTAACACTCCCCAGGGGCTGGAGTCGAAAAAACCGTCGAGCCAGTAGCCGCCCAGCGTAAGGCCGAGAACTCCGAAGGCGAATTCTAGGCCGGAGCTGATCGCAGGTGAACCGCGAAAGGTCTTTCTAGAACTCACCGGAAAAACTGCCAGCGGCTAGAGGAATTCTCGCTCTGAATGTCGGTAGGTGGGGCGCCGGAGCGCTTCGCGGGGGCGGAATCACGACGAGCGCGAAGAACCGCCATCGAGGCGGGCGGAGCATAGCAACCTCCCTGGCGGCATTCAACCCTTGCCGCGATAGAGCTTCAAGGTCCTGCCGTTGTTGAGATGAACCTCGCGATCAAGCGAAGTTTCGGCCGTTGATGACCTCCCAAACGATCCACAGAATCGCCAGCGGGCAAACGACCCGCAGCAGGAAGAGCCAGAGACCATAGAGCTTGAAGGCTCCATGCCCCTGGTTCAGCTCCTCGCGGGTCACCGACGGCAGCAACACCCAGCCGGTGAAGATCGCGATTCCCAGACCGCCCAAGGGCAAAATCCAGTTGGACGCGAGGTAGTCAGCGATGGTGAAGAAGCCCTGATGAGGGCCGAGCTGGAGCGCCCCCAGCGCCGGTACCGCGCCGAGGGAGAGAGCCGAGGGCAGACCGAAGGCGAAGATCAGACCGCCCACCACGAGGGCCGACTTGCGGCGGCTCCACTTGCGGACGTCGATGAAGTAGGAAACCACCACCTCGAGCAGAGAGATGGTCGAGGTCAGCGCCGCCATCGCCACCAGGATGAAGAAGACCGGGGCGATGATCGACCCACCCGGCAGCTCGTAGAACATCCGCGGCAAGGTGGTGAAGAGGATCGTCGCGCTGCGACCGAAGGTCTCCGCCCGCTCCGCCGCGTCGATGCTGAAGATGATCGAGAACATGATGGTCGACGCCATCAGAGCGATCACCGTATCCAGCAGGCAGATGGTGAGGCCCGCTCGAGGAATCGAATCCTTGCGCGAGACATAGGACCCGTAGGTGATCATTGCCCCCATTCCCAGCGAGAGGGTGAAGAAGGCATGACCGACCGCTTCCAGCAGCCCGTCGGTGCTCAGGGGACCGACGTGGAAAAGAAAGCGAATCGCTTCACCGAAGCCAGGGGTTCGGGTGGAGTTCAGCACCAACAAGACAAGAATCGCGAAGAGCACCGGCATCAACGCCTTGGTGGTGCGCTCGATCCCTCCCTTGACGCCGAGCACCACCACGCCCACGGTGATCACCATGAAGAGGGCGTGGAAGGTCAGCTGCATCGGCGCATTGCCGAGGAAGGCGCCAAAATCTGATCCCAGGGTCGCCGCGGCCTCTTCGGTAAATCCGTTCAGGGACCATCCGATACAGCGGCCGAAGTAGTAGACGGTCCAGCCGGCCACCACCGAGTAGTAGGAGAGGATGGTGAAACCGCCGAGGATGCTCACCCAGCCCAAACCCTTCCAGGCCTTGGACTTGCCGCTGGAACGAACCAGCTCGCTGAAGGCTCCCACGGGGCTCTGCTGGGTGCGGCGACCAATCAGGACCTCCGCCAGCATGATGGGAGAGCCGATGATCAAAATCGCGGCCAAGTAGGCCAGAACGAAGGAGCCGCCGTCGTTGGCGTAGGCAATGTAGGGAAACTTCCAGATATTGCCCAGACCGATAGCGGAGCCCGCGGCGGCCAGCACGAAGCCCATGCGCCCAAACGTGCCGCGTTGCGTTCCGGTCGATGAATCAGACATTGGATCTTCTCCCGAAAAATCGGCAGTGCGGTCAAAAGGAGCCCGACACGCCTTGCTCCATCCGGTGCTGCTGCAGGCTAGCGATTCAGCGTCATGACACCGTGGCGCACCACCATGCCGAGACACTGAGGCGACAGAACGCCGAGCGCCACCGAACGGTCAAACATTTGCTACAAGGTCGAAACCGCGTGGATCATATCACCCCTGAGTCGCCTCCCTCGCCCCACTCCTCAGGCTCCCGATCGACGCCTCCATCGGAGGTCTCGGTAGCCACCGTGGCGGTGTGACTCAGCCGATCTCCCAGCGAACCGCCGGTGCCGAGACAGAGCAAAAGGGGCAGACCGAGGAGAGCCGTGGTGGCCACCGAACCCAGCCAACGCAGAGCGCATTGAGGAAAGCTGGGGTTTTCCCCATCCGCCGCCATCGCGGCGATCGCCGCCGCCGACATTCCAGGAGTCTGCCCCCAAAAGGCCATTGGGACGACGGTGTAGAGAAAGGAAAAAGCGACCATGAAGAGCAGCAGCGCCGGCGCATGCTCCGCCCGCGGCAAAACGCCGAGGGAAGATTGCCCCAGGAGAACCAGAATCGCCACTCCCCCCTGGATCACCAGATCTGCCAAACCCGCCGCCAGGCGGCGGGATAGGGGAGCCGACGCCCAAGGGTAGAGGAGCCCGGAAGCCATCGCCCCGATCGCGGGGGAGCCATAGGAAGACTCGGCGCTGCCGTCCCATGCAGCCTCCGCGGAAGAACCCGAGGCAGAGCCCGCTGCAGAACTTAGCGGGAAATCCTGTGAGGCGCCCCCGTCCGAGGCCTCCCTCGAGGTATATCCAGCGGCTTCATACCTCCCAGCCCCCGCTTCAGCGGAAACCCCACCACGGGCGGGAGGATCGGGCCTGTGGGCCCCCTCTTCTTTCTGCAATGCGAGCTCGTCCTCCGGCCCGCGTTCCAGCCCCCCGTGCGGCTCCTCCTGGAAATCAGGGAAGAGAGGAAGAGACTCCAGCGGGTCTTCTTCTCCCCAATCGGAAGGGTGCTCTTCGTCCTCCCGCTTCCCCCCTCGCCTTCTGGACCGGCGGCTCATCGGCGCCAATCCTGACGCGAGGAGCCCTGACTCACGCTACACCGGCCCCGACCCGGCCGAACGGCGAGCAGCTGGCGCACCGCGCCCCCGCTCTCTCCAATGCCGTGAGACCTCGCCATCCAGCGCACCCGGGGGCTAACGGAACGGGAGGTATTTGACATAGATGCGGAAGAGCAGATCCCGGTCTCGCCGCTCGTAGGTATCAGCGAAGAGGTAGTGGCGCTGCGCTTCGACGTCGTCTTCTTGCAGGTCTAGAACCTCCTCGAAGCTTTCCTTCGCCGCCAGCAGGTCGCCCCGCTGCAGGCTCCGCACGCCGATGTTGTAGTAGGAATCGACGATCAAGCGCTTGACGTCGCCATTGCTTTCGTCGGCGACGTACACCCGCCAGAGATCCGGCAGCACCGCTTCCCAGTCTCCGTCTTGGAAGAGCAACAGCTCCTCGTTCAGCTCGTTGGCGCGCTCGCGACCGATCTCCAAGGTCTCGTCGTAACTCGACGGCAGCGGAGCGATCTGAGACGCCTCCAGCAGAGGCTCCCGGACCCGCAGATATTGCCCCTGCTGAACCCAAACATCGGCGGTGGCCAGCAACTCTTCGAAACGGCGCTGCTGCTCCGGATCCAGCTCTCCGCTGTCTTCCGGTTCTGCGTCTGCTCCACTCCATTCCGCCAGCAGCTTCTGCGCATCCTCGTAGTACCGGCTATTTTCAGGAATGCGCTCTAGACGCCCGACGGCGACATCCTGACGACCGCGCTCATAGAGCTTTTGAGCCTCTTCGATGGGGTTGGTGCGCTGCCTTGGCTGCTCGTTTACCGGCGTGTCGGCATTGCGGAAGAGATCGTCGAAATTCAGGAAGACATAGGCTCCCGCGGCGACCACCAACAGCAGCACCAAGCCGCCGATCAACATGAAGTTGCGGCGCGCCTTGCCCTTCGCCGCCGGAGGCGGTGGGGGAGCGGAATCCGAGCTCAGCCCGGCTCCGCCGGGCTCCGGGGGCATCATGATCTCGTCGGCGAGATCCGCCGGCACGCCGCCGAGACCGCCGCCATCCTCGAGGGCATCGACGCTGCTCTCCAGGCTCTCGTCCAGGGAAAGGGCAGCGGCGGGGGCTTCCGCCCCCGGAATGGGAGGCGGGGTACCGCTCTCCAGCTGGGCTAGGTATTCCTGCGCTCCGGCGTGCTCCGGCTGGAGGCTCAAGATCTTCTCGAAGCCCTCTTTGGCCGCCGCGTGCTGCCCGGCATCCATCGCGGCGACGGCCTCGTGGAAGACTTCTTCTACCTCTCGCTCTCCTTCGTCCTTGAGCTTGCGTGCCTGCTCGATGAGGTTGGAGGCCTCAGGGTGATCGACATCGATCAGGAAGATACGAGACCAGGCGTCGATGGCTCCTTGGTAGTCGCCGCGATCGAAGGCACCCTGGCCATCATTGAGCAGCTCTTGCACCCGGCTATCGGAGCTTCCCGCAGCAAAGGGATCCTCGTCGTCGAGGCTCAGCTCGTCGTCGGCCTCGAGCCCCAAGGCGGAAGCCTCCGGAATCGGTGGCGGCGCCGGCTCGCTCTCGAACTCCGAAAAGTCGAGCTCATCGTCGGCATCCGCCGCTGGCGCAGCGCTCACTTCGGCTTCCAGACCCCCGGTATCGGCCGCGGCGAGGGGATCGAAGGCCGGCGACGCTGCCGGCGCGGAGAAGTCCGACTCTTGGGGCTGCGCCGCTGGAGCGGATAAATCGCTACCCAAGGGATCGTCCAGAGCTGCCCCGAGGGGATCGTCTTCCAGTGCCGCGTCGCTGAAACCAAGGTCCGTGGCCACCGAGTCTGCGGCTGCCAAATCGGGGGACGCCAAATCGGGGGACGCCAAATCGGGGGACGCCAAATCGGGGGACGCCAAATCGGGGGACGCCAGCGGGTCTGCCGGCAGGGGATCGTCGATCGCTGCCAGCGGATCGTCCCCCGTGGCCTCCGGAAGCTCCCAATCACCCAGCTCGTCGTCCGAAGACGCAGCCGACGCGGCGGCCAGGGGCTCGGGATCGCTAGCGCCAGGTTGGCCCGATTCCGGACCGCCGGGCGGTACAGGGCTGGCCTCCAAAGCCGCGTCGCTCAGCAGGGCATCGTCGAAGTGCACCGTTTCCAGCCCCGGAGGGCTCTGACCCGCGGCGAGGCCCGCGGAAGACGCAGCGATGGTTTCATCGCCGAAACTCGCGGGAGTCTGCGCCCGCTGAGCCTCGATCCGCTGCTGCAGCTCGATCACTCCAGGATGCTGCGGATCGAGGGAGCGAGCCTTCTCCGCATGATCCGAGGCCGAGGAGAGGTCGCCGGATTCCAGCGACTGCAGAGCCGCCTGCAGGAAACCTTGGACGTAGCTCTGGGCCTGAAGCCGCTCTGTCGCCGTCTCCACCAGCTGAGCCAATTTCGGGTCGGCGGCCACTAGGTCTCGGTGTTGCTGAGCGATCTCTAGAATCTGTTGATAGTTGCGCCGCTCCAGCAGATTGTTCAGCGTCGGCAACAGATTCGGCTGAGCTGGAGCGGGCGCCGCCGGCGCCTGGCCTGCCCCGGCGCGCTGCGCCATCACCTCTCGCACCTTGGCCGCGAGCCGCTTTGCCGGTGCGTACTCGGGATCCAGGCGCAGAATGAAGTCGCAGCCGAGCAGGGCCTCCTGGAAATCGCCTTTTCGGGCCGATTCCAATGATTGTTGGAAGGTTCCCTGAATTCGCTGATGAACGTCTTGGGACAGGCTGGGGTTGCCTTGGTATTCCATCGTTGTCCTTGCCTGGGTAGGAATAGCGGTCCCGCTATAGTAGCAAAGGGCCTGAAGGCGTCTGGAAGGTCACAATCGGAGGTCTCGGTGCGCCAAGACGGTCATCGATAAGGCCGCCGCCTACCGCGCGAAGAGGCAGGAGAGATGGAGCGCAACCAAAGCAAAGCCGATCCTCGGCTGGAGAGCATACCGAACTTCAGCGAAGGGCGCCGGGGGGAGATCCTCCGCGGCCTGCAGGAGAGCGCCCGAGGCGCTCCTGGCGTCACCCTGCTGGACTCTAGCGCCGACCCCGATCATCACCGCAGCGTCTTCACCCTCGCCGGACAGGCCCAGGATCTAGAGAATTGTCTCTTCTCCCTGATCAGGCAGGCCATCGAGACCATCGACCTTCGCCAGCATCGCGGCGTTCATCCCCGAATCGGCGCCGTGGACGTGGTGCCCTTCGTTCATCTCGAAGACGACACCAACCCAGCGGCCGCCGTACCGTCGGCGAGACGGCTTGGCGAACGGGTTGCCGAGGGCTTCGAAACACCCGTCTTCCTCTACGGCGCCGCGGCTTCCCACGAGGGCCGACCGAGCCTCCCACAGCTGCGGCGAGGAGGCCTTCCGGGCCTGCGACGGCGGATGATCGATGGCATTCATCAACCGGACTTCGGCCCCTCACGTCCCCACCCCACCGCCGGGGTGGCGGTGATCGGAGCGCGCCCCTTCCTCATCGCTCTGAACGTCATCCTGAACGCCGACGCTCTGCCCGCCGCTCGCCGTATCGCGAAACGAGTGAGGGAGTCCTCCGGCGGCCTGCCGGCCCTCCAGGCGCTAGGTCTTTCCCTCGACGCTCGGGGGCGGGGGCAGGTCTCGATGAATCTGCTCGACTATCGGCGCACCAGCCCCGCCCAGGCGGTGGCCGCCGTAGCGGAATGCATCGCCAACGAGGCGGTCGATGATGGGAATCTCTCCAGGGGGGGCCTTCAGATCGAAGAGGTAGAGATCATCGGCCTCGTGCCCCAGGCCGCCCTACCCCGAGAAGTTCGCAGCCATTGGGTCGAGCAAGGCTGGAGCGACGAGGAGACGCTCACAGCAAGACTCCTCGAGCCCCGACTGCCCCCAATGGCCACAATGCCCTGAGACCAGGTGCGAGGGCGAGCGCAAAGGCAGTCCTGCTCCCCCTTCCAAGAGCGTCAGCCTTCTGCTTCCCGCTCTTCCAGAGCCGCCAACAACCGTCGCGGCAAGTCGCCGAAGGCTCCGGAGGACATGGTCACCAGAACCTCCCCTGGCCGCGCCGATTCCAGCGCGTGCCGAAAAACGTCGTCGAGGTCGGTGCAGGCTCGTGCCTCAATCCCCTCTTCCCGCAGCGCCAACGACAAACCAGCAGCGTCGAGACGCTCTTCTTGCGCCAGGCGCTGGGCGTGGAAAATCGGAGCAAAGAACACTCGGTCGGCGCCGCCGAAGGCGGAGCGATACGCCTGCTGAAAATCTCGACGGGCCGCGGTCAGGCTTCTCGGCTCGAAGAGTGCGGTGACGGAGCGACCAGGATAGCGCTGCCGAAGCGCCGCGAGACTCGCCCGCACCGCCGTCGGGTGATGGGCGAAATCATCCACCACGATCACACCGGCAGCGCTCCCCAGCTCCTGCAACCGACGCTCCGCCCCGCGGAAAGTCTCCAATGCGGCAGCGACCGTCGATAGAGGAAGCTCATCCTCGCGGGCGATCGCCCACACGCCGAGAGCGTTCCACAGGTTATGGAGACCAGGAACCGAGAGCCGTACCTCGATGGGCTCCCCATCTTCGCCAGCCATAGAGAATCGGGTCCCCTCCTCTTCTTGGGTTACCCCCTCCAAAGGCCGCACGTCACAGACCTCAGACAATCCGTAGGTCACCACCCGGGGACGATCTGGGTCGTCCGCCGGCAGGGCTTCATCCACCAAGGCACGCAGCGCCGGGTCATCTCCCCATACCGCCACAACTCCCTTCGACCCCGGCAATCTCAGCAGCTGTCGAAAGGCCTCCAGCAGATCTTCTGGGGTTGGGTAGAGATCCGCGTGATCATACTCCGCACTGGTGAGAATCAGCGCCTGCGGTCGATAGTGGAGGAATTTCGCCCCGCGATCGAAGTAGGCGGCGTTGTATTCATCTCCCTCAATAACGAAACGCTCTCCGCTACCGAGATGAAAGCTGGAATGCAGGTCCAGCGGGCGCCCGCCCACCAACCAGCCCGGTGCGGCCCCGCAGCGCTCCCACACCCACGCCGCCATCGTCGTGGTAGTGGTCTTGCCGTGGGTCCCCGCAACGACCAGCGGCCGGCGATCCCGCAACAAGAAGTGGGATACCGCCTGGGGCATCGACAAGAAAGCTAGCCCGCGCTCTTCCGTGGCTCGCGCCTGGGGGTTGTCCCGAGGCACCGCGTTACCGATCACCACCAGGTCTGGAGCCGGTTCCAGATGTGCCGGCTCAAATCCCACCCGCGGCTCGATTCCCGCTTCCTCCAAGAGAGTGCTCATCGGTGGGTAGAGAGGACCGTCGGATCCCCTCACATGATGGCCCAGCTCTTGCAGCAGGCAAGCGAGGGGAGCCATTCCGGTTCCACCAATGGCCACAAAATGAACGTCCAGGGAACGTCCGTCGAGGTGATCGAGGTCCGCCATACTCATTGTTCGCCCGCGAAATTCGTTATCCTGTCAACAAGGCCGCGAAGCATACCATTCGCCTAAATTCCCGATTTCGGAGTGGATCCAGATGACCGATCGTAACTTTCTCCAGCTCGGCCTATGTGCCGTTCTGACACTCGCCCTCAGCGTTTCCCTTGCCACCCTTCCGGCAGCTGCCGAAGAAGGCGCACCGCGAGCGGTGGTCGACGAGCCCCTCGTCGACCTCGGTGTGGTGCCCAAGGGCAACAAGGTAGATGCCATCTTCATCATCCGCAATGAGGGTGATGCCCCTCTGGAGATCACCGACGTGCGCCCCGGCTGCGGCTGCACCGTTGCGGACTACGACAAGGTCATCGCACCGGGCGAGAGCGGCCGCATCAGCAGCGAGGTGGACACCACCAACCTCTTCGGGCCCAACAACCAGAGCATCCTGGTACTGACCAACGACCCGGAGAACCCGCGCATCGCGCTGACCATCCGCAACGAGGTCAAACCCTTCATCGGCGCCTACCCGGGCTACGCTCGCTTCAACATCGTGCAGATGGAAGAGAGTCAGGGGACGATCAACCAGATCCTGTGGTCTACCGACGCCTCGGACTTCAAAGTGGTCTCCGTTACCGCCCCTGGGCAGTTCTTCACGGCGGACTTCCGCCGCGCCACCGAGGAGGAGCTCCAGGGAGACGAAACGGCGAAGGAACATTCCCAGTGGGCCGTCTCACTCACCCTTCGGGCGAATGCTCCCATTGGCCCCCTGACCGGGCACCTGGAGATCGTCACCGATCACCCGCAGCAGAAGAACGTTAAGATCCCGGTTTCCGGCTTCGTTCGCCCGATCCTTGTATCGACGCCGCCGCGGGTGAACTTCCGCGAGATCGATCTCACCAACGGTATGTATACCAACCTGCTGATCAAGAATTTCGCCACCGAGGGGATTCAGATCAAAGAGGCCAAGGTGCAGGATCTCGATGGTGCCACCGTCGAGATCACTCCCATCGAAGAGGGCCGTCGCTATCAGGTGCGGCTCACCCTGAGCTCGGAGATGGCCGAGACCAAGGGCAACTTCAACGGCGTTCTGACCCTGGTGACCGACAGCGAGAAGGTGCCCAACTTCGAGATTCCGATCACCGGCAATTCGATCTGAAGTTAAGCTTTAGCCGCAGCGTCGTCGATAGAGGCCAAGGCACGACCGGATTCGCCAAGCTCGACGAGAAAAGGACCCGCCTGACGCATGACGCGTCGGCGGGTCCTTCTGGTTTTGGCTACAGAAACCAGCGACGGAAAGCTAATTGCGCTTGAAGAGGCCCTTCAGAGAATCGAGAGGGTTTTCGCTCTCCTCTCCACCTTCCTCATTGTCGTTGGCGACCTCGCCGGTCGGAATTGCGGCGGCTGTCTCGGTGAAATTAGAGGGAATCTCGAAGGTCTTCGCAGGGATGGATTGGCGATCCAGCTTGGTGACCTCGGTAGTGACGGTAGAGCGATTCTCCACCTCACCTTTCTTGTTGCGGTTCACGGACACCTGCACCGTCTTTAGCGGAAAACCGTCGAGCTGCTGGGCCTGGCTTTGAATCAGCTCGTCCAGCTCCTCATTTCCGGTGTTGATCGGCTGCTGCCCCAGCCAGACTCCAAAGGCTTCGTCGGATAGAGCGTTCGTCGACCATGCCTCTTGGAGGGTCTCTACGGAACTGCGGCGCTTGATGCCCAGCACCCGTACCTCGATGTCGTAGGCGGTGCGGTGCTTGGTGTACTTCGTCGAATAGCCCAGGATCTCGCCGCCGCTGCCGGAATCCACCTCCTGCACCTCGACATTCTCGAAGCTGAACTTCACCACTCCGCCGAGGCTCTCCAGCATCGCGTTGGCGGTTTGCAGCATCGCCTCGATATCCCATTCGGAATAGGTCTCTTCCTTAGGGTTCACCAAGTAGATGGTCTGCCCACCGTCGGTGGTGATCAGGTAGGTCCCCTCTGCAGCCATGGGGTTATCGCTCTCGGTGAAGATGATCTTGGCGCTGGCTCCTTCCACCCAGCCCTGGACCTGAGTGTCCCCGGGGCTCGGCCCTCGATCTACCTGGTTTTTCGTGATGGCTTCGTAGTAGAAGCCCGCCTGGGCCGGCGCCGCGCAGAGGACGGCGACCAGCACCATGAAGAGGGACGAAAGAGCAAGGAACGACGACTTCCCAGCGCCGCGGCGCCGGATCCGATTTCGAAGCATGGGGGAGATCCTCCTTGTTAGGGAATCCGGATGTTTTTACAGAAAGAACAAGCGGGAAAACTTGGAGCCAAAGCAACAAGCATAGGAAGGGGCTAGGCCAACGGGACGAGCCAACAAGACAAGAAACTCAAGCCATCTCGAGCTGCTGGCCGACCCAGGAGCCATCGTCCGACAAGCGAAGCCTGCGCCGAGGGCAACCGGCAGAGGAATTCAGCCCGGTGGTCCCCAGAGGGAACCCTCATCTTTGGGCGGGGCGGTGCGGCGGTGCCTGGCATTGAGCTCCCTCACTTCCTCCATCACCGGCTCCAGCGCTCGCCGCTGGGCCTTCAGGAGCTGATCGATACCGGTGACCGCGAGCTCCAACATGGTGTCGAGCTCGCTGCGGCGGAAGGGTCTTCCCTCCGCGGTGCCCTGTACCTCCACCAGCTCGCCATCCCCGGTGCCGACAACGTTGAGGTCCACCTGTGCCGCCTGGTCCTCGACAAATTCGAGATCTAGGCGTGCCTCGTCATCCACCAGCCCAACGGAGATCGCCGCGACCTGGTGGGTGAGCGGCCAGCGCTGAATATCCCCCTGCAGCAGCAAACTAGCGGCCGCCTGCGCTACCGCAACGTAGGCCCCGGTAATCGCTGCCGTACGGGTCCCCCCATCGGCTTCGAGCACATCGCAGTCTACGGTGAGGGTGCGCTCTCCGAGAGCCTCAAAATCCACCACCGCCCTCAGGCTGCGCCCGATCAAGCGCTGGATCTCAGCGCTGCGGCCAGGAACCTTCCCTCGACTGATATCTCGTCGAGATCGAGTATGGGTCGCCCGCGGCAGCATGGCGTATTCCGCCGTCAGCCACCCGGAGCCCGAATCCCGCTTGAAGGGGGGAACTCCGTTCTCCACGCTCACCGCGACGAGCACGTGGGTGCCGCCCATCCGAATCAGCGTCGAGCCTTCCGCATGGCGCTGCGCGTTGAGCTCCAGCTGTACCGGCCGCATCGCGTCGAGGGCGCGGCCTTCAGGGCGGGTACATCGTTGAGTTCGAGTCATCTTCTCGAGCATCTCCATCATCACGGGCCAGCGAGAAGACCTTAGCTTTCGGCGAGCATTCCACCCAAAGCCCGGCATTCCTGAGGCCCAGTTATCAGCTATCAATTAGCCCAGTTGTTGTACCCAAAATCCCCAGCGGAAGGCTAGATATCGACCAGCTCCAAAGAGCATTGGGTAACCCCCAGGACACTAGCGGCGATGCGCTCGAAGCGTGGAGCGGCATCAGTGACGCAGTAGTGATCCTTAGAAAGGCTGGGATCTTCAGAACTGCGGCCATCCTCAGGACTATACCCCGTGCGCTTCGTTTGCTGATCGGCGCCATCCCCCCTCGGCGCAGCGAGACTTCCGGAGCGTTCCAGCTCCAGCGCCAGATGCTCGGCGATCACCGCCGCCGAATCCACCAACGCAACGCCCGGGCCGAGGATGTTCCTCAGCACAGGGACCAGTAGGGGATAGTGAGTGCAACCTAGCACCACCGTATCTACACTCTGCTCTTTCAAGGGCTCGAGGTAGCGGCGCGCCACCTGCTCGGTGATCTCATCCTGCCACCACCCTTCCTCCACCAAGGGAACGAAGAGAGGGCAGGCTTTGCTCACCACCACCGCCTCGGGGCGCCGAGCGTGAATCGCCTCGGCATACGCTCCCGACGCGATCGTGGATTCGGTGCCGAGAACGCCGATTCGGCCGCTGACGCTGGCGGTGTCCGCGGCGATCGCCCCGGGCTCTACCACTCCCCAGGTGGGCACCTTGGGGCGCAGCTGCGGAAGCGCCAGGGCCGATGCTGTATTGCAGGCCACCACCGCCGCCTTGACTCCGCGCTCTACCAGAAAGTCGAGATTCCTGCCGGTATAACGCTGCACCGTTTGCGGCGACTTGGTGCCGTAGGGCAAACGCGCCGTATCCCCCAAATAGAGCACCGATTCCGCCGGCAGCCGGGCTCTGAGGGCTGCCACCACCGTCAGGCCACCGATCCCGGAGTCGAAGACCCCAATAGGTCGAGAGTCTTGGCTCACGAAGCCTTCGAAGCGACCAGACGCGGATTGGCCGCCAAAGGACGCCCGGTATCCACGTGCCCGGCAAAGGAGGGACGCTGCACTCCATTCCACAAAATCGCCACCCCGCGACATTCATCGAGATTGAGAGCCAGCGAGTTGACCAACGAGTACACCGCAAGAAGTTCTTGATTGGAGCCCTGGGCCGGCGGTGCCGGCTGATCCTTCGCCAGCAGATCGACGAAGAGGATCCCGCCGTCACCGAAGTAAATACCGCCAACGCTCACCGATTCCGGCAGGGGTCGCCACAGGCCCTTGGTCTCCGGGCCGGCGAGGAGCGCTTCGAGAATTCCTCGAGCTCTTTGCTCCCGGGAGCCCTCGAGAAGATCGCGACTCTCAGCGAAGAGAGCCCGCCCTCCCCCCGGGAAATAAAGGGTCGTCGCAACCCGCTTCGGCTCCTCTCCGGAAGCCTCTACCGGAGCATCGAGCACCGACTCGCCGGCGCCGCCCCCCCCGCCGGAGCGCGAGAGAAAGAAAATCGCGGCGAGGATCAGCAACACCGCCCCGCTCACCAACAGAATCGCTAGGCGACGATTCATCGTCGACCCTCGCCATCCCCGCCGGACGCCTGGTTATCCGGGCCCACCGTTCCCGGGGCTGCCGTTCCAGGCACCACCAGTCCCGGCGCCGCGGCCTCCACCTGGGGCGCGACGGCTCCGGTACCGCCGCGGCTGCTGCGATAGCGGATCACCGCCCGCACCAGAGCTCCCACCAGCTGAGCGCGGTAGGCGGGATCCTGGAGCATGGACTCTTCTTTGGGGTTGCTGAGAAAGCCCAACTCCACCAGAACAGAAGGCATCGAGGCGCCCATCAGCACCCGGAACGGAGCCTGTTTGACTCCCCGGTCCCGCAGCCCCAGGGCGCCGTTCAGCTCCTCCTGCACCAGCGAGGCAAAGCTCAGGCTCTCGCTCAGGTGATGGCTTTGGCTGAGGTCCCAGAGGATCAGCTGTAGATCGTAGAGAGGATCTCCAGAATCGCTCACCACCGCTTCCCCAGCGGACCGGTTCTCCACCTCCGCAAAGTCCGCCGCCCGCGCGTCCGTAGCCGTAGAGCTCAGGATGTAGGTCTCCGCTCCGTGGGCGCTCGCCCCGTAGGCCGAGTTCAGGTGGAGAGAGATGAACAGGTCTGCCTTGTTTTGGTTCGCGATGGAGGTGCGAGCCTCCAGCGGTAGGTTGGAGTCATCACTCCGGGTGAGCACCACCTTGACCGGCAGGCGGCTCTCCAGGCGACGCTTCAGCGCCTGAGCCAGCACCAGGGTGAGATCTTTCTCCTCCACTCCGCTGGGCCCGATGGCGCCGGTCTCCGTGCCGCCGTGACCGGGATCGATCACGATGGTGTGAACCCCGTCGCGGCGACGCGGCCTGGCGATCTCCTGAGTCGCGACCTCTCCACCGGCGGAAGGCTCGGCGGCATAGATATCGAAAACCAGGCGATAGGGGGCTTCCAGCACATAGCTCTGGGATCGGGCGTCCGGCGCCAGCGAGACCACGATCCGGCTGGGCTCGACCAGCACCTGCCGCACCAAAGGGTCCGAAGTCGGGCGCCCCCCTTGGCCCTCCAGGCGATCCCCCTGGATCGAGACCACGACCCTCCCGGGCTCTTCGCTGAGGCGATAACGGGGCACCTCGGAGAACTCGAAGGCGAGGGTTGTAGTGCCCTGAAAGTGCACGATCTCCGGACGAACCGAGAGACGGCGAGGCTGGAAGCGCCGAATGGAGAGAATGGACTCGAAGGCTCGCCACTCGATCTCGTAACCGAGAGATCGACCGAGGGTGTCCTGCAGCAGATCGAGGGGTACCGCGATGCCCAGCACCGTATCCGCTGGTGGCTGGGAAAGTCGGGTGAACTCTTCCCCCTCGCTCAGCGCCGGGCTGCCGGCACCGAAGAGCACATCCCGCCCGAGCATGCTGAGAGTCCAACCTTCGTCGTAGGCTCCTCGCACCAGCTCACCGCCGAGCCGGTCGACCAAAGGCTGCAGCGGAAAGAGGGGGCCTCGAGAAGTGCGGCCAATGGTGATCGCATAAGAATCCTCGTCGATCTCCAGCGTGGCGGGAACCATCTGCGGGGGCTCAATATCGGCTGGAGACTCTGCCCAAACCGACGCCCCCCCCAAGACCAGGAGCACCAGAACGAGGAGCACCAATGCCGGGAGGCCCAATGCGGAGGATCCCAGAATGAGAAGACGCAGAACGGGAAGACCAGGGGCGGCTGACGAGCACCGGCCTCGAGCGTCCCCAAGACGAGCTCGACGGGAAGCAGCCCCAAGCCCAAGGGATTCGCGTCGAAGGGCCCCGCATCGAAAAACTCGGGCCTCCCGGGCGTTGTCGCTAGAAGGGAGTCCGCCACGAGACGGGATCCCAGGACGAGGGCTCAGAACGTGGAAGCTCATCATCGAGTGGGGAAGAAGTCGGGACGTGGAGCGGGAGGGGCGGGGGTCTTTATCAAGCAGATTCACCACTTCAGGATACCACCGCCAGGGAGGCTGCGAGGCTTTGAGCGACTGTTACACTTCCCCACGGATCACCGCCGAGAAAAATCGATTTCAATAGGCGGCGACCGAGCTTCTTCAGGGTACGCCCGACACTCCCTTCCACAGCCCACCTCCCTCGGCCCCGAGCCCTGTCCCCTGAATCGCGTAAGCGACGGGCGCGACACAACCCAATCCCTCTGCTCACCGTAACTGATTCCCTGGGGGTCCCTTCTCTCCAGGTCCCACCGTTGCGATGTTCGAAGCTCAGCTTCCTATCCACTCCACGCTTCGCACTCCGTTCCATCAGGAGTTCCCATGCTCGCCAATCCAGCGCCGTGCTCTTCTGCAGCCCCACGTTCCTTCGTCGCTCTCTCCTGGAGTCGACCCCTCCTAGCTCTTTTCTTGCTCGCGGGCATCTTCTTCGGAAATGCCGGCGTGAACGCAGCCAACGCTGAGAGTGATGCTTCGAGTAGCGCGCGGTGGACCGTCGACGATCTGTTGACCGTCGAGCTTGCGGACGATTGGACTCTCTCCAGCGACGGCACCTTTGCCATCTGGACCCAACAGGTCACGGAGCGAGTCGAGGGGGAGCAGAAGCGAGTCTCCAACCTCTGGCTGTCTCGTCTCGACAGCGGCAAGGCAATCCCCCTAACTCGGGGGCAGGACCGCGCCGGCAGCCCGCACATCGCTCCGGACGGCAAGCACGTCGCTTTCTCCTTCAACCGCAAGATTCCCGGCGCCGACAAAGAGATCGCCGGATCCCAGGTGTGGATCCTGCCCCTCGACGGCGGCGAAGCGTGGCCGCTGACCCGCTTCGAACACGGTGGCCCCCGAGCCTTCCAGTGGATCGATGCGAAGACCCTGGCGGTAGCCGCCCCGGAAACCCCCACGGCCGTCACCCAGCAGCGCAAGAAGAACAAGGACCGAGCCGTCGTCGTCGATGATTTTCCCCAGACCCCGCCGGTCCGACTCTTTCGGGTTCCCCTCGAGGGCCCCACTCGTCGTCTGACCAGCAACGACGACTGGATTGACTCCCTGGCGGTTTCCCCCGACGGCAAGCGAGCGGTGGTGACCGCCCAACAGGACCTGAGCTACAACTTCGATCAGGAAGACGAGCCCCTCACCTATTTGGTGGATCTCGAAAGCGGAGAGCTACAGCAGATTCTCCCCGGTAGGAAGCTTCTGCCCTTCCGAATCAGCTGGGCGCCGGACTCGCGCTCGTTCTACTTCCTCAACGAGCACACCAACCACCCCACCCTGCGCATGGCCACCATCAGCGAGCTCTACCGCTACTCCCTGGATGGCGAGCACGGAGAGCCGGAGAGCGCTCAGCCGGTCTATCTCGACTGGCCCCGGGGCGCGAGCGGCGACTTCACGCCCACCGCCAACGGACTCGTCTTGTTGCTGGAAGACGGCGTGCACCGGCGGCCAGCTCTGCTCCAGGCGACGGACGACGGCACCTGGTCCCGCACCCCCCTCACCGGCGGCTGCCTGGACTCCGTCGACGATCTCTTGGCGAGCCGGGACGGCTCTCGGCTGCTCTATCGCTGCTCCACCTCGGTGAGCCTGCCGCAGTGGTTCACCGCTCGCCTCGACGGCGCCACCGCTGAAGGGGAGCTGAAGCTCACCGAGCTCAACGCCGGTCTGGAGGCCAAGAATACCGGTCGCCGGGAGATCCTCCACTGGACCGGAGCCAACGGTGATCAGGTGGAAGGAATCCTGCTCTTCCCCCTCGACTGGCCCGCGGATCTGAGCTTCCAGCAGGTGGTCGACGGAGCGAAGGTCCCCGGCGGTCCCCGCCCGCTCCTGCTGGATATTCACGGCGGCCCCGCTGCCGCCGATCGCGACGCCTGGGACCAGCGCTGGTCAGGCCCTCAGCTGCTCTACCGGCAGCGCGGCGCCTTCATCCTCCAGGTGAACTACCACGGCAGCGCCGCCTACGGCCTTGACTGGGTGGAGTCCATCGCCGAGCGCTACTACGAGCAGGAGACCGTGGATATCGAATCCGGCGTCGACCACGTCCTCGAAGCCGGGCTGGCGGATCCCCAGCGCCTCGGCATCTACGGCTGGAGCAACGGCGGCATCCTCACCACCGAGATCATCACCCGCACCGACCGCTATCGCGCCGCTTCGGTGGGCGCCGCGGATGTGGAGTGGATCAGCGACTGGGCCAACGTCGACTTCGGCGCCGCCTTCGACAACTACTACTTCGGCGGAACCCCCTGGGAGCGGCGGGATCACTACATCGAGAAGTCTCCCTTCTTCCGGCTCGAGGCGGTGACCACGCCGACGATCATCTACACCGGTACCGACGATCGCGCCGTGCCCCCTCACCAGAGCTGGTCTCTTTTCCGTGGCCTGCAGCACTTCGACAACGCGCCGGTTCGCCTGGTCCTCTTCCCCGACGAGGGGCACGGCCTACGCCATATCCCGCACCAGCGCCGCAAGGTCGAGGAAGACCTCGCCTGGTTCGATCGCTATCTCTTCGAGCAGAGTCCCAACTATCCCGCCGCGATCAAAGAAGGCTCTCCGGCCCATCACGCCCTCGCCCGCGCCGCTGCGGCGCGAGACGGTGAAGGCCAACTGGGCACCGAGGTCGACGGAACCCTGGTGCCGGAAACCGTGACCCTCGACGGCAGGGAGGTCGGCCGCTTCGAGGTCACCCGCAACCAGTGGGCGTCTTATCGGGCCGCCACCGGCGGGGAGAGCCTAGCCAGCGGCGGCAACGGAGAGCTGCCGATCACCGCCGTCAGCTTTGAAGAAGCCCAGGCCTACGCTGCCTGGCTCCAGGAGCTCACCGGGCGGCCTTTTCGACTACCGACGGTCGCGGAAGCGAAGAAGCTCGCAGGCAAGCCCGGCGGCGGCAACACCCTCAACCACTGGGCCGGGTATAGCCCTAGCCCGGAAGAGGCTACCGCCCTGCGCCAGGCTCTCGGCGTTCTCCCCGGGAATACACCCCTGCTGCGGCCGGTAGGTCAATTCAGCGGCTTCTCCGGCACCGGCGAAGCTGCCGTTTTCGATCTCGACGGCAATGCTGCTGAGTGGGCCGTGACCGAAGACAAGAGCGGCAAAGCCGTCGGTCCGAGCTGCGATCAAAGCGGTGACTCCTATCGCGGCACCGCGACGAGCGACCCCAGCTACATCGGCCTTCGAGTGGTGGTCGGCCCTTGGCCTGAGTCAGAAGACTCAAAGCCCAAGAGCTAACCAGAACCTGCCGTCCTAGGCCCTCAGAGCCCGGCGCAATCCCCGATTCCCCCCAGCACGAAAAGCAGCAACATCGCCGCTGCCGCCAGAGTCCAGGGGATCCAGAACCGGGAGGGAGCCCGGGTCTCTTTTTCCTTCCTGGAAATCTCCGCGGAGTAGCGGCTAACTTGCGTGGCCAGCGTTTCTTCGGCTTCCAAGCGCCGCCGGCTCTCTTCGCTCTCCATGCTTCAGCACATCACAGCCTCGGCGCTCTTCGGCCCCCGGCATGGGGTACCGAGTCGCGAGGCCCATGGATTCTACGCCAAGGCCGTCAATACACCGTCAGCTGAATGGAGCTTGCAATGGAATCAGGAGTTCGCTAAGATCCCGCTTCCTTACGGATGTGGCGCGTTCGTCTAGGGGTCTAGGACGCCGGCCTCTCACGCCGGTAACACGGGTTCGAATCCCGTACGCGCTACCAAGCTTCATCTCCCCGCCTCCCTCTGTCGGCTTCATCTTGAGCCGCCATTCCAAGAGGCCACGACACGGCAGCAGCTTCGGCTCGCTGCCGTTTTCTCGTTTTGGGGAAGACTCGTCGATCGGGTCAAGCGACTCTCTAGATCGATTGAAGGATCGATCAGGCAATGAGCTCTTCCAATAGATCGGGACTCCATACTCAGCAGCCCTTTGCTGCTAGTGCCCCTCAAAGACGTGGTGACTGGAAGAAAGGCAAGCTTGTGTTTAGCCTGCGAAACAAGTCATTGCCATCACTGGGGGGGTTCATCTGCCCTCAAGAAGCCGAATGATGAATCGGTCTCGGCTTGGGCTTGAAGCCGCTCTCTAGCGAGTCATAACCCTGCCATTAGCCCAATGGCAGAGAGGAAAAAAATCCAGTGCTTCGTGTAGTCTTCCACTGGTTGGTAGTCCTATTGTCTGCCTACAGCGGCAGGATCAGTTATTAGCGCGCCAATCTCGAAGCTTGGCTACAGGCCATGAACGGCCCCAATGGATTGAACGAGGAAACATCAAGAGATGAGCTACCGGTCCGTGTTCCTGACGTTCAGCACGCTATATACATTGGCCCTCTTCTCGTTGACTTCAGGGATACATGGCCTAGAAGACCAACGGAATAAGGACCACCAGACCAATCAAAGTCTCGGTGATGGCCTGATTAGGTCTGACGGATCCTCATATTTTCTGGGCGAACAACAGATCCGACAAGCATTAGCCCAAAGCTATGAATCTCTTCGGGACAATTCCGGTCTCTATACCAACCGTGAGGCGGCTCATGACCGAATCAGCGGGCTCGTCAAGAGATCTCAAAATACTTCTCAGCTTGATGAGGATGGATGCGTACGACCACATTTCTTCGACAACAGGGAACTAAAGTACCAGCGGCATCCCGATAGTTTTGAAGATATTGAGAGTTACAACCTCCAGACTCCCATTGACCTCTCCCACGAAGCGCCCGAGATCGTGATTGTTCAAGTCGAAGCAGTTGAGCCGGGACTGATCAGCGCAGAACTCGGAACGCTCGCTCGCTTTAGCATTGAAGAGTGGGTCAAAAGAGACCCCGAGAGGGATCAATTTGGAGAATCATCCTTCTTTTTCTCCCCCTCCTTTCAATTCGAATGGAGCGGCACAACGTATTGCCAAAAATACTCTGGTTTCAAGCTTGTAGCTGTAGGGGATCGCTGGATTGCATTTGGCTATCGATATGGTGACGGAAAGTTATTTAACACCGGCAACTTATTTCCAATGGACGGCGACATCATCCTCCCGCAACCCTATCCTCACATGGAAAGTACATTACCCATCTTGGTAGGCCAACTCAAAGAGGCCGTCGCGGAAAACAACTTATGAAAGCGAGGCGACCACTCCCCTTTTTCTTCTTACTTATTTCTACAACCTTCATATCTCATCAGCCGCCCGCATTCGCGGACAGCAACTTGATCCCATTGAAATCAGAGATTAGTGATGAAGCCTGCAAAATTCAGTCGTTTAGCTGCGGGAATGCTCATGATTTATCGATGGCTTCTGGTCAAAGTCAAACAAAGATCTTTGTGCCTCAGGGGCAAGGAGATATAGGACAAGCCCTCGAGACACTCAGCTGCCTCATAGAGCGTGCAATCAACAAGTGGGTTGACGCATGTGATGGCCTCAATGAAGGGCGACTCCAACTAGTCGATGGATATCGACCTTCTGGTAACCATGTCGACATACAAGTTCGCTACCGAGAATCAGGAATCCCGGATGCTGCTGCGCGCTGGGTTCCTGATAGCAACTCGATCGAGTTCGGCGCGGGCGACCCCAGACTAAGGGACTGGCAGTGCACTCCTGTTACGAGCCCTGATGGAATGGGAGACATCAACATAGAGAATTATCATGTTGATTTAGCCGCACACGAGATCGGCCATGCCCTTGGTCTCTGTCACGACTATTGTAGAGATCGCTTTGGACTCGGCTTGATGTGGGAGCACCCCGCAGAAGATCAAATTAACCTAATTTTTCCTCAGAATTGCTCCATCGTTGAGAACCCACCAGAGGCCACCTGCAATCCCGAGGACGGCCAATCCGCCTCCCCACCGCCTCCTGCCCCTGTAGTGGGCGATGAATCGGACCTTCCTTTTCCCCGCTGCTGCTTCTTCTGCGGGCCCTCCCGTCTGAATCGAAAATGCTCCTACGCCCCGGAGCTCTGCGGGGCG
>JBCCXL010000002.1:0-442704 GCA_039191605.1 Acidobacteriota bacterium | reverse complement strand
TCTACGCGGCGGAATATCAGCGGGTGACGGAGCGCTCCCTCACCCACTCCACGGAGCTGCTCGCCGGAGGATCCTCCGGCGAGCAGCTCCGTGGAGTGGGTGAGGGAGCGCTCCGTCACCCGCTGATATTCCGCCGCGTAGAGCAAGCGGGCGAGGAGCTCCTCGCGGAAGGGATAGGTATCCGGGTCCGCCTCTACCAGCGCACGGACCACCGCCAAGCGCTCCTCGCGAAAAGCCGCACTCTCGGATTTACGGCGATGTCTTCGTCGTGTAACGTCCTCTCTGGAGGACGCTTTTTGCAAGGCCGGCTCAATTCTCTGTCTCAGCGTCCGGTACCGTGCGCGGGTTTTCTGCAGCAACTGAGAATCCTTCAGCAGCACGGCGCGCAGCTCTAGCCACTGAATTTCCACCAGGCGCCGGAGCTCTTCCCCGGGGAGCTGAGCCAAGCGCGGCATCACTTGGGGGTTGAGGGCCGCCTCCGCAAAGGCATCCAGGATCAGCGGTTCGTTGGACACCAGCCAATCTTTGAGCGCCCTGGAGGGCCGAGTGGTGTGGGCTGCCGGGAGCCAGGGGACCTCCGGGGCCGCGGCGCTGGTGGCGGGGCCATCCGGCGCTTCGGCGTCTAGTGTCGCCGACAGCGCTGGGTCTTCGGCCGAATTCAAGTCGGCTTCAGCGGCAGCGACAGGGATAGAAGACTCGGGGGTAGATGATGAATGAGAAATGAGCCGGCCCTCAATCGTCGCGGTGCAGCCCAAGGCCGGGAGGGCGCGCCGCGAAAGGTATACGTCGGCAGGCGACGAAGGGAACTCGAGGCGGGAAATCGACGAGTTGTAGGCGGTAGACGGCAAAGAATTATCGCTACGCCAGGTTTTTTTGTCAAATGATGGCGGTTTGTAATTGATCTATGCCGTAATGAAGGAAGATCTACTTTGTCGCTTGCTCTACGTCTCGGCCGCTCAGAGGTTGGGTATAGAGGGGAGCCGGTGAGGAATCGCTCCAGCGCCATTGGCCAGAGGTTGGCACGGAGTTAGCATTTACTCTCGGGCGTAACGGATCGCTCGGTGGAGCTCACGGTGGCTCCGAGCCCCCCATTCACCCGACCTTCCGCTGATTTGACAGATGCCATCTCATGAAAGTTTTTGGATGATCGTTCCCTGGTCATCCCTCTGATCATCCTTCTGATCATTGTTGTGGACCCGAAAAGGTCCGGAGAGGAGTAGCCCCCATGACCTTGAACTCTCACTTCCCCCTACGACACCATCCCCCGCGTCGCCGCCGAATGCCGATGGGCATTGCCGCGGCTCTAGCAGCCCTGGTGTTGGTCGCCGCATCGCCGGCCTCCACCGCTGAAGCTCAGACCCAGCGCAGCGTCGAGAACGCTGGACCCGCCATCTCGGAGCTGAGAATCGCCCTCCAGGATATGAAGACCAAGGAAGAATTGGGCTATGTGGTGCCCGGTGAAGCCTTGACCCTGGCGCCGGGAGACAGCGTTCGACTGCGCCTGGTGGCGATCCCCGGAGCCGAGAACCGTGCTCCCCGCTATCCCAGCGCCGAGTTCTCGGTGCTCGCCGGCAAGGAGTCGATCCGGGTGTCCCGGGTCAACGCCAAGGAAGGCTCGGCGGTGCTCGATGCGGTGCGCCCGAGCGGCAAGGACGCCCTGGTGCGCTACGAGATCCGGGAGCCGCTGAACATCCGCAAGGGCCTGCTCCAGGGCACCATCACGGTGCGAGTGGAGGACAGTGGCAACCAGAGTGGCAACCAGAACGAAGGCCCCGTGGGCAATGATGTTGAGGCCGTGGTGGATGCCCTCTACCAGGGAATCCTGCTGCGGGAGCCGGATCCTGCGGGTGCCCGGGAGGCTCGCGAACGCATCACCGAGGCGGGTTACGGTGAGGTGGTGCGACGCGCCGAGGCGATGGGCAACAGCGGCGAGAGCCGAGATCTGGCGGTATCCGACAGCGATCGGCTGGAGGCCCTCTACAACCACCTGCTGGGTCAGAGCAGCGGTGACCTCGATCGCCAGACGGTAAACGAGGATCTCGCAGCGATCCGTAGTGGACGATTGGGAGAAGTGGCCAAGGATCTGGTGCGCTCCCAGACCTTCCGCGATCGCTTCGGCTATACCCGCCGATTCCAGCGCTACTGATCTTGTAAGAAACCCTCGGAAGGCACTGGCTCCAGGAGCCTCTGCCGGAGGGGGAGACGCTGGCGAGCCCCGGTCACTTCTCTGTGGTCGGGGCTCTTTTCGTTGGCCTACGAGGTGCTTTTGTGGAGGTCGAGAAGAGAGGATTCGAGGAGCTGTTCCTGCGCTCGCGATAGGCTCGGGGTATGAGATTGGCGATTGAAGAGCATGACCAACATTCCTGGTGGGTCCAGGAATACGCCGCCGCCGAGGATCTGGACCTGCTGGATTTGTGGCAATTTCCCCTCGAGGGAGGGGAAGAGGAGTTTCCTCGCTTTCTCGAGGCTCACGATCTAGGGGCGGTAGGAAAGGAGACCTCCCTCGTCGTTCGCGCCCTCTTCGCTCTACGGGTGGTCATCGGCCGCACCCTGGGGTGGGAGAAGAGCGGTGATCTACCCTTCGAAGAAGTCCACCGGGACGCCCGAGAACAAACGCTGCGGATCGAGAACGCGACTGTCGTCGCCCTCATGCACCTCGGCTGGGTGCCGGTGGCGTCGACACCCCTCGGCCGGCAGCAGGACGCCAGAGGTGAGATCGCGGGACAGGCCCGGGAAGAAGAAGCATGGACAGCCCAGCTGGCCGTTTATGCCCGGTCGAAGGGGCGCCTAGGGCGGGTATACCTTCAGGCGATCTCCCCCTTTCGTCATCACCTGGTGTATCCGTCTTTGGTGCGGGCGGTGGCCCGCCGTTGGCGATCTTCCTCCCACGCCCGAGCTTGATGTTGAGGGGGAGGGGGGCGGATTCGATCGTCCCGGTACCGACACCGGGTTTTCGACGATCAGGTTCTCGACGATTGGGCCTTCGGATCGGATCTTTGGATTAGGCCTTCGGATTGGGCTGTCGAAACTAGGTTTCAGCGATGGGGCTTCCGACGACGGGAGATCCACGACTTTTTCGCTGCGCACCACATCTCTACAACATCTGCCCGCTATGCTGGACGAGCCCCGGGATTCCCACAGCTTTTGGTGTTGCCGGGGAACCTTCTTCCCATAACCTGCGGTGCCTCTCGCCGAGTGAGTCCGGCTGGACGAGCCCAGTTGAGCTTGCTCAATCAGGCGCACCGCGACTCCCCAGGTGGAGCTCAACATGCAGAGCCCTCTCCAGCCCACCGTGCTGATCGTGGAAGACGATCGCCGCATCGCCAGCCTGGTGTCGAAGAATCTTCAGGCGGCGGGATTTCGATGTGTGGAGATTCACGACGGCAGTGAAGCGCTGGACGCCGTGCAGCGCCTGGAGCCAGCGCTGGTGATCCTGGATATCTTGCTGCCGGGGGCCGATGGTCTGGAGATCTTGCGGCGCCTGCGTTCCCCCGCGGAGGGTCCCACGGCGGTGCCGGTCTTGATGCTCACCGCTCGAGCTTCGGAGACCGACAAGGTGCTCGGGCTGGAGCTGGGGGCGGACGATTACCTCACCAAGCCCTTTAGCACTCGCGAATTGGTCGCCCGAGCCCGGGCTCTGCTGCGTCGAGCGGGGCGGGAGGAAGAGACGATTCTGGAGCGGGGAGATCTGCGCATCGACCCCGCCCGGCGCAGCGTCGAGCGCCGCGGCGAGAGGGTGGAGATCACCACCCTGGAATTCGACCTGCTGCTCTTCCTGGCGACGAGGCCGGGAAGGGTGTTCAGCCGTGAGGCGCTGATGGATCAGGTTTGGGGCGAGGGAAGGGTGGTGGACGATCGCTCCATCGACAGCCTGATCAGCCGGTTGCGGCGCAAGCTGGAGCCGGAGGGAGGGAAGCCTCGCTATGTGCAGACGGTGTGGGGGGCGGGGTATCGCTTCGCGGAGAGCGGACCTTGAGCTCGCCTCGGTCGTCTGCTCCGGGGGAGGGAGATTCTCCTCGGGCCGTCTCGTCCTCGGGGCGCGGCGCCCTGGGCCTTGGCCCGAGCCTGTTCTGGACTTTCGCCGGCGCCTTCTTGATCGTGCTGGTGGTGGCGGCCCTGGTGCAGGGCTGGGGGGTGGTGAGCCTGCTAGGCTCCATCGAGAAGCAGCAGGTGGTGGAGCGGGCGGGGCGGGCTAGCGACGAAGCCGTCACCGCCATCCGGGAGCTGGTGGCGGAGTCGCCTGCTGCTGGCTCGGCGGGGGATGGCTCGGGGCCCTCGGGCCGCCGCTTCGGCCGGCTGCTGCACGAGCTGCAGTCGCCGAAGCAGGACTTTTGGATCGTCTTGGTGCGGGAGGACGGGCGGGTCGACGGCGGCTGGCACCTGCGTCGCGAGTCCCGTCGGGAGCTGCTGGCCCTGCTGGGGGTCGATGCGCCGCCGAGATTCGAGGGCGGTCCCGGGGATGATGGTTTTCGACCGCGGCGGCGCGGAGAGAACGCAGCTTCCGGATCTCGCGGAGGGCCGGACAGAGCTTCTAGCCCCCGCGGCGGTCAGGAGGGATCCTTGGGCCCGCGGCGAGGGCAGGACGGGGCTTTCGGCCCACGACGTGGGGAGTCGCGGCAGCGTTTTGGAGGGCCTCGCGGAGGGCAGGAGGGAGATTCCGGGAACGGCCCGAGGCGGCCCAACGACGATGGATTGGGGCCGGAGCCCCTGCCGGCGGAGGTGGAGCTGGATCTGGAAAAGGGCGATGTCGAGATCCTGGTGCGCCGCAGCGTCGTGCATTCCGGGGTTCCGGTGGGGGAGGTGCTCGCCCTGCTGCCTCGCAGCTGGGTCCCTCGTCGACCATCCGTCACCCCCACCGGCTGGCTGCTATCGCTGCCGGTGGCCTTGATCCTTGCGGGAGGAGCCGGAGTGTTGATGTTGCGTCATTTGCTGCGGCGCCTGCGGGCGCTGGAGATCCTGGCGGAGAGGGTCGAGGGGGGAGACCTGAAGGCGAGGGTGCGAGTCGCCAAGGCGGACGAAATCGGGCGGCTGGGGCTGCGGCTCAACCGCATGACGGCGGCGCTTCAGGAGGCCAGGGGCCAGCTCCAGGACGCCGACGAGCAGCGTCGCCGCCTGCTGGCGGACGTCTCCCATGAGCTGGCGACGCCGCTGACCTCGATTCGAGGCTATGCGGAGACGCTGCTGGATCCCGAGGTGCCGGTGAGCGAGGAAGAGCGGGAAGAGTATCTGCGGGACGTGCTGAGCGAAGCCCGGCGAATGAACCTGCTGATTCAGGATCTCTTCGAGCTGGCTCGATTAGAGGGCGGGGTCGGCGGGCTCGATCGAGAGATCCTCGACTGGACCGCGCTGTGCCGCTTCACCCTGGAGCGCTTTCGTCCGCGCTTCGAGGAGGCCGGTCTGCGGCTGTCCTGGGTGGGCCCGGAGTCGCCGGCCTGGGTTTGGGCTGACGGTCGACGTCTAGAGCAGGTGCTCGACAATCTCTTACTCAACGCGCTGCGCTACGTGCCGCGGAGGGGCACGGTGACCCTCTCCCTCGAGGCGGCGGTGTCTCCCCCTGCCGCTGCGCCGGGGCCGCCTCTCTCGGCGATAACTCCAACAGTAGGCAGTGGTCCTCCAGCGGCGACCCACGGTTCCGCCGCGGAGCTCGCCGTCCACCGACTGGAGCTGAGGGATGACGGTCCGGGCATCGCGCCCTCCGAGCTGCCGCACATCTTCGACCGCTTTTTTCGCGCCGCCAGCGCCCGCAGCCGATCCGGCTCTGGGCTGGGCCTCGCCATCGTGCGGGAGATCGTCGAGCGTCACGGCGGGCAGGTGAGCGCCCATCGACGGGATCCCCTGGGCACCGCCTTCGTGGTGCTGCTGCCGGCGGCCTCCGAAGAGTGATCTAGGGCCTACCCGAGGCCTACCTGATCTCTGTCAAATCTCTACCCAATTTGCTTCCTAGGCTGGGTTTCACGGGGCGGGGGGCACCGCTCCGAGGAATCACCGGGGTCCGCAGAGGACGGATCCTTCAGCTGACCGGCCCGATGGCGGGCCGAGTCGAGGAGGCCACAACATGTCGAAAATTCGTTGGTTCATTCCCTTGAGCATCCCGTTCGTTTTCTTGAGCCTGGCGCTGAGCCTGGCTCGGATGCCGGAAGCCCTAGCGCAGGAAACCACGACTCAGCAGACGGCGACGGAGCAGGCCGCGGTGGAGCAAGTCGCGGATGGAGTCGCGGTCGATGCGGTGACCGTGGAAGCGCCTCAGAACGCCCGCTCCACCGACGACAATCCGGAATCGCCGATTCGCCAGATCCGGCGCCAGCCGGCGGCGAACCCCGCGGAGCCCCGGGGGCCGGGGGGGGATCGCCTGCGCTCCATCGACGGGAGCGGAAACAACCGCAACGATCCTGAGATGGGGGCGGCCCACACTCAGCTCCTTCGTCTAGCGGAGCCCGCCTACGGGGATGGAGTGTCTGCCCTCGCCGGGGACGATCGTCCCAATCCCCGCCGCATTTCGAATATCGTCAACGCCCAGGGCGTCTCGATACCCAACCCTCAGGGCTTCACCGACTACTTCTGGCAGTGGGGCCAATTTCTCGATCACGACATCGATCTCACCGACGGCATCGAGCCCGCGGAGTCGGCGCCCATCGCCATTCCCGCCGGGGACGCTCACTTCGATCCTCAGGGCACCGGGGCGGTGAGCCTGTCGCTGAACCGCTCCCTCTACGATCAGGACACCGGGCTCGATGCGAGCTCGCCGCGCCAGCAGATCAACGAGATCACCGCCTGGATCGACGCCTCCAACGTCTACGGCTCGGATGACGAGCGGGCCGAGGCGCTGCGCACCCTCGACGGTACCGGACAGCTGAAGACCAGCGAGGGGGATCTGCTGCCCTTCAACGTCGATGGTCTACCGAACGCCGGCGGCGACAGCGAGGCTCTCTTCCTCGCCGGGGACGTGCGCGCCAACGAGCAGGTGGGCCTCGCGGCGATGCACACCCTCTTCGTGCGCGAGCACAACCGGCAGGCGCGGCGCATCGCCGCCGGCAACCCGCAGCTCAGCGGGGATCAGGTCTACCAGCGGGCGCGGCGCATCGTCGGAGCGCAGATGCAGGTGATCACCTACCGCGAGTTCCTGCCGGTGCTCCTCGGTCCGGATCCGCTGGAGCCGTATCGCGGCTACCGCCCGCAGCGCAACGCCGCCATCGCCAACGTGTTCAGCACCGCCGCCTACCGCTTCGGTCATAGCGCGCTGTCTCCGACCCTGCTGCGCCTGGACGCCGACGGGGAAGAGATCGACGCCGGCCATCTCTCGCTGCGGGACGCCTTCTTCGCCCCCCACCGCCTCACCGACGAGGGCGGCATCGAGCCGATCCTGCGGGGGCTCGCCGCGCAGGTCTGCCAGCGGGTGGATCCCTTCGTGGTGGACGACATCCGCAACTTCCTCTTCGGCCCTCCGGGCGCCGGCGGCTTCGACCTCGCGGCGCTGAACATCCAGCGAGGCCGGGACCACGGTCTGCCGAGCTATAACGACCTGCGCCGTGCCCTGGGCCTACGGCCGGCGCGGAACTTCGGTGAGATCAGCTCCAGCCAGGTGATCCGCCGCCGCCTGCAGCGCGCTTACGGCAACGTGGAGCGGGTGGACGTTTGGGTCGGCGGGCTAGCCGAAGATCGGCTGCCGGGGGCGATGGTCGGTGAGCTGGTGGGCCTGATCCTCGCGGACCAATTTGCGGCGCTGCGGGACGGAGATCGCTTCTGGTACCAGAACGCCCTCAGTCCCCAGGAGGTACGCGCCGTCGAGAACACTCGGCTCTCGGACATCATCCGCCGCAACACGACGATCGGAGATGAGCTCCAGGACGACGTCTTTCGGGTCGCCAACCCCTGAGTCGGTCGTCGATAGGGGCTCGGGGTGAGGGTGCGACGAGGTAGCCCCAAGGTCGCGGGACGGCGGACTGCCTCCCCGTCGTCCCGCGACCGCCTCGCGTGCAGGGTTCCCTGGCGGGCAAGAAATAAATCTCTAGCGAGCCCCGAGAGTGGAGGCACTCCGGGGCTCGCTCGCCTCTTTACTGCCTTGATTTTGCCTTGGGGATCACTGGGAGGATCACTCGCCTGGCGTGTTCTCGGAGTGGGGGATCACTCGCCTGGCGTGTTCTCGGAGTGGTTGGGATCACTCGCCTGGCGTGTTTTCTGTTAGGGCCATTCGCTAGGGATCACTCGCGTGGCGTGTTTCGTAATCGTCATCTTTTCTTCGGCTTACAGGCCTGCCGTAGAGCCCTCAGGGCAGCTCTAGAACGGCGCTGGCGCCGCCCCTGGACCCGGGAGAGAGGGTGAGGATGCGTTGCCGCTGTACCGCTCCATCTGAAGCGGTTTGCGACACGGAACTGATTCGCGCTTCACATTGCAGTGTGGGCTTGGCCGCCAGTTGAGTGATTTCTAACTGCGCCGCGGCTCCCTGGTCGTTATGGAGAGCTTCGAGGGCGAGGGATAGCACTCCACATGGATGACCCCGAGCGATGGCGTCCAGCCGGTAGACGTCAGACCGGAGACCTCGGTAGAGGGTGGCGAGGGTGGTGGAGCAGACGGATTCGTCGGCAGGACAAAGCTCAACCCGGAGCTTCAGCATCAGGTCTTCGAGGACGACCTGTTCCTGTGGGTCTTGAGGGCATCGGGGCGGCGGCGCAAGGGGCGCAAGCTCTGAATCCCGAAGCAGTCCGCCGAGGCGGGCTCGCCCCTGGCGCAGGTTATTGACCCGCAGCGCTTGGTCGCCATGGCGGCGGCCGGAAGGGTAGACCGTAGCCCACAGCCGACTTGAGTGATTGGCGCCCACGAGATCACTGCGGATCTCGTCACGGCGTAGCGAGAAGCTCGGCAGAGCTGGAGAGCTAGGGTCTCGGCTTGGATGATGGAGCCGGGTTGGGGCGTCGAGCCAGAGCTGAAATTCCCGGTCCCCCAGAGGATCGCCGCTGGAGGAATCGTCATGGGAAGAGCTGACCAAGAGACCCTGGAAGCCTGTGCAGGAGGGCGCATAGCTCCAAACCAAATAGGGTGGGTTTGCCTGATTGGGAGCGCCAACGGTGGTGCGCTGGAGGAGCGTTTGGAGCTGCTCAGCCGTTGCGGCAATGTGCTCCAGGGTTAAGGGAGCCTCGGCGCTGCGCCAATGCGGGATCTGTTGCAGGAGGATCAGTAGAGCGAGGGTCACGATGACCGCATAGAAGGCGATCGTCCCCTGAAGCTTATTGTCGACCTTCGCGAACGTGGCGAGTGGCAGTGGAGCGGAGCTTGTCTCGGGATGCGAGGAGTCAGAAGTCTCTTGCCCTGAGTCGACGGCTTCTGGATTGGGATCAGGCTGCTTCATTTTCGCTCCAAATCTCTGTGGCCGGTGCTAGCGAGGAATCCAGCGGAACAGGACACGTTGTCGCACCAGGAGCCAAAGGATGGCAAGGGCAGCGAGATTGAGAACGGAACGAGTGACGAGGAGAGCTTCATCGGAAAGCCCTCGAAGCAGCGACGGAGCGATTCCATAAGCCAAAGCGAAGGCGATGGGGATGTGGAGAAGAAAGACGTAGAGGGCATTCTGGCCGATGGGCAGCAGGAACCAGCCGGCCCCACGAGAGATGGGAATCCAGAAGCGATCGGCGATCCAAAAGAAGAAGGTAAAGGCAATGGCAAGATTGACCCAGCGGAGATAACTCAGAGTCTGGCGGTCAAGCCAGAAGGGGAGATGGGGACCGAGGCTCGTCCATCCTTGAACGCTGGCTCCTCGGAGCAGCGCGAAGAAGAGAAAGCCGAGGCAGAGGAAAGCCAGCGCCCAGGGAGAACCCTTGATGCGACCAAAGCTTTGCGCCACCTTGGGTCGATGCCAGCCGAGGATCATGCCGACAAAGAAGAGGAGCTGCCAGGAGGCTGAAGGGAAGTGGGCTTCCGGTGTCTCGAGCCAGGGAAGATGGAAGTTGGGGCCTATGATCCAGTGAATCCCATGGATGCCAACGCTGAGTGCGAGCACCATAGCTGTCCAGCCTCGATGTAAGAAGAACAGCGCGATGGGAGCAGCAGCTAGAAAGACGACATACCTAGGCAGCACGTGGAGATAGTAGGGCTGATCGAGAGAGAAGACCTGGGACCAGCTCAGCGAAGAGCCTCCGTCTGTGGCAAAGAGGTTCAGGGGAAGAATTTGGGAGAGCTCCAGGCTGAGGAAGAGAAAGACGAAGGCGAGGTTGGCGATGTAGAGCTGAGCCGCGCGCTCCCAAAGCGCGAAGCTAGAGCTTTTGAGACCCTGTTGTGAGAGGCGGCGGCGGTAGACGATGCCCAAGACGGCGCCGGAAATGAAGAAGAAGCCTTCTGCCGCGGTGACGAAGCCTAGCCAGTCCCCGACCTGCCGGAGAGGAGAGGGAAGCAGATGCTCGAGCACCATCTTCACGAGGCAAAGGCCGCGGAGAAGATCGAGGCGCAGGTCTCGGGAAGACGCTGATAGAGAAGGGGCGTAGCGCATCTGGGGATGGGTGGGGTAGGGAAGAGGTGCTGGACCGGGCGGGAGTCTAGCAGGGGCTGAGGAAGGGAGAGGGGAGCCTAATTTTTTTGTCGCTGATCCATCCCCAAAGCTCAGTATTGCGTACAATGCCCCAAGAGAAAGCCAAGAGTGAGCCCCCAACGGAGCCTTTCCACACAGGAGTTTTAAAGTGTTTGGAGAGCCCATAGCGCCGGGAATGGAGCCTTCGATGAAGCAGCATCGCCTTGAGCAGCCCGATGGGCCGACCGAACGTCCTCATAGGGGGGCTGCGGTGGTCGTAGCTCTCGGTATGGCGTGCGCCCTGAGCTTCGCGCCAACTAGTTGGGGACAAGCGCAGCAGGCTGGCGCTGAAAGCCCAGCCCCGGAGGTACAGGAGGAGGTACCGGTTGCGGAGGAGATCCCTGCTGGGGTCGAACAGATCCTGCCCCGGGGGCAAATCGCCGCGATTGACGATCCGGTGTTCGTGCCCGCTGCCAGCGCTAAGGTTCCCGATGATGCTTGGGTATTGGGGGTCGTGGTCGAGGGAAAAGCCAAGGCCTATAGCCTCAACCTACTGAACCGCCACGAAGTGGTGAATGATCAGTCAGGAGGGACCGCGTTCGCGGCGGTCTGGTGACCACTCGCCAATACGGCCGTGGTCTACGGTCGCAAGGTGCGAGATCAGACTCTAGCTTTCGAAGCCTCCGGGGCGCTGCTCCAGGCATCCCTGGTGATGAGGGATCGGGAGACGGACTCCTGGTGGTCCATCATGAGCTCCGACGCCATCGGTGGTCCCCTGGAGGGAGAAGAATTGCGCGAGCTGCCGGTCGGCCAAAAGGCCGAGTGGGGGCAGTGGAAGCACAGGTATCCCGAGACTCTGGTGCTCTCCGTCGAGGGCGTTGAACATGTCGCAGAGAATCCCTACGAGCAATACTTCACCAGCGACCGAACCTTCCGCGGTCTAGAGATCGATGATGATCGGCTGGAGAGCAAAGAGGCGATCTATGCAATGTGGATCGATGGTCGCCCTTGGGCGATTCCCCATGAGCAGGTGGAGGGGGGAGCTCTTCGCAGCGTGGCCCCAGGGGCAGAGGGTAGTGATATTGCTGGGACGGAAGGCGATGAAGAGCCAGTCTGGCTGCTGCTATACCGCGCCCCCGATGCTCCGATCTACGCCTCCACAGAGGCCTGGAGGCTAGAGGCCCCGGCGGCGCCAGAACAAACGCTCGAGGAGTTGCTCAGCGCGGCTCGCCGAGGAGTCCCAGGGTTCTCGCCCATCGAAGGTTTCGATACGTTTTGGTACACCTGGGTGGCCGTCCAAGAAGAAACGGGCTTACTGTCAGGCGATTGATCCCAACTGCCCACTGCACCCCAAGTAATCCGGCTGATGGCTCTAATGAGGGGCTTCAGGCTAGAGACCTAGGTCGGTCGTAGACGCTTACCTGGGCCTTATCAAGACCATGAGCCAGGCGATTGATCCCCATTGGCTATTTGCCCGTCCATGACGACAGAATTCTGGCTAGTGCATCGCTAGCGGTGCTTGGACGTTGGGTGTGTCGATGGGTTTGGCACGTTGCCAGGGGAGTGATCCCAGAGTGATCCCAGGGCAGTCATTCCTGACGGTGATTCCTGAAATAGGGATCTGAGTCGCGGCGTCAACCTATTCAGCGAGAAGAATCATGCTGGACACCAAGGGCCTGGTGGACGGCAGCTCCCGCGTGGAAATTGAGCGCTAAGATTTCCTCTCTGGAGATGGAGAGAGGCTTCGCGATACGCAGCTAAGAAAGCCCGGTAGGCTTCTACGAACTGCTGACGAAGCGACCGACAATTTGCGTGGATGAGCGGGCGACGCCGTCTCTGAGGTCGGGGAATGCGCCTCATAGGGTTCTGTTTCTTGATTCTTTGGCATCCAAGAACTCCGGAGTGCATGGCTGCACCGTCTTGGATGATGCTTTGGATCAGGCTGAGGACCCGCTTCGCGATCTCTTCCCAATCTAGGTGTTGCCAGCAGGGTAGCTTCGACAGATGAAGCACGACCGCGTTGCGGTAGGAAGAGTCTGGCTTAGAGCGATTCCGCGCCCGGTCACGGCAGGCTTTTGTGCTGTCGAACCAATGCCCCGAGACTCTTCCCTCTGCTAAGAGTGCGTTTGCTCCATGAGGCCCAGGCCAATCCCTCGGGTCACGGACAAGCCCCTCTTTGACACCGTGGGACAGCAGATAAACGAACCGCCGAATCAGGCTCTTTTCGTCGCTTGCGACCGGGATCGCCTCGTAGCGTCGGGCCCACAGCGGCCCTGACCAGTCGACGAGGGGGCCGAGCTTTCTCGACAAGTTGCCGTTGACGAAACCCATGAATCGAGCCAGCGTTCTGGCGTCGGGGGACCACAGAAGTAAGTGATAGTGATTGGATAGAAAGACGAAGTTGTAGATTTTGATGTCCGGGTAGTGAACGGTTGCGCAGTGAAGGACTCCAATGACGATCTCTTGGAGCTTCGGGCTCGGCCGAAGGAGCAAGCGCCCCTGAATCGTTCGACAAGTGACTTCGAGAACAGCCCCTCCAGGGGGTACGTAGCGTATATTTGACATGGCACCCTTCATAGAGGCGCTATGCGAACGGATTCTTTTCGAGTCGGGTGTGTTTTTATGAATCGAGGGCTGTCAAACCAGCTTTTTCGGGTGGCAACGCTGTGGGTACCAAGTCCTGGGAGCATTCAGGACCAATCGCCTGACAGGTTCTCAAGATAGACAGGCTCTCGTGCAGGACCAATCGCCTGACAGGTTCTCAAGATAGACAGGCTCTCGTGCAGGACCGATCGCCTGACGGGTTTTCAAGATAGGTCGGAGGACCAATCGCCTGACAGGTTTCTTAGAGATGGTGGAGGACCAATCGCCTGGCAGGTTTCTTGAGGGTTTCTTGGGGGTTTCTCAAGGGCTATGGATCTGGGCGAAAGCAGGCGTGGAAGCGCAGCGGGACGGGAGAGGGGAGCCTCAGCCGGGCGATTGGACCAGCAGCAAGATCCTGAGCATCGAGGAGCAAGAAAGAAGATCGTCGGGAGGCGGGAACACCGTCTCGGGCATCGAGCTCCTGACAGATCAGCAGGCCTTGGCCAGGCTTACCGAGTTCTGGCAGGAAGACGGGCTCCCCGCCGAGATAGCAGCCGGGAGGGGAGAGGTAGCGATCCTTGAGCCCCTGGGCAGTCCAGGAGAGATGGCTGATCTCATCGAAGAATTTTCGCCCTGGCGCGTCGGTAGCGGACAGTCCGAGGACCCAGAGATCCTCCGGCGGCGAGTCCCTTTGTCGGGGATCGGTTGCCGGAAAGTCGCAGAGGTGATGAAAGTCGAGCTCCTGGCGCTGCTCGATGCATCCCTGCTCTAGATCGATGCGATAGCGAACGGCGTGAGCATGTCGAACGTCGGTAAAGAGATCCGGCACGGTGTACTGGTCGTAGATGGGTTTCTCGAGCTCGAGGCAATCGACGACCAGCTGGTTCGGCGACGGTTCGTAACAGCCAATGAAATGAAGGCAGTAGCGAGTCGGTAGCTCCAGCTCTAGCGCTGGACCTTGCTCATTGCGATGCAAGATGAGCAGCTTAGTGCCGAGCTCTGGTTGCCAGGTGAGGGCCTCCAGAAGGCTCGCTCCGGCGGTCAGTGGCTCCATGTTTAGAAGGTAGGGGCCGAGGTGGAAGACGCAGAAGCTCTCGCTCAAGCCGAAGTCGTGCACCGATCGCGGCGCATCGAGCGCGTGGGAGCGCTTGCGCAGCAGCCGCCCATCCGGGCCGAAGGTATAGAGCCTGAGCTGGGGGCGGTGGGTGGAGAACGAGATGCCGAAGTTGACCATCTCGCCGCTGCGTTCATCGAAGTTGGGGTGCGCCGCGAAGGGGGCGACGGGAGGCAGGCGGCGATGGAAGTCGTGCTCTCCGAGAGTCTCGAGGGTGCTTTCGTCAAGCTCCCAGGGAAGGCCCTGCTCGCCGAAGGCCAGCAGCTTTTCTGCGAAAGGGTAAACGGAAACGTTCACCGGGGATTCGAGACCGAGGGCCCGCCGCCTCCCATGCTGGCTCTTGGAGTTTTCATCTTCCCCCATCAGGCGGTCGTCCTCGAAAGCCGTTCCGAAGGCTCGAAAGAGGGGGCGTCCAGCCTCTTCTTCAGCGCTTCGCTTTCTGCTGGCTACGAAGCGGTGCGTTGCATGGATGGTCCCAGCACCGCCCTCGAAGCGAAGCCGGGTGACGAAGCCATCGCCATCGAGCCAATGCCCCCAGCGCCGTCCGCCGCGGGTGAAGCGGCCGGGGCCGTTGAGGTAGTAGGTGCCTCGAAGCCAGGAGGGGACGGAGCCTTCGATCTGGGTAATCGGGCCGTCGGATTCTTGCGGCACAAAGTCGAAGAGCCTCTCTAGATGTGGGGCAGGTGCCCGGAGGGAGAGGTCCGGGGGGGATGCTGAGGTCGCAGGGGGGCTCATCTTCACCACCCTCAGGAAACGACGTCAGCGATGACCACTTCCTGCTGATCCACTCGGGAGTCTTCGCCGCAGCGCTCTGGGTTTGCAGGATGATGAGCGCGGAATCGATCGAGGACAGTGCTGTCGAAGCTCCAAGTCCAGGTTCCTTCGGTTGCCCGGTATTCGGCCGCTCGTTGGCGCCAAAGCGCTGGGTCGAATTCGATCTCGTCGAGGTTCAGGGCTTCGACGAAGGGCTTCGAAGTGACCATCTGCGGTGCATCAGCCACTGTGGCCGCTACATGAGCGAGCACGAAATGACCGAGCTCGCGGATGTTCTCCAGCTGCTCGGCGAGAATCTTCCGCCCGGTCTCGACGCTGACTCCGACCTCGTAAAAGGTCTTCTCAGCGCGGGCTAGAGGCTCGAACTCCATGAAGTCGAAGCAGATGGGCTCGACGGCGGTCTCGGGTTCAGCACTGCTGCGACGAGCGCTCTCCGAGCGCTGATCCTTCCAGCGGAAGTAGCCTGAAAGCACCTGCTGTACGGAGCGGTTCCACGGGCCGAGGCGGGCAAATTGACGCAAGAAGGCAATGGCGAAGCGGCGATCCAGCAGGAGATCGTTGATGAAGGGGAAGACGTAGAAGGCGAAGTAGATAGTCAGCTCCCAGACGTACTTCAGGACGAAGGTCTCCTGGTCGCCCAGGGCATCGTAGGCATCGGCGTAGCTGGGTACGTAGGCCGAGTAGGCGGCGCGCATCAGCTGCTCATGGAGCCTGCATTTGGCGGCGAGCTCTTTCGGATCTTCGGTTTGGATCGCGTCGACGATGAGCGTGTTGTAGAGCGCGATGAGGTCGCTTCCCGGACTGTAGAGAGGGTCCGTGAAGCGGCCGGCTTCTCCGGCGAAGGCAAATCGCCGAGAGGAGAGAGTCTGGAGGCAATCGTGGGAGAAATCCGGTAGACCTCCGTAGTCGAGGATCTTTCGCTCCCGTAGGTCCCGCTCGAAGAGAGGGAAGGTCTCGCACACCCAGTCGACCAGCTTCGCTTTCGAGAACACCTTCTCGTGGGGGATCAACTCGTGGTCGAAGACCAGGCCGAGGCTGGTTTTTCCCTGCAGAGGGATGACCCAGAACCAGAAACCCTCACCCATGAAGTGATTGGTGGCGAGCCAGGTCGGGAGGTGTCCGGTCTGCTGGCGCTCGGGATCGATTCGGACCTCGCGAGGACTACGGCCGGTGAGCTTCTCGATATCCACCAGGCCGTCCACCCAGAGGAAGAAGGCGCCGTGGCGAATGGAATTCGCCCGTCGCCAGTCGAGCTGCCGAGCTAGGGCGCGGGCTCGGCCGGAGGTATCCACCAGCCAAGGGGTGGAAAGCCGAAGTTCCTCATCCGCTACCCGAAGGTGGAGAGTATGAATTGGTGGCTGCCGAGGAGGCCCTTCTTGCTCCGGGGGATCAATCGCCTGGTACTTATCGGAATCGAGGGCCTCTCCGAGGTCGAGCTCTTCGAGGCGAGCACCGGTGAGGATGCGAAAGCGAGGGGATAGGTTGTTGAGGCGCAGCAACTCGGCTTCTAGCTTGTTGCGGTCCAGCTGATAGCTCGCGATGTTGGAGAAGGGGCGAATGTAGGCCTTTCCGTAGTCCTCGAATCCCGCGTTGGATCGTCCTGGCGTCGGCCAGTAGAAACGCAGGTTGTACTTCATCAGGTGCTCGCAGAGAAGATGCTCTTCGAGGTCCAATACCTTGGAGAGGTAGTATCCGCCGACCTGGACGAGGGATTCCCCGACTTTTTGCCTCGGCGGTGGGACTTCTTTACGTCGTTCGATGAGCAATACCCGGCGATCGGTTTCGAGTAGCAGGTGTCGGGCCAACGAGAGGCCAGCAAGGCCAGCACCGAGGAGCACGACGTCCGGCTGGAATTCGCCGAGAAGATCGGTGGAAGAGGTTGCGGTAGAAGACTTTGGCAGTTTTTCCATGTTGTGGGATCTCGGGAGAAGTGCCTGAGGGGGGGATGGATCCAGGTAACGCGAGGGGGGGAGCTTCCAGGCCTCTCTTAGGGCTTGGCGGATCGAGGCCTTTCGAAGACCAGGGCAGCGGTAGGGCCATCGAGGGCCTGGGCGGTGACCAGGGCTACGGGGTGGGAGCTCAGGTCCAGATCGTAGGGAGATTGCTGCGGCTGGAAGCCTTCGTCCTCCAGGATCTGAGCGGTTTTCCGTGCTGCCGGCGGCAGGCCCGGGAGCTGGCCCTCGGCCAGGGCGGCGAGCAGTATGGCCGCTTGGAGAGCACCGCTGGCGCCGAGGCTATGCCCCAGGGCAGCCGACAGAGCGGTGACCGCGACGCGCGGAGTTTGCTCTCCCAGCACCGCCGCGAGGCCGCGGGCCTCGGCACGATCTCGCGCCTCCCATCCGCAGCAGGAGAGGACCGCCGCCGCGACTTGCGCCGGTTCCCTTCGGGCTTGTCGAAGAGCCTCCTCAACGGCTCCGCTGAGGGCAGCGGAGGCGAGAGTCGGATCTTCCCCGCGGGAAGGGTCGAAGGTCATCGCGGCTCCCAACAGTCGCCCAAGGGACCTGGAGCCCTCGACCCCTTCTGGCTCGAGACAGAGGAGAGCAGCGCCTTCTCCGAGAATGAATCCTGGACTCTCTTCCTGACCTCGCAAGAGCCCGGCGCGGTGGAAGGCCAGATAGGACTCCCAGCAGAGCTCCTCGGCGCCACCGGCTAACAGCTTGCGAGAGCGGCCGTCCCGCAGCGCCTGGAGCCCGTAGGCCAGGGCGACGGCGCCGGAGGCGGTGCCGGCGGAGAGGGTGGAGTTGATGCCCGTGAGCCCATGCCATATCGCCGTTTGACCCGCCGCAGCGTTGATCACGCTATTGGCGAAATCCATCGGTTTGGCGTACTTCGGCCCGGCGACCTGGGCACGGTGATCGAAAGAGGCGATGGTGTGGACGCTGCCGTACATGGTGCCCAGGATGAGGCCGACTTCGGTTTCAGACTCAGCCTCGGGGCTTGCAGCTTCAACGCCTGCCTCGGCATCCGAAGCGGCCGTGCTGGGGTTGGGGGAGTGGTCTCCAGGGATACGACCGAGGGCGGTAGCGGCCGCGGCGGCAGCCAGGCGAGCGGTGCGATCCAGGGGCCGCAGATTGCCCCGGCCGAGATATTCGGTGACGTCGAAATCCTGGACTTCGGCGGCCAACAGGGTCTCCGGCGGAGCGGTTACCGCCTGCGCCGCCTCGGTGAGTCGGCTGCTGGCGGAAAAGGCGGTGCTGCCGTCGGGTCTTCGCCCTCCCGCGAGCAGGGATTGCAGCAGGCTCTGGGCGCTATGACCTAGAGGACTGAGGACCCCTAGGCCGGTGATTTCAGCCGCCATTGCACCTCGATGTTCCTGGACTTCCTGGGGAGAGGGTTTAGCAGCGTCAGCAGATCGAGCGGGGGGAGTTGGCAGAAGCGCTTCCATAGCTTAAATCTCGAGCAGGGCTGGGAGCCATGATGGCCCTAGCCGGTGGAGTACTGTCGGAAGATGACCGAGGCGTTGTTGCCGCCGAAGGCGTAGGCGTTATTCAGCGCGTGAGTCACCGTCAGCTGTCGGCCTTCGTTCGGCACGCAGTCGAGAGCGCATTCCGGGTCGGGCTCCTCGAAGTTGATGGTTGGGGGGATCTCCCCTCGGGAAACCGCTAGGGCGCAGACTCCTGACTCGATAGCTGAGGCGGCACCCATGGTGTGCCCGATCATCGATTTGATGGAGGAGACCGGGACTCGCTCCGCACCGGCGCCAAAGACGCGCTGCAGGGCGATGGTCTCCAGTCGATCGTTGGTCGGCGTCCCGGTGCCGTGAGCGCTGACATAGTCGATGGCTGCGGGCTCGAGCCCCGCTTGGTCCAAGGCGCGACTCATGGCCCGAGCGGCACCGGCACCCTCCGGGTGAGCGGCGGTCATGTGATGGGCATCACAAGACAGGCCGCAGCCAGCGATCTCGGCATAGATGCGAGCTCCCCGACGCTTTGCGCTGTCGGCGGTTTCCAGGACGAGCACCGCACCTCCCTCGCCGGGCACCATTCCCTGGCGCTGTCGGTCGAAGGGCTGACAGCGCGCCTTAGCGATGGCCCCGAGTCGGGCGAACCCCGCATAGGTGATGCGAGAGAAGGCGTCGGCGCCCCCGGCGAGCATCAGGTCCGTTCGGCCGCTGCGCAAGAGGTCGAAGGCCTGGGCGACGGCGTAATTTCCGGCGGCACAGGCGGCGGGAATCATCAGGTTGGGCCCAGCAAAGCCCACTTCTGCAGCAACTTGCCCAGGGATCACGTGGCAGGGATAGTGTCGAGCGAGGGCATCGTCAATGGCGCTCGGGCGCTCCTCGATGCGGTGATCGTTGAAGATCTCGACATGGTTGGGCTCCCCGGATGTGGTGCCGAAGACCACGCCGGCACGATGGGGGGAAATCCCTCCCCCGGAGGGAGTGCGCTGGGCGACGTCTCTCGGTAGGCCGGCATCGTCGAGGGCCAAGAGGGCAGCGGCGACGGCAAATTGAGAGGCTCGCCCCCGTACCGAAGATTCCGTGCGGGCGGCGAAGCTCGAAAAATCAAACTCGGGGACCTCGCCGCCGAGCTCGACAGGGTAGGGGGTGGTGTCGAAACTGTGGACCGGGCGAATGGCGGAAATGCCGTTGAGCAGATGCTGCCAAACCAAGTCTCTTCCGATGCCCAGTGGGGTGACCCAGCCAATGCCGGTGACCACTACGGCCTCTGCGGGCGAAGAAGCAGATGGGGAATCGTCGGTGGGGGGGAGGGGGTCGATCATGGCGTTCGTCAAGGCCGGAGCTCTAAGGCCTCCGGGCTTAGGTGGTAGCGGCGACCGCGGAGCCGTGGTGGGCCAAGACGAGATCGACGGTCTCCTGCACATCCTGAAGCTGCTGGAGGCGCTCCTCCGGGAGACCGAGCTTGAATTCGTAGTCCACGTCGACGCCAATCTCGAGCAGGGAGAGAGAGTCGAGATCTAGGTCGGCGCGGAAAGAGGCGCCGTCGGCGATCTCCTCTGGAGGGATGCTGGTGACGTTGGAGATGATCTCTTTGATTTTCGAGCGTGCTTCGTCAGCGGTCATGGGGAGATTCCTTTAGGAGTTGTTCGCAGCGTACACTGGCGGCGCTATCCGCAGGCTCTCGCTGCGAGATCGAGAGACCGAGAGATCAAGGGATGAAGTTGAATCGATGCATCGCTATTTCTTCATGCCTAACTTGTCCGAGCAATGCGTCAAGGGACGGGTATTGTCTAACAAAGAGACTATAGGACTAGTTCTTTCGATTCATTCGAAGTCCTGCCCTGCATAGATCCAGAAAAGCGTTCGTCAGAGTCTAAAGAACCGGTTCATTCAGGCTTCGATCGAGCTCAACAGAACGAAAACTATCCGTTGACGTTGGAACTCTTGTCGTTTCTGAGGTTTATGAGCACTGCAGGTACCCTCGCTCTCTGGTCTCTCAGACCCTCCGAACATCCGTCAGGCGATTGGTCCCCAATACCGGGAGCATCTCTAGAACACCTGTCTGGAACACCTGTCAGGCGATTGATCCTCCTGGCTCCGAACACCCGTCAGGCGATTGGTCCCCAATACCGGGAGCATCTCTGGAACACCTGTTGAAACACCCGTCAGGCGATTGATCCTCCATACACCTGTCTGGAACACCTGGAACACCCGTCAGGCGATTGGTCCCCAATACCGAGAGCATCCGTCAGGCGATTGGTCTCCCCGGCTCAACCTGCCGGGCGATGGGTCCCGGTGCGGGGGATCTGGAACACCTGTCAGGCGATTGAGCTTCCGCTTTGGGAAAGCCTCTAGGACACCCGTCAGGCGATGGGTCCGGGACACCCGTCAGGCGATTGTTCCGGGGCTGCTTTCTGTGACGTTCAATGGGTTCGGGTGGCGGCGGTGGGGGGCACTTGGCTGTGCTACCCTGCGAAGGTTCTGTGCTCATCGATTGTTGCTGCTTCGGAGGTTTTATCGATGCCCGCTTCCGTTCTCGTTTTCGCTGTGCGCTCTTTTTCTCGGGCGTGCTTCGTCTTCGCTCTCTTGGTCGCTTGTGTGGGATGTGGAGGGGTTGCTGAAGAGGCGACCGACTCCGTCGGCAGTGAGCTGCCGGGAGTTTCTGGAGAGCCCTTCGACACCGCGTCGCGGTTGGCGACCCAGGCTGCTGCCGGCAGCGATGCCTACGAGATTTTGAGGTCTCTCACCGTGGAGGTGGGGCCCCGTCCGGCGGGCAGCGAAGGCGATCGACGGGCCGTCGCCTGGGCGGAGGAGAAGCTCCAGGGGCTCGGCTTTGACGAGGTCTGGCTGGAGCCGGTGACGGTGCCCCATTGGGAGCGCAGCCGGGAAGCTGGGCAGATCCTCTCTCCCTTCCCTCAGCCGGTGATCCTCACCGCCCTCGGCGGCTCTGTGGCGACGCCTCCGGACGGCACTGAGGCAGAGGTGGTGCGAGTGGAGTCCCTCGACGCTCTGGACGCTCTGGACAACGCAGAGGTCGACGGGCGCATCGTCTTCATCGATGGCGGACGAATGCCCGCCAAGGCGACGGGAGAGGGCTACGGACCGGCGGTGCAGCCCCGGGTTCTCGGACCTTCGGCGGCCGGTGCCAAGGGCGCCGTGGCGCTGCTGATTCGTTCGGCCGGTTCGTCCACGGATCGCATCGCCCACACCGGCAGCACCCGCTACGAAACCGGGGTGCCGCGGATTCCCGCGGCGGCCCTGTCGAATCCCGACGCGGACCTGCTGACGGAGCAGGTGAAAGCGGCGGAAGCCCGCGGGGAGCGGGCGCGCTTCCGGCTGGAGCTGGAGACTCGGGAGCTGCCGGATGCGACCTCATACAACGTCATTGCCGATCTTCGGGGGCGGGAGCGGCCGGATCAGGTAGTTCTGCTCGGCGCTCATCTGGACTCCTGGGATCTGGCGACGGGAGCTCAGGATGACGGGGCGGGCGTGGCGATCGTGGTCGAAGCGGCCCGGCTCATTGGGGAGCTGTCCCCCCGACCGCGGCGCACCGTCAGGGTGGTGCTCTACGCCAACGAAGAATTCGGGCTCGCCGGAGCGCGAGCTTACGCGGAAGCCCGCGGACCGGAGGAGCTCGCCGAGCACGTCGCCGCGGCGGAGGCGGACTTCGGCGCCGGGGCGGTTTGGGCCTTCCGTTCCAGGGTCGATCCCGCCGATGTCGAGATGGCGAAGCAGATCGCCTCCGTGCTCACCCCTCTGGGGGTCGACTACGGCGGCAACCAGGCCCGTGGGGGAGCCGATCTGATTCCCCTCGCGCCCCATCGGGTGCCGGTCTTCGACCTCACCCAGGACGGCACCGCCTACTTCGACGTTCACCACACCATCAACGACACGCTGGACAAGGTAGATCGCGGGGCGTTGGACCAGAACGTCGGGGTCTACTCGGCCTTCGCGTATCTGGCAGCCGAGCTGCCGGAAGCCTTCCAGCGAGGTCCTGAGGTAGAGCGGCCGTGAGTCCGGCGACCACTCGGCGGGTATTGGTGACCGGGGTATCCCGCGGTCTCGGGCGAGCTTTGGCGGAGGGCTTGGCCCTGCGCGGTCATACGGTGCTGGGCTGTGCCCGCAGCGAAAAACGAGTGAGGGAGCTGGCGGCGAACCTTGGAGGCGGCCACGATTTGCGGGCGGTGGACATCACCGATCGTGAAGCTGTTGACCATTGGGCAAAGGGAGTGGTGGAGCGCTACGGAGCCCCGGATCTGGTGCTCAACAACGCCGCGGTGATCAACCCCCGGCTGCCGCTGCTGGAGCTTACGGCGGAGGACTTCGACCAGGTTCTGGACGTCAACGTGAAGGGCTCGGTGTATGTCCTGCGCGCCTTCCTGCCCTCGATGATCGCCGCGGGCCGTGGCGTAGTGGTGAACTTCAGCTCCGGCTGGGGGCATCGGGGCGCTGCCGGAGTGGCGCCCTATTGCGCGTCGAAATTCGCCATCGAGGGGCTCACCCAATGCCTTTCCCAGGAGCTACCGGAGGGGCTTGCGGCGGTAGCCTTCTCGCCGGGGGTGATCCACACCGAGATGCTGGAGACCGCCTTCGGAGTGCAGGCCAGCCGGTATCCGGAGCCCCCGGAATGGGCTCAGCGGGCGATTCCCTTTCTGCTCGAGCTCGGGCCGCGGGATAACGGTCGCTCGGTTCGCCTGTCGGACCCTTGAGGTTTTCGAGAGCTGTGGGTGGAGCTGAGGTCTCGAAGGGTTCTTAGGCTTCAGCTCCGCTGGCGCTGGAGAGCTCACAACCGGGGATCCCAACGTTGGGGTGCCTGCGGTGAAACGATCTGCCCGCCTGCGGCGTATGCATGAGCGAGGGGGACTGCGATAGGGTGCGGATAGCCCACCGCAGGCTTGTGGCGGACTCTTTGCGAACTACTGAGTCCACCGAATAGATTCGGCGCGGCGACCCGCCACGGAAATCGGTGGTTTTATCCTTCACAGGCCATAGCGTTTGCCTCGCGGCAGCAGGCGACGATCAGCGCCGAGCCGTCGGCGGATACCGCCTCTCCCCCCTTCCGACTTCCCTGGGATCGATCTTCCCCGTCTCTTCCCTCGGCTCCACCGAAGCCGAGTTTCTGCATCATCTCCTGGAGATCTTCGAAGCTATGAGTGACGTACCGAATACCTCATCGACAAACCCCTCGCCCTCGGCGACGCCTCCGCCAAGGCCGGCCCAATCTGCTCCCAGCGCCTCCAGCGCAGCCTCCTCAGGCACCGGGATCCTGGGCTGCTTTGGGGTGTTGTGGACGATCCTGAACACCACTCGCATCGCCTTCCTGAACCTGCTCTTCTTCGGCTTGCTCTTTTTCCTGGTGATCTTCTTCCTCGCCGCCGCGGCGGGAGAGGAAGGCGTGCCGGAGCGGGCGGCGCTGGTGCTCGATATCTCGGGAGCCTTGGTGGACGAGATGGCCGGTGATCCTCTGGATCGAGCTCTGGCGGATGCCCTGGACGAGCCGGTGATGGAGACCTCGCTGCCGGATTTGGTGGAGGCGTTGAGGGTCGCCAAGACCGATGACCGCATTCAGGCGGTCTATCTTTCCCTCTCCGGCATGAGCGGCGGCGGCTTCACCAAGATCGAGGAGCTGCAGGACGCCATCGACGACTTCCGCACCAGCGGCAAGCCGGTGATCGCGTCGGCGAGCAATTACACCCAGGGCGCCTACTACCTGGCGACGGCCGCGGACGAGATCTACCTCAACCCCATGGGAGCTCTGCTCTTCGAGGGCCTCGGCGTGTTCCCCACCTATATGCGAGACGGCCTCGATCGCCTCGGCGTCGACGTCAACGTGTTCCGAGTCGGCGAGTTCAAGAGCGCCGTGGAGCCCTATCTGCGGGATTCCATGAGCGAGGAGGCCAAGACCGCCAACGTCGAGTGGCTGGGGGATCTGTGGGACAGCTACCTGGAGAAGGTCGCTCAGCGCAGAGGGCTGGATGCAGAGCAGCTCAGGGCCTACGTCGAGACTCAGAGCGATCATCTGCGGGATGCCGACGGTGACCTCGGCCTGATGGTGGCGGAGGCCGGATTGGTCTCCCTGGCCCATCCTCAGGAGGTACGGGAGCACATGATCTCGGTGGTGGGCGATAACGGGGAGGGATCCTTCCAGCAGATCGGCTTCCGGGAATACCGCATGCTTCAGGGCCTGAATATGGACTTCGATCTCGGCTCCGGCGACAAGGTGGCCGTGGTGGTGGCCAGCGGAGTGATTCTCGATGGGGAGCAGGATCCGGGAACCGTCGGCGGGTCTTCCACCGCTCGACGAATCCGTCAGGCCCGCACCGACGACAGCGTGAAGGCCATCGTGCTGCGGGTGGACAGCCCCGGCGGCAGCGCCTTCGCCTCGGAGATGATCCGCCAGGAGCTGGTGGAGGCCCGAGAGCAGGGACTTCCGGTCGTGGTTTCCATGGGGAGCGTGGCCGCCTCCGGCGGCTATTGGATCTCCACCGCCTCGGACGAGATCTGGGCGGGAGAGAACACCATCACTGGCTCCATCGGCATCTTCGGTCTCTTCCCGACCTTCCAGAAGCCCCTCAAGGAGTATCTCGGAATGACCGTGGACGGGGTGGGAACTTCTGCCTACAGCGGCATTCTGCGCCTCGACCGACCGCTGGATCCGCGCGCCGGCGATCTGATTCAGACGGTGATCAACAGGGGCTACGATGACTTCCTGACCCGGGTTGCGGATGCTCGGGGCATGACTCGGGAGCAGGTGGACGAGGTCGCCCGCGGACGAGTGTGGAGTGGCGCCGACGCCTACGAGCTCGGCCTGGTGGACCAGCTCGGCGATCTCGACGACGCCATCGCCTCGGCGGCGACCCGCGCTGGTCTGACGGACGGCAAGTACACCTCGGAGATCATCGAGCCGGAGCTGGACTTCTTCGACCAGATGCTGCTGGATTCTCTGGAGTCTACCCGCGTGACCCGCCTGCTGGGCCTGCGCGCCGGCTCCGCCCGCGGGGATCTGCTGGGACGTCTGCTGCGGGTCGCCGAAGAGCGGGTCGGGCCGCTGAGCCATTGGAGCGACGGCTGGAACGATCCGGCCAACCTCTACGCCCACTGCCTGTGCACGGTGGACGGCATCTGATCAGTCGGTTCTGAGAGGAGAGCCCGCGATCTGAGTTCGCTCTCTCCCTCTGCTGAGTCATACAAAAAGCCCCGTCGAGATCTTCTCTCGGCGGGGCCTTTCTCGTTTTTGGGAAGGGATGACTCTACGGCGAGAGGGTGAGCAGAGCGGCCATCAGGTCGATGCCGTAGAAGAGGTTCGCCATCCTCATGTTCTCGTCCGGGGCGTGCTGGTTGTTGTCGTGGTTGGCGATGGGCACGATGACCACCGGCAGATCCGGGTTGTCGGCGAAGAGGTAGAGGGGCAGAGAGCCGCCGTAGGTGGGCTGGAGAATCAGGTCTTGCGCCTTCCCCTCACCTTCGCCGCCGGCGCCCAGAGGGTGCCCGTTGGCGGCCTGGCGGGTGGCGGCGATCACCTGGCGCACCAGCGGAAGGTCCATCGAGGTGCGCTGGGCGGGGTAGCCCGGCTGGCGGCGGCTCTTCACCACCAGCGGATGGGCGAGGCGGGTGGCCTCGTCGGGGTCCTCGCGCACGATGTGGTACCCCTGCCCGGCGATGTGGGCCTCTACCAGGTCCAGCATCGCGTTGGGGTCATTGCCCTGGGCGAGGCGGATGTCGATGCTGGCGACGGCCTCGGTGGGGATCACGTTGCGGGCTCGGTCGCCGACCTCGGCACTCTCGAGGCCGCGGAGGTTGAGGGAGGGGATCATCAGCCGCTCCGCCAGGGAGACGCCCTGACCCTCGGTAGCGCCAGGGGCTAGGCCGAGCTCTCTGCGAAGGTCGGAGTCGTAGTCCGGCAGGGTGGCGAGGCCCGCCCGGTCGGCCTCGGTAATGGGGGCGGTGGAATCGTAGAAGCCCTCCACCAAGACCTGCCCCTGATCGTCCTTCAGGCTAGCCAGCAGCCTCGCCAGTCGCTGCCCTGGGTTGGGGGCCCAATTGCCGTAATGGCCGCTGTGGAGGTAGCGATCGGCGCCATAGACGGTGAGCTCCAGGCCGCTATAGCCGCGAACTCCAAACACCAGGACGGGGCGACCGCTGGGGTGCACCGGACCGTCGAAGATCAGCCAGCCGTCCACCGACACCAGCTCGCGATATTTTTCCAGGTAGCGGTCGAGATGGGGGGAGCCGACTTCCTCCTCGCCCTCGAAGAAGAAGACCAGGTTGGAGGTGGGGGATTTACCCTGTTCCTTGAGGGCGTCGAGGGCGGTGAGCAGGGCCGGCACCGGATCCTTGTCGTCCCCGGCGCTGCGGGCGTAGATGCGCCACTCCGGGTCGACTTCCTCACCGATCTCCGGAAGGGGGCGCTGAACCCCGCCGTCCTCCAGAGAAGCGGTGGTCAGGATGGGGGTCCACGGGTCCCAGGTCCACTCCTCCGGATCCACCGGCTGGCCGTCGTAGTGCAGGTAGAGGCCCAGGGTGCGGGTGGCTCCGGGGACATCCAGCCGTCCATAGACGATGGGCGGCGCTTCCGGCGTGTCGGGCAGGGTCAGGAGCCTGGCATCGATGTCGCGGGCGGCGAGCTTTTCCACCAGCACTTCCGCATTGCGGCGAATGTTCGGCCCGTCGGAGGCGACGTTGGGGATCTCCAGCAGAGCGGAGAAGTCTCGGAGGATCTTCGCAGCGTGGCGCTTGCGGTATTCCCGCACCGCTGCCAGGTCGACCGTGGCGGCCTGGGCCCCGAGGCTTAGCGAACCGAGGGAAGAGATCAACCCCACTCCCTCGAGCTCTGCCGCCTGAAGGCTCAGATGGGGGCCGAACTCGGTGCCGAAGTGAGCGCCGAGATGTGGATAGAGCAGCAGGCCGAGGACGAGCAGCGTCAGCGGCAACAGGACGGGGAGCAGGGAAGGGCGGCGGACGGGCGATGGCGAGGACATCATCACGGAGTCTCCATCTGGTGATCTGAGCAGGTGGCGCTGGGGTTCGACCGGATTGTTTCAGCCTTCACGAAGAGTGCTCAAGAGATGACTTGACCCTCCGAGGGGGGGCGAGAAAGACTGGAGCGATGGAAGGACCTTCAAGGGCGGGCCCGGTGAAGCTCGATCTACTCCCGGGAACCCTGGATCTCTTGATCCTGCAGATCCTCTCGCTGGAGCCAACCCATGGCCTCGGCGTTGCGCGGCGGCTGCAGGATTTCTCGGAACAGGTGCTGCAGGTGCCCCAGGGCTCGCTCTACCCTGCCCTCAAGCGCCTCGAGGCGAAGGGCTGGGTGGAGAGCGATTGGGGGCTGTCGGAAAACAATCGCCGGGCGAAGTACTTTTCCCTCACCGCCGCCGGCGAGGCGTGGCGAGTCCACCAGGTGGAGCGCTGGTATCGGCTCTCCCGGGCGGTCTCCCAAACCCTGGCGGCTACCGAGGTTCCCGGTTCTCGGCGCTCGCTGCCCACCGGTGACTCCTGGGAGCCTCAGGAATAGGGCGGCCAGAATAGGCCGAAGAGAGTCAGGTAGAGGAGGCCCCTCAGCGGGCCGGGGCGCTCTCTTCGTCCGTCTCCACCACGGGCCCCACCGGGGCTCGCAGCCAGCGGATGAGGTCCCGCAGCGAGGGGCGGCTGCCGGTCATTAGAATTCCCACCCGGAAGATCTTCGCCGCCGCCCACAAGGTCAGCGCAATGGTGGCGATGAGCAGGGCGGCGGTGACCGCGTATTCCCAGGGGGCGGGCGGCCCGGCGGCGCGGTTCATCATCACGAAGGGGGTGAAGGGAGGCACGAAACTGAGGGCCCGGGCCAGCGGACCGTTGGGATCCTCCGCGATGGGGATCATGGCGAAGAGGGGCACCATGAGGACGATATACACCGGGGTCAGCAGGTTCTGCGCTTCCTTCAGGCTGTCGCAGACCGCCCCGATGCCCACCAGCAGGGCGGCGTAGAGCAGGTAGCCGAGGACGAAGTAGACGGCGAAGGAGCCGAGGTATAGGGGGTCGGTGACCACCGCCTGGAGGTCGAGATCGTCCGGTAGCGGCACCAGCAGGCCGATGAGGGCGATGATGCCGAAGAAGAAGAGCCCCCAGGAGGACACCAGGGTGAGCCCGGTGGCGGCGATGCCGAGGATCTTTCCCGCCAGCAGCTCGATGGGGGTGACCGAAGACAGCAGGACCTCGAGGATGCGCTGACTCTTCTCCTCGATGGTGTTGGTGAGCAGCATCTGGGCGACGGCGAAGATGGCGATCCACAGCAGGTAGACGAAGGCCACCGGCGCCCATTGGCGGGCGACTTCCCCCAGGCTGGCGACGCGCTCGGTGCCGGAGGCGTCCACCGCCCGGCTGTCGACTTCGACGCTCACCTCCGCGGCGCGAATGGTGTCTTCGTCGAGGCCGGCGGCGGCGAGGTGGCGATAGCGCAGCTGCCGCTCCGTCAGCTGGCGGGCCCGCTCCACCAGGGCGTTGTCGGTGAGGTGGGCGGCGACGTAGCGTAGGCCCTCGCTCTCGGGGTTCGCCGGGATCACCAGGTAGGCGAAGAGCTCGCCTCGGGCGACGGCGTCGTTGAGGGTCGAGAGCTGATCGGAGGACGAGGGCTGTTCGGCTCGAAGCTCTGCGGCCGTGGGCTCAGTGGCCGTGAGCTCCTCCGGGGAGATCCGGCGGTAGCGGCCGGGCTCGTCCAGCTCCGCGCCGACGGTCTCCAGCCACCAGCCGCTCTCGTCCACCACCGAGAACAACCGCTCCTGTCGCGCCTGGTCCAGCCCGACGGGCACCAGAGTGGCGAGGACGAGGATCACCGGGAAAGAGAGCACCGAGAGCCAGAAGGCCTTGGTGCGCAGGTTTTCCAGCAGCTCGCGTCGAGCCACCAGGGAAGCCCGCTGATAGAAGCGGCGATCGGTGAAGGCGCTCACGGGCTGGTCCTCTCTTGGGTAGCGGGAGAGGCTGATTCGTCCCCGCCGACCTGTAGGTCAGTGGCAGTCTCTGAACTAGCCTCTGAAATAGCCTGCGAATCAGTGCCCACCGCCCGCACGTAGATCTCGTGGAGGGAGGGCTCTCGGACCTCGAAGCGGCGTACCCGCACCCGCCCCACCAAAGCGCTGAGGATCTCCTGGGCTACGCCTTCTTCAGCAACTCCGATCTCCGCGCGGTAGCCGGTATCCCGCACCCTCTCGACGCCCGGCAGGGATCGGAGATCCGGCACAGGGACATCGGCGATGGGCTCGTAGGCGAGGTGGATGTCTCGCTGCCCTCCGCCGCGCACCTCGGCGAGGGTACCGTCCAGCACCTTCTGCCCGTCTCGCAGCAGCACCAGGCCGTCGCAGAGCTCTTCCGCCTGCTCCATCAGATGAGTGGAGAAGAGCACCGTGGCCCCCTGGTCTTTCGCTTCCTGAATCGCTTCCCGCATGACGTCCCGGTGTACCGGATCGAGGCCGGAGAAGGGCTCGTCGAGCAGCACCAGCCGCGGGCGGTGGATCAGGGTAGCGAGCACCTGGAGCTTCTGACCGAGGCCCTTGGAGAGGCTGCTGCAGCGGGCCTTGGCGCGGTCCGCCAGACCGAATCGCTCCAGCAGCTCACCGGCTCTCGACTTCGCCTCGGCGGAGGACAGCCCCTTCAGCCGAGCGAAGTAGACCAACAGCTCCAGCACTCTCATGCGCTGATAGATGCCCCGCTCTTCCGGCAGGTAGCCGAGCCGGTCTCGGGCGGCCTCGGGGCGCTGGCCGAGGACTTTCAGCCAGCCTTCGTCCGGCCACAACAGGCCGAGAATCATTCGCAGGGTGGTGGTTTTGCCGGATCCGTTGGGGCCGAGAAAACCCCAGATCACGCCTGCCGGAACTTCGAGGGAGAGCTGGTCCACCGCGGTACGGTCGCCGAAGCGCTTGGTGACGGTGCTGAGCTCGAGGGCGAGGGGGGAGGAGCTATTAGACATCGGGGCATCATGGACCGAGTGGGGTGGGGGCGCAAGGGGGCGGCGAAGACGATCTGATGGCGCTTTGCTCTGGCTGGTGACGCTTAGCTCGGGAAGTCCCGGCTCTGGACGGCATCATCGGAAACCGCTTTGGGCTTTCTTGGATTCGATCGCCGGGAATCTTTGGTTCCAGAGTCGGGCATCGCGGCGGCGCGGCGAATGGCGGCGCCCCCGAAGCGCTCCTTGATGGCGTCGGTGACGGCGTCCACCTCCCGCTCCCGCTGGGCGGTGGGGTCCTGGAAGAGGTCCAGCTGATGGTCTTCGTCCCCCAGGCCGCTGGCGGAGACTCCGATCAGCCGCACCGGTCGGAAGCTCTCGTCGGCCCAGCGATCGAAGAGCAGCCGGGCGGATCGCCACAGGGGGAGAGTGCGGGTGGTGCCCCGGGGCAGGGTGTGGGAGCGGGTGATGGTCTCGAAGTCACCGTAGCGGATCTTCACCGTGACGGTGCGGGCGCTGCGCCCTTTGCGCCGCAGCCGCAGGGCGACCTCTTCCAGCTGGCGCAGGAGCACGGTGCGCACCTCGTCGGGGGTGGCCAGGTCGCTCTCGAAGGTCTGCTCCCTGCCGATGCTCTTGGCCTCGCTGTCGGGGGTGACGGGACGATGGTCGATGCCCTGGGCGAGCAGATGGAAGCGCTGAGCGCTGTCGCCGAGAAGCTGCCTCAGAGTCTCGGGATCCGTCGCCGCCACGTCGCCGAAGGTGCGCAGGCCGCGTTGGGCGAGGCGGCCCTCGGTGACCGGACCCACGCCCCACATGCGGCTCAGGGGCAGCGGCGCGAGCCAGGCCTCTACGCTGTGGGTCGGCACCACCGTGAGGCCGTCCGGCTTGTCCATGTCCGAGGCCAGCTTGGCGAGAAATTTATTCTGCGCCACGCCCACCGAGGCGGTGAGCCCGGTGGTGCGCAGCACGCGGCGCTTGAGGGCCCGGGCGATAGCCGGGGGACTGCCGAGGGAGGCCACCGAGCCGGAGACATCGAGGAAGGCCTCGTCGATGGACAGCGGCTGGACCAGCGGGGTGATCTCCTCGAAGAGGGAGAAGACCTGGCGCGAGACCTCGGCGTAGCGGTGGCGGCGGCCGGGGACGATCATCGCCTGAGGGCAGCGGCGCTTCGCCTGGCTCATGGGCATCGCCGAGCGACAGCCGTAGCGCCGCGCCTCGTAGGAGGCCGCCGCCACCACGCCTCGAGGGCCGTCGTGCCCCACCAGCACCGGCTTTCCCGCCAGATGGGGGAAGTCCAGCTGCTCGACGGCGGCGAAGAAGGCGTCCATGTCGACGTGAAGAATGGCTCGGCTCACCGCTCGATGGTAGCAGCGAGGAGCATCCGCTCTCGCTACAATGGCGAAGACAACAGCGGGTATCTCACTGGGGGTTCTCCCCGAGAGAAGGCCCCCTTTCCGTAGACCGCAACGCTTCCTCCCCACAAATATCCGGTGCCTCCCGCGACGCCTCCGGCGGTTCTCCAAGAGCGCTGAAGGCAGCTTCCGTGACTGCACCGAGGAGATGCTTCTCTATGCCCATCGAAGAAGGCCAGCCGGCTCCCGAATTCACCTTGCCCGACGCTGAGGGTAAGGAAGTCTCTCTCGCCGATTACCGCGGAAAGGACGTGGTGATCTTCTTCTATCCTCGAGACAACACCCCCGGTTGCACCAAGGAGGCCTGCGCCTTCCGCGACCTCTTTGACGACATTCGAGGCGAGGGGGCCGAGCTGCTCGGCATCTCTCCCGACGGAGCCGCCAGCCACCAGAAATTCGCCGCCGACCACGATCTTCCCTTCACCCTGCTCTCAGACCCTGAAAAAGAGGTGATGAGCACCTACGGGGCCTTCGGCGAGAAGAAGATGTACGGCAAGACCGTCCAGGGCGTCATCCGCTCCACCGTGATCGTCGATGCCGAAGGTCAGGTCAAGAAGCATTGGCGCCGCGTCGCCCGGGCCGCGGACCATCCTGCGAAGGTTCTCGAAGCGCTGCGCAAGGGCTGATTTCAGCCCAAAGGACTCCCGATCCCGGGAGCGTTTCGCCTCCCGGGATCACTCGCCTGACGCTTGTCCCCCGGCTTGTCCCCCGCGTTGGGGATCACTCGCCTGACGCTTGCCCCGTTTGTTGGGGATCACTCGCCTGACGCTTGCCTGAGGGGCATGTCCGAGCAGCGAGGGGACCACTCGGGACCACTCGCCTGGCAGTTGTCGGGGCCTCCCGGGATCACTCGCCTGACGCTTGTCCCCCGGCTTGTCCCCCGGCTTGTCCCCCGCGTTGGGGATCACTCGCCTGACGCTTGCCCCGTTTGTTGGGGACCACTCGGCTGGCACTTGGGATCACTCGGCTGGCACTTGCCAGGAGACTTGTCGGGAAGGCTCAGGGAGCCGCCGGCGCGGCGGTGGGGACGGGGGCGTCGGGGCGCAGGAGGTCGCGGATTTCGGCCCAGGGCAGCAGGATGTCGGTGGGGCCGAGGGCATAGGGGGCGATCTCGTAGGGGGAGTAGTAGAAGCGCAAGCCTTCTTCCTGCACGGCGAAGTTGTCGTTGAGGGCGAAGCCGTCTTCGAAGTAGAAGCCCTTCATCGCGAGGTCGACGTCTGGCTCGAGGCGTCGGAAGTCGCGAAATTGGGCTTCGGCCCGCTGGCGCAGCTGTTCCTCTCCGCCGTCCTGGAGCAGGTCGGGCAGCGTCCAGCGGCGGCCGTCGAGGGGGTTGACGCTGACCAGGGTGAGGGCGGAGTTGGGGTGGGCGCCGCCGCCGTATTGGTAATAGCTGGCGCCGAGGCTCACCAGCTTCGGCTGCTGATAGATCACCTCGATGATGCGCTCGTCGGCCCAGATGTCGTTGGGCACGTCGGGGTATTCGGCGATGAACTCCAGGAAGGGATCGAGGAAGGCCCGCCGGTAGGGTGCGAGGTCCTCCGCCGAGCGGGGCAGGGGAGTGCCTTCCGCGAGCTCGCCGTAGAAGCCGCCGGTAACCAGCTCGAGGGCGAGGTGATTGAGCGCTTCGGTATCGGCGGAGGGATGGGGCTCGAAGACCGGGAAGCGGAAGAGCACGGTGGCGCAGGCCGCCTCTTCTCCGTCGCAGGGACCGGCCTGCTCCTCGCTGGTCTCGGTCTTCCAGTGCAGCTCGGTGGGGGCCGCCGAGGGGTCTTGACGGCTTTCGAGGGTGGAGTCTCCCTCCGCACCGCAGGCCGCCCCGAAAGCGAGGCCGATGAGCAGGGAAGAGGCGAGCAGAGGTCGAGGATTGAGCAAGGACATAGGCGGCTCCGGGCTGAAGGGGACTGCTAGAAAGAAATTGAGGAAACGAGCGCTTGGAAGGGGCACGCTTCGAAAGGACAACTCTTGTTTCCTGATAGGAATTGAGCTAGATTAACGAACTCTGTGCGCTGAAGCACTCGCTTCGAGCTTTCCTCGATCCAACGCCGATTTTCGTAGCGCGCTCGGATCGTTCGCAACAAGAATCCGTGGAAGAGTTCGGCTGTTGAAGCCGCCCGTCGCGGTCCAGCCCTGAACGAAGGATATCGCCCATGAAGCCCGACATTCATCCCCAGCTCCACCCGGTGGTCTTCCTCGACGCTGGCAGCGACTACGAGTTCGTGTCCCGCTCGACGATGACCAGCGACGAGGTGCGCTCCATCGACGGCGTCGATCACTACGTGATCCGTCTCGAGATCTCCGCGGCCTCCCATCCCTTCTACACCGGCAAGCAGCGCTTCGTCGATACCGCGGGCCGAATCGAGAAGTTCAAGCGCAAGTACGGCGGCTGAGGCCCCGTCCTTCAGACATTCAGTCTGGCTGGATCAGCCGGCTGAAAAGCAAACGAGCCGCCCATCGGGCGGCTCGTTTTGCGTTGGGGGAGTTGAGGGATGAGCTCAGATGCGCATCGCCTCCATCTCCTCCTGGGGCACGACGATGCCGTCGAGCAGGTAGATCACCCGCTTGCCCCATTCGGCGTAGGCCGGGGAGTGGGTGACCATCACGATGGTGGTGCCGTCTTCGTTGAGCTGCTGCAGCAGGGTCATCACCTCGTCGCCGTGCTTGGAGTCGAGGTTACCCGTCGGCTCATCGGCGAGGATCAGGCGCGGCTTGGCGATCACCGCGCGGGAGATGGCGACGCGCTGCTGCTGACCGCCGGAGAGCTGCTGCGGGAAGTGATCCTTGCGGTGGGCGATCTCCATGCGCTCCAATTCCGCCATCGCGCGCTCGGTACGCTCGGCCTTGGGCACCTTGAGGTAGAGCAGGGGCAGCTCGACGTTCTCGAAGACGGTGAGCTCGTCGATCAGGTTGAAGCTCTGGAAGACGAAGCCGATGTTCGCCTTGCGCAGGCGGGCGCGCTTGCGCTCGGAGTAGCCGGTGACTTCCTCTCCCAGCAGGCGGTAGTTGCCGCCGGTGGGGTAGTCGAGGAGGCCGAGGATGTTGAGCAGGGTGGACTTACCGCAGCCGGACGGGCCCATGATGGAGACGAAGTCCCCCTCCTCGATGTTCAGGTGAACGTCCGCCAAGGCCGTGGTCTCCACGTCCTTGGTGCGATAAATCTTTTTGAGGCCTTCAATTTCGATCATGGGCGGCTCCTGGAGGCGCTGAGGCGAAAGTCGGGTCGAGAGGAAGTTAGGTCAGGTTAGGTCGAAGTCAGGAAGGCTAAGAGAAGAGAGCCGGTCTGCGGGCCGGCGCAAGGGATTCAGGGGTTTGCGAAGCCCGGCAAAGGGGGCGGGCAGCGCTCCCCGTTGAGGCATTCCACTGAGGCATTCCGTCGGGGCATTCCGTCGGGGCATTCCGTCGGGGCATTCCACTGAGGTACTAGCGCTCGATCTTCAAGCGCTCCGCGTCGCCAAAGGTGGTGTATCCGGAGATCACCACCTTGTCTCCCGGGGAGAGGCCTTCGAGGATCTCTAGATAGGCATCGTTTTGACGCCCGAGTCGAATCGCCTGGCGCTGGGCGGCTCTGCCGTCCCCCTCGACAAGGAAGACCCACTGCCCGCCGGTGCTTTGCTGGAAGCCGCCGCGGGGGATCACCAGAGCCTGCTCCGAGTCTCCCAGGGCGAGTCGGGTCTGCAGGGTCTGGCCACGCTTAAGCCCGTCTGGCGTGGCTTCGGCGAAGCGCAGCTCGGCCTCGAATTGACCTTCGGCGACCTCCGGGAAGACCTTTTCCACCAGTAGCTTCGAGGTTTCGCCGGCAAATTCGATGAAGGCTTCCTGGCCGGGGTCGACCCGGGCGATGTAGTGCTGATCGATCTTCGCCCGCAGGTTGAGGTCGTCGAGGACGTCGAGCTGGCCGAGTCGGTCTCCCGGGGCCTTGCTCTCGCCGATCTCGGCGTCGAGGGCGGTGAGGCGGCCGTCGGCGGGGGCGATGAGGGTGAGCTTCTCGAGCTTTTCCCGGGCGGTGGCGAGGTTCAGTCGCGCGCGCTCGACGGAGCGCCGAGCCTGATCCACCTGGGCGACCCGGAAGGTGCGGTCCTCTTCCTCATTGGCCACCAGGCGCTTCCGCTCGTCCTCGAAGAAGAGGTATTCATCGTGGCTCTGTTCGAACTCCAGCTGGGAGATCAGCCCTTCTTCAGCGAGGGTTTGGTTCTGCTCGTAAACCCTCTTCTTTTGCAGGATTTGATAGTCCAGCTCGGCGAGGCGCTGCTCGAAGTCGCGGCGCAGCTGGGCCATCGCCAGCTGGGTGTTCTGGAGATTGTTGGTCTGCTCCAGATAGAGGTCATCGCGGCGCAGGATATCCAGCTGCAGATCGGTGTTCACCATCCGCAGGATCGCCTGGCCGGCGCGGACGTCGCTGCCCTCCTCGACGAAGATTTCCTCGACTCGTCCGCCCTCGGCGGTTTCCAGGAAGTAGCTCCGTTCGGCCTCCACCGCGCTGTTGACGACGATGAACTCGCGAAAGGGCTGAATTTCAGCGGTACCGATTCTCAGCCGCTGGCGGTCCACCTGTTGGGATTGCACTCCCGCCTGGGCTAGCAGAGTCCAGGCGATGACGGCGATGAGCAGCCCACCACCCACAATGGCGGCGACGGCGGGGGTCGTCCAGCGTCGGCGTTCGATCTTTCTGTCCATAGTTTTCGGCACAGTATCTTGAGAGATGAGAGAGATCTTGAGAGATGAGAGAGCGGCGTGTTGGGAGAAGGGCCTTGGGAAGGTTGGGGTTGCGAGGGGCCGGTGGGAAAGGGCGATCTAGAGGAGTAGAGACTGGAGGTGATGCCCTGGCGATCAAGGATCGCCCTCGCTATCCGTGATGCCGTTGCTACTAGTGATGCCTCTTCTATTAGGGATACCAGCGCAGAAGGTTCCGGGACAGGGGATCAGCAGCAGAGGCCAGTTTCCCGACGTTCGCTCCGATAGGTCTCCCGGAACGCGTCCCGCTGAGAGGCTTCTCAGCAAGCGCTTGAGCACACTTCACCTCTTGGCGGCATGCTCCTCCCAGGGTGTGCGCCGCAAGGCCGGAATGGGACGAATTGTTGGACGAAATCCTAAGTATGTTCCGCCATCGCTGTGGCTGTCCCGTTTTGTCGAGAGCTGTACACAACCTTCATACCTTGACGAAGCGCAAGGAGTTAATATTCCATGAATTTAGATGATACTGTCCCACGCGGGACCACTCCTGATTTGAAGGCCTCGGCGCCGGAGCCCAAGGCGGCAGTGACGCGTTCTTCCGAGGGTAGCTCGACCCTCCTTCAGCGACTTACGCATGTTGCTGAATTGAGGCCCCAGCAGAGAGCCTTTGCCTTTCTCGGTGATGGTTCAGAAATCGAGGAAGAGCTGAGCTATGGCGAGCTTCGACAGCGGGTCGAGGCTCAGGCCCGGGCGCTGGTGAGGATCGGCGCCGGGGGGGAGCGGGTTCTGCTGCTGCTGCCGCCGGGGCTAGGGTACGTGGTGGCCCTGCTCGCCTGCTTTGCCGCCGGCGCGGTGGCGGTGCCGGCCTACCCACCGCGGCATCGCCGCACGCTGCCGCGCTTGCGGGCGGTGGTTGAAGACGCCGAAGCGCGCTTTGTGATCGCCGACGAGGGGGTGCAGCGGCGCGCCGAAGGGGTCGCTCCAGGGCTCGCCTGGATTTCGCCTGCTGAACTAGACGAGGGGAGAGAGGGGGAGCTGCCGACTCCGGGAGACGATCACCTCGCCTTCCTGCAGTACACCTCTGGATCCACCGGCACTCCTAAGGGAGTGATGCTGCGTCACCGCCATCTGATGGCCAACCAGAGAATGATCCAGCAGGCCTTCGGCACCACGCCCGACGACATCGTGGTGAGCTGGCTGCCGCTCTACCACGACATGGGCCTCATCGGCGGCGTGTTCCACCCGCTCTACCTCGGCACCTCCTGCATATTGCTCTCGCCCCAGCGCTTCCTGCAGCGGCCGCTGCGCTGGCTCGAGGCGATCGAGCATTGGGGAGGCACGGTGAGCGGCGCGCCGGACTTCGCCTACGACCTCTGCGTGCGCAAATCCACGCCGGAGCAGCGGGCGGCCCTCGATCTCTCTGCCTGGCGGGTGGCCTTCAACGGTGCTGAGCCGGTGCGGGCGAAGACTCTGCGCCGCTTTGCCGAGGCCTTCGCCGGCAGCGGCTTCCAGAGCGGCGCCTTCCGGCCCTGTTATGGCCTGGCGGAGGCTACGCTGCTGGTTACCGGCGGCGCCTCGTCGGTGGCTGCCGCCGGTTCCGTGACCAGTCTGCCGGTGGATTCCGGGGCCCTCTCTCAGCACCGCATCGAGGTGGTGGAGGAGGCGGCACCGGATGCTTCAGAGCTGGTCTCCTCCGGTATCGCCGGCGAGGATGCTCAGCTGGTGGTGGTGGATCCGGGCAGTCTCGAGGCCGGCACTCCGCGCCCCGCGGCGGCGGATCGAGTGGGGGAGGTGTGGGTCGCCGGACCGGCGGTGGCGGACGGCTATTGGCGTCGTCCAGAGGTCACGGCACAGACCTTCGGGGCGCATTTGGAGGACGGCCGTGGCCCCTTCTTGCGCACCGGGGATCTCGGCTTTGTCACCGCCGAAGGGGATCTCTACGTCACCGGCCGGCTGAAGGATCTGATCATCCTTCGCGGCCGCAATCTCTATCCCCAGGATCTCGAGGAGAGCGCTGAGGAGAGTCATCCGATGCTTCGCCCCGGGGGCGCCGCAGCCTTCGCTATCTCCCTGGAGGACGGCTCCGAGGGGTTGGCGATGGTCGCCGAGCTGGAGGTGCGCCGGGGAGCGGATCACGAAGCGGTGATCGCCGCGCTGCGCCGCCGGGTGGCGGAAGATCACGAGGCGGCGGTGCAGCGGGTGGCGCTGCTGCGCCCCGGCGGCCTGCCGCGTACTTCCAGCGGTAAGGTGCGCCGCCGCTCCGCCCGCCAGGGCCTGCTGGACGGCACCCTGGAGACCCTCGCCACCTGGACCCTGGGCGAGGAGGAGCGCGGTGACGGGGAGCGAGAGAATCGCCGCCCGCCGCAGACCGATTTGGAGAAGCGTCTCGCCCAGTGGTGGAGCGAAGTGTTGGGAGTGGGGCAAGTGGCGGCGACGGACGCCTTCTTCCAGCTCGGCGGAGATTCCCTCACCGCGACCGAGCTGATGGCTCGAATTTCCCGCGAGCTGGGAGCGGAGCTGGAGCTGGACGTCCTCTTCGACCACCCCACGGTGGAGGAGCTGGCGGCCCATCTGGAAGGCGTGGTGGCAGAAGTCGGGCAGCGCCGGGAAGGCGCCGATGTCCTCGCCGAGTCAGATCAAGCTGAGCCAGGACAGGCTGATTCAGTGCAGGCTGGTCCAGGGCAGGCTGATCCAGCACAGGCTGAAGAAGGGGGCGAGAATCCCCTCTCCTTCCCGCAGCAGCAGCTTTGGTTCCTGCACCAGCTGGATCCTGAGAACCCGGTGCACCAAGTGGCGGCGGAAGTGGATCTGCGGGGCGTGGTGGACGCCGGCTGCTGGCGCAGGGCGCTGGAGTCGGTGATTCTTCGCCACGGCGCCCTTCGCACTCGCTTCGGGATCTCCGAATCGACTTCCGGTGCGGTGCAGCGGGCGCTGTCGGCGCAGCAGCTGCAGGAGAGCGGCGCGCTGCGGGGGCTGCTGCCGCAGGTGGATCTGAGCGCCCTCGACGAATCCCAGCGCTCCTCGGTGGCCGCCTCCCTCACCCGCGCCTGGGCGCGGCGACCCTTCGACCTGGGGCGCCCGCCGCTGCTGCGGGCCCTGCTGCTGACCTTGAACGACGGAGTCCAGAGGGAGGGCGGTGCCGCAGATTCCGAGATCCAGGGTCGCCTGGTGCTGGTAGCGCACCACATCGCCTGTGACGGCTGGTCCCTGGGCCTGCTCTTGGACGACTGGCTGGCGGCCTACCGGGGCCTGGCCGCCGGGCCGCTGGAGTCGTCCTACGCGACCTTCGCCCGCCGCCAGCGGCAGGCGGCGGAATCGGCAGCCTGGGCTTCGGATCTCGAGGCGCTGCAGCAGCGGCTGGCGGAGATTCAGCCTACCGAGCTGCCGACGGATCGCCCTCGACCGCCGGTGCTCAGCCATCGCGGAGCCCATTGGGTCTGCCCGCTGCCGCAGGCCGCCGTGGAGCGCTGGTCGGCGGTGGCGGCACAGCAGCGGGCGACGCCCTTCATGGCCCAGCTGACCATCTTTGCCGGTCTGCTGGAGCGCTGGACGGACCGCCGGGATGCGCTGGTAGGCACGCCGGTGGCGGGGCGCGAGGACGGCCCCTGGGGGCAGCTGGTGGGCTGCTTCATCAACCTGCTGCCCTTGCCCCTGGCGAGCTTCGAGGTCGCCGACCACGAGACCACCGGGCGCGAGGCCCTGAGTGCGGTGAGGCGAGATGCGGCCTCCGCCTACAGCCATCGACGCCTGCCCTTCGAGCAGCTGGTGCGGGCCCTCGGTCGCCGCCCGGATCCCAGCCGCACTCCGCTGTTCCAGATTCTCTTCGTCCAGCAGAACGCTCCGATGACCACCGTCCGCTTGCCGCAGCTGACGGTGAGCCCCCGGGAGCTGGATCTGGGCACCGCTCGCTACGACCTGGCGGTGAATATCGCCCGCACCGACGACGGGCCGGTGGCGATCTGGAAATACGCCACCGATCTCTACGATGCCGCCACCATCCAGCGCCTCGCGGAGGGCTATCGCCGACTGCTGAGCGCGGCGGCGGAGACCCCCGACGCTTCGCTGGCGGCGCTTCCGCTGCTCAGCGACGCGGAGGCCCATCAGCTGCGGGTGGAGCTCAACGACAGTCAGCGTCCCCTGTTGGCGCCTCACGCTCCTGATTCACGCCTCGATGACTCCTCGGCCCCCTCGGCGGCGCTCACCGCAGATCTCACCCTCGGAGATCTGCTGCGCTTTGCGGCCGAGCACCACCCCGAAGTGCCGGCGGTGATCGATAGCGATGATTCATCCATCACCTATGCCGAGCTGCTGCATCGAAGCGTGCTCCTCGCCCAGCGACTGCGGGCGGCGGGAGCCGGCCCGGAGCGGCCGGTGGGGGTGCTGCTGCATCGCGAGGGCGTGCGGGTGGAGGCTCTCTTCGCCGTGCTGCTGGCGGGGGCGGCCTATGTGCCCCTGTCCTTCGAATATCCGGAATCCCGCCGCCGCATTCTGATGAGCGACTCCCGCCTCGAGCTGGTGGTCACCCGGGAAGCCCTGCGGGACGAGGTTCCCTCCAGTCTGCGGGTGGTAACGGTAGACGGCGAGGAGGCTGCCGCGGGCACTCTCGATTCGATGTCTTCCGCTGCCGAGCTGCCGGCGGTCTCCCCCGACAGCCTGGCGTACATCATCTACACCTCCGGGACCACCGGCCGACCGAAGGGAGTGATGGTCTCCCACCGCGCCGTGGTCAATCGCCTGCTGTGGACCCAGGAGCACTTCCCGCTGCTGCCGGCGGAGGCCGTGCTCCACAAGACTCCCTTCGGCTTCGACGTCTCGGTGTGGGAGCTCTTCTGGCCGACGACGGCGGCGGCGACGATGGTGATCGCCGAAGACGGTCGCCACGGCGATACCGCCTATCTCGCCCGCCGCATCCAGCAGCGCCAGGTCACCACCGTGCACTTCGTGCCCTCCATGCTGCAGGCCTTCGTGGAGGAGCCGGCGGCCTTGGGCTGTGGCTCGCTGCGGCGGGTGTTGGCCAGCGGCGAGGCGCTGCCGGGGGAGCTCGCCGCCCGCTTCGCGTCGACCATCGGCAGAGAGACCGAAGCTCAGCTCCACAACCTCTACGGGCCGACGGAGGCGGCGGTGGACGTCACCTACGCCGCGGCGCCCCGGGATCCGCAGCAGGCCGCTGCCCGTCCCTCGGTACCCATCGGCCATCCGGTGGCGAATACCACCGTCGATCTGCTGGACGCCTCGTTCCGCCTCGCTCCCCTGGGCGCCGCCGGAGAGGTCGCCCTCGGCGGCATCCAGCTGGCCCGCGGCTATTTCCATCGACCGTCGCTGACCGCCGATCGCTTCCGCCCGGACCCCTGGGCCGGCCACGGCGGCCGTCCCTCCGGGGCTCGGGTTTACCGCACCGGCGATCTCGCCCGCCGACTGGTGGATGGCGGAGCGGGCATCGCTCCCGGTGGAGCGGTGGAGTACCTCGGCCGGCTGGATCACCAGGTCAAGGTGCGGGGCGTACGCATTGAGCTCGGTGAGGTGCGGGCGGCGTTGATCGCCCTCGAAGGGGTGAAGGAGGCCGAAGTGCTGGCCCGCCCCGGAGTCGGCGGCGGCCTCGAGCTGGTGGCCTACCTGGTCTCCCAGCCGGACGTGCCGGAGTCCGCGCTGACTCCCGAGAGCTTCGCCGCCGCGCTGAATCAGCGCCTGCCGGGGCCCATGGTGCCTTCCGCCTATGGCCTGGTGTGGGCGCTGCCGCTGACCACCAATGGCAAGGTCGACCGCCGGGCGCTGGCGGCGATGCCGGCCCATCGGCCCGGCGCTGCAGCTCAGGAGAGGAAGGCTTCCCGCGCCCACAACGCGGTGGAAAGGCATCTCGCCGAGCTGTGGCGAGAGGTCCTCGACCTTCCGGAGGGGCGCCTTCCGGAGCCGGAGGAGGATTTCTTCGCCCTCGGTGGAGACTCGGTGCGCGGGGCGTTGATGATCAACCGCCTGCAGGTGGCGTTGGGGGAGACCCTCTACGTCATGACCCTCTTCGATGCGCCCCGCCTGGAGGCCTTGGCGGCGCACCTCGGGGAGCGCTTCCCGACGGCGGTGGCCCGCTGGACGGGAGCCAGCCTTGCGGCAGGGGAGGAAGACCCCGAGGCTCGCTCTGGAGCGGAGGAGGATGAAGTCTCCGTCGTCCGCTCGGCGGTGACCTCCCGCTGGCGTCAGCCGGAGCACTTCGATGCCCTGTTGTCCGGCCCTGCCCCTGCTGCTGCCCTCGGCCGCCGGCCAGCGCTGCACCGTCCGGTGGTGATCCTCTCACCCTTCCGCTCTGGCTCGACCCTGCTGCGGGTGATGCTGGCGGGGCATCCGGAGCTCTTCTCACCGCCGGAGCTGGAGCTGCTGCACTTCGACACCCTGGAAGAGCGGGCGCAGGCTTTTTCCGGTCGAGACGCCTTCTCCGGCGAGGGCCTGACCCGGGCGATGATGGATCTCTACCAGCTGGCCGCCGGCGGCGCCCGCCGTCTGGAGGAGCAGTGGCGGGAAGAGGGGCTCTCGGTAGCTCAGGTGTACCGCCGCCTGGAGGCCGCCTCGGGGGAGCGTCGACTGGTGGACAAGACCCCCTCCTACGCCCTCTCCGCCGCCACCCTGGCGAAGACGGAGCAGCTCTTCGAAGAGCCGGTCTACATTCATCTGCTGCGCCATCCCCAGGCGGTGATCCACTCCTTCGTGGCGGCGAGCATGGATCAGGTCTACCGCTTCGGCCCCTCTCCCGAACATCAGGGGGAGGCCTGCTGGGTGCTGGCCCAGAGGAATATCCTGCAGCTGCGTCAGCGGGTGCCGGCGGATCGCTGGGTGGAGCTCTCTTTCGAGGAGCTGGTGCAGGATCCGGAAGCGGCGATGGAAGGCCTGTGCCGGGCGCTGGGGCTGGGCTATCACAGCGCGCTGCTGGAGCCCTACAGCCCGGGACGGATGACCGACGGGCTGAAGAGCGGCGAGGGCGGAGACCGGATGATGGGAGATCCCCGCTTCCACCGCCACCGCCGCATCGAGGCTTCCGTCGCCCACCGCTGGCGGCAGGAAGAGCCCGCCCCCCTGGGCTCCCCGGCCCGCGCCCTGGCGGACCGCCTGGGCTACGGCGAGCGCCCCTCTCCGGCGCCACCGGCGGCCCCGGAAGAATGGCGGGAAGCTCCCCTGGGGCCGACTCAGGAGCGTCTGTGGTTCCTCTCCCGGCTGCTGCCCCGGGCCTCCGTGGCTTACCACATGCCGGCGAGGCTGCGGCTGCGAGGGCGGCTCCAGGTGCCGGCGCTGGCGGCGGCCTTCCAGGAGCTGGTCTATCGCCACGGCGCGCTGCGCAGCGCGCTGCCGGAGCGGCGGGGGCGGGCGGTGCAGCGCATCGCCCCGGTGGCGAGCTCCGCGGCCCTGGTGCCGCTGCCGGTGGTGGATCTGGGAGGCCTCGACGGCGATGGCGGCGAGCTGCCCCAGGATCTCGCCCAGCGCTTCGCCCGTCGCTCCTTCGACCTCGGCCGCGGCCCGCTGCTGCGCCTGGCGCTGCTGAGACATCCCGGCGGCGAGGCTCACGACCTGCTGGTGGGCCTGCATCACGTCGCTGCCGACGGCTGGTCCCTGGGCCTCATCGTGCGGGAGCTCGGCGTCCTCTACCGTCAGCACTGGACGGATCACCAAGAAGGGGCTGACCAGGAAGAAGGGCTTCACCTCGAGGGCGGTGGTAGCGCTGATCAGGGGGGCGAGCTGGCACCGGTGCCTCTGCACTTCGCGGACTTCGCCCGCTGGCAGCGGCGCTGGGTGCTGGGCCCCGAAGCGGCGGCGGATTTGGAGGTCTGGAAGGAGCGTCTCCAGGGCGCGCCGACGGCCCTCGAGCTGCCGGCGGATCGACCGCGGCCGGCGGTGGCGAGTTACCGCGGTGACCGCCGCAGCGCGCGCTGGAGCCATCAGCTGCGGAGCGAGGTGGAGGCCCTGGCCCGGGAGCTGCGCACCACCCCCTTCGCGATCTTGACCACCGCCTACGGCGCGCTGCTCTCCCGCTTCGCCGGGGGCGCCGGGGAGGTGGTGGTGGGAACCCCCGTCGCCGGCCGCGAGGACGACCGTCTGGAAGCCGCCGTGGGCTGCTTCGTCAACACTCTGCCGCTGCGCCTCGGCCTGCCGGCGGAGCAGGGCTTCGCGGCGGCGGTGGCCGCTTCCTCCGCCACGGTGGCGGACGCCCTGAGCCGCCAGCGACTGCCCTTCGACACCCTGGTAGATGCCCTGGCGCCGGATCGGTCCCTGGCCCAGGCGCCGATCTTCCAGGTGCTCTTGGTGCTGCAGAACCAGCCGATGCCGCGCCTGGAGCTGCCGCAGCTGGAGCTGGTGACGGAGGAGCTCACCACCGGTGCGGCGAAGCTGGACCTCACCCTCTCGGTGGCCCCGCCGCGGACCGATTCGGCGGCCGAGGGGCAATCCTGGGAAGCGACGCTGGATTTCGCCACGGATCTCTTCGACGCCACCACCGCCGCCCGCTGGCTCGCCGCGCTGCAGCGCTTCCTCGTCGCCGCGGTGGCGGATCCCGCCTCGCCCCTGGGGGCCCTGCCCCTGGCGAGCCCGGCGGAGCAGCATCAGCTGCTGGTGGAGGCCAACGACACCGCGGCGCTGCCGGTGCATCAGGGGCTGGATCCGAAGGCCTCTACCCTCGCCGAGCTGGTGGCGTCGGGGCTGGATCGAGCCGTTCGCCGCGACCCCCGACGGACGCTGCTGGTGGATGACGGCAGCGGCGAGGAGCTGAACGCCGGGCAGCTGCGGAATCGGGTGAATCTCCTCGCCGCGGCGCTGCGGCAGCGGGGAGCGGGGCCGGAGACCCGAGTGGCGGTGGCGCTGCCCCGCGGAGCGGATCTGGTGGTGACCCTGCTGGCGGTGGTACAGGCGGGGGCGGCCTACGTGCCGCTGGACCCGGAGCTGCCGGCGGACCGCCTCGCCTGGCTTGCGGAGGACGCCGCGGCGGCGGCCTGGGTGATGCCGAAGGGGGCAAACTCCGCCCAGCTCTTCGCCGCCGAGCCGGGCGATGGAGCGCGGCCCGCGGTGCTGCATCCGGAAGATTTCCCCGCGTCCCTCTCGCCCTCCGAAGAGCGGTTCCCGGCGGCTACCGATGAGAGCGCCGTCGGGCAGATCCCGGCGCAGCTGGCGCCGACCCACCCCGCCTACGTGCTCTACACCTCTGGATCTACCGGTCGTCCCAAGGGGGTGGCGGTGCCCCACGAGGGGATCGTCAACCGTCTGCGCTGGATGCAGCGGGCCTTCCCCTTGGGCGAGGGGGACGCCGTGCTGCAGAAGACCCCCATGAGCTTCGACGTCTCGGTTTGGGAGTTCTTCTGGGCCTTCGCTGCCGGAGCTCAGCTGGTGGTGGCGCGCCCCGGAGGGCATCGGGATCCCCGCTACCTGGCCTCGGTGATGGAGCGCCGCCAGGTCACCGTGGCCCATTTCGTACCCTCGATGCTGGAGCTCTTCCTGGAGCCGGCGGACCTGCGGCCGCCGCGGCGCCTGCGTCAGGTGGTGGCCAGCGGTGAGGCGCTGCCGCCGGAGCTGGTGCGGCGCTTCCACCGGCGACTGCCGGGGACTCTCCTAGCGAACCTCTACGGCCCTACGGAGGCCTCCGTGGACGTCACCTGGCATCGCTGCCGACGGCGGCCGCAGATCGTTCCCATCGGTCGTGCGGTGGACAACGTGCGGCTGGCGGTGCTCGGCCGCGACGGCCGGGCGGCGGCCCCCGGCGCCGCCGGGGAGCTGCTGTTGGGAGGCGTGCAGCTGGCCCGCGGCTACCACCGTCAACCCCAGCGCACCGCCGCGGCCTTCGTTCCGGATCCCTGGGCGGGGACCCCCTACGGCGGCCCGCCGGGGGCGCGGCTCTATCGCACCGGCGATCTAGTGAGGCTGGTGCCCGGCGGCGAGGTGGAATATCTCGGACGCATCGACTTCCAGGTCAAGGTCCGCGGGGTGCGGGTGGAGCTCGGCGAGGTGGAGGGAGCCCTGCGGCGCCTGGAGGGAGTGCGGGAAGCGGTGGTGCTGCTGCGCAAGGACGGCCAGGGCGCCGGTTCCGGCCGCCTGGCGGCCTACGTCACGGCGGAGCTTGCAGACGGGGCGGAAGACGCCGCGGAGAGCGGGAGCCGACTGCGGCAGCGGCTGGCGGCGGAGCTTCCAGAGGCGATGGTGCCGGCGGCGGTGGTGGTGCTGGAGTCGCTGCCCCTGTCGTCCAACGGCAAGGTGGATCGCCGCGCCCTGGCGGAGCTGCCGGCACCCTGGCGACAGCAGGGAGAAAGCCTGGCCGCCCTGCGGGGCCGAGACGAGGGCAAGATCGCCGAGATTTGGTGTGAGCTGCTGGGGCTGGAGCGAGTGGGGGCGGAGCAGAGCTTCTTCGACGTCGGCGGCAACTCGCTGCTGGCGATGCGATTGCGGGCGCGTCTGGAGGAGGCCTTCCGTCGCGGCGTGGAGACCGTGGACCTCTTCCAGCATCCAACGGTGAGAGCGCAGGCGCTGCTGCTGGGCAGCTCCAGCGCTGAGGAGCAGGCTTCGGCGCCGCGGGCCGCCGCGGAATCCGTCGCCCCGAAGGCCCGCGCCGCGGAGCCGTCGGAGGTTGTCGAGGCCGCCGGCCGCGGCGTGGTGGAACCCCGCCGGGAGGCGGAGACGGTGGCCGTCGGCGTGACTGCGGAAGGTCGGGCCGATGAGGGGCGGGCCGATGAAGGGCGAGCAGAGGACGGGCGCGCCGCCCGCCGCCGCCGCCGCCAGCGGCTGAAGGACAAGGCGGGTAGCCGTGCTTGAGGGGGAGATGCCAATAGCTAGCAGCCCCAGCGGGGAGGGGGCGTCGAGAGCTTCCTTCGTTCCGGATTACGATCCGGCGGACGCGGTGGCGGTGGTGGCCATGGAGGGGCGCTTTCCGGGGGCCGACTCGGTGGAGAGCTTCTGGCAGCTGGTGCAGGGATCCGAGGATTCCATTCGCCGCTTCTCCAGAGAGCAGCTGATCGCCGCCGGGTTCGACGCCGAGCTGGTGGATGATCCCCGCTTCGTCGCCGCCCGCGGCGTGCTGGATGGGGTGGAGGAATTCGACGCCGAGTTGTTCTCCATCGTCCCCCGGGAGGCCGCCCTCATCGACCCCCAGCATCGGATTTTCCTCGAGCTGGCGTGGCGAGTGCTGGAGCGGGCCGGCTGGGATCCGCGCCGGGCGGAGGACAGCGGCGCCGGGCGGGTGGGAGTGTTCGCCGGAACCACCGGCTCCTCCTATCTGCTGCACCATCTCTACGCTTCCCAGCAGGCGCTGGCTCCCGGCGAGCGCTGGCAGGCGGGGGTGCTGAATCAGAAGAGCGCCCTGCCGACCCGAGTGTCCTACAAGCTCGGCCTTTCGGGCCCCAGCCTGGCGGTGGCCAGCGCCTGCTCCAGCTCGCTGCTGGCGGTGCACATGGGCTGCCAGTCGCTGCTGGATTACCACTGCGATACCGCCCTGGCCGGCGGGGTCACGGTGCGGCTGCCTCAGGTCAGCGGCCAGCTGCACCTGCCCGGGGGGATCCACAGCGCCGACGGCCGCTGTCGCCCCTACGCCTCCGCCGCCGCCGGCACCGTGTTCGGAGACGGCGCCGGAATCTTGGTGCTGCGGCGGCTGGAAGACGCCCTCGCCGACGGCGACAAGGTCCACGCGGTGATCCGCGGCTCGGCCTGCAACAACGACGGCTCCCAGAAGGCGGGCTTCACCGCCCCCGGCGTCGACGGCCAGGAGGCGGTGATTCGCCGCGCCCTGGATATGGCGGAGGTCGACGCCGCCACCATCGGCCTGGTGGAAGGCCACGGCACCGCCACCGCCCTCGGCGATCCCATCGAGGTACGGGCCTTGAACAACGCCTTCCGCGCCTCCAGCGATCAGGCTCTGGCGCCGGAGAGCTGCTGGCTCGGCTCGGTGAAGGGACACGTGGGGCATCTCGATGCCGCCGCCGGCGTCGCCGGCCTGATCAAGGTGGTGCTGGCGGTGGAGCGCGGGGTGCTGCCGCCCACCTGCGGCTACCGCGAGGCGAATGCCGAAATCGATTTCTCCGTCACCCCCTTTGTCGTCGGCGGCGAGCCGCGTCCCTGGCATTCCGCCGGCGCGCCCCGGCGCGCCGGGATCTCGGCCTTCGGCATCGGCGGCACCAACGTCCACCTGGTGCTGGAAGAAGCGCCGCCGGAGGCCTCCGGCGGAGGCGATCGGGAAGCGCCTCCAGTAGCCCTCGAGGGCGAGCCCGAACCCACTCTGCTGATGCTCTCGGCGCGCAGTGAGCGGGGGCTGGAGCAGAGCTGTGAGGCCCTCGGAGAAGCGCTGGAGGCGGCCAGCGCCGAGGCTTCGCCGCCCTTGCTGCCGGATATCGGCCACACCCTGGCCCGCGGGCGCCACCGCTTCTCCCATCGCCGCGCGGTGCTGGTGGACGACCTCGCCAGCGCCCCTCGCCAGCTGCGCCAGGCCGCCCGCGGCGCCGCTTCGCGACCGGTGAAGCGGGCCGCCGGACAGGCGCCGGCGGTTGCCTTCCTGCTGCCGGGGCAGGGCAGCCAACACCCGGGCATGGGGCAGGAGCTGTGGCGCCGGGACGAAGGCTTCCGTCGCCACCTGGAAGAGCTGTTGGCGACGGTTCGCCAGCACGGGGGTGAGGACTTAGAGCCCTTGCTCTTCCCCGAGGCGTCGGAGCGAGCTGCTGCGGCCCGCGCCCTGCGGCGCACGGAGAACGCTCAGCCGGCCCTGGTGGCGGTAGAGCTGGCCCTGGCGGCGTGGTGGGAGGAGCGCGGAGTGCGCCCCGCAGCGCTCCTCGGCCATTCGGTGGGGGAGTGGAGCGCCGCCTGCCTCGCCGGGGTGATGAGCCCGACTCAAACCCTGCGCCTGGTGACCGTGCGCGGCCGCCTGATGGCCGGCGTCGCGCCGGGGACGATGCTGGCGGTACCGCTGGCGGTGGAGTCGGTGGAGGAGCTGCTGGCCTCCCGGGGCGGCGATCTGGACCTGGCGGCGATCAACGCCCCCGACGCCTGCGTGGTCTCCGGACCGGCTTCCGGGATCGCCGATCTGGAGTCGGACTTGGCGGATCAGGGGGTCGAGACCCGTCGTCTCCACACTTCCCACGCCTTCCACTCTCGCTCGCTGGACGCCATCCTGCCGGCCTTCGAGGCCGAGGTGAGCGCCGCCGGAGCGCTGGCGCCTCCGCGGATTCCCTTCGTCTCCAACGTCACCGGCACCTGGATTCGCGATGAAGAGGCTACCGCCGCGTCCTATTGGGCCCGCCAGCTGCGCGCTCCGGTGCGCTTCGGGGAGGGGCTGGAAACCCTGTGCGGCGCGACGCCGCAAGGGGCCGGGGGCCAGCCCGTCGCCCTGCTGGAGGTCGGCCCCGGCCGCGCCTTGACCAGCCTCGCCCGGCGTCGCCCCCAAAGCACCCCGCAGAGCACCCCGGCGATTCCCTCCTGGCCCCATCCCCGGGACGCCGAGACGGTGGGCGCCGACCGCGCCCTGCTGGAGGCCCGGGGGCGCCTTTGGAGCTGCGGGGTGGAGTCGGCGGTGGAGGGACTCTTCCCTGCGGGAAGGCGGGTTCCCCTGCCTCCGACTCCCCTCGAGGGGAGTCGCCACTGGTTTCCCGCGCCGAATCCAAGGGGTGCCGAGCTCGCCGGGGGGTCGCGTCTCCCGGGCGTCTGGGATTCCCTGGGGTCTGCCCTCCGCGCGGCGCTGCGACGCAGCGCCGCGCTGAGGGCGGATGACCCTCTCCGGGAGCGGGTGGAGGAGCGCCTCCAGCGCCTGGTGGTGGAGCTGGACGAGCTGCTGCCGGCGCCCGTCGGCGCCGACGGTGAGGCAGAGGCGGAGACGACCGGGAGCGCCCCCGATGGTGCCGCTGGCCTTGCCTCTGTGCACCAAGGGGGCGAGGCGGAGGATGCGGTGCAGCGTGCCCTGCGGGAAGTGCTCGGCCTTGGCGCCGTCTCTGAGGACGATGATTTCTTCGAGCTCGGCGGCGATTCCCTGCTGGCGCTGCGGGTCGCGGGGCGTCTCAGCGAGGAGCTCGGCCGACCGGTGGACGCCGGCGATCTCTTCGCCGCGCCGCGCATCGCCGATCTGCGGGAGCGCCTGGGAGTGGGCGACTCGTCGGTCGAGGGCTCCACCGGGGCAGCCTCCGGGCACCCCGCCGCGGGAGAACGGCCGGCGATCATCCCGCGCCATGAATCTGCCGATGACGCCGCGCCGCTGACCTTCGCTCAGCGTCGACTCTGGGTGCTGGATCAGCTCGAGCCGGGGAACCCCGCCCATCACCTGCCGGTGGCGGTGAAGATGCAGGGGCCGCTGGCGCCGCGGCGTTTGGAGCGGGCGCTGACGGCGATGGTGGAGCGTCACGAGACCCTGCGCACCGTGTTCAGCGCCCCGTCGGAGGGGGACGGCGAGCCGCGGCAGCGGGCGCTGACGGCGCCGGTGCTCTCCCTGCCGACGGTGGATCTCGGCCCTCTGGGGGAGCAGAGAGCGGCGGAGCTCACCCTTCGCCTCGCCCGGACCTTCTTGCGTCGCCCCTTCGACCTCGCCGCCGGGCCGCCGCTGCGGGCCCTGCTGCTGCGCCAACGGCAGCCGGGGGAGTCGGGGGAGTCGGGGGAGCACACCCTGCTGCTGGCGCTCCACCACATCGTGGCGGACGGTCTCTCCCTCGGGCGCCTGCTGCAGGACCTCGCCCATCTCTACACCGCGGAAGGCTCCCTAGCGCCGCTGCCCCTGAGCTACGGCGACTACGCCCACTGGCAGCGACAGCGCTGGGAGGCCGGGGCCTACGACGACGCCCTGGCGGCGTGGAGCACCCACCTCGCCGATCTCGACGGCGCCCTGGAGCTGCCGGCGGATCGCCCTCGACCGGCGGTGCAGCGCTTCGACGGCGCCCGGGTGCCGCTCTCCTTCGGCAGCGAGCTCAGCGGCGAGCTCCTCGCCGCCGGCAAGCGTCAGGGGGTGACTCCCTTCGCGCTGCTGTGGGCCAGCTTCGCGGCGACCCTCGCCCGCTTCGCCGCTCCCCCCTCCGGAGAAGCTGCGGAGGATGCCGGTGGAGCGAGCCGAGAGGTGGTGGTGGGCACCCCCGTGAGCTCGCGGCAGCAGCCGGAGCTGGAGTCCCTGGTGGGGCTCTTCTTGGAGACCTGGGTGCTGCGGCTGCCGGTGGACGGCGGCGCGCCGGGATTGGAGACGCCGGGGCTAGAGACTCTGGCGCGGCGGGCTCAGGAGGAGCTGGGTGGCGCCATCCGCCGGGGCACGGTGCCCTTCGAGCGGGTGGTGGAGGCCCTGGCGCCGCGGCGGGATCTCTCCCGCAATCCCCTCTTCCAAATTCTCTTCGCCTTCCTGGAGAGCTCCCTGGAGGACTTCTCCGCCGGTGATCTGACCCTCTCGCCCCAGGCGGTGGATCCGGGCACCGCGCAGCTAGATCTCACCGTCAATCTGGTGCTGCGCCCCGGGGCCGAGCCCCGAATCGAGGGCTGGCTGGAGCTCTCCACCGCCCTCTTCGATGCGGTGTCCCTGCAGCGCTTCGCCGCCGCCTGGCGTCGCGGCCTGCGGGCGGCGCTGGCGGAACCCGGTCTCGATCACCGGCATTGGCCCGTGCTCAGCGAAGCCCAGCATCACCAGCTGGTGGTGGAGTGGCCCGGCCCCCCGGGAGCTGCTGCGGGCCTCGACGGAGAGCCCGCATCGACCGGCGGGGAGACCCTGGAGCCGGTGATCGTAACCATCGCCCGGCGGGCGACGGAGATGGATCCCTGGGCGGTGCTGCCGGCGGATCCCGCCGGCGACTCGGCGCTGCGGGGGCGCGCGAATCACTCTCCTTCGACGGGTCCCTTGAATGGTCCCCTGAGCTACACCGGGCTGATGAGCGCCGTCGCCGCGGTGGCGAAGAACCTGCTGCTGCACTCCGTCGAGAGGCCGCCGGCGCTGGAGAGTCCGGTGCTCGTCGCGCTGCCCCCCGGAGGCGCCGCCGCCGCCGCGCTGCTGGGAATCTGGCGGGCCGGCTGGGTGGCGGTGCCGGTGGATCCGGAGCATCCGGCGGCGCGGCTGCGGGCGGTGCTGGAAGATAGCGAAGCTCAGTGGGTGATCACCTCCGAAGCTCTTCGAGATTCAATGATCTCGGCTCTGGGCTTCGACGGCGCCGTCGACTCCTCGCGGGTGCTCAGCATCGAGTCCCTGGCGGACGCCGCCGGTGCCTTCATGGAGGTGGCGCTGCCGACCCCGGATCCCCAGCGCCTGGCTTATGTCCTCTACACTTCCGGCTCTACCGGTCGCCCCAAAGGGGTGGCGGTAACCCATCGCACCCTGTCGCGCTTCCTCGCCGCGATGGCGCAAGGCCCTGGCGCGGATCTGGTGGCGAGCCCGGCGGCGCTCCCCGCGACGCTCCTCTCTGGCGGGGAGGCCCGGGTGCGTTCGATGCCCACCCTCACCACCCTCGCCTTCGATATCTCGCTGCTGGAGCACTTCCTGCCGCTGGTGCTGGGGGCGGCGCTGCGGCCGGTGCCGAGGGCGGTGGCGAAGGACGGTCATCTCCTGGCCCAATGGCTGGATCGGGCTGCCCCGACGGCGGTCCAGGCGACCCCCGCCACCTGGCGGATGCTGCTGGCGGCGGGCTGGCGCGGGGCGCAGGATCTGATTCTGCTCTGCGGCGGCGAGGCTCTGCCCCGGGAGCTGGCAGAGGAGCTAGCGGAGGAGCTGGCGGAGGGGGATGCCGCTGGAGAGGCGCTCTCTACATCTGGCGCCGCCGATGCCCCCCGTCGCCGCCTGTGGAACCTCTATGGCCCGACGGAAACCACCGTGTGGTCCGCCGCCGGAGTGGTGTCCGCCGCCCGAGGTGGCGAGGCGGTTCCCCTCGGAGATCCCCTGCCGGCGACTCGACTCTACGTGCTGGATTCCCGGCTCCAGCCCGTCGCCCTGGGCGGCGTCGGCGAGCTGTGGATCGCCGGCGACGGCCTCGCCCGGGGCTACCACCGCCTGCCGGCGCGCACCGCCCTGGCGTTTCGGCCGAACCCCTTCGCCCTGCCCGACGGGGCCTCCGGCGAGCCTCGATTCCGCGGGCCCGGCTCGCGAATCTACGGCACCGGGGATCTGGTGCGCCGCCGCCACGACGGGCGCCTCGATTTTCTCGGCCGTCGCGATTTCCAGGTCAAGGTGCGGGGTTTCCGCATCGAGCTGGGAGAGGTGGAGCGCGCCGTGGAGGCTCTGGATGGGGTGCGCGGGGCGGCGGTCACGGCGCGGCGGGACGGGGTCGGCCACCGCCTGGTGGCCCACGTGGTGGCGTTGCCGGGCCGAGAGATTCAGCCCGGTGAGCTGCAGCGGGAGCTGGCGGGGACCCTGCCGGGGTACATGATTCCGGCCGTCTTCGACGAGCTGGAGGCCCTGCCCCTGGGGCCCAGCGGCAAGGTGAACCGCCGCGCCCTCGGGGAGCGCGCCCTGGCCGCCGCGGTCTCCGGACCGCGCACCCCTCCGGCTACCGACGCGGAGCGCTCCTTGGCGCAGGTCTGGACCCAGGTGCTGGGTCGGGAGCCCGCCCGGGAAGATAATTTCTTCGCCCTCGGGGGCGATTCCGTGGCCAGCGTTCGGGTCGTCTCCCTGGCCCTCGCCGCCGGCTGGCAGCTGAGCGCTCGGGATCTCTTTCGCTCCCCGGTGCTGGCGGACCTGGCGCGAGATCTCGAGGCCCGCGGAATGACGGATCCCGGGCAGCGGGAAGACGCTCCTCAGGCCGCTGGCGAGAACTCGAGCGGCGCGCCTTCGAGTGGGTCCCCTTCCACCGCGGCCCTGGCTGCCGTCGCCGTCGAGACCGAAAGCCCCGATCTTGATGCCGCCGAATTAGACGACTTTCTGGAGGGCCTCTGAGGCGCCCCCGGGCTGCCGACGACGCTCTTCGCCGATGAGCTTCCAACGCTTTTTCCACTTCCAACACTTCCACCGAACCACCGGGCGCCCGCGGGTGCCGCGGGCTCGCACCGAACCCTAGTCCTCGAGGAATACCGATGCTGGATCTGCTGCAGCACTACGTGAAGATCGCTTTGCGCAACCTTCGCAAATACCCCGCCTTTTCGTTGATCAACCTGGGAGGTCTGGCTCTGGGCCTGGCCTGCACCCTGCTCTGCCTGCTCTTCGTGCGCAGCGAGCTGTCCTACGACCGCTTCCACGAGAACGCCGACCGCATCGTGCGGTTGACGGTGGACGCCAACCTGCCGGGACAGATCGCTCGACCCTTCGCCATCACCGCGCCGCCGATGGGTCCGGGACTCAAGCTGGAGTTCCCGGAAATCATGGAGCAGGTGCGTTTCCGTCCCTACTTCGAGGGCGGCCTGGCGGGCCCTGTGACGGTGGAGGTCCCCGGCGGGGAGCGCTACTTCGAGGATTTCTTCTGGACCGATGAAGGGGTCTTCCGACTCTTCTCCTGGGGTCTGCAGCAGGGCAATCCGGATACCGCCCTGCGGGATCCCTATTCGGTGGTGCTCACCGAGAGCATGGCGCGCAAGTACTTCGGTGATCAGGAGGCCATGGGCCAGGTCCTGACCATCAACAGCGGCTTTTCGGAGAACGACTACCGGGTGACCGGCATCGTCAACGACGTCCCGGCGAACTCTCATCTCGACTTCGACATCCTGGTCTCTTTCTCCACGCTGGACAAAGAAGGGGATGTGCGCAACGACCTGGAGAGCTGGTTCACCTTCGATATGTACACCTACTTCCTGCTGCCGGAGGGCTACGACCCGGCGGATCTGGAAGCCAAGTTCCCCGCCTTCCTGGAGCGCATCCTGGGGGAGAACTCTCGCTATCTGCGCATGGAGCTGCAGAACCTGCCGGACATTCATCTGACCTCCCAGATGATCAGTGAGTTCAAGCCCAACGGCGACATGATGTACATCTGGATCTTCCTCGCCATCGCGTTGGTGGCGCTGATCATCGCGGCGATCAACTTCATGAACCTGTCCACCGCCCGCTCGGCGAACCGCGCCAAGGAGGTGGGGGTTCGCAAGGTGGTGGGAGCGGAGCGCGATCAGCTGGTGCGCCAATTCTTGGGTGAATCGCTGGTCTTCGCCTTCCTTTCGCTGATCATCGCCATCGGCCTGGTGAATCTCTTCTTGCCGGTATTCAACTCCCTCACCAGCCGCGAGCTGGAGTTCAACCTCTTCAGCGATCCCTCGGTGCTCTTCGGCTCCCTCGGGGTCACCGTGCTGCTGGGGCTTTTTGCCGGCTCCTATCCGGCCCTCTTCCTGTCCTCCTTCCGTCCGGTGGAGGTGCTCAAGGGGCGCCTGCGCTCCGGCTTCAAGAGCGGCACCTTCCGCCGCGTGCTGGTGGTGCTCCAATTCGCCGTCTCGATCATTCTGCTGATCGCCACCGGAGTGGTGTCCCAGCAGCTGAACTACATGCAGGATCAGGACCTCGGGGTAGATATTTCCAACACCGTGGTGCTGCCGGTGCGGGACATGCAGCTGCGGGACAACTACGAGGCGGTGCGGGATCGTCTGGAGCGGGTGCCGGGAGTGGAGGAGGTCTCCCTGTCGGCCATCGTCTTCGGCGTGCAGCCGCCGGCCATCGCCGCGCGCCCCTTCGGCTCGACGGATTGGACCACCATCGACACCATCGTGGTGGATCAGAACTTCATGGATCAGCTGGACCTCGACCTGATGGCCGGTCGCGCCTTCCTCCAGGGGTCGGAGGCGGACGTCACCGGGGCCTTCGTGATCAACGAGGCGGCGGTGAGGCTCTTCGATTGGGGCACGCCGGAAGAGGCTCTCGGCGAGGAGCTGCAGTGGATCGCCAAGCGCGGGCCGGTGATCGGCGTGGTCAAGGACTTCCACTACCGCAGCCTGCGCTACGACATCCAGCCGCTGGTGATGCACGTGCGGCCGCTGGTGTTCCACTACTTCTACGCTCGCCTGACGCCGGGGGATCCGGGGCCGACGCTGAACTCCCTAGACTCCACCTGGAGCGAGCTCTTCCCCGGGCTGACCTTCGAGTACTTCTTCCTCGACGATCACTTCGAGGAGCTCTACCGTCCGGAACGCAACCTCGGTCGCGCCTTCGGCTACTTCGCCGCGGTGGCGATCCTGGTCGGCTGTCTCGGGCTCTTCGGCCTGGCATCCTTCATGGCTGAGCAGCGCACCAAGGAGCTCGGCATCCGCAAGGTGCTGGGGGCCTCGGTCCCCAGCCTGGTGGGTCTGCTGTCCAAGGAGTTCCTGATCTTGGTGGCGGTGGCGAATCTCATCGCCTGGCCGGTGGCGTGGATCATTATGGGCCGCTGGTTAGAAGACTTCGCCTACCGAATAGAGCTCGGGATCGGTGTCTTCGTGCTCAGCGCCGTAGGGGCGCTGCTGATCGCGCAGCTCACCGTCACCTGGCAGGCGCTGCGGGCGGCGACCACCCGGCCGGTGCGCTCCCTGCGCTACGAGTAAGTAGATCCACCGGCATTTCACCGGCGGTCCTGCCCTGGGCCGCCGGTGGATCCCGTTTCATCGTTTCGCGCCAGGAAGGCTCGTGCCGACAGGAAGATCAGCGATGCAATCCCCGACTCTTCAGCGCCGACAGATCGAGGCTCTCTACGCCCTGAGCCCGCTGCAGCAGGGCCTGCTGTTCACCAGCCAGGTCTCGCCTCGAGACGGGCTCTACCACATGCAGCTGGTGGTGAGGCTGGAGGGAGAGCTGCGGCCACGGCCGCTGGCGCTGGCGTGGGAGGCGGTGGCCCAGCGCCACGGTGCGCTGCGCACCCTGTTCTCTTGGCGGCGCCTGGAGGAGCCCCGACAGGCGGTGCTGAAGCCGGGGGTGGCTGCGCTGCCGGTGCGTTGGATAGAGATGCCGGAAGCCTTGGGGGCGGAGCCTTGGGAAGCGCTGCTGGCGGCGGACCGCCGCCACGGCTTCCCGCTGGATCGGGCGCCCCTGGCGCGGGTGACGGCGGTGCGCCGGGGGCCGCGCCAGACGACGCTGCTGTGGAGCTTCCATCACATCATTCTCGACGGCTGGTCCGCCGCCCGGGTGCTGGCGGAGGTGCTGCGCCTCTACGCCGCCGCGGTGGAGGCGGAGGCCGGCGGTGAGGCTTTGACCGCCGCTCAGCTGGCGGAGCGAGGCGGCCCCCAAGCTGCGCCCTTCCAGCGCTACGTCCGCTGGCTCGAGGCTCGGGACGGCGCCGCCGACGAGGGCTGGTGGCGGGCCCACCTGGAGGGCTTCGAGGCGCCGACGCCGCTCCCCGGTGAACGCCGCCGCAAAGACGGGAGCGGAACCCGGTCCACCGCCGTGGCGGGGGCCGAAGAATCTCCAGGAGCGGAGGCAGTGGCACCGGGGCCGCGCTGGCAGCAGGTGCGCCACCAGGTCGCCGACGAGGTCGTCGCCGGTCTCGGACCGGCCCTGAGCGCGGCGGGCCTCACCGCGGCGGCGGCGGTCCAGGGTTTGTGGATGCTGCTGCTGGCGCGCTACAGCGGCGAGCCGGAGCTGTGCGCCGGGATGACCGTCGCCGGCCGCCCGCCGGAGCTGCCGGGCTCTCAGGAGATGGTGGGGCTGTTGATCCAGACCCTGCCGCTGCGGGCGCGGTGGTCGCCCCGGGACTCGGCCCGCAGCTGGCTGCAGCGGCTGCAGCTGGAGCAGGCGGAAGCCCGGGAGCGGGGAAGCCTCTCGCTGCCGCGGCTGCGGCAGCTGAGCAGCGTGCCCGCCAGCGAGCCTCTGTTCGAGAGCCTGGTGATCTTCGAGTCCTACCCGGTAGACCGCGCCCTGAATCAGGCGCCCCCCGGCCTCACCATCGCCTCGGCGCGACTCCAGGAGCGCATCGAATATCCCCTCAGCCTGCTGGCGGTGCCCCGCGGTGGCGGCCTGAGCTTCGAATTGCTGTGGGACGAAGAGCGAGTGGAGGGGGCGGTGGCCCGGGAGCTGCCGCAGCGTCTCGAGGCCCTGCTGGTGGACTTCGCCCGCGCCCACGGGGCGGGGCAGGATCCTCGCCTCGGCGAGCTGCGCTGGCTGAGCCCGTCTCAGCAGCAGGCCCTCCTCGACCTTGGCAAGGGACCGCAGCGGCAGCCCCTGCCGGGATCCCCTGAGCATCTCGGGGACCTCGGCCGCTGGGGGGCGGAGCACCGGGGGGATGCGGTGGCGGTGAGCGGTCCCGGCGTCGCTGAGGGTGAGGAGCGCTGGACCTACCGTCAGCTGGAAGCTCAGGTCGAGGGCTTCGGCGGCGCCCTGGCGGCGGCCGGAGTGACCCCTGGAGCCACCGTCGCCCTGGCGGTGCAGCGCAACGTCACGCTGCCGTCCCTGCTGCTGGCCCTGTACCGCCGTGGAACCACCGTGGTGCCGCTGGACGTGCACCAGCCGGCGACCCGGCGGCGGCTGATCCTCGAGGCTTCCGGCGCCCGCTGGCTGCTGACGGACGCGGCGAGCCGCGGCTCGGCGCAGCAGGCCGCGGAGTCGGCGACGGGCCTGGAGCTGCTCTCGGTGGAGAGCTTGAGGGACCACGAGGGAGGGGCCTCGGAACTGAGTTCTAGAGAGCCAGGTTCTAGAGAGCCCGGGCCTTGGGAGGCAGGCTCTTGGAAGGTAAGGGTGTACCCCGAGGCGCTGGCCTACCGCATCTTCACCTCTGGATCCACCGGCGTGCCCAAGGGCGTGGAGGTCAGCCACGGCGCCGCCCTCGCCTTCCTGGAATCCGTCGCCCAGGCGCTGCCATTGGGTGCAGAAGACACCCTGGCGGCGGTGACCACCGTGGCCTTCGACATCTCGGTGCTCGAATTGCTGCTGCCCCTCGCCCTGGGAGCCCAGGTGGCGGTGGTGGCGGAGGGCGAGAGCAGCGATGGCGAGGCCCTCGGCCGACGGCTGGATGCCGTCGGGGCGACGGCCCTGCAGGCGACCCCGGCGACCTGGCGTCTGCTGCGGGCGGCGGGTTGGCGGCCGCCGCAGGGTTTCCTGGCGCTGTGCGGCGGAGAGGCGATGCCCCCGGCGCTGGCGGCCCACTGGACCTCTGTCGGCAGCCGGCTGTGGAACCTCTACGGACCGACGGAGACCGCCGTGTGGTCCGCCACTGGGGAAGTGACGGCGGCGGACGGCGAGCGCTCGGCGGTGCCGGTGGGACGGCCGCTGGCGGGGGAGCGCCTGGCGGTCCTCGATGCTCGAGGAGAGCCGCTTCCGACAGGGGCCCGGGGCGAGCTATGGATCGGCGGCGCCGGTCTCGCCCGGGGCTACGCCGGGCGCCCGGCGATCACCGCCGAGGCTTTCCGCCCGGCGCCTTCCTTCGATTCCTCGTCGGTCACCGCCGGTGGGGAACGCCTGTATCGAAGCGGCGACCTGGCTCGCTGGCTGAGTGACGGCCGATTGGAGATCGTCGGCCGCCGTGACGATCAGGTCAAGCTGCGGGGCTTCCGCATCGAGCCCGGGGAGATCGAGAGGGTGCTGGAGCGCCAGCCGACGGTGGCGGCGGCGGCGGTAGTGCTGCGCCAGGAGGGCGAGCCCTTCCTGGCGGCCTACGTCGCGGCGGCGGCGGTCGAGGCTTCCTCGGAGCTGCTGACGGACCTGCGACAGGCCTGCGCCGACGCCCTGCCGGCCTATATGGTGCCCACCGCCTGGGAGCTGCTGCCGGCCCTTCCCCTGGGCGCCAGCGGCAAGGTCGACCGCCGCGCGCTGCTGCGCCGGCCGGCGCCGGCTTCGGCGGCGCTGCTGGCGGAGGCCGCCTCGGCGGGTTCCCGCGCCCCTTCCGGCCCGCTGGAAGAGACCCTCTCGGAGATCTGGGGAGACGTGCTGGAAACCGGCCCGGTGGCCCCGGAGCTGGACGTCTTCGCCCTCGGCGCCCACTCGCTGTCGGCGCTGCAGGCGGCGGCCCGTCTGCGCAAGGTGCTGGAGGTGCCGGTGGAGGTGGTGGATCTCTTCGAGGCGCCCTCCGTCGCCGAGCTCGCCCGGCGCCTGGCGCCGCGGCTCCAGGGGGAGAAGAGTGGTGAGGACGGAGCGTTACCGGGTGCAGAAGGCTCGAGCATGGAGGAGTGGGGCGTGGGCGCGGCGACCTTCCCCCGGCTGCCGGCGGATCAGCCGGCCCGGCTGTCTTCGTCCCAGCTGCGGCAGTGGTTCCTGGATCAGCTGGAGCCCGGATTGCCGGCCTACAACCTGCCGACGGCGGTGCGCCTGAGAGGTGAAGTGGATCTGGCGGCGTTGGAGCGCTCGCTGAACGCGGTGGTGGCCCGCCACGACATCCTGCGCACCGTTTACACCGCCGACGATGGCGAGCCGCTCACCCGGGTGCTGCCCGTCAACCCGGTACCGCTGCCGGTGGTGGACCTGCGGCGCCCGCCGGGAGAGACCCTGGAGGCGCAGCAGGAGCGAGTCCGGCAGCGCCTGGGGGAGGAGATGACCGCCTCCTTCGACCTCGCCTCCGGCCCGCTGCTGCGGGCTTCGCTGCTGCGGCTGGGGGGGGCGACGGCGGGGGAGCCGGAGCGCTGGATCTTCCATCTCACCCTGCACCACATCGCCGGGGACGGCTGGAGTCTGGGCGTGCTGCTGCGGGAGGTGATGACCCTCTACGGCGCGGCGGTGAAGGAGCCCTCGTCGCAGCAGCCCCTGGGTTCGGAGCAGGCCGTGGCTTCGGAGCGGGACCTGGCTTCGGTGCTGGCGCCGCTGGCGCTGCAATATCGCGATTACGCCGCCTGGCAGCGGGAGTGGGCCGAGGGGCCCCAGGCGAAGGCGGCGCTGGAGTGGTGGCTGCGGCACCTGGACGGCGGCTCGCCGCCGCTGGATCTGCCGTTGGACCGTCCGCGACCGGCGGTGCAGACCTTCCGCGGGGCGCGGGCTCCCTTCCGCCTGCCGTCGGATCTTTCCGCCCAGCTCTCGGCCCACGGCCGTCGCCGTGGCGCCACCCTCTTCATGCTCCTCTCGGCGGCCCTCAACACCCTTTTCTTCCGCCTCACCGGGGCGCGGGATCTGACCCTGGGAACCTTCCTCGCCAATCGCCCGCGGCCGGAGCTGGAGGCCCTGGTGGGCTTCTTCGTCAATACGCTGCCGCTGCGGGTCACCCTGGAGGCGGACTCCGCGGCCACCGCCAACCCCGGCTTCGACGAGATCCTCGCCCGGGTGCGGCGAGTCTCCCTCGGCGTCTTCGCCCGCCAGGAGGTGGCCTTCGAGAACCTGCTGGAGGCGGTAGACCCGCGCCGCGATCTCGCCCGCACCCCCCTCTTCCAGGCGATGTTGGTGGTGCAGAACCTGCCCATTACCGGAGCGCTGGAGAGCCTGAAGGTGCCGGGGCTGGACCTCGAGGTGGTGGAATTCACCGGCCTCGGTCGCTCCAACTTCGACCTCACCCTGTGGGTGACGGAGGTCGGATCGGAAGGCGCTTCGGAAGGTGACTCCAGCGGAATCGGCGGCGCCTTGGAGTACAACCGAGATCTCATCGAGGAGAGCACCGCCGTACGCTGGCTGGGGCATTTGGAGACCCTGCTCAAGGCGGCGCTGGAGTCCCCCCGGCTGCCGCTGGAGGCCCTGCCGATGCTCACCGCCGCCGAGCGCTCGGCGGTGGTGGAGAGCTGGCCGCTGCCGACGCAGCGAGCGGTGGAGCCGCTGCCGGTGCATCTGCTGGCGGCCCGCTGGGCCCGCCAGACGCCGGAGGCGTCAGCGGTGGAGACCCCCGACGGTCGCCGCTGGACCTATCGGGAGCTTCAGCTTCGAGTGGAGACTTTGGCGGCGCGGCTGGCGGCCGAGGGGCTGGCGCCGGAGGAGCCGGTGGGGCTCTTCGTGCAGCGCTCCCCGGAGGCCATCGCCGGCCTGCTGGCGGTGCTGTGGGCCGGCGGCAGCTACGTGCCGATGGACCCCGCGGCGCCGGCGGAGCGTCTGGCCTATCAGCTGGAGGACAGCGGTGCCCGGATCCTGCTGGCCTCCCGGGCGCTGGGCGACCGTGCTCCGGCGGCCGACACCACGGTGATCCTGGAGAATGTCTTAGAGCAGACTCTCGAGGAGATCACGGAGGGCGCTCCCGGGGCCGAGCTGGCGAGGGGCCAGCGCTCCGCCTACGTGCTCTACACCTCCGGCACCACCGGTCGCCCCAAGGGAGTGGTGGTGAGCCACTCCAACCTGAGCAATTACGCCCAATGCGCGGCGGCGGACTACGGCTTCGAGCCGGGGCAGCGCCTGCTGCAATTCGCCGCCCTCTCCTTCGACAACTCCGGTGAGGAGATCTACGGAGCCCTGGTCTCCGGCTCCACTCTGGTGCTGCGGGACGAGCTGATGGTGAGCTCGCCCCAGGCTTTCTTACAGACGGTGGAGGAGCTGGGTATCACCGTGCTCAATCTGCCGACGGCCTTCTGGCACGAGGTGGTGGAGGTGCTGGAAGAGCGCCCCCTGCCGGCGGCGCTGCGGGTGATCATCGTCGGCGGCGAGACCATGCGTCCGGAGCGGCTCGCTCAATGGCGGCGGCGGGCGCCGTCGACGGTGGCGATCTACAACACCTACGGACCCACCGAGGCGACCATCGGCATCACCGCGTGGCCGGCCTCGGCGGTGGAGGAGGAGGTCTCCGTCACCGCCGCTGCGGAGCTCGTCGGCGACGCTCCCTCGCGCCCCGCCTCCGCTCCCGTCTTCCGGCTAGAGGCGGAGGACGGCGGATTGCGGGCCGTGCCCCTCGGCCGTCCGATGGCCAACGGCCGGCTCTACGTGCTGGAGCGCTCCGGAGCGCCGGCGCCGACGGGAATCCCGGGGCAGCTCTTCGCCGGCGGTCCCGGGGTCACCCGAGGCTATCTCGGGCGTCCGGCCCTCACCGCCGAGCGTTTCGTGCCGGATCCCTACTCCCCCGAGCCCGGAGGGCGTCTCTACGCCACCGGCGATCGCGCCCGCTGGCTGGCTACCGGCGATCTCGCCTTCCTCGGGCGGGTGGATCACCAGGTCAAGGTGCGGGGATATCGCATCGAGCTGGGGGAGATCGAGTCGGCCCTGCAGTCGCTGCCGGGAGTGGCGGAGGCGGTGGTGCAGGTGCGCACCGACGCCGCCGGCAACCCCCGCCTCGCGGGCTTTGTGGGAGCGGCCGTGGAGTCGGGATCGAACCCCGGCGCGGCGGCGGCGAAGGCCGCCGAGCTGCGCAGCGCCCTGGCGCAGCACCTGCCCTCGTACATGGTGCCGGACGCGGTGATGGTGCTGGCGGCGCTTCCGCGGCTGCCTTCCGGCAAGCTGCATATCGCCGGTCTGCCGGAGCCGAATTTCGAGCGCGATGCTCTAGGCACCGAATACGTGGCTCCCCGCACCGAGATGGAGGAGCTGATGGCCGAGCTCTTCGTCGAGGTGTTGGGGGTGGAGCGGGCCGGAGCCTTCGACGACTTCTTCGCCCTCGGCGGCCATTCCCTGCTGGCCACTCGCCTCACCTCCCGTTTGGCCGCCAGCTTCGATAGCGAGCTGCCGGTGCGCCTGATCTTCGAGGCTCCGACCCCCGCCCGGCTCGCCCTGGCGGTGGAGGAGCACCTCATCGCCGAGCTGGAGGCGATGGAGGAGTGAGGCGGGAACACTGCGGTTTTTGGAGGATGTCGTGGGATGCCCTGGGCTGTCGCCAGAAGCTCCTGAAGCCCCCCACCGCCGTCCCAGCTACCACCGCCCCGTACCGATCTGTCTTCCTCTTCGCCAACCCCATCGCCACCGCGCCCTCTTTCTCTTCTCTCTGCATCCTCACCTGATTTCCTTTGAGCCCCATGAGCGATAAGCCCGTCTCTTCCTCTTCGTCTCCCGCCAACGCCGAAGAGTCTCGTCCTCGCCTCGGTGACACCCTGGTCGATGTGCTCATGCGCCGGGCGCGAGAGCAATCCGATCGTCGCGCCTTCAGCTTCCTGCCTTCCGGCGACGGGCCGGAGCTCGGTGGGGAGGTGGAGGAGCTGACCTACGGTGAGCTGTATGAGCGAGTCTCGGTGCTGGCGCGGGGGCTGGCGGCCCGCGGCGTCGACGCCGGGGAGCGGGTGGTGCTGCTGCTGCCGGCGGGGTCGGATTACCTCGTCGCCTACCTTGGCTGCCTGCGGGCGGGAGTGGTGGCGGTGCCCGCCTACCCGCCGCGCTCCAGCCGCCGCCTGGGGCGCTTGCGGTCGATTCTGGAGGACGCCCGCCCGGCGCTGGTGCTCACCACCGGCGCGGTGCTGCAGCGTCTCGGCAGCGCCGGGCTGGAAGCCCTGGCGGTGCCGGCGGAACAGCCCGCCGAGGCGGTGGAAGCCGAGGCGGTGGAAGCTCCTGGCGCGGCCACCGCTGGTGCCGAAGCGCAAGGGGCGCAGCCCCAGTGGGTCCCCGTCACTGAGCTGGAGGCCGAGGGGGCCAGCGCCAACGCCGCCCTGGCGCCGGTGCCGCCAAGGCCAGAGGACCTGGCCTTCCTGCAGTACACCTCCGGATCGACCTCCAGCCCCAAGGGAGTGATGGTGCTCCATCAGCACCTGGCGGCGAACTTCCAGCAGTTCATGGCGGTGTGGGACCACCGCGACGACGACGTGCTGGTGTCGTGGCTGCCGGCTTTCCACGACATGGGGCTGATCTACGGGCTCTTGATGCCCCTGTGGGGAGGCTTCGAAGGAGTGTCGATGCCTCCGGTGGCCTTCCTGCAGCGCCCCCGCCGCTGGCTGGAGGCCATCTCCCGTCATGGCGGTACCCACTCCGTGGTGCCCAACTTCGCCTATGAGCTGGCGGTGGAGGCGGTGCCGGAGTCGGAGCGGGACGGGCTGGAACTGTCTTCCTGGAGGATGGCCGGCAACGGCTCCGAGCCGGTGCGCACGGCGACCCTGGAGCGCTTCGCCTCGGCCTTCGCCGAATGCGGCTTCCGCCGCGACGCCCTGTGCCCCGGCTATGGCCTGGCGGAGGCGACGCTGATGGTCTCCGCCACTCGCCCCCAGGACGAGCCTCTCTTCTTCACCGTGGATGCGGCGGAGCTGGAGGCCCACCGGCTCTCGCCCGTAGGCTCGGATGTCGGCTCCGATGGCTCCGATAGCTCCGATAGCGGCGCCGATGGAGCAGAAGGAGCCGCTGGCGAAGCCCTCTCCCGGGTGCTGGCGGGCAACGGCGCTCCGGCCCCCGGCACCGAGGTGCGGGTGGTGGATCCCGTCAGCGGCGAGGAGCTGCCCCAGGGAATGGGGGAGATCTGGGTACGAGGGCCCTCCATCGCTGCCGGCTATTGGCGCCGGCCAGAGGCCACGGAAGAGACCTTCGGCGCCCACCTCCAGGGACAGCCGGAGGGGCAGCCGGAGGGCGATGCCTTTTTGCGCACGGGAGATCTGGGCTTCCTCGCTCACGGGCAGCTCTTCGTCACCGGCCGAATCAAGGAATTGATCATCCTGCGGGGCCGCAACCTCTATCCCCAGGACGTCGAGACCACCCTTCAGGGGGCGCACCCGGCGCTGCAGCGGGATGCCGGTGCGGCCTTCGCCATCGAGCGCCCCGGCCCCGGAGGCAGCCCGGAGGAGCGCCTGGTGGTGGTGCAGGAGCTGCGCCGCACGAACCGCCGGGACGATCCGGCGCCGATCTTCGCGGCGATGCGGCGGGCCCTTCAGGAAGAGTACGAGGTGGAGGCCGCCGAGCTGCTGCTGCTGCGCCCCGGCGGCGTGCTCAAGACCTCCAGCGGCAAGATTCGCCGCGGCGCCTGCCGCCAGGCCTTCCTGGGGGACGAGCTGCCGGTGATCTCCCGCTGGGCGGCGGGAGCCAGCGCTGCGGCGGCCGCCGGTGACGCCGAAGAAGCCGCCGGCCGCGCTCCTCGAGGAGAGCTGGAAACCCTGCTGGCGGCGGCCCTGGCGGAGGTGCTGGACGTCGAGGCGGTGGCCGCCGACGCGGACTTCCTGGATCTCGGCGGCCATTCCCTGCTGGCCTCGCGCTTCGTCACCCGAGTGCATCGCCGCCTCGGCGTCGAGGTGCCCATCGCCCGAGTCTTCGAGCTGGGGACGGTGGAGGCCCTGGCCCGGGATCTGGAGAAGCGTGGGGTGACGGTACCGTCAACGGTGGTGCCGACGCCTGCCGGGGCGACCGACGAAAGCCCCGAGGGATCAGAGCTCACCTCGCCGGAGACCTCGGATTCGCCGCTGCCCCTCTCCCCGGCCCAGCGCCGCTTCGCCGCCCTTCAGTTGCGGGAGCCGGAGTCCAGCGCCTACAACGAGGTCTTCGCCCTGGAGCTGGTGGGGGACCTCGACCCGCGGGCCCTGGCGGCAGCCTGGGAAGCGGTGCAGCAGCGCCACTCGGTGCTGCGTCAGAGCCTCCATTGGGAGGGGGAAGAGGGCTATGCCCGTCTCGGGGCGGGGACCACCCTAGAGGTGGAGGATCTCAGTGCCTTCGGCGCCGAAGAGGCCCTGTCGAGGCGGGATCAGCGGCTGGTAGAAGCGGCCCAGAGGCCCTTCCGGCTGGATCAGGGAGGGCTGGCGCGGGCGCTGCTGTGGCGTACCTCCGAGCCCTCCGAACTACTCGGTGAAGCGTCCGGTGAATCGCCCGCCGTGGCGACCCTCGCGTTGATCTGCCACCACGCGGTGTGCGACGGCTGGTCGCTGGCGATCCTCACCCGGGATCTGCTGGAGCTCTACCGCGCCCGCGCCCATCGACAAGAGCAGGAAGGACAGGAAGAGCGGGAAGCGCAGCTATCTTCCCTGGAGCTGAGCTACGCCGACTGGGCGAGTTCCAGGCAGGGTCTCGATTCAGCTTCCGAGACGGGGCAGCGGGCCGCCCTGGAGTGGTGGCGCAACACCCTGGACTGGCGCCCCCAAGACTCGCGGCCGCTGCCTTTACCGGCGGCCGGTGCGGGGCCGGCGCGGCAGCTCTCCTTCCGCATGCCGGCCCCCCAGGGCCAGGCCCTGACGCGTCTGGCGAAGGAGCAGCGCAGCGCCCTCTTCGCCGTGGTGCTGGGGGCCTTCGGGCTGCTGCTCTCGGGCCTCGGAGGGCGCCGCCGCACCACCGTTGGCACCGTCTCCGGGCGCCGGGACGATCCGCGGGTCGAAGAGCTGGTGGGGGTCTTCTTGGAGACCCTGGCGCTGCCGGTGCGGGTGGAGGACGAAGGCAGCTCTTTCGCCAGCTGGCTGGCGGAGCTCGGCAAGCTCTCCCTGGAATCGCTGGATCGCGCCTCGCTGCCCTTCCAGCAGGTGCTGGAAGAGGTCCAGAAGCCCTTCCCGGAAGCTCGCCGCGCCGGTCTTCCGCTGTTCTCGACCTTCCTGGTGCTGCGCAATACGCCGGCCTTGCCGGCGCCGCGGGAGCTCCAGGTGCGCCCCCTGGAGGAGCTCCTTCGGGGCCTCGGGAAGAAGAGTAAATTCGATCTCAGCCTGGCCCTCGCCGCCGAGGACAGCGGCGAGCTGGCGGGGGTGTGGGAATGCGACGGGGAGGCCTTCGACGAGGCCGCCCTGGGGGCCCTGAGCAAGGCCTTCGAGGAGCTTCTGGAGCTGGTGGTGGAGAATCCCCAGCGCTCTGTGGGGGAGCTGCTGTCGAGGGTCGCCGGCCATCGTCTCGCCGTCTGGGGGGAGGGGTCCGAGGAGAGGGTCGCCGCCCACGCTCAGGCGACGGCAGGGGCTTCCCAAGACTCTGCTACCTCGAGCGCTGCCTCTTCGGGGGATTCCGCCTCTCGGGGCTCTTCCCCGCGGGATCTCGCCGCTGAAAAGGCGGCGGTGGAGGCCGCGGGGGAGCGGGTGGCGAGTCGCCGCGAGGGGCTCTCCGCCTCCAAGCGCTCGCTGCTGGCGCAGAAGCTCGCCAAGGCGAAGCGGCGGGCCCAGAGCTCGGCATCGGCTGCTCCCGCCGTAGGTTCTGCGGCGGACGGTGGAGGAGGGGAAGCCTCTTCGGCCTCGTCGCCGATCTCCTCGCCCGCCGCGGCGTCGGCCAGCGGCTGGTCCATCGAGCCCGGCCGAGGGGGGGATGGATCTCCTCTCTCGCTGGGGCAGGAGCGGCTGTGGTTCCTCCACCGCCTCGACCCCGACAGCCACGCCTACAACATGCCCTGCGTGCTGCAGCTGGAGGGGGACCTCAAGGTCGCCGCTCTGGCGCTGGCGCTGGCGGGCGTGGTCGCCCGACAGGCGGTGCTGCGGACCCGCTACGAGGAGCTCGGGGGCCAGGCGGTGCAGCGCATCGACCCGCCCCCCGCTGGCGGCGCGGCGGCGCTGCCGGTGGTGGACCTCTCTGCTTTGGCTCCGGAGCGGGCCGACGAGGCGGCGGCGCGGCTGGCGGAGCTCTTCGCCAGCGCTCCCTTCTCGCTGCTCCGCGGGCCGGTGCTGCGCGCCGCCCTGCTGCGCATGGGGCCGCGGCGCCATCGCGCCCTGATGACCCTGCATCACATCGCCTCCGACGGCTGGTCCGTGGGGCTGCTGGTGCGGGAGCTCTCCGCCGGCTACGGCCGCGAGGTCTCCCCGGGAGCTTCTGCGCCCTCCGCGGATTCGTTGGCGGCGGCGCTGGCGCCGCTGCCGGTGAGCTACGCCGACTTTGCCCTCGCCCAGCGGGAGCGACTCTCCGGCGAGCGGGTAGAGAAGCTAGTGGCGGCGTGGCGGGCCCATCTCGCCGGCCTCGAGCCGCTGCGGCTGCCTACCGATCGCCCCCGGCCGGCGGTGCAGACCTACGCCGGCTCGGCGCGGCCGGTAGCCCTCGGCAACGAGCTCAGCGCCTCCCTGGGGCAGCTCGGGAAAGCCGTCGGAGCCTCTCCCTTCATGGTCTTGACGGCGGCCTTCGCCGCCCTGCTGGTGCGCTGGTCCGGCCGTCGCCGCTTCGCCCTCGGTACCGCTCTGGCGGGGCGCCTGCGCCCCGAGCTGGAGGGTCTGCAGGGCTTCTTCGTCAACACCCTGCCGGTGGCCCTCGGCTGGGAGTCGTCGCCGCAGCAGCCGGGCTTCCGGGATCTGGTGGCGAAGGCCCGGGAGGCGGCTCTCTTCACCTTCGAGCATCAGGAGCTGCCCTTCGCCCGCCTGGTGGAGGAGCTGGAGCCGGCTCGGGACATGGGGCGGCCGCCCCTCTTCCAGGCGCAGCTGGTGCTGCAGAACGCGCCGACGGCTCAGCTGGAGCTGCCGGGGCTGCAGCTGGAGGTTCTGCCGCCGCCCCTGGACTTCGCCAAGGTGGACCTCACCCTCGACCTCTATGAGGGGGCGGAGGGGGTCTCCGGGCGGCTGGAGTTCAATACCGATCTCTTCGACGCCGCCACCGTGGATCGCGCCCTCGGCTGGTGGCGCGCGATGCTGGCGGCGGCGGTGGCGCAGCCCCAGCGACCCTTCGTCGAGCTGCCCCTGCTGGCGGCGGCGGAGCGCGCTCAGCTGGTGGACGGCGCAGAGCTCGGGGCCGCACCGCAGCTCACCCCGGGACAGCTCCTGGACTCGGCGCTGGAGGGGCTGCCGGCCCCGGCGCTGCGCTCGCCGGAGGCTGCCCTCAGCGCTCGATTGCTCACCGTGGTGCCCTCGTTGGCGCCGGCGCAGACTTCATCAGGCTCTTCCGTCGATCGGTCCGCAGATCGCCCCTTCGTGGTGGCGATGGCCTTCGGCCTGGATCCTTCACCGCGCGCGGCGGCGGCGCTGCGGGGGGTGCTGCGCTCCGGCGCGGCGATTCTGCCGCTGGATCCCCGGGAGGGGGCGGCGGCGACCCTGGCGCTCTGGCAGGCCGCCGAGCCGGTGGCCTTGGTGTTGCTGGACGGGGCGAAGGACGAGCTGGATCCTTCGTTGCTCCAGGCGGCGGCGGAGAGCCCCGGCGGCGTCATTGATTTCGGCCAGCTGCGCGGGAGCGTCGACGCCTCTACCAGTGTTGCCAGTGCCGCAGCCCTCGATCCGCGGGGCGTTGCCGCCCTGCTGCCGAGGACCGAACACGGAGCCGGCGATGACGAGCCCTGGCTCTCCCTCTCCCACGGCGAGCTAGCGATTCGAGCTCATGCCTTGGCGCAGCTGGGAGACCTCGGCCCCGGAGATCTGCTGGCGGCCTTCGTGCCCCCGGCTTCCGGTGAGCTGCTGGAGGTTTTATTGACGCCTCCGCGGGTCGGGGCCCGGGGCGTGGTCCTCGACCCGGCCTTGATCACCGCCGGCCCCGCCCTGGTTCACCGGCTCAGGGAGCTGGGGGCCGCGGCGGAGGGAGCGGTGGTGCTGGCGGCCCCGGCGGCGGCCTGGGAGTCGCTGCTGGCGGCGGATCCCGGGCTGCGCTCGGTGGACGGCGGCCGCCTGCTGCTGGGCAGCTCCGCGCCGCCCTCGGCGGCGCTGGCACGGCGCCTGGCGGCGGCGCTGCCGGGAATCCAGGCGTCCTGTGCCGTGGAGGCCTGGGGTGGAACCCTGGCCGCTGGAGCGCTGGACGTGGCTCATCCCACTCGCCTACCGGCGCTGGGGTCCTCCTCGTCATCCCGGGCCTTGTCGATCCTGGAGTCCGGCAGCGGGAAGACGGCTCCCGCCGGCGTCGCCGGTTGGGTGGCGACCACTGGGGGATTCACAGCTCCCGGGGACGGAGAGGGCGCCACGGAGCAGTCCGTGCAGTCCGGGCAGCCCGGTCAGCCCTGGAGCTCCACGCCCTGGATCAGCGCTTCCGAGGATGGCCAGATTCAGCTGCTAGAGCCTGCCGGGGAATTGGCCTATCGCCCTGCCGGCGGCCGCGTTCACCGGCGTCGGCTGGAGCGCGCTCTGAGGGCCCTGTCGGGGGTGGCGGAGGCCGCGGCGGTGGCCTTCACAGATCCGGCAAATCCTAAGGCCGCCGCATCCTGGGTCGCCTTCGTGGTGCCTTCGGGTCGCGCGGTGGAGGGCATGGAGATCGCCTGGCGGGCGGCCCTGGCGCCCACCGTGGCGGGCGGCTTGCCGGCGGATTGCGTCCCCAGAGATTGGGTGGTGATGGAGTCTCTGCCGCGGGACGCGGCGGGGGCGGTGGACTACGGCCGGCTTCGTCCGCCGCGGCGGGGCGAGGCCCAGGGTGGCGGCCGGGCTCCGGCGGAAGGCCTGGAGCGCACGGTGGCGGCGGTCTTCGAGGAGGTGCTGGGGATCGAGGCGGTGAGCGCCGAGGACGACTTCTTCCTTCTTGGCGGCCACTCTCTCCTCGCCACCCAGGTGGCCTCTCGACTCAGCGAGCGCCTGGAGCGCACCGTGCCGCTGCGCGCTCTCTTCGAGGAACGCACGGTGGTAGGGCTGGCGGCGGCCCTGTCGGAGGATGGAATTTCCGCCGTCGACGCTTCTGGTGCGGAGGGTACGGCGATCCTCGCCGGCGAGGGCCCGGCGGCGACGGCCAAGGTGGCTTTGCACAAGGTCTCGCCCTCCGCTACCGGCGATGCGGCGGCGGTGCCGGTGGTGGTGCCCCTGGCGGAGGCTCCTCCGCTGACGGTGTTACCCCAGGAAGCGGGGGAGGTACGGGTGCGTCCGACCTCCTTCGCCCAGGAGCGCCTGTGGTTCCTGCAGGGGCTGGAGCCCCAGAGCCCGGCCTACAACCTGCCCCTGGGCCTGGAGCTGCGAGGAACTCTCGATACCTCGGTCCTCGGTACCTCCCTGAACCACCTGCTGACCCGCCACCAGAGCCTGCGCACCCGAATTGTCTCTCGCCGTGGTCGGCCGATGCAGAAGGTGACCCCGGCAGAGCCGCTGCCGCTGCCGGTGGTGGACCTCTCCGCCCTCGACGAGGAGCTGCGGGGCGAGGAGAGCCGGCGGCTGGCGATGTCGGCGGCGCGGCGTCCCTTCGATCTCACCGCGGACTCGATGCTGCGGGTGGGCCTGGTGCGTCTGGCACCGAGCCTTCATCAGCTGCTGCTGGTGTTTCACCACATCGCCGCCGACGCCTGGTCTCTGGAGGTCGCCCTGGGGGAGATCGCCGTCACCTACGGTCATCTGAGCTCCTCGGCGACGGGACCCCTGGACGAGATGCTGGATCAGGGGCTGGTGCCGCTGCCGGTGCAGTACATCGATTTCGCCGCATGGCAGCGGGGTTGGATGGACGAGGCGGCGATCCAGCGCCGGGTGGATGCCTGGCGCCGGGTTCTGGCCGGGGCCGAGCCCCTGGATCTTCCCCTGGATCGCTCCCGCGGCGCCCAGCCCCGGGGCGGCGATAGCGAGGTCGGCCTGAGGCTGGAGACCGCCGCCGCCGAGGGCCTGAATCGACTCGGCGACCGCGTCGGGGCGACCCTCTTCACGGTGCTGGCGGCGTCTTTCCACGTGCTGCTGCAGCGCTTCACCCGGGCCGGCGACCTCACCGTGGGCACTACGGTAGCGGGTCGGGAGCCGCGGGCGGTGGAGCCCCTGGTGGGCTTCTTCGTCAACACCCTGCCGCTGCGGGCGGAAGGTTTTGGGGGCGAGAGCTTCGAGCGCTTCCTGCAGCGCTTCCGCGACGTCTTCCTGGACGCCCTGTCGCGTCGCGACCTGCCCTTCGAGAAGCTGGTAGAGGGCCTCGGCGGCGGCGGACGGGATCCCCACCGCAGCCCGCTCTTCGACGTGCTGGTGCAGCTGCGGGCGACGCCCCCCCGGCCTCCGGCGCTGGGGGACCTGGAGGTCCAGGTGCTGCCCTCCGGCAGCGGGGTGGCGAAATATGACCTGATCCTCAACATGCAGACCGAGGGCCCGCTGGGCCGTTCTCCCCTGAGCGGCAGCCTGGTCTACCGCGCCGACCTCTTCGATCGCAGCACCGCCGAGCGCCTCGCCGGCGCCGCCGAGCGTCTGCTCAACGACATCGCCCGCCGCCCGACGGCGGCCCTGGGGGATCTCGCGCTGCTCTCCGCCGCCGAGCTGCAGCAGCTCACGACGGTGTGGAACCAGCCGCTGGAGGACGGCCCGGGAGCGCCGACCCTGGCGGGGGCCGACACCCTCCACGGAACCTTCGCCGCCCGCGCGGCGGAGCGCCCGGACGCCGTAGCCCTGAGCTTTGAAGACCAGCATTGGACCTACCGCCAGCTGGATCGTCGCGCCAACGCCCTGGCCCATCGACTCGTCGCCTTCGGCGTCGGCTCGGAAGATCGGGTCGGCCTGGCTTCGGATCGCCGCGGCGAGCTGCTGGTGGGGGCGCTGGCGATTCTGAAGGCCGGTGCGGCCTACGTGCCGCTGGATCCCGGCTACCCGTCGGAGCGGCTGGTCTACACCGTGGAGGACGCGTCCCTCGCAGCGGTGCTGGTGGCGGGGGAGGGGGCCTCGGTGTGGGGGCAGCTGGCCGCCGATGAAGCCGCCGTCGCGGCGGTGCCGGTGGTGGACATTTCCCCGGCGCCGGCGCAGGGCTCGGCCGACGGCGGGCAGCTGGAGGAGGCGGAGTCGCCGCCGACGGTCGCCGTCCACGGCGAGAACCTGGCCTACATCATCTACACCTCCGGCTCCACCGGTCGCCCCAAGGGGGTGATGATCGGCCATCGTCACGCGATCCGGCTGCTCACGGCGACGGAAGATTGGTTCCACTTCGGCCCCGACGACGTGTGGACCCTCTTCCACTCCTACGCCTTCGACTTCTCGGTGTGGGAGATCTGGGGACCGCTGCTCTACGGCGGGCGCCTGGTGGTGGTGCCCTATCTCACCAGCCGTCTGCCGGATGCCTTCCTCGACCTGTTGGCGAGTGAGGGGGTGACGGTGCTCAACCAAACCCCCACCGCCTTCACCCAGCTGGTGGCGGCGTGGTCCCGGCGACCTGAGCCGCGGCCCGCGCTGGACCTGAGGACGGTGATCTTCGGCGGCGAGGCGGTGGATCTCTCCAGCCTGAAGTCGGTGCTGGGGGAGGCGCAGGCCGAGGGCTGGCGACGGCGGGACGGATCTCCCACGGTGCTGGTGAACATGTACGGCATCACCGAGACCACCGTGCACGTCACCTATCGTCCCCTGGAGCGGGAGGATCTGCTCTATCCCGGCCGCAGCCCCATCGGCGCGGCGATTCCGGATCTCTCCATCACCCTGACGGATCCCCGCCTGCGGCCCTCGCCGCCGGGAGCGGTGGGGGAGATCCTGGTGGGCGGAGCGGGCCTCGCCCGCGGCTATCTGCAGCGGCCGTCCCTCACCGCTCAGCGCTTCATTCCGGATCCCTTCAGCGGCGAATCCGGCGCTCGTCTCTATCGCAGCGGTGACCTCGGGCGCTATCGCCTCGGAGGCGTGCCGCGACTGCACCTCGGCGCGGTGGGGGAGAAGGCCCTGGTGGCCGGCGACGCCGACACGCTGCCGGATCTGGACTACGCCGGCCGCGCCGATCAGCAGGTCAAGGTGCGGGGCTTCCGCATCGAGCCGGGCGAGGTGGAGGCGGCGCTGCTGGAGCATCCGCTGGTGGAGCAGGCGGCGGTGGTGGCGCGCAAGGACGGCCCCACCGGTGAGGTGGAGCTGGTGGCCTACCTGGTGCCGGTGGACGGAGCGGCGCAGGGCGAGGGTCTCGAAGCCCTGGCGCCGATTCCGGTGCGCCGCTTCGTCGGCGAGAGCCTGCCGGCGCAATATCTGCCCTCCCAGGTGATGATGCTGGACGGCCTGCCCCTCACCGCCAACGGCAAGCTGGATCGCCGGGCGCTGCCCTCCCCCTGGGAGCAGCAGGGAGACGGCGCTGCGCCAGCTGCGCCGACCGCCACGACACCCGCCTCGACGACTGCGAAGAGCTCTTCTTCTGCGGTCCCGGCGACGTCGGCGGAGAGCACCGCGGCGGAGAGCATAGCGGGAGAACCCGCAGCAGGCCTCGCCGAGGCCGGGGAGCAGCCGGCGGATCCCCGCCAGCGGGCCCTGGCGCTGGTGACCTCGGTATTCCAGGACGTGCTGGGCCGGGGAGGGATCCAGCCGGAAGACGATTTCTTCGAGCTCGGCGGATCCTCCATCGCCGCCGCCATCGCCGTGAACCGCCTTCAGGAGGAGCTCGGCGGGATCGTTCACGTGGTGGCGATCTTCGATCACTCCACCGCCGCGGGGCTGGCGGAGTATCTGCTGGCGGAGCACGGCGCCGCCCTCGGGGCGGAGGACGAGGACGCCGCCGCCGGGGTGCTGGGGGAGGGGGATTTCCACCGCTTCCGCGCCTTCGTTCCGCGGGCCAAGGAGCAGCCGACGGCCACCGGAGCCCATCCCTCCGAGCCCCTGCCCCGGGCGATCTTCGTCCTCGCGCCGCCGCGCTCCGGTACCACCCTGATGCGGGTGATGCTGGCGGGGCACGAGGGCCTGTTCGCGCCGCCGGAGCTAGAGCTCCTCTCCTTCGCCTCGATGGATCACCGCCAGCGCAGCTTCTCCGGCCGCGACGCCTTCTGGCGCGAGGGCCTGGTGCGGGCGGTGATGGAGGCCCGCCATTGCGAGGCCGCCGAGGCGGAGGCATGGATCGCCGAATTGGAGGCCTCGGACGCCTCTACCGCCACCGCCTATGGCGAGCTCCAGAAGCTGCTGGAAGATCGGCTGCTGGTCGACAAGACCCCCTCCTACGCCCTGGACGTGGGCCTGCTGGAGCGCGCCGAGGCGTGGTTCCACGAGCCTCTCTACATCCACCTGCTGCGTCATCCCCTGGGGATGGTGAACTCCTTCGAGCAGGCGCGGCTGGACGAGATCTTCCTGCGGGGAGATCACGGCGTCGAGCGGCGGCAGCTGGCGGAGCTGGTGTGGGAGCACAGTCACCGCAACATTCTGGACTTCCTGTCGCGAATCCCGGCGCGGCGCCAGGCGCGGGTGGTCTTCGAGGACCTGGTGGCGGATCCGGAGTCGGTGCTGAGCGCCCTGTGCGATTCCCTCGGCCTGGAATACCGCGAGGCGATGGCCCAACCTTATGGCGCTGCGCCCCGGCCCGGCAGCGCGGGTGGGCAGGACTCTGGGGAGCAGGATTCTGGGGAGCAGTCCGCCGCGAGGGGCGAGTCCTCCGGAACCCAGGATCGCCGCATGACCGGCGGTCCCCACGAGGCTTCCCGCATGCTCGGGGATGTGAAATTCCACCACCATCGGCAGGTGAATCCGGCGGTCGCCACTCGCTGGCGGGAGGCCTACGACCACGATTTCCTCAGCCCCATCACCTGGTCCACGGCCTACCGCCTGGGCTACCGCCCGCCAGAGGACCTGCCGCGCCTCAGCGGCGCCCCAGAAGTGCCGCCGCTGCTGGCGCCGCGGGGCACGGAGGGTGGGGCGCTGGACGATCTTCCCCTCTCCTTCGCCCAGGAGCGGCTGTGGTTCCTGGATCGCCTGGATCCCGGCACGGCGACCTACAACATTCCCGTCGCCCTCGGCCTGGAGGGGGACCTCTCGGTGGATGCCCTGGCCCGCAGCCTCGGGGCCTTGGTGGCTCGCCACGAAGTGTTGCGCACCCGCTACTCGGCGCGGGAGGGGAGACCCTTCCAGCGGGTGGCGGCCTCGCCGCGGCACAGCCTGGAGCTGCCCCTGGTGGACTTGGGGAGCCTGGCGCCGTCGCCGGCCGCGGAGATCGCCGAGACCTTGGCCAACGCCGAGGCCGCCCGGCCCTTCGACCTCGCCCTTGGGCCGGTGCTGCGGGCGCGGCTGCTGCGGCTACCGTCCCAGAGCCCGGGAGCTCCGGCGCTCCACTGGCTGCTGGTCAATCTCCACCACATCGCCGGAGACGGCTGGAGCGTGCAGGTGGTGGTCAGCGAGCTGGTGGCGGCCTACCGGCAGGCGGTGGAATCCGCCGCCGGGGCCCAAGAATTGGCCCAGGCGCTGCCGCCGCTGGCGGTGCAATACGCCGACTACGCGCTGTGGCAGCGGCGCTGGCTCTCCGGCCCTCTGCTGGAGGAGCAGCGGCGCTACTGGCGTCGCCGCCTGGAGGGGCTGGAGCCGCTGGATCTGCCGGCGGATCGTCCTCGACCGGCGATGCGCTCGGCGCTGCCGGCGCGGCGCCGAGTGAGCCTGGTGCCGGAGCTCGGGGAGCGTCTCATGGCCTTCGCCTCGGAGCGCGGGGCGTCTCCCTTCATGGTGCTCTCCGCCGCCTTCGCGCTGCTCTTGGGGCGCCTCACCGGACGCTCCGACGTCGCCTTTGGCACGCCGGTGGCGGGGCGGGGGCAGGCGGCCTTGGAGCCCATGGTGGGCTTCTTCGTCAACACCCTGGCGCTGCGTTTCGACCTTGGGGTCAACTCCGCCGGCGCCGAGGAAGGCGGCTTTGCCGCCCTGGTGGAAGCCACCCGCGCCAGCGCCGTCGGCGCTTTCGCCCATCAGGACATCCCCTTCGAGAAGCTGGTGGAAGAGCTGGCGCCGCGCCGCGATCCGTCGCGAACGCCGGTGATCCAGGTGATGTTCACGGTGCGCGCCTTCGACCCGACGGTGGAGGAGCTGCCGGGGCTGCGCCTCGCTCCGGCCCGCCAGGAGCCGGCCTCCGCCAAGGTGGATCTGCTGCTCTCGGTGGGCCCGGGGGCGGAGGGAGAGCCGTGGACCGGGGCGGTGGAATACGACGCCTCTCTCTTCGATCTCACCACCGTGGATCGCTTCGTCGCCTTGTGGGCTCAGCTGCTGGATTCGGCGCTGACGGCGCCCCAGAAGCCCCTCGCCAGCCTGTCGTGGCTGAGCGCCGCCCAGCGTCATCAGGTGGCGGTGGAGTGGCCGGCGACGGGCCCGGCGGGAATGGTGGTGGACGAGAGTGGCCAGCTGCTGCCGCTGGGAGTGGTGGGGCGGTGGCTGGATGCGGCCTCCGTCTCGAGCCTGGCGGAGATCGATGCGGCCTCCACCGCGGAGGCCGGGGGGCCTCTCGAGGAGCCGCTGAAGGAACGAGCGCGCTGGACCCGCGACGGGCTGCTGGAAAGGCTCCCGGAGGAAGATCCCTCCGGCCTCGCCGGCACCATCGAGGCGCGCTCCCGATCGCTGCAGGCGGTGGCCCCGTCCCGCAGCAGCGCGCAGGCGGAGAGCGCCGTGGCGGCGATCTTCGCGGAGGTGCTGGGGGTCGAGGTCGACCAGCTATCCAGCCACGACGACTTCTTTCAGGTCGGCGGTCACTCCCTGCTGGCGGCGCAGGTGGCGGCCCGTCTGGAGCGGCATTTCGAGGTCAGCGTCCCGCTGCGGATGATCTTCGAAGATCCCTCCATCGCCGGCCTCGCCATACGCCTCGCGGGGCCGCTGGAGGCGGCCGCCCCGCCGCTGGTGCGGCGTCCCCAGGGAGAGACTTCGAGTCCCCTGTCCTACGCCCAGGAGCGGCTGTGGGTGCTGCAGCGCATCGAGCCGGATTCCGCGCAATTCAACATGGCCCTGGCGGCGCGGCTGCGGGGCCCGCTGCGGCTGCGAGCGCTGCAGCGCAGCCTGAGTCAGCTGGTGTCTCGCCACGAGGTGCTGCGCACCCGCTACGAGGACACCCGGGTGGGGCCGTGGCAGTTCATCGAGGAATTCGAGAGTCAAGCGCTCGCCGGGGAGGCCCAGCAGGCCGCCGGCGCCGCACTGCTGCCGCTGGTGGATCTCTCCGCCCTCGACGAGGAGCAGGCCCAGGAGACCGCCCGTCACCTCGCCGACAGCGCCAGCCTGCGCCCCTTCGAGCTGACCCGGGCGCCGATGCTGCGGGGCATGGTGCTGCGCCTCGGCGCCGAAGAGCACGCCCTGCTGGTGGTGCTCCACCACATCGCCGGAGACGCGTGGTCGGTGGGCCTGGTGGTGCGCGAGATCGCCGCCGGGTACCGCGGTGAAGAGCTGGCGCCGCTGGCGGTGCAATACGCCGATTACGCCCAATGGCAGCGCAGCTGGCTCGACGACGAGGCGGTGACTCGGCATCGGGAGCATTGGCGCCACGCCCTGGACGGAGCCCATCGTCCGCAGCTGCCGCTGGATCGCCCCCGCCCCCGGCGTCCGGGTCCGCGGGGCGGCCGGGTGGTAGCCCACGGCAGCGCCGAAGTGGCGACGGCGGTGGAGAGCTTTGCCCGAGAGCATGAGGCCACCCTCTTCATGGTCGGCCTGGCGGCGCTGGTAGCGCTGCTGCGGCGCTGCGACGGCGGCGGCCTCGGCAGCCCCGAGGACACCGTCGTGGGCACCGCCCTGGCGGGCCGGGAGCAGGTGGAGCTGGAGCCCCTGGTGGGCTTCTTCATCAACGTGCTGCCGGTGCGAGTACAGGGTGGGGGAGAGAGCTTCGAGGAGCTGGTGGCGGCGACCCGGGAATCGGTGCTGGATACCTTCGCCCACCAGCAGATGCCCTTCGATCAGCTGGTTCACGAGCTGGGTCTGGGCCGCGACCGCTCCCGCACTCCGGTCTTCGACGTCGTCTTCCAGACCTTCGCCGCGGCGCCGCCGGATCTCGACCTGCCGGGCCTCGAGACCACGCCTCTCTTCCCCTCTCAGGTCCAGGCTCATTACGACCTGGTGTTCGAGATTCAGCCGGAAGGGGAAGGCTTCCTCTACACCCTGCGCTACCGCAGCGAGCTCTTCGACGAAGCCACCGCCCAGGGGCTGGTGGACGGCTACGGAGCGCTGCTGGAAGACGCCATGCGGCGCTCCACGGCGCCGCTGGCGACCCTCGCCCTCGGCGGCTCGGAGGAGCAGCTGAAGCTCGCGGCGCCGACGGTGCCGATGACCCTGGAGGCGACGCTGCCGGCGGTGGCGAGGCCGCTGCTGGAGCTGCCGGCGAGCACTCTGTTGGGCCGGGTGATGGCGGCGGCCCGACGCCATCCGGACGTCGAGGTGCTGTGGGACGGCGGGACCCGCTGGACCTACCGTCGTCTGGTGGAGTCGGCGGTGGCGGCGGCGGCGGCGATGCGCCAGCTCCATCCAGAGATCGCGGAGGAACTCGGGGAGGAGGGGCTCGGGGAGAGCTCCGAAGAGAGGCTCGTGGCGGTGATCCTGCCGCCGGGAGCCCAGCGCTGCGCGGCGATCCTCGGCGCCCTGGCCCTCGGCTGCGCTTACCTGCCGCTGGATCCTGCGGAGCTGCCGCAGCGCCGCCGGCGACAGCTGGAGAATCTGTCTCCGGCGCTGGCGGTGGTAGCGAACCCCGCGGGGGCGGCGGCGGAAGGCCTACCTTCGGAGTTGCCGACGATCACCATCGGCGAGGCTCTGGCCTCCGTCGACTCGAGGTCTGAGGATCCCTCCGGGGAACCACCTCTGCGGCCGGCCCGGGACGGAGCTCGCCTAGCCGCGGTGCTGCCTACGGCACCTTCTACGTCGCCCTCGGCGACCTTCGGCGCCCTGGCCCTCGAGCATCGGCAGATCCTCGCCCTCGCGGAGGGCCTGTGCGCCCGCCTCGGCACCGCCGAGTCGGACGTCTGGGGCCATCTCCCTTCGCCCCTGGGGTCGGCGCCGGAGGATCCGGCGGATCTCTGGCAGCTGTGGGCGCCGCTGCTCTCCGGAGCGCGGCGGGTCCATCCCTCCACCGACGTGACCGACGCCAAGGCCGCCCTCGAAGAGCTCGTGGCGGAGGGAGTCACGGTGCTCAGCACCGCCGTGGCGGCCCTTCTCGGTGCTCCCCGACGGCTGCCCTCAGGCCTGCGCTGGCTGCTGCTGGAAGGGGAGGATCGCTCCCTGGCTCCGGCGGTGCTGCCCCCGGCAGCGAGGGTCGCTCGCTGGTGGAGTGATCCCGCGCTGGCGATGGTCAGCCTGCGGGAGAGCTCGGCGTCGGAGGTTCCGGCCCCCGCCCTCGGCGAGGTCCTGCCTGCCGTCACCCTGCGGGTCGAGCCCTCCGACGGCCGGAGTCTCGGAGAGGTGATTCTTGGGGGAGGGGCGCTGCCCCGAGGCTGGTGGGGCCAGCCCGCCCTCACCGCCGATCGCCTGCGCCCGGATTCCCGCACCACGATTCCCGGCGGCCGCTGCCTGCGCACCCGCTGGCGCGGTGCCTATGGACCCTGGGGTCGCAGTCCGGGAACGGAGATTCAGCTGCTCCCGGCGGCGTCCCCAGGTACCGATGTGGCGCTCGCTCCGCTGCGCCAGGAGGGGCGATGGGTCGACTTTGAGGAGGCGGCTGGCGTGCTGCGGCAGCTTCCTGGGGTTGCCGGGGTACAGGTGCTGCCCGCCGACGGCCGGCGCTCCTCTCGCGCCGTGGTTGAGGCAGATGCGGGCGAAGCCGCGACGGCGGAGGCGCTGTGGAGCTCTCTGCGGCGGCAAGTACCGCTTTGGGCCTGCCCCCAGCGCCTGATCTTGAGCTCCGGAGGGTCCTCGGCATTCGGCGCCGACGGGGCCTGGGGGCTGCGCTCCCGCGGGAGCGACGAGGTCTCCGAGGGAGCCACCGGCAAGCGCCTCGCCGCCCAGGTCAGCCGCCTGCTGGACGTCGCCGTCGCCGAGGGCGAAGACCTTGCGGCGGCGGGAATCCGGGGAGCGGAGATCGCCGCCGTGGTGCGGGAGCTTCAGGCTTCGGGCTCGGCTCAGCTAACGGAGGGGATGCTGCTGGCTTCCTCGTCTGCCGCGGAGCTGGCGCAAACCCTCGCCGCGGCGGGGGGCGCTGCGGGTCTCGAAGGAGGGCCCCGTCCCGGGATGGGCGATCCGCGTCATCCGCCTCTCTCCTTTGCCCAGGAGCGAATGTGGTTCCTGCAGCAGATGGAGCCGGAGAGCCCCGCCTACCACATGCCGATGGTGCTGGATCTGCTCGGCCCGCTTCACCGCGGCTGGTTCCTCGCCGCGGTGGTGGCGGTGGTGGGCCGGCACGCTCCGCTGCGCACCCGCGTGGTGAGCGGCTCCCGGGGGCCGAGGGCGGTGGTGGAGCCGGGGGCACGCGGAGCGCGCCCCGCGGTGGTGGACCTATCGACGCTGCCGACGGCCCTGGCGACGGAAGCGGAGGATGGTTTGTTGCGAGACCTTGGCCAGCGCCCCTTCCGCCTCGATCGAGAGCTGCCGCTGCGCTCGATACTGTTGCGGCTACCGTCCCGCGGCGAGCAGGGCCATCACCGGCTCGCCCTGGTGGTGCACCACATCGCCTCCGACGGCGTCTCCCAGAACCTGCTGGTGAGCGAGGTGGGGGCCGCCTATCAGGCGGCGGTGAGCACCGGTCGGGTACCCCAGCTGCTGCCCGCCTCCCCGAGCTACGGCGACTTTTCCGCCTGGCAGCGGCGTCGGCTCCACGGCGCCGCACTGGCGGCAGAAGTGAATCTTTGGCGTCAGCGGCTGGAAGGGGTAGAGCCCCTGGAGCTGCCGGAGGATCGACCGCGGCAGCCCCAGGGAGCCCCGGCGGGCCGAGTCTCCCTCTTCCTGAACCCGGCCACCACCGCCGCTCTGGATGCCGTCGCCGGGCGCCAGCGGGCTTCCCGCTTCATGATCCTCGGGACCCTCTTCCTGGCCTTCCTGGGACGCCTCGCGGGGCATCGCCAGGTGGTCATCGGAACCCCCGTTGTGGGCCGGGTGCACTCCTCCCTGGAGAACCTGGTGGGGCTCTTCGTCAACACCGTCGTGCTGCGGGCGCGGCACGGCGAGGACGATGGTTTGGAAAGCGCCCTGGAGGCCACCCGCCGGGAGGTGCTGGAGGCCCTCGACCACCAGGAGCTGCCCTTCGACAAGCTGGTGGAGGAGCTGGCGCCGCCCCGGGAGCCGGGGCGCCTGCCCCTCTTCCAGGTGGTCTTTGGCCACAACGCCCCGGCCCCCTCGTCGGCCCGGCTGGGGGAGCTGCAGCTGGAGTTCCGGATGCCGCGAGCGGAGGCGGCGAAATTCGATCTCTATCTCTCCACCAAGGCGACTCGGGAAGGGGACGTGGAGTCTGTGGAGGGAGCCCTGGAGTATCGCCAGGATCTTTTCGACGCCACCACCGTGCAGCGCTGGGCTGGTCAGCTGGAGCGCTTCGTGGCCGCCGCCACGGCCTCCCCCGACAGGCCTCTCGAGACCCTCTCCCTGCTCACCGGAGCTCAGCGCCAGCAGCTGCTGGTGGAGGTCAACGACACCACCAGCGCTTTCCATGAATCGGATTCCCTCGGCGCTCGCCTGATGGCGGCGGCGGCGCGACGGCCGGAGGCGATCGCGGTGGTGGACGAGGGCGGAGAGCTGAGCTACCGCCAGCTGGTGGCCTGGGCGGCGCAGCTGGCCGATGAGCTGGCGGCGGTGGGAGTCGCCGCCGGGGAGCCGGTGGGGCTGTGCGTCGAGCGCGGCCGCGCCCTGCCGGTGGCGATGACGGCGATCCTCGCCGCCGGCGGCGCCTATGTGCCGCTGGATCCCGAGCTGCCGGCGTCGCGCCTCGCCTTCCTGGTGGAAGATGCGGGATTGGAGCAGGTGGTGGCGGATGCCGCCGGCGCCCGTCGGCTTCAGGAGGCTCTAGAGGAAGCTGGGCCCGAGAACGGGAGAGGGGAAGGCTCGCTGCTGCCGGGGCTGATCCCGGTGGGGAGCTCGCCATCGGCGGAGCTTCTAGGCGAGATCTCCGGTGAGGCGGATTCGGGACAGAGCGTCCCCCGCCTGCCCTCGTCCCTCGGCGGCCACGCCCTGGCTTACCTGATGTACACCTCCGGCTCTACCGGGCGCCCGAAGGGCGTGGCGGTGAGCCATCGCAACATTCTGCGCCTGGTGTTCGGCGCCGACTACATTCCCTTCGGCCCCGACATCGTCCTCGCCCAGATGGCCAACGCCGCCTTCGACGCCGCTACCTTCGAGATCTGGGGAGCCCTGCTTCACGGGGCTCGCACGGTGGTGGTGCCGCGCTCCGTCACCCTGGAGCCGGAGGCGCTGGAGAGTTACCTCCAGCAGCAGGGGGTGAATACGGTGTTCTGCACCACGGCCCTCTTCGATCGCGTCGCCCAGCAGCGGCCCCAGGCCTTCGGGGGCATCGACGATCTTCTGGTGGGCGGTGAGGCTCATCGCCTGGACGCCCTGAGGCGGGTTTTCGACACCGCCCCTCCGGGCCGCCTGCACAACGTTTACGGCCCCACCGAATCCACCACCTTCGCCACCGACATGCCGATGGAGCGGCCGGCGGAGGGAGCCACCTCGGTGCCGCTGGGGCAGCCGATCCACAACACCACCGCCTTCGTCACCGCCGCCGCCGGGCCGAGTCGCGGGGCGCTGGAGCCCCTGCCGCTGGGGGTGCCTGGAGAATTGGTCCTCGGTGGCGAGGGGCTGGCGTGGGGCTATTGGCGCCGCCCTGGCCTCACCGCCGAGCGCTTCGTGCCGAACCCCTTCTCGAACCTCGCCGGGGCTCGCCTCTACCGCACCGGGGATCGGGTGCGGCGTCTCTCCGACGGCCGCCTGGACTTCCTCGGCCGACTCGATCACCAGATCAAGCTGCGCGGCTTCCGGGTGGAGCTGGGGGAGATCGAGGCGGCGCTGATGGCGCTGCCGGAGATCGCCTCGGCGTCGGTGCTGCTGCATCGCGACCGCACCGGGGAGGGAGTGCTCATCGCCTTCATCTCCCGCAGCGCTGAGGAACAGGTGGAGCCGGAGTCGACTCCGCTGGATCCGGCGATGCTGCGGCGCACCCTCGCCGAGGACCTGCCGGAGTACATGATTCCGGCGGCCTTCGCCGAGCTCGACGCTCTGCCGCTGAACGCCAACGGCAAGGTGGATCGCAAGGCGTTGGCCAGTCGCGGGGATCAGGCGCGCCGCGCCGCCAGCGGCTTCGTGGCGCTGGAAAGCGAGATGGAGCGGCGGCTGGGGGCGCTGTGGGCGGAGCTGCTGGAGGTGGACTCGGTGGGGGCGGAGGATGACTTCTTCTCCCTCGGCGGCCACTCGCTGCTGGCCGCCCGTCTGGTCAACGCATTGCGCCGGGAGCTGGACGTCGAGGTGCCGGTGCGGGAGGTCTTCGAGGCCCCGGTGCTGAGGCAGCTGGCGTCGAGGCTGGAGAACGCCGTGGACCAGGCCGCTCGTCAGCGGAGCTCCTCGGACCGCGCCACCAGTGCTGGGGGCGACGGCCTGGAGCGTGGGCCGAGCGCCGACAGCCCGCCGACGGTGTCCTTCGCCCAGGAGCGGATGTGGGTGCTGCAGCGGCTGGAGCCCCAGAGCCCGGCCTACCACGTGCCGATGGCCCTGAGGCTGCGGGGCGAGCTGAACATCGAGGCTCTCCAGCGAGCGCTCGCGCTGCTGGTGGCTCGCCACGATGCCCTGCACACCGCCCTGCCGGCGCGGGAGGGGGCGCCGCTGGCCGCTCCGCTGGCGGCGGCGGAGCTGCCCAGCCGACTGTCGCTGCCGGTGGTGGACGTGGCGTCGGGGGAGCTCGGGTCGACCGAGAGCGCTCTGCTGGGCCGCGCCTTCGTCACCCGCCCCTTCGATCTCGCCTCGGCACCGCTGCTGCGGGCTCTGCTGCTGCGTCACGGCGCGGCGGATCACAGCGTGCTGCTGGTCTTCCATCACCTGACCTGTGACGGCTGGTCGATGGACCTCATCGTGCGGGAGCTGGCGATCCTGTATCGCGCCCTCTCGTCTGAAGAGGCCTCAGCGGGCCAGGATGGGGAGCGCTCCATCGAGGACGGGGCGCTGCTGCCGCCGCTGCCGATCCGCTACTCGGACTACGCCCACTGGCAGCGTCAGCGCCTTACCGGCGACCGACTGCGTCGCGGGGTCGAGACCTGGGCCCGTCGCCTGGACGAGGTCGAGCCGCTGGATCTGGTGGAGGATGGACCTCGCCAGCTCTCCGGCGCGGCCCCCGGTGGGCGCCAGGAGATCACCCTGGATCGCGAGGTGAAGGCAGCCCTCAGCGAATTGGGCTCCGCCCACGGCGCCTCCCTCTTCATGATCGTCAGCGCCCTGTGGCGCCGCACCCTGGAGGACGCCGGAGCGTCTCCGGATCTCGCTCTCGGCACGCCGGTGGCGGGTCGGGTGCACCCCTCCCTAGAGGCCCTGGTGGGTCTCTTCGTCAACACCGTCGTGCTGCATCCGACGGCGCTGGAGCGACGACAGGCGCGGGGGCAGTGGGGCGACAGCTTCGAGGCGGCCGTAGAGGCGGAGCGGCGGGCGGTAGTGGCGGGGCTGGACGATCAGGAGATCCCCTTCGAGCGCCTGGTCGAGGAGCTCGCCTCGGATCGCGACCTGGGCCGCACGCCTCTCTTCCAGTCGATGGTGGCCCTGCATCGCCCGGCGGGCACTCTGCCCTCGAGCCCCGATTTGGAGATGGCGCCGGAGCCCCTGCCCCTGGGGGCGCCGAAATTCGATCTCTTCCTCGCCCTGGTGGAGGAAGAGTCGGGCCTCGTCGGCACGCTGGAATACCGCGCCGACCTCTTCGACGTCAGCACCGTAGAGCGCCTGGCTCGCCGCTTCAGCACCCTGGCCACCCGAGTGGCGGAGGATCCCCGCCAGAGCCGCGGGGCCCTCGCCGCCCCCGACGCGGTGGAGCGCCACCAGGTGGTGGCGGAGTGGGGAGAGGGCGGTCCGGGGCTGGAGTCCCCCCTCGGCGTAGTGGGGCGTATGCTGGAAGGTCTCGGGGCCCAGCCGGATTTGCCTGCCCTGATGGATGGAGAGACCTCGCTGAGCGCCGCGGAGGTCCGCTCCGCCGCCGGAATGCTGGCTTCGGCGCTGGTGCAGCGAGGCGTGGGGGCGGAGCGGGTAGTGGTTATTTGCCTGCCCCGAACCCGCCATCTGCCGCTGGCGGTGCTGGCGACGCTATGGGCCGGGGGTGTGTACCTGCCGCTGGATCCGGAGCATCCGCCGGCGCGGTGGCGCAAGCTGCTGAAGGCGGCGCGGCCGCGGGTGGTGCTAACCACCGAGGCGCTGGCTCCGGCCCTGGAGCAGGCCGCTGCCGGGGCGGCGGAGGATCTCGGCATCGGAGCTTCTGAGGCTCCGATAGAAATCCTCGTGCTGCCGACCTCGACGGCCAGCTGGTCGACGCTCAGAGATGGCGATAGCGCTGCCGCCGCGCCGCCGATGCCTCACCCGGACGGCCAGCAGGCGGCTTATTTGCTCTATACCTCCGGCTCCAGCGGCGAGCCGAAGGGCGTGGTGGGGCGCCATGGCTCCCTGCTGCGGCGCCTGCTGTGGGCGCAGCAGACGCACCCGGTAGCGGCCGGGGATTCGGTGCTGCACAAGACACCGGCGACCTTCGACGTCTCGCTGTGGGAGCTGTTGCTGCCGTGGATGATGCAGGCGCGGATGGTGGTGGCGGAAGACGGCCGCCACGGCGATGCGGAGCACGTGCTGCAGCTGCTGTCCCAGGGCCAGGTGGGGCTATGCCACTTCGTGCCCTCGATGTTGCGCTCCTTCCTGGATCACCTGCGCCACCGGGATGAGCTAGCGGCGAAGGATGAGGAAAGCGGGGCCACGTCCCGGGATCTGCTGGCCTCGCTGCGCTGGGTGGTGGTCAGCGGCGAGGCGCTGAGCCGGGACCTCCAGCAGGCTTTCGAGTCGCTGCTGCCCCACGCCAGGCTGTTGAACCTCTACGGTCCGACGGAGGCGGCCATCGACGTCACCGCCCACCTTTGCGAGCCGGGAGCGACGGGGCCGGTGCCCATCGGCCGCCCCATCGCTGGGGTGCGCACGGTGGTGCTGGCGGCTCCGGCGGATCAGGACCGGGCGTCGTGGCTGGACGTGGCGGGGGTCGGAGTGCCCGGAGAGCTGGCGCTGGGCGGCGGCGCCCCGGCCCGGGGCTACGCCGGGGATCCGGCGCGCACGGCGCTGGCCTTCATCCCGGATCCGACCTCGGCGCAGCCCGGGGCCCGCCTCTACCGCACCGGAGACCGAGTGCGCTGGAACGGCGAGGGAGAGCTGGAATTCCTCGGCCGCCTGGACTTCCAGGTCAAGCTGCGGGGCCTGCGTATCGAGCTGGGAGAGATCGAGAGCGCGCTGCGCTCCCAGTCGGGAGTCTCGGAGGCGGTGGTGGTGATGGTGGGCAAGGGGCAGGACGCCTATCTCGCCGCCTTCGTGGTGCCGGGAGAGGGTGATGCTGCTGGGAGCGCCGACTCGTCCACCGACCTTTCGGAGCGGTTGCGGGACGCCCTGAAGTCCTCCCTGCCCTCGTACATGGTGCCTCCGGTGATCGAGGCGCTGGCATTGCTGCCGCGCACCGCCAGCGGCAAGATCGACGGCAAGGTCTTGCAGCGAGAGGCGGCGGCGCTGCGCCGCGGCGGGGAAGGAAGTTACGTCGCTCCGGCCTCCGGTACCGAGGCGCTGCTGGCCTCGCTGTGGCAGGGCCTGCTGGGAGTGGAGCGGGTGAGCGCAGAGGACGACTTCTTCCGCCTCGGCGGCCATTCTCTACTCGCCACCCGCCTGCTGCATCAGGTGGAGGGGCAGCTCGGCGTGGCCCTGGATCTGCGGGAAGTCTTCGAGGCGCCGACCCTGAGGGCGCTGGCGGCTCGGGTCTCGGCGGCGCTGGCGGCTCGCTCCGCCGCCCTCTCGGCGCAGGGACCGGGGGACCTGGCCCTGGTCGCCGGCAGCGGTCGAGATGGGGCCGGCGCTGGAGTACTGGGTGCTGCGGTGCTGGCGCCGGGCCTCCCCCTGGAGCCGGTGCTCTCTTTCGCCCAGGAGCGCATGGCCTTCCTCCAGCGGCTGGAGCCGACCGCCGCGACCTACCACATGCCCTTTGCCCAGGAGCTGGAGGGTGAGCTGGACTTGGCCGCCCTGAATTCAGCTCTCGAGGCGGTGGTGGAGCGACACGAGGTGTTGCGCACCACCTTCCCCCTGCGCTCCGGCGAGACGGTGCCGGTGGTGCAGCCGAACCCCCGCCGCCCCTTGGTGGTGATCGATCTCTCGCCGCTGGCTTCCTCGACGGGGGCCTCCTCAACGGTGGCCCCCGCGGCGCCGTCTCTCTCGACACCAGAAGCCGCGCTGTCGGGGCTGATGAACCGACTGATCGAAAGCTTCGCCCTGCGTCCCTTCGATCTGTCCTCGGATCTGCCGCTGCGGGCCCTGTTGCTGAGCCGGGATGCCCGCCACCATCGGCTGGTGCTCTCGATGCACCATATCGCCAGCGATGGCTGGTCGCTGGAGATTTTGCGACGCGAGCTCTTCACCCTCTACGACCTGCTGCGCAGCGGTCGGGCGAGCTCGCCGCGGCGGGCGATGGCGGCGCTTGCGCCGCTGCCCATCAGCTATCTCCAATACGCCGCCCGGGAACGGCAGCGGCTGACGGCGGAGGCGCTGGATCGCCGCTTCCAGCCCTGGCGGGAACGGCTGGCGGAGGTCGAGCCCCTGGCCCTGGAGGAAGACGGCGTTCGCGGCGCGGTGGGGCCGGCGGCGCGGCGGGTCTTGGAGCTCGACGAGGGGGTGAGCCAGGCGCTGGAGCAGCTGGCGAGGCAGTGCGGTACCTCCCTCTTCGCCCTCACTTCGGTGCTGTGGCGTCGCACCCTGGAGGATGCCGGAGCCTCGCCCCAGCACGCCCTCGGAACCCCGGTGGCGGGTCGCCTGCAGAACGAGGTAGCGAACCTCGTGGGCCTCTTCGCTAACACCTCGGTGCTGCGCCCGACGGCCCAGGAGCTGGCCGACGGCAAGGCCGAGGCGGCGGGCTTCGTCGCCGCTCTCGAGGCCGAGAAGCGTGCGGTGATGGCGGCGCTGGAAGATCAGGATCTTCCCTTCGAAAAGCTGGTGGAGGACCTCGCCCCGGAGCGGGATCTGGGACGTACCCCGATCTTCCAGTCGATGGTTTCACTGGCTCATCAGCAGGGCGCGGCTCATCAACAGGGCGCTACCCCGGCAGCCCAGGAGGGGCAGGGCGCCGACGCCGGCACCGGAGGCGACAGAGCACCGGTCTCGGCCTCGACTCTGGACGTGCGGCTGACGACGGCGAAATTCGATCTCTACCTCTTCTTGGTGCGGGATGACGAGGGCCTTCGCGGCACGCTGGAATACCGCGCCGATCTCTTCGACCCCAGCACCGCGGAGCGCCTGACCCGTCGCTTTACTCATCTCGCTACCCGAGTGGCGGCGGATCCTCGCCAGAGTCGTGGGGCCCTCGCAGCCCCCGACGAGGTGGAGCGTCATCAGGTGGTGGCGGAGTGGGGCCACGGCGGACCGGGGCTGGAATCTCCCCTCGGCGTGGTGGGGCGGATGCTGGCGGGCCTGATGCAGCTTGGCGATGGCACCGCCCTGGCGGACGTTGAGACTTCGCTGAGCGCGGCGGAGGTCAGCGCCGCCGCCGGAGCCCTGGCGTCGGCGCTGGTGCAGCGGGGCGTAGGGGCGGAGCGGGTGGTGGCCCTCTGCCTGCCCCGAGCCCGCCACCTGCCGCTGGCGGTGCTGGCGACGCTGTGGGCCGAAGGAATTTACCTACCGCTGGATCCGGAGCATCCGCCAGCGCGATGGCGCAAGCTGCTGAAGGCGGCGCGGCCGCGGGTGGTGCTGACCACCGAGGCGCTGGCTCCGGCGCTGGAACAGGCCGCCGCCGGGGCGGCGGCGGATCTCGGAATCGAGGGATCTGAGGTCCCCACAGAGATCCTCTCGCTGCCGGCCTCGGTGGCTAGCTGGTCGACCCTGAGCAATGGCGCCATCGCGCCGCCGGTGCCCCATCCGACCGATCAGCAGGCAGGCGACCAGCAGGCGGCCTATCTGCTCTACACCTCTGGCTCCAGCGGCGAGCCGAAGGGCGTAGTGGGCCGCCACGGATCCCTGCTGCGTCGTCTGCTGTGGGCGCAGCAGGCCCACCCGGTGGCGGCGGGGGAGTCGGTGCTGCACAAGACCCCGGCGACCTTCGACGTCTCGCTGTGGGAGCTGCTGCTGCCGTGGATGATGCAGGCGCGGATGGTGGTGGCGGAGGACGGCCGCCACGGCGATGCGGAACACGTGCTCCAGCTGCTATCCCAGGGACAGGTGGGCCTGTGTCACTTCGTGCCCTCGATGCTGCGCTCCTTCCTGGATCACCTGCGCCACCGGGATTCGCTGGTGGCGGATTCCGGAGCGGTGGATTCCGGAGAGGGCGCCGAGAGCGGAGCCGCGTCCCGGGATCTGCTGGCCTCGCTGCGCTGGGTGGTGGTCAGCGGCGAGGCGCTGAGCCGAGACCTTCAGCAGGCCTTCGAGTCGCTGCTGCCCCACGTCCAGCTGTTGAACCTCTACGGCCCGACGGAGGCCGCCATCGACGTCACCGCTCATCTCTGCGAGCCGGCAGCGACGGGGCCGGTGCCCATCGGTCGCCCCATCGCCGGGGTGCGCACGGTGGTGCTGGCGGCTCCGGCGGATCAGGACCGGGCGTCGTGGCTGGACGTGGCGGGCGTAGGAGTACCCGGAGAGCTGGCGCTGGGCGGCGGCGCTCCGGCCCGGGGCTACGCCGGGGCCCCGGCGCGCACGGCGCTGGCCTTCATCCCGGACCCGACCTCGGCGCAGCCTGGGGCTCGCCTCTACCGCACCGGCGACCGGGTGCGCTGGAACGGCGAGGGAGAGCTAGAGTTCCTCGGCCGTCTGGACTTCCAGGTGAAGCTGCGCGGCCTGCGCATCGAGCTGGGAGAGATCGAGAGCGCGCTGCGCTTCCAGGCGGGAGTTTCGGAGGCGGTGGTGGTGATGGTGGGCGAGGGGCAGGACGCCTATCTCGCCGCCTTCGTGGTGCCGGGAGAAGGCGGCATTCTCGAGTCAGAACATCTGAGGGACGTCCTGAAGTCCTCCCTGCCTTCGTACATGGTGCCTCCGGTGATCGAGTCCCTGGCGTCGCTGCCTCGCACCGCCAGCGGCAAGATCGACGGCAAGGCCTTGCAGCGGGAGGCGGCGGCGCTGCGCCGCGGCGGAGCGGGAACTTACCTCGCCCCGGCCTCCGGTACCGAAGCGCTGCTGGCGTCGCTGTGGCAGGACCTGCTGGGGGTGGAGCGGGTGAGCGCGGAGGACGACTTCTTCCGCCTCGGCGGCCATTCTCTGCTCGCCACCCGCCTGCTGCATCTGCTTCACGACGAGTTCGGGGTCTCCCTGGAGGTGGCGGAGATCTTCCGTCGATCCACCCTTCGGCAGCTGGCCGCCGCCGTGGACGAGGCGGCGGGCATCGCCACCACCGCGGCGGTGGCGGCGGAAGCTCCCGCCGAGAGCTGGGATCAAACCCTCTCTTTCGCCCAGGAGCGAATGTGGTTCCTCCAACAGCTGGAGCCGGATTCTCCGGCCTACCACATGCCCATGGCCCTGGATCTGCGAGGGCAGCTCTCCGTTGCCGGTCTCGGCCTCGCCCTCGCCGGGGTGGTGACCCGCCACGAGGCATTGCGCACGGCGATCACCCTGGGGGTTGAGAATACGGGTTCCAGCGACTCCATCAGCGCAGGGGAGCTGAACGGAGGAGACCTGAAGGGAGCCGGGGAGCATCCGGCAGCGGGAGACCTCCAGGCCCGAGTGGTGGCCCCTCCATCGGGTCCGCTGGATCTCGTGGTGATCGATCTCGAGGACCTCGACTCCGGGGATCGCCGCCGCGGGGCCGCCGCGGCGCAGATCTCCTTCTGGCGGCGACCTTTCCGCCTCGACGAAGGTCCGCTGCTGCGGGCTCTGCTGCTGCGCTTCGCGCCAGACCATCACCGCCTGGTGCTGTGTCTCCACCACATCGCCTCCGATGGCTGGTCGATGGGCGTCCTGCGCCAGGAGCTCTTCGCTCTATACGCCACCGCGGCAAACACCTCCGCCGCTTCAGATACCGTCGGCAGCGCTGCTCCGTCGGGAGCTGCGGCCCCCGCTGACCTGGTGCGGCGAGCTCGGCTACCGGAGCTGCCGGCGACCTATCGTCAGATTGCCGCGGAACAGCGCTCCAAGCTTCAGCATCCGGCTCTCCAGCAGCGGCTGGAAACGTGGGTCACTGAGCTGCGCGCGGTGGAGAACCTCTCTCTGCCGGTGGATCGCCCGCGCACGGATCTCGCCTTCCCTCCGGCCGCCGAGGTGGTCGAGAGGCTGGATGCGGAGAGCTCCGCGGCGGTGCTGGACTGGAGCCGCCGCCACGGTATTCAGCCCCTAGCGGTAGGGCTTGCGGCGCTCCAGTCGCTGCTCTCTCGACTCTGCAATCAGCGGGACTTCGCCCTCGGTCTGCCTTCCGCCGGCCGCTCCGATGCCCGCGTACGCCGGATGATGGGCCTCTTCGTCAATACCCTGGTGCTGCCTACGGTTCAGACCTCACTGCACGGTGACTCCACCTTCCTGGAGCTGGCGTCGACGGTGAAATCGAGGCTGGTAGATAGTCTGGAGCTGGAGTCGGTGCCCTTCGAGCTGCTGGTGGAGCGGGTATCGCCCCAGCGCCTGCTGGGCGAAAACCCGCTCTTCCAGGTGATGGCGGACTGGCGGGCCGGGGATGATCTCCAGACCCTTGGTTCGGACGCCTCGGAGGGGGCGGCGGGCTCTTCCATCGGCCCGCTGCAGCTGATTCCGGCGGCCGTAGAGGGGTCCGCGGCGGCGAAGGTGGACCTGGACTTCACCTTCCTCTCTCCCACCGCGGAGAGTCCGCAGCTGGAGATCGTTCTCTCCTACGACGCGTCGCTGTTGGAGGCCACCACCGCTCGTCGCTGGACCCGCACCCTCGCCCGGCTGTTGGCGGCGGGCTGCGCCGCGGCAACCCCAGATCAGCTCCAGGAGCTGCCTTGGCTGACCGCCGCGGAGCGTCAGCAGGTGCTGCAGGAGCACGCCAGCGGCGCGGACGCCAGCTCTGCCCCCAGCACCCTGACGGAGGCCTTCTGGCGCATGGTGGAGATCCACCGCCAGCGGGTTGCGGTGGTGGCGGTGACGGATGAGGGAGTGCCTCGAGCCCACCTCACCTACGGCCAGCTGGGCGCCCGGGTCACTACGCTGGCTCGCGAGCTGAAATCCATCGGCGCCGGCGCCGAGCGGCCGGTGGTGGTGATGCTGGAGCGCAGCGTGGCCCAGATCGAGGTGCTGTGGGCGACCCTGGTGGCGGGCTGTCCCTACGTGGCGGTGGACGTCGGCTCGCCGCGCTCTCGGCAGCAGCTGGTGCTGGAGGACAGCGAGGCGGCGGTGATGGTCACCTCGCCGGAGCTGGCCTCCGAGGCCGGAGGCGTCGCCGCCGAGGTTATGACCTGGACCTCTCCCCTCGATGCGGCTCCAGCAGCGGGGAAGGCTGGGGAGTCGCCGCGGGTTGAGGAGTCGCCGCGGGTTGGGGAGTCGGCGCGGGTCTCGGCCCAGTCGACGGCGGATGGGATCTCGCTGCCGGATCCCCGGTCCGCGGCCTATATCCTTTATACCTCCGGCTCCACCGGCCGCCCCAAGGGCGTGGTGATCTCCCATCGGGCGGTCAAGGGATACGCGCTGTCCTACGCTCGCCAGGCGGCCCTCGGCCCGGGGAGCCGCGCCCTGCAATTCACCTCCGCGACCTTCGACGCCAGCGTCGAGGATCTGCTGGCGCCGCTGGCCACCGGGGCGACGATGGTGCTGCGCACCGATGCGATGATCACCTCCGCAAGCCGATTCCTCGCCGCCATGAGGCGGGCCAGCGTCACCCATCTCAGCCTCAGCACCGGCTTTTGGCACGAGCTCACCGCTCAGCTGCCGCTGGAGCCGGCAGAGAGCGGTGAGGACATCCCCGAATGCCTGGAGCACATCGTCATTGGCGGCGAGGCGGCACGGGCGCGGGAGCTGGCCCGCTGGCGCGACTGGCGCCGCCAGCGCGACTCCAGCATTCGCCTGCTCAACGCCTACGGCCCGACGGAGGCGACGGTGAGCGCCACCTGGACGCGGCTGGACGAAGCCACCGGCGCGGAGGTTCTCGGTCCTCCCATCGGTCACCCGATCCCCGGCCGCCGAAACTACGTCTTGGACGGCCAGCAGCGCCCGGTGCTGCCGGGGGCGGAGGGGGAGCTCTGCCTCGCCGGAGTGGGCCTCGCCCGCGGTTATCTGCACCGCCCGGCCCTCACCGCCGCGAGCTTCCTGCCGGATCCCTGGAGCGGCACTCCAGGGGCGCGGCTCTACCGTACCGGCGACGCGGCGCGGCGCCGCGGGGATGGGGAGCTGTTCTTCATCGGCCGACTGGACTCCCAGGTCAAGCTGCGGGGCTACCGAATCGAGCTTGGAGAAGTGGAGAGCGCGCTGCTGGCGATTCCAGGAGTGCGAGAGGCGGTGGTGCAGGCCCGCGGCCGAGGACAGGCGGCGGAGCATCTGGTGGCCTGGGTGGAGAGCGAGGAGCACAGCGCTGAGGAGCACGGTGCCGAGGTGCTGCTGGGGGAGCTCAGGGCGAGCCTGCCGGGATACATGATTCCATCGGCCCTGGAGGTCCAGGAGCGCCTGCCGAGGAATGTCGCCGACAAGGTGGACCGCCAGGAATTAGCGCGGCGGGAGCCCCGCTGGGCCGAATCGACGGTCCTCGGTGAGGACGAAGGAGGTGCTCTGGAGCGCCGCCTGGCGGATCTCGTGGCGGAGGTGCTGGAGCGCGACCCCGCCGAGGTGCGGGTCGACGACGACTTCTTCGCCCTCGGCGGTCACTCGCTGGCGGCGGTGCGCCTGGTGGATCGGGTGGAGCGGCAGCTGGGCCGCCAGCTGGAGCTGGCGACGCTGTTCCGGGCGCCGACCCCGCGGGCTCTGGCGCGGCTGGTAGAAACCCTGGCTCCGGCTCCCAGGCCGCTGGTGCCGCTGGCTCCGGGAGGCACTGCGTTAGCAGGAGTCTCGTCGGCTGGAGCCGGGTCAGCAGAGGGTGACGAGGTACCTCTGGCCTTGGTGCACCCCGTCGGCGGAGGCGTGTTGTGCTACGCCAGCCTAGTGCGGCAGCTGCCGCCCAGCTGGACGGTGTGGGGGCTGCAGCGCCACGACAGCGCCGCAGAGCTACGCCTCGATCTCTCGCTGGAAGATCTCGCGGCGCGCTACGTCGAGGCGCTTCGGGAACGCCGTCCACAGGGCCCCTACCGGCTGGCGGGATGGTCCATCGGAGGCGTGTTGGCGGTGGAAATGGCTCGCCAGCTGGAGAGCGCCGGTGAGGAAGTCGACTTCGTTGTCGCCCTCGATTCGTACCTGGCGGAGGACCTGCCGGCGGATCAGCAGAGCGCCGCGCTGCTCTCGGAAGTGGCTTCCCAGCTCGGGTTCGAGGACTCGGAACTCGAGCCGCTGGCGCCGCAGGATGCTGCCGGGGAGACGCTGGAGAGCCGCCTCGAATCGCTGGTATTGCGAGTGGCAGATTCCGCGGCGGAGGCCGTAGACGGGGCGAGGATCGAGTCGCTGCGCCATTGGGCCCGGGTGCACTTGGCCCATCTCCTGGCCCATGACGCTTACCGTGGAGGTTCGCTGCGATCCCCGCTGCTGCTGCTGCGGGCCGCCGAAGAGGGCTTCCCGGTGACCGGGTGGACGGCCCGGGCCGAAGACTTCCGGGTGGTGGACCTGCCGACGGATCACCACGGCATCGTGGCGGAGCCGATGGTGGAGCGGGTGGCGGAGGCGCTGGTGGCGATGAGCTCTCCGGTGATGGAACCGGTGACGGATGAGTAGTGGAGGGCCGGTGGGGCTTGGCAGGGGCTGGGGTAGACTCTCGCAGCCATGACTGCCAACGAGACCTCTTCCGCTAGCTCGGGTGCCGCGAACTCGGGCGCCGCTAGTTCAGGCACTACTAGCTCAGGCACGACTAGCTCAGGCACGACTAGCTCAGGCACGACTAGCTCAGGCACGACTAGCTCAGGCACGACTAGCTCAGGCACCGCCGACCCTCCCTCCCCATTGCCGAGGCTCAATCAGGCGTCGGTGGAGGAAGAGATTCGGCAGCGTGCCGAGAGCGTGCGGCCGGAGGGCGACGAACCCCACGCTCGCCACCGGGCCTGGGTCTCTCGTTTGGCTCCCGCGAGGGAGCGGGGGGAAGAGGTGGTGGTGGTGGCCGCCTGCCGCACTCCCTTTCTGCCCATGGGCGGTGCCTTTGGCACCATGGACGCCTTGGATCTCGCTTCGGCGGCGGCCGCCGAGCTGATCTCACGGGCGGGCCTCGATCCGGCGCTGGTGGACGCCCTGACCCTCGGCTGTGCCCACCCACCGATGGATCGCCCCCAGCTGGGGCGGGAGGTGGTGGCGCGGGCCTCGCTGCATCCTGCGACCCGCAACGAGGTGCTGGTGGCCGGCGGGGTTTCTGGCAGTCGCGCCCTGATCACGGCGGCCCGCTGGCTGCTGGACGGGGAGGCCCGGGTGGTGATGGCCGGAGGGGTCGACGCCCTGACCCAGAGGCCCATTGCCTTCTCCCGCAACGCCGCCCGCCGCCTTCAGGAAGTCGTGCGGGCGAAGAACGTCGCTGCCCGGGTCTCCAGCCTCGGCAAGCTTCGCTTCAAGGATCTCACCCCCTCCACACCGGCGGAGGAAGACGCCGTCTCCGGGCGCTCCGCGGCGGAAATCGCCGAGGCGATGGCCCAGGAGAACGATGTTTCCCGCCGCTCGCAGCTGGAGATCACCCTCGCCTCCCATCGCCGGGCGGCGAAGGCGGAAGCCCTCGGTGGACGGCGAAGTCACCGCATGCCGACTTTCCTCGCTCCCCGCCACGAAGAGGTGGCGGAGGACGATGTCGGAATTCGCGGGGAGCTGACCCTGCAGGAGCTGGCGGCGGAGGATCCGGTGGGAGAGGGGCGCTATCAGCGAGTCAGCGCCAGCAGTCTCAGCTGTGCCGCCGACGGTGCGGCGCTGCTGTTGATGATGAGGGCCGAGACCGCCCGCGACCTCGGGCTCCGACCGCGAGCGACCCTCGCCGGCTGGGCTTCGGCGGCGGTGGCGGCGGCGGCACAGCCGCTCCAGGCCCCGGCCCACGCCCTCGCCCACGCTCTGCTGCGCGGGGTCGGGGAGGAGATGAGCCTCGCCCAGCTGGACGCTCTGGAGCTGCACGAAGCCGCGGCGGCCCAGGTGATCTCCAACGCCAAGGCCTGGGCCTCCCAGGGGTTCGCGGCGACCTGGGGACGCCAGCAGGCGCTGGGATTGTTGGATCTCGAGCGCCTCAACGCCGAGGGGGGCTCCCTCGCCCTGGGGGATCCTCCGGCGGCTACCGGAGCCCGTCTATCGATGGATCTCGTCGCCCAGCTGGAGCGCCTCGGGGGCAGCTGGGGAGCGGCGGTGAGCGCCGATCTCGGCGGGCACTCGGACGCTTTGCTGTGGCGCCGCGAGGCCGCCTCGGGGTGAACTGAAAATGAGCTATGCGCCGGCCCATCGCCCCCTCGAGGGAGTCACGGTAGTCGACCTGTCGCGACTGCTGCCGGGGCCGCTGGCGGCGCAGATCCTGGCTTCCCTGGGGGCGCGGGTGATCAAGGTGGAAGAGCCGAAGCAGGGGGATCCGGTGCGCTGGGCTCCCCCCGCCGACGGCGCCGGGAGTTCCCTCGGCGGAATGCTGCTGGCGGGGGTGGAGAGCGTCGCCCTAGATCTCAAGAAGCCGGCGGGAGTGCGCACCCTGCTGGCTTTGCTGGAGCGCGCTGATGTGCTGCTGGATACCCTTCGACCCGGCACCCTCGAGCGCCTTCTGGGCTGCTCGCGGGAGCAGCTCCAGGAGCAGTTTCCGCGATTGGTGCAATGCTCGGTCTCCGGCTGGGGACAGGACGGCCCCGACGCCACTCGCTCCGGTCACGACTTGATCTACCAGGCCCGGGCCGGTGCCCTCGCACCGACGGTCGAGCCTTCGGCGGTGCCGGTGGCGGATTTGGTCGGCGCCTGGAGTGCTGCGACGGCGGTGCTGGCGGCCCTGTACCGTCGGGAGGGGAGCTCTCCTGGTCGGCAGGAAGGCGCAAGAGCAGAGGCTGCGGCTGATCGTCAGGAGGGCGAGGATCTAGCCCAGCAGGGAGAGTTGGGAGAGGGGAGGGCTCCCTCGTCTACCGGGCCCGGCTGCCGCATCGACGCTTCCCTCTACGATGCGGCGCTCCACGCCAACCTCACCGGATGGGCGGCGGAGGCCGCCGGCACCCAGCCGGTGGGACGTCCGCTGCCGCTGAGTGGAGCCTTGCCCTGCTATCGCGTCTATCGCAGCGCCGACGGGGGCTTTGTTGCCCTAGCTCTGCTGGAAGACCACTTCTGGAAGCGCTTCTGCCGCGCCATTGGGCGGGAAGACTTGGCCCGACCTCACCCCAGCGACTCACCGCAGCTGGCGAGGGAGCTGGAGCTGCTCATCGCCACCGAAAATGCCGAACATTGGCGCCGATGGATGGCCCGCCACGACCTTCCCGGAGACGTGGTGCTGAGCGCCGCGGCGGCGCTGGAGGACCCTCAGCAGCGAGCGAGGGACGTGGTGCGCCGGGGAGATCACGGCCTGCGGCTCGCTTTCCCCGCCCGCTTTGATGAGCGAAGGCCGAGGGGGCAGGAGAGGGTACCGAAGCTTGGCGAGCAGACCACCTCGGTGGTGGCGGAGCTCACCGCCGAAGGCCTGGAGCTGCCCCGCTGGCGCCGCCGGGCAGGGGTGGGGCGACGGGCTAGCCCGAGGCGCTGGCTGGCGCCCGGGGTGTTGCGATGGTGGACTCGGCGATGGCGACGACGCAAGGGTAGCTAGGACAAGAAAAGACGCTCGCTATGAGAGAATATGCTGCATTTGCATTTATGAATTTTCTTTTCTATGATGAATCGTCGCCGAGAGAGCAGCAGCCCCCTCGACGACGGGCGACCCACCCGCGGTCTCTGGTCTTAGGGCTCGCCGTGGCGATCGGGGCTTTGCTTTCGCCCAGCCCCAGGATCGCGCCGGTTGCGCGGCCTTGGCGGAGGCTTCGTCCTACCCGGTGGGCCGGCCTGGGCCGCGGAGGGTCGCCTTTCTATGCAATCGGGGGGGAGGATGGGGGCGGAGGCGCTAGTCGGAAAGCTGAATAGCGAATAGTTGGTCGGGAGTGGACGGGAGCTCAAGCCCTGGGTCCTGGGACCTTGAAACAGAGGTCAGAGCCGTGTGGAGGAGGAGCGGGGGAGAGCGGTATGATGCCGACAGCCCTTCCCTCTGCGTGCCCTCGAGTGTGAGAGGCCGCCGAGATCCTCTTCCTCGACGTATAGGATCGCTGATGCAATCCCTCCTCGATGCCTTCCCCTACCCGAAGATCGATGCCTCGGGCCGCGAAAGCTGTTCTCCCCGGGGCTTCGCCTCCGTTCTCGCTCTCTTGCTCTTCTGCCTCCTGGCTGTCGGACCCCCGGCGGCAGCGAGCGCGGAGGAGCCCGCTCAAAAGGCCGCTGAGCAGGCTACGCCCCGAGAGGCTGCAACTCAGGACGGCATTCAGAACAGCCTTCAGAGCAATACTCAGAAAAACATAGCCGCGCAGGTGAAGAAGCTCCTCTCCACCCAGGCGGAAGCCTGGAGCCGCGGCGATCTCGAGGCCTTCGTCTCGGCCTACGCGCCGCAGGTGCGCTTCGTCTCGCCGTCGGGCATCACCCGAGGGCGGCAACAGGTGCTGGAGCGCTATCAGCGCCGCTACCCGGATGCCGCGGCGATGGGCACCCTCACCCTGGAAGTCGAGGAGGTGCGTACCGCTGCCGACGGTCAGGTGGCCCACGTCGCCGCCCGCTGGCTGCTGGAGTACGACGACCGCGAGCCCGCCAGTGGCTACACCCTGCTGGCCCTGAGCCGCGGGGCCGAGGGTCGCTGGGAGATCATCGAAGATGCCTCGATGTAGCTCTGGCGAGTCGCTGCTCTTCACATTTTGGGCTCAGGAATTCGCTGGAGGACGGCGATGAGCGCCGCACAGGAAATCTCGGCGGATCTACAGCAGCTCACCACCCCTGCGGCGCTGGTGGAGCGCTCGGTGGTGGTGGAGAACTGCCGCCGCATGCAGGCCCGTGCCCGCGGCCTGGGGGTCCGACTGCGGCCCCACGCGAAGACCCATAAATGCGTCGAGGCGGCGCGGCTTCAGGTCGCCGGAGGCTTCGATGGCCTCACCGTCTCCACCCTGGCGGAGGCTCGCCACTTTGCAGCGGCGGGCTTCGACGACCTGCTGTGGGCCCTGCCCCTCGATCCGGGGCGCCTGCCGGAGGTGCTGGAGCTCAGCGAGGGGCTGCGAAACTTCCATTTGCTGGTGGATCATCCCGCCGTCGTCGCCGAGGCGCAGAAGGCCGCCGCGGCGCGGGAGGTTCGCCTCTCCCTCTGGCTCAAGGTGGACACCGGCTATCACCGCTGCGGCATTGATCCGGAAGCGGAGGAATCTCTGGCCCTGGCAAAGCGGCTAGCGGCTCATCCCGCCATTTCCTTCGCCGGCCTGCTCTCCCACGGCGGAGACGCCTATGACGCCGCGGATCGCTCCGCCGCCGCCGCCGCTGGGCGGCGAGAGGCCCGCGCGCTGAGTCAATTTGCCGATCGGCTGCGGGGAGCGGGGGTGGAGATCCCGGATCTTTCGGTGGGGTCGACCCCCGGGCTCTCCTCCCTGTCGGTGGAGCATCCATCCTCGGGGCCGGCGGCCCCCTGGGCTTCGATCTCCGAGATCCGCCCCGGCAATTACGTCTTCTACGACTGCTATCAGAGCGCCATCGGCGTCTGTCGCCTGGGGGACGTCGCCCTCAGCGTGCTGGCGACGGTCATCGGCTGCTACCCCCACCGTCGTCAGCTGGTGGTCAACGCCGGGGCCCTGGCGCTGTCGAAGGACGAGGGGCCGCAGCACGTGGACTCGAATTGTGGCTATGGCGAAGTTCAAAGTCCCCAAGGGGCGCCCCTGGACGGCCTGCGCTTGGTCTCCCTATCCCAGGAGCACGGCGTGATCCGCACGGATTCCTCGAGCCAGGCGGCGGCCTTCCCCCCGGGAAGCCGGGTGCGCATTCTGCCCAATCATTCTTGCCTCACCGCCGCCCTCTTCGATCGGTATCACGTGCTGGACGAGGGACGGGTGGTGGAGGAGTGGAAGCCGGTGCGGGGCTGGTAACTCTGTAGGGCCAGTATCTCTGCGGAGCATCTACCGCTGCGGGCCTGGAATCGCTGCGGAGTTAGTATCGCGGAGGGCGCCCTCTCCCCAGAGGCCGTCGTGATAGCGTCCCGCCTCAGATTCACTCGACTTTCGGGCGCCACCGAGCGCACGATTTTCCCTTGGTTCGAAGAAGCCATCCTGACAAGTTTCCTAAGTTAGTACGTCAATACGCTGTGGAAGGAGAGCACCCCCCATGGGCAAGAAGAGAAATCCTGTTTTTTATTTCGCCATCGGTTGCGTCGGTCTGTTGGTCGTAGCCGGCGTTGTCGCGGCCATCGGTCTCTACATCATCGGTTCCAAGGCTAAGGAGCTGGTGGATAGCCCGGTGACCGCCACCGCCCGCGCCTTCGCGTTGGCGAACCCCGACGTGGACTTCGTCTCCGCCGACGAGGACGCCGGCAAGGCGACCTTTCGGCTGGTGAACGACGGGGACAAGGAGGTCACCGTCGACTTCGAGGACATCAAGCAGGGTAAGGTCTCCTTCACCAGCTCCGATGGGGAAGAGGTGACCTTCGGCTTCGAAGAGGCCACCGCCGAGGCTGGAGGAGGGACCTTCTCGGTCACTCAGACCGGGGAGGATGGTGAAGAGAAGACGGTGGCGACCTTCGGCTCTGGCGGCGACGGTGACGGCGGCGATCTTCCCGGTTGGGTGCCCGCCTACGAGGGAGCAACCTTCGTGCAGCAGTTCAGCAGCAACGATGGCAAGCAGGAGCTAGCCATGTACCAGATCACCCCTGGGGATGATTTGAAGGCCGTCGCCGACTGGTACGAAACCACTCTTCGCGATCAGGGCTACGATGTGACCCGTAACGACATGACCAGCGGCGGGCAGCGAGTGATCATCATGGGCGGTACCAAGGATGTGGAGGGCTCGGACGTAGATCGCTCGGTGAATCTCACCCTCGGTACCGACGACCAGGGCGAGACCACCGGTGCGCTGCAGTACGGCGGGCCGGCCGGTAACTGATCTTCACCTCACCTAGACGCTGCGCCTTTTGCGGCTCCGAGGCTAGGAGAACGCTGAGGCAAGCTAAAACGCCCGGGACTTTGGTCCCGGGCGTTTTAGCTTGGTTTCTTCATCTCAGAGTGATCCCTGAGTACCCCTGATCATTCCCAGCGCAGGGCTTCCAGCGGATCGACCTTCGCTGCCCGGCGTGCGGGCAGATAGGCCGCCAGCAGGGTAAGGGCGAGGAGCGCGACGGCCACCAGGGCGTAGGTGCCGAGATCGATAGCCTCGACGCCGAAGAGCAGGGTTTCCATCAGCCGAGTGAGGCCGAGGGCGGCCACCACGCCGACGACGATGCCGGCGACGCCGAAGGTCAGGGCCTGGCGCAGCACCAGGGTTCCGAGATCGATTTGGCGGGCGCCGAGGGCGAGGCGCAGCCCGAGCTCCCGGGTGCGCTGGGAGACGGCGTAGGAGGTCACGCCGTAGATGCCGACGGCGCCGAGGATCAGGGCCACCAGCGCCGCGAGGCCCAGCATGGAGAGGATGAAGGTGGTGCGGGAGAGGCTGCGCTGCAGCAGCTCTTCCATGGAGCGCACCGAGGCCACCGGGAGGTTGGGGTTGACCGCCCAGATCGCCGCCCGCGCTTCCTGCAGCAGCTCCGGAGTACCGGTGCGGGGGCTGCGCAGCACGAAGGCCATGGAGCGGCGGGCGTCGTCCTCGCCGTCTGCATCCCTGCCGATCATCGGCTGGTAGACCATCGGGATGGACGGCCGATCGACGCCGTCGTCGTGGACCGCACCGACCACTCCGACGATCTCCACCCAGCCGGTCTCGATGCCCGGCAGAATGCGCTGGCCGAGGGCGTCTGCCGGAGTGGGCCAATAGTCGGAGACGAAGTCCGCCGTCACCACCGCCACCCGGCGCCGCTGTCGCAGGTCGTCCCAGCTGAAGTCGCGGCCGGCGAGGAGGGGATTGCCGAGGGTCTGGAAGGTGCCCGGAGCGAGCCACTTCATGCGCCGCACCGGGGGCACCTGGCCTTCCGGAGTAGGGAAGGCCTCCACCATGACGGCATCGTTGGAGTCGTTGCCGTCGAGGGGGACGGAGGTGGTGAGGCCGACGGCGTTGACCCCGGGAATGGCTTCGAGGCGGGTGAGCATCGACTCGAAGGCGAGGGCCACCTCGGCCTCGTCGGCGATCTCCGCGGAGGGAATCGCCACGCGCAGGCTCAGCGCGCTCTCGGGGTCGCTGAAGCCCGGCTGTACCTGGCGCAGGGCCTCGAAGGAGCGCAGCATCAGCCCGGAGCTCACCAGCAGCACCAGCGCTACCGCCACCTGCGCCGTCACCAGCAGGCCCCGGGCCCGCTGTCGCTCGCGGCCGTCTCCGCCGCGACCGCCGTCCTTCAGCGCGCCGAGCAGAGAGCCGCCGCGGCGGCGCCAGGCGGCGAGGGCGCCGAGGGCGAGGCCGACGAGGAGCGTGAGGCCGAGGACGTAGAGGGCCACGACGGGGTTGAGGGCGACCTCGTCCAGGCGGGGGATGCGCCCCGGAGCGAAGCGCTGCAGCAGCTCTAGAGCGCCGGCCGCCAGCGCCAGACCGAGGGCGCCGCCAGAGAAGGCCAGCAGCAGACTCTCGCCGAGGAAGGTGCGGGTCACCGCCGAGGGGCTCGCCCCGAGGGCGGTGCGCACGGCGACCTCCAGCTGACGTCCATCGGAGCGCACCAGGAAGAGATTGGCGATGTTGGCGCAGGCGATGAATAGCACCAGCCCGACGGTGCCGAGAAGCAGCCAGAGGGTGGCGCCGATATCGCCGATGGCGTCCTGGCGAAGAGGGCGCAGGGCCGCGGCGAGCTGAGCGTCCTTCACCATCTCCGTCGAGATGGGGCCGGGATATTTCTCTACCGCCACCGGAATCAGGCTTTCGATTTCCGCCTGCGCCTGCTCCAGGGTCGCCCCTGGCTTCAGGCGGCCGATGCTCTGATAGCTGAAGTCGCCCATGACCACGGCGGCGGGATCAAATTGAAAGGGCAGCAGAATATCCAGGGAGTAGTCGAGGAATTGAAAATCCGGCCCCAGGACGCCGATGATCTCGCAGATCTCGCCGTTCACGGTCAGCGTCTTGCCGATCACGTCCGGCGCCGCGGCGAAGCGGCTGCGCCAATAGCCGTCGCTGAGCATCACCGTGGTGGGCTGGTCCGGCAGATCGTCCTCGGCGCTGAAGCGCCGTCCGAGGGCGGAGTCCACCCGCAGCACCGGCAACAGGCCGTCGCTGACCTGAAGGGTCCGCACCTGTTCCGGTTCACCGAGGCCGGTGACGGTATAGCGGGCGGTATCCCACAGGCCGATGTCCTCGAAGGACTCGCTGAGCTCGCGGTAGGTGAAGTAGGTTGCCGCGCCTTGATTGAGGTCGTCGATGCCCAGGCCCGGGGCGGTATGCCAGACCCCGATCAGTTGATCTGGTTCTGAATAGGGCAGCGGCTGGAGCAGCACGCCGTGGATCAGGCTGAAGGCGGCGACGTTGGCCCCCAGCGCCACGGCGAGGGTAAAGACCGTCAGCGCGGTGAAGAGAGGAGCCTGTCGAAGGCGGCGTAGGGCGAGTCGCAGGTTGGTGAGGCCGTCGCTCATGGAGATCTCCGCGGGTAGGGTTCGGCGTTGGGGCAGCTATTGGGCATACGACGCCACCGCCCATTCCCTTACACGAAATTCAGCCCGGGGAAGTTCCCCGGGCTGCTCTCATTTCTGTTTCCGATGACTCTGGCCTCGATCCCTCGGCTTACTTTGCGCCTTGGTGACCGAAGCTCTCTTTAACTACCTTTCGGGACCTACCTCGCGGTTTGGCGGTCGTCGCTGCCGCCTTCGCTGCCTCCCTCGCCAATCGCGATCAGGCGGGAGGGGGTGCGGAAGAAGAGCACCCCGTCAGACACCGCGGGGGTGGCCATCAGGGGTTCGCCAACCTCGTGAAGAGCGAGCTCGCTGTAGGTGGCGCCGGCGGCGAAGACGTAGATCTGGCCTTCTTCGGTGGTCTGGTAGATCTTTCCGTTCACCGCCACGGGAGAGGCGGTGAAGGTGCCTCCGTCGGAGAAGCGCTGCCGGTAGACGATGCGTCCGGTGGATGCCTCGTAGGCCACCAGTCGCCCGTTGTGGTGGACGACGTAGAGCAGGCCGCGATAGAGCAGGGGGGTGGGCATGTAGGCCCCGCCGATGCCGGCGGTCCACATCAGCCGCTCATCGCCGGCCCGAGGATTGACCTCGAGCTCGCCGGTGAGCCCCGCCGGGATGGCGTAGATGGGCTTGACCGGCGGATACCCGGCGGAGACGTACACCACGCCGTCGCCGACCACCGGCCCGGCGATCACCAGCTCGGAATTCGGGCTCAGGCTCCAGCGCTCCTCGCCGTTGGCGGGGTCATAGGCGTGGATCACCGAGCCGTTGACCACCAGCTCCTCCCCGCGAGGGCCCGGGAGCAGGGCGGGGGTGGACCAGGAGGGAGCGACCTGGCGCGGGGTCTTCCACCGCAGCTCGCCGGTCTTCAGGTCCCAGGCGGCGAGGTGAGCGTCGCCGTGGATATCCAGCTGCAGGATCGCCAGCCCCTGGTGCAGAATCGGACTGCTGGCGTAGCCCCATTCGAGGCCGGGGTCGTTGAAGGCGCTGGCGTTGAGGCCGCCGAGGTCGTGGTGCCAGCGCAGTGTGCCGTCGGCGTTGTAGCAGGCCAGGCCAGCGGTGGGGAAGATCACCACCACGGATTCGCCATCGGTGGCCGGAGTGGAGTTCGCCTGGGTAGCCTTGAAGTGGCGCTGGGTCTTCGGCACCGCCTTCCCGACCTCGGCCTCCCACAGCTTCTCGCCGCTGCCCTTGTCGAAGGCCAGCAGCAGCCAGCGGTGCTCCACCGATTCGTCGATGGTGCTGACGGCGCCGCTGAGGCCGGTGCGGATTCCGGCGTCGGTGCCTTCGGCTACCACCGTGGTGAGGTAGACGCGGTCTCCCCAGACCACCGGGCTGGAGTTGGCGAGGCCGTCCAGGGGAGCGATCCAGCGAACCCCCTCACCGGTCTCCAGGTTCCAGTTCACCAGGGTGTTCTCGCCATCGCCGATGCCGGTGCCGTTGGGGCCGCGGAAGCGTGCCCAATTCACGGTGCGCTGACTTCCGGGCGCCGGCGGGGCCAACCGCTGGAAGGCGTTGGGGTCCACCGAATCACCCAATCGATAGGCGAACACTTCCGGCTCGCCGCCGTCCTGGCGCAGGGCGATGCCCTCCACCGCCTGGGCGCGGCCACGATAGGCCAGGTCCAGCGCGGCGCTGGCGGGCTCCTCGGAACCCTCTGCGGTTGCCGCCTCTCGGGTTTGGAATTGACGCTCCCCGACGGCCCGGAGGGGCTGCGCCGCTTGACCCTGGAAGCTGGCCCACAGCGCATCTTCCCGCAGCTCCACCACCAGGGTCTTCTCGCCGCTCTGGTTCTCGAAGTCTCCGGTGAAGGCCTGGAGCTCCTCGGCAGAGTAGGTCGGCGGCGGCAGATCGGGACGGCTCTTGGCGGTCGCGAGGACTTCCTGCAGCTCCGCGGAAAGGCTCTCCGCGTCGGCCAGCACTGGGTCCAGGGTCGAGGCGTAGATCGGCCCCGCCGCGATCACCCGGCGCAGCGCCTCCGGCGATTCGTTCTCCAGCGCCCAGTCGAAGACCTGCTCCCGATCCGTAGCTCCCGCGTCGAGGAGCTCCAGGATCACCGCCCGGTGGTTGTTGAAGAAGGCCCAGGAGATCGCCGACGAGCCGTAGAAAGTCTCTCGGATATCCAGGTCAGCGCCGGCGGAGATCAGGTGACGGACGATCTCCAGCTGACCGTAATTTGCCGCCTTGATCAGCGCCGTGGCGCCGTAGCGGTCCGTCGCGTCCACCGCAACCCCGGCGGCGAGGGCTGTCTTCACCGCCGCCAGGTCGCCGAGGCGGGCGGCGTTGAGGAGGTCGTCGACGCTATAGCTTTCGCCGGTCTTTGCTCCTTCGGCAGTCTCCGCTTCCTCAGCAGCCTTCGTCGTCTCAGCAACCTGAGCTGCTTCGGCGGCCTGCGCCTCCTGCATGGCGGTGAGGGGCAGGGCGTAGAAAGAATGGGCGGCAGCGAGGATCAGCAGGATCAAGGCGAGGCGGCGCATAGACTTCTTCTCCAGGGAGTGGACGGGTGGGCATGCCGCTGGATTCAGAGGTGGGGCCCAGCGGCAGGGCCCAGTGTACTACCGCGGGCGACGCCCTGGGGGGAGGCATCGCCCGCGATAAGAAAGCGCAGCCCGCGGTGAGAAATTGCGCCGGGGGCGCGCGCGGTGTGCCGCCTCAGGACCCCGCGACCTGCACGCTGCTTCCCTTGGCCGGAGCGCCGCCGAAGAGATAGCGCAGGTGCTTCACGTTCTCCCACACCAGGATGGCGGAGAAGATCACCAAGACCATCCAGGCGTTGCCGTTGGCTACGCGAATGGCGTTCTCGGAGAAGCCCACGGCGGCGAGATCGCCGCTGTGGGCGAGGAAGCCCTGGACCACCTGCCAGAGGGCGTAGAGGGCGACGAGATCGACGGCGAGGTGAGCGAGGCGAAGGCCGCGATGCCATTTCCCTCGGAGCGCCAGCACCAGGTGGAATAGGAAGCCGAGGCCGAGGGCGGCGACGAGCCACGGTAGCGGGGTAAGGAGGGTGGAGCTGGCGAGAGTGGAGAGGGATTCTGGGATCAGCTCCGGCAGCTGATAGACCAAGCGAGCGAGGAGGCCCAAGAGGACCAAGTCGGCCACGGCGGAGGTGATGGCACCGAAGCGGTTGACTTCCTCTAGATCGCCGATGGCGGGCAGATCCCGCGGATCCCACAAGGCCTTGCCTTCAAACGCCGCCGATTCCGGCGCCGAATCTTCATCCCACTCCAGGCGCTGAATCGCGGCGAAGATGAGGACCAGCAGCGCGAAGACGAAGATCGAGGTATCCAGCAGCTCCCATCCCCAGCCGGCGAGGCGGCCGGCGAACTGCCCCGGCTCTAGGGGCTGGGCCCATAGGGTGATGCAGAAGAGCACGAAGAAGACGGCTCCGAGGCTGGAGAAGACCCAGGTGACGGTCTGGCGAAATTGGTCGTAATGCTGCGGCCCAATGAGGTATCGGGATTGAGGGAAGTAGGAGGCGGCGACCTCCTGGGGAGAGCCCAGGCCCTGCAATTCGCCGACGACTAGCTCCTCGTTGAAGCCTTGCGCCGCTGGTCGAGAGATCCCTTCGCTTTCGTGGGCATCTTCGAGGGCGTCGTAGATCGAGGTGCGCAGCTCGTCCACCACTTCCTGGCGCTGCTTGGCGGGAAGACGACGACCGACGTCGTAGAGGTAGCGTTCTATCAATTCCATTTCTTCAATCTCCTGCAGGGTCGGCCAGCAGGCCTTCCATGACCTGGACGATTTCTTGCCAATGATTGGTGAGGGAAGCGAGGACCCGATGCCCCTCGTCGTTGAGTCGGTAGTACTTGCGAGGCCGCGGACCCTCGACCAGCCACTCATCGCTCAACAGGCCCTGCTTGGCGAGGCGACGGAGCAGGGGGTAGAGAGTTCCCTGCTCGACCTCGAGCCCTTGCTGGGCGAGCTCTTGGAGCAGGGAGTAGCCGTATTGGGGCGATTTCAGCTGGCTGAGAGTGGCGAGCACCAGGCAGCCGCGGCGAAGCTCGAGGATCAGCTTGGCTTCGGGGGAGTTGGCGTCCGGTAGCGGCGGACTGGGGCTGGAGCTAGGCATCGAGGCTCCTTCTGGCGGGTTGGGTTTCTAGCGTTGGGGCTGTGGCTGTGGTGTCTTAGCCGTGATGTTGGAGCTCAGGTGTTGAGCATCCGGGTCACCCCGTTTCATGAATACATAATAGTGTGTGACACACAGTATTGTCAATTAAGTATCGTTCTTTTTTTCGCAATGATGATTTCCAATAGAACAGGGTGCCCACGATGTTGGCGATTCGAGGTGGTGAAATGCCCACGTTAGCGGCAGGAGGCGGCCGTGCCGGGAGCATGACCTGTGGGAGCCGGGGCGATTTGAGCGAGTGTTTCCGGGGGTTTCGCGCTTCGGCGGCACGCCAGGATCTCCATGGCATCGACATTGCGAAGTCATGGTGCTGTCCTCGCAAAGCCCCGCCTTGGCCGGCAGGGCCGCCCCCCATGAACTGTCTTGAGCCTCACGCTAGGAGACCCTCCTGATGTCTTTTGATCTGACTCCCAACGTACATATCCGTCGCGACGCCGGTGGCGAGACTCGCCAGCTCCGTCACCCTCAAGAGCCCTATCGGCCGGACCAGGCCGCTGCTGACTCCTTCACCGGCCGCCAGTTGGCGGCCGCCTATCTCCAGGACACCGCGAAGATTTTTGGCTTCTCCAAGGAAGTTCTCTCGACCCTCGACCAGGCCGTCGACCCGAATGAGCTTGTGCAGGAGGGCGATCGCCTGCGCTTCAGCGAGGAGAAGCTCATCGGCAACAGCCGCGTGGTGGCCTTCGGCCAGACCTTCGCCGGCCTGCCGGTGTGGAATTGCGGGGTGGGAGTCACCCTTCGGGAGCCCGAGGGACAAGTGACCAGCGCCGCGAGCTCCTTCCGCCACGATCTGAAGGTGAGTGACCTCGATGCGGAGCGACCCTTCGATCCCGACCAGCGGGAAACGCTGGTGGAATGGCTGCAGAAGGCCGCCCGCCGCGGCCGCGGCAAGCTGCTGGGGATCTCGTCGGCGCGCTCGGTGATCTACCGCTACGATCCCCACGACCTTTTCCACCACGAGCTGACGCTGGAGGATTTGCTGAACCTGGACCTCAATGGCCAGCAGGAGATCGAGCCCGGGCGCGAATCTCTTTACCTGGTGGGAGCGGTGCCGAAGGCGGTGGCTCGGGGAGAGGACGTGGTGGCTACCGAGGTTTTCTTCACCCTGAGCATCGGACCCTGGCCGCGCCTTCACTGGCGGGCGCTGCTTCACGCCGCCACCGGAGAGTTCCTCTATCTGCGGCCCGGAGTCGATTCCATCGACGGGCAGATCTTCCGCCACGATCCCGAGTCTCTGGCCAAAGATGCCACCGTCGGCGCCTGCTCCGACGTCACCACGGTGCTCAATCCCCTGCGGGAGACGGTGACCCTGCTGGGCCTCAGCACCCCGGCTCCGGGCAATGACCAGGAGCTCGACGGAACCTACATCACCCTCGGGGAGCAGAGCTCGCCGGTGGTGGCTCCCCCCACCGAGCCTTCGGGAACGGACTTCCTCTATGACGCCGACAGCGATGACTTTGCCGCGGTGAACGCCTATTGGCATTGCGACGACTGCTTCCGATTCATCGACGCTTTGCCGGGGATCAGCGTCAATACCTACATGGGCGGCACGACCTTCCCGTTGACCACCGATCACCGCGATGCCTCTCTGGGTACGGTCAACGCCCGAGCCTACGCCAACACCGGCTTCAATGGCTCCGGCGGCTTTGGCTTCAACCTCGCGGAGGCGACCTGCCCGGTGGGGATCGCTGCCGACAAGCGGGTGGTGTGGCACGAGATCTGCCACGGCCTGCTGCTGGACCACGTCAATGGCTTCAACTTCGGCTTCGCCCACTCCGCCGGTGATGCTCTGGGGGTGATTCTCGGCGATTGGGAGGCGGAATCTCCGGATCGTTTCGAGACTTTCCCCTTCGTTCCTCTCATCGGTCGTCGCCACGATCGTGACGTCACCGCCGGCTGGGCCTGGGGTGGCACCAACGATGTCGGGGGCTACAGCAGTGAGTCCATTCTCGCCACCACCCTCTTTCGCCTCTATCGCTCCATCGGCGGCGACGCTACCGACCAGAGTACTCGGGAGCTGGCCGCCAAACACGCCGCCTTCCTGATCATCGGCGCTATCGGCACCCTCACCTCGGCGACCAACCCCTCCAACCCCGATGGCTTCGCTACCGCGCTGATGGACTACGACCTCGCCAACGACTACAGCGGCGTCTCCCGCGGCGCCCTTCATAAGGTGGTGCGCTGGGCCTTCGAGGAGCAGGGGCTCTACCAGCCTGCCGGGGCCCCGACGCCGGTGGTCACCGCCGGCGATCCGCCGGATGTGGACGTCTATATCGACGACGGTCGCGCGGGGACCTACGAGTATCTGCGGAACTTCTGGAGCAGTCAGGACATCTGGAATCGCCTGGCGGCGGACGGCGGCCTGACCCACGAGCCGCCGGTAGTGGGGCAGACCAATTACGTCTACGTGCGGGTGAGCAACCGCGGCACCCAGACGGCGACCAACGTTTCCGTGGACGCCTATACCTGCGTCCCCGGCACTGGCCTGGTGTGGCCCAGCGACTGGCAGCCGATGACCACCGCCACCGCCACCGGCGCGGATATCCCTTCCGGTAGCTCCACCGTCGTCGGACCCTTCGAGTGGACCCCCACCACCGTCGGCCATGAATGCCTGCTGGCCATTGCCTCCGCCACCGGCGACCTCGCCAACGACACCACCGTCACCACCTCCATCGCCCACAACCGCTTCGTGCCCTTCGACAACAACATCGGTCAGCGCAACGTCGCTCCGGTGCCCGGCGGCGGGGGAGGGGGACTTCTCCTGGAGGGCTTCAATCAGCAGCGCTTCCGCTTCCGCAATCCGCTGCGGGGCCCCGGCGTCGGCAAGGTGGTCCCCGTGCTGCCGAAGTGGCTGGAAGAGCGCGGCTGGCGACTGCGCTTCCCGGGCCTCAACGACGACAACACCTTCCGCCTCAAGGCCCGCGCCGCGAGGGAGATCCAGCTGGAGCTCGTGCCCGGCAAGGACTTCGAGCCTCAGGACATCCCCGACGCTCCCGACCAGCGGTGGATCGAAGTCCACTCCTTCGTCAACGGCGTCCTCGTCGGCGGCATGACCTATGACGTCGACCCGCAGCTCAAGGAGTTCAGCTTCGGAAAGACCCAGCGCGGCTGCTGAGCCGAGAGGGGCTGCTGCTTCCTCTCCTTTGCTAACCATCCCCTACGATACGTTTCCCCGCCTCGGGCTCTATGCCCGGTGGCGGGGTTTTCTTTGTCTGGCTATACGACTTTTTCTATGCACTTTGACGACTTTTTCAAGGATTAAGTGTCTATTGCTACTCTCTTGAGCCCATTAATTGCCGAAAAGCACAAGCAGATTCAAGCGAGGTAAAGGTATGGAAGTCCACGCCGCCGTCCCCCTCTTCCTCCAGGGTTACTTCTCGACCTGTGATCGCAGCCCCAAGACGGTCGCCGCGTACACAACTGACTTAAGGCAATTCGTTGCCGCATTACCCAAAGCGATGACCCTAGAGGCCGTTACGCCCGACATCCTCGAAGAATGGGCCGCCCGGCTGAAAGAGAACCAGTATGCCTCCGCATCGATTCGCCGTAAATTTGCCACCTTGCGTGTGTTCTTCCATTACTGGGTGCGGCGCGGTGAACTAGATCTCTCGCCCATGCGCCTAGTCAGGCTTGATCTAGCTCGAGAGCGGAAGCTACCGAAGGTGCTGAGCGCCGAGGAGGTTCAGCGTATTCTTAATCAGGCGCGGCAGGAGGTTGGGCCTTTGCCGGACGAGCCTCTTATATCTACTGCTCAGCCATATCTTGCGCTAAGAAACCTCGCTATTCTAGAGCTGCTGTTCGCTACAGGAATTCGAGTTGGGGAGTTGGTTGCGATCAGGCTTGACCATTGGCAGGAGCATAATAAAGCATTTCGAATACAAGGGAAGGGAGCACGTGAAAGGCTAGCCTTACTCTGTGATTCACGCTCCCAGAGCACATTGAGCATCTACCTACGACATCGCAGGTCAATACCCGCCTCGACATCAGCTCTTCTCTTGAACGCTTTCTCTAAACCGCTGTCGACTCAGGGCGTTTCAAATGTCATCGCGTGCATTACAGCCCGTGCTGGTTTCTCTCGGCACGTGACTCCACATATGTTTCGACATAGTGTTGCAACGTTGCTTCTAAACGGCGGTGCCAATCTTAGGGTAGTTCAAGAGTTCTTGGGTCATTCATCTGTTATTACTACGCAAAGATACGCACATATAGATAGCAGTATGATGGTCAGCAGCATGAAGAAATTTCATCCAAATAATCTGCTGGTGAAATAATTTGTAGACAGGTTGCGCTAGTAGTTATAGGCTTGTCTTACAACGGGCAAAAGACTGTTTCAAATTAGATGCAACTGAGCCGATCTCTGGATAGATGGATCGACTTAGGATAACTAGAAATTATCCACAGTTGCCACCTGTGACTGCGTCGTAAATTTTCGAGAATAAAAAGCTTTCTACCATCGATACGTCTCCTGTGCCAGCTGCGGCTCTTTGTGACGTAATGCGAAGTTGTCAATAATGCCAGAAAGATTGAGCCTGCCGTTTGTCGGGAGAGAGTCGGAAATTCGGCAGGCGAGAACTTTTCTGAACTTGTCGGAATACAGGGCCTCAGGGTCTACCTTGGTAGTCCGGGGTGACTCAGGAACTGGAAAGACGACATTTATTAAGAAGGTTCTTTCTCTAGAAGTAGCAAAGGCTAAGAAAGACCCTCTTTGCCTCTATATAGATTTATCGAACGATGAGTTCAGAAGCTCGCAGCTGCTCTCAAACCTTCTGACGATTTCTTTAGTCTCCGGAGCGGCAACAGAAGGTTATCCTACGAACGTCCCTCTCGGAGCATCTTACGGGGACTTCAAAAAGAAATATGCTGACCGCCGACGGGAAGGAATGGGTTTTCTGAGAACCCTAGCGCATGCGCTAGGTGCATTTGCAGGATTTAGAGCAAAAAAGGCAGTTGAAGCAGCGCTAGGATCTACAGAGGAAGCTGGCAGTGAGTTGCTAGAGGCAGAGGTTAGCCTTTTTCTCCATTGGGTTTCTCAGAATCGCCCAGTTGCGATTGCAATCGACAATGTACAGTTTCTAAATCTGGAGACACGTTTAACTCTGGAGTCAATACTTCAGCGTGTCGGAAGTAATATACGGCTTGTATGCATAGACCGAACTATTGAGGGAGAGTCTGAGCTAGATCTCCCTGTGCGGTGTTTCGAAAAACTCATTACGATAGATCTCGATGCGTTTTCAGAGTCTGAGACCGGTGAGGTCATATTTGGTGCTCTGGATATAGACGAAGAAGCTGTTCCGCAGATTGCAGCTGACATTTTCAGTAAGACGGGTGGAGTTGCGAAAGATCTAGAATTCTGCTTACGACGTTTAGCAATCGGACTCTCTTCCGGGTCACAAGATATAGCTGTGGAGGGACTGATTACCTCTATTGATAAATTGCCTTTGATCTATCGCCAGTTCTTGATCGTCGCAACGCTATTGGATGGAGGTGTATGGAAGGAGCTTGCTAAGAGAGCGATCAGTCGCGTTGCGTTTACTGCATCGAGGGGTGATCTCGAAGAGGTTGTAGTTGAGCTAGTATCCCGTGAATACTTAGAATTGAGCGACAGTGAACAAGGAGAGTTAATCAGGCCTGGGCATGAACGAGTCGTCCAGGCGGTACGGGAGCTCGCAGAAGCCGACGAGGAGCTACAGAATGAAGTGAGGCGTTCGCTTGTTGACGAGTTCATAGCGACCTGGGAATGCGGCGAGGTTAAAGATGGTGAAACCTATCTTTTGCATTGCCTCATAGGATTGCAAACAGCCGAAGAACTGGCGCGGAACCTTCACTATATATCAATGCTGGCCCGGAGCCAGTATCGCGTTGAGCAGTTTGCCTACTTGGCGACCCTTGCGGTAGATATTTACGAAATTCTCCCACTCTTGCCAGAGGAAGTTCTTTCAAAGCTTCTCGATGCAATGCAGAAGAACTCATCTTTTGACAAGGGATTAGAGCTTGTCCGCTTCTTGAGGAGACATGACAGCGTTGATGGAGATAAGTTACTTCTATTTGAGTTCAAATTTCTTACTCAGCTCTATCAGTATGAAGATGCGTTGCAGCTCTCAGGTAGCCTTCCCATGGGTCCTTGGGCGACCATATACCGCCTGAACATTCTTATGGCTTTGGATAGATTTGACGAGGCCAAGAAGCTAGCGTCCTTAGCATTGGATAGTGCAGAGCTATCAGAACCCGTCGCGGTCATACTCAGAAATACTGTGACATTGTTCCCTTCAGAAGTTTCACTAAGGAATCTGCAGCGGGCTCGTTCCTACTTCAATCGAAGTGGCAGTCGTTTCAAGTGCGCGACAGTTGACACGAACAAGTCTCTCGTGTACTTGAATATGGGTGCTCTCGGCGATGCTGCACGAGTATTAGATCGAGCTATCTCGAACATGTCGGCTGTTGGATCGAATGAAATTTATCAGGCCTTCGTAAATCTAGGCTTGCGGTACGCTGCGAAGGGTAGGTATGGTCATGCCATTTCTTTCATGAGAAAGGCTTCATTACGAATACCTAGAACACTGCTCTTGGATCTGATTAAGGTTGAGATGAATAGTATTGTCTTGATGCGCTTGGCTTACGTCACACCGGTAAGGGAAATGGAGGAATCCCTTCAAAAAAGCTTAGACATGCTAAGTGGGGTTAATATGCCATATCTCCGCCAGGCATTAAATCATAATATTTCGATGTGCAGAGCTCTCAGGTCCGACAAGTCTGGGCTATCAGCTCAAGGTATACCCGGCTATGCTTCCGACTTTGTTACTCTGATGTTTCCGCTTTCGGATACTGCAGCTCCGAAGGTTGAGTGGCTTACTCTGCTCTCAGTTCACTGGAGATATTGACCAAGTTGTTGTGATACTTCTTGATGAGATGAGCAATTGTCGGATGCGGAGTGCTGTAAGCATCAGATCGGCGGAGAATATCCGCTATCGCACTACCTAAAGCGGCCGCATCCTGGTCTGTATAGCCAAGAATTGCGAGAGTTGTCGAGCTCAGTCTAATGCCAGAGCCAATCCAAGGATTTTGGAGGTCATCTGGTACTTGGTTCCGATTGACGAGTATGGATTGAGACTCGAGCTTCTCTTCAGCAGCTTTGCCGCTAAGCCCAGTTTTTCGCAGATCTAGGACAAGCAAATGGCAGTCTGTTCCGTTAAATGCCACTTGTATCTCAGGATCACGACAGAGTTGATCTTCGAGGATTCTACTTAGCGTGAGCATGCGATGTGCGTAGATCGAAAGACTATTCCTATTCCAAGAGAGTAAACAGCAAGCCTTAGCGATCATTGCATTTTGATCCGGTGAGCTTTGAATTACTGGGAAGATCGCCCGCAGAACCTTCTTACTTAGGACGTTTCGGTAAATCAGTATTCCACCCCGCGGACCGCGCAGGTTTTTTCCGGTGTCAAGAGTTGCTGAGTCTACGAATGGGAAGGCAGGAGGGTGGATTCCAGAGGCGATGAATGGGGCAGTATGTGCCAAGTCTGCATGCAGATGAGCTCCGCGCGAGTCGGCGATCCTGCGCAGTCTCTGATAGTCCACTGCCCGAGAGTGACTGGTTCCTCCAACTACTACAATGCTCGCATCAACGTCCTCGATATAGTCCTCGAGCTGCTGGTAGGAAATTTCTCCATTGTTAGTAGGAATCGGAGAAAATTCTAGTCCGGTTGGAAGAGCTAGGCTGTGTGATATGTGTCCACCATCTCGCGGAGAGAGCCCTAACGCCTTCCCTTTATGAGCAATATAGTAGATCGCCTGATTGGCTTGTGTCGCCGAGTGAAGCTGTCCGCTGACATCATAAGACACCCCCAGATTAAGCAAGGCTCTGACGCGCTCAGTAATCGTCTCTTCCACAAGATCTAAAGGCTGTGTTTGCGGAAAGATTCTCTTGCCAAGGTGCCCCTCAATCCGGCATCCAGTGCCCGGGAGTTGATAGGCGGAGCAAACCTCTGGGAATGGTAGCGTAGCGCTTCCGATTAAGTTGATCCAACCATTGATATGTCCAGCCAAAGAGTTTGATATGGCATTCATTCGAGAGTACTTCCCTCTCATGAATTTCTTTAAATGAAACATACAACCTCTCGGATGGAAAGCAGGGCCGAATTGTATGGTTAGTAGCGGACTTCGGCAGCCAAGAATAATTTCTAGTTATCCGGAGGCCTATGAGTTTCTGCGACACTTCTGGGGCACTCTTGACATATAAAGCTGACTGTCGCCGGACAGCGGCACTGTCAAGTAACTACGGAACTAGCTGTCGCGGATAGCGACTACGCTTCCCGGGCCTCAACGACAACAACACTTTCCGCCTCAAGGCCTTCGCCGCGCGGGGGATCCAGCTGGAGCGAGTGCCCGGCAAGGACTTCTCGCCTCGGGACATTCCCGACGCTCCCGACCAGCAGTGGATCGAAGTCCACTCTTCGTCAATGGTGTCCTCGTCGGCGGCATGACCTACGACGTCGATCCGCAGCTCAAGGAATACAACTTCGGAAAGGCCCGGCGTGACTGCTGAGCCGAGGGGAGTTACCGCTTCCTGAGGTACTCATCCCATAGTTCCCCTACGCTGCGCTCTCCCGCTACGGGCTTCTCAATCTCGTGGCGGGTTTTTTCGTTGCCCGCGGCAGGGCCGAGCTAGGAGATAATCCCCCCTATGCGAGCACTTCAGCGAATTCTCGGCCTCTGCCTGTCTCGTCCCCGCTTGTTTGGTCTCCAACCGAATTGTGCCTTGGTGAGTCTCGGACTTCTGGCATTCCTAGCCATATCCGCTGGGGCCTCGGAGGCCGTACCCGCTGGGACTCAATCAGCTGAAGCCGCGGAGCAGTCGGTCGATCTGGGCTCTGTTTCTGTCAGCGCGGCTGGCTCTTGGGGCGAAGAGCCGCTGTCGGAAGCCGAAGGCGAGCAGGCTGAGGGTGTAAACGGAGCTGAGGGCCTGGAGGCCGAGGCGATAGGGGGTGTAGAAAAACTAGCCCGTACTCACTATGTCTTCCACTTCGACAACGACCTCTTCTCCCCGCCGACGACGGATCGGGATTACACCTTCGGGGTGGCGCTGTTGGCGACGTCGAAGGATCCGGAGCGGCTGCCGTTTTCGCTCGCTGGCTGGCTGCCGGCGGCGAATCGGGAGCGGGAGGGGCCGAAGGGCTATGTGGACGAGGCCCACGGGGTGGAGGTGGGGGTGATCGCCTTTACTCCTGACGACATTCGGGTACGGCTGCCGCCGGTGGGGGAGCGCCCCTTCGCCAGCCTGGTGTACGTGGGGCATTCGAGGCATCGGCTGTCGGCAGACAGGAAGCGGATGGATGCGGTTTCGCTGACTCTTGGGGCTCTGGGGTTGGATCTTGCCGAGGAGTTGCAGGAGGAGGTGCACTTCCTGATCGACTACGACCAGCCGGAGGGCTGGGATAGCCAGATTTCCAGCGGCGGGGAGCCGACGGCGATGCTGGCTTATGACCGCCGCTTCCTGTTGGTGGATGCGCCCGCTGGGCCCAACAGCAAGGTTCAGCTGGCGCGTTCTTTCGGCGTGAGCCTCGGCTACCTTTCAGAGGCCTCCCTCGGCTGGAGTGGTCGCATCGGTCGCTTCGGCGATAGCCGTTGGTGGGAATTCAGCTTCAGCGGCCCCAGCGGCTACGGAGTGCGGGCGATCCAGGGGGAGCGAGCGGAGAAGCCGGCGCCGAAGCGAGCGGCCTATGTCTTCGGCGAGTTTCGCCTGCGGGCTCGTTTCTACAACGCTTTCCTGCAGGGGCAATTTCGGGACAGCCCGCTGACCTACAACCGCAGCGAGCTGCGGGAGATGCTCGGAGAGATCACCGCGGGCTTCGTGGTGGAGTTACCGCATCGCTGGTCCGTTTCCTACGTGATTCGGGTGCAGACTTCCGAGATCGCCCAAGGCGAGGCGGATCGCATCTCTACGTGGGGCAGCCTGGTGGTGACCCGCGCTTTTCGCTGAGCCGGGGTGGAATCGCGAGCCGGCGGGGCGCGGGGTAGGCCCGCGGGGGGATGTGGTGGATTAGGCCACAACGAGAAAGGGCGCGCCGCAGGAGGCGCTCCCTTCGAGAGCTTGGGCTGTGAGGCCTAGACTGTGGGCCTGGACTGTGAGGCCTGGTGTGGGTCTAGGAGTGGGCTAAGGAGCGCGGGAGCTCTCGCGCTCCCCCCGGGACGCTCGCCCAGAATCAGGCCTGGCTGCGCTGATAGATCACCGCGGCGAGGGCGGCGACCCCTCCGGCAAGCAAAGCGGCGGCGACGACCCGTACGAAGCAGATCACCCAGGCGATGCCAATGCCCAGGGCGGCGAATTGGAACCACCAGACTCCTGGGCTCACCATGTAGTTGAGCACGGCGAGGAAGAGCACGATCACCGGACCGATGAAGAGGAATTGCAGATACTCGAGGACTTTCATCGCAGGGTCTCCTTCAGTTGTCAGGGCCTACGGAGTCCATCGATCTGCTGTTTCAACCTCCCTCGCGAATCTGGGAGAAGAGCTTCTTCAGGCTCGCTGCTGACTGCGGTAGGCGGCGATCAGGGCGGCGATGCCTCCGGCGACGATCAGCGCGGTGACCACTCGGAACAGGCTGATCACCCAGGCGATGCCGATACCCAGCGCCGGCCACTGCACCCACCATTCTCCGGGGCTGGTCATGTAGTTGATCACCACCAGCATCAGCAGGATCGCGGGGCCGGTGAACAGGAACTTGACGGACTGTACGAGCTTAGTCATGGCGACTCTCCTTCTCCTAGATGCGCCTTTCTGGGCAAGGCTGCCTCAGCGGCTTCTCGAGCCAATCTCCCTATGGGACAAACTACGGGGCTTCAGCGCGGTGGTTTCACTCGTTGAGCTCTCGCCTCCCTGAGGGAGCTCCTGCTGGCTGGTGGATTAGGCGTTGAGGGACTCCACCAGGCGATCGGGGATCTCCAGCCACGCCTCAGCCATCGGCACGCAGGTCCCGCCGACTTTGATCTGGCTGACGACGGAACCCTGTCCTTCGACCTCGAGATGAATCTCGCTGGGGCGACCGATTTCCTGACCTTGAAGAACGACCCAGCTGCGGCTGCCGTGGAAGGGCGTGGTGGCGGCGAGATAGCCCGCCAGGGCGGTGGCGGCAGAGCCGGTGGCGGGATCTTCCGGCACGCCGAGGCCGGGGGCGAACATCCGCACTCGAATGGAGGAGGGGTCGCCGTCGAGGCCCGGGGGAACGACCAGATAGAGCTGCGATGCCCAGCTATCGGCCAGCTGCTGCCACCGTCCGCTGTCCAGGCGGGCTCGACTGAGGGCTTCAAGGCTCGCTAGGGGGATGTGAAGGAAGGGGACCCCGGCGGAGAAGGATCGAGGGCGCCAGGGGGCCGGCGCCAGATCCGAGGCCTCTAGGCCGACGATGGCGGCGAGCTCTTCCGCGGCGACGTCTTGGGGGCCTTCTTCAGGCAGCTGGGCGGCGGTGAAGGTCGCCCTGCGCTGACTCTCCGTAGCTCCGTCGACCCTCACCGAAACCAGGCCGACCCCCTCTTCCAACACTACAGTAGTGCCCTCATCGCCGGAGGGAACGTCTCCGCGATGGACCAGCATGAAGGCCGTGCCGACGGTGGGGTGCCCGGCGAAGGGAAGCTCTGCGGAGGGGGTGAAGATCCGGGCGCGGCGGGTTCCCTGGGGCGTTTCCGCCGGAAAGACGAAGACCGTCTCGGAGAGGTTGAGCTCGCCAGCGATGGGCTGCAGTAACGCTTCCGGAATCCGCCGAGCATCCGGGAAGACCGCTAGCGGATTGCCGCCGAAGGGGCGATCGGTGAAGACATCGACGGTGACGTAGGGAACGCGCACGGTGCGGCCTCCTTGTCTCGGGCCGGTCCGCTGATCAGCTGGCGGGCCGAGAATAGTAGCTAGTGGGGAGCGATCAGTCGGTGGCTGGCGGCGCTTTGGGCGTCAGAGGCGTCGCGGGGGCCTCTTCCGTAGGAGTGGCCGGCGCGCTGAGCGAGGTCGCCGGGGCAGGAGCCTGCTGCCGTCGCTCCGCCGCGGTGGATCGCAGATAGATCAGGCACAGGCTGGCGCCGATGGTGGCCAGCACCGCCGCCGTGAACCGTCCGCGAGGGGAGAGAAAGCGCACTCCGACGGCGCCCACCAGAAAAACCACCAGGGCGCCGGTGAAGCCTCCGCCAAGGCCGTTGCCGAGGGCGTCGAAGCCCACCGCCTCTGGCCTCAGCCAGCGGGTGGTCACCGCCACGCCGGCGAGAAAGCCCAGCGGCAGCAGAGCGAAGAAGAGGCATCCGGCGGTGATCCAGCGGCGGGCGAAGGGTGGGGGAGGGGTCATGGGATTCACAGCATATCTAACCGAGATTGTGTGTGGGTATTGGCGTCGCGATTCCGTCCGGAAGAAATGGCCCCGCGGGACCGTCCCGCCGAGCTCTGGAACATTCCAGACCTCCGGTTCGTAAGGAAGGGCATCGGGCATTCGCCTGATGCCCCACTTTTCGCCTGAATTTCTAGGAGGCCACCCTCGATGCACCCATTTGCTCGCAGATCCTTTGTCCACCGCGTTTTCTCGTTCCTGCCCGCGCTCCTCGCGCTGGGAGCCGGACTCCTCTCACCCCTCGGTGTGCAGGCGGAGGGAGCCGTGGATGGACGCTGGCAGGGAAGCATCGAGGTACCTGGTTCGCCCCTCGCCATCGAGCTGAATTTCTCGACGGCGGAGGGTGGCGAGCTGGAGGGCTGGATCTCGATTCCGGCCCAGGGGGCAAAGGAGGTGCCTCTGGAGATTCTGGAGCACGAGGGCTCAGCCGTGAAGTTCCGGATCCCTGGAGTCCCCGGGGAGCCGACCTTTGAGGGGACTCTCGCCGGGGATGGCGCTACGCTCTCTGGTCCGTTTCGTCAGGGAGGGGGAGAGACCACCTTTTCCGTAGCGCGGGCGGATGACGCAGCCCCGCTGGAGGCTCCGAAGCCTGAATCAGGGCCGATGAACGTCGACCCGCAGCTTTTTGAGGGCAATTGGGCCGGAGCCATCGAGGTTCCCGGGAGGCCGCTGGGAATCGAGCTGAGCATCACCGCTTCCTCCGATAGCGGGCTCGAGGGCACCATCACTATCCCCGTTCAGGCCCTGGAGGATGTGCCCTTGGCGTTCCTGTCGGGGGAGGGGCGCTCGATTCGATTCCACATTCCCGGCATCCCCGGCGATCCGACCTTCGAGGGTACCCTGTCGGAGGACGGCGCCAGCCTCTCGGGTCCCTTCACTCAAGGGGGCGGGCCTCTGAGCTTCTCCGTCGAGCGCACAGAGGCCGTCGAGGCGGCTCGAGCGCAGCAGGTGGACGAAGCCCTCGCCGGCCTCGATGAGGTCCTGGAGCAGGCGGTGGAGGATTTCAACCTGCCGGGCCTAGGTCTCGCCGTGGTCTTCCAGGGAGAGTTGGTCTACGCCGAGGGCTTCGGCTACCGGGACGTCGAGGCGGAGCTGCCGATGACCGCCGACACTCTCTTCGCCATCGGCTCGACGACCAAGGCGATGACCTCGACGGTGCTGGGCATGCAGGTGGACGAGGGCCTGCTGGACTGGGATCAGCCCCTGGTGGAGCTGATGCCGGCCTTTCGTCTCTCGGATCCGGCGATCACCGCCCGCATCAGTCCGCGGGATTTAGTCAGCCACCGCTCCGGTCTGCCCCGCCACGATTTCCTTTGGTACAACAACAACGAGCTCAGCCGCGCCGAGCTGATTCAGCGCTTCCCTCATCTCGAGCTCACCGCGGACTTGCGGGAGCGCTTTCAATACAACAACCTGATGTACCTCACCGCCGGCTATCTCTCCGGTCAGCTAGATGGCGGCAGCTGGGAGGAGTCCGTCCGCAGCCGGCTCTTCGAGCCCCTCGGCATGGAGCGCTCGAATTTCTCGGTCGAAAATTCGCAGCAGGACGAGAACTTCGCGCAGCCCTATCGTGAAGGGGACGAGGGGGAGCTGGAGCTGATCCCCTTTCGCAACCTCAACGTTGCCGGACCTGCCGGCTCGGTGAACTCCAGCGTGCGGGAGATGGGGCGCTGGCTGCTCTTCAACCTGAACGAGGGGGAGGTCGACGGCGAGGCCTTGATCCAGCCGGCGACTCTGGCGGATATCCAGGCTCCCCATATGAGCAACGGCGTCGGCGGGGAGCACGTGCAGCAGAGCGCCTACGGCCTCGGCTGGGGTGTGGAGGTCTATCGTGGCCAGCGCCGCCTGCGCCACGGCGGCGGCATCGATGGCTTCATCACCAGCGTTCACCTCTATCCGGAGGCCGAGCTGGGCCTGGTCGCCTTCGACAATCGCGGCTCCGGCCTCGCCGACGCCGTAGCGCAAACCGCCGCCGATCGCTTCCTGGGTCTCGAGGCCATCGACTGGATCGGCGAGGCCCTGGAGACGCGGCAGGAGCAAGAGGCGATTGCGGACGAGGCCGAAGCGGCCCTCGACGCCACTCGGGTTGCCGATACGGCGCCGACCCATCCGCTGGCGGATTACGCCGGCACCTACCACGATCCCGGCTACGGTGACTTGGTGGTTTCGGCACAGGGCGACCGCCTTGCCTGGACCTTCAACGACATCGTCACCCCCCTGGATCACTGGCATTACGACGTCTTCGTTGGCTCTGAGGAGGCGGTAGATCCGGCATTCGAGATCACGAAGCTGCAGTTTCGCCGCCACCGCGACGGCTACGTCGCCGAGGTGGTGGTTCCCCTAGAGCTCATCGGCTCGCCCATCGTCTTCCACAAGCAGGCGGACCCGAGGCTTTCCGACGCCGAGTATCTTCAGCGCTACTCGGGCCAGTACCGCGGAGAGACTGGACAGGTCGCCACCTTCAGCGTCAGCGGCTCCCTGCTGGTGCTCAGCCTGCCGGGGCAGCCCCTTTACACCCTGCTGCCTCAACCCTCCGGCGACTTCCATATCGAAAATCTCCAGGGCTTCCGGGTGTCCTTCGACAGCTTCGACGATTCAGGCCAGCCGGGGATCGCTCGATTCATTCAGCCCAACGGGGTGTTCGAGTCGAAGCGGGTGGAGGAGTAGATAGCATGCGATGCTCTCGGAACTGCAATGTGGGCAGCTGCTTCGAAGTTGCTGCGGCTTAGGACTTAGGATTTAGGATCTCCTGCTGGGAGGTCCCAGGTTCGCTTGATTCGACAAAGGGAACCTCTTTGCACCGGAGATACCCCGTCGATACTTCGCGATGCTTTGAGAGTAAACAGAGACAGCCTCATGGGCCGTAATTTAGGAGTATCTCGACGAGGTCAGCCTCTGCTCCTCATCAGACGATTGGTACAGCGCCTCAGAGCCAGGATGGCTGTACCTGTTATTCTCCTGGGAGTGGTAAGAAAGCCTGTGCTTCACAGGTAGGCTTTCGTCAGGAAAGGCTTCCGCACGCATGCAAATCGAAACGATCCGCCTTAAGAACTTTCGCGCATTTCAGCATGTTGAGTTTGTTGATTTGCCGAAGTTCTGCGTCTTCGTTGGCCCAAACGGCTCCGGTAAGAGTACGCTTTTCGAAGTATTCCGTTTTCTTCGGGAGGCGATGAAGGGGAGCGTGACCTCCGCGCTCGGTCGGCTCGGAGGCAGCCGAGGCTTTCAGGAGGTGAGGACGAGAGGTGCTGAAGGGCCCATTGAAGTCGAGCTTCAGGTACGGGCAGATCTTGGGTCGAAGAAGCCCAAGCTGATTACCTACCTGCTGGTCATCGACGAAGAGCGAGGGAAGCCCGTGGTGGTGAAGGAGGTACTGCGATATCGCCGAGGAAGCAGCGGAAGACCGTGGCACTTCATCGACTTTGCCAGGGGGCAAGGGACGGCGGTGACCAATGAGCTCGATGAGAGAGTCGCCGACGTCGACGATCTCAAGCGAGAGAGTCAGACTCTCAAGTCATCCGATCTTCTAGCTCTGAAAGCACTGGCTCAATTTGAGCGTTTCCCTGCAGCGTTGGCTCTAGGCACACTCATCGAGAATTGGCATCTTTCGGACTTTCACATCTCCAAGGCTCGCCCCGAACAGGAGGTCGGCTACGCGGAGCATCTCTCGACGGAAGGGGAGAATCTTTCCCTGGTCATCGAGTACCTTAGACAACAGCACCGCAAGGTTTTTGAAGAGATTCTCGAGCGACTCGCTCGCCGCGTTCCGGGTATCGAGAAGGTGGAATCGAAAGTCACTGAACAGGGAAGGGTACTGCTGCAGTTCCAGGATGGTGCTTTCGAGGATCCATTTCTTGCACGCTTCGTCTCCGACGGTACGATCAAGATGCTTGCCTACCTGGTGCTGCTCCATGATCCGCAGCCACATCCCCTGCTCTGTGTTGAAGAACCGGAGAATCAGCTTTACCCGATGTTGCTGTGGGAGCTGGCTGAAGAGTTTAGGGCCTATGCTCGGCGGCGCGGCTCCCAGGTTTTCGTTTCGACTCATTCACCAGACTTCCTCAACGCTGTCGAACTTCAGGAAGCTTTTTGGCTGGTGAAGGAGAATGGCGTTACCACTTTTCGGCGGGCATCGGACGACGAGCAGCTGAGGGCTTATGTCGACGCAGGGGATCAATTGGGTTATCTATGGAAGGAGGGGCTCTTCGAGGGAGCAGCGCTGAGATGATGACGCTGGTCTTTCTACTGGAGGAGCCGTCGGCTAAGGAGTTGATCCAGGGCTTGCTTCCGACCTTATTGGGAGCAGAGCGCTTGGATAGAGAGCTCACGGTGCGCTACATCATCTTTGAGGGCCGACAGGACTTAGAGAAAAAACTGACGAAGCGATTGCGTTATTGGAAGACTCCCAACTCTCGCTTCGTGGTGTTGAGGGATCAGGATAAGCAAGACTGCCGGGTGGTGAAGAAGCGATTGGTCACTCTGGCCGACGACTCGGCTAAGGAGCGAGTGCTGGTTCGCGTTGCTTGTCGCGAATTAGAGGCTTGGGTGTTGGGGGATTGGCAGGCGATAGCGAATGGTTTTGGAAAGCAGAAACTGGCGCAGCATGGGCGAAAGAGGGCACATCGAGACCCTGATTCCCTCGATCGGCCCGTTGATCAGCTGCGCCGGTATCTTCCTGAATATCAGAAGCGAGACGGAGCGCGGCGGGTAGGTCCCCATCTCGATCCAGAGAGGAACAACTCCTCTAGCTTCAAGGTGTTTTGTCGCGGCGTCAGAGATCTGGTCTCCGGCTAGTAGTCCTGTTCGCTATTGCAGTCTTTCTAAAGCTTCGGCGAAGGCGTTGGCCACTCGATCGAAGCCGCTCCTGGTGGGGTGAAGCTCGTCGCTCCAATCCTCGCGGTAGGCCTTGCCCTCCAGCTCGTTGCTCAAGACCGACCGTAGATCGACGTAGTGAACGTGGGGGAATTCAGCGCGTTCCGAGATTTCCCTCAGGGTGTCGTTGAAGCGGTCGATGAGCTCTCCCACCATTCGGGCGTTTTCGGCGAGGTCGCCAAAGCCTTTGCTGTGGAAGCCGGGCTGGAGCCAGGGGCCGGGGAGAAAGGGGATGCCAAAGACGCCGCGACCGTCGGGCACTGGACGGGCGTAGCCGTGGATGAGGATTGGCAGAGCTCGACCGAGGTACGTTTCGGAAGCTGCGGTGACGGCCGTCAGGATGGTGACGTAGGCGGCCACTAGCCGTTCTCTGATCACGCCCTCGATAATGGTGTCGTTGAGGCCCGGGTTGGGGGAGCGGGCGTGATTGAGCAGCAGGGCGAACTCGTCACCGGCGACATCGTTGCCGCCGGCGGAGAGGAGCACCGCCTTGGGAGGAATCCCTCGCCGCTGGGCGCGCTCCAGGCAGCGCAGGAAGTCTTCCAGCTGCCCTCCGCTATAGGCCATAGATTCCACCGTATCGCCGCCGTTAGCGACGGATTCAACGTCGTAGCCGTGGTCGTCCTCCAGGGAGTTGAGGACATCGTTGAAGGGGAAGTCGAACCAAGAATCCCCCTCCGCCACCAGCACGCCGCGGCTTCCAGAGGCGGGACCTTCGAGAGTCGCAGAGCGGGTCGGCCCGGTGGACAAGGAGCCCGGAGATTCGAGGGTTCCGCTGCTGCCAGCAAGGGCTCGGGCTCGCCGCCCGAGCGCTTCGTTGCGGTTGGCGACGGCCTGTCGGGCGAGCTCGAATCCGGTGTCCTGGGCTTGTTGTAGCTGTTCTTCATTGGCCATGGGGAGCTCCCTTCAAAAAATAGGTGGATCGGGTACCGAGTGAGACCGGGCGGAGGCTCGTGTTTTCCCTCCGCTGGGTTGCTTTGAAGCGGAGCCGGTGGTTGTCGGCACCGTACTGCTGGGCCTCGATACTGCAGAGTCTTGGAGCTTCGTAGCCTTGGTAAGCTAAAGCTCTACGTAGGGACTCAAACACTAACAGCCCTCATTCTGAGGCAAGGTCCACGGAATAGAAATTCTGAAGGAGATCGAGATGGTCAGCGAAAGGGGATGGTCCGTGGCGAGAATCATGGTTCTCATCTGCGCCGTAGGCGTCGGTAGCCAAGCCTGTGGGGCGTCGGCCTTGGTTGGTGAAGAGGGTCTGCACAACAGCACCAAGCGCTTCACCGACCCAGCGGCGATGACCGAATCCGATTGGTCGGATCCCGAGGAGGTGGAGCGGGTATGGCAGGCGGCCTTCGTGCGGATTCCGCTGGCCGACGGTGAGGTGCTGGAGACTCGAGTTCGGGATCTCGAGGGCGTGAAGATCCACGCCGAGAAGCGCTGGCCGACGGTGCTCTACCTTCACGGCTGCACGGGGATCTGGGAAGGCTCCTACGAGCGCATGGATCTCTTCGCCGACGGCGGCTTTGCGGTGATCGCGCCGCCGAGCTTCGCGCGGGAGAAATATCCGCAATCCTGCGATCCCGACTCCAATCGCGGCGCCTTCTACCGCGGCACGCTGCCGATGCGGCAGCAGGACGCTGCCCACGCCATCCGCCGCGCCAAGACTCTGCCGTGGGTCGATCCAGAGCGGCTCTTCTTGGTGGGCTTCTCCCAGGGAGGCATCGTCGCCGCAACCTTAGCCACCGACGAGGAAACCCGCTTGGGGGGCCGCATCATCGAGGGCTGGACCTGCCATTCCAGCTTTGCGGAATACCGCGGGGCGGCAGCGCCGGCAGAGGAGCCGGTGCTCGCCCTCGTTGCCCGCGACGACCCCTGGTACCAATATCCGACGACCAAGGGCGATTGCCGCCCCTTTCTGAACCGGGACAACGGAAGCCGTTCGGTGGTGTTCACCGACGAGGCGCTGCGTAAGACTCATTCGCTGCTGCAGGAGACCAAGCCTCAGGCCGTCGCTCTGCACTTCTTGCGCTCTCGCCTGGAGATTCTGGACGAGAGCTCCACCGGCTCCACCGGTTCCACCGACTGAGTGCAAGGCCCCTTGGCTTGGTCCAACGAAGATCTAGGCGAAGGAAGTTTGGGGCCAGCAGGGGGTGAGGCTAGCGAGGGCTTCGGCCGGGACTTGAGCTCAACGAAGAACGGCCAAGCTCCAGGGTGAGCTTGGCCGTCGATCTGCCCTAGAGAAGGGCTCCTGGGTGAAGCGGGGACTTAAGCAGCGTTCCCGGCGATCTCGTTCCAGAAGTTCTGGGCGTCTGCCAAGGAGTCGAAGCGGGGGTTGAGGTTGCCGCCGTCCACCAGGATGGCGAAGGTGAAGTCGTGGACATCCCCCTCGACCCCGCTGACCTCGGCGATGGTGCCCAGGCCGAGCACGGCGCCCTTGTTGACGGAGATACCGCCACCGCTGAAGCTCTCACCGACCAATGCCTTGACCTCCGCGTGCGCCTTTTGCGCATCGGCTTCGTTGTCGCTGCCAAAGCCCAGAGTGGTGCCCTGAAGGAAAATGTCAAAGGAATGCACTCGATCGGTGGTGCCGGGGATCTCGGTCGTGCGGACTGCGTTGACGCCGATTACCTGGGCGGAGTCGAAGGCGATAGGGCCGGAAAGCTGGGTCAGGGACATGAAAGATACCTTTCTGTGGTCAGTGGATCGGGGGCGGTCGATAGGCGCAGGATTGCGAACCTCAAGCCGAGAAGAGCTGCGAGATTCGGCAGCGCTTCGGGGCCTGGAAGGCCGCCACGAAGAGAGGAGATACCGTCAGAACTGGAGATAGGAACAGCCCCGAGGCCTCACAGCAAGACACCAAGGTACGGCGCTGAGTGTATCGCAGATCACGGCGGCCATCGTTGGCGCAGGAGCGTGTTTCCTCACGGCGCAGCTCCGATACCCGCGGGGGCCCGAGGGGTGTGCTTTGGGAAAGGGGGCGAGGGGCGCACCGCTCGCCTCAAAGCTCGCGGCAGGGGCACCGGATCGGCGGCCAGCATGTGCTAGCGTGAAGCTCTAGAGACTCGTGAGAAAGATCACCGGGGGCGAGGCCCGCGGTAAGAAGATGGTCCAGGAACCCCTCGCCACGCGACGGTCTTGGAATGAAGTTTTGTGATCCAGTCTTGGAATCCAGTTTGGTGATTCACGGTTCAATACAAGCACGGTTGAATGCAAAGGAGAGCGCATGGGTTTTGCGGTGAGTTTTGTCTTTGGCCTTTTTTTCTACTTCGTCGTCCGAGTGGGCCTTACCGGCTTCTTCACGGTGCGCCCCAATGAGCGAGCGGTGAAAACCACTTTCGGGCGTGCTCATCGTCTGCCCGGACCTCCGGTACCGGCGGGGGAGCTTTCAGAGCAGGAGCTGGAGCGCTATCAATATCCTCAGCTGGAGGTGATCCCGCCCGGCGGGCCGTACCTCAAGTGGCCCTGGCAGAAGGTACATAAGGTCTCGGTGGCCACCGAAGCGGTGGACATTGTGTGGGACCCGACCAAGCAGCAGAGCACCATCGAGGCGGTGACGAAGGATAATTTGACCACCGGCGTGAACGGTCAGCTGCGCTATCGGGTGAGCGAGAGCAACCTCTATCCCTATCTCTTCGGGGTGGTGAGCCCGCTGGAGCACGTGATGGGCTTCTTTGTTTCGGTGCTGCGAGAGCGCATCGCCAACTTCACCGATCCTCGGGGTGCTAGCCTGCTGGAAGACGGGGAGCTGAGAGGGGAAGGGGCGAAGGCCGAGCTTTCCGAAGGGGTCTCCATCAACGACCTGCGCAAGAACCTGCCGCTGCTCAACGAGTACATGGAGCAGCAGTGTCGGGCCACCGCGGGGCGCTACGGCATCGAGCTGGATGCGGCGCTGATCACCGAGATCGATCCGCCGCCGGAGGTCGATCACGCCCTCTCGGCGATCAACTCCACCCGGAACCAGGTGGCGGCGGATATCTCCACCGCCCGGGCGGATGCGGAGCAGCAGATCACCATGAGCGAGCGGGCGGTGGAGATCGCCCAGAACAAGGCCGAGGCGGAGGTCGCACCGCTGCGGGAGCTGGCGTCGATCCTCGCCCAGGTCAAAACGGAAGGAGGCTCCGCTGCGCTGCATACCTATTTGCGCAACCTGCGGGTCCCGCTCTACGGCAAGGCTCGTCGGGTGATCCTCTCCGCCGCCAAAGAGGGAGGTGCGTCATGATCGGCGCGTTCACGGGCCTCTTCCTCGGGCTGACTATCGTCCCCATCGTGTTGCGTCTCGCCCGAGCCTTCGGCCTCTACGCGGTGGTGCGGGAGCGGCAGGCTCAGGTCTTCACCCTCTTCGGCAAGGTGCTGGGGGTGCTGGACGAGCCGGGGCTCAACTTTCCGATGCTGCGCTTCGGGCCGAAGGCCCTGCTGATCCCCTTCTTCGGCAAGCGGCACAACGTGTCCGCCGCCCTGCGCCAGCACTACCTGCGCAGCCAAATGGTGAACTCGGAAGAGGGCACCCCCATGGGTGTGGGCATTTGGTACGAGATGAGCGTCAGCAACCCCGTCTCCTACCTCTTCATCAACGCCAACCCCGAGGGCTCCCTGCAGGCCAACGTCGCCAGCTCGACGATCTCTACTCTGTCGAATCTCGAGATGGAGGAGATGTTGGAGAACCGCCACAGCCTCAGCCGCACGGTGCGGGCGACGGTCTCTCCGCTGAGCGAGACCTGGGGCTATCGTCTAGGCTCGGTGTACATCCGTAAGGTAGCCTTCACCGATCGCGCGATGGTGGACAACATCACTGAGAAGGTGGTCAAGCGTCTGGTGCAGGTCACCAGCGCGATGCGCCAGGATGGCGAGAACCGGGTCGGGTTGATCGAGTCGGAGACCGCCAAGAAGGTCTCTCAGAAGCTCGCCGAGGCCTCCGCCGCGCGGCCGGCGGTGGTCGGTAAGACGCTGAACGAGATCGGGCGCTCCGACGGAGAGATCCTGGAATCGGTGCTGGAGGTGATGGAAACCGAGCAGCTGCTGGAATCCAAGGCGGAGGTGGAGCTACTGCCCGCCGATGCTTCGGTGCTGGTACAGGTTGGGAGCTGAGGGACCGGCGGTTCCGCCGTTCCCGAACTCGAAGCGATCGGACCGCACCTTCAAACCCCTGCACTAGTCTCCGAGCCCTTCGTGGGGTAATTCACCATGACGGATGAGGTCATCTTTCTTGCGGTGACGCTGTTGCTCGCTGCCGCTGCGGTGGCCTGGGGAATCGCCCAGGCCCGCCGCGCGGCGGGTGCCTATGGGCCGCGGGCGGAGCTGGCGGGGAACTCCCAAGGGGTGGGAGAGTTAGTGATCCAGCCGTGGCGGCTGCCGACTCTGGGTAAGCCTCGTTTCGACTATCGAATCGAGCTGTGGCATCGCGCCGGAGATCTTCGTCTGCGAGCCGAAGCCGTCGACGGAGACACTCATTGGGAGCTCACTTTGACTCAGGTCGAAGGCGAGGTGCGGGGCCGATTCGACGACGGCCTCCAGGTGTTTTGGGGAAGCGTGGGCTCTACCCGAGCGACCCTGCATCTCGGGCTACCGCGGGAGAGCTGGCTGCGCCTGCTGAGGGTGAAGCAGGATCTGGTGATCGAATCCTCTGAGCTGCGGCCGGAGGGAGACGGGGACCTCGTCGGGGCCGGTACGCGCGTGATCTTTGAGGGGGCGGAGCTCACGGGCCGGGTGGAGCACGAGCGGGAGAGCTGGTGGGCGGAAATGACGCTCAACCTGAAGGACGAAGAAGACGAGATGCCCAGGCCTCTCGTCGCCGTCGTCTTGTTGCAGCTAGCGGCGCGGGCCCTGGATCATCATCACCACTGAAGCTCAGCCCAATGGAGCGAAAGGAAAAAGCAAAATGAAAACCGCCGCCCGGGCGGCCTTTCGTAGGGAAGCTTTCGCAGGAAAGGCGCTCGGACGGCGGCGCTCCCGTCATCGGGAGTCGGCGAGGCGTCGCTGACCTTAGGGCCAGGTATAGCTCACCAGGTTGGAGACCGAGCAGGTGGAGAGCTCCACCGACTGGAAGAGCACGGTGGCTCCGCCGATGGCCGGGATGAAGGGAGAGACGGCGTACTCGCCGGCGGCGTTGGCGGGGCCGGAGGAGAAGATGTTGATGTCATTGATGTCGGCGAAGACTCCAGGACAGCCGGGCACCGCCCGAGCCCCTGGGTTGAAGCCGTAGATGAAGAAGGTCGTCTGCCCCGGGGTCGCTCCCTCGGTGGTGAAGTCGTTCACCAGGCTGGGGAAGCCCGGGATCGGGTTCGATAGGCGATAACCGTCCGTCGACCAGCCGATGTCGGCGAACAGAGGAACGGTGATGTCCAGATCGGTGGTGGAGTTGGTGATGAAGGGCTCCATCAACACGTTGGGGGTGACCGCGGTGTCGTAATGGGAGACCGAGGAGCCCGGCTCCACCGGGTTCGGCGCGTACATCTGGAGGAATCCGGTAGCGCCATTGACGCCGGCGGCAAAGCCGGGAGCCTCGGCGGTGACCCGCGGCCCCTGCCAGGTGAGGTTGCCGGTGTTGATCGCCGAAGCCGCCCGCTGGGCGTTGTTCATCTGGCGCCAGGTCAGGCCGGTGGTGGCGTCGAAGAGGAAAGAGTTCCAGATGTCGTGCTGACCGGCGAGCAGGGCGCCGGTGCTCTCGTCCACGAAGGAGGAGAAGCCGAGGCCGTGACCGATCTCGTGGAGCACCACGGTGAAGAAGTCGATATCCGAGCCCGGGGGGTTGGAATCGAAGCCGAGGTACCAGTCGGTGTTGTTGAGGCAGTTGTTGTTGTTATCGATGGAGCTGTTGAAGAAGGCGATGAGGTCGTTGGTCGCCGGGTCCAGATCCGAGTTCGACAGGCTGTTGGCCAGCGCCTGGTGGTACCAGGTAGCAAGCTGCGGGGCGCCGGGGAAGTTGGCGTGCACCGTCTGCGCTCCGGCGGCACCGAGCACCGCGCTGAAGGCGTTGCACTGCAGCGGGGTGAAGGTGGCGTCGACGAAGATGGTCTGGGTGCTGTCGATGGCGCTGCCCCAGATATTGGCCGCCGCCAGGAAGACGTTGAGCCGCTGCTGGCCGAGGGTGGTGCCCGGGTTGCCGCCAACAGGGGCGACCGGGGTCGGATCATCCAGGCCCTGACCGGTGCCGGCGTCGAGATTGACGATGGAGATATTGGCGTTGGCCTCGGCCGGAACCGGGCTCAGGGCGACGAGCAGTAGCGTGAGAGCAGCGAGGATGGGGAGAAGGTGAAGTCGACGCATGATTACTTCTCCTCCTCGAGGGTGGCCTCGGCGGTGGTGTCTTCAGCGGTTTCTTCAATCGCCGCCTCAGCGGGAATCGGAATCACCGGCAGGACATCGTGAGTCACTTCGACTTTGCCATCGGCCGTGATCTCGGCCTGGGCTGCCTTAGCGAAGAGGGCGCCGAGAACCACCGTCTGGGTGCCGTCGGCGGCCTCCTGGACCGGAAGGGCCTGGCGCTTGGGCTGCACCCAATTCTCGTTCCAGGCTTTGCTCTCTTCTTCCGTCGGGGCGCGGAGCTTGCCGGTCTCTTCGTCCAGCACGACTCTCAGCTGGTTGGCGCTAGCCACGGCTGGGGCGTTGATGGCGGTCGCAGCAGCGTCCGTCACCTCGACGGCGCTCGAAGTCTCGGCCTCCGAAACCGAGCCGCAGCTGCCCTCTCCAGCGAGGGCTGGAGCCGCGACCATCAAGATCGCGATCACCGTTAGACATGGAATGGAGACGCTCGACAGCCAAGGGATTTGGCGCGTGAGCTTCATGGGAAACCTCCTGTTTAGGGTAGGTGAAGATAGACCACTGACGACGCGAGTCAGGGGTCAGAAACGCAAATTGAGCGAGGCAGAGGCAAGAGAGACGCAAATGGGGGGTGAGGTTCAGGGATGGAGTAGCGACAGACCATCCGCGTCTCAGCAGGAATCACGCGAGACTCCCGAGATCAGACGAAGCCACGCGAGGCTCCGAAAATCCTGATCATTTCAATGGATGAATATACGAAATTAATCGCTGGAATAGATTCAGCCGGGGAAAATAAGCTGGAGAAATCTGGAGCGTTGATTCAATGTGGCATGCTGTTGGAGTTTGCCGAGAGCTGAATCTGTTGCAGCCCAGCTTCGGGGAATACGACATCGCCCCCGCCGAGAGGTTCCCGACGGGGGCGATGAGAGAGCCTGAATTCAGGGCGTCTAGGCCCTTGCTGTTGAGGGCCTAGAACGAGCCGGCTGCGCTCACCTGTCCCGAGGACGGGGTGGTGACGCTATTGTTGGCGCCGCCCTGCCAGGTTACCTGGCCGTTGTGCTTCTTGATGCACTTCCACTCGACGGTGGTGCTGGCGGGGAGGCCGGTGACGATGCCATCCCAGGTGGGGTAGGCGTTGGGGCTCAGCTGCACCGCCTGAGCCGGGTCCCAGCTGCCGATGGCGGGATCGTTGCCCACCACGTAGACGTTCTGGCCCCAGAAGGTCGTGCCGTTGTTGCAGGTGAAGTGAACGTCGGCGCTGCCGCCGGAGGGGGCGGCGTTCTCTACCCACACCGAGACCGAGCCGCCGGCGGTGCTGAAGTTGCCCCAGCCGCTGCCGTTGGTGGTCACCGTGCCGCCGACGTTGCCGGTGATGTCGGTGAAGGTGGTGTTGGCCTTGCCGACCTCCATCCACTTCGATCCGCCGGGACCGTCGCTCATCAGCACCGCCATGGCTTCCGGATGCTGGCTGTCTCCGAGGCGGGTCCAGCCGACGATGTTGGGGTCATCCAGATAGTCGTATTGCGGGCCGTAGGCGTAGTCCCGGCGGGCCTGGAGGAGGATGTCCAGGATCGTCTTATGGGAGGTCATGTTGATGGTGTAGAGGTTGCCGTCGCCGCCGTAGTCGGTGTAATTGGCGCCGTAGTAGTCAGCGTGGAAGACGCAGGGATAGCCTTCCTCGCGCAGCAGAATGAAGGCGTAGGCGAGGGGCTTGAACCAATCCTGCACCGGGGATTCGAGAGCCTGCAGCGGCTGGGTGTCATGGTTTTCGACGATGGTCACGGCGAGGGCCGGCTGCTGCTCCATCAGGGTGCCGGCCTTCAGGTTGCGCATGTCGTAGAGGCCGCCGCCGGTGGAGGCGTTGTGGAAGTTCAGGTGCAGTGGCGCATCGAAGAGATGGGCGCGGCCGCCGGTCTTAGAAATGAAGTTGTGGAGCTTGCCAATGTCGTAGCTCCAGAACTCGGCGACGGTGAAGAGGGGGTCGCCGCTCCAGGTGCGCAGATGGTCGAGCCACTCGTTCCAGTAGGTGTATTCGATGTGCTTGACGGCGTCCAGCCGGAAGCCGTCGACTCCGGTCTCGGTGAGATACCACTCGCCCCAATCCTTGAAGTGCTGGCGGACGTCCGGGTGGCCGAAGTCGACATCCGCGTACAGCAGGTAGTCGTAGTTGGCGTTCTCGGTGTCGACCTCCCAATCCCACGCCTTGCCGGTGCCCCGGAACTTGTACACGCGGCCGCTCTCCTGGAGGTTCTGGGCCCAGTCGGTGCCGTCGAAGTGATACCAGCTCCACTTGAAGGCGTTGTGGGTGTTGCCGCGGCCGGGGAAGTCGAAGCGAGTCCAGGCGTCGATAAGCACGTCGCCGCCGTATTCGTTGTTGCGGTTGCCGGAGTCCACCCGCACCGCCAGCACGCTCTCGGTGCTGTCGGCGCCGCCCTTGTGGTTGATCACCACGTCGGCGTAGATCTGGAGGCCGTGGGTGTGGGCGCTCTGGATCGCGCTCAGATATTCGCTCTTATAGCCGTATTTGGTGCGAATCGAGCCCTTCTGATTGAACTCGCCGAGATCGAAGAGGTCGTAGGCGCCGTAGCCGACGTCAAAGCCGGTCACGCCTTTATAGGCGGGGGGTAGCCAAAGGGCGGTAATGCCGACCCCAGCGAGGTCATCGGCCTGATCCGCCACCTGCAGCCAGAGGTTGTCGCTGGAGTCCAGGTACCAGTGGAAGTACTGCATCATGGTGCCGTTCTGGGCCTCGGCGGGGGCGGCCAAGGGCAGCAGCAGGCAGGTCAGGACGACGGCGGTGATCAGAGCGCCGGCCCGCAGGCTCGGCAGACTCCTCTCGGGGAGCTGGGTGAAAGAAAGCATGGAATTCTCCTCGGGCAGCGGACGAGGTTCGACATCCTGCAGTCGAAGCCTGATCCGCGGATGCGGTCAGTTGATGCGCTCTGGGAGCGAGATTCGAGGCACAACACGCCATCGCGAAGGCGAGGGGACCTGGTGGAGAAGAGAGGCAGCAAAAGAAAGGGAGCAGAAGATGGGCAGCGGCGGCGTGTCCAATTTCTGTGCAAGTAATGTATCACTATTTAGGGTTTTCAGCATCTTCTGGAGTGCTCTGTCCAAGATTTTCCTGCAAAAAGAGAACAGGCTCCCCGTCGCACCCCGATGGGAGGGGGCGACGGAGAGCCTGGGGGTACCGTCGAAATCAGACTCTAAATGAGGCTCTAGCTGCGGCGTCTAGCGATGACGTCTAGCCGCGATACGGGATGACTCTTGCGGGAGCGGCTCTGCTACGGAGCGGCTCTGCTACGGAGCGGTGCTGCGTCCCGGGATGAAGAAGACATCACCGCTGGTGTTGATGTTCGCGAGGTAGGTCAGCACATCGCCGCCGAGCACCACTTCGGTGGTCAGAGACCACGAGGAGCCCTCTCCGATGTTTTCGGGCGAGAAGAGTCCCACCAGGTTGAGCTCGAGGTGCTGGAAGGGCTGGAGGCCACGGCGCTTGGTGGCGATGACGTTGCCGTTGGAGTCCCGCAGCACGACCTCGATTCGGGTGAGCCGATCGGCGAGATTCACCACGCCGTAGCTGGCCTTGAAGATCGAGCTCTGCTCCGCTCCGAAATCAACGATCTGCTGGGCTCCCTCGGCGGGATCGCGACTGTCTACCAACATACCGAAGCGCCGGGTCACGCCGTCGGTCTCGGTGCTTGCAAAGGCGAGGCTGAGCACTCGCGGAGCTTCGCCGCGGGCATTCTGCCATCCCACCCGCAGGGCGCCGGTGGCCTCCTCGAGCTCGAAGAGCTCCTGCATCAAGTTATTCACCGCCACGGTCTGGCCCGCAGGGACGGTGAGCTGGGCGCTTTGGGGAGTGGAGTTGTCCTGACCCCGCAGCAGCAGGTCGAGGGTCAGGACGGTATCCGCCGTGGAGGGGTTGTGGGCCACCAGGCGGGAGACCAGCTCGGAATCGAAGAGGCCGAAGTCCCGCAGCACCCGGGGCAGGTAGAGAGGATTGGCGTCGAGGCTGCCGAGATCGCGGGCGGGGAGGAAGATCTGGTCCTCCGAGTCCGCCTCCAGCAGGGTGGCGGAGGCGGCGAAGGCAGTGCCGTCGAGGCTGCGGAAGCGGGCGGTGAAGGGACCGCTGCGCTGGAGAACCGAGGGGAAGAGAACTCGGAGGCGCTGGAAGCGCATGGTGCGCACGCCGAGGTTGAAGATCGCGGGATCGTCGACGGCCGCGCCGGCGGAATCGACGAGGGTCATCTCCACCGAGGTCGGGGAGTCGCCGAGGCTGGCGGCGAGGAGGGTGGTGATGAAGTCTGTGCTCTCGAAGATGCCGGTGACGAGCTTCTCGTTGGCGGAGAAGTCGATGGCCTGGTCTTCGCCGACAAATTGCCCGAAGCTGCCGCCCTGAGCGTCATTGAGCTCGACGAAGGAGCGACTGATGGCTCGAATATCGGGCTGGCCCTCCACGGCGGCGCCGCGGCTGATCAGGCCGAGGGAGCCGGATCCGCCCTCTTCGTTGAAGAGGCTGGCCAGAATGTTGCCGAGGAAGAGAGTGCGGCCCGGGGCGATGCTCACCGTTCGGGCTTCCGGATTGCGGTTCGAGAGCCCGCGGGGGAGGTATTGAATCTCGGTGTTCGCCCAGCGGTCGCTGGCGTTGTGCAGCCAGAGATGGCTCTGGAAGGTGCCGGTATCGCCTCGGCGTCCGAAGATCGTGCTCTGCACCAGGGACTCCAAGGTGCTCACCTCCGGGTCTGGGCCATTGTTAGAGAAATTCACCGAGCGCGCGACGCTGGACTCCTGACCAAGGTCACCCACCAAAGTGAGGGTGACCCCGAAGCTGAGGTCGGCCAGCGCGAAGCGGTCGAAGCAGTAGGCGCTGGGAGCGCAGGGCTGATCGGCGAAGCCGACCTCGCCGTCGGTGGTTTCCCACTCCAGGCGCTCCACGGGGCCTTCGATCTCTACCTGGAGTCGAATGACTCTCGGATCCGGTCCAGAGGGAGTCGTGACTTCAACGATCTCCACCGGGGTCAGCGGCGGGGTGCGCAGCGACAGAAGAACCGATGCGGAGCGCTGCCCGCCGCGGAAAGACTGCAGGCGGTAGTTGTATTGGGTATCGGGAAGCAGCCCGGGATCGAAGAAGCTGACGACGTTGGCTGCTACTTCCGCGAGGAGCTCCGAGGGGCCATCGCCAATACTGCGCTCGATGCGGAAACCGTCCTCGTTGGTGGAGTTGTCGATCCAGGTGAGGGTCGCATCGAGAAGGTCTAGCTCGACCGCTAGGTCGCTGGGAGCCGCCGGGGCGGTGGGGATCGAGACGTTGGGGTTGTAGAGAAAGCGCGCCGCGGCGATGTCGTCGACGCCGAGCTCCGGGCCGCGGAAGACGTTCTGCACCGTGGCGCGCATGATCGCGTCATTCAGCAGAGGGTCGCTGAGGCAGGTGGGGGGAGCCGTGCCCGCCTCTTCGTCGCAGCTATGTCCGAAGCCGAGGGTATGGCCGAATTCGTGGGTCATGACGATCTCGAAGAAGGTCGGATCGTCATAGCCGCAGAGGGCTCCGCCATCGTTGGTGATGATGTCGGCGCCGAAGATCCGAGTGTAGTCGCGGCCGTTGTAGGGCAGGAAGATCTCGTCGGCGGCCCAGCTGAAGGCCGCCGCCAGCACGCCGCCGCTACGGCAGGTGCCGGTGACGTCGTTGTTGGGATCGTCGTAGTACACGACGTTGGTCTCATCGAAGAATTCCACCACGTTGAAATTCGACGTTTCGCCGTCGTAGCGCAGGTTGATGTTCGAGTTGGAGACTCGGTTCCAGCGGGCCATAGCCGACTGGATCTGCGCAATGCCGCCGCCGGCGAGGCCCGGCTGGCGTTCTCGGGAGGTGAACCAAGGCACCGCCTGACCGGTATCGAATTCGAACACTCGGCTCGGGCGGCCGCCGCGACGGGTGATGGTGAAAGCGTCCACCAGGGCGCCGAGGTCCGGTTCCGGAAGCTCCACTCGATAATCCGCCCCTCGGCGTTCACCGTTGGCGCGATCCGACAGCCATTGGGTGAAGCGCTCCCAATCTCGGGCGATGGGGCCGCGGGTGGAGGCGTGGGAGGAGTGCCCCGCCAGCAGTCCATTGGCCTCCCCCGGAGCAGGAGTCTCCACCGCCTGAGAGAGGTCTCGGATCGCCAGCTCTTGGCCGTTTCGCTTCACCGGGTAGAAGGCACCGAGCATCATGCCGTGAAGGCGGTAAACGCCCGGCTGCAGGCGCTCCAGCATCGCCAGTAGCCGTTCCCCATCTTCTAGCTCCGGCACGCCGGCCACCTCGAGGCGCAGACCGGTGCCCGGGGCGGGACCACCGGGAAGGCGCAGTATCAGACGGGATCCTTCCGCCTGCCCCTGCAGCACTCGCTCCACATCCACGATGTAGTCGGTGGCCGGGTAGCGGCCTTCGGGGGGAGCGAGAGCGGACGAGACCACCTGGATTTCAGCGATGAGATCCGTCGCGTCGGCGAGGTCCCCGTCGTCGATCCAGCGGTAGGTCGTGGCGTCGGCGGGGGAGGGCAGCAGGCATCCCAACACCACCAGGAGAGCCCCCAGAGTCGCGACGAGGGTTCGAGGGCCTACGTTGGGAGTGAGCGGGCTGAACGACAGGCTCAATGTTTGGCTGAACGACATAAGCGAGGGACTCCTGGCAAATCGGCACAAAGCAGAAAAAACGGCGGAAGCAGATCGATTCATGGCGTTACAGCATATCGCGCGACGAGGTCAAGGCCAAGACCCCAGAGCAGATCTCGCGAGGTGCCCTGGTGGTCCCGTAAGCTGGGTAGGTCCCCAGGGCTGGGCGCGCTGGAGAGCTGGGCGCGCTGGAGACCTGGGCGCACTGGAGAGGAAGGGGCGAGGAGTTCGATGGGCCCTTGGAGGAACGTGCCTACGGGAGCACGAGCCAAAAACTGGGTTACGAGCTCGTCGGGTGTGCGCCCCGAGATTCAGTTGACTAGATTGTCCGGTCAGCGGCGGCGGACCGGTTCACCGGCGACGGCGGTGCGATTTCGCCCGGTCTCCTTAGCGACGTACATCGCCGCGTCGGCGAGGCGCAGGAGAGTGGACTTGCTGTGCTCGTCGGAGCGGTATTCGTCCAGATGGCGAGTCAGCGAGGCGGCGCCGATGGAGCAGGTGAGGCCCGAGAGGTTGAGGGGCTCCGGCTGGATCTCCCCCGGCTGGCGGCAGAACACCGTATCCGGCACGCGGGAACGAATGCTCTCGGCAAAGTCCACCGCGGCGTCGAGGTCTGCATCCTCGAAGACCAGAACGAATTCATCGCCACCGTAGCGAGCGGCGATGGCGGAGTGGGGAGAGTCGGCGACCGCCTGGTTGAGCAAATGGCCGAATTCCCGCAGCACCTGAGAGCCCGCCAGGTGGCCGTGGGTGTCGTTCACTCGCTTGAAGTAGTCGAGGTCGATGAACAACACCGCCAGATCCGAGCCGGTGGCGTGGCAGCGAGCGAGGGAATGGGAGAGGGCGATGTGCAGATAGCGGTCGTTGAACAGACCGGTGAGATTGTCTCGCTTCGCGACCTCCTGGGCCTGGCGTCCGTCGAGGACGTTCTGGATGGAGATCGAGATATAGCCAGCAAAGATCTCCAGCAGGTTGCGGTCGGTTTCGCCGAAACCGGGGGCCTGCAGGCGATTGATCAGCTCGAGAACGCCGCAGACTTCCTGCTCGATTCGGATCGGCACCGCCACCAGACTCTGGGTGGTGTAGTTGGTGGCCTCGTCGATGTCGGAGAAGAAGCGCGAGTCACTGCGAACGTCGGGCGCCCAATACGTCTCGCCAGTGAGATAGACGTGGCCGGCGATGCCCTCCGTCGCCGGAATGTGGGTGCCGATGACCTCGGCGGCGCTATCGCCAAAGGCGGCGATGAAGGTCAGATGCCCTTCGCTGCGATCCCCGTGCTTGAGCAGGGGGTCGTCCAGCAGAATGGAGCCCGCCGCCGAGGGCACGAATTCATTGGCCTTGCGGAGCACATCCACCAGGCTCTGGGCGAGGTTCAGCTCTAACGGAAAGTTGGGCTTCGCCCGTCGCCGCTGGAGAAAGTGCTCCAACCGGGCGGCTTCGACGCAAACCAAGTTTTCGATCTGCGCTTTCTCGCTATCTCCACTGGTGACGGGTCGTTCAGTGGAGTCGTGGTGGATTTTCTCGTCAGCCAAGAGTCTTGCATCCTCTGTTTTATCGAGATCGGTAAGGCTACCAGAGGGGTGCTCGCTACGCCAAAACGACGTAAGTCTAGGACGTCAAAAGGCCTACGTAATGCAGATATGCGCATTAGAGGCTTTTGGCCTCCACGTCCGTTGATGCGGCTCGCCGGGGAGTGTCCCGATTCTTTATCGGTATCGCACTCCAAGGGCGACATGTGCGATTGCGAATTTAAGTCGTTCTTGCCTTTTTTCGTTGAAAGAAGTCAGGGACATCAATCCAAGGAAACTCGCGTCCATTCTCAGAGTCCTGGAATCGGGAAGCCCGTTGCCGTGGGCTGATGAGGCGCGATATCGCGACCCTGCTGATCAGCAGGTAGTCGACATTTTTCATCACTGTCGTTGTACCACCCCTCTATGCGGATCGACCGCCCAGAGCGGAGGCAGCCGTTGGATCTGCTAACCCATCGTGCTCTTCAATGGGCCGAGGCGAAGCCGGACCAGATTGTCTACCGCTTCCTAGATCGACAGGGAGTTGAGGTCGAAAGCCTCTCCTACAAGGCGCTGCTGCGCCGGTCTCTCGATCTTGCCGACCATCTCAGGAGCCTCGTTCCGCCAGGGAGCAGGGTGCTGCTGCTATTCCCCTCGGGGCTCGATTTCATCGTGGCCTTCGTCGGCTGCCTGCTGGCGCGGGTGATCGCCGTCCCGGCGTATCCGCCGGGTTCTCGACGCACCCTGCCGCGAGTGCGTCACATCGCCTCCGACGCATCGGCTAGCGTCGCTCTGACGACCTCCGCTCACCTCGAGAAGCTCGAAGTGATGGCGCGGCGCGTTCCGGAGCTGGCGCATCTGCATTGGCTGGCCATCGATCCATCGCGGGCTATCGATGGGTCCCTCGCAGAGCACGCTGCGGCCCTCGGCTCGCCGGCGGCAGACGATGTCGCCTTCCTGCAGTACACCTCGGGATCGACCGGCTCACCGAAGGGGGTGATGGTGAGCCACGGCAACTTGGCCAACAACGAGGCGCAGATCGAAGCGGCTTTCGAGATGGACGAGGAATCGGTGGTGGTCGGTTGGCTGCCGATGTACCACGACATGGGATTGATCGGGAACGTGCTGCAGCCGCTCTGGATCGGTGCCTCGTGTGTGTTGATGTCCCCGACGGATTTCCTCCGCAAGCCGATCTGCTGGCTGGAAGCGATCGATCGATATCGCGGGACGGTCAGCGGGGCGCCAAACTTCGCCTACGAGCTGTGCGTGGACCGCATCGAGGCCTCCGCTCGCCGTTCTCTGGACCTCTCCTGCTGGAAGGTCGCGTTCAATGGGGCCGAGCCGGTTCGCCACGAGACTCTCGAGAGTTTTGCCCGCGCCTTTGAGGTCAGCGGCTTTCCCGCGGAGTCGCTGTATCCCTGCTATGGGCTGGCGGAAGCCACGCTCTTCGTCACTGGAGGTCACGCCGGCAGCGGTTCCCTGAGCCGGTGGGTGGATTCCGCGCAGCTGGCCGATCACCGGGCCGAGCTGGCGATGGCCGGCGATGAGGGGCAGTGGCTGGTATCCAGCGGTCATTGCCGCCGGGATCATCGAGTGATCATCGCGCCAATCGCATCGGACGACGACGGCCCAGAATCCACCGCTTCCTTGCCGCCGGGGCAGGTTGGGGAGGTCGTCGTGGTGGGGCCGTCGGTGGCGAGCGGCTATTGGCGACGGCCGGAGCTATCCGCTCGCACCTTCCGTCCCGTGGCGTCGGCGACGGGGCAGCGGGGGCTGTACACCGGTGACCTTGGATTCCTCACCGCTGCGGGGGAGCTCTTCATCACCGGACGCCGCAAGGATTTGATCATCCTGCGAGGGCGCAATCACTATCCTCAAGACCTGGAACGTACCGTGGAGGCCTGCCACGATGCGTTGCGGCCCGGCTGTGGTGCCGCCTTCTCCGTCGATGTCGGCGGCGAGGAGCGTCTGGTGGTGGTGCAGGAGCTGAAGCGTCGCAGCGCCAAGGTTTCCCCGGAGCCGGTGCTGGACACCATTCGCGCGGCCCTGGCCCGCGACCACGAGGTGCAGGCCCACGATGTCGTGCTGCTGCGTTGGGGGTCGGTTCCCAAGACCACCAGCGGCAAGATACGGCGTCGCGCTGCCAGAGATCTCTACCTACGAGATGAGCTGCAGGATGTTGCTCGACGCACCGTCGAGGACCGAGCGCCGCAGCAGGGACCGAGCTGGGATCTCTCCGCGTGGCGGCAGCTGGATCCTGAGGATAGGCCCGCCGCTCTCGAGACGCAGCTGCGACATCGCGTTGCCGCTGCGCTGCGGGAGGCTCCAGAGCGAGTGGACTCGCACAACTCCCTCATCGCCCTGGGCCTGGATTCCCTCGGCATGGTCAGTCTGCAGCATGAGCTCGAAGAGCAATTCGGCGTGACCCTGCCCCTCGACGATGCTCTCGGCGAGAAAAATCTCCGGGAGCTGGCCAGCGATGTGGTGAGGGCTCTCGAAGGGGACGCCGCCGCTCGCCTGCAGGGCCTGGTTTCGATTCCCGGGGAAGGGGCCGCGGACGGGACCCCTACCGCTGGGCAGCAGGGCCTGTGGTTGATCCAGTCGATGGCGCCAGGGAGCGCCGCCTATCAACTGCGGCTCTCCGCGTGGCTTCGCGGTGAGGTCGATCTCGATCTGCTGAGACAGGCGTTCGAGGGCTTGGTGGAGCGGCACGCCGCTCTCTCGACGGTGTTCCCGTCCGAGGGTGGCCGACCCCTTCGCCGGAGCGCGGCTCGGGGGCTCGAATTTCATCTCGATGGCGCGCAGGCGGAGTCGCGGGAAGAATCGCTGAAGCGACTGCGGCGAGAGGCCCACCGTCCGATGGACCTCGCCACGGGCCCGCTGCTGCGGGTCGCCATCGGTGCAGGCCCGGCGGGGGAGCGGCTGTTGGTGATCGCCGTGCATCACCTGGTGATGGATTTCTGGTCCGCCGCCGTGCTGCTAGATGAGCTGGATCACGAATTGTGGCGCCTCTGCGGCCAGGATCTTGCGGCGCTTCCGGAGCCGAAGCATCACTTCGGAGAATTGGTGGCGTGGCGCCGGAAGCGGCTGGATGACGGGCGCCGAAAGGAGCTTTGGGATTATTGGAAGGCGGCGCTGCCTCATCCCTTGCCGCAGCTCGCCTTGTCTACCGATCGCCCACGGCCGCCGGTGCTCTCCGATCGAGGCGGAGCCGTGCGGGGCTACCTGGGGCCGGGGCAAGCCCGCCGATTGGAGGCGTTGGCCAGCGCCTGCGGCACGACCCTGTTCGCGATGCTGCTGACCGGCTGGGCTACCGTCCTGCACCGCATGGCGGGGCAGGATCGGGTCGTGGTGGGCACCCCTACGGCGGGTCGGCCGCTGGCGGCGATGGCCTCCATCGTGGGGTATCTGGTGGAGCCGGTAGCCCTCTCCCTAGATTTCAGTGAGCCCCGGCGCTGGTCAGAGATGCTGCAGCGAGTGCAGCGTGCGGTGACCGGTGCCCTAGCCCACGCGGAATTACCCTTCGGAGAATTGGCGGAGCGGCTCCAGCCGCTGCGAGACCCCAGTCGCTCGCCGGTGTTCCAGAACCTCTTCACCTGGCAGCGCGCTCCCAAGGCTGAGCTGGCGGCCCTCGGCGCTTTCGCCCTTGGTCACGCCGGGGCTCGCCTGCCGGTAGGGCCCATGACCCTCGAGTCGCTGCAGGAAGAGGACCCTCCAGCCCAGATGGACTTGGCGTTGACGGCGGCTCAATTGGGGGACGGCCTTGGCTTTACCCTGGTGTTCAGCCGCGACCTCTTCGACGCGAGTACCGCCGAGAGATTGGTGGACGCCTGGACGACGCTGCTCGAGGCGGCTGATACGGACGCCTGGCTCCAACGTCTTCCGCTGCTGCCAGAGAGCGCCCAGCAGCAGCTGAGGGCCCACTGGCGTCGCCGCGTCCACCCCCTGCCGGCCTCTCCGCTGATTCACCGACTGGTGGCGGCGTCGGCGCATTCGGCGCCGCAGCGACGGGCGATCGGCTGCCGTGGCGAGGAGCTGAGCTACGGTGAGCTGGAGGAGCGGGCGAATCGCCTCGCCGCGCACCTGCTGGAGCTCGGTTGCGGGGCTGAAGGGCCGGTGGCGGTGATCCTGGGGCGCGGCCTCGATTTGCCCGTGGCCCTGTTGGCGGTGCTCAAGGCCGGCGGTATTTACCTGCCCTTGGACCCCACCTACCCGCGGGAGCGCCTGCTCTATCAGGTGCAAGATAGCGGGGCCCGCTGGCTGATTACCGACGCCGCGGGCGCCGAAGCCTGGCCGGATTTTCCGGGCTCGGTGATCGACCTCGAGGCTCGTCGCGAGCTGCTGCTGGAGGGGGCGGCGGATCCCGTCGCCGGGCCGGCGGACCCGGAACGGCTGGCGTACCTGATCTACACGTCGGGCTCCACCGGACGGCCCAAGGGCGTTCAGGTGCCCCACGGGGCGGTGGCGAATTTCCTCGCCTCGATGGCGAAGCGCCCGGGGCTCCTGCCGCAGGATGTGCTGCTGAGCGTCACCACGCCGTCTTTCGACATTTTCGTTCTCGAGCTGTTCCTCCCTCTGATGGTGGGAGCCCAGGTCGAGCTGGCGGGCGACGCGGAGGTGGCGTCGGGGTCTGCTCTCTTGGAGCGGGCCGTGGAGTGCGGCGCGACGGTGATGCAGGCGACTCCGAGCACCTGGCGAATGGTGCTGGCGGCCGGCTGGGAGGGCACGCCGCGCCTGAAGGTGCTGTGTGGAGGAGAGCGGCTGCCTCCAGATCTGGCCCGGGATCTACTCCAGCGCAGCGCTTCGGTATGGAATCTCTATGGCCCTACCGAGACCACCGTATGGTCCGCGGCCCACGCCGTGATCTCCGGTGAGTCGGCGGTCCCCATCGGTCAGGCCATCGACAACACGCGGCTGGCGGTGCTGGATGCGCGGTGGGAGCCGGTGCCCTTCGGAGTGCCGGGGCAGCTCTACATCGGGGGAGCTGGGGTCGTGCGGGGATATCAGCACCGACCCAGCCTGACGGCGCAGCGCTTCATTCCTGCGCCCGCCCTGGAGCCCGCTTCCGACGAGGCCGGCGGGCAGCGCCTCTACGCTACCGGCGACCTGGTGACTCAGGATCAGGACGGCACGCTGCACTATCTCGGCCGGCTGGATCATCAGGTCAAGGTGCGAGGCCATCGCATCGAGCTCGGGGAGATCGAGGCCGCTCTGCTGGAGCATCGGGCGATCGGCGCAGCGGTGGTCGACGCTCGTTCCTCGAGCCAGGACTCGGTCGAATTGGTGGCCTACCTGGTGCCCGAAGAAGCAGCTGTAGAGGATCCCATCTTTACGATGCCCGGTCTTCGAGAGCACCTCGGGGAACGCCTGCCCAAGGCCTATGTGCCCACCGCGCTGGAGGTCTTGGACGCCCTCCCGCTGACCCCCAACGGCAAGGTAGATCGCAAGGCGCTGCCCGACCCGCGCGAGCGTCGGACGCGTTCTCTGGGTCTGGTGGAGCCGGTAACGCTGTGGGAGCGGGAGGTCGCCGACTTGTGGCGAGAGGTGCTGGAGCTGGATCAGATTTCGGCGGACGAGAACTTCTTCGATCTCGGCGGCCACTCGCTGATGGTTTCCACTCTCCACGCTCGCCTGGAAGAGCGATTGACTCGCCCCATTCCCCTGGTGGAGCTCTTCCGCCACACCACGGTGCGCACTCTGGGCGCCTACCTCGCCTCCCTGGAGACCGACACGGCGAGCGGTGCTGCTCCATCCGCTGAGGTCGCCTCGTCTGCGGCGGCTGCCGCCGCCTCGCCGCTCGAGCCGATGGCGGTGATCGGCGTTGGGGGCCGTTTCCCCGGCGCCGAGGGCGTCGAGGAATTGTGGGAAGGCCTCAGGGCGGGGGAAGAGCTGCTGACTCGCTTCAGCGATCAGCAGCTTCTCGAGGCGGGGGTTTCCGAGGAGCTGTTGGCGCGCCCGGATTACGTCAAGGTGTCTGGGGTGATGCCCCACGCGGATTGCTTTGACGCGGAGCTCTTCGGCTACTCCCCGCGAGAGGCGGAGCTCATGGACCCCCAGCATCGGGTGCTGTTGGAGGTCGCGTGGGAAACCTTCGAGGCGGCGGGCTATGACCCTCGTTCGGTGCCGGGTCGGGTTGGGGTCTTCGGTAGCGTCGGCGCCCATACCTACATCCACCAGGCGGCCGCTCTGGAGGGGGCAGCGACGGCCGCGCGGTACCAGATCTTCATCGGCAACGACAAAGACTTCGTCCCCACCCGGGTGGCCTATCAGCTCGGTTTGGAAGGGCCAGCGGTCAACGTTCAGACCGCTTGTTCCAGCTCGCTGGTGGCCTTGCACATGGCCCGCGCCAGCCTGCAGCGGGGGGAGTGTGAGCTCGCGCTGGTGGCGGGGATCACCATTCGCACGCCGCTGACCGAAGGCTATCTATGGGAGGAGCGGGGGATCCCGTCGCCGGATGGCCGCTGCCGGGCTTTCGACGTCAAGGCGGCGGGAACGGTGTTCGGCAGCGGCGCCGGTAGCGTGTTGCTCAAGCCCCTGAGCCGGGCGCAGGAAGATGGCGACACGGTGAAGGCCCTGATCTTGTCGACGGCGATCAACAACGACGGCGATCGCAAGATCGGCTTCACCGCCCCCAGCGTCGACGGCCAGGCGGCGGCGATCTCCGAGGCGATTCAGGCGGCCGGGATCGGCAGCGAGACCATCGATTACGTGGAGGCTCACGGCACCGGCACCGAGATCGGGGATCCCATCGAGGTGGCGGCGCTGCAGCAGGCGTTCCAGCAGAACGCTCGCGCTGAGCGTTCCCGCCCCTGCGCCCTGGGCTCTGTCAAGACCAATCTCGGGCACCTCGATACCGCCGCCGGGATCGTCGGCGTGATCAAGGCGGTGAGCTGCCTGGATCAGCGTACCTTGGTGCCCAGCCTGCATTGGGAACGCCCCAACCCCGCCATCGACTTCGCTGCCGCCGGTTTTCGCGTGCAGGTCGATACCGCGCCCTGGGAGGCCAACGGGCATCCTCGCCGCGCCGGGGTCTCCTCTTTCGGCATCGGCGGCACCAACGCCCATGCGGTGCTTCAGGAACCCCCGGAGTCAGCGCCTACGGATCCTGCGGAGCCGTGGCAGCCGCTGCTGCTCTCGGCGCGTTCCGAGGAGGCGCTGCAGGCGGCGCGGGAACGGCTGGCTGTAGCGCTGGCTCGCAAGCAAGAGAGCCCCGAGGATGCCGTTGCGGGCTGGGGCGATGTCGCCTTTACTCTCGCTACGGGGCGGCACCCATGGCCTTATCGCGGCGCCCTGGTGGCGGATCGTCAGCAGGTCGCCCTCGAGATGCTCGAGGGGCAACGCTCGGGCTGGCGCCGAGGCAACGCCCTGGGTTCGGAGCCTCCGCCGGTGGTCTTCCTGTTCTCCGGCCAGGGGGCGCAGCACCCGGATATGGTGGCGGATCTCTACGCCAGCTACCCGGTGCTGCGGCGCGAGCTGGACCGCTGCTGTGAGCTGCTGCGCGGGCCTTTGGGCTTCGACCTGCGGGAGCTCTTGTTACCCCACGCAGAACGGGCGCCGCTGCCGGAGCTGGAGGCGCGGCTGCAGGATACGGCGGTGGCGCAGCCGGCTCTGTTCGCGGTGGAATGGGCTCTGGCGCAGCAGTGGCGCGCCTGGGGAGTGAAGCCCACCGCGATGATCGGTCACAGCCTCGGCGAGTTTGTCGCCGCCACCTTGGCGGGCGTCTTCCGGCTGGAAGAGGCGCTGCGCCTGGTGGCGATTCGCGGCCGGCTGATGGCCAGCATGCCGCCGGGCGACATGCTGGCGGTCGAGATGACGGAACGGGAAGCGCGGGAGCTGCTGGCGGCGGTGGGCCGTGACGACCTCGAGCTCGCCGCCATCAACGCGCCCACTTCCGTCGTGATCAGCGGTCCGGCGCCGGCGGTGGACGCCTGCTTTGCGGTGCTGGAGGCCGGCAGCGCCGCCTCGAGCGCCGGCGAAGGCCAGGCCCTGGCGACGCCGCCCCGGGCGCGGCGTCTGCATACTTCCCACGCCTTCCACTCGGCGATGATGGACCCGATTTTGGAGAGCTTTCGGATCCAGGTGGAGTTCTGCTCTCTGGCGCCCCCGCGGCATCCCTTCGTGTCGAGCGTGACCGGCACCTGGATCGACGAGGATGCGGCCACGGATCCTGAGTATTGGTGCCGGCAGCTACGTGATCCGGTGCGCTTCGCGGAAGGTGTCGCGACGCTGGTGAAGGGAGCTCCGGGAGGTGGGGAGGAGATTCCCATCGTCCTGGAGGTCGGCCCTGGTCGATCCCTCGCCACCCTGGCGCGGCAGCAAGCTCTAGGGCAGACGGTGCTGCACTCGCTGCCTCATCCCAAAGATGACGTGGCGGCCGCTCAGCACTGGCTGGATACCTGCTGCCGCCTGTGGCTGGATGGCGTGGCGGTGAGCTGGCCGGGCTTGTGGGAGGGGCAGCGCCGCCGCCGCGTACCGCTGCCGACCTATCCCTTCGAGCGCCGTCGCCACTGGCTGCAGGCACGGCCGCCGGGGGAGCGCGCCCCGCAGGCTGCCGAAGCGCAGGAGCTGCAGCGCATTGCTGATCCCGCGCGCTGGGGTTGGGCTCCTCGCTGGAGGCAAGGGTCACCGCGCTCGGGAGTCGATGAGTCGGCGCTGGAATCCCTCGGTCCGTGGTGGCTCCTAGCTCCCCGCGCCGGGGCTGGAGCCCGGGTGGCGAAGGGCATCGCCCAAGCGCTGTCGGGCCTTGGAGAAGCCCCGTCGGTCACCGTGGTGACCCGCGGCGACGACTACCGCTATGAGGGTGGAAGGGCAGAGATCAACCCCCTGGAGCCAGAGCATTTTGAGCGCCTGCTGGAGGCTTCGAAGAGCGCTTCGGGGCTGCCGGCGAAGATCGTCCAGCTGTGGGATTGGGACGCCGCCGCCGAGGGCGCGGTGGAATGGCCCTTCCAGAGCCTCGTGGCGCTGATGCGGGCGGTGGAGAGGGTCGATCCAGCGCACGGCGCCCATCTGACCCTGCTCACCGCTGGGGCCCTGGCGGTGACCGGGGCAGAGGAGTTAGTACCCCATCAAGGCATGCTCCTAGGCGCTGCGCCGGTGCTCTCTCAAGAGTATCCGCAGCTGAGCGTCGACCTGGTGGATCTCGACGCTGCGGAAGTGCATCGCAGCCCGTCTGGAGGCTGGGCGGCGGCGCTCCTGCGGGCCCTCGCGTCGCCCCCTCGCCGCCAGCCTACGGCGCTGCGGGGACGAGATGCCTGGGTTCGCGGCTTCGAGCCTCTGGTGCTCCCGGCAGAGTCCCCCAGCGACCTGGTGGGAGCCCCGGGCCTGAAGCCGGGCGGGGTCTACGCGATCACCGGTGGCTTGGGTGCCTTGGGCCTCGAGGTCGCCGACTTCCTGGCGCAGACCCTCGCTCCGAAGCTCGTCCTGTTGAGCCGGCGAGCCCTAGCGCCCCGGGACGCCTGGGCGGACTTGGCGGCTGGCGGTGAGGAGCCGCTGCTCGCCAGACTGCTGGGTCTGGTAGAGGCCGGGGCCGAAATCGAGGTCTTGCAGGCCGACGTTGCCGATCGAGACTCTCTGCGAAGTGCGCTGGACCTCGCCCGGCAGCGCTTTGGGCCCTGTCACGGCGTCTTTCACTGCGCCGGAGTCGCCGGTGGCGGCATGGCTCAGCTCCGGACCGCGGAGGAGGTGCGCCGAGTCCTGGCGCCGAAGGTTCAGGGCGCGATGCATCTGGATCATCTGCTCGATCGAGAGAGGCTGGACTTCGTCGTTCTGTTCTCCTCCGTCAACTCCGTCATCGGAGGTTTTGGCCAGAGCGACTACGCCGCCGCCAACGCCTTCCTGGATACCTTTGCAGACTCTCGAAGAGGGGATTCCGCCCGCTGGGTTTCCGTGAGCTGGGATCGCTGGGAGCGGGTGGGCATGGCGGCGACGTCCGATTCGCCCCTCAGCCTCGGGGCGCAGAGCTCCGGCCACCCCCTCTTGGGCAGAACTTCCATCGCCGCCGACGGGCGCCGGATCTATCGATCCCGCTTGGCGCCGGCGACCCATTGGGAGCTTTCGGAGCACCGCATCGCGGGACACCCGACCCTGCCGGGCACGGCCTACCTCGAGATGGTGAGGGCGGCGGTCTCCGAGGCCTCCGGTGGCGGAACAGCGACGGCGTCCGAGACGGGGTCGCAGCAGCCGGTCGTCGAGCTGACGGACGTGGTGTTTCTCTCGCCTCTCGCTCTCACCGACGACGCGCAGCGCGCGGTGGTGGTGGAGCTGCGAGAGGATGCCTCCGCCGCACCATCCCCCGCCTGGTCGTTCCGCGTGGCGAGCGCCTCGCCAACGGCGGCGGCTTTGGCCCTGGAGGAGGTGGGCGAGGGTTGGGTGGAGCACGCCCGGGGAGGGGCCGCGATGGTCGCCCCCTCGTCCCCCGAAGCCATCGATCTGGAGTCCCTCTTGGCGGCCTGCCCCCGGCGCCTCGGGGATGAGGAGCGGGACCGCCGGCGATCGCAGGCCAGCTTCCTCGATACCGGTCTGCGCTGGGAATGTCTCGTCGCCCTGCATATGGGAGAACAGCAGGGAGTAGCGCAGCTGGAGCTGCCGCAATCCGTGGTTTCCGACGTTCAGCGCTACGGCCTGCATCCAGCGCTGCTGGATGCCGCCGCCGGGGCGGTGCAATTCCTCAGCGACGGACATTTCCTTCCCCTGGGCTACCAGCGGCTGACGGTGTTCGGACCTTTACCGCAGCGCGCCTTCGGCTGGCTGCGGCTGCCCGGCGGTATCGATGCCAACGCCGAGACCCTCAGCTGTGACCTCACCGTGATCGACGAGGCGGGCGGGGTGCGGGTGCAAGTGGAAGGCTTCTCGATGCGGCGGGTCGGCGCCGAGATGGAAGAGCAGCTGAAGCGCTCCGCCGTAGGGGCCGAGGAGTCCGACGATGCCCTGGGGGACGACGGAGACGGCATTCTGCCGCAGGAGGGTGTCGAGGTGCTGCGGCGCATCCTGCATTCCGACGTCCCCTCTCACCTCGTGGTCACCACTCGGGCGTTGCCGGCTCTGCTGCAGCGGGCTGACGAGATGGACCGAGAGGCTCTGAGCCGCGCCATGCGCCCCGCCGCGGCGACCCGTCGCGCCGTAGCGGCGAGCGATTATGCCGAGCCGGAAGGCGACCTGCAGCGCACCATCGCCGCCGTCTGGCAGCGGGTGCTGGGCCTCGACCGGGTGGGGGCCGAGGACAACTTCTTCGAGCTGGGGGGCAGCTCCCTCAGCGGAATTCAGCTGATTTCCGAGCTCAAGCAAGAGCTCGGCCGTGAGATTCCCACCGTGGCGATTTTCGAAGCGCCGACGGTGGCCGCCCTGGCGCGCCTGCTCGAGCCCTCGGCACAGGCGCCGTCGGTCACCGAGACGGCGAAGGACCGAGCGCAGAAGAAACGGCGGGCGTTACGCCGCCGCAAGCGAGCTCCACCCCGCCGCTAACCTGAACGCTGCTCAGCTTTGAGGTTCACCAACCCCCAGCAGACACTCCTCTCCACTGGATTGAATCCCTTGTACTTCCGCCGAGCGAGATCGTCCCGCGCCCTCGCTTTGGTTTATTCGATGCCCTTCAACTCGCCCAGAGACGTCGGAGACTTCTGTGAACGAGATCTCGAATGCTGCTGCCACCCCTGTATCCACCCCATCGGATGATCTTCTCGATCGAGAGATCGATGTCGATCTAGACGAAGAGCTCGCGGAGCGAGCGGTCGCCGTCATCGGCATGGCCGGCCGCTTTCCGGGAGCCGCTGATCTGAGCTCCTATTGGGATCTTCTGCGCCGCGGAGACGAGGCGGTGGAAGAGCTCTCGCCGCAGGCCCTCAGCGCCGCCGGGGTGAGCGACGCGCAGCGGGCGGATGCGCGCTACGTTCCCTTCGCCAGTCGCCTGGCGGATGTCGATGCCTTCGACGCCGAGCTCTTCGGCTATACCGCCCGGGAAGCGGAGATCCTCGACCCCCAGCAGCGGATCTTCATGGAGCAGTGCTGGCACGCTCTGGAAGACGCCGCGATCGATCCCGCCCGGCACCAGGGGCTGATCGGGGTGTATGCCGGGGTCGCCTGGAACACCTATCTCTTGAGTCAGCTGATGAGCCATCGGGAGCTCTTCGAAGAGGGCGGTGCCTTCCAGGTCTTCATCACCAGCGATAAGGACTTCATGCCCACCCGGGTGGCCTACAAGCTCGATCTCAAGGGGCCGGCGGTGCTGGTGCAAACCAGCTGCTCCACCTCGCTGGTGGCCACCCATCTGGCCAGCCTCAGCCTGCAGAATTACGAATGCGATGTCGCCCTCGCCGGTGGGGTTACGGTGAAGGTGCCTCAGGACGTCGGCTATCACTATCTCGACGGTGGCCTCGCTTCTCCCGACGGCCGATGCCGGCCCTTCGATGCCAAGGCCGCGGGAACGATCTTCGGCAGCGGGGCCGGGGTGGTGGTGCTCAAGCGCCTGAGCGACGCGATCGAAGACGGCGATCGAATCCGCGCGGTGCTGCGGGGCTCGGCGATCAACAATGACGGCTCCTCGAAGGTGAGCTACACGGCTCCCAGCGTGGAGGGCCAGGCGCGGGTGGTGGCAGACGCCCAGGCGGTGGCCGGGGTAGAGCCCGACACGGTGGGCTATATCGAGACCCACGGCACCGGCACCAGTCTCGGCGATCCCATCGAGGTCGCGGCGCTCACCAAGGTGTTCTCGGAATCCACCGAAGACAAGGAATTCTGCGCTCTGGGCTCGGTGAAGAGCAACGTCGGCCACCTGGATGCCGCCGCCGGCGTCGCCGGATTGATCAAGACCGTGTTGGGGCTCGAGCACGGCGAGATCCCGCCGAGCCTCCACTTCGAGACCCCGAATCCGGCGATCGACTTCGCATCCTCTCCCTTCTACGTCAACCAGCGCCTGAGCCCCTGGCGCCGTCGAGGAGAGAACCCTCGCCGCGGCGGCGTCTCCTCCTTCGGGGTCGGCGGCACCAACGCCCATGCGGTGGTGGAGGAAGCGCCGCCGGCTGCGGAGTCTGCGGCCCCGGCGAGAGCCGGCCGACTGTTGGTGCTCTCCGCGGCCTCGCCGCAAGCCCTGGATCGAAGCGTCGACGCTCTGGTGGCGCAGCTCGAGGCTGGGGAAGGCCGAGAGGGCGAGATCTGGGAGGATCGTTGCGCTGCGGACGTTGCGTGGACTCTGCAGACGGGGCGCCGGGTGCTCGGCCACCGAGCGGCGGCGGTGTGGTTCCCGCAGCAGGGCGCGGCGGCATTGACGGCGGCGGATCGCTGGGTCCGGGGGCGGGACGAGGATCCTCCGCGGGAGCGCCCGGTGGCCTTTTTGTTCCCGGGGCAGGGCAGCCAATACCTGCGGATGGGGCTGCAGCTGCGGCAGCGGGAAGAAGTCTTCCGCGAGGCCTTGGGAGACGCGCTGAAGGCGGTAGAGGCAGCTCTCGGGGAATCCCTCGAGCCGGTCCTCTACCCGAGTCCGGAGGCTGCCGCGGAGGCGGAAGCGAAGCTCACCCGGACGGCCTATGCTCAGCCGGCCCTGTTCGCCCTGCAATATGCCTTCGCGGCCCAGTGGCGCTCTTGGGGGGTGGAGCCGTGGGCGGTGGCGGGGCATAGCGTCGGGCATCTCGCCGCCGCCGTGACGGCCGGCGTGTTCACCCTCGACTCCGGGGCTCGCCTGGCGGTGGAGCGAGGGCGGCTGATGGACGCTCAGCCGGCGGGGGCGATGGCGGCGGTGCCCCTGGCGGTGGAGGAGCTCGAGCAGCGACTGCCGGCGGAGCTCGCCATCGCGGCGATCAACGAGGTCCACCGAACGGTGATCGCCGGTCCCCGATCGATTCTCGACCCCTTCCTGCAGGGGCTGGAGGAGGAAGGCATCGAGGCGCGGCGCCTGCGCACGTCTCACGCCTTCCACTCGGCGATGATGGAGCCGGCGGTGGCGCAATTTCGACAGGCCGTCGCGGCGGCGAAGCCGGCGGCGCCGAACCTACCGATGGTCTCCGATCGCACCGGCACCTGGCTGCGGGATGACGAGGCGCAGGATGCGGACTATTGGGCCGGTGCCCTGGTGCGTCCGGTGCGCTTCACCGAGGTGCTTTCCACCCTCTTCGAGGCCAACGATGGGGTGCTGCTGGAGCTTGGCCCCGGGCAGGCCCTCACCACTTCCGCCCGACGCCACCCCCAGCGCCAGGGCCGCCCGGTGGTCTGCGGCAGCCCCCATCCCCGCTCTGCCGGGGAGCCGGCGGCGGAGAGCCGCACCCTGCTGGAGGCGCTGGGGCGTCTGTGGGTGGCGGGCCGCGAGATCCGCTGGGATCAGGTGCACGATGGGCATCGCCGCCGCAAGGTTTCCCTGCCGGGCTATCCCTTCGCCAGGAATCGCTACTGGATCGAGGCCCGTCCCGATGCTGCCGCCGGGGCCGCTGCGGAGCTCACCTCCTCCGGCGCCCCGGTCAAAATCGCGGATCCTCGTCGCTGGCTCTACCTCCCCTCCTGGAAGCCTACGGCCGACGGGGTCGCCGTCCCGCAGCCGCAGAATTGGTGGCTGGTGGGGGACGGGGTGGAGCTGGGGGCGCTGACCCAGCAGCTCGGCAGCGGAGGGAGCGAGGTCGTCTCTACCGAGCTGCAGAATCTTCGGGCGCTCCTGGCCGAGGGGGCCGACGTCACCGACTCGCCGTGGAAGCGATGGGCGGAGCTCGTCGGAGGAAGCGCCGGTGGAGAGAGCGCCAAGGCCGAAGATTCCGGCGCCGCGGAGACCGAGGTAGCGAAGGGGGCGATCCTCTATGCGCCGTCTCTTGCCGCCGGCGATCTCGAGGCGAAGCAAGACCCCAGCGGAGCCGGAGCCCTGCTGCCGCTGCTGCGGCTGCTGCGCAGAGCGCTGGAGCAGGTAGACGGGACCTTGGACCTTTGGGTAGTGACCGCCGGCGCCCTGGCGGTGGGGCCCGCGGAGCGTCCCAATCCCGCTCACCGCGCTCTTCTGGGGCTCGCTCGGGTGATCCCCCAGGAGTTTCCCCGCCTGCGCTGCCGAGTGGTGGACCTAGAGATCGGGATGTCCGCGGAGCAGCGCAGCGAAGCTCTAGCCCGGGAGATTCGTCGAGGCCCCGGGGAGGGCAGCGGGGAAGCGGTGGCCTGGCGCCGGGGGCAGCGTTTCGAGCCAGCGGTGGAAGCCGTTGCGGCTCTCGGCGAAGACGAGACCCTTCCTGCGGCTCTGCGCTGCCTGATCACCGGTGGCCTGCAGGGCAACGGCTTTGCCCTGGCGCGGTATCTGGTGGAGCAGCGGGGAGCCCGCCTGGTGCTCGTAGAGGAAGACCTGCCGAAAGCCGGGACGCCCCGGGCGCAGCGGCTGGAGAGCCTGCGCACCGCGGCGGCGGCGGTCGAGGGGGCCTCGGTAGAGGTGCTGGCGGCGCCGCCCGCCGATGATTCCTTGATGGCTTCAGCGGTGAACGTTGCGGTCACCTCGATGGGGGCTCTAGACCTGGTGATTCACGGTGCCGGCACGGATGGGCAAGATACCTTCTCTGCGCTGCGGGAGACCGGGGCCGAAGAATTGCGCCGTCATCTCGAGCCTCGGGCCCTCGGGGCCGCATCCCTGCACCGGGCGCTGCGGTCTCTGCCGCAGGAGCAGCGCCCCTCACGGGCCGTGATCCTGGGGTCCCTCGCTTCAGAGCTGGGCGGCCTGGCGTATGGGCCCTACGCCGCCGCGAACGCCTGGCTGGATGCCTTTGCCGAGGCGGGAGGGCTCTGGGCTGAGGGTGAGGCGGCCGCCGGGAGGATCCCCTGGCGGGTGCTGGATTGGGACGTCTGGCGCTTCGATTTCGAGGACGAAGAGCGTCAGATCACCTCCCTCGGGGCTGGCCTGGACGAATTGGCGATGAGCCCTGAGGAAGGGTGGATCACCTTCCAGCGGGCCCTGGCGGTGGCTCCCGGGGCCCCGCGGGTGCTGGTCTCCACCGCTGACTTCAACAGTCGCCGCGCCGCGGGAGCTCGCCGCATCGAGCAGCAGAGGGGAGAGGGTGGCCCGGTGGATCGGCCCCGCCATCAGCGACCGGATCTCGGCAGCCCCTTCAGCGCTCCGGAATCGGAGATGGAGAAGCGCATCGCGGCGGTGTGGACGCAGCTGCTGGGGTACGAGCCCATCGGCCTCGACGACAACTTCTTCGAGCTCGGCGGCGATAGCTTCATCGCCATTCGCGTCGCCGATCGCCTGCAGAAGGAGCTCGGCCGCGAGCTTCCCGTGGCGCGCCTCTACGAAGGTCTCACGGTGCGAGCGCTGGCGGCGATGCTGAGTCGCGACGAAGCCGAAGAGCGCGAGCAGAGAAAAGCCCAATTCGACGATCACAAGGCCAGCGCCCAGCGGCGCAGGGCTTTTCTGGATCGTCGTCGCCGTCGTCTCGGTGCGGAGGACGGATAGAGCCACTCGGTGCCCACGGAATCAGCATGAATCAGCCTATTGGACTCCCTTCTTCCCCCGACCCTGGCGGGGACTTTTGAGAGGTATGTGATGAGTAACGGAACCAACGATCGCGCCTACGATGGGAGCGAGATTGCCATTATCGGCATGGCCTGCCGGCTGCCCGGAGCCGACACTCCAGAGAGCTTCTGGCAGAACCTTCGCCACGGCGTGGAGAGTCTCACCGAGCTCACCGACGAAGAGCTGCAGGCCGCCGGCGTCGATCCGGCGACCTTCCGCCACCCTCGTCACGTGCGGCGGGTGGCGGTGGTCGACGACGTCGAGCTTTTCGACGCGGAATTTTTTGGCTACACGCCCCTCGAAGCGAGGCTGATGGATCCTCAGCACCGCCTGTTCCTGGAATGCGCCTGGGAGGTCTTCGAGCGCGCGGCCTACGATCCGGCAAAGCTCGATGAATCCGTGGGGGTGTTCACCGGCGCGAAGACCAACTCCTACCTCTTCAGCCTGTTCTCCAACCGCGAGCTCTTCGACAGCCTCGACACTCTGCAGCTCGCCCTGGGCAACGATCTCGCCGCGATGGCGACTCGGGTGGCGTTCAAATTCGACCTCCGGGGGCCGGCCTACGCGCTCCACACCGCCTGCTCTACCTCTCTGGTGGCGGTGCATCTGGCGATGCAGAGCCTGCTGCTCGACGAATGTCGGCTGGCGGTGGCCGGTGGCGCCTGCGTCAACGTGCCCCAGCGCACCGGGTACCTCTATCAGGAGGGGGGCATTCTGTCCCCGGACGGCTCCTGCCGCACCTTCGACGCCGAGGCCGCCGGCAGCAATTTCGGCAACGGTGCCGGGGCGGTGCTGCTGAAGAGATTGGACGACGCTATCGAGGACGGCGACACCGTCTACGCCATCCTGCGGGGCTCGGCGGCCAACAACGATGGTGCCGCCAAGGCGAGCTTCACCGCTCCGGGGGTGGAGGGGCAGACCCAGGTGCTGATGGAGGCGATGGCGACGGCCGGGGTGGAGCCCCGTGACGTTTCCTATATCGAGGCCCACGGTACGGCGACCGGTCTGGGCGACTCCATCGAGATGTTGGCTCTGACCCAGGCCTTCCGCTCCCGCACCGAAGAGGTGGGCTACTGCTCCATCGGGTCGGTGAAGACCAACCTGGGCCATCTGGAGACCGCCGCGGGCATCGCCGGGCTGATCAAGACCGCCCTGGCCCTGCACCATGAGGAGCTGCCCCCGAGCCTGCATTTCGACACTCCGAATCCGGGCATCGATTTCGCGACCAGCCCTTTCCAGGTGCAGCGGGAGCTCACCCCCTGGCCACGGGATCCCCAGCGTCCGCGACTGGCCGGCGTCTCCTCCTTCGGCATTGGCAGCACCAACGCCCACGTGATTGTCGAGGAAGCGCCGAAGCCGGCGCCCCAGCGGGAGCCTAGCCGTCCGCAGCAGCTGCTGGTCTTCTCGGCCCGTAGCGAGGAGGCCCTGGACGAGATGACCTCAGGGCTCGCCGCCGCTCTGGACGACGGGCCGCCGGCGGGGCAAGAGGAATCCCCCTGGCTGGCGGATGTCGCCTACAGTCTCCAGGTCGGTCGCCGCCGTTTCGCCCATCGCCGCTCGGTGGTGGTGGGGCCTGTCGCCGAGGCGGCGCACGCCCTGCGGCAGATCGCCGCGGGAGAGGATCGAGGTCGCGGCGATCAGCGGCACCACGATGGTGAAGGGCCGGCGGTGGCCTTCCTCTTTCCCGGCCTCGGAGAGCATTACCCGGGCATGGCCGCCGGCCTCTACCGCCGCGAGGCGACCTTCCGCAGCGCCGTCGATCGCTGCCTCGGCCTGCTAGACGCCGAGCTGCGAAGCTCCCTGGAACAGGTCTTCCAGCCTCCGTCCTCCGCCGGAGATGCCGCCGGTAAGCCGGATCTCCGAGCGATGCTGGGGCGCGGTGACGGTGCGCGGGCCACCTCCGCGCTGGACGATACGGCGATCGCCCAGCCGGCGGTCTTCGTGGTGGAGTACGCCCTCGCGGAGCTGTGGCGCTCGTGGGGCGTCGAGCCAGCGGTGGTGCTGGGCTATAGCCTCGGCGAGTACGTCGCCGCATGCATCGCCGGCGTTCTGGAGCTGGAGTCGGCGCTGGGCCTGGTGGTGCGCCGGGCCCGCTGGATTGCCGACCTGCCGGCGGGCCGGATGCTCGCGGTGCCGCTGTCGGAGAGCGACCTGGCGCCCCGCTGCCGCTCCCTGGGTCTTTCCATCGCCTCGGTCAACGGCCCCGCCAGCTGCGTCGTCTCCGGCCCTTCGCAAGCGGTGCAGGAGCTCGCCGATGAGCTCGACTCCCGGGACATCGTGCACCGCCCGCTGCCGACCACCCATGCGTTCCACTCGGAGATGATGGCGCCGCTGGTGCAGCCCCTGAGGGATTTCGTCGCGGGCCTGGAGCTGCGGGCGCCGAAGATCCCCTTGATCTCCAACGTCACCGGTCGCCCCCTGGAGGCGGCGGAGGCTCAGGATGCGGGGTATTGGGGACGCCACCTGGTCGCCACGGTGCGCTTCGCTGAATCCGCCCGCACGCTGCTGGAGCGGGAAGATCTCTTCCTGCTGGAGGTCGGTCCGGGGCAGGGGCTGATCTCCTTCCTGCGACAACAGCCGGACCTTCCCGCGGCCTCGAAGCTGCCGGCGGCGGGGAGCCTGCGCAACGTCTACGCCGCCACCGACGATGTCGAGGTGCTGCTGGCGGCGGTCGGCAGGCTGTGGGCTGCGGGGGTGGAGATCGACTGGGAGGCGCTGCACGGCGGAGCGCGCCGCCGGGTGTCGCTGCCGACCTACCCCTTCCAGCGTCGTCGTCATTGGGTCGATCTACCCGGCACCGGCCCCGCGTCCCAGCGCCGGGACGGAGCTGCTCGCCGACCTCCGGTGCTGGCGAAGAATGAAGATTTGTCGCGCTGGTTCTATCGCCCCCGCTGGCGTCGCCGGCCGCTGGAGGATAGGGACGGTCTGGTGGTTCCGGGAACCGCTGAGCTGGGGCCGTGGCTGCTGTTGATGGATCCGCAGCGAGACGGTGGCCTCGGCGAGGCGATGGCGGCGATGCTCGAGGCCGCCGGTGAGCAGGTGACGAGAGCGCTGCCGGGAGAGGGCTTCGAGCGGCGGGGAGACGGACTCTACGAGCTCGCCCCGGAGCAGCCGGAGGCCTACCAGCGGCTGATGGAAGATCTGCGAGCGCGGGGCAGCGCCCCGCGGCGGGTGGTGCATCTATGGGGCGTCACGGGGGACGGGGAAGAGAGCGTAGAAGCCCATCTCGGCGACACTCCCAGCCCGATGCTGCAGCGTGGCTTCTTCAGCGTCCTCGCCCTGGTGCAGGCGCTGAGTCGCCAGACGGCGGGAGCGTCGCGGCGGCTGTTGGTCGCCCAGAGCGCCGCTCGAGCGGTGGCGCCGGGAGAGCCGGTGCGGCCAGAGCGGGCGGCGGTCTTGGGTCTCGCCAAGGTGATTCCTCAAGAATTCCCCGAGCTGAGCTCCGCCGCCATCGACTTACCGCTCACTCCGGTGGAGGGCTGGAAGGAGGGTCTGGAGATCCTCGCCGGCTCTCTGGTGGAAGAGGCGGCGCTGGGGCCGGAGGGGCCGGATCATCGCTCCGTCGCGCTGCGGCCCGACTCGGATTCCTGGTCCCGCTGGGTCGAGGATTATGAAGCGGTGCCGGTGGAAGCCCCGGGGGAAGAGGCGGTGGTCCTCGAGCCCGGGGGAACCTACCTCGTCACCGGCGGCCTCGGGGGCGTCGGTTTGGTGCTCGCCCGCCATCTTGCCGAAAGTTACCGAGCGAATCTGATTCTGACCCGCCGGGGTCCGGTGCCGGAGCTCACCTCCGAGGCCGCCGTCGAGGAGCCGGAGCTGACAGCCGAGGCCGCCGAGGCGCCGGAGCTCGGCCGGCTGCGAGCCGTAGCCGCCGAGCTGGAGGAGCTGGGGGCCCGGGTCACGCTGGCCTCCGCGGACGTTGCCGATGCGCCGGCGATGGCGGCGGTGGTCGCCGCCGCCGTGGCGGAGCACGGATCCCTGGATGGCGTGCTGCACGCCGCCGGCATCGGCAGCGGCGCCCTGGTGCAGATGCGCACCGCCGCGGATGCCGCCGCGGTGCTGGCGCCGAAGGTGGTGGGAACGCGGGTTCTGGAGGACGTCCTCGAGGGGCTGCCGCCGGAGCAGCGGCCCGCCCTGGTGATGCTCTTTTCTTCCTTCCAGTCGGTGGTCGGGGACTTCGGTCAGGCGGATTATTGCGGCGCGAACCTCTTCCTGGACGCCTTTGCCGAGGCCCGGGAGGGGCGGGAGCACCCTCGCTACATGGCCGTCGGCTGGGACAACTGGCAGGAGGTGGGGATCGCGGCGAATACCGAGCTGCCGCCCCACCTGCAGAGCTGGCAGAGCGAGATCCTGGAGAAGGCGATTCGGCCGCAGGAGGGGGTCGAGATCTTCCGTCGCCTGCTGACCCGCAGCGAGCCCACCTGGATTCTCACCACTCAGGATCTTCCCGGGCGAATTCAGGAGAGCCGGTACTACACCGGGGAGCGCATTCTTCAGGAATTCGGCGGCGGCGGCGACGAGGCGACGGCGAGCGCCGTGGCGGAGCTTTCGAGCGGTCAAGTGGAGAGTCGGGTAGCGGAGATCTGGCAGCGGGTGCTGGGGGTGGATCGAGTCCGTCTCCACGACAATTTCTTCGATCTCGGCGGCAATTCCCTGGTGGGCATGCAGCTGATGAACGAGCTGAACCGGGAGCTCGGGGTTCAGGTGGCGCCGGTGACTCTCTTCGAGTCCCCTACGGTGGCGGCCCTGGCGGAGACGATTCGTCCTCGGGACGAGGAGAGCGAAGGCGCTGCGGCGCAGCAGCAGGGGAGCAGGGGAGATGCCGAGGCCGGCGCGGCCCAGCCCACTGGCAGCGGCGAGGTTGCCTCGGCGCCGGTGGGTGCCGGGAGCGTCGACCCGCAGGAAGACGCCATCGCCATCATCGGCCTCAGCGGCCGCTTCCCCGGGGCCTCGAGCGCGGATCAGCTGTGGGACAACCTGATCAGCGGCGTGGAATCCACCACCTTCTTCAGCGAAGAGGAGCTGCTGGCGGCGGGCGTCGCGCGTTCCGAGCTGGATAGCGCGACCTACGTCAAGGCGCGGCCGATTCTCGATGACGTCGCGGGCTTCGACGCCGAGCTCTTCGGCTACGCGCCGAGAGAAGCGGAGGTGATGGATCCTCAGCACCGGCTGTTCCTGGAAGTAGCGCGGGAGAGTCTGGAAACCGCCGGCCATGATCCGCGGCAGTTCTCCGGCGAGGTGGGGGTCTTCGCCGGCTGCGCCATCAGCACTTATCTGCTGAATCTCTACTCGCGGCCGGAGCTGGTGGAGTCCGTCGGCAGCTTCCAGACCATGGTGGGCAACGAGAAGGATTCGCTGCCGACGAGGGTGTCCTACAAGCTCGATTTGCGGGGGCCCAGCGTCGCGGTGCAGACCTTCTGCTCGACCTCCCTGGTGGCGGTGCACATGGCCTGCCGCAGCCTGCAGTCGGGGGAGTGCGAGATGGCCATCGCCGGCGGCGCTTCGGTGCACCTGCCGCAGCAGAGCGGATACCACTATCAGGATGGCGGGTTCGTCAGCGCCGACGGCCGAGTCAAGGCCTTCGACTCCTCCGCCGACGGCTTCATCTTCGGCAACGGCGTCGGGGCGGTGGTGCTGCGGCGCCTGTCCGACGCGCTGCGCGACGGCGATCCGATTCGTGCCGTGATCCGCGGCTCGGCGGTCAACAACGACGGCTCCCACAAGGTGGGGTATTCGGCGACCTCCGTCGAGGGCCAGGCGGAGGTGATCGCGCGGGCGCTGGAGCATTCCGGCGTCGATGCCGACAGCATTCAATACATCGAGACCCACGGGACCGGCACCCGCCTCGGGGATCCGGTGGAGATGGCCGCCTTGACCAAGGCGTTCCGGCGCTTCACCGATCGAGTGGGAGATTGCCCCATCGGCTCCGTGAAGACCAATATCGGGCACCTCGATCGCGCCGCCGGAGTCACCGGCCTGATCAAGGCGACCCTGGCTCTGGAGAATCGCCAGATTCCCGCCAGCCTGCACTTCCAGCAGCCCAATCCACAGATCGACTTCGCCGCCAGCCCGTTCTTCGTCAACGATCGGCTACGGCCCTGGCCGCAGCCCCAGGAGGACACGCCGCGGCGAGCGGGGATCAACTCCCTGGGCCTCGGTGGCACCAACGCCCACGTGGTGCTGGAGCAGGCGCCGCGGCTTCGCTCCTCCGGTGAGGCGCTGCCGGTGCAGCTCCTGCCCCTCAGTGCCCAGACGCCGTGGAGCCTGGATCGCATGAGCGAGGAGCTCGGTGAGCACCTCGAGACCCTCGACGGGGGCAGCGCGCCGGATCGCACCCTGGCGGACGTCGCCCACACCCTGTGCCGCGGTCGGCAGGCGCTGCGCCAGCGGCGCTTCATCGTCGCGGGCAGCCTCGAGGAGGCGGCTCGACGGCTGACCTCCCAGCCGGTGGAGGGAGCGGAGAACGGCCTGCTGGACGAATCCGCTCGGCCGTCGGTGATCTTTCTCTTCCCCGGCCTCGGGGGCCAATACATCGACATGGCCCGAGGCCTGTATGACCAGGTGCCGGCGTTTCGGCAGCAGCTGGACCGGGCGGCGGAGGCTCTACAGCAGAGCCTCGGCGAGGATCTTCGGGAGCTGATCTTCGCCGGGGACGGGCGCCGCGACGAAGCGGAATCCGGCAGCGCCGGGGTCGATCTCAAGGCGATGCTCGGCCGCTCCGAGGCGCCGGAGAGCGCCGCCGAGGCGAGGCTGCGGCGCACCGAAAACCTGCAGCCGGCCCTCTTCGCCATCGAGCTGGCGCTGGCCAAGACGCTCATCGCTTGGGGTGTCGAGCCCCAGGCGATGCTGGGCTACAGCCTCGGCGAGTACGTCGCCGCGACCCTCGCGGGGGTCTTCGATGCCGAGGACGCTCTTCGCCTGATCGCCCTGCGGGCGCGGCTCATCGCCGAGCTGGAAGAGGGAGAGATGCTCGCCGTGCCGCAGACCGAGGTCGAGGTGCGAGAGCTGCTGGAAGATCCCCGGTGGCGGGATGATCTCTCCCTGGCGGCGGTCAACGGGCCGCAGCAATCGGTGGTGGCCGGGTCGCCGTCGGCGGTGGCCGCTCTGGAACAGCACCTTCAGGGCCAGGAGATCGCCTGCCGTCGACTGGAGACCTCCCACGCCTTCCACTCCCACCACATGGACCCGGTGGCGGAGGCTCTCGGCGAGGCCCTGGCGGATCTCGATCTCCAGGCGCCGCGCTGGCCCCTGCTCTCCAACGTCACCGGCCGCTGGCTGCGCTCTGAAGAGGCCACGGATCCGGAGTATTGGCGCCTTCATCTGACCCGCCCGGTGCGTTTCTCCGATGCTCTGGTGACCCTGCTGGAATCCGAGGAGCGTCCGCTGCTGCTGGAGGTCGGCCCCGGCCGCACCTTGTCGAGCCTGGTGCTGCAGCACCCGGCGGCGGCGAACCTGCCCCCGACGGCGGTGCTGGCGACCCTGCCCCACGCCTATCAGCGGCAGGACGATCTGCGCTACCTCCTCACCACCCTGGGGCGCCTGTGGCTCGCCGGCGCCGGCCCCGATTGGGAGACCTTCTTTGCGGGGCAGGAGCGCCTGCGGCTGCGCTTGCCGACCTACGCCTACCAGCGCCAGCGCTTCTTCGTAGAAGCCCGCAGCCAGGGATACGATTCCCTGAGTCGCCAGGCGCTGGGGGACGACGGTGGGTCGGCTCCAGAGCCGCTGTCCTATCTCGCCTGGCGCCGCGCCGCAGCGGTGCCGCGGATCCGCGGCGGTCAGGGTTTGGTGGCGGTGGCGGCGGATGCCGGTGGCCTGGGCGACGCGCTGCTGGCGGAGCTCGAGGGAGCCGGCGTACCGACGGTGCGGCTGAACGCCGCCGCCGACGATCAAGACTGGAGCGCGGCGCTGCCGGCGGAGACCGTCCGGGTGGTGGATCTGCGCTCCCTGGATCACCCCACGCAGAGCGGCGCCGACTCCGTGGAGCAGGCCTTCGACGCGCTGGTGCTGAGGGGCGCCGCCCTGGGCTCCGCCCTCGCCACGCTGGCGCCGCCGGATACTGGGACGCTGGATACTGAGGCGCCGCCTCGGCGACTGTGGGTGGTGACCAACGGGGCCTGTGAGGTCGGGGGGCAGGAGCAGCTGCGCCCCGCCGCGGCGATGGCCGCAGCGGTGGCGCGGGTGCTGCCTCGGGAGCTCTCCGGGCTGCAGGCCAGCTGGCTGGATCTCGACTTCCGGGGCAACGGAGATACCGTGCCGACGGCGCGCCGCCTGGCGCGGGAGATCCTCGCCGAGGAGGAGTCGCTGTCGCCGCTGGTGGCTCTGCGGGGCCGGCATCGTTGGGTGCCCACCCAGGAGCCCGTCCAGCAGAGCGCTGGAGACGCTGACCCGCAGATTGGTGAGGAGGTTCCCGCGGCGTCGGCGTCCACCGTGGACGTCGTGATCGGCGGGCTCAACGATCGCGGCTTCCTCTTCGCTCGCCACCTCGCCCGTCGCTCCGGTGCTCAGCTGCTGCTGCTGGAGCCGCCGGCGGTGCTGGAAGGGGAGGGCGCGGCGCGGAGGCGGGAGCGCCTCCAGCTGCTGGAGGCGAAGGCCGCGGTACGCCTGGAGACGGTGGATCTCAGCGATGCCGATGCCCTCGCCGCGGCGCTGGCCCAGGCGCGCTCCTCCTGGGGTCCACCGCGGCGGGTGCTGCACTGCGCGGAGCCCGCCAGCGGAGACTGGTACCGCCTCGCCGCGGAGGCCGGGGGCGAGGACGAGCGGGCGCTGCTGCGCCTCAAGGTGGAGAGCGTCGAGGCGCTGGACGAGGCTCTTTCGCGACAGCCCGAAGAGACCGCTGCTGCGGAGGTGCTGCTGGTGACCTCCTGCGCATCCCTCATCGGCGGCCTGGGCCTGCTCACGGATGCCGCCGCTGGGCTCTGGCTCGAAGCCTACGGCGCTCGCCGCAGCGCCGAAGGAGCGCCGTGGTCGGTGATCAACTGGGACTATTGGGAAGACCCCTCCGGCGCGGTGCGGAGCGCCGCCGTGGGAAGCTCCGAAGAGTCGTCGGCGCAGGCCGCCGAGGGGGCCTTGGACGACCTTTTCAGCGGGGCTCCGGAGCCTCGTTGGGTAGCCACCCCGCGGCGTTTGGAGCGCGACTGGGCGGCGATCGCCGCGGCGCTGGGAGAGGACGAAGCGGCGCAGGACGAGGCCTATTACCCGCGCCCTGAGCTCCAGACCTCCTATCTGCCGCCGCAGACCGAAACGGAGCTCACCATCGCCGAGATCTGGCAGTCCATGTTGGGAGTTCAGCAGGTCGGGGTGAACGACGACTTCCTGGAGCTCGGCGGCGATTCGCTGCTGGCGACCCGCATGGTGGCGCGGATGCGCGACGCCTTCGGCGTCGACCTGCCGGTGCGCACCTTCTTCGAAGCCTCCACCGTCGCCACTCTGGCCCGAGCGGTGGAGGAGCTCGTCGCGGCGACGGAAGCCGCCGAGAGCGACGACATGGACGAGCTGCTTCAGCTGCTGGATTCGATGAGTGAAGAAGAGGTCGAGGCGGAGCTCGCCCGGCGGCAGGAAGAGGTAGCGAAATGATCCGACACCGCAGCATCCGACACCGCAGCATCCGACACCGCAGCATTCGACACCGCGGCAATCGACACTGCAGTATTCCGCCCTTCGTCAAGGGTTGGGGGAGACCGTCATGACCTGGTTTCGTCGCTTCGTCCTGGGCCTTGCCGGGCTGGCTCTCATTCTTGGCCTGGTGGCGACCTGGCTGTTGCGTTCCCCCTGGCCGCAGGCCGAGGGAGAGATCTCGGTGGCTATCGCAAGCTCCGGTCAGCCGGGTCTCGAGGGGGAGATAGAGATCCTGCGGGATCGCTGGGGAGTGCCCCATATCTATGCCGATTCAGCCACCGATCTGCTCTTCGGGCAGGGCTATGTCCACGCCCAGGATCGCCTGTGGCAAATGGTCTTCAATCGCCGCCTCGGGGAAGGTCGACTCGCCGAGGTGCTGGGAGCCCGGGGCTTGGGCCTCGACCGCTTCATGCGCACCATCGGCATCCGCCGCGCCGCGGAGCGGGAGCTGGAGCAGCTCGACGACCAGACCTTGGAGCTCATGGAGGCCTACGCCGCGGGGGTCAACGCCTTCATGGCGAGCGGTGAGGCGCCGCCGGTGGAGATGCGCATCGCGCGCTTCGAGCCGGAACCCTGGGAGCCGGTGGACACGCTGATCTGGGGCAAGGTGATGACCTGGATCCTGTCGGAGAACTATCGCTTCGAGCTGACTCGGGCGCGCATCGTCGCGGAGCTCGGTCCGGAGGCCGCCCAGCAGCTGCTGCCGCCCTATCTCGAGGGCGCGCCGGTGATCGTGCCGCCGGTGGACGGCGCCTACGACTGGCTGGTGGGCAATCCTCTGGAGGGCGTCGACGAGGCGTCGCGATGGATCGGGGAGCCCGGTCCCGATTACGGCAGCAACAACTGGGTGGTTCACGGCAGCCGCACCGCCAGCGGACGGCCGCTGCTGGCCAACGACACCCACCTGGAGATGCTCTCCCCGGCGGTGTGGTACCTCAACGGTCTTCACGGCGGCGGGATCGATGCGGTGGGCGCGACCTTCCCGGGGGTCCCCTTCCTGCTGGTGGGACACAACGGCCGGGTGGCCTGGGGCGTTACGGACATGATTCCGGATACTCAGGATCTCTATTTCGAGACCCTCGACGATCCCGAGACGCCGACCCAATATCGCTTCCGGGACGCCTGGCTCCCCCTCGAGACCCTGGAGGAGCGCATCGAAGTTCGAGACGGAGAGACCGAGGTGCTGAAGGTCCACTGGACCCGCCATGGACCCATCGTCAACGACGTTGTCGGTCGCCTGCGGGAGAGCGACCCGCCCGCCGCTCTGCGCTGGACCGCCCACGACGGCGGCGGCCTGCTGCGCAGCCTCCGGCTGCTGGCAACGTCGAAGGATTGGGCCTCCTTCCGCGACGCGCTGCGCTCCTGGAGCGCTCCGAATCTCAACTTCGGCTACATGGATGTCGACGGCAATATCGGCTACCAGGCGGCGGGCTTCATTCCCATCCGCCAGCCGGGGCATCAGGGGCTGCTGCCGGTGCGCGGAGATATCGGCGAGCACGAGTGGCAGGGCTTCGTGCCCTTCGACGAGTTGCCGAGTCGCTTCAATCCCCCGGAGGGCTACATCGCCACCGCGAACAACAAGGTGGTGGGGGACGACTACCCCTATGTGCTGGGCTACGAGTGGAGTGATCCCTTCCGCATCATGCGCCTCACCGAGGTGCTGGACGCCGATGAAGCTCACTCCGTCGAGGCCGCCCGCGAGCTGCAGATGGACGTGCTGTCGCTGCCGGCCCGCAGCCTGCGGCCGGTGCTGCTACAGGCTGAGGCACAGGGTGATCTGCAGCGCCGCGCTCTCGAGCTGGTGGCGGATTGGGATCTGCGGCTAGACGCCGATAGCGCCGCCGCCGCCGTGTTTCAGGTGTGGTACCGCTCGCTGGTGCAGGAGGTGCTCGCGGACGAGCTGAAGGACGAGCAGCTGATGCTCGAATACCTGCGCTATTACTGGATTCACGGACCGATGATGGTGCAGCTGATGACGGCAAGCGGGGAGCGGTGGATCGACGATATCGAGACCCCGCAGCAGGTAGAAACCCGGCAGGAGATCTCGACCCGGGCGCTGAACCGGGCCGTGGAGTGGCTGCGGCAGGTGGAAGGGGACAATCCCGAAGAATGGGCCTGGGGCTCGATTCATCCCCTGGTTTTCCTCCACCGTCCCTTCGGCCAGACGGGCATTGGTCCGGTGGACGATCTGTTCAACGTCGGCCCGGTGCCGGCGCCGGGGGATCGGTTCACCGTCAACGCGGCGTGGTCGAATCTGCGCCGCGCTCGGCCTTATGAGATGTCCGGTGGAGCCGCTCTACGCTGGATCTTCGACTTTGGGGATCCCGATGGCTCGCTGGCCTTGGTGGTGCCTGGCCAGAGCGGTCACGTCTTTCATCCACATCATCAGGATCAGGTGACTCCCTGGAGCGAGGGCGAGTACCTGGAACTTCGATTTCGGCGCGCGGCGGTCGAGGAGGCCGCCGAGCACCGCTTGAAGCTGACCCCGGTCGGCGATCGCTGAGGAACCCACCCCATGAGTAAGCCCCTCGAGAATCTCTCCGGCAAGAAGCGAGAGCTTCTGGAATTGATGTTGGCCCAGCGGCGCCAGCAGCGCGCCGCCGAGAAGCGGCTAGCGACTCAGACCGACTCGATTCCCGTTGGCCAGCGGCCGGCGACCCTCCCGCTCTCCTTCGCCCAGCAGCGGCTGTGGTTCCTGGATCAGCTCCAGCCCGGCAGCTCGGCGTACAACATCCCCGCTGGCGCTCGCCTGCGGGGAACGATCGATCTCGGGGTCATGGAGCGCTGCCTGCGGATCATCGTGGAGCGCCACGAGAGCCTGCGCCTCAACTTCCGCTCCCGTGAAGGCAAGCCCCATCTAGCGGTGGATCCCCGTCGATCGGCGGATCTACCGGTGGTGGATCTGAGTCACTTCAGCCCGCAGCGGAGCGAAGAGCTGGCTCAGGAGCTGGTGGTGTCCATCGGACGCCAGCCCTTTGACCTGGCCCAGGACGGCCTTTTCCGGCTCTGCCTGCTGCGCCTGAACGAGCAGGAGCACGTGCTGCTCTTCACCATTCACCACATCATCGGCGACGTGTGGTCTATCGGGGTTTTCTTCCATGAGCTGGCCCGACTTTACGATGCGTTCATCGCCGGCCAGCCCTCCCCGCTACCGCAGCTTGCGGTGCAGTATCCGGACTACGCGCTGTGGCAGCGAGAGCATCTGACCGGGGAGCGGATGGAGGCTCAGACTACCCATTGGCTCAGGCAGCTGAAGGGCGCGAAGACCGTCCTGGAGCTGCCGACGGATCACCCTCGACCGCCTCAGCAGACCTTCCGCGGTGCGCGGGTGCCGCTGCTGGTGCCGAAGGACCTCGGGGATCGTCTTCAGGCCCTCGGTCAGCAGCATGATGCCAGCATCTACATGGTGCTGCTCGGGGTGGTCAACGTGTTGCTCTATCGCTACACCGGCCAGGACGACCTCTTGGTTGGCACCCCGATGGCCAACCGCCACCGCACCGAGCTGGAGCGCTTGGTGGGCTTCTTCGTCAACACCGTGGTGCTGCGCACCCGGCTCGCTCATGAGCTGACCTTCGTCGAGCTGCTGCAGCGGGTGCGCGAGACCACCCTCGGGGCCTACGCCCACCCTGATCTTCCCTTCGAGCGCTTGGTGGAGCTCCTGCAGCTGGAGCGGGATATGAGCCGCAATCCGCTGCAGCAGGTGGATTTCGCCTTCCAGAACGCACCGGTGCCGAGCCTCAATACCCCCGGCGTGACCCTGAGTCGCTACGAGATCCGAGAGACCACCTCGCGCTACGACCTGGAGCTCGACCTGCGGGAGACCCCGCGGGGTTACGAGGGCTTCATTTGCTACAACGTCGATCTCTTCTTGGCGGCGACGGCAGAGCGCATGGCCCAGCATTTCCTGAGCCTGCTCGAGGCGGTGGTGGAGAATCCCCAGCGCTCGGTGGGGGCTCTGCCGCTGCTCTCCAGGGCTCAGGCTCACCAGCTGCGGTGGGAATGGAACTCAGCGCCGGCGGCGGCGCCGAGCTCGCCGAGCGCCTGGCAGCGGGTGGAGCAGTGGGGGCTGGCGGCTCCACAGTCCGTAGCGCTGCGCTGGGGTCAGCGGCAGTGGTCTTACGGGCAGCTGGTAGCGGCAGCGCGCCGGCTGGCGCTGCGGCTTCAGCGCCACGGCCTGGCGCCGGAGGCGCGGGTCGCCCTGCTGGCTCCTCGCGGTCCAGAGCTGGTGACCTCCGTGCTGGCGGTGATGGCCGCCGGTGGAGCCTGGGTGCCGCTGGATCTCGCCTGGCCCGCTTCTCGCCAGCGGCAGGTATGTGAGGACGCTGAGGTGGAGCTGGTGCTGACCACCGACGCCCTGGAGACGGTCGCTGCTGCGGCGGCGCCGGGGTGCCCAGCGTGGGCGGTAGACCGCTGGCTGCAGGCGCCGGACGAGGATGCGGGGGAGGGAGAGGCCCCTGGGATCATGGCTGCGCCGCGGGGCCCTTCTTTGGCCTACGTCATCTACACCTCCGGCTCCACCGGTCGACCGAAGGGGGTCGCGGTGAGCCATGGCGCCCTGAACAGCTACCTGGACTGGTGCCTCCAGGCTTATCCCTTGGGCGCCGCGGGCGGCGTGCCGGTGCATTCATCACCGGCTTTCGATCTCACCATCACCGGTCTTCTGGCGCCCCTGGCGGCCGGCGGAACGGCGATTCTGGTGCCGGAAGATGGGGGGCTCGATGCGCTCCGGGATACCTTGCGCGGCAGCGCCGACGAGGATCCGTGGCAGCCCCGGGCGGCCCTCAAGCTGACCCCCTCCCACCTCGAGGCGCTGTCGGGACTATTGGAGCCGGATCTGCTGGCGGATGCCGTGCAGACGCTGATCCTGGGCGGGGAAGAGCTCAGCGCCGAGGTGGCGGACCGTTGGCGGCGTCATGCTCCCGACGCCACGGTGATCAACGAATACGGTCCGACGGAAGCGACGGTGGGCTGCTCCGTGCATCGTCTGGCTCCCGGCCGAGTCAAGGGCACGGCGGTGCCCATCGGCCGCCCGGTGCCGGCAGCGCGGCTGTGGGTGCTGGACGGTGGGCTGCAGCCGGTGCCGCCGGGAGCTCACGGCGAGCTCTACATCGCCGGCCTCGGGCTGGCTCGCGGCTATCTCGGGCGCCCTCGGCACACCGCCGAGAGCTTCCTTCCCGACCCCTGGGGCGCCCCCGGAGGGCGCCTCTATCGCTCCGGGGACAAGGCGCGCCACCGCTGGGACGGTGCGCTGGAATTTCTCGGCCGGGTGGATCGGCAGGTCAAGGTGCGGGGGTACCGCATCGAGCTGGGAGAAGTGGAGAGCGCGTTGCGCCGCCAGCGGGGGGTTGCCAACGCCGCGGCGGTGCTGCGTCACGATCTACCCGGCGGCGACGGCTTGGTGGGCTACGTGGTGGTCGAGGCGGGCTCGGGCAGCCTGGGCTCGATAGAAGATGCGCCCTCTGACGCTCTCGAGCGCAGACTGCGGAGCGCTCTCCGGTCGGAGCTGCCGGCCTACATGGTGCCCGAGGCGATGGTCGCCCTCGAAGCCCTCCCTCTCACCGCCAACGGCAAGCTAGATCAACGGGCGCTGCCGGCTCCCTTCCGCAAAGAGACCAGGGCGAGCGCCGGGACGCCGCCGAGAACCGAGATGGAACGCTCCATCGCGCAGATCTGGGGCGAAATTCTGGATCTCGAGGGGATCGGCGTCGAGAGCGATTTCTTCGATTTGGGCGGTCAGTCGCTGTTGGCTACCCAGGTGGTGTCCCGCATCCGCAGCCTGCACGGGGTCGAAGTTCCGCTGCGGGTCTTCTTCCAGGTGCCCACCGTCGAGGGCCTCGCCGCGAAGGTGGAGCAGATCCTGGCGGGGGGCGGCCATCGAGAAGAGCTGCCGATGGTGCCGGTGCCGCGGGACGGTGAGCTGCCGCTGTCCTTTTCCCAGGAGCGCCTGTGGTTCCTGGATCAGCTCCTGCCGGGGAATACGGCCTACAACATTCCCGGTGCGGTGCGAATGCGGGGACGTCTCGACCATCGGGCGATGGCGGCGGCGCTGTCGGAGATCGTGCGTCGTCACGAGGTGCTGCGCACCCGTTTCGTCACTGAATCCGGTCGCCCGGTGCAGCGGGTGGACGCGCCGGCGCCGTGGCGGGTTCCGGTGGTGGATCTCGGCGGCCTGGCCCCAGAGATTCGAGAAGATCTGGCGGCGAGCCTCGCCAACGCCGCGTGTCAGCTGCCCTTCGATCTTTCCCGGGGCCCGCTGATGCGCACCCTGCTGCTGCGCCTCGGGGAGCGGGAGCACCTGATGGCCTTCGTCATTCACCACATCGCCTATGACATGTGGTCGCGGCAGATCTTCATCGGTGAGCTGGGGCTGCTCTACGAAGCCTTCGTCGCCGGAGAGGCCTCGCCGCTGCCGGAGCTGGAGCTGCAGTACGCGGATTTCGCATCCTGGCAGCGGCGCTGGCTGCAGGGCGAGGTGCTGGAGCAGCAGCTGGACTATTGGCGCGATGTTCTCGACGGGCTGGACGTTCTGGAACTGCCCACCGATCGGCCCCGGGGCGGCCTGCGAAGTCTCGAAGGCACGCGCTTCGATCTGCGGGTCGATGGGGCCACCACCGCGGGTCTGCATCGCCTCGCGGAGCAGCTGGGGGTGACCTTCTTCCCGGTGCTCTTGGCGGTCTTTGCCACTCTGATGCATCGCTACACCGGCCGCCAGGACATCGCCGTGGGCTCTCCCGTGGCGGGGCGCAACCGTCTCGAGATCGAGCCTCTGCTGGGCTTCTTCACCAACACCCTGGTGCTGCGCTCCGAGGTGTCGCCGCGGTCCTGCTTCGGCGACCTGGTGCAGCGCAGTCGGGAGGTGGTGCTCGGCGCCCAGGGGCATCAGGACGTCGCCTTCGAGAAGCTGGTGGGGGAGCTGCACCCGACCCGTGACCTCAGCCGCCAGCCTCTCTTCCAGGTGATGCTCAACTTCCTGCCCAACTATGTTCCGCCGGAGCAGGACCTGCCGGCTCTCCGGCTGTCGCCGGAGCGGGTGCACAGCGGCGGGGTGCCCTTCGACTTCACCCTCTCCATGTACGAGCATCGGGGGGAGCTGTACGGCGCTCTGGACTACAGCACCGCGCTCTTCGATCGCTCCACGGTGCAGCGCATGATGGAGCACTTCCAGAACCTGATGGTGGGCGTGGCGCAGGATCCGGCGGCCCAGCTGTGGAGCTTGCCGATGCTGTCCGCCGCCCAGCAGCACCAGATGCTGCGGGAGTGGAGCCCGTCCCGAGGCGGAGCGCCGGATGAAGGCCCCGAGCTGCTGCACCGCGGGTTCGAGCTGCAGGCTCAGCGCGCCCCGCGGCGCGTCGCCCTGCGGGTGGGCGGACGGGAGCTGAGCTACCAGGAGCTGGCGCGGCGTTCCGCCGCCCTGGCGCGGCGCCTGCGGCGCCGGGGCCTGGGGGCCGAGGACGGGGTGGCGGTGCACATGAGCCGCAGCGCGGAGATGATCGTGGCGCTGCTGGCGGTGACCCGCGCCGGGGCCTCGTATCTGCCGCTGGATCCGGCCTACCCCCAAGAGCGTCTGAGCTTCATGGTGGCGGACGCCGGAGCCCGTCTGGCGCTGGTGGACGAGGGCTCGGCGGAGGACTTCCGCCAGCTGGCGCCGGAAGTCTTCGAAGAGGTCGAGATCTGGGAAGTCGACGACGATGCCGCCCGGCAGGAAGATCCTCGGCTGCAGGCCCCGCCTGCGGGGCGGGCCCCGCGGGGCGATAGCCCGTCCCACTGGATCTACACCTCCGGATCCACCGGCCAGCCCAAGGGCGTGGTGATTCGCCATCGTTCCGGCGCCGCGCTGACGCGCTGGGCGGGGGAGCGCTTCGGGGCTCAGGAATGGGCGGGGGTGCTGGCTTCGACCTCGATCTGCTTTGATCTCTCGATCTTCGAGATCTTCGCCACCCTGGCCCACGGCGGTACGGTGATCCTCGTCGACCACGCCCTGGACCTGCTCGATCTGGCGGATCGGGAGCGCATCACCCTGATCAACACCGTGCCGTCGGCGATGACCGAGCTGCTGCGCCTCGGGGCCCTGCCGGAGGGGTTGGAGACCGTCTGCCTGGCCGGCGAGCCGCTGCGCCGTTCGCTGGTCGCCCAGCTGCACGAGCGGGGGGTGGAGCGGGTGCTGAACCTCTACGGTCCGTCGGAGGACACCACCTACAGCACCGAGGAAGTGGTGCTGAGGGGCGACGGAGAGCCCGTCATCGGCCGGGCGCTCCCGGAGACCGGCGCCCGGGTGATGGGGCCCGGCGGCGAGCTCTTGCCGATCGGGGCCCTCGGGGAGCTCGGCCTCACCGGCAGCGGTCTGGCGCGAGGGTATGCGAGACGGCCGGCGCTGACGGCTGCCGGCTTCGTGCCGGATCCCGCCGCCGACGGTGGGCGCCTGTACCGCACCGGAGACCTGGTTCGCTGGCTGCCGGATGGCCGTCTCGATCTGGCCGGGCGAGCGGATCATCAAATCAAGCTGCGGGGTTTCCGCATCGAGCTCGGGGAGATCACCGCCCGGGCCGAGAGCCTCGAGGGGATCGACGAAGCCGTGGTGTTGGCTCACCCCCTGGCCGACGGGGCAGCCCAGCTGGTGCTGTACGTCGCGGCCTCCGCCGCGGGGCCCTTCGGGGCTCGAGATGAGGGGGCGGGGGAAGCGTCGTCGGCGAATCGTTCCCGGGCGCTGCGCCAGGCCCTGGCGGCGTTCCTGCCGGATCACATGGTGCCGGCGCGGGTGATCTGGCTCGAAGCCCTGCCGCGGACCCCCAACGGCAAGGTGGATCGCGGCGCGCTGCCTGCGCCGGATTCGTCGGCGGCCGCGGCGGAGACGGTGTACGTGGCGCCGAGGGATGAGGTCGAGGAGCGAGTGGCGCAGATCATCGCCGAGCTGCTGGAGCTTCCCCGGGTCGGCGTCGACGACGACTTCTTCGAGCTCGGCGGCCACTCCCTGCTCGCCACTCAGGTCCTCGCCCGGGTGCAGGAGGAGCTGGAGGTGGAGCTGGTGCTGCGGGATCTCTTCGAGCACCTGACGGTGGCCCACGTCGCTCGGACGGTGAAGACCCTGCGGTGGATGACCGAAGATCCCGAACCGGGAGTCGTCGGGGTCGGGGCCGGGGAGGCCGAAGACGACGAATTCGGGGAGATCTAGCGGTGCTGGATTTCCTGGAGGAGCTGCGGGAGCGCGGCATTCGGCTCTGGGCCGAGGACGGAAGCCTGCGCTTCCGGGCCGCCAAGGGGGCGATGACGCCGCAGCTTCGGGGGCGGCTCAAGGAGCATAAGGAGGAGCTGCTGGAGCTCCTGCAGCGCCTGTCTCGCTCCGCCGACGAGCCGGCTCTGGAAGCGCTGCCGCGGCACGGGTTCCCCCAGGCTTTTCCGGTCTCCTTCGCCCAGGAGAGGCTCTTCTTCCTGGATCGGCTGGAGCCCGGCAACCCGGCCTACAACCTGCCTCAGGTGGTGCGTCTGCGGGGGGATCTGCGACCGCCGGCGCTGGCCCGTGCTCTCAGCGCCATCGTGGAGCGCCACGAGGCGTTGCGCACTCGATTCGAAGAGCGCCAGGGGCAGCCGGTGCAGCTGGTGGAGAGCCCTTCACCGGTGACCCTGCCGGTGGTCGATTTGAGCCCGCTGGAGACGGTGCGCGACGGGTCTGCGGCGAGCTCCTCGGCGGCAGCCGGTGCGGAGCGCTTCGCGCGGGCCCTGGCGGCGCGAGAAACCCAGCGCCCCTTCGACCTCTCGACGGGCCCGCTGCTGCGGGCCCTGCTGCTGCGTCTCGGGTCTCGACATCATCTCCTGGTGGTGAATATGCACCACATCGTTTCCGATGGCTGGTCCCTCGGGGTGATGGTGCGGGAGCTCTCGGCGCTCTATACCGCCGATGTCGAAGGGGGGGCGGGGGATGGGCTGCCGGCGCTGCGAATTCAATACCCCGATATCTCCGCCTGGCAGCGCCGCTGGCTCCAGGGAGAGGTGCTCGATTCCCGCATCGAGCACTGGCGGCGGGTGCTGGACGGGGCTCCCCAGACCCTGGAGCTGCCCGCCGATCGGCCGCGGGAAGCGTCTTCCAGCGCCCGCGGCCAGGTGCTGAGCTTCCGCCTGGAACAGGCCCTGACGGCCCGCCTTCGGGCCTGGGTGGAGGCTCAGCCGGCGACTCTGTTCATGACTCTGCTGGCGACCTTCGGGGCTCTTCTCTCGCGCCTCGGCTGCGGCTCTGATCTGGTGATCGGTACGCCGGTGGCGAACCGCTCCCGAGCGGCCTTCGAGCCCCTCATCGGCTTCTTCGTCAATACCCTGCCGCTGCGCTTGAGGGTGAGTCGGGGAGATAGCTTCGCCGATCTCGTGGAGCACGGTCGGCGGGTTGCCCTGGATGCCTTCGCCCATCAGGATCTGCCCTTCGAGAAGATGGTGGAGGCCCTGGCGCCGGACCGCGGACTCTCTTCCAGCCCTCTGGTGCAGGTGTTGCTGGCGCTGCAGAACGCTCCGGTTCCGGCTCTCGAGCTGCCGCAGCTCACCCTGGAGCCGCTGGCGGCCGACGCCGAGCGCTCCAAATTCGACCTCTCCCTGTTCTTTCTAGAAGATTCAGCGAGCCTCACCGGGTGGTTTCAATACAGCGTAGAGCGCTTCGACGACGCCAGCGTCGCGCTGCTGCGGGATCGCTTCCTGCGCCTGCTGCAGGGCGCCCTAGAGCACCCCGAGGGGGCGCTTGCAGAGCTGCCCCTGATGAGCGAGGGGGAGCGCCTGCAGCTGCTGGTGGAGTGGAACGACACCGATCGCCGGAGAGATCCCAGGAGCCTGCACCAGCTGGTGTGGAATCGGAGCCGGGAGGCTCCCGAGGCGGTCGCCCTGGCCCATCCCGGGGGGGAGCTCACCTACCTGCAGCTGGTGCGTGGCGCCGCAGCGCTGGCGACGGTGCTGGCGCAGCGCGGGGTCGGATCCCGCGGAGAGCGGCCGGAAGCGCCGGTGGGGATCGCCCTGGAGCGCTCCGCCGCCAGCGTGCAGACGGCGCTGGCGGTGCTCGCCACCGGGGCACCTTTCTTGCCTTTGGACCCAGCCTTGCCCTCCGCCCGGCTGGCCTACATGATCCGCCGTGCCGGCTGCCGGGCGGTGGTGGTGCGCCGCGGCGGGGAGCTGCCGGACGCAGACTGCGCCCAATGGTGTTGGGAGCAGCTGGAAGCCTCATCCCTCGAGCTTCGGCAGGCGGCACCGGAGCTCCCTGCGGTGGTCGATCCTCGGCGGCTGGCCTACGTCCTGTTCACCTCCGGCTCCTCCGGTCGGCCGAAGGGGGTGGCGGTGCCCCATAGATCCGTCGTCCAGCGCCTGTCGTGGGGCCAGGAGGTCGCCCCCCTCACCTCGGATGATCGGGTGCTGCAGGGGGCCGGGCTGGGCTTCGACTTTTCGCTGTGGGAGATCTTCGCCCCCCTCGCCCACGGTGCGACGGTGGTATTGCCGGCTCCCGATGCGCACCAGGACGCCGCCGCGTTGCTGCGGGTCTTGGAGCAGGAGCGAATCACCGTCGCCCACTTCGTTCCGGCGATGCTCGCCCTGCTGGTGGGTCGTGAGGAGCTGCCGACGGCGGCTTCCGCGCTGCGATTGCTGTATTCCGGCGGCGAAGTCCTGCCGCCAGCGCTGCGGGATCGAGTGCTGGAGCGACTGCCGGCGGTGGAGCTCCACAACCAATATGGCCCCACCGAGGCGACGGTGGACGTCACCTTCCATCGCTGCCGTCGCGGTGATGCCACGGTGCCCATCGGGCGCCCGGCGCCCGGGGTGCGGGCCTACGTTGTGGATACCGACGGTCGGCCGATGCCCGCCGGCTGCCCCGGGGAGCTGCTTCTCGGGGGGACCTTGGCGCGGGGCTATATCGGGGCTCCGGCGCTGACCGCCGCGGCCTTCCGGCCCGACGCTCTGAGCCGCGGAGCGACCTCTGCGGGGGAGCTCGACGGCGGCGGGCGGCGCCTCTATGGCAGCGGCGACCGAGGGCGTTGGAATCACCGCGGCGAGCTGGAATATCTCGGCCGGCTGGACGCTCAGGTCAAGATTCGCGGCATCCGCATCGAGCCGGGGGAGATCGAGGCCGTGCTGCTGGAGCATCCCGACGTCCATCAGGCGGTGGTGCAGCCGTGGACGGTGGCGGGGGACCAGCGACTGGCGGCCTGGGTCTCGCCGGCGACGCTGAATTCAGAAGCCTTGCGTCAGCATCTGGGGGAATCCTTGCCGGCCTTCATGGTGCCGTCGGCGGTGGTGCTGCTGGAGGCCCTGCCTCTGACCCCCGCGGGCAAGGTCGATCGCCGCGCCCTGCCGCAGCCGCGAGTCGAGGGATCCGCCGAGGCGGGGTCGCTGGTCTCTCCGCGCACCACCACCGAAGAGATGGTGGCGCGGGTCTGGGCGGAGGTGCTCGGGGTCGAGAGCCTCGGCGTCCACGATGATTTCTTCGACCTCGGGGGACATTCCCTGCTGGCGATCCAGCTGCTGTCCCGGGTGCGGGATCTAACTTCCGTCGAGGTCCCGCTGAAGGAGCTCTTCGAGGCGCCGACGGTCGCCGGCTTGGCGACCCGGGTCGAGCTCCTGCGCCAGCAGGACCGCCCCGCGCCACCGCCCTTCGAGGCCCGCGCTGCCGGCGATGACGAGGTCGGCGCGCCGCTCTCCTTCGCTCAGGAGCGCCTGTGGTTCGCCGAGCAGCTGAGGCCCGACGTGGCGCTCTACAACACCAGCCGCGCCGGCACCCTCGAGGGGCCTCTGGAGATTCGCCGACTGGCCCGCACCCTGGGCATCATCGTCGCCCGTCATGAAGTGCTTCGCAGCCGCTACGAAGAGGGTCCCGACGGCCCGCGCCAGATCCCTCAGGAGTCGCAGAGGGTCTTCCCGCTGCCCTGTGTCGACCTCCGGGGATTGGGCCCCGAGGCCGGCCGCCGGGAAGCGCAGCGCTTGGCGAATCGGGAGGCCCGCCGACCGGTGGACCTCGAGCGCGGTCCCGTGGTGCGTGCGGTGCTGATGAAGCTCGACGGTGGGCTTCACGGTCTGGCCCTGACGATCCATCACATCGCCTATGACCTGTGGTCTGGCGGCGTGCTGCTGGGGGAGCTGGCGGAGGCCTACACCGCCCTGGGGGAGGGGCGGGAGCCGGAATTGGCGCAGCTCCCGGTGCAATACGGTGACTTCGCCGACTGGCAGCGCCGCTGGCTTCAGGGGGAGGCCTTGGCCAGCGAGGTGGAGTGGTGGCGTCAGCGCCTCGGTGGCCTCGGCAGCGCCCCTCTGGAGCTGCCCTATGATCGACCCCGTCGAGAGGCCGCCGGACTTCAAGGGAACGCCTTGGTGCTGCGGGTAGAAGAGCCCCTGGCGCAGGCCGCCGAGGCCTACGGCCGGCGGCGGGGAGTGACTCAGTTCATGACGCTGCTGGCGGTCTTCAAGCTGCTGTTGCACCGCGTCACGGGCCAGCGGGACCTGGTGGTGGGAACGCCCATCTCCAACCGCGATCGAGTGGAGCTGGAGAATCTCATCGGCTTTTTCGACAATCTCTTGGCCCTGCGGCTGGCGGTGCCCAGGGAGCCCACCTTCGACGACCTGGTGGATGGGGTGCGCGACGTCTCCCTGGAGGCCTACGGTCATCCTCAGCTCCCCTTCGAAAGCCTGGTCAACGCCCTCGGCCTGCCGCGGGAGGGGGGGCGCACCCCCTTGGTGCAGGCGGTCTTTCTTCACCTGCTCAACTATCCCGCCATGGAGCGAACTCTGGCGGGTCTGAAGGTCAAGCCGTTCTGGCTCGATCGCGCGCTGTCGAAGTTCGACCTCACCCTCTCGTTTCGCCGCCTTCCGGGGGGGCTGACGGGGGAGCTGGAATACAACGTCGGTCTGTTCGACGGGGCCACCGCGCAGCGCCTGCTGAATCACTACCATCGCCTGCTGGCCCAGGCGGTGGAGTCGCCGCAAGCCCCTCTCTCTCGGCTCTCCGGGCTTTCTGCGGCGGAGCGCCATCAGCTGCTGCGGGAGTGGAGCTCGGCGGCGGACGAAGGATCCGGCTTCGGCGCCGGCCTGCCGGTGCCCCTGCGGGTGCTGCGGTGGGCTGAGGAGCACCCCGAAGCCGCCGCGCTGGTCGACGCCGGGGGACAGGTTTGGTCCTACGGCGCTCTCGCGCGTCGGGCGCGGTCGCTGGCTCAGCGCTTCGCCGCCCTCGGAGTGACGGCGGAGACGCCGGTGGCCTTCTGCGGCCAGCGCCGAGGAGAGCAGGTCGTCGCCTATCTCGCCGTGTGGCTGGCGGGCGGTGCGTATTTGCCGCTGGATTCCGCCTACCCCGATGCTCGGCTGGAGCTGATGGTGAGGGATTCCGGCGCCATCGCGGTGGTGGTGGACGAGGAGCAGGAGCGACGCTTTGCCGCTCTCGAGGGATTCGCCGAGATCGAGGTGCTTCGTCTCGACGCCCTGGGGGCAGACTATTCCCTCGAGGGGGAATCCACTCCCCGGGCCCCCTCCGCGGCTGCTGCTGTTGGCGGCTTTGATGCTGCGCGCTGGCACCCCCTGTCCCTGGCCTACGTGATCTACACCTCCGGCTCGACGGGGCGCCCGAAGGGAGTCGAGGTGAGTCAGGGGGCGCTGGCGAATCTGGTGGACTGGCACCATCGCGCCTTCGGGGTGACGGCGCAGGATCGCGCCAGTCACCTGGCGGGGCAGGCCTTCGATGCCTCGGTGTGGGAGATCTGGCCTTATCTGGCAGCGGGGGCCTGCGTCTATCTTCCCGCCGAAGAGATCCGCGCCGACCCTCCGGCGCTGAGGGATTGGCTGCTGGATCGGGAGATCACCATCACCTTTTTGCCGACTCCCTTGGCGGAGGCGGTGCTGGGCATCCCCTGGCCCGACGCGGTGGCGCTGCGGCTGATGCTCACCGGGGGCGATCGGCTGAGTCGGGCCGCCGGGGAGGATCTGCCCTTCCCCTTGATCAACAACTACGGACCCACCGAGAACGCGGTGGTCGCCACGTCGGGCCCGGTGCCTCGCCACCTCGACGAGGCCGGCGCTCCGGACATCGGACGGATGATCGACGGCGTTGCCGGAGAGTTGGTGAACGCCGCCGGGCGGCTGGCTCCGCTGGGAGCGATCGCGGAGCTCACCCTCGCCGGCGCCAGCCTGGCGCGCGGCTATTTGGGGCGGCCGGCCCTCACCGCCGAGGCCTTCCGGCCGGCGCCGGAATCCTTCGTGCCGGGAGTGCGGCGCTACCACACCGGAGATCTGGTGCGCCACGACGGGGAGGGGCGCCTGCTCTTTCTCGGGCGCCGGGATCAGCAGGTGCAGGTGCGGGGGTTCCGGGTGGAGCTGGGGGAGGTCGAAGCGGCGATCCTCGAGCATGACGAGGTGGCGGCGGCGGTGGTCAAGCCGGCGTCGCCGGATGGTCCTCTGGCCGCCTGGGTGGTTCCGGAAGAGGGGGTGGGGGAGGCCGACTGGTCCCTCGATCTGCGGCGGGATCTGGAGCGGCGGCTGCCGGATTACATGGTGCCCGCGGCGCTGGTGCTCCTCGATTCGCTGCCCCTGACCCCCAACGGCAAGGTGGATCGCGACGCCCTTCCGGATCCTGGCGCCATCGAGTCGGCAGACGGCTACGCCGCGCCCCGAAACCCGACGGAAGAGCTCGTAGCGGATATCTGGAAGGGGGTGCTGGCGGTGCCCCGGGTGGGGGTTCACGACAACTTCTTCGAGCTCGGAGGCCACTCTCTGCTGGCGACGCAGGTCGCCTCCAGAATTCGGCAGAGCTTCGACGTGGATCTCTCGCTGCTGGAGTTCTTCTCGGTACCTACGGTGGCGGCGGTGGCGAAGGCGCTGGACCAGCGGCGCCACGGCGGTGCGCTGCACCGCGAGAGCCCGATTCCTCGCCGGCTCCAGGCGGACTCGGCGGACGAGCTTCAGCCTCTCTCGTTTGCCCAGGAGCGATTGTGGTTCATCGATCGCCTCGACCCCGGTTCTTCGGCCTACAACGTGCCGGCGCCGCTGCTGCTGAGAGGCCCGCTGGACGAGCGGCGCCTGGTGCGATCTCTCGCCGCGGTGGTGCAGCGTCACGAGGTGCTGCGCACCACCTTTGACGGCGGCGAGGGAGAGCCCCGGCAGCGGGTGGGGCGACGGGCTGACGTGTCGATGCCGCGCATCGATCTCACCCGGCTGGGGGCGAGATCGGCGACGGCCCAGGCGCGACGCCTGGCGGCCGCGGAGCAGAGCCGCCCCTTCGATCTCCAGCGGGGCCCGGTGCTGCGCTGCTGTCTGCTGAACCTGGGGACCGACGAGGCGGGGCAGGAGCTTCGGGTGCTGCTGCTCACCCTGCACCACATCGTCAGCGATGGCTGGTCCATGGGCGTGCTGCTGCGGGAGATGGCGACCCTCTACCAGGCTTTGGCTGCCGAGCCGGCGCCGCCCCTCGCCGAGATGCTGCCGCCGCTGCCGATTCAATATCGTGACTATGCTCTATGGCAGCGTCGGCGGCTCTCCGGCGAGATCCTAGAGGGCGAGATCGAGCACTGGCGCCAGCGGCTGGAGGGGGGCAGCGCCCTGCGGCTGCTGCAGGCCCTGCCGGGCACCGAGGCCGTGGACGGTGGCTTCGCCGGCCGCAGCCTCGAAGTGCGCTGGCCGCTGGATCTGAGCCTCGGCCTAGCGGCCCTCGGGCGGCGCGAAGGGGCGAGTCTCTTCATGGTGCTGCTGGCGGCCTTTCAGCTCACTCTGGCACGATGGTCGGATACCGACGACGTGGCCGTCGGCACGCCCATCGCCGGCCGCAACCGGGCCGATCTCGAGCCCCTGGTGGGCTTCTTCATCAACCTGCTGGTATTGCGCTCCGAGCTCGAAAGGCAAGCTGGCTTCCAGCGGCTGCTGACGACGGTGCGGCGGCGGACTCTAGAAGCGTACGATCATCAGGATCTGCCCTTCGAAAAATTGGTTGACGCCCTGCGGCCAAAGGGTGGCGGCCGCGACCAACAGCTCTTCGAGGCCTTGTTTTCGCTGCAGAACGCGCCGATGCCGCGGCTCGAGGTGGAGGGGTTGGAGATGGCCGCCTTCGACCCGAAGCAATCCGCGCAGCTGGAATCCACCAAATTTCCCCTCGCTCTGACCCTGGGTGCCGATGATGAAGGTCGCCTTCAGGGCGTCATGACCTACGATCAGAATCGCCTCGAGACCAGCACCGCCGAGCGCCTTCTGGCCTCCCTGCAGCGGGTAGCGGCAGCGGCGCTGGCGGATCCCCAGCTTCCCATCGCTCAGCTTCCCCTGCTCGACGCCGCGGAGCGTCATCAGTTGGAGGTGCATCGACCGCCTCGGGATGAGGCTGGGGCGGCCCGCTGGAGCCCCCTCGGTTTGTGGCCGGGGACCGCGGATTCCATCGCTGCGGATTCCAGCGCTGCGGATTCCAGCGCCGCGGATTCCAGCGTTGGGGGATCTTGGGGAGACGAAGAAGCGGCGCGGCGGGGGGAGTTGGAGCGCCAGCTGGCGGCGCAGCGCCGGCGCCTCGATCGGCGCCTCGAGCGCCTCGACAGCGTCCAGCGAGAGCTCTTTCTGCGTCGCTTGCGGGGTGAGGCGGAGGTTCCGACGCCTTCCCCTTCCCGCGGTGCTTCAGCCTCGACGGAATCTCCCTCGGCGGGGGGAGAGGTGGCGGTCACGCTGCGGCGTGGCGCTGCCGAGGGAGAGGCCGAGCTGTGGCTGGTGCACCCCATCGGTGGCGGCGTGTTCTCTTATCGCGCGCTGGCCCAGGCGCTGCCGGCGGGGCCCGCGGTGCACGCGATTCAGGCCGCCGGGCTGGAGGGCGACGGGGCTCCCCGCTCGTCCATCGAGGCGATGGCCGATGCCTACGGCGAGCTGATTCGCGGCCGGGAGACTCGTCCCATCCATCTAGCGGGGTGGTCCTTCGGCGCCCAGGTGGCCTTCGAGATGGCCCGCCGCTGGGCCGCTTCCGGCTGGCCGCCGCTCAGCCTCACCCTGCTGGATGCTCTACCTCCGGGCGCCTCTCCAGGCTCTCGAGAGGAGCTCTCGGAGATCGATCTGGCGCGCTCCTTCTTCCTCGACGCGGCGCGGCTGCAGGGGGCGCGGAGCGACGCTCTCCACGGGATAGGGCAAGACTTCGATGGGCTGCTGAAGCCGGCCTCCGGCGTCCGGGGCCTGCCCTCCGAGGCGTTTGCAGAGCTGGTGGCCGCCGGCCACCGCCGCGGCCTGCTGCCGCAGGAGCTGGGCCCGCGGCGGCTGGAGCGCCACTTTCGGGTGTACGTCGCCCATCGCCAAGCCGCTTCCGCCCGCCGGCCCGGCGCGGAGATCGAGCCGGCCCCGAGCCCACATCTCGGAGTTTACGAGGGAGCCGCGGATCTGATTCTTTCCAGCCAGCTGGACGCCGCCGCTGCCGAAGCCTGCGTCCAGGGGTGGCGGCGACGGGTCGCCGACCTGACGACCATCACCCTTCCCGGGGATCACTACGAATTGCTTCAGTCGCCGCAGGTGGAGATCGTCGCGGCGCGGCTGGCCCACACCCTGGGGCTGGTGGTCGAGGAGGTGGGGCGATGAAGGCGAAGAGCGCCGAGACCCTGGTCGAGGCGGTGCGGCGTAGCGTATCGACGCAGCCGGATCGAATCGCCATCGACGACCGCAGTGCCGGGGGGGACCCCGCGACAGCGGTGCTCACCTACCGTCAGCTGTGGGATCTTTCCTCCGTCCTGGCTCATCGATTGGTGGCCGCCGGCGTTCGCCTCGACGAGCCGGTGGCCCTGGCCCTCGACGGCCGCCGCCGCTGGCTGCCGCTGGCGATGCTCGGCGTGCTGCGCGCCGGTGGCTGCTATCTGCCGCTCAATCCCCGGGATCCGGGCCGCCGTCTACGATCGATGCTGCGCGCAGCGGGGGTTCGGCATTTGGTGACTCAGGCGTCTCCCGTCTCCTGGTGGGAGCGACTGGGGGCCGACACGGTGGAGATCCACCGCATCGCAGGCGAAGCTGCCGCAGCGACGGGGGAGCGTCCGCCGCAGGGAGCGCTTCCGGAAGTCCCGCCGGATGCCCTCGCCTACGTGCTGTTCACCTCCGGCTCCACCGGTGAGCCCAAGGGGGTCGAGATCAGTCACCGCGCGGCGATGCACCACATGCGGTGGTTCCTGAAGCAATTCTCGGTCTCTTCATCGGACGCCGTGCTGCAGCGCACCAACCTGACTTTCGACGCCTCGGTATGGGAGGTCTGGGTTCCCTGGGTCGCCGGGGGACGCCTGGTTCCCGCGCGGCCTGAAGCGTCTCGAGATCCCGTGGCTCTGATGCAGCAGGTCGCGGCCCGGGAGATCACGCTACTGCAGGCGGTGCCCTCCTTCTGGAGCGCGATTCTGGAGTCGGGACATCTCCCCCGAGGGCGGGCCTTGCGCGCTTTGTTCAGCGGCGGCGAGGCGTTGCCCTGGTCTCTGGCGAGAGGGTTGGCGGACGCTAGCGGCGCCCGGGTTCACAATCTCTACGGCCCTACCGAGGCGACCATCGACGCGACTCACTTCGCGCTTGCAGATTCGGAGGCCGAGTCCGATGGCGAGCTGCTCGACGATGGGGTCGGGGAGGAGGGCTGGGTTCCCATTGGCCGCGCCATCGATGGCGTCTGGGCTCATCCGGTGGACCAGCAGCTGCAGCCGGTCACCGCCGGCGTCGAAGGGGAGCTTCTGCTCGCGGGGCCGACCCTGGCCCGGGGGTACCGGGGGCAGCCTCGAGCCACCGCTCTGAGTTTCCGTCCCTGGGCGCCGTCGGCCGATGGGTTCACGTCCGCCGACGGGCCGGCAGCGGTAGGGTCTGCGACGGGGCTGCGGGCGTATCGCACCGGCGATCGCTGCCTGCTGGGGGACGATGATCTGTTGCGATACCAGGGGCGCATCGATCAGCAGCTCAAGGTGCGGGGGGTTCGCGTGGAGGCGGGAGAGATCGAGGCCGCCGCCCATCTTCATCCAGCGGTTTCCCGATGCGCCGCTCTAGCCCTCGAAGAGGGCAACGGAATCAGCCGGCTAGTGCTCTTCTACGAGAGTCCCGAAGGGGTGGACCCGGCGCCGGGGCAGGTGGCTGCGGCTCTTCGTCAGCGGCTGCCGGAGCGCAGCCGGCCGGATCGACTGCAGCCGCTGACGGCGCTGCCTCGGCTGTCGAGCGGCAAGATCGATCGCCGAGCGCTGGCGACGACAGGGTGGGGCAGCTCGGTGACCCCGGCTCGCTCCTCGGGCCCTCCCGAGGGCGAGGCGGAGCGGGCTCTGGCGGCGGTGTGGTGTGCTGTGCTGGGGCTGGACCGAGTCGGGCGTTTGGAGGACTTCATGGACCTTGGAGGCCACTCGGTGCTGGTGCTGCGGCTCCAGGCTCGCATCGCGAAGCGCTTTGGAGTCGAGCTGCCGGTGCGGGTGCTGATGTCGCAGCGGCGCCTGGCGCAGATGGCCTTGGTCGTCGAGGAGGCGATGCTGGACGCCGTGACGGCGGCGACCTAGCGCTCGCCCCCCGCCGATCATTCAGGCCTGAGGACTTCCACCGGGTCGGTTCGAGAGGCGCGACGAGCGGGTAACAGGCAGGACAGTGCGCCGACCGCCAGCAGGACCGAGATGATGAGGCCGTAGATCAAGGGGTCATCAGCGGTGACGCCGAACAGCAGACCCTCGATCAATCGGTTGAGGTAGAGGGCCGCGGCGAGGCCGATCACCAAGCCAGCGGCCACCAGCGAGAGTCCTCGCTGGAGCACCAGTCGCTGAATCTGGCCGCTGGTAGCGCCCATGGCGATGCGGATGCCCATCTCCGAGCGGCGCTGGGTCACCGAGTAGGACAGCACTCCGTAGAGGCCCACCGCCGCCAGCACCAGGCCGAGGAAACCAAAGCCGGCAAAGAGCAGGCTGGAGAAGCGCTGCAGTCGGTAGGAGCCGGCGAGCCGTTCCTCCAGAGTTTCCACGCCGTAGACCGGCTGGTTGGGGTCCAGCTCGCGGATCACCTCCCGTACCGGGCCAACCAGGGAATCGGCCGGCGCGCTGCGGCTGCGGACCACCAGACGCATGGCGTTGAAGGGATGTTGGGTGTAGGGCAGGTACCAGGTCGGGCCGGACTCGGAAGGGGAGTCGGAGAGGCCAAAGTCAGCCACGTTGTCGACCACGCCGACGATGTTCAGCCACGGGCTCTCTCGCTCGATGGAGCCTCGCTTGACCCGCCGACCCACCGCATCCCGGCCGGCGAGGTAGCGGTCCACCAGCTCCTGGCTGACGATGGCGGCCCCGGGGGCATCGCCGTGATCCCGAAGATCGAAGCTGCGGCCGCTGTCGACGGGGATGTCCAGGATCTCCAGCAGACCAGGCCCTACCAGGCGATGATTGACGATCAGGAACTCGCTGGGAGATTCCAGCGGATAGTCCTCTACGGAGAAGGCCGCGAGGGAGCGGCGGCCGCGCTGGACGGTCAGCGGGAGGGCTGAGGTCACCGCTGCCGCTTCCACCTCCGGAAGGGCTTCCAGGCGATCCACCGCCTCTTCGAAGAAGCGCACCCGCTGGGAGGGTTCGGGGTAGCGCTCGGAGGAGAGATCGATGGTGACGGTGAGGATGTTCTCGGCGTTGAAACCGGGGTCCTGAGTCTCCAGCTGACGCAGGCTGCGCACCGTCAAGGCGGCGCCGGCCAGCAGCACCACCGCCAGCGCGACTTCCACCGTGACCAAGATCGATAGCAGCCTGCGGCCCGAGACGCTCGCCCCGGAGCGCTGGCCGGAATCCTTCAATACGGTCTGCAGATCTGGACGCGAGGCCCGTAGCGCCGGCACCAGGCTGAAGAGCACTCCCACCAAGATCGATAAGCCGAGGGTGAAGAGCACCACCGAGGCGTCGATACCGATGTCCTGATAGAAGGTATTCATCGTCGCCACCGGGCTCAAGGCCACCAGCGGGCGCAGCGTGGCGGCGGCCAGGATCAGTCCTAGAGCACCTCCGGCGAAGGCGATGAGCAGGCCCTGGAGAACCAGCTGAGTCATCAGCTGGCGACGGCTGGCGCCGAGGGCGGCGCGCACGGCGACTTCGCCGACCTGTTCCTGAGAGCGGGCCAGGAACATGTTGGCGACGTTGACGCAGGCGATGAGCAGCAGGAAGGCGACGGCGACCTGGAGGGCCAGTAGCTTAGGCCTCGTGTCCCGCAGCAGCTCTTCCCGGAAGGAGCGAAGCTCGGCACCCCAATCGGCATGAGTGTTGGGGAATTCGTCCGCCAGGGAGAGGCTCAAGGCGTCCATCTCCGCCTGGGCCTGCTGCTGGGAAACTCCTTCTTTGAGCAGGCCGAAGACCCCGATGTAGTGGCGGTGGAGCTGCCGTTCGTCGGTCAGGTCGAGGCCGAGGGGAACCCATAATTCTGCCTGGTAGGGAAATTGGACCCCGGGCGGCAGAATGCCGACCACCGTGTGGTTTCGACCATCGAGGTTCAGCTCCTGTCCGAGGATTCCCGCCTCGCCGCCAAAGCGTCGCTGCCACAGCCCGTAGCCGAGGACGACGACGGGTCCCGGATCTCCGGGGCGCTCGTCATCTGGGGTGAGAATTCGCCCTTCGAGGGCCTGGATCCCCATCGTGCGCATCCATCCGCCGGTGATCGCCGCTCCTTCGACCCGGGCGGCATCGTCGGCGCCGCTGATGACGAAGCTGCGGGCGCGTAGGGCCCCCAGGCGCTCGTAGATCTCGGTGCGTTCCTGATAGGCCCGATAGTTGAACGGAGAAGCGGAAACCCGCTGGGTGCCGCCATCGGCGCGGGTGTAGACGTTGCCGATCTGCATGATGCGATCGACGTCCGCGAAGGGTAGGCTGCGCAGCAGGATCGTGTTGACGGCGCTGAAGATCGCCGTATTCGCCCCGAGGCCGAGGCCGAGGCAGAGGATGGCGACGACGGTGAAGACGGGGGCCCGTCGCAGCCCTCGGAAGGCGAGGCGGAGGTTGCGGATCAGAGATTCCACGACCAGGCTTCCTGCTCTCGGTGACGAAGGGGGAGGAGAGTCACTGGATGTACCCTAGGCTACGCAGGCGTTCTAGCTCCTCGCTGCTCATCGACTCGGCAGCTTCAGCATCGCTCGGCAGCTGCTCCCGCAGGGCGGAGGCCCGCCACGACTCGAAGGTCTCCCGCAGGCGCTCCACCACCTCTGGATGTTCGGATGCGACGTCCTCCTGGTCCAGCGGATCGGCGTGCTGGCGATAGAGCTCCACCTCCGGCTGCCCCGGCAGGGGAACCTGGTTATACACCAGCTTCCAGCCGTCCTGCACCACCGCGAAGGCGTGATTCTCGCGGGGCGGCGGGCCCAGGAGGCCGGTGATGGTGGGCTTTTCTACGAAGGCCGGTCGGGGGCGAGAGTCTTCTCCTCCAGTCTCGATCAAGGGCAGCAGGCTGCGACCCTGAGCCCCCTCCGGCTTCGGTACCTGCAGCAGATCCAGCAGGGTGGGCATGAGGTCGATGCTCTGCACCGTGGGATCGATGCGCAAGCCGGCCTCGAGCCGCTCCGGCGACCACAGGATCAGCGGCACGTTGGTGAGCTCACCGTAGACGCTATGGCCGTGGTTGGTGCGTCCGTGCTCGAAGAATTCATCGCCGTGGTCGGAGATCAGGGCCACCACCGTGTTTTGATCGAGGCCGTTGTTGCGCAGCGCCGACAGCAGTCGTCCAACCTCCATGTCCATGGCGCGGATCGAGCCGTCGTACCAGGCGATTCGCTGCTCGATGAAGGCGTCGGGGTCGACCCCGGCGGCCTCTAGCTCTGCGCTGGTCGGCATATCCAGGGAACGCAGCAGCGGATCCTCGATGAAGGATTCCGCCTGGTCCATGCGCTGCTGCTGTTGCTGCGCCCCGTCCGCGGGTCCGTAGAGGGTGTCGTAGGGGCTGTAGGGACGATAGGGAGCGTGGGGGTCGAAGACGTGGAGCAGAGCGAAGAAGGGCTCCTGGCGGTGCTCTTCGATCCAGGGGATCAAGCGGCCGACGTATTCTCGAGCCGACTTGGTGCGCGGTCGTCGCCGCAGCGAGCTGGGCTCATGGAACTCTTCGAAGCCTTGATGAGTGTTCGAGAACTGGCCGACGAAGTACATCGACGACAGGCCGAGGGTGGAGTAGCCCGCCTCCCGCAGGCTTTCCGCCAGGGTTTCGGCGCTCTGGGGCAGGCGGTCTCCGATCTCGAAGACCCGATGGCTGGCGGGATAGAGGGAAGCCAGGATCGAGGGGGTGGAGATCTGGGTCCAGGTGCCCTGAACCAAGGCGTTCTCGAACAGCACTCCCTCGTCCGCCATGCGGCGGATCGCCGGGGCGTTTTCGAGGCCGTAGCCGTAGGCGTCGAGATGATCGCGGCGCAGGGTGTCGGCGATGATCACGATGACGTTGGGCTGGCTATCGGCGCGGGAACGCGGCGGGAGCACCCCGGGGGAGCCCCAAAAAGCGAGACGCCCATCGCCGTCGGAGACGGTGGAGAGCTCGAGGGTGACGTCGCGACCGCTCCAGGCGGAGAGATCGGCTTCGGCTCGATTCCAGAGGTTGGGCTCGGTGACGACGGTCTCCAGCGTCGGAGCCGTGTCCGATTCGCCGCTGGAGCCTCCATCGCCGTCCAGCACCCGCAGACGGAAGGTGACGGGCCAAGTTTCCACGGTACCCAGGGCGGCTCGGAAGCGCCCCCCCTCGGGAACCGTGACCGGAACCTTCAGCACCTGAGGGGTTCGGGTGACCAGGGCCTCGTGGAAGATGCCGGAAAGGCCCTGGCGGCTGACTCCAGATTCAATTTGTGCCAGGTGCTCGCGGCGAAAGACGATGCGCAGGGATTCGATCTCAAACTCTGCGTCGGCGGCGTCCGTCGGGCGCACCAGCAGATGCCGAAGATTGGCTGAGGTGAGATCCCGCTGGCTGGTGAGCACGTAGGTGCGCGTCTCGTCTCCGGGGACGATGGGGGTGGTCATGGTTTGGATCGGCAGCACCCTGGTGCTCTCGACGATGGCTGCGACATCGATGGTGGGGGCAACGCGGAAGGAAATCGAGAGATTGTTGCCGGCAGAGGCCCGCAGCTTGACCTCGATGTGATGCAGCAGGTCCTGGTTTTGTAGGCCCTCGGTGCGCTCGATATGAAACACCGGGAAGTCATCCGACGACCGTCCCACCAGTCGACCCTCGCGCACCGCAGCTCGAGCTAGACCGGGTCCCGGTTGCCAACCGTAGGCCGCCGGATCTGCCCCGTCGCCGCCGGGGCTGCCCTGTTCTCCAGGAGTCTCGAAGCTCCACTGGGTAGGCTCCGGAGCCGATGGGGTGGCGATGGATCCCTGCAGCCAGGACTCGTCGAATTGATCCACCAGGCGCAGCGGAACGTCCGCTGCCGATCCGGGGCCGGAGCCCTGGGAGCAGCCGCCGAGGCTCAGCAGGGCGAGGATCGAGAAGCTCAACGCGAGAAGCGCGGAGAGACAGGTTTGGGGGGAAGAGAACGACGAGAAGGATCCGCGAGATTTCATGGGAAGACTCCAGAGGAAGTAGGGTCTTGAGTCGAGGGGATCAGCGAAGCGAGTCCGACGTTGTCGACATACAGGCTGCCTCCCTGTGCGGGGAGCAGCAGGTGGATTTCTGACAGGACGATGTTGAGGTGGGGGGGCGCGATATCAGATGCGATATCGGATGCGGTACCGGATCGCTGCAGCGGGGCTTCTGGGGTCGACCAGTCGAGATCCCGCAGCGGGATTCGATAGGTTTGCGGGCTCGGTTCCCAGGAGCGACCGAAGAGAGCGCCTTCGGCAGGCAGCTTGGAGCGCCGGGCGTGAAGCGGAGGGGAGAGGGGCTGCAGGGCCTGAAGGTCGACCTCGGCGCGGTGCCCGTCGGCCCTCACCAGCTCCAATTTCGGTGCTGACGAAAGTCCCCCCGGGATGGCGACCAGGTCGAGGGAGAGCACCGCCGTGGCGGCGGGAAGGAGATCGCCGGATTCGTCGCCCTGGGCATCACCCGAAGAGCTGCCGGCAGAAGAAGGCGACGAAAGGCTGGAGCTCGAGAGCAGGCCGGTGATCGAAAACCGAGCCTCGGGATCCTGCGGGGCTCGAGCGGGCCAGGTCAGGTGAGCCACCTGAGTATCGAGCCCAGACCTGCCTCGAGACGGTAGCTCTCGCTCTCGCCATCCCTCGAGGCCGACGCCTTGTAGAAGGATTCCGGTGACGCTTCCGGTGGTTGGGTCGAGGTCCTCTTCGAAATCGGCGATGCGGCGAAAGGAGGAGTCCCGGAAGCGCCCGACAAGCGCTCCCGGTGGTCGCCACGGGGCGAGTTGGGTCGGGTTCTGAAACGCGGGAAGGAAGCGTCGATCGTCCCGCAGGGTGACCTGCGCGAAGGCGCCGAGGAAGCCCTTCGCCGCTCGTCGCTGGTCCTGCGCTGCCAGCAGCGGTGCTCGATTCAGGATGCCTCGCATCGGTCCTTCGATGTCGTGCCATCCCCAGCCTTGATTGAAGCCGGCGTGGTGGCCGCGGTGCAGAACGATGGAGGCCTTGAAGCCGTAGCGCTCCTTCGGCAGCTGAATCCTCTCCAGCTGTCGGCTGCCGAAGAAGAGGAGCACGTCGGCATCATGGGCTCCCTGAATCGCCAGATAGGAGATGCCGTCTACCGAGAGCTCGCGGCCCGCCGGCCGGTATCGATTCGCCGTCGGCGCCAGGGCCGCGACGGCCAGGACCTGAAATTCGTTGAAGTCCAAGGAGAGCAGGGCATTGTCGGGGTGGCGCTGCAAGCTGGAGAGGGCTGCCGCCACCGCTGCGGCCTCACCGCCCCGGGAGTGGCCTACCAGCAGGGTGCGGCGGAGATCGGCCCCACCAGCGATCGGATGGGTGGAATCCTGCTGAGCCCATTGGGCGAGAAGTCGAAGATGGGAGAGGGTGAGCCAGGCTCGAGCATCTATCTCCTCGGAAAGCTCTGAGAGGTAGGCGCTATTGAGGACATTCATGTCGGGAGCTACGGCTAGAAATCCATGGCTCGCGAGGTGCCTGCCGAGGTAGTCGAGGCCCGGCTCCGACGGCGTCGCCATCAGATGATTGCCGTGAATCAAGAGCACCGTCGGCAGGTCTTGGGAAACAGCCACCGGCCGCCAGGCCCGGGCATTGAGGGGAACTTCATCGAGGCCGTGGCCAAAGACCCGCCGGCGGTGAGCGGCGGCGCGGCCGGCAGCTAGGAAGGGAGTGAGATCTTCGGTTCGTGAGCTGATCGAGGCTGCTTCGTCATACACCGCCTGGGGGCCACCGGCGCCGTAGCTCAGCATTTGGACTTCGTAGGGGCCGACCGCCGAGGCGTCGGGTACGGGCACCTTAGGGGCCGCAGGCGGCGCCGTCGAGGCGGCAGAGTCCGCTACGGCTGTTTTTTGAGCTACTTCGAGCTGCGCTAAGTGGCGGGCATCGCCGTGATCCAGCCACCAGAGGATCAGCGCCGCATCGGCGGCGGCGAGACTCAGAGCCAGAACGGCAAAGCCGAGCCGTCGCCGCCGGGCGTGGCCAGGGAGAAGGGCGATGACGATCGATGCCGCCAGGGCGGCCTGCAGCCCCACCACCAGCAGGCTGAGGATCAGGGCCTGGAGCGCGGGCACCTGGATCACGGTGAGCAGGCCGGCGCAGCCTCCAGCCGCCGCGAAGACCGGAATCAGCCGCCGTTTGGCCATCCAGCGCCCTAGCCGGCCGCCTAAGTAGAGAACCAGAGCGGTCGCCAGAGCTCCCGCTAACGCGATGCCCAGCGCAGCCAGCGGGCCTGAGAGAGAGGGCGGCAGAAGAGGCCAGCCCGGGGTGAGAAAGGAACCCACCACAAAGATCAGGGCAAGGGTCGCCAGCACTGCTGCAATGAGGGCAGCTCGGCGCGGCGTGACGGCGAAACGTGCGGGAGTGGAGGGCGACTCTCGCTCGTCGTCTTGACCGCTGCGTCGACGGATACGCTCTTTAGAAAGCATGGTATAACCGCGGAGCTGAATGGGCCGCTTCGTCATCCCCTCGGAAAGCACCGATAGGATCGTCGCGGACCGAAAATCAAGGGAAACATGGGAGGCTCCGAGCGGAAAATCGGAGCGGCTAGTAGATCCTGCTCAAGCATCGTATGAGGGTGCTTGAATTCCGTCAAGCTTCAGCGAAAGTACCGTAACGATGGAGCAAAAAAACACTCTAATGCGGGAACTTCGAGGGGGCCTGAGGCCTCCCGACCTAAGCCCTGAGACCTGCGGTAGACGCGCTGAGCAATGGAGAGTCGAAGCGCTTTGAGAGGTGAATCGACTCTCCGGCTGCTGGTCGTTTCCCAATCCGTTTCCCAGCTCGGTTCCGGGCTCACCTCCTTTGGTGTTGGCGTCTGGATCTTTCAGGTCACCGGCTCGGCGACCTGGTTCGCTCTGCTGTCTTTTTCCTACCTGGCGCCGCGGGTCGTCGTCCTGCCGCTAGCCGGCGAGTGGGTCGATCGTTTCGATCGTCGGCGCCTCATGCTGTGGGGGGATCTCGGGTCCGGGCTGTGCACCGCCGGAGTGCTTCTTGCCTTGATGACGTGGGAAGCTCCCTACGCCTTGATCTGCGTCTTGTTGGCGCTGAGCTCCGCGTTCTCGTCTCTCCAGGGCCTGTCGTTTCAGGCCTCTGTAGCGCTCTTGGTTCCCAAGGAGCGCTTGGGCCAGGCCAACGGCTGGCTGCAGACGGGAGATTCGGTCGCCCTGCTGTTGGCCCCGCTGGCGGGGGGCTTTCTGCTCGCCGCGGCGGGCCTGCGGGGTCTGGTGATTCTCGACTTGCTCACCTTCTTGGTCGCCGTGGCGGTGCTGTGGTGGGTGAGATTTCCCAGAGGCTCGCGGGGCGCTGGGGATCGGTCGCCAGCTTCCGGGGGGGAGCCAGGGTTTTGGCGCCGGGCGACCTACGGCTGGCGATACCTGCGGTCACGCCCCGGTTTGCTCGGCCTGCTGGGTGTTTTCGCCGGAGCGAATTTCTGTCTCGGCGTCCTGCAAGCCTTGCTCACGCCGCTGATCCTCACCCTGAATAATGACGAACGGGTGCTGGGCACGACGCTTTTCGTTGCTGGTCTCGGCCTGCTGGTGGGGGGGGTGTTGATGGCCGTTACCGGCGGCTACCGCAAGCGGATCGTCGCGATCTTTGCCGCTGTGGGAATTCAGGGCGTCGTGCTCTTGGTCGGCGGTCCGTTCCGCAGCCCCATGGTGCTGGCTGGAGCGGCATTCATCTACATGTTTGCGGCGGCGGTAGCGAACGCTTCGAGCCAGGTGCTGTGGCAGAGCAAGGTAGCGCTCGATCGCCAAGGACGGGTGTTCGCGGTTCGTCGGCTCGTGGCCCTGTCGGCGATGCCGCTGGCTTATCCCTTCGCGGGCGTTCTGGCGGATCGACTCTTCGAGCCCCTGCTGATGGCCGAGGGATGGCTCGCGCCCTGGCTCGGGGGGATCTATGGGGTTGGCGAAGGCAGGGGCATGGGCCTGTTGTTCAGCCTGCTTGGCGTGCTGCTGCTGCTGCTCGCGGCGGCGGGATATACGCATCCCAGAGTGCGGCGCCTCGAGTCAGAGATGCCGGACGCTCATTAGGTTCACAAGCCCGTAAGGCCCAAAGGCCTGTGAAGCCCAGAAGTCGATGGGGTCTAGACATCAGCGCGCCGCTCAATCCCCACGATCCAGCAGGCTGTACACCGCCGGGATCACCAACAGGGTGAGGAAGGTGGAGGTGGTGAGGCCGCCGATGACGGTGAGGGCCATGGGGCTGCGCAGCTCCGAGCCCTCGCCGAGGCCGAGGGCCATGGGCAGCAGGCCGAGGAGGGTGGTGGCGGTAGTCATCAGGATCGGTCGCAGGCGCCGGTGGCCGGCGGCCCGTAGGGCCTCGAGTTTCGGTAGTCTTTCTTCTCGCCGCAGTCGGTTGGTGGTGTCCACCAGCAGGATGGCGTTGTTGACCACGATGCCGGCCAGGAGCACCGCCCCGATGAGCACCACCACCGACACTGAGACCTGGAAGACCCACAGCGTCACCAGCACGCCGATGAGGGAGAAGGGGACGCTGAACAGGATCACCAGGGGATGGAGCAGGCTCTCGAATTGGCTCGCCATCACCAGGTAGACCATGAACACGGCGAGGAAGAGGGCGAGGCGCAGGCTGTCGAAGGAGGTCGCCATCTCCGAGCGCTGTCCGCCGATGCGGGCGTCGAAGCCCGCCGGCAGCTGGAGCTCGTCCAGGGCCTGACGGATCTCTTCGCTCACCGTCGCCAGGTCTCGGCCGGCGAGATTGGCGGTGATCACGGCGGTGCGGTCGCCGTCGGCGCGGCGGATCTCCGCCGGCCCTTCCACCACCGTTACGGTGGCGACGGCGGAGAGCGGGATCGACGCCCCGGCGCGCTCCAGGATGGTGAGTCTGGAGAGGGCCTGGACGCTGTCGCGATCGGATTCCAATACCCGCACCCGGATATCCACGGTGCGGTCCTGGCGCTGGATGTCGGTGGCGACCAAGCCCTGGATCTTGGCGCGCACGGTGGAGGCCACGTCCTCGACGGTGAGCCCGTAGGTCGAGAGGCGCAGGCGATCGAAGGCGATCTGTAGCTCCGGGTTGCCGCCCTCGGTGGAGGAGCGCAGATCCGCCAGCCCTTCGATCTGCCGCAGGCGGCCGAGGAGCTGGTCCGCCAGGCTCTCCAGGAGCTGAAGGTTGAAGCCGCGGATCTCCACCTCCACCGGAGTGCGAAAAGAGAGATAGGAGGGCCGCCCGAAGCGGTATTGGAGGTCATTCCAGGTGTCGAGATCCTGCCTCAGGTCCTGGATGATGCTCTCTTCTTTGGCGCGATCCACCGGGGGCAGGACGGTGAGGGTGACCTGGCCGATATGCTCCCGGCGCTCCCCGGCGACGCCTCCCTGTTCGGCGGAACTGCCTACCAGGGCGTAGACCGATGTGACGTTCGGCAGGGCGGCGGCCTGAGCTTCGATCTTGCGCAGGCGCTGGTCGGTGACCTCCAGTCGCGATCCCGGCGGCAGCTCGAAGTCGACGAAGAGCTCTCCCTGCACCATCTCCGGCACCAATTCCTGACCTAGGTCTCCCGCCAGCACGAGGCTGCCGGCGAGCAGCAGGATCGCTGCCAGCACGGTGAGGGCCGGAGCCTTGAGGACCCCGCGCAGGGCGCGGTCATAGGCCTTGGCGAGGGGATCGAGGAGGAGGCCGAAGAGCTGGGCGGGAGGGGTCGTCACCGCCTGGATCAGGCGCCCCAGCAGCCGCAGCGGGGCGCGAAGGACTCGCACCAGCAGGACGCTGATGGAGAAGGCGCCGCGCTCCGCGGCCTGGCCAGCGCGACGGTGGAGGGGAGTGGAAGTGCTGGCTTTTTCCGTATCGCTCTCGGGGGCCGAAGAGACTCGCTCTTCGAGATCTTCCTGCCGGCTGCCGCCGAAGGCGGCGAGCATGGGGATCAGGGTGAGAGCGACCACCAGGGAGATGGTGAGGGAGAAGGTGACGGTGAGGGCCTGATCGCCGAAGAGCTGGCCGGCGACCCCTTCTACGAAGACCACCGGGACGAAGACGCACAGCGTGGTGAGGGTGCTGGCGACCACCGCCCGGGCGACTTCGGAAGCCCCCACCCGGGCGGCTTCGTCGTCCGCTAATCCGTCGTCTCGCCGCCGCTGGATGGCCTCCAGCACCACGATGGCGTTGTCCACCAGCAGGCCGATGCCCAGGGTCAGGCCGCCGAGGGAGATGATGTTCAGCGACACGTCCGAGAGATACATCAGGAAGAAGGAGGCCACCACCGACACCGGAATGGCGGCGCCGATGATCAGCGTCGGCTTCCACGAGCGCAGGAAGAGAAAGAGCACCAGGATCGCCAGCAGGCCGCCGTAGACCGCGGTGTTGCGCACCTCTTCCACGCTTTGCCGGATGTAGCGAGCCTGATCCGTCACCACCGACAGGGAGATGTCCGGCTCCAGCTGGGCGAGGCGATCCTGGACCTGCGGGATCGCCTGCTGTACCGCCTCGGAGACCGCCACCGTATTGGTGCCGCCCTCTTTGTACACCGCGATCTCGACGCTCTCTCGGCCGTCGATGCGGGTGATGATCTCGCGCTCCTTGAAGCCTCGACGAACCACGGCGACGTCTTCCAGGCGCACCGTCGAGCCCGCACCGCCGACGATCACCCGCTGCAGGTCTTCCGCCCGCAGCAGCTCGCCGACGGTGCGCACCAGATACTCGGTGCGACCGTCTTCGAGCCGTCCGCCGGTGAGGTTGACGTTCTCCTGGGCGAGTCGATTGGCGACGGCGTTGACCGTCAGGCCGAGGGCGGAGAGCCGATCCTCGTCCACCTCCACCTGGATCTCCTCTTCCAGGCCGCCGCTGACCACCGCCGCGGCGACTCCTTCGATGCGCTCCAGGCGCCGCTGCACTTCTTCTTCCGCCAGCACCCGCAGGTGCAGCAGATCACCGCCGCCGCTGAGCCCCAGGCGCAGAATCGGGTCCAGGGCGGGGTCGTAGCGCAGCAGCACCGGCCGCTGGGCATCGAGGGGCAGGCGCAGCACGTCCAGGCGCTCCCGCACGTCCAGGGAGGCGAGGTCCATGTCCGTGCCCCAGGTGAATTCCAGAGTCACCTCCGAGACGTCCGCCCGCGAGGAGGAGCTCACCCGCTGCACGCCGTTGACCACGCCGACGGCGTTCTCCACCGGCCGAGTCACCAGGCTCTCCACCTCGATGGGGGCGGCGCCCTCGTAATCCGTCTGGACGGTGAGGGAGGGGTAGGTGATGTCCGGCAGTAGGTCGGTGGCCAGCTCGCTGTAGGCGACGAGGCCGAAGACCACCGCGGCGACGGAGAAGATGAAGACGGAAACCGGTCTCCGGGTGGCGGTGTCGATCAGTTTCAAGGTCGCGACGCCCCGTCGGCGGAGTTACCGCTGAGCTGCCTGCGGAGGGCCTCTAGGCGGCGCTCGATCTGCTCCTCCGAAAGGCCTCGATCCTCCAGCCGCTGGCGGGTCATCGCCTCCAGCCGCTGCTGGATTTCCGCCGGCGACAGGCCCTGGGCGGCGAGCCGCTGGCGCATCGCCTCGAGCCGGGCCGCGGGATCTGGGCCCCCAGCTTCAGGGAATCCAGCCCCCGGAGGGCCTCCTAGTCCCGCCCCGGGCCCTCTGCCGGAACCTCCGCGGGGACCTGCGCCGGGTCTCGCTCCAGGGCCTCTGCGCCCCGGGCCTCGGGCTTCACCGCCACGCTGGGCCTCGGCGGGGCCTGAGGCTCCTCGCGCTGCGGCCCCTTCGGCGGGATCTCCCTCGGAGGCGCTGGCGACCGGCGGACCACCGCTGGGAGAATTCCGCCCTGCCGACGACTCCTGCCGTCCCGGCTCTGTTCCGGCTTGCCTAGGCTGTCGGACCTGCCCTGGCGGACCAGCCTGCCCTGGCGGACCAGCCTGCCTTGGCTGACGAACCTGCCCCTGCGGGCCGCCCTGCGGCCGCCCTTGATCGCCCCGGCCCTGCCAACCCCGGGAGGGAGCCGGCGAAGCCGCGGCGATGCTCTCGCCGTCCCGCACCAGCACCTCCACGGGGGTACCCTCGGCGAGCCCGTCCTGGCCCACGACGACCACCGCCTCGCCGACCTCGACCCCGGCGGCGATCTCCAGCAGGTCCCCTTGACGCACTCCGATCTCTACATCCCGGCGGCGAGCCTGTTTCCCTTCCACCACGTAGAGGGTGTCGCCGAGGCTCTCCAGGGTCAGCGCCTCCCGGGGCACCACCAGGGCGTCGGATCGGGTCTCGAGCTCCAGGAAGACGGCGGCGAACATTCCCGGAGCCAGCTGGCCCCGGCGCTCCACCGCCAGCGTGACCTTCACCGTGCCGGTGGCGGCGTCGACCACCGGGGAGATGCGCAGCACCTCGGCGGGGAAGCGCTCCTCGCCCCAGGCCTCGACGGTGAGGTAGGCCCCCTGGCCGACCCGCAGGTCCGGCAGGCGCCCTTCGGGGATCTGCACCGAGCAGAGCAGCGGATCGAGATCCACGATGTGGAAGAGAGCTTCGCCGGGGGAGACGGTTTGAGCCGGCTTGATGTAGCGGGTCACCACCACGCCGTCGAAGGGGGCTTCGACCCGGGAGTAGTCCAGGGCCAGCTCCGCCCCCCGCAGCTCGGCGGCGGCGGATTCGGAGCGATTGCGGGCCAGCTCCAGATCCTCCTGGGAGATCAGCCCCGCGTCGTGCAGCTCCTGAGAGCGCTGGTAGCCGCGGTCCGCCTCGCTCTGGGCCACCCGGGCGATTTCGAAACGAGCCCGCAGCTCTCGCTCGTCGATGGTGGCGAGGAGCTGTCCCTGGCGCACCGAGCGGGTCTCCTCGGTGCGGATGGTGGTGATCGGCCCAGAGGTGCGGGCGACCAGGTCCACCGCCACCTCGGCTTCCAGAACCCCGGTGGTTTCGAGGTAGGCGGAGAGCTCCTGCTGCTGCACGGTGACCACCTCCACCGGTACCGCCGCGGAGGCCGGCGGTCCGCCCCGGGCAGCGCCGAAGCCGCCGCCGGCGTTGGCTGATGGGCCGCCGCGGCGACCGGCGTTCGCCCCCGGCTCGCCGCTTTGGCCCTCGTCGCCGCCGCCGCAGGCGCCGCCGGCGGCGAGGGCGAGGGCGAGCATCGCCAGCATCCCGAGCCGAGGGACGGTGGTGCGCCGTCTCCGCGAACGGGAAGGTTGGACGGCGGGGTCAGAGGGCGGAAGGTGAACCATAGGAGGTCTCCGGGATCGACAGCGCAGCATCAGAGAGTGCATCAGGGAAGGCATCATGGAGGACGGCGTGTCGCCAGCGCCGCTCAGGCGGCGCGCAGCACGCGGCGGCCGAAGCGGCTGAGGTCATCGACCAGTGAATACACCGTGGGGATGATCATCAGGGTGAGAAAGGTAGAGGTGGTGAGGCCGCCGAGGATCACCAGGCCCACCGGAGCCCAGGTGGCGGCGCGGCCTTCGATGGTGCCAAAGACCTCCGGCAGGAAGAAAGGAGCGACCATCGGCAGCAGCCCGAAGATGGTGGTCACCGCCGTCATCAGGATCGGCCGCAGGCGATGCCGGCCGCCGAGCAGGATGGCGTCGGTTCTGCTCAGGCCCTGGCGCCGCAGGCGATTGATGTGATCCAGCAGCACGATGGCGTTGTTCACCACCAGGCCCACCAGGATCACCAGGCCGAGATCGGTCATGTTGTCCCGCGGCTGGCCGGCGAGCTTCATCACCAGCCCGACGCCGATGACGCTGAAGGGGATGGCGAACATGATCACCAGCGGCTGGAGGAAGCTTTCGAAGAGGGCGGCCATCAGCATGTAGATGATGACCACCGCGAAGAGCAGGGCGAAATTCGATTCTCCGGCATCCTGCTGGGCTCGCCTCGCCCAGCGGCCGAAGCTCCACTCGGTGCCCGGCGGCAGCGGCAGGGAGCCCATCACCTGGCCCGCTGCCCGCAGGGCGGCAAAGGATGCCGAGGGGTCGGAGATGTTGGCGGTGATCTCGATCTGCGGCCGGCGGTCTTCCCGCTCGATGGATTCAGGGCCGGGCTCCAGGGTGAAGTCGGCGACCGACCCGAGGGGAACCGAGCGGCCGGCGCCGATGGGAACCGCCATGCGCTGTAGCTGGTCGAGGGTGCGGCGGCTCTCGTCCTCGTATTGCAGCATCATGTCGACTTCCCGGTCGGCGGTCTGGATGCGGCCCACGGGGCGGCTGGAGAGGGCCCGGGAGACGGTATTGGCGACGTCTTGAGTCGACAGCCCGCTCTGCAGGGAACGCTCCCGCTGAGCGGAGACCCGGATCTCCTCGGCGCCGGATTCCAGGCTGGTATCGACGTCGCGAACCCCGGGGATCTGCGCTAGGGCGTCGACCACCCGGCTCGCCAGCAGCTGGAGCACCGCGGCATCGTCGCTGCTGAGCTCCACTTCGATCCCTCCGCCCCCTCCTCCGAGCCCGGCGCTCTGGGCGATTCGCAGGTTGACGCCGGCCTTGACGGGCAGCAGCTCGCGGATCCGGTCTCTCGCCTCGAAAGTGGTGAGCTGGCCTTCTTCTTCATCCACCAGGTAGATCTCGAAGCGCCGGGTGCGCTGCCATCCTCCGCGGGATCGGCCCCCGGTGCGGCTGTAGCTATTGGAGATGTCCGCAATATCCAGCTCCTGTCGCCGCGAGTCTAGAAGCTCGTAGACCTCCTCGTGGAGAGCGCGGGTTTGCTCCACGGTGTATTGGCGCGGGGTATCGACGAAGACGGTGACGGAGCGTTCGGCGCTGCGAGAGCTGAAGGTGCGATCGATGCCGCTGAACAGGTTCCAGGACCACGCCAGCAGGACGACCATCAAGACGACGAAGACCAGTCGGAAGCGCAGCGTCAGTCGCAGAGAGGCGACGTAGAGATCGCCCAGGGGACCGAGGGCCTTGGCCGGAGAGGTGCCGCGATTGGACAGCAGCAGGGCGGCGGTCATCGGCACGACGGTGAGGGAGATGAGCCAGGCGGCCACCGAGACGATGATGATGGTGACGCCGATGTCGTTCATGAAGCGCGCAAATCTGCCGCCGCCTTCGGCAAGGAAGATCAGCGGCAGGAAGACGCACACCGTCGTTGCGGTCGAGGCGGTGATCGGTAGCGCCACCTCCGCCGTTCCCTCCACCGCGGCGCGACGAGCTTCGACTCCGTGCTCGTTGCGGTGGCGGAAGATCGATTCGATGACCACGATGGAGTTGTCCACCAGCATTCCGAGGGCGAGCATCAGGCCGGTGAGGCTGACGATATTCAGAGTGGTGGTCACCGCGCCCGCTTCCCGCAGCAGGTAAAGCAGGACGAAGGTCGCCACCACCGAGACGGGAATGGCGATGGCCACCAGCAGCGTGGTTCGCAGTCGACGCAGAAAGAAGAACACCGCGAGGATCGCCAGCACGCCGCCCAGCAGGCCGGCGTCCCGCAGCTGCCCCAGGCCTTTGCGCACGTCCAGCGAGGAGTCGCTGTAAATGTGCAGCTGGAGGCCCTCCGCCGCCGGCTCCTGGCGCAGCAGATCCAGCTCCGCCTTGACTCGGTCCACCACCTCCAGGAGGTTGGCGGTGGAGGTCTTGTTGATGGAGACCGTCAGGGCTTCGCGGCCGTTGAGGAAGTTGAAGCTCTCCTGCTCGCTGAAGGCGTACTCGACATCGGCGATGTCTCGCAGCCGCAGCCCGCTGCCGTCCAGGGGCAGCGTTCGAATCTCGTCCAGGGTGCGAAGCTCGCCGACGCTGCGCACCTGCCAGAGGCGGGAATTCTCCCGGATCTCGCCGCCGGGCAGGTTGAGGTGGTTGTTGCGCAGGGTGGCGGCGACGACTCGCAGGTCTTGGCCGTGGGCCTCCAGTCGCTGAGGATCGATGCGGATCTGTACCTGCGGCGTGCGCAATCCGCTGATGCTCACCTGGGCGACGCCCTCTAGACGCTCCAGCCGACGCTGCAGGATTTCATCGCTGTAGCGATGCAGGCGCTCCGCGGGCCAGGGAGCGGTGATCTGAAAGCGCAGCACCGGGATGTCGGTGCTCTGGAAGCGGCGTAGAGAGATGTTCTCGACATCCGCCGGCAGCCGGGTTCGGGCGCGGTCCAGCCGATCCCTCACCTCCACCGCGGCGAAGTCCATGTCGGTGCCGTCGATGAAGCTCAGGCGCGCCCGGCCGCTGTCGGCGCTGGCGCTGGTGGTCAGGGTGTCGAGACCCTGGAGAGTGCCGAAGGCATCCTCCAGGGGGCGCAGAATCTCGCGCTCGATCTCCCGCGGTGAGGAAGAGGGGTAGGGCACGGTGACGGTGATGCTGGAAGAGTAGAAGGCGGGAAGGAACTCCAGCGGTAGCCGATTCAGAGACACGATCCCCAGCACCACCAGGCCGAGCACCGCCATCGCCATGGTGACCCGGCGCTCGACGGCGAAGCGAATCAGCGCAGGGCCGCGGTAGGGCAGCGGCTGAGGGGATTCTGGGGAGAGGTTGAGGTCGGTACTCTGCATGGGCACTCAATCTATACGATTGTCGCTTTAAATAGTCCGTCAGATAGTCCGTCGTCGGGTTTGGGAAGATCAGTCCGGTGGGGGGGAGCTATGGATTGGCGGAAAGATGTGACTCGTGGCCGCTTTTGAGATTTCTCCTAGGAGTTGCGCCATGAAGCCGCCTCGATGAGGCTAGAATTCGTGAAACCCACGACAAGGAGACATCATGCGCCCACACCAGGCAGAAATCTGGGGTCTCGGTTCCTATGTGCCCGACCACATCATGACCAATGAAGACTGGGCCCAGCGGGTGGACACCAGCCATCAGTGGATCGTCGCGCGCACCGGGATCGAGACTCGGCGCATCGCCGACGAGGATCAGAGCACCATCGACCTGGCGGAACCGGCGGCCCGGGCGGCATTGGAGGATGCCGAGCTGGAGGTCGGCGAGATCGACGAGCTGATCGTCGCCACGGACACCCCGGAGGCCTACCTACCGGATACCGCCGCCTTTCTCCAGGAGCGCCTCGGCCTCAACAAGATCTCCAGCTTCGACCTCGCCGGTAGCGGATGCGCGGGTTTTCTTCAGGCCCTGGACGTCGCCCGAGCGCGGGTCCTGTCGGGAATTCGGGAGCGAGTGCTGGTGGTGGGAGTGGAGCTGTTGACCCGCCTGATGAATTGGGAGGACCGCAACACCTGCGTGCTCTTCGGCGATGCTGCCGGCGCGATGGTGGTGGGGGGCGCTCGAGAGAGCTCCCTGGCGCGGATTCTCGCCGCCGAGGCCGGCACCGACGGCGGGCGGGCGGATCTCCTGGGGTTGACGGCGGGAGGGACCCGCGTCCCCTTCAGCCTGGAGGGTGCCCAGCGGGGGGAGCACAAGGCGGTCTTCATGCACGGTCGGGAGGTCTTTCGCGAGGCGGTGGGGAGAATGGCGGAAGTGAGCCAGGAGGTGCTGAAGCGCGCCGGGCTGGCGCTGAAGGATATCGACTTGGTGGTGCCCCATCAGGCGAATCAGCGCATTCTTCAGGCCCTGACCCAGCGCTTGGGCATCGATCCTCAGAAGGTATTTAGTAACGTTCGGGAGTTCGGTAACACCGGGTCGGCTTCCATCCCCCTCGCCATGGATCAGCTGAGAGAGCAGGGAGGGTGGCCCGCCGAGGGCACGGTGCTCCTGGTGAGCTTTGGCGCTGGCCTGCATTGGGGAGCTACGGTGCTACAGGCCGGGGGCTGAGGCACCCACCCAGCGCGGCATCGGGCCCTTCGGCCGTATTTGGCGAGGGGGGGGAGCTTCTCTCTAGACGGGTAATGGCACGTCTGGTTATAATTATTTTGTGCATATTTATATTTTTAGATGTTATCGACTTGATTCTCTGCTCGTCTTTGGCCTTTGCCTGTGGGCGATCGTCTGGGGAGCTGCTCTGGTCTGGGTGATGACCGATGGGGAGAATACCCTCCCGGCCTCGGTCCCGGAGAGAGTGGCGGAGGCATCGAAGGGCTCCCAGCGGCAGCCCGCATCCCACGAGCCGGATCCCTTTGCGGCGCCGCGGCCGCGGTGGCTGCGCCCCGAGCTCCCGGTCGTTCAGCAGCGAATTCCCCGCGGCAAGACGCACCGCTATTCCCTCTTCGTGTCGACGGATTCCTATTTGCGCCTCGCGGTACGAGGGCGGGGGGCACAGCTGCAGGTCAGCGTACGGGATGGAGATGGACGAGAGCTGGGCAAGAGCTTCGGGAGTGGACCTGTGCACACGGTGGAGCTGCTGCTCCAGCGGGAGGCGGAGCTGCTGGTGGAGGTGCGACATCTCGGGGATGGGGAGGCTATCGGAGGCTATGACCTCCAGAGCCTGCTGGCGGAATCTCCCGAGCCTTACCAACGCCTTCGCGCCCGGGCGGCGGCGGACGAGCACCGTGGGCAGCGGGCGCTGGAGCTCGACCTAGAGGAGCTTTCCGGTGACGGCTACGATGGGCAGCAAGAGGTGCTCAGAGCCGCCGCCATCTCCCTGGGGCAGGCCTTGAGGGGCTGGAGGCAGGCGGGAGATCGGGAGGGTGTAGCGCGCTCCCGGCTCGGCCGCGGCGAAGCCCTGATGGGCCTCGGGGATACCGTAGGGGCCGCTCGTTCGCTGCAGGCCGCCGGGGAGACCTTTGCCGATCTGGGTCTCGGGCTGAATCGAGCGGCGGCGGATGATCTCTTGGCGCAGGCTTTGCTGCAGCTGGGGAAACCCCAGGAGAGTCGGCAGCTGTTAGACCGGGCGGTGGCCCACCGTCACGGTGCAGGCTGGGTTCTGGCGGCTTCCCGCAGCGGCCTGGCCCGCGCTGAGCTGGACCGTCGTCAGGGGCGATGGGAGAGCGCCGAGGCGGGCTTTCGTCAGGTGTTGCGATGGCTCGAAGGCAGATCGGACCCGGAGCTGGAATCGGAGGTGCTGCATCGCTGGGGGGCCTTGCTGCGGGAGGTGGGCCGGGGAGACGAGGCCCGAACCGCTCTGCGGCGGGCTCTCGCGCTGCGGCGACAGCAGAGCGACGAGAAGAAGGTGGCAGAATCCCTCGAGCTGCTGGGGCTGGTGGCTCTCGAGGACGGACGACCCTCCCTCGCTTTCTTCTACCTGCGCAGCGCCCTGGACGCCTACGGCCAGAGGCGAGATCTCCTCGGCCGGGTCGCCAGCCTCGATGGCCTCGGCCTGGTGTATCACCGCCTGGGGGCTGAGGAAGAGGCTTTGGAGGCTCACTTTCGGGCCCATCGGCTGCTGGACTCGATGCCCCCGGGAGGGTTCGGCGGAGGGGGCCTTGGGGGAGCGGCTCAGCGAGTCTCGCGCCACGCCCACTGGACGGCGCTGAGGGCTCGGACCCATCATAATCTCGGCTGGCAGCTCTTCCTCCACGGGCGCCCGGCAGAGGCCTTGGAGCTGCACTTCGAGGCTCTTTCTCTGTTCCAACAAGAGGGGGACCGGGACGGGGAGGCCGCGGCGCTCCTCGGATTGGCGCGCTGTCATCGCAGCCTGGGGCAGCGGGTGGAGGCCCGGCGACTGCTGGGGCTCGCCATCGACCGTATCGAAGGGGATCCGCCCTCGATGCGGGACCTCTCTCTCGGCGCTTTCTATCTCGCCCGACACCAGGATCACTACCGGGAGCTGGTGGAGCTGCTGATGCAGGAATCGAGGGAAGGAGCCCGGGGGGCCGCGGCGGAGGCCCTGGAAGTGGCGGAGCGCGCCCGCGGCCGCTCCCTGCTCCACACCCTGGCGGCCGCCGTTCGAGTGCATCCCGGCGGGGCGGCGCGGGAGCGACAGCTGCTGCGGCAGCTGGATCGGGAGCTGTCGACTCTGCCGGCGGAATCCCTCGAGCGACAAACTCCGGAGAATCGCGCCCGTCTTGCCCGCCTGGTGGCAGAGCTGCGAGTCCTGCGGGCCTCGGAAGGGAACGAGATCGCGGCTCCTAGCTCCCTGAGCTTGGACCAGATGATGCGACAGGTGCTCGATGAGCAGACCGCGCTGCTCTTCTTTCATCTCGCTCCGGAGCGGTCCTATCTCTGGGTGGTGGACTCGGCCGGGCTGGAGGTACACGAGCTTCCCGGGGCGGAGAAGATCGGGCATCTGGCGCGGCAGCTGCACCAGGCGTTGGCGAGGGGGGATCGGGAGCTTCAGGCGGTCAGGGCCCGGCACCGGCTGGAGGATTTGGGGAGCATCCTCTTGCCCCGTTTCTTGCCCCGTCACCGGCTTCTGGTGGTGGCTGATGGCCCGCTGCACTATGTTCCCTTCGCCGCCCTGCTGCGGCGCGGCGCCTCGGGGCAGGCTCGCTATCTGGTGGAGGACCACGAGATTGTGCACATGGCCAGCGTGTCGGCCCTGGCTCGGGTACGCCGGCCGGGGATTCCGGGGCCCGGGGCCGCGCTGGTGGTGGCGGATCCGGTGGTGAGCGCAGATGATCCCCGGCTGCCCCACCGCCCCAAAGGACTGCGCCCTCTGCCTCGTCTGCTCCATTCTCGCCAGGAGGCGCAGCAGGTGCTGGCGGCGGCTGGCCGTGGGGATGTCCTGCTCGGCTTCGAGGCCCGTCCCCGGGCGCTATTGCGCATGCCTCTGGAGGGATATCGCTATCTACACTTCGCGGTTCACGGGGAGCTGGAGGAAGAGCTGCCGGATCTCTCGCGTCTGGTGTTCTCGCGCTTTGATCCCAGCGGGCGGGAGCTCCATCTCTCCTCCCTCTACGCTCACGAGGTGTATCAGCTTCGCCTCCAGGCGGATCTGGTGGTGCTCTCCGCCTGCCGCACCGCCCTCGGCCAGGAGGTTCACGGGGAGGGGCTGGTGGGCCTGACCAGGGCCTTCTTTGCGGCCGGCGCATCCGCCGTGATGGTGAGCCTGTGGGATCTCGACGATCGCGCCGCGGCGCAGGTGATGGCCAATTTCTACCCCGCCCTGGTGGAGCCTGACCTGGGGGCCTCGGGAGCGCTGCGCAAGGCGCAGCTGGCTCTGCTGAGGGATTCCGGCGGAGCCTTCGCCGATCCCTATTATTGGGCCGCCTTTCAGGTGCAGGGGCGATGGAGCGGGAGCTCTGAGAGGTCTTGGTCTCCGTCCTTACCGGAGCCCTCCCGAAGCCACCACCGGGCGCTGCTGCCGCCGCCGCCAAGAATCCCTCGGCAGCCGGCGGCGATCCTCCACGTGGCCGTGGGGGCCGCTCCCTAGGAACCGCCCCAGAGACCCCAGCAGACCAGGAGAGCTAATCCTGACGCAGCACTTCGGCGGGATCCACCGCCGCGGCCCGGCGGGACGGCCACCAGCCCGCCGCCACCGCCGCCAGGGCCAGCAGCAGGACGACGGCGGTGAGGGTGGTGGCATCGAAGGGGCTGACCCGGTAGAGCAGGCTCTCCAGGGATTGGGACGCTAGGGCTAGAGCCAGAGTGCCGAGGGTGACGCCGAGGCCCACCAGCAGGAGAGCCCGCGCCATGACTCCTCGAGCGAGCTGCCCGGCGCTCGCCCCGAGAGCTCGGCGCACCCCCAGCTCTCGGCGGCGTTGGCGCACCGAGGTAGAGAGCACGGCGTAGAGGCCGATGGCGGCGAGGAGCAGAGCGATGGTGGCGAAGGCGCTCACCAGGACAGAGAGGAAGCGGCGCTGGGCGCTGCCCGCAGAGAGCTCGTCCGTCGCCCAGGAGATCGGTCCCATCGGGAGCTCCGGCTCGAGCTCCGCCAGATGCCGACGCAGGGCGGCGACGACGGCCGTGGCGTCCAGCACTGTGCCGTCGGTGCTTCCCGTCGCCTCAGGGTCGAGCCGCAGCAGCACGGACATCATCGGTGTCGGCTGCTGAGCGTGGGGGTAGTACATCGCCGGCACCGGCCCCGCCTCGACGCCGGCGAAGAGCACGTCCTCTACCACCCCAACAATGGTGAAGTCACCTCGTTCTGGCTGCCACCAGGAAGGGCGCAGGAGCTTGCGCCCCAGGGGCTCGAGACCCTCCAGGTGCGCCCGCACGAAGGATTCGTTGACCACCACCGCGCCGGCGGCCTGGGCGTCGTCCGCCGAGCGCAGGAAGCGGCCGGCTACCAAGCGGGCTCCGACAGTGTCGAAATAGCCGGGGGTCACGGGCCGGAAGACCGCCTCCGGGCGTTCTCCTTCCTCCGGTTCCGGCAGGCCCTCGACGGTGAAGCCGCTGGTCCAGCCGGCGTCCGTCGGCCCCTGGTAGGCGCTGCTGACGGCGAGAACCCCGGCTTCGCCGCGCAGCCTCGACTCGAGCTGCGAGAAGAACGCGACGGTATCCGGCCACTGCGGGGAGATGAAGGGGACCGCACGCTCCAGCTGCACTGCCAGCAGTCCCTGGGGCTCGAAGCCGGGATCGGTTTGGTTGAGGGCCTGGACGGAGCGAAGCAGCAGCCCGGCACCGCCGGCGAGGACCACCGCCAGGGCGACCTGAGTGACCACCAGCGCCGGCCGCAGGCGCCGGCTGGTGGCGTTGTGGCCGCCGTGACTGCGCAAATTCTGTAGGTCGGCGGTGCCGAGGGTGAAGATCGGCGCGAGGGCGGAGAGAATCGCGGTGGCCAGGACGGTGAGGAGCGCGACCGTCACCGCCGAAGGGTCGAGAGCGACGGTGTCCAGTCGCGGTACGTCCACGGGGCCGTAGCGCCGCAGCCACGCGACGGCGCCGAGGGCGAAGAGCCAGCCGAGGGCGCCGCCGGCGGCGGCGATGAGCAGGGATTCCATCGCTAGCAGGCTCGCCACTCGCCGCCGGGTGGCGCCGAGGGCCCGCCGGGTGGCGATCTCCCGGCCGCGGCCGGCGGCGCGGGCCAGCAGTAGGCCAGAGACGTTGGCGCAGGCGAGCAGCAGCAGCAGGACCACGCTGCCGAAGAGCAGCGCCAGCTGGGGGCGCACCGAGCCCACCTGGCTCTCCAGCAGGGGGACCAGGCGGGCTCCGCGGTGGCGATTCTCTTCCGGGTAGAGCTCCGATAGTCGCTGGGCGATCGCCTCTAGCTCCGTCTCGGCGGCCTCTCGAGGGACCCCTGGCGCCAGCCGGGCCAAGGCGTTCAGGCTGTGGACGCCGCGGATTTCCGCACTCTCCTGGATGCCCGCGGGCACCCACAGCTGAGCGTTCTGCGGCAGCGCCGGACCGCTATCGATCACCCCAACGACGGTGTAGGGGACCTCACCGAGACGCAGGGTGCGACCGACCATCTGGGGATCTCCGCCATATCGACTCTGCCACAGGGCCTGCGAGATCACCGTGACGGGCTCGGCGCCGAGAACCTCGTCCTGGGCCTGAAAGGAGCGCCCCAGCACCGGCTGTCGGCCCAGGGTGGCGAGCAGGTCATGGGTCACCACGCCGACCTGGGCCCGCAGCGGCTCGCCGCCGTCGCCGGTCATCGGAAAGGTTCGCGGGGCCCAGGCCATCAGCGGCTGCACGCCGGAGGCCTCGCGCTTGAAGTCCAGCAGGTCGGGGTAGGAGGCGGAGAAGCGCCCATTGCCGGTGGTGCGATCGTAGCCGTAGAGGCTCATCAGGCGCTCCGGTTCCGGATAGGGCAGGGGAGAGAGCAGCACGTCGTCGATCACCGCCCACAGGGTGATCACCGCCCCGAGACCGATGGCGAGGATGAAGGTTCCGAGCACCGCCAGGGTGGTGCTGCGGCGCAGGGAACGCAGGCCGTGGCGCAGATCGAGCACCGCAGAGCTCCAGCTCAGGCCTGAGCCGGCGCGATGATTGGCATGACTGCGAGGGGTGGATTCAGGGCCTGGTGGGGACGGTGTATGGTTCATGGTGAGCTCCCGATCGCGGACGGTGAAGAGTCGCTGAGGATTGCAGGCTCCAACCAAATTGAGGATTTAGGGTCAACTTAGCATGTAGAGCATCGCGTCTCAGGGCTCACCGCCGACGCTTCAATCGGCGCCGGGGCAGAACAGTCCCGGCACCGACCCTTTAGTGTTAGCACAGAGGGGCCAGCACTGAGGAGGAGGGCAGCTGATAAGCTGCGAAGATCGATCGCCGCCGTGACTGACCGTCCGGTGGATTGTGGACCCGGAGGCCGGCTTCGCCGACCCCCAATCTCCTCGAGTTGGAGACGACCTTGATTCGCATTCGAACCTTACTTCGACCCGTGCTCTGGTTCCTTTACCTGATGCTGGCTTTTGAAGTGGTGCTGGCGGTCCTGCCGCTGGCGGTGCGCTTCATTGATTCCCTTCGCGAGCCAGAGCCTCCCCGTCGTCATCTGCCTCCGGCGTAGGCGGCGACGAAAAGGAGAGTCAGGTAGACGAGTGGGCCAGGATACGGTCCGTCGGCTCCACATCCGTGGAGCGAAGTTAGAGCATCGAGAGCACAGATCTCGGCACCGCTGGCTTCAGTAGCGTCGGCTTGAGTAGCAGAGTTTCGGATCAATTCAGGAAATTCTGCGCTCGGTGGCCCCTGAGGGCGATGTTCCGCGCGTTTCTTAGAGGAGGTGCGTGGATCATCTATGGCGCATTCAGTAAATCGCCCGACGAGAAGGTATTCACCAGCGCATGAGGATAGATTGCCGCTGGTACTCGAGAGCCAAAACAGGCTCCTCGGTAGATCCTTGGGATCCAAGGGTTTGCTCGCAGGGGTTGCCGTGGCGCTCACCCTCTGGGTCGTGGTGTGGATCGCCGCCTGCGATGCTCCATCTCTTCGCCATCGAACCGATCGAGAGGAGCCCGCAGTGTCGCCCAACGGTACCGTTCTCAGCCATGGTCAAGAGCTTTACACCGTCATCGTCGGCGGTGATGAACATATTTATTACCTCGATCTTGAGCCCGATCACTTCATCCGTGTGGTGGTGGAGCAGCAAGGGGCGGATGTCCAATTAGTGCTTCAAGACTCCACCGGTGAAGTCTTACTGCGACAGGATTCACCTTCAGGGCCGACTGGAACCGAGGAGATCCTCTTTGTAGCTGTGCAGGGGGACCGCTTCGTGCTTCGCGTGGAATCCCTTGGCGATCCAGGACAGAGCGGTGGATACCGCCTGCGGTGGGTCGAGCAGCTGCTGGCAAACGAGCAGCACCTTACCTCCGCCCGAGGAGCTCAGGCCTTGGCAGCGGGGTATTTACTCATCGAACAAGGAGACTTGGCGGCAGGTGCGCTGAAGCTGGAAGAAGCAGTTTCTGCTCTCGAAGAGAGCGCGGAGCGTCGTCTGCTAGCGGAAGCCCTGCGGCAGCGTGGGGACTATCGGATCGATCAGCGACAGCTCGAGGCGGCTGCTCTGGACCTTGAGCGCAGCGGCGCTCTTTTCCGCCAGCTGGGAGATCGGGGGTTGGCCAGTGTGGCGGGAGTCAGTCTCGGTGATGTTTTACTGGCGCAGGATGCTTCGGCGGCTGCTATCTCGGTTCTGAGCCAGGCGGCGACAGACGCTAAGGCTTCGGGACTTCGCTTCGCCGAGGGAGAGGCGAATGCCCGCAGTAACTTGGGGCGTGCCTACCGGCTACAGGCTCGCTTGGGTGAAGCGCTGAATGAGTACCAGTTAGCAGAGGAGATCTATCGCCAACTGGACGCCGATACTCCGTTGGCCATCCTGCTCTATAACCAGGGTCTGGTAATGGAGTCCTTGGGTCGTCCGGAGGACGCCGAGCTGACTTATCTCGAAGCTTTGGTGCTGTCCCGTAGCACCCAACAGGACTCCTTGGAGGTGATGATTCTTGCCGCCCTTGCCGACAGCGAACGACGGCTCACTCGATTCGAGCAGTCAGCCGAGCGATTGAACGAGGCCGTGGCGCTGATCGATGAGAGGGAGAAAACGCTAGGCCGTCATCTGGCCACGGTGGAGTTCTATCGCGGCCAGCTCTCTCTCAGTGAGCGAGAGCCGGCGTTTGCTGAGCAGCACTTCTTGCGCGCTCTGGAGCTCTATCGAGAGCGCGGTAGTCGGCGTGGCGAGGAGCTGGCTCTGTTCGGCCTCGGTCGTGCCCTATGGCAGCAGGGGCAGATCGATCAAGCTCAAGAAGCCCACCGGCACGCCCATCGACTGTTGGTAAGTTCCAGCAATGCCCTGCGCCTGCCGGGCAGCTTCTACGCTTTGGCTCGGACCTATCGGCAACAAGGAAACCTCGAGGCGGCGGAGGACCACGCCCATTGGGCTTGGCATACGGCGGACGTGATGCGCCAGAATCCGATGGGGGACCTGACCCAGGGCGGGTTGTTGGATAAGCGCTGGCACTACACTGAGTTCTACGTCGACCTCTTGATGAGCGAGGAGGAGCCGGCGCAGGGTGCCGATGAGTCAAAGACTCAGGGGAGTAGTTCCTTACGGGCTCTCCAGGTCGTAGAGCAGAGTCGGGCTCGGGCTTTCATCGAGTCCATGGGGCAGGATCGCAGCGATCTGCGGCGCGGCGTGCCGGACGAGACCTTCGAGCGCTGGGTAGAGGCGCAGCAGAGCTTCAACAAGTCGGAGCTGGCCCTGCTGACGGCGGTGTACCAGGATGCGGATCGGGGCGAGCGCTCCCGCCTACGGGAGGCCCGGAGCCAGTCCTATAGTGAGCTGCTGGAGGCGCATCGGGCGGTGCGGGAGGCAAGCCCTGGAGAGATGGAGATCGCCGAGCCCACCAGCCTTCGGGTTTCCTCGATGCCGCGGCTGCTGGATGGAGCGACGGCCATGCTGGTGTATTTTCTCGGCGAAGAATCCGGCTGGCTATGGGTGGTCGAGCCCGGCAGTGGGGGCATTCATTCCTTCGAGATCCCTGGTCGCGCTGAGCTGGAGTCGAAGGTCTCGCAGTTCCGCAATCTGACGAGATCTGCAGCGCCGCGATATCAGGAGCATGCCCAGCAGCTTCGCCGGGAGCTCTCCGAGAGCCTGCTGGCGCCGGCGGCTGAATACCTGGCGAATTATCAGCGCTTGGCCATCGTGCCTGACGCCGTGTTGCTGGACCTGCCCTTCGCTGCCCTGGAGTCGCCGCTCCCGGTATCGCCTGGAGCCGGCATTGCCGGTAGCGGTGGGGAAGTCCGCGCCCCCTATTTGCTGGAGCGCTTTTCGCTGGTGCAGTTGCCTTCCGCTTCGTCCCTGGCGGCGCTACGGAGGCGCTATGCCGAGCGGCGGAAGGCGCCGCGCTCGATCGCCATGGTGGCGGATGTCGACTTTGGGACGCAGTCCTCGCTGGCGGGACGAGAGCAAGGTGCCGTATTGCTGCGCGGTGCTCAGGCCCTCGGCGTCACGAGCTTCGATCCCCTGCCGCATACCGGCCGAGAGGCGGACGAGATCCTCGCTGCTCTGGCAACGGAGTCGCGCCGGGAGGCGTTGGTGATGCGAGGCCGGGAAGGCACCTTGCAGGCGCTGAAATCAGGACCCCTAGAAGAATTCCGCGTCCTGCACTTCGCCACTCACGGTGTCATCGCCCGCGAGCGCCCCGAGTTTTCTGGGCTGGTTCTCGCCGCGGATGATTCCGGTATTCCGGGCTACCTCACTCTACACGACCTCTACGGATTGAATCTCAACGCCGACTTAGTAGTGCTCTCGGCTTGTGAAACCGGCCAGGGGAAGCTCTCCCTCAGCGAGGGGCTCTACGGCCTGCCTAGGGGCTTTATGGTGGCCGGCGCCGCTCGCGTCGTCTATAGCCTATGGAAGGTGGGGGACGAGAGCACCGCCGATTTGATGGCGGCCTTCTACCATCACCTCGGGGACCCCACGCTGGACTACGATCAGGCGCTGCGGGCGGCCCAGCTGGATCTGCTGCGCTCGGAGCGCTGGAGCGCTCCGATGCATTGGGCCGCGTTCCAGATCGGAGGTGAGTGGCTGCGAGAGCTCGGGGAGGCGCCGGAGGAGCTTGGGGAAGACGACCCGGACATCGGCAAACAGGCTGCTGGAAAGGTGTCTCCGGATCCCAATCCCGATGGTGACCTCCCGATTCCCGGACCCGCCCTAGGGAAGCTCGGGGGAGTTTCCGACAGTCCTCCTCGGAGCTTTGGACAGGGATCTGGTGAACCCCCTGACCCTGACTCTGGATTTCGGCGCAGCGCCAGCCTCGATTCTGCTTTCAGGAGAGTGCCCTGGAGCGATTCTGCTAGCGATGATCCCGGCGACCTCAATGGTAATCCTTTTCAGGGACCTCCGATCTTGCCGGATCCGGCGGTGAACCCAGCTCGCGAGGGAGAGGGGGAGCCGGCGAACTCCTGGTCTCGGAACGGACCCGTGATGGATGCTTCTGACCGCGGTATACCCGCCCGTGAGCGAGGTCCCCAGATCTCTATCTCTAAGCTGAAAGACATGCCGAGTTCGAGACGTGGGCAGGAGGGGGCACTGAGCATTTCTTGCCTGGGCCTGCCGGCGGAGGGGGGGCATGGGCCCGATGAGCTAAATCTCGAATCTTTAGCCCGTCTCGGGCTGGGGAGGGAGAGAGACCCCTATCTAGCAGAGATTGATCATAACCTCGAGGAGCGGCGCAAGAACCCTACTCGCGTCGACCCTGCGGAAGGGGTCGACGCCGAGGATCTGGCGTCTTCCGGATGGGGCATCGTGTTTGCCCCGGGCGTGTCGGATGAGGTGCGGGAAGCGCTGGAGAAGCTGGTGGAGTGGCGGCGGCGGGAGGCTGGTTTACGGCGCTCCCATTACTTCCGCGAGGATCTGCAATACCGATCGGGCTGGAGCGCAGCGGACTTCGTTCGAGAGAACGGCGGCAGCCCCTATGATCCTGCCGAGCCGGAGGATTTGCCCTACTACTTGCTCTTGGTGGGCTCGCCGCAGCAGATTCCCTTCCGCTTCCAGGCGGAGCTGGATCATCAATACGCCGTCGGCAGGGTATATTTCGAATCAACGGAGCACTATCGTCAATACGCAGAGAGCGTGGTTGCTGCGGAGGAGGGGCACCGCTCCTACCTGCGGCGGGCGCGGATCGGCCTCTTCGGCGTCGACAACGGCCCCGGAGACTGGCCCAGCCAGCGGGTCGCCGCCCTGGCCAACGACCTTGCGACGGACCTTGAGACCCACCGCCTCGGCAGGGGCTGGACTATCGATCGCTGCATCGGATCCGTCGCCCAGCGACACCGGCTGTTGGACTGGCTCGGGCCCCAGGGAGCGAGACCGGCGGTGGTGTTCGCCGGGGGGCACGGAGTGCACTACCGGCCCGGAGATCCGGATCAGCGCAAGGGGCAGGGGGCGCTGGTGATGGCCGACTACCAGGTGGACGTCGGCGAGCGCCGGCCCCCCGTCGAGCGCCGCAGTCTCGTCGGCGGCTGGGACTTTGAAAACAGAGGATCCGCCGCCGGAGTGATCGCCTTCTTCGAGAGCTGCTACGGGCTGGGTACGCCGGTCTTCGACGATCTCGAGCCTTTCCTGCCGCGGCCGGCGAGGGCGGATGAGGCCTTCTGCGCCCACCTGCCGCAGCAGCTACTCGGGGAGGGAGGCGCCCTAGCGGTGATCGCTCATCTCAATCGAACCCTGGTGGCGAGCTTCGAGCGGGCCGGTGGGAACCCGGTGCGCACCATCTTCCGGGACTCCCTGCTGCGTCTGCTGCAAGGTCAGCCGGTGGGCCACGCCCTCTCCGTCTTCGCCAAGCGCCTGGCGGTGACCTCCACGCGCCTCGCCAATCTTCAGGACGACGAACAGCGGGGCGGCAGCATCGACTACGAAGAGCTCGGCCGTTTGCTGATCACCGTGCGCGACGCCAGCAACTTCCTGGTCTTCGGCGATCCCGCCGTGCGGCCGGCGGTGGATCGTTGGTGAGGGGCTGAGGAGCGGGGTGGGGGAGGGAGAAAGGGAGCCAAGGGGGCGCGGCTGCGGTATCCTGCTGCCAGCCGGCCCGCGGTCGGCTCCCATCACCCCGCCTCTCCCACCCTCTCTCTCTTATCGCGACGCTGCCTGAGCACCGGATCCGGAGCCTGCCAGCGCGAGGCCAGGACTCCATGAGCGACGACAGCTCCGCCCCGACGGACTTCCCCAATCCTTCCCAGCCAGAACCCTCAGCGACCGAGGCTTCAGCGCCTGAAGCCACTGAAAATCTCGAATTCTCCGAGCCCCAGTCTGTGGACTCCGCAGCTTCGGCCCCAGAAGCTCCTGAGCCTGCGGCCGCTGCCGAGGCCCCAGCGCCGGAGCTCCAGATAGAGGCCCCGGCAGAGCGTCATCCCGAAGCCCAGAGTGGGCCCCAGAGCGAGTCTGGTTCTGAGTCTGAGAATGAGCCCCAAGCTGGGCCTCAGAGCGCCGAGGCCTCCCAAGCCTCCGGTTCACCTCCTGAGCCGGAGGGGGAGAAGGCGGGAACGAGCCAGGGCGCCGCGCCGCCCCCCGATGTCTTCGCCGAGCTCGGGCTGTCGCCGGAGCTGCTGAGGGCGATCCGCGAGCTGGGCTATGAGGCGCCGTCTTCGATTCAGGAGCGGGCGATTCCCCCGCTGCTGGCGGGGCGGGACGTGCTCGGCCAGGCCCAGACCGGCACCGGCAAGACGGCGGCCTTCGCGCTGCCGATGCTGCAGCGGCTGGATCTCGAGCAGCGGCGGGTGCAGGTGCTGGTGCTGACGCCGACCCGGGAGCTGGCGCTCCAGGTGGCGGAGGCGATGAAGACCTACGCTCGCTACCTGCGCCGCTTCCACATCGTTCCGGTCTACGGCGGCCAGAGCTTCGATGTGCAGCTACGGCAGCTGCGGCGGGGGCCGCAGGTGGTGGTGGGCACTCCCGGCCGGCTGCGGGATCATCTGCGCCGCGGCACCCTAGATTTTGGCTCGCTGCAGGCGGTGGTGCTGGACGAGGCGGACGAGATGCTGCGCATGGGCTTCCAGGAGGAGGTGGAGAACATCCTGGAGCAGACTCCGCCGACGCGCCAGGTCGCTCTCTTCTCGGCCACTCTGCCGGCGCCTATTCGTAAGGTCGCTCGGACCTATCAGCAGGATCCCGTCGAGGTCAGGGTGAAGGCCGCCACCGCCACCGTCTCTACCGTGTCGCAGCGCTATTGGCCGGTCTCCGGGGTGCGCAAGCTCGACGCCCTGACCCGCATTCTGGAGGTGGAAGACTTCGACGCGATGCTGGTCTTCGTGCGCACCAAGGTGGCCACCGTGGAGCTGGCGGAGCGGCTGGAGGCGCGGGGGTTTCCGAGCGCCCCCCTCAACGGCGACATGGCCCAGAGCCTGCGGGAGCGGACCATCGAGCGACTCAAGGCCAAGCGGCTGGATATCGTCGTGGCCACCGACGTCGCCGCCCGAGGGCTGGACGTCGAGCGCATCAGCCACGTGGTCAACTTCGACATCCCCTACGACGTGGAGTCCTACGTCCACCGTATCGGGCGCACCGCCCGGGCGGGCCGCGACGGCAAGGCGATTCTCTTCGTCGGGCACCGCGAGCGGCGAATGCTGCAGAACATCGAGCGGGTCACCGGTCAGCGCATCGAGAAGATGCAGCTGCCGAGCCCTGAAGAGGTCACCGGTCGTCGGGTGCAGCAATTCCTCGAGACCCTGAGCAGCGCGCTGGAGTCGGAAGATCTGGACTTCTTCGTCGATCTGGTGCGCGGCTACCGAGAGCAGGAAGACCTGGATCCCGACCGCCTCGCCGGTGCTCTCGCCTTCCTCGCCCAGAAAGAACGCCCGCTGCGCCCGCCGAAGCCCACTCGGGAGGAGCAGCGCAAGGAGAGAAGAGAGAGGAGCGACGGGCCGTCTACCGTCTCTACGCCGGATGGCGACGAGGTGGAAATGACCCGGTACCGGGTCGAAGTCGGCCGGGTACACGGCGTGCGGCCGGGGCATCTGGTGGGGGCGATCTCTAACGAAGCGGGGCTGGAGGGTCGCTATATCGGCCGCATCACCCTCTTCGATAACTTCAGCCTAGTGGACCTTCCCACCGGGATGCCGCGAGAGATCTTCCGGCATCTGCAGCGGGTTCGAGTATGCGGTGAGGAGCTGCAGATCCGGCCGGACGACGGCCCGCCGGGAGGGCCTCGGGGGCGGGGAGGTGATCGCCCCCATCGCCCTCGAGGTGAAGGTCGGGGAGGGCATCCTCCGCACCGTGGGCGTCCGAAGGGGAAGGGTGGCCCGGGGGGGCCCCGCCGCGGGCCTCGCCATGATCCTGATGGCTTCCGGCCGCGACGCCGCAAGAAGCCTCCCGGAGGGCGTCGCTCGTAGTCTGAGGAGCGATCCCGATCTGCGATCCAGCGCTCAGCGGCCCCAGGGGCTGTGGAGCTGGAAAGTGGTGCGCTCCGAGGAGTGTTATATGAAGTTGACATAAGGCTATTTCGGAATATAATGCCACGCAACTTCATCCTCTCTGCCGGGGGCGGCAGGGAGCCGTCTCTACAATTTCGACTCGTCGATGACGCCAAAGCGCTCGGGCCTATGAGGCCGGGGCTATCAGGCTGGAGCCTGCTGCGCTGGAGTCTGTCCCACTGGGGTTTGGCGCGCTGGCATCTGCCGCGTTAAAGTCTTGATCTCCCAATAACTCCGGGCAGTTTTTCAGCGCTCTCGTGGTGCTTCAGTGCGCTGCGTAGCGCGAAGGGTGAGGAGTACCTTCCGAAAAGCTCATGGCTTCTGTCAACGCAACAAGCTTCGCCGTTCTCTTGGGCCTAGCGGTGGTGCTGGTGGGTGCCGGCATATGGGAATTCTGGCGCCACCAGCGCCGGATCTACTCCATTCCCCACCGCATTCACGTCAACGGCACGAGGGGCAAGTCCAGCGTCACCCGGCTCATCGGCGCTGGCCTGCGGGCTGGAGGCTTGGCGACTCTCACCAAGGTCACCGGCTCCTTTCCGCGGCTGATTCTCGCCGACGGTAGCGATCTGCCGGTGCATCGCAAAGCCGCCGCCAATATTCTCGAGCAGCTGGATATCGTGAGCTTCGCGGCGGCCCGGGGCACCGAGGTGCTGATCATCGAGTGCATGGCCTTAGAGCCTCGCTATCAGCGCATCACGGAAGAGCAGATGGTCCACGCCACCCTGACGGTATTCACCAATATCCGACTGGACCATACCGACGTCATGGGCCGCACTCTGGAGGAGATCGGTCGCTCCATGGCCAACACCATCCCGCGGGACGGCAAGGTGCTGACGGCGGAGGATGAATCCCTGGATTTGGTGCAGCGGCTGTGCGACGCCAAGGGAGCGTCTCTGGTGGCCTCCGACGCGGAGGAGATCAGCAGGGACGACATGAGCGGCTTTCGCTACATCGAGCATCGGGAGAACGTGGCGCTGGCGCTGGCGGTGTGCCGGGAGCTGGGGGTCGACCGGCAGCAGGCTCTGGAGGGGATGTGGCAGGCGGTGCCGGATGCCGGCGTGCTGACTCGTTCGCGGGTGAGGGACGGGGAGGCGAGCTCCACCTTCTTCAACGCCTTTGCCGCTAACGATCCCGATTCCACCCTGCTGGTGTGGAACAAGCTGCGGGACGAGGGCTACCTCGAAGGGCAGCGCTACATCCTGCTCAACAGCCGCCCGGATCGGCAGGATCGTTCCGAACAGCTCGCCCATCTAGTGGCGGCCCGGCTCATCGACGAGGTGGATGCCGTCTTCGTGATGGGAGAGCCGGTGGACGCGGTGCTGCGATCCCTGCGGGCCCACGGCATGCCGGCGGACCGGCTGGTGGATTTGGGCAAGGCGGCCCCGGAGCGGGTGTACCGCGGGATCCTCGAGCGCACCCGACAGTCCGGGGCAGGCGAGGGGACGGCAGAGCCTCGCAGCAGCGTGCTGGCGATCGGCAACATGGGCGGACAGGGGTCGGCGACGGTGGACTATTTCGACAGGAGATCTTTAGATGGTTGAAGTGGCAATTACCCTCGGCCTGGCCCTGAGCCTGCTTTCTTACGAGGCCTTCGGTCTCGCCGCCGGGGGCTTGGTGGTGCCAGGCTACATCGCCCTTCAGCTGGGAGCGCCGGAGCGCCTCGCCGGGGTGCTGCTCGTCGCCCTGGTGACGATGGGCCTGCTGACCCTCTTCTCCCGCTATAGCTTCGTCTTCGGCCGCCGGCAGCTGGTGCTCTGCGTGCTCGTGGGCTGCCTGCTCTCCATCGCCTCCCGCAATTTCCTCAACTTCGAGATTGGCCTTACCACCGTGGAGCTCGCCGCGGTGGGTTGGGTGGTGCCGGGCCTGATCGCCAACTGGTTCTTGCGGCAGGGAGTGGTTCGTACGCTGTGTACCTTGGTGATCACCGCGACTCTGGTGCGTTTCTTGGTGATCCTGTTTTTCGGCGGCGTGGTGCTGCCGGCCTAGGGGAGGGCTCAAGCGGATGGATTGGCATAGTTTCTCGCCTCGTTCCCACCGGGTGCTGCTGCCCCTGGCGATCTTCGCGTCTCTTGCCCTGCTCTGGGTGGAGCAGGGCAAGAGGGTGGTGCAGAGCCCGTGGTTCGAAGAAAAGTTGCGGGCAGCGGAGGTAGCCTACGAGGGATCGACGGTGCTGAAGGAGCTTCGCCTCGAGCGGGGGGTCTTCGTGGACACCGTCAACGACCCCGCGGAGACCGCCCTGATCGGCCAGGAATACACCCAGATCACCACCGACCGCGGCAATCTGGAGGCCAAGATCACCAGCACCAACCCCAACTTTGCGGCGGTGGTGGTGGACATGATCCATAGCCTCGGGCTGAAGTCGGGAGATTGCGTGGCGGTGGCCGCCACCGGTTCTTTCCCGGCCCTCAACCTCTCGGCGCTGGCGGCGCTGGAGACCGTCGGTCTGCGCCCGGCGCTGATCACCTCGGTGGGGGCGTCCAATTACGGAGCGACGGATCCCTATTACACCTGGCTGGACATGGAACGAGACCTGGTCGCCCGCGGAGTGCTGGAGACTCGGTCCATCACGGCGTCCCTCGGTGGGGGGAACGATTCCGGTCGCGGGCTGGCACCGAGGGGGCGAGAGCTGCTGCGATCGGCGATTCAGCGCAACGAGATTCCTCTCCTCGAGGTCGAGCGGCTGGAAGACAGCATCCGCCAGCGAGTAGAGCTTTTCCGACAGGCCTGCTTGCCCCAGCCGGTGGCGGCCTACGTCAATATCGGCGGCGGCATGGCGAGCCTCGGTCACTCCCTCAACGGCGAGCTGATCCCGGCGGGAGCCTACGACCGCCTGCCGCAGCGCAATTATCCCGCCCGCGGCGCCCTGCTGCGCTTCGCCAGCGAGGGCGTCCCGGTCATTCAGTTGACCAACGTGCGTACCCTGAGAGATCGCTATGGCCTCGGGACGGTGCAGGATTCGCTGCCCCTCCCGGGGCAGGGGGAGATCTTTGGCAAGGTGCGCTACAGCATGGTCCGAACCCTCGTCGCGACGCTGGTGCTGCTGGCGCTGTTGATTGGCCTCTATCTTTGGGACCAGAGCATTCACCGCCTGGGAAGCTCCGATCCGGAGGGTCTACAGAATGAAAGTCCGTGAGCTCGTTTTCTCCTTGATTGCCAAAGCGTCTCTGGGCGTGGTCCTCAGCGTGCTCCTGGGCCCGCTGCTGGCCTCCAGCGCTTGGGCGCAGCCAACCCAGATCTTTGTCTCTGGAAAGGACCGCCCCTACAGGCTGCTGCGGTCCGAGAAGCCGACGCTGGTCACGGTGAGGGGACCGGGGGAGCTGCGCATCGTCACCCGGGCTCGTTTTCGGCCGCGGTCGGACAACGACGCCAGCTACTCTCTGCGGCTGCGGATCAATGGAGCAGAGCCCTTCGACGTTCGCTTCGCCGGGGTTCAGCGTTCCCGCACGGCGATGTTCCGGGATGGCACCCTCGGGGTTCCGGGGAGGCTGATGGATTACCGCCTGCAGCTTCGCCGGGGTTTCCACAACATCGAGATTCAGCCGGGCCCTGGGAGCCCCCCGATCTATTACCGGACTCTCTTCGAGAAGGGGAAGCCGCAGCGGCGGGACTGGATCACGGTGACCCCCGCCGCCTCCTCGGAAGAAGTGGAGCTGGTGATTCGCGAGAGCCTGGTGACCTATCACCGCAACTCGCCGCAGCAGCCTTTCCAGCTCGATCTCATCGGTCCGACGGAGCTGCGCATCTTCACCCGGCTGGAGAATTCTCCGGAGATGCGGGGACGGGTGCACTACCGGCTCCAGGTGCGTATCGACGGTGAGGTGGTCAACACCTTTCAGCTCAGCAGCCGCCGCTCCGACCTCGCGACCTACCGCGACGAAGACAGTCTGGTGCCGGGGCGGGCAGCGGAGATCGTCCTGCCGATCCCCGCCGGGGCTCATCGGCTGGAGATCCATTCCCTGGATCCCGACAAGTCCACCCTCCTCGCGCGCTTCATGCTGCCCAAGGAGGATCTCGGGCTCACGGTTCCCTGAGATCTTTGTCTTTCTTGAGGCCTTCGCCTCCCTAAAGTCCCCGTTTGCCTTAGGCCTTCGTCGCCGAGATTTCCCGCGGCCGTCTTCTAGGAGCTGCCATGAACCATCGAAGCCAATCCTCTCTGCTCCTCTCCCTGAAGTGCTCCCTTTCGAGGGTGGCCTCCGGTTGGAAGATCCCTCGGCGGGAGTTCCCGATGGCGTTGCTCGTCCTGACGACCTCGCTGTGTGCCGGGGTTCCCTCCGCCTCCGCCGACGAGCTGCTGAAGCCCCGGCAGAGCCTCGAAGCGCTGACCTTCCGCACCGCAAGCTCGGCGGGAGACTATGTGCGCCTCGACCGCCGGGGGGAGGCCCTCTACGCCTTCTGCGGCGCCGGGGAAGTGAGGGTGCTGAGCCGGGCGATGCTGCCTCCTGGGGTCGATCAGGCTCGCTATGTGCTGGCGCTGGAGATCGACGGCGAGGCTCCGGCACAGGAGCGGGCTTATCGGGTGGACCGGGTAGCCAGCGGATCTTTCGGTGACGGGCTGGGCTCAGGGGCCCTGAGGCGCAGCCCGTTTCGGGTCGAGCGCGGCTGCCATACGCTGAGGGTGGGGCTGCCCCGCTCCTCCGGGGGCTCGGTGGCGCTGCGGGTGCTGCTGGACGATCGCGAAGCGCGCTCGCGGCGCTGGGAGCCCCTCGAGGCTCTCGGCGGCAGTCCGAGGCAGCTGGTGGTGCGAGGCTCGCGAACCCCCTACCGATTGTTCTCCGGCGACGAGCGTCTGGAGGCCACGGTGGAGGGCCCGGCGCGAGTACGGCTGCTGATTCGGCCGACGGAGCAGCGCAGCGAGATGAGCTACCGGGTGACGATCTTCCGGGACGGGAAGCCCTTTCGCTCGTACCTGCTAGACGGCAAGCCCTCGAGACGGGCGCGGATCGAAGGGGCTGACCTGGTGCCGGTGGGGGAGGCCAACGAGCTGGTGTTCGCGCTGCCGGCAGGGCAGCACCGGCTTGCCGTAGAGACCAGCGAGGGGCTCGGCTGGCTGGCCCGGGCTCAGGTGGTGAGCGGGGGGCCGGGGCGCTCGGCCCACAGCGAGGCGCCGCGGTGGTCTGGAAGGGCGAGGGCCAGCGCCTACTACGACAGCAACATCCTGCGCTACTCGGATCGATTCATCCGCCGCTTCGATGCGGGGCAGGATCCCGGGCGTTTCCGGGTGGAGAGCCTCGACGACGTCGTGGTTCGGGGAGATCTCGACCTTCATCGCCATTTCTCGGGCTTCGGTGGGCGGGAAGCTCGGATCGGCCTCGATCTCACCCACCGCGCCTATCAGCGCAACGGCATCAAGGACTGGTCTCAGATCGCCGCCCATTGGCGCCAGGAGCTGGGAGCCGGTCGCGATCTCGAGCTGCGGCTCAGCCAGCTCCCCGATTTCTACGTCCGCCATCTGCGGGATTCCGATCTCACCGGAAACATCGGGGTCGATCCCTTCCAGGCCTTCGAATTCGAGAAGTCCGAGGCGAGGCTGATCTACCGCCATAGCGCGGGAGCCGCCTTCGATCTGCGCTACCACTTGGGGTTGGCGCAGTTCGAGCATTCCTCGGCGTTTCAGGAGTTCGACTCCGACAACCTCTTTGCCGGCGTGCGCCTGGATCAGCACCTGAGGCGCGGTCTGCGGCTCTCCTACGCCGTCGAATTCACCGATTCCGACGCCCAGGGATTCGATGAGCCGGGGGAGACCCGAGCGACTTCCGACGACACCGATCCCTCCTACCGGCAGGTGGATCTGATGGTGGCGAGCCGCTTCCGCCTCAGCGGCGAGCGCCGCTCCACCCTCTTCCTCCAGGCGGAGTATTCGATTCGCGACTACACCACCGACAAGCCCTCCAGCCGTGCTCCTCTCCACGCCGGCCGCGAGGACAAGCAGATCCGACTCTTCGCCTCCTGGACCCTGAGTCTCAACGACCGACTGGACCTCATCGCCTACGGCCAGTGGCGCGACCGCTCCTCCAGCGCTCCGGTACGGTTGGACATCGGAGTCCAGAAGGACTTCGAGGCCTACGAGATCGGAGCCCGCTTGGCGACTCGATTCGGCGGCTGAGCGCCTCTTTCTCTGAGAGGGCTGGAAAGCTCAGCCGAGGGCCTGCGCTGAGAAGGCCACCAGCGCGGCGATGGCGAGAAAGACCGCCCAGGAGAAATGGCGCCCGCGGCCGGCGATCAGCGAGATCAGGCCGGAGACGAAGAAGGTGCCGGAGATGATCCACAGGGTGGTCTCCGGGGTCTCGAGATCGCTCACCAAGAGGGCGGCAAAGCCCCACCAGGCGACGCTGGTGATGTGCCAGGCGAAGCGCAGGGTGCGGCGGGTGAACCAATCGCTGCCGAAGAGGGGGGGCAGCGGCCGCCGGAACAGGCGCATCAGGATGTAGCGCTCGCCGAGAACGGAGTGGGCGAGGCCGAGGAGAACCAGCAGGATGGCGGCGGCGGTGAGCACGGTGAGGGTCGCTCCTGGGGTATGAAGTCGAGCCTGGAGAGGAGGGGCGCTTCAGCCTGGGCAGACGCGCGTAAGCCTAGGCAGGTGCGCGTCAGCCCGAAGAGGTGCAGGCTCTCAGCGCACCCGCTTGCGGCGGTTGGTCAAATAGTCGGCGAAGATGAACTCGCCGAGGCTATCGGGGGAGGCGAAGAAGGCGCGGCCGCGGTTGACCTGGGTCAGGCGCTCGACGAAAGCCGTGAGGGTGGGGTCGGTGGCGATCATGAAGGTGGAGATCACCACCTGTTGACGGCGGCAGACGTCGGCTTCGTCCAGGGTCTTGGTGACGATGCGCATGTCGAGGCCGTAGGGATTCTTGAACACCCGGCCGTCGTCCATGGTCATCGCCGAGGGCTTGCCGTCGGTGATCAGGAAGATCTGCTTGTTGGGCTGCCGCTTGCGGGCCAGCAGGCCGCGGGCCAGCTGCAGGGCCTCGGCGGTGTTGGTGTGGTACGGCCCCGCCTCGATATAGGGCAGCTGCGAGAGCTCCACCGGCTCTGCCCGGTCGCCGAAGAGCAGCACTCCCAGGTAATCCTTCGGATAGCGGGTGGTGATCAGCTCCGCCATCGCCAGGGCGACGGTCTTGGCGGGGGTGATGCGGTCCTCGCCATAGAGGATCATCGAGTGGCTGATGTCGATGGCGAGGACGGTGGCGCAGGAGGTGAGGTGCTCGGTCTCGTAGACGACCAGGTCGTCTTCCTCCAGCTGCAGCGGGCCGGAGGCGAAGGGGCCGTGGCGCAGCGCGTTCTTCAGCGAGCTGGAGGCATCCAGGTGCTGGAGATCGTCGCCGAAGCGGTAGGCGCGAGACTCCGGCAAGCGCTCGATGCCTTCGCCGGCGGAGCGGACGGCGTGGAAGCCCGGTCCGGATCGGGACAGGCCGGAGAAGATCTCCTCCAGGGCGCCGCGCCGCAGGCGCCGCTCACCGCCGGAGGAGAGGGAGAGGTTGCCCTCGCTGTCGGCCTCCAGCATGCGCCGATCGACCAGCTGCTGGAAGAATTCTTCGAGGTCGACATCCTCGGAGATATAGCCCGCGTTCTGCAGCTGGCGCATCCAGTCCATCGCCGCCTCGGCGTCGCCGCCGGCGGAGAGGAGCAGTCGGTTGAAGAGCTGCTCCAGCTCCTGGCCGGCCAGCAGCTTCTGCAGCAGCTCAGGGTCGAGATGGGAGTAGCGATGACGCATGGTTCAGGACCTAGCTAGCTCAGGGCTCAGTTGACGTCACGGTCGTCGCCGCGGCGCTTGCGGCGGGGCTTCAGGAGCTGGAATTTGAGCATCTCCTTGTAGCTCACCTGGCTATCCAGATCCTGGCGGGTGAGCTTTAGGTGCTGGTGCAGCCCCTCGAGGGCCAGCTCGGCGCCGAAAAGGCGGCGCTGAGGCTCTGTGCCCCAATGCTCGGCGGCGAGCTCCAGCAGCCCCGGCACCTGCTCCAGCTGAGCGGCGTAGTCGGCGCTGCTGAGCTCGTCGGAGAGGGTGATGGAGTTGCCGTCGGCAAACCACTTTACGATCGTGGAGTAGGGGCCGGTATCCTCTTCGCCGCCGCTCCCCAGCTCCCGCCCGACTTCCGGGAAGGCGCTGTCGAAGACGTTGCGCACCGCTTGGCCGATGATTTGCCGGGCGACGATCTCCGGGCCTTTCTGCTCACCTTCGTAGACCATCTCCACCTTACCGGTGATCGCCGGCAGCAGCTGCGGCAGGTCGCAAAGCCGAGGATGAGCGGGCTTCTCCCCCTGGATCAGCGCCCGACGCTCGAGGTTGGAGGTCAGCATCTCCAGAGCCGAGATGCCCATGCGGGCGGAGACGCCGGAGCTTTCGTCCACCAGGTCGCTATCCCGGGCGGCGAAGGTGATCTCCTCGATCAGCCGCCGCACGTCGTCGTCGATGGCCACCAGGGGCTCTTGCCCCTCCTCCCCGCGATCCGTCCAGGCTTCCTGGCGGGTGATCTCCACCGCGGTTTCCACGTCGGCGGGGTAGTGGGTGAGGATCTGGGAGGCGATGCGATCCTTCAGCGGCGTAATGATAGAGCCGCGGTTGGTGTAATCCTCGGGGTTGGCGGAGAAGGTCATCAACAGATCCAGCGGCATGCGGGCAGAGAAGCCACGGATCTGTAGATCCCTCTCCTCCAGCAGGTTGAAGAGGCCCACCTGAATGCGCGGTGCGAGGTCCGGCAGCTCGTTGATGGCGAAGATGCCTCGATTCGATCGCGGGATGATGCCGAAGTGAATGACCTCCGGATCGGCGAAGGTGAGCTGCCGAGTCGCCGCCTTGATGGGGTCGACGTCGCCGAGGAGATCGGCGATGGAGACATCCGGCGTCGCCAACTTCTCGTGATAGCGATCTTCTCGGTGGAGCCAGGCGATGGGGCATTCGTCCCCCAGCTCGCGGACCCGACGCTGGCCCCAGGGAGAGACCGGGTCGAGAGGATCGTCCCGCAGCTCCGAGCCCTCGAGATAGGGCACGGCCTCGTCGAGGAAGCGGACCAAGCCCCGCAGGATGCGGGTCTTAGCCTGACCCCGCAGGCCGAGCAAGATGAAGTCATGGCCCGACAACAGGGCGTTGACCACCCCGGGGATTACCGTGCGCTGGTAGCCCAGAATGCCGGGAAAGAGCGGGTCGCCAGCGGCCAGGGCGCGCTTCAAGTTGGCGCGGATCTCGGCCTTGACGCTGCGGGGGCGGTATCCGGAATCGCGCAGCGCTCCGAGGGTGGTGGGGTGAGAAGCCGAGCTCATGCGCTGGCCTCGGCGAAGTGCTCTTGGTCTTCCAGCCAGCGCTCCGCGTCGATGGCGGCGGCGCAGCCGGTTCCGGCGGCGGTGACCGCCTGGCGATATCTCGGGTCCATGGCGTCGCCGCAGGCGAAGACGCCCTCCACGTTGGTGTAGGTGGTCGGGCTCTGCACCTGGATGTAGCCGACATCGTCGGTGTCCAGCTGCTCGGCGAAGATGGCGGTGTTGGGAGAGTGGCCGATGGCCAGGAAGAGACCCTGGGTATCGAAGGTGGACTCCTCTCCGCTCACCGTATGGACCACCCGCAGGCCCTGGACTCCGCCGTCCCGGCTGCCCAGGACGTCCTTCACCTCGTGGTTCCACAGGAACTCGATCTTTGGGTTGTCGAAGGCCCGCTGCTGCATGATCTTCGAGGCGCGGAGCTCTTCGCGGCGGTGAATGACGGTGACCTTGTCGGCGAATTTGGTGAGGTAGGTCGCTTCCTCCATCGCCGAGTCGCCGCCGCCGACGATGGCCACTTCCTTATCCTTGAAGAAGAAGCCGTCACAGGTGGCGCAGGCGGACACCCCATAGCCCATCAGGTGGGATTCGGACTCGAGGCCGAGGAGCTTGGCGCTGGCGCCGGTGGCGATGATCAGGGAGTCCGCGGTGTAGGTGGCCTCTTCGGTGCGCACTCGGAAGGGGCGCTGGCTGAAGTCCGCCTCGATGGCGTTCTCGAACTTCACCTGGGCGCCGAAGCGCTGCGCCTGCTTGCGCAGAACATCCATCAGCTCGGGGCCGAGAATGCCTTCCTCGAAGCCCGGGAAGTTCTCGACATCGGTGGTGATGGTGAGCTGGCCGCCGGGCTGGTTGCCCTCGAGCACCAGCGGCTCGAGATTGGCGCGGGCGTTGTAAAGGGCGGCGGTGAGGCCGGCGGGGCCGGAGCCGAGAATCAGGACTCGGGCATGCTGGGCGGGAGTATCGGTTTGGCTCATGGGAGACTCCGCGGCGCGCCAGGGACCAAAGACTTGGGTCGCGGCGCGCTATGTCAGGATCCGTGGGTCGGATCGAAGATGAAGGGGAGAAGGGGATTCGAACCCGCAGGTTCGGATCGGCCCGGTGAGGATACCGAGCGCAGGAGAGGCCGGCAGCTGATGATGGAGGCGCCCCCGATGATGAAGGGATCGGCGATAGGAGGCCTCGAGGGCCATCGAAGATAGATACGTTCACCGTAGGGGGCTGGATGGGCCGCCGAGGACCCTCGGAGTATAGCAACCAGAAAAGCTGCCGAACTCTTCCCGTCGCAGTCCTAGTGCACCTCAAAGAAGGCCTCTATGGACTGCATCTAAACGCCGCTATGAGGTCGGGAAAGCGCTCCCTTGGCTTGGTTTCAGGAGCCTGGATCGTGCTTCGGTCTCGCGATGGTGGGTAGAGCCCTTGCGGCGGGATGGGGTTTTGGTCATCATGGCGGCGCTTTTCGGTACCGAACGACTTTTCGCAGAACCCAGGAGATCAACATGCGAGTCAGTCAACGTTTAATCGACGCTCTCAACGAGCAGGTGGGCAACGAAATGTTCGCCTCGATGAAGTACCTTTCCATCGCTTCGTACTTCGATGGTGAGACGCTTCCAACCCTCGCTCGATTCTTTTTCCGCCAGTCGGAGGAGGAGCGGGAGCACGCGATGAAATTCCTCCGTTTCCTGCTGGATACCGGCGCCTCGGTGGAGATTCCGGCGGTACCAGTACCGCCGCACCATTTCGACTCTGCCGAGAACGCGGTAGAGACGGCCCTCAAGGGCGAGAAGGAAGTCACCAGCCAGATTGAGAATCTGGTGCGCATCGCCGACGAGGACAACAACTTCACCGCCCGGAACTTCCTCAATTGGTTCCTCGAGGAGCAGTTGGAGGAGGAAGATTCCGTCTCCTCTCTTCTCGATACCGTGCGCCGCGCCGGTTCCGACCGGCTGCTGGACGTCGAGGCCTACCTCGACCGCGAGGGTCTGATGCTCTCTGAGAGCGGCCCGGAGGAATAAGCGAGGGGGAGATCGTCCGGCGCAGAGAGAGTGAAAGACTCAGAGCTCACGACTCAAAGGGCCGGATACTCGCTGACCGGAGCCTCTATGGGGCTGCGGTCAGCGAGGCGCAATACAAGGCGCTACCGGCTGCCTCTCGCCAGTCGGTGCCCGCCGGCGCAGGTCAGTGACGATCCCCTCTGAAGGCTCGGGTCGTCGGGAGTGATGGGTTGTCGGGAATGTTGGTGAGCGTATCGCCGTGGGCTCCGAGTCCAGCGATGTGCTGACGGATGGGCTCAGGAGGGGTGCTGGGGCCGCAGGGCCGCTTCCAGCAGGCCCATGGCGTTGAGGGCGGTGCCGCGGGTGAGGTTATCCATCACCGCCCAGATCCAATAGCCACCCTCGGTGGTCGGATCTCGGCGCACCGCGCCCACCAGTACTTCCTCCCGGGATGCCGCATCGATGGGGCCCAGGAGCTCTTCATCGACCGCCAGATCGATGCCAGGGGCCGTCGCCAGCGCCTCGCGCAGCTCTTCCGGAGTCGGTAGGCCTCCGGCGCCAGCCTCGAGCTCCACCAGCAGGCTGACGGAAACGCTGTGGAAGACGCCTCCCTGGAGTAGCTGAGTGGAGACGCGGACCTCCGGGTCTAGAAGGTCCTCCAGCAGAGGGCCGAGGGGGGGGAGGGTCGCCGGTGCCGGGAGCAGATTGAAGGCCAGCTGAGTGCCGAAGATCTCGGTATCTTTCTTGTCGGCGAAGGTCAGCACCTGGCGGGTTTGCTCGAAGAGCTCATCGAGGCCCGCCTGTTCGTGCATCGACGCCGGCTGGACGACGGTCGCCGTGGCTCGCTTCAGCCCCCAGAAGGCGAGGGGAGTCAGCAGGTAGCCGAGGGCCACCGCCGCCGGGTGGGGGGAGAGCAAAATATCGCCGGGGGCCGGCGGAGCCAGCGGCAGTGCGGCGATTCCCGGGCGCCCGTGCTCGGGGGTCGCCTCCGGGGCTACCAAAATTCCCACCGCGTTCGCGGGGTGGGAATCCAGTGCCTGCCGGTTGGTCTCCAGGGAGCCGCAGTAGAAGATGACGTCCGCGTCCTGCAGTAGCTCCGGCTGGTACGCCTGGACCATTGCTGCCGCCCCGCGGACGTCCGTTAGGGCTCCGACTTCTTCTTCGTCGAGGGCCAGCAGCGTGAGGCGTTGCCAGAGGTCTCGCCGAGCTTCCAGCAGCTCACGGATCTCCTGACCGGCGAGGCTGGTGGGTTGGAGCATAGCGATATGAGTCATGGGTCGATCTCTCCAGCGTCGAGGGCGCTAGGAAGGTGCAGGGAATGGAGGCGACGCCCGATTGGCGATGGCGGGAGCCGCGATGACGAGAGCCGCGATCGTGGAGGAAGCGGCCGGAATTCTGTGGGGGGGGCGGGGCTGGAATTACCCAGCCTCTTCGGTGACCGACGGGCTCGGCTGAAGGCTTTCTTTGGTTTGGCGCTTCCAATGGGATCGCAGCCAGCTCAGCGGGCCGGAGGGAGTGTAGAGCACCGCGGCGGTAAAGATGAAGCCCTTGGGCTCGAGAACGCCGACGAGGAGCAGGGCCGCCAGGGGCAGCAGGGCGCGGTAGCTCCATCGCCGCCGCAGGTCCAGCTCCTTGAAGCTCCAGTAGCGAAAGGTAGAAACCATCAGGCTGCCGACCACCACCATCGTGCCCGCCATGATCAGACTCATCGCGATCTGTAGATTCGCCTCTAGCTGATCGAGCTGTGGCAGCAGGAGGATCGGCGAGGTGACGGCCCCGGCGGCGGCCGGGGTGGGGAGCCCGATGAAGGATTTCGGCTCCTCGGCCTTCGTCGTCTGCACGTTGAAGCGTGCCAGGCGGGTGGTGTTGCAGATCAGAAAGAAGGCGCAAACCAGCCACCCGGCCCGGCCGAGGGGGTTGAGGCCCCACTGCCACACCAAGAGAGCCGGCGCCATACCGAAGGTCACCACATCCGCCAGGGAGTCATATTCCCGGCCAAAATCCGTCGCGGTGTTGGTCATGCGGGCGATGCGCCCGTCGAAGGTATCGAGAATGGCGGCGAAGAAAATCATCATCACCGCGCGGGAGAAGCGGCCGTCGAAGGCGAGGACGGCAGCGTAGAAACCGAGGGTCATATTGCCGATGGTCAGCAGGCTCGGCAGCAGATAGACCCCTCTACGCAAATGCCGAGGCATCCTTCGCCGAACCGGAGAGAGGGATCGGGAGGGGGAGGCCGCCGCGCTGTCCGACGGCTCTCGATCGGTAGGGGGTTGAGAGCTCACGGTTCGGGATCCGGAGCCCGTGCCACCACGCTTTCCCCATTGCGCAGGCGCTGACCAGGCTCGACCTCGATGGTGTAGCCCTCCGGCACCAGGAGATCCACCCGCGAGCCAAACTTGATCAAGCCGAGACGCTGTCCCCTGGTGACCTGCTGTCCTGGTTCGAGATCGTTGACGATCCTTCTCGCCACCAGACCGACGACCTGGCGAATTCCGACTCGCTCGCCGTTGGAGCGCTGGATCACCGTCAGGTGGCGGGCGTTGACCTCTCCCGCTTCGAGATCGAAGGCTGCCTTATAGCGGCCGTCCGTCAGCTGGGAGGTCAGCACCTCGCCGTCGGTGGGCACCCGCTGGAGGTGAACATCGAAGACGCTCAGGAAGGTGATCACTCGCTGGTAGCTGCCCGGGCCAATCTCCTCGTCCTGGATCGTGTCCACCGCCAGCACGCGGCCGTCCGCTGGGGCCAGGATCGCGCTCTCAGGACCCTCGAAGCCGCGCTTGGGATCGCGGAAGAAGAGCAGGATGGCGAGAGCGAGGAGAGCTGCGACGGCCGCGGCGATCGGGCGATCGATGAACAGCAGCGCGAGGGAGAGAGCGGCGAAGGGCAATACGAAGGGCCAGGCTTCGGGGGCGAATTTCATCAACGGATCTATCTACGCTTTCATGGTTCGGGGAAGCATCGTGAATGCCCGTGCAGGGCCATCATCGTGAGCCAATTCGCGGACGGCCACCGCGGAGCAACTACCTTGGAGCAATTACCGCGGAGCAATTATCTTGGAGCAATTACCGAGACGGTCATGAGTGCTGTCGGGCTCTACGGCGACAGTGGGGGAGCGCAAAGGAAAACAGAGGAGCCGGTGGGCTCCTCTGCGGGCGGGTAGGTCAGCGATGCTGGATCAAGGAGGTTCTAGACATCCGTTGACCCCGGGGATCGGTGGCCTAGCGACGAGATTCCTGGGACAGAGATGCCCTTGGGGTGACGCTGTCGAGATCAACCACCCCGAGGAGCTGGCCCCCATTTATTTCGATTGTGGCCCAGACCTGCGTTCGAGAACCTATATTCGGGGATCTGGGTTCGGGGACCTCTGTTCGGGCCTGCGCTCAGACCGCGGCAGCGCGAGTCTGCTGCCGCAGAATCGAGGCCATCTCGTCTTTGAGTCTCAACTTGTGGAGCTTGATTCGCTTCTCCTCGATCTCGTCTTCTGGGGAACGGAGGGATTTGGCGTTGATGGCGTCGAGACGCTGCTCGTATTCCTGATGTTCCTCGTGAAGGCGGCGGAAGGCCTCGTCATTTTGGATGAGATCTTCCTTCAACGGATCGAGATCGGACATGCCTCTTCCTCCTTGAGTCTGAGTAGAGCTGATGGGTGGACGGATCGGGTGAACCGGGTAGATTGTGAGCCCCTCAACGCAAAACGACTCTCGCTAGAGCCGGGAAAGTTCCCGAAGCGAGAGCCGTTGTCGAAGACCGAACTCTTCCTGATCGAGTTGCGAACCCAGCGGATCGCATCCCGTGGAGGGCTGGTCAGTTTCCATCCCAGCGGTATGGAATCGGTTTGTGCGTTGAAAGCGCTCATCAAAATCACATTGACCCTAGCATTGTGACAGTGTTTTTTCAATCCGATGGGGGCTTTGTCACAGCTCCGCTGGTTTACCTGGGTTTTCGCAGGCTGAGGCATCGCGGCAAGGGGGAGCGGTACCTTGGGCGTAGGCTCCAGGGTTGGGGACGGCCCCGATCCAGCGCTCCGATCCAGGACCTCTGCCTCAGCGGGCCCTACCTCAGCGCTGCTGGTCCAGTGCTGCTGATTCAGTGCGGGAAGTGATGGCGGTAGAGCAGTGCGTCGCCGCCATCGCGATAGTAACCGTTGCGGCTGCCGACGAGCTCGAACCCGTTGCTCTCGTAGAGAGCCCGGGCGCCGAGATTGTCGCGGTGAACTTCTAGGTGACAATCCTGTATACCGGCAACCTGGAGGGCCGAAAGACCGTCCCGGAGTAGGCGGAGAGCGATGCCCTGGCGTCGCCAGCTGGGAGACACGGCGATGCGCAGCAGCTCTGCCTCGTCGGCGACCTGCTGGAAGAGAGCGAAGCCGACGAGGACGGAGCCTAAATCAGCCCGGAGGTGGGTTCCTGCAGTGGCGAGAGAGCCCTGCAGCTGGTTGGCGGACCAGCGGTCATCGCCGAAGGCGAGGGCGTCGACGGCGGCGAGGTCGGCAGCGTTCTCGGGGTGGGCGCGGGCGACTCGGAGCTGCTTCGAGGAGGATTTGAGAAGAGAGGGGGGCGCCACGGAATCAGTGATGGGATCAACCACCGGGGGCTCTCCGTGGTCGAGGAGGGGTCGCCGGGGGTGGCAGGAGATAGAGAGGCCGGGTGAGGAGGTCGAGATTCCAGAGCTCCGGCCGCCGTAGGGCGACCCGGGCCACCGCCTCGGCGCCCGCTGCAGAGTCCAGTGCCGCTCCGAAAGCTTCCTCCAGCGGCGCGGCGTTGGCGCCGACCAACTGCACGTTCGAGAGCTCCCTCGTGGCAAGTAGCTCCGTAGCGCTGATCCGCGTCGCCGCCTCCAGCGGCGAGCAGGGCTCTGGAGGGGCCTCCGGGTCGAGCCGAAAGCTCTGGGCAAACCAATGCTCGCGGTGGGCGTCGAGCACCGCCAGGATTTTCGTCGCCTGTCCCCGGGCGCTCTCCGCAATCGCTTCCAGCGTCGGCACCGCCGCCGCCGGGAGCGCGGTAGATTGCGCGAGGCCGAGAGCGGTGGCGAGGCCGACCCGCAGGCCGGTGAAGGAGCCCGGCCCCCGGGCTGCGGCGATGCCGCCGATCTCGGCGAGCTCGAGCCCGGATTCCTGCAGCACTTCGTCGACGAGTCGCAGCAGGGACTTCGAGCTTTCCCGCTGGGGGACTCGGCGGATCGCACCGCTGGCCTGAGAGGTGACCAGCGCTACGGAAGCCACCGCACCGGCGGTATCGATGGCCAAGATGGGAGCATGGGGGGGAGTCGGCATAGTGCGGCTGGATAGTGTGGCGGGGGGCGTGTCGAGGAATCTGCCCCCCGCGGGGAAATCAGCGGTGGCGAGAGCAGCCCAAAGAGCGAGCAGGAAGTCTATTCCACAGACCCTCGGGGGTCGATCGTTTCCCCTGCCAGAGAGGGAGCTGCAGAGGAATCGGCGCCGGTCCTCCAGCATCTCGGGGCTTTCTTCAGTGGCCTTGGTTCGCCCCAGTGGCGAGGGCGGCAGCGGCATTGCGGTCGTTGCGCGAGTCGGCTATTTTTTGCATGCAGGTGGGGCTGCCCAAACCATCCTCAACTTAGCTCATCTCTCAATCCTCCTCGCTGCGGCCGGGACCCTTCCGCCGCATCGCGAGCTGTGCCCATGGCGCAAGCCAAGAACCTGGCGCAGAACAGGAGGGCTAGTCCGTCGCCAGCGATGGCGCCTTCCCCACGGACCTCTCACCATCTCTTCACCGGTCGCTCTCGGCTCGGTGCTTTCATCGGAACGATGCTTCCGGAAAAGGGATTGCCAATCGTGAACTCAAAGCGTCGCGCTACCTCGTCCAGAGCCGAGGTGGAAGCCCCTCAAGCTCCTCAGCAGGACGATTCGTCTCGGTCAGGGACGCGCCGTCGCCCCACGCTTCCGCGGCCCGCGAAGCTGACGCCGATGCTGCGGCAATACCTCGAGGTCAAGGAGAGCTACCCGGAGGAGATCCTCTTCTACCGCATGGGAGACTTCTTCGAGCTCTTCTTCGAGGACGCGGTGGAGGCGGCGCCAGTGCTCGGGGTAACCCTCACCGCGCGCAACAAGGGCGGAGCCAACGAGGCGCCGATGTGCGGCGTTCCCCATCATGCCGTGGAGGGGTATATCGGCAAGATGCTGGAGGCCGGCTACCGGGTGGCGATCTGCGACCAGGTGGAGGATCCAGCGCAGGCCAAGGGCTTGGTGAAGCGAGAGGTCACCCGGGTGGTCACTCCCGGGACCGTCTCGGAGCCGGAGCTGCTGGAGGGCAAGGAAGCCAACTGGCTCGCCGCCCTGGTGTGGAGTGGGGAAGAGGGCGGTGGGGCTTTTCTCGACGTCTCCACCGGCCGCTTCCTGGTGCGCCGCTGGCGGCGGGCGGAGGATTGCGCCGAAGACGTGCTCTTGCTCAAGCCTCGGGAGGTGCTGCTAGAAGAGGGAACCCTGCCTCGGGTGGTGGCTCAGGTGGTGGAGCGGGAAGTGTTGTGCGCGACCCCGCTGGCGGGGGACCGGCACTTCGACCCGAGGCGCGCGGCGGATACCTTGAAGAATCATTTCGGCGTCACCACCCTGCGAGGTTATGGGCTCTCCAATGCCGAGCCGGCGGTCACCGCCGCCGCCGCTGCCCTGGCCTACGCCCAGGAGACTCAACACAACGCCCTCGAGCACGTGCGTTCCCCCTCGCTGCAGAGCGATGGGGAGGTGCTGGTGCTGGATTCCACTACCCTCACCAATCTCGAGGTGTTTCGTAACCTGCGGGAGGGTGGGCGCAAGGGAACCCTGCTCTCGGTGGTGGATCGAAGCGTCACCGCTCCCGGCGGCCGCAAGCTGCGCTCCTGGCTCGAACGACCGCTGCGGGATGCCGCCGATATCGTCCGGCGTCACGATGCCGTCGAGGAGCTGGTCGCCGCGACCCAGGCTCGACAGGACCTGAGAGAGGTCCTCACCCAGGTGGTGGACCCGGAGCGCCTGCTGTCGCGCTCGGTGCTCGGAACTCTGACTCCGCGGGAAGCGGCTTCATTGCGGGATAGCCTCGAGCGGGTGCCGGCGGTGCTGGGGCAGCTGGAGCCTTTCTCCGCCGCCGCTCTCGCCCGGATCGCCACCACCGATCCGCTGCGGGAGCTCGCCGCGGAGCTGGGGCGGGTGCTGGCGGCGGAACCCTCTGCCAGCGTGCAGGATGGTGGGGTGGTGGCGGAAGGGGTGGACGAGGAGCTGGACCGGGTGCGCTCGATGGCCCGGGATTCGAAACAGCACATCCTGGAGATGGAGGCGCAGGAGCGGGCCTCCACCGGAATCAACTCGCTAAAGATTCGCTACAACCGGGTGTTCGGTTATTACCTGGAGGTCACCAAAGCCAATCAGCACCTGGTGCCCGAGCATTACGTGCGCAAACAGACCCTGGTCAATGCGGAGCGCTACATCACTCCGGAGATCAAGGAGCTGGAGGATCAGATCCTCAGCGCCGAGGAGCGTCAGCTGAAGCTGGAGGCTGAGCATTACCGGGTTCTGGTTGCCGAGGTTTCCCGCTACGGCCCTGGTCTCTCGGTTCTCGCGGAGGCTCTCGGGGAGCTCGACGCGTATCTAGCCTTTTCCGAGGTTGCCGCCCGCTATCGCTACGTGAGGCCTTCCATGGGCCCTCTGGGGGCGCCCCTTCGGGTGTCGGCGGGGCGCCATCCGGTGGTGGAGCGTACCGGCGTCGACGCCTTCGTGCCCAACGATGTGGAGCTCGACGACGAGGCGCGACTAGTGGTGCTCACCGGGCCGAATATGGGAGGTAAGAGCACCTACTTGAGGCAGGTAGCGCTGATCTCTCTGATGGCCCAGGCGGGTTCTTTCGTTCCCGCGGAGCGCGCGGAGCTGGGCACCGTGGACCGGATCTTCACTCGCGTTGGCGCCAGTGACGACCTCGCTCGCGGGGAATCCACCTTCATGGTGGAGATGATCGAGACGGCAAATATCCTTCATCACGCGACGGAGAACAGCCTGGTGGTCCTCGATGAGGTGGGGCGCGGGACCGCTACCTATGACGGCCTCTCCCTGGCCTGGGCGATCGTCGAATACCTTCACGACGAGCGCTGCCCCAAGACCCTCTTCGCGACCCATTACCATGAGCTGACGGAGCTGGCTCGGCGCCTGCCTCGGGTCGTCAACCGCACTCTCGGGGTCAAGGAGTGGGAGGATCAAATCCTCTTCCTGCGCCGGGTGGTGCCGGGGCAGGCGGACAAGAGCTATGGACTCCACGTGGCGCGCCTGGCGGGCCTTCCGGAGCCGGTGCTGGTGCGGGCTAGCGAGGTGCTGGCGGGGCTGGAGTCTAAGCCACCGGGGAATCAGCCCGAGGTCGCGGCAGAGGGCGCTTCCACCACGGGTTCGGTGACCCCTGAATCGGTATCGGTGGACGGGGTGATCGTTGGGACGGCGGCTACCGGCTCGGGGGCGCCCACGGCGGGGCGTCACAGCGTTGGGCAGCGAAGCGAGGGGCAGATTCCTCTCTTCAAGCCGGTGGAAGAGATCGTCGCTGCGGCCCTCAGAGACGTGGACGTCGATCAGCTGACCCCGCTGGCGGCCCTCAATCTGATCCATAGCCTCAAGCAACGCCTGGATGGCTGAATCCCGAGGCATCGAGGCCACGCAAGAGACCTAGGGCCTGATTGGATTCCGGGCTCCACAGATCTGGCCCCATCGAAGAAGCCCCCCTGGGCAGGAAGCCGAGGGGGGCCGGGGGGGACGCTCGAAGCTGAGGTGATTGGAGCTCGGAAGCAGGGACTGCCGCGAGGTGGTCTCAGAAGGGGATGTCGTCGTCGTCGGGACCGCTGAAGTCGTCACCGCCGAAGTTGCCGCCTCCGCCGCCACTGCCGCCGGTTCCGCCACCGCCGCCGCCTCCGCTGTATCCACTACCGCCACCGCCGCCGAAGTTACCTCCGCCGCCGCCACCACCGCCACCGAAGTTGCCGCCACCGCTGCCATCGCGGTTTCCGAGCATCTGGAAGGTGTCCGCAACGATCTCGGTGCGGTAGCGCTTCTCTCCGGTTTGCCGATCATCCCAGGAGCGGGTCTGGAGCCGGCCTTCGATGAACACCTGCCTGCCCTTGGTGAGGTATTGGCCGGCGATCTCCGCCTGGCGGCCCCACACGACGATGTTGTGCCACTCGGTCTGCTCTTGGCGGTTGCCGTCGCGGTCGCGCCACCGACGGGAGGTGGCGATGGAGAAGGAGGCGACGGTCTGTCCAGAAGTGGTGGTTCGAACTTCTGGATCCCGACCGAGATTGCCGATGAGGATGACTTTATTGACCATGGCTTGGGGTCTCCTATGATTCGCCGGGAAAGTATCACAGGCGGCAGGCTCAAGCCTGCGCCGATGGGAAAGTGACTAGGGGTATCGAGTTGGGGCTCACTGCCGCGCCGGGGTGAAGCCGAAGGCCCCGACGGGGTGCGTCGAAAGCTCCGAAGGGATGTCCCGTGGCGGCGAACAGCTGCCCTTACCGATTTAAGGAGGCAATGGATGCGTTTGGTCTTGCAGCGAGTATCGCAGGGGGCGGTGCGGGTGGAAGGGGAGGTGGTGGGCGCGGTGGGCATGGGGCTAGTGGTGCTGGTCGGTGTAGAAGTTGGGGATGACGAGAGCATCGCGGCGGCGGCGGCGGCCAAGCTGGCGTCGCTGCGGATCTTCGAGGACCCCCAGGGACGGATGAATCTCGATGCGGCGAGCGCTGGGGCGGGCTTTCTGGTGGTGTCTCAATTCACCCTCGCCGGGCAGCCCTTGGCGAAGGGGCGACGGCCTTCTTTCAGCGGAGCCGAGAAGCCGGCTCGCGCCGAGCCCCTGGTGGACTACCTGGTGGCCTGCCTGAGGCGGGAGGGCTTCGCCGTGGAAACCGGTCAATTCGGGGCGAAGATGGAGGTCTCCTTGAGCAATGACGGGCCGGTGACCTTCGTCCTCGACCTCTGAGAGGTCCTAGCCCGGGGCCGGGAGAAAGAAGACGCCTACCGGTACCGGCATGAAGCTGAGCACCAGCAGGAGCAGGGTCGCCGCGGCGAGCCACCGGCGGCCGGCGCCCAGGGGAGCGTTCTCGTCTCGCACCGGGGGGTGGCGCAGGCCGGTGAGGGCGATGAAGAGGCACCACAGCCACCAGACCGGCCACAGCAGGCCGCCGAGGGCCAGCAGCAGGAGCATCACGGGGGCCCAGCGGCGCTGTCGCCGACCCGCTACGGCATAGAGCACGTGGCCACCGTCGAGCTGGCCGAGGGGCAGCAGGTTGAGGGCGGTGGCGAGGAGACCGACCCAGGCGGCCATCGCCGCCGGATGCAGGTCGAGGGCCTGCTCCGGCCCCAGGGTGCCGTGAAAGGCGCGCATCGCGGCGGCCATCGCCAGGCTGCGCCCCAGCCCCACTCGGGGGGTCCCCTGCTCAGGGTCCTCGGCGAGGGTGACCTCGACGACCTCCGAGTGGGCGATGCCCCAGAGCAGAAAGGGGATCAGGGCGAGGAAGCCGGCGAGGGGGCCGGCGGCGCCGATATCGAAGAGCTCCCGGCGCCGGCGGATCGGGGAGCGAATGCGAATGAAGGCGCCGAGGGTTCCCAAGCCGAAGGGGAGCGGCAGGAACATCGGCGGCGTCGCCGGCAGGCGGTAATAGCGACAGGCGAGGTAGTGGCCCATCTCATGGCAGAGCAGGATGAAGAGCAGCGGCAGGGAATAGCTCAAGCCCAGGTGCAGCGATGTCGGATCGCTCAAGATGCCCCACAGCCGGCTGGGGGAGAGCCAGAGGCTTCCATCCGCCGGCAGGCCGAGCTGCGTCTGCTGAGCCAGGACAGCGCCGATGCCGGTGGTGGTCAGCAGCGTGGTCAGAAAGAGCAGGATGGCGAGCGGCCAAGACAGCAGCTGTCGTCGCCGAGGAGCCGGCGAGACGTCCTCGAGACCGAGGAGTGGGGCATGGAAGGATTGTGCGCTCGGGCGTTCCCCGATCGCTTGTTCCCCGATCGCTGCTGCGGGCCGTTGGGGCGGGGCGTTCCGAGGGGGGGAGGGAGTAGACAGGGCTCAGCGCTCCTCGTCCGGTACGCGCTCCGTACTCGAGGTACTCGAGGCGGGGTTCTGAGGGCGACGGGTAGCCGCGGGATCAAAGATCCTTCAGCGACTTACCCGGCTTGAATCGAACCGTCTTGCCCGGGGAGATGGCGACCTCGACTCCGGTCTTGGGATTCCTTCCCACACCCTTTTTGCGGTCACGCACCTGAAATACTCCGAAGCCCCTGAGCTCGATTCGCTTGCCGTCCTGCAACGCTTCCTTCATCGCCTGCAGAATGGTGTCCACCGCCTGGGCAGCCTTGGTGCGAGGTACATCGCTGGCTTCGGCTACTCGATTCACAATATCGCTTTTGATCATAGGGAGCTTTTGATCATGGGGCGTGGTATGCCCTGGGAGCGGCGAGCTCTAGGGGGCCATGGCGGTGAGAGACGATCCTCGATGGTGGAGGACGCAGATCACCGGAGGTCTCGGATCCTGCTCGTTCTCTCGGGGCGTCTCTCGCCTCGTGGTCGCCGGGCGACCGCTAGCGTTGCGAAGAGCGAAGACCATTGGGGAGCACCTCGAAGGTCGTCGCGATGAAATGAAAGCTGGGTGATCGAGGGTGGCCCCTCGGCAGCGCTTCCTTCTCAAGTCCTTGTTGTGAGTTCAGTCCTGGAAGCGAGCAGTAGCGCGAGCAAGAAGCCGTTTGAGAGGCCGCATCGATCGGGCGGATCTTACCAGCGCTATTTCGACAGCGTCAAACCGAATCAAGGCTTTACGGGGCTCACCGGGCTCTCTTCTAAGATCAGCTGTTGGAAGGCTTTGCCGGTATCTCGACCAAGCTCCCGAAGGGCGTCCCGGGCGCGTGGGGGAGAGGCCACGGTGGGGGTTCTGGGACCCTCCGCGAAGAGCACCGCTACCAGCCTATTGCCGACCCGCACGGCGGCGGCGGCGCAGCTGTCGGCGAGCTCCAAATTCCAACAGTGCATCAGCTCTCGGTGGGGACGCATCGGGGTCAGGGCTCCGGTGTATACCTCGGTGCCCTGGGCGAAGCTCAAGAAGAGGGAAGGGGCGTTGAGGGCTACCTCGAAGTTCGCCAGGCGCTCCTGCTGGAGGTTCTCTCCGCCCCCCAGCCAGCCCTCGACCCGGCCGCGGCGAACGGCGAGGATCGCCGCCCGGTGCCAGCTTTGGAGCAGGGTTTCCAGGACCGCTCTACCGATGGCGCTGCCGCTGCTGGCGGCGGCGGATTGTGGCGGCGGGGTCTGCGCTGCGGTCGCGTCGCCGGCCGTATCGTCGCCGAGGGTGTCGTCGGAGCTCTCCGTACCCTCCTCCTCATCCAGGAGAGGGGGAGCGGCGACCTCCAGCACGGTGGGCATCAGCAGGTCCGGCAGGGTCCAGGCTTTCAAATCCAGCTCGTCGGTGCCCGCGGGGGAAGCTTCCCCGGTGGGCAGGTCGGTCCGATCTTCCAGCGGCGTGCTGTGATCCAGTCGGTCCGCGAGGCGGCGGAAGCGGTCGGGACAGCTCTCCCCATAGGCGCGCTCCAGCGCCTGGGCTAGCCGCACCTCCGAGGTGATCCAGAGGGTGACGGGAGTTTCCGCCGCGAAGGCCAGATCATCGCCACGGCCGAGATCTCCGGCATCGGCGACGGCAATGTGCAGCCGTCGGCCTTCGAGGCGAAAGGGGACGGCCTTCTGGCTGCGGGCGAACTCCGCGGAGAGCTGCTCTACCGCGTCCACCTGAGGATGGAGCAGTTCGCGGACGGGAGCTGCCGGGGTTCCGCTGCGCTCCGCCAGGGCGGTGAGCAACTCTTCTTCGCTCAATGCGCCGGTTTCCAGCAGGCAGGTGCCGAGGGATCCGCCTTCCCGACGCTGCAGCGCGAGGGCTTCGAGGAGCGATGGACGCTCCAGGCGGTGGCTTTGTAGCAGGTAGTCGCCGAGCGGGAGGGGGGGCATCAGGAACTCCTGGAGAGAAGGCTAAACTGTCTTTTTACTAGCATTTATGCCAAGCGGCGGAATTATAGGAAGGGGCCGCTGGGTTGTAAAGCAGCGTCGAAGGGGGTGGCCCGCGGTGGACTCGGCTTCAACTCTCGACTCCACACCGGGTCGAGGTCTGTTGCCGGCCCTTCCGCCGCCGGTCTCGCGGCTCCTCCCGAGCAGCCCGAGGCCTTCCCTGGCAGCAGCCCAGGGCTCGCCTTCCTACCGGCGATCTTTCCAACGCTCATCGATACTTAGCCGCCAACGCCTCGCCGATTCGGCAGGCTTGGGCAGAATTTGTCCCTATTCCGGAGCCACTGCTAGTCTTCGCGCCATGAAAGCCACCGCCCTACCTGTCGCCCTCTTCGCCCTTCTGGCCGTATCCGCGCCGAGTTTCGCCGCGCCCACCGTTCAGGAGACGTCCCCTGCCCCTACCGCCAGTCTTGAGCAACGCTCCCTCGATGGAGCCGTCGCCTTTGCTACCGCCAAGATGTTGGTGGATGAGGGTGCCTTCCGCGATGCTTTGGAGAGCTTCGAAGAAGCCGTTCGCCTGGAGCCGAGAGATCCCTATATCCGCTCCGAGTACGCGGAATTTCTCACTCGCCTGGCGAAGCTCTCCCGTTCGCCCCACTATCGCCAAGAGCAGATCGCCCTGGCGGTAGAGCAGGCCAAGGCGGCCCGCCGCCTAGCGCCCCGGGATGCGGACGTGCTGCGCATCGTCGGTGCGACCTTCCTCGCCCAAGCGGAGGTGCAGCCCCAGGATCGCAGCGGCCTGGATAGCGCGCGGGTGGTCTTCGAAGACCTGCGCCGCCTGTATCCGGACGATAGCCAGGCGCACACCACTCTGGGCCAGATCTACCTCTTCCAGGGAGAGCTGGAGCGCGCCATCAAGGTGCTCAACGAGGCGATCTCCAACAACCCCGGGGATCGCCAGGCGGCGAGCATTCTGGTGGAGGCCTTGGTGGGGGAGGAGCGCTTCGACGAGGCCAAGGCGGTCTTGGCGGACATCCTGCGCTTCAACATCTATGCGGATGAGGCGCGCCTGAACCTCTCGGATCTTCATCTCCAGACGGGAGACCGGGCGGCAGCCCTCGAGGTGCTGGAGAGCGGCCCGCCGGAATTCCATCAGACCTCCGAAGCGCAGCGGGTGCTCGCTCGGGCCTACTTTGTGAACGGAGAGCTGGACTCGGCCTACGAGCTGGTGAGCAGCCTGCTGGAACAGGGAGCTCCGGATCCGGATGATTCTCTGGCTCGCATGGAGGCCCTGGTGATGGCCAACCGCGGAGATCGGGAGGGCGCCGTCGAGCGCATTGAGCGGCTGGTGAAGCGCGGTCTACACAACGCGGATCTGTCTGGCATGCTGGCTCAAAATCTGGTGATTCTCGATCGCCCCGAAGAAGCCTGGCAGGTTCTTGAACGGGCCGTCTCGGGTCTCGAGCAGGCGCGGCTGACGGACAATGCCCATCGCCTGCGCCTAGAGTGGGCGGAGCTGCTCAACGACCGCCAAACCCCCGAGAGCCACGAGCGTGCCCTCGAGGTGCTGGGTCCGGTTTTCGAGGGCGGCGAAAGGCAGCGACTCACCGCAGGCCTGCTGGCCGCCGACTCGCTGCTGGCCCTGGAGCGAGGTGAGGAAGCCCTGGAGATGCTGTCCGAAAGCGCCGAAGAGCCGGCGATCCTCGCCAAGCGCGGTGAGATTCTGCTGATGCTCGACAGACCCGAGGAGGCGCGGGTTCTCTTCGATAGCCTCGACGTGGGGGACGCGGACGTCGGCGCGGTGGCGGTGGCTCTGGTCTACCAGCGCCTGGAGCGCTACGAGGACACCGTCACCTGGCTCGAGGACCACCTCGATGAGCACGAGCCGACCACCCGCGTGCTCTTCCTCCTGGGTGCTGCTCGGGAACGCTCCGGCGACTTTGACGGCGCGGTGGCGGACTTCCGCCGCCTGCTCTCGATGGACGATGAGTTCCACGAGGCGATGAACTACCTCGGCTACATGTATGCCGAGCGCGGTGAGAACCTCGAGGAGGCCCTGAGCCTCGCCCAGCGGGCTGTCGAGCTAGATGCCTCCAGCGGTGCCTATGTCGACACCCTAGGCTGGGCGCTGTTCCAGCTGGGTCGCTACGACGAGGCTCAAGAGCAGCTCGAGAAGGCTGCTGAGCTGCTGCCGGAAGACCCGACGATCCACGAGCATCTGGGGGATCTCTATCTCGCCCAGGGACGCTTCGACTCGGCTCGCGAATCCTACGCCCGGGCTCTGGAGATCGAAGGCGTCGACGCTGAGGCTTTGGGCCGCAAGCTGGAAGAGCTAGATCGACGAGCCGAGGCTCCTTGAGTCTCAGTGCATCGGAAGGGGGCTTCATCGCCCCCCTTCGCACTGCCCTCTACGCTGCCCTTTCTTCCCCCTACCGCGCTCTGCGCTCGGTGGGGGGCTTGGGCATGAAGCGGGGGGAGGCAGGGCATGAGCTTCGGCGCTCCGCGCAGCAGTGGCTGCTGAGCGCGGGGCTGGTGTCTGTGGGGTTGGTCGTTGCGGAGCTGATGTTTGCGACCACGGCTCTCGCGCTTTTGGCGACTTCCGGGCAAGACTCGATATCCCCCCTGCGTCCGCTGTCGCAGGTTCAGGACGTGGAGAACGTCGAGGTGGTAGAGCCGTCGGAGAGAAACTCGATTCCCGCGTCACCCGCTCCTCCGGCGCTGCAGTGGCGCCCCTGGGAAATGCCCGAAGAAGCCTTTCAAGCTCTCTATCGGGTGCGCTACGACAGCGAGAAAGAGGGGCGGGGTAGTTTTCGGTTGACCCTTCGCTACCTGCGGAGCGAGCGCTTCCAGCTCTCCGCCACCGGGCCCTTGGGGCGCTCCTTATGGAGTCTGGAGGTTACCGGTCCCGATGCCCTGCTGGTGGATCACCGTCAGCGTCGAGGGTGCCGCCTGACCACCGATGTGGTGCTGGATCAGCGTCTGCTGGCCTCCTTTCCCCTCTCCCGGTTACCGGCCTTGATCGATGCCCGGGTGCCGCAACGTCCCGCCCATGCCGGTCTCGATCCCGGCTCGGGGGATCGGGCGGTGGCCTATCGCGATGCCCGGGGGCGGCGATGGGTGGTGGGTTTGGATACCGAATCTCAGCGGGTGCTGCGCTGGAGCCTCAGTACGGCGGAGGGGGAGCTCTTGGCGCGAATGAACATCGATGGGGAGTGGCGGGAGTTGATGGAGGCGGAAGGCGGGCTGGAGCTGCGTTGGCAAGAGGTCGTGCGGGAGGCTACCGACACAGTCCCGCCCTTTCTCGAGGTGCCGTCCGGTTATTCCCTGGGTGGCTGCGTGCGCTCAGTCGACTAATTTGCCCTTAGGGAGCTCCCGGCTGCTGGCCGCCAAGACGGGGGAGCGTGAGCTAGCCATTTGACAGCGCCTGGTGGCAACCCTAGGATGAGACCCTAGAAAAATCCTTTGGGAAGCGGAATCCATTCGGATGTTGGCAGGCATCCCGGACTCCCGCCTTGTGCTTCCCACCGTCACTCCACGCTGTTCGAGTAAGCCTTGAGCGTGTATCGACTACCAGACGCAGGGAGTGGCGCCTTTACCATCATCCGTAACCGAAGCAGGAGCCACGGGAGGTTCAATGGAAATTACGGAGGTCAAGATTTTTCCTGTACAGGAAGACAAGCTGAAGGCTTTTGTCTCTGTTGTTTTAGATCATTGCTTTATGGTCAACGACATCAAGATCATCCAGGGCCGCGATGGCTTGTTCATCAGCATGCCTAGCAGGAAAAAGAAGAACGGTGACTTCAAGGACGTCGCCCATCCGCTGAATAACGAGATGAGGCAGTACTTGGAGCGCCGGGTGCTCGGCGAGTACCACCAGGTTTTGATGGACCGTGGGCTTCCGCTACCGAATGTCGGCGTTCGGCCCATCGACGCCGAGGAGAGCAAGGGCGGGATCGATTTCGGTAGCGAAGGGCCGCCGGACGCGATTCCTCCAGAGGGCTTTCTTCACCCGAAGCTTCCAAACCCTTCGGCTTCTCGCGGCCAACAGGCGCGCTACGAGGCGAGGCGGGAACAGGGCAACGGTGCGGCAGAATCGGGAGCCGGTGGCGGCTTCAACGGTAGCTATGCGCCCGCCCAGCGCTCGGTGCATTCCAGTCGCAGCACCGAGGCTCCGGCGCCGATCGAGGCGGATTCTCAGGACCGCACCCTCGAGGAGGTCGAAGAGCTTCATCTTCGAGAGTCCTTCTGGTCTGTTCCCTGAGCAGCGAGCGGCGGATCAGCGGCTAGGCGGGGAAGGGCTGCCCCGGAGCTGGGGCAGCCCGGAGAATCCGGGCGTTCTGCCGGGGTTGGAGAGCTGATAGCTGCGCTCTCGCCACGCTATTCCATCCCCGGGGCATTCGCGGTATGCTTCGCGAACCTTGCGGGTGGGCCTGCCTGCCCTGACTTGGCGTGCCGGTTTGGTGACATCCGCCGCCGAGGGGAGAAGAGGAAAACGATCGCCGAGCCAACCAACGCCCGGAAGTCGGAACTACGCTGCCGTACCCTCGGTAGCCCCCCTCTTTCTCAAACCGTCAAGGAGGCTTTCTCGACCGTCAGGGAGGCCTCCTGAGTCATCGGGGAGGCCCGCAAGCCGGTACCTTTGGGGCGTCGCCAAGCGGTAAGGCACGAGACTTTGGATCTCGCATACCTAGGTTCGAATCCTAGCGCCCCAACCAACTCTACCGATCCCATTCGAGCTTCCAACGGTGCCGATTCCCCGTGGCGAGAGTCGGCAGCGCCACCGCTGCGGATTCTTCGCTTTCGCGCTCACTCGAGCTTCCGGGATTGTTGCGAGGCTCACGCTTTGAGCTTCGAATCGATGCCGCGCCCGCGCCCTCTTCCTGCTTGCCATCCACTCCCACCCTTTCGATCATCCATCCCCCCCATTGACCCTCCCCAGGGATTTGATCCAGCGATCGATACCCTGAGAGTCCCCCCCCTCGATTCCACGGAGTTTGCGAGAAACCATGTACGGTGAGCTGAAGGTTTTCGGAGGCCGAGCCCATCCCCAGCTGGTACAAGAGATCTGCGACTATCTGAACCTGCCAGCGGGCCAGATTACCGCCTTCGATTTCTCCGACGGCGAAACCTTCTGTCAGATCGACGAGAACGTTCGCGGGTCGGATGTATTTATCGTTCAGCCGACTTCGCAGCCGGTGAATCAGAACCTGATGGAGCTGCTGATTCTCATCGACGCCTTCAAGCGAGCGTCCGCCTCGAGGATCACCGCGGTGCTGCCTTATTACGGCTATGCCCGTCAGGACAAGAAGGACAAGCCGCGAGTTCCCCTGACTTCGAAGCTGGTGGCGGATCTGATTTCTCGGGCTGGAGCGGATCGGGTGCTGACGATGGATCTCCACGCACCACAGATTCAGGGTTTCTTCGACATTCCGGTGGATCACCTCTTCGCTGCACCGGTGATCCTGGACGAGGTGAGGAAGCTCAATATCCCAGACCTCATGATCGTCGCGCCGGATGCTGGCGGCGTAGAGCGGACCCGTGCCATCGCCAAGCGCCTGCAGGCGGGGATGGTGATTGTGGACAAACGCCGCACGGCGCCGAATACCGCCGAGGTGATGAATCTCATCGGCTCCGTAGACGGCTGCAACGCGTTGGTGATCGACGACATCATCGACACCGCGGGCACGCTGGCGAAGACGGTCGAGCTCTTGAGATCTAAAGGAGCACAGCGGGTCCTCGCCGTAGGGATCCACGGCATTCTCTCCGGACCTGCGCTGGAGCGTATCGACAACTCGGATTTGGAAACTGTTCTGATCACCAATACCACCCCGGTGGACGAGAAGCTGGCGCGCTGCGCCAAGCTTCAGCCCCTCTCGGTAGCTCCGCTGCTGGGGGAGGCCATTCGGCGAATTCACGACGATAGCTCCGTGAGCTCGCTCTTCGTCTGAGGCCCGTATCGCGCGGCCTAGCACCCATCGGGTGACTCGATTCCAAGAGGATTCAACATGAGCATCAGCGATTTGGTCATCGAAGTTCAGAAGCGAGAGGAGCTGGGCTCCAACCCCTCTCGTCGTATGCGCCGGGACGGCTTGGTTCCGGCAGTGGTGTACGGAGCCGGTCTCGATTCGGTTCCTATCGTCGTCGAGCGGCGCAATGTGATCGAGTTGCTGCAGTCCGCCGGCGGTGGGAACTCTGTGTTCAAGCTGGTGCTCGGGGACAATGAGCGCCACGCGATGATTCACGAGATGCAGGTGGAGCCCACCACGCAGGTGATCCAGCACATCGACTTCCAGCGCATCTTGATGGATGAGAAGGTGCAGGTTCAGGTGCCCCTGGAGCTGGTGGGGACCGCCGACGGTGTCAAGAACCAGAACGGCATTCTCGACTTCATCAACCGCGAGCTGGCGGTGGAGTGTCTGCCGGGCGATATTCCTCCCCATCTCGAGGTGGATATCTCGCACCTCAGCATTGGAGATCACCTCGAGGCGAAGGACGTTCCGCTTTCCGACAAGGTCGAGCTGATAGACGATCCGCATAAGGTGTTGGCGTCCATTGCCCTGCCCGCCGCTGCGGCGAGTGAGGAAGCGGAGGACGAAGACGGGTTGCTGGAATCGCTGCCGGCGGAGCCCGCGGTCATTTCCAAGGACGACTGAGCTCAGCTCTGGGGCTGCCTGGGCAACCTACGGCGTACCAATTCTTGGCTCGCCGGTAGGGATTGGCCTGTGGGGCCCTTCGATTTAGTTTCTCAACCCACCTAGCTCCTCAACCTCTCGAGACCAAAGTTCGTGACGGATGTACCTCAGGAGTCCGATGTCCGCGATGGCTCGGCCCCAACGCCTCCTCGATTGGTGGTGGGGCTGGGCAATCCCGGCGAGCGCTATCGGGGAACCCGTCACAACGTGGGCTTCGAGGTGATCGATGAGCTGTTGAGGCGGCGCGCCCCCCAGCAACCCCGGCGGCTGGAGTGCAACGCGCTGATCGTCTCTCGTGGGGACACGCTCTTCGTCGCCCCCCAGACTTATATGAATCGCAGCGGCTTCACCCTGCGCTGCCTGGAGGAGCGCTTCGGTCTCGAAGCGCAGCGAGTGCTGGTGATCTACGACGACACCGCCTTGCCCCTCGGGCAGCTGCGATTGCGCGGCAAGGGGAGCCCTGGCGGCCATCGCGGTATGGAGTCGGTGATCGAGAACCTGCGCACCGACGGAGTACCGAGGGTGCGCTGCGGCATCGCGGCGCCGGAGGGACCTCCCGGCGGCGGCGATGAGCTGGTGCGCTTTGTGCTCGAGCCCTTCCGGGACGAGGAGCAAGATCAGGTCGAGTCGATGGTGCAGCGCGCCGCGGACGCCTGCGAAGCTTGGCTCGACTCGGGCCTCCAGCGCGCGATGAATGATTTCAACGGATGAAACCACCAACCGAAAACACGAAGACGCGGTGATCTCACCTCGCGTCTCTTTCCGTTGTCGAGGGACGCGGTAGCGTCGGCCACGCGGCCGGAGCACCGTGGGCTCTCAGTCAAGGAGGGATTGAATCGATGAATTTCCAGACCGTCTTGCTCGCCGCTGCTGGCAGCGGCGTGTTGGCCCTGCTCTTCGCCTGGGTGCGCAGCACCTGGATCGACAAGCAGGATAGTGGCACCGAGCACATGCAGACCCTCGCGGGCTACATCCGCGATGGTGCGATGGCTTTCTTGAGCCGCGAGTATCGAGTGCTGGCACTCTTTGTGGTTGTGGCGGCCCTCGGCCTCGCCTTCGCTAACTGGTCGAACCCCGCCAGCTCGCCCTTGGTGGGCGTCTCCCTGGTGGCCGGCGCGATCTGTTCCGGTCTCGCTGGCTTCTTCGGCATGCGGGTCGCCACCAGCGCCAACGTGCGCACCGCTGCTGCCGCCCGCAAGGGCCTGGTGCCGGCCCTCAACGTCGCCTTCGCCGGCGGCGCGGTGATGGGTTTCTCGGTGGTCGGCCTGGCGGTGCTGGGCCTCAGCCTGCTCTTCCTGGTCTATGCCAACGTCTTCGGCACCGAGATCGAATCCCTGACGCGCGCCATCACGGTGCTCACCGGCTTCTCCTTCGGTGCTAGCTCCATCGCCCTCTTCGCCCGCGTCGGCGGCGGCATCTACACCAAGGCTGCCGATGTCGGTGCCGATCTGGTGGGTAAGGTCGAGGCCGGCATTCCCGAGGATGATCCCCGCAACCCGGCGGTGATCGCCGATAACGTCGGCGATAACGTCGGTGACGTGGCGGGCATGGGCGCGGACCTCTTCGAGTCCTACATCGGCGCGATCATCGCCTCCCTGGCGCTGGGCATCACCGCTAGCGCCAGCGCCGGCACCTCGCTGCCCCTGGTGCAGCTGCCGCTGGTGCTCGCCGGCGTCGGCATTGTCGTCTCCCTGCTGGGCACCTTCCTGGTGCGCACTCAGGAGGGCGGCGATCCCGGCAAGGCGCTGCATCGTGGCACCTTCGGCGCCGCCGGCGCGATGGTGGTGGCCGCCTTCTTCGTGATCCAGCAGCTGCTGGGCGACGTCACCTACACCCTCGACGGTCGCACTCTGGACGCCATGGGCGTGTTCGGCGCCCTGGTTGCCGGTCTGGTGGCCGGCACCGCCATTGGCCTGATCACCGAGTACTACACCGCCGAAACCAAGGGCCCGGCTCAGAAGATCGCCGAAGAGAGCCAGACCGGCGCCGCCACCAACATCATCGGTGGTCTCGGCCTTGGCATGCGCTCTACCGCCTGGCCCGTCGTCGTGCTGGTGGCCGCCACGCTGCTGTCGTATTCCCTCGCCGGCCTGTACGGCATCGCCATCGCGGCCCTCGGCATGCTCTCCACCACCGGCATCCAGCTGGCGGTGGACGCCTACGGCCCGATCGCTGATAACGCCGGCGGCATCACTGAGATGAGCCATCTCGGAGACGACGTCCGCGCCCGTACCGACAAGCTGGATGCGGTGGGTAACACCACTGCCGCCATCGGAAAGGGCTTCGCCATCGGCTCCGCCGCGCTCACCGCGCTGGCTCTGTTCTCGGCCTTCCGAACCACCGCTCAGATCGACAGCATGAATCTCACCAACCCGACGGTGATGGGTGGTCTGTTCATCGGCGCGATGCTGCCCTTCCTGTTCTCCTCCATGGCGATGCAGGCGGTGGGGCGCGCGGCCTTCGAGATGATCGAAGAGGTGCGCCGTCAGTTCAAGGACATCCCTGGGCTGATGGAAGGTAAGGCGGAGGCGGAGTACGCCAAGTGCGTGGATATCTCCACCGCCGCGGCGATTCGCGAAATGGTGGTTCCGGGCCTGATGGCCGTGATCGTGCCGGTGGCGGTGGGCTTCTGGGACAAGGAAGCTCTCGGCGGTCTGCTCGCCGGCGTCACCGTCTCCGGTGTTTCCATGGCGATCTTCATGGCCAACGCCGGTGGCGCTTGGGACAACGCTAAGAAGTACATCGAGGGTGGTCACCTCGGCGGTAAGGGCTCCGACGCCCACAAGGCCGCCGTGGTGGGCGACACCGTCGGCGATCCCTTCAAGGACACCGCCGGCCCGAGCCTCAACATCCTCATCAAGCTGATGTCGGTGGTGGCCCTGGTCATCGCTCCGCTGATCATCTGATCTCCGGCCTTGTAGCGAATTGAGAGCCGGTGGGGGAGAGATACCCTCACCGGCTCGATTCGTTTCGCGCCGTGATTTCCGCTGGGCTGCTGAGCTGGCCGCCCTAAGGGGCGAGCGTAGTGCCAAGGGTAGAGCCCAGTCGTGGCCGGAGGGCTTCGTCAGAGGCTGGAAAAGCCTTGCATTTCTTGACGATGTCCCTCATGATCACAAATCTTGTGCGCCGAGAAAACTTCGGTTTTTCGGCGGACCCCTAGAATCGAGGGTTTCGGTTCTGTTCTTTAGTTCGACACAACATCTGCGAAGAGAAAATCTGCATAGACTGGCGCCCGCTAAGGCACAGTTTGCCTAGACACAACTCGTTCGCCTCTCTGTTCCGTGAAGAAGCGGGACTAGCCTTCCCCCAACGCTCCTAGGGAGCCGGGGACCTATCCGAAGGGAGGATCCATGAGACTCTATGAGCTGGTGTTCATCGTGGACCCGCGTACCTCCGACGAGGACGTGGTCAAGCTTACCGATGAAATCCAGAGCCTGATCGAAGCCGCTGATGCCCAGGTGGCGAAGCGCGACAACTGGGGCCGCCGCAAGCTTGCCTATCCGATCAACAAGATCAAGGAAGGCAAGTACATGCTGCTCTATGTGACCGCTGAGAAGGGGAATCCCCTGGCGAATGTCGAGACTCGCCTCAATCAAAACGAGCGCATTCTCCGGCATTTGGTCGTGCGTACCGATCGCTTTCAGGACATCGAGCCGAAGCCAGAAGAGGAAGCCGCTGAGGCGTCTGAAGCCGCTGAGGCGTCTGAAGCCGCTGAGGCGTCTGAAGCCGCTGAGGCCTCTGATGCCGCCGGGGGCTCTGAAGCCGCTGAGGCCTCTGATGCTGCCGGGGCCTCTGAATCCGCCGAGACGAAAGAAGCTTCGGACAAAGAGTCCACTGAGGCTTCAGCCACCGCAGAAAAGGAGGGTTGATCATGGCCCGACGTCGTACATACTTTCGTCGCCGCAAGGTCTGTAAGTTCCTCGCCGAGCGCATCGAGTACATCGACTACAAGGACGTGAAGCTGCTGCAGCAGTTCACGCCCGAGCGATCGAAGATCCTGCCTCGGCGGATTTCCGGTACTAGCGCCAAGTATCAGCGAATGCTCCAGAAGGCGATCAAGCGCGCCCGTCATCTAGCGCTTCTGCCTTACACCACGGACTGAGGGAGGCTGTCATCATGGACATCATTCTCCTGTCCGATATTCGCACCCTTGGCAAGCGCGGCGACGTGGTAAGCGTCAAGCCCGGCTATGCCCGTAACTACCTGCTGCCTCAGAACCTCGGGCTAGAGGCCAATCGAGCCAACCTGGCCTACTTTCAGCAGCAGCGGAAGAAGATCGACGCGCGCCACACCCGGGAACGGGAGGCGGCGCTGGAGGTGGCGGAGACCCTCTCCAACCTCTCGATCAACATCACTAAGCGGGTCGGTGAGTCCGGCACCCTGTACGGGTCGGTGACGGCGATCAATATCGCCGAAGCACTGCAAGAGCAGGGAGTGACCATCGATCGCCGGCGCCTGAAGCTGGATAACCCGATCAAGAGCGTCGGTGAGCATCTGATTCCGGTGGATCTTCACGCCGAGGTGATCGCTGAGCTGAAGGTCACGGTGGTTCCGGCGACAGAGTAGCGTGACGCACAGGCGGTCCGGCACCTTGCCAGGCCCGCCGCAGTCGGTTGTCTCCGCGAGCATCTCGTGGAGAACCCGCCCTGGAGGCGCGGTGCCGGAATTCCGGCCCGCGCCTTCTGTCATTTTGGGCCCCCAAAGACGGCCCCGTCTAGACAGCTCAGTCCAGACCGCGCCCCGTTTGGAGAGCCCCGTCCAGAGAGCCCCCATAGATGGCCCTGGCGGGAGACTGCGTCCCACTCAGGGCGCCGTGGTGGGACTTCGATAAGTGCCTTGGGTAGCCGGGCAAAGCCTGCAATGGCCCCTGAAGCCGCGAATCGAGGTGTGGGGGAGCCTTGTCGGAGGGGGTGGCGCAGCGCCGTTCCGCGCGGAGCTTTGCAGTGCAGGATGGGGTGGAGTGGAAGGCGCAGCGCGCTTGAGAGTCGAGTTTAAGACCTTGGCGAAATTTATTGCCATCGGGTTATACCTATGCGATAGTCGCCTTGATGATAATGAGTAATCGTTTTCAATCGCCCTCTGCACCCTCCCGCTTGGCGCCTTGCCGCCGGCTGGTGCTAGTGGCGTCGGTACTCGCATTGCTCATGCTTTCTGGCTCCTTCTTTGGCCAGATTCATCTTCATCACCACGCCGCTGAAGAAGCCGATCACGAATGTGCTGCCTGCAAGTATAAAAATCTCGCCATTCAGGGATTTGAGTTCCCCGCACCGCCTTCTAGTCTGGTGCTTGCGGGCCAGGTAGACGCCTCGCCGAACCTCTTCGTGTCCCAGGCCTCTAGCGGCATCTGCAGCCCGCGGGGGCCTCCCTCCGCCTAAACCCCCTCTCTCTTCCTAACCGGCATGGATGCAAGGCATTACCCCTCACCCCGGGGTGTCTCGCCGCTCCGCCACCAGGATACCGCTAGGCGCTAGCTAGACAGCTAGCTCCCCGCGCTACACCCACTCCCCGCTCAACGGAGCGATTTCTCAACCAGCCTTCTGAGGCCGGTGGAGCTGGGCTTACTGCCTCAGCCCCTCACCAAGAGAAAGACGCTCTGCACGGGCTGCGCATCAGGCGCCAAGGCGTCGGTGGGTAGCTCAGATTTGTAATCAAGTCATTGCGAAATGGCTGCTTGTCGTGTAAATGAGATGCTCGGATCTCGAACAGAGCTCCGATATGCCCCCATAGCGGAGGGCCAACATGGGATCGGTTCGCAAGCCAAGAGCTGGTTGGACCACGTTCGACGGGATCGTCCGCGCTCGAGCAGCGCAGGCTCCGGATCGCCCCGCTTTCGACTTCCTCGCTCGCGGTGAGGAGGTGGACGGATCCCTCACCTATGGTGAGCTGGATCAGCGAGCTCGGGCGGTGGCAGCGCGGCTGCAAAGGGAGGGAGAGCCGGGAGACCGGGCTTTGCTCCTTTTCCCCCCAGGCCTCGATTTCATCGTCGCCTTCCTCGGCTGCCTGTATGCGGGGCGGATCGCCGTGCCGGCCTATCCGCCTCGCCCGAGACGTCCCTCTGCGGCCTTGAGGTCGATCCTCGAGGACGCGCAGCCTCGCTGGATGCTCGAGGCTGGAGGCGCCGGTACTCGAGCGGCGCAGACTCAGGAGGAGCTGGCTTCCTGCGTGCGGCTGGCGGTGGACGAGATCCCGCTGACGGACGCCGACGATTGGGAGGAGCCGACGGCGGAGGCCTCCCGGGTGGCGATGGTGCAGTACACCTCGGGCTCCACCGGGCGGCCCCGGGGTGTGGTGGTGCAGCACCGCCACATCCTCCACAACCAAGAGCAGATCCAGCGGGCCTTTGGGCAGTCGGAGAGCTCGGTGGTGGTGAGCTGGTTGCCCCTTTACCACGACATGGGGCTGCTGGGCGCCGTGCTGCAGCCCCTGTATTGCGGCGGTCGCTGCATTCTGCTGCCTCCCGCTGCCTTCATTCAGCGGCCGCGGCGCTGGCTCGAGGCGATCTCCCGGTATCGCGGAACCACCAGCGGCGGGCCCGATTTCGGCTATAGCCTGTGCGTTCGGCGGATCCCCGAGGAAGAGCGGGAGGGCCTCGATCTCTCCTGCTGGCGTACTGCCTTCAATGGTGCGGAGCCGGTGCGGGCGGCGACTCTGGACGCTTTTGCTCAGGACTTTGGTTCGAGGGGCTTCGACCCCGCTGCCTTCTACCCCTGCTACGGCCTGGCCGAGGCGACTCTCTTCGTCACCGGCGGTGAACCCGGCGCCGGAAGCAGCGCCCACGCCTTCGACGCAGCGGCCTTCGATCGCAACCGCGCTCTCTCCACCACCAACCCCGGAGCTCGAACTCTGATCTCCTGCGGGCGGCCTTGGGGAGGGCAGGAGGTGGTGATCGCCGATGCCGAAAGCGGACGGCGTCTAGAGTCCGGGGCGGTGGGGGAGATTTGGATCCGAGGCGGCAGCGTGGCGGCGGGATATTGGGGGCGGCCGGAGGAAAGTCAGCGAACCTTCGGCGCTCGTCTAGCAGGGGAAGAGGGCGATGGAGGATTTCTGCGCACCGGCGACCTCGGTTTCTTCGATGCGCGAGGTGAGCTCTTCGTCACTGGTCGGCTGAAGGATCTGCTGGTCATACGGGGGCGCAATCTCTATCCCCAGGATCTCGAGTTGATCGCCGTGGAGGCGGCTCAAGCCTTCGGAGCAGCGGTAGAGGCCAGCGCCGCCTTCACTGTTGAAGAGGGCGGGGAGGAGCGGCTGGTGGTGGTCCTCGAGATGCCCCGTACCTGGAAGGGAAACTCCGCTGAGTTAGCGGCAGCGGTGCGCGGCGCGCTGGCGGTGGAGCTCGAGGTGACGACGGAGACCGTAGCGCTGGTGCGCATCGGAGGAATCCCCCGAACCTCGTCGGGAAAGATCCGTCGCTCGACCTGCCGAGATCAGCTGGCGGCGGGAGAGCTGCCGGTGCTCCATGCTGACCTCCTTGCCGAAGCCAGGGATTCCGAGCTGATCGATGATCGCCGGGTCTCCGTAATCGCTCGGGAGCGAAGAGTGGTTCCCGGCCCCGGCGAGGATCGACTCTCCTGGCTGTCGGCAGCGGCGAAGGCCGTGATGGGACGCTCCCTGAACCCCCATCGCCCCCTGGTGGAGCAGGGCCTCGACTCGCTGGCGGCCACCGAGCTGGCCTACCGGCTGGAGAGCGAGCTGGGCGTCGCGATTCAGGGAACCGACCTCCTGGAAGGGATTTCTCTCGCGGAGCTGGCCTCGCTCGAGCCCGCCTCGCTGGAGTCCACAGCGGCCGCCAGCGGCGAGGGGCAGGTGCCAGGGGCCCCCGTGACTCCGGGGCAGTATCCCCTCTCGGACGGCCAGATGGGCCTGTGGATCGAGCATCGCCGGGCTCCCCAGTCGGCGGCTCTCCACATCGCTGCCGCCGCGGAGCTCGCCGACGGGGTAGATCCCCATCGCCTGCGGCAGGCTGCAACCGCCCTGGTGGAGCGTCATGCCGCGCTGCGCACCCGCTTTCCGGCCGTCGAGGGGATGCCGGTGCAGGAGATCCTCGAGCAGCCGGTGCTCGATTGGGAGGAGCTGGCGGCGGAGGATTGGGATCACCAGCGCCTCACGGCGATTCTGGAGGAGGAGTCTCAGAGGCCCTTCGACCCGGAGTCGGCGCCGCCGCTGCGATTTCGTCTCCTGCGCCGGGGGGCGGCCCCGGACGTGCTCCTTCTGGTGATGCATCACCTGGTGGCGGACCTGACCTCCTTCGTCGTTCTGGTCGAGGAGCTGGGGGCCCTCTGTGGGGGAATTGTGGAGGGGGCTCCTCAGCCGGTCCTCACCGATCCTGTAGCCGCCGGCTGCTGGCGTCAGCAGCGTCTCCAGGGTAGCCAAGGGGAGTCCGCCCGGCGCTGGTGGGACGAGATCCTCGATCCCCTACCGGAAGATCTCGACCTGATTCCCGACCACCCCCGGGGATCTCGCTTCCTCGGTCGCGGGGCGAGCCTGCAGGTTTCGGATCCCTCGCTTCGATCCTCTCTAGAAGAGCTCGCCGCACATCACCGGGTCACCCCCTTTGCGGTTCTGATGGCGGGGGTGCGTTCCCTGCTGCTGCGCCACGGCGGATCGGGAGACCTCGCCCTGGCGACGCCCGTCGCCGGGCGCTCCCACCACCGCCTGGCCCGCATGATCGGCTACCTCGCCGGGCGTCTGGTGGTGCGCAATCCCGTCGCCATGGAGCGGACCTTTGCTGAGGTTCTGGAGGAAGAGGGGCGGGCAATTCTCGGATCTCTGGCCCACGGAGAGGTTCCCTTCTCGAAGCTGGTGGCGGAGAAGCTGGAAGATCGCGATCCGTCACGGCCGCCTCTGGCTCAGGTTTCCGTCGCCTGGCAGTCGGAGAACCCGGAGCGGGGGCTGGCGGCTTTCGCTCTGGGCATTGCCGGCGTCGAAGTGGAGGTCGGGGGCCTGCGGATGACCTCCGTCGACCTGCCTCGCCGCGCTTGTCAGGTGGAGCTGGAGCTCACCGCCGTACCGCTGCCCGGCGGCGACCTGGTGCTCGACCTGCTGTGGGATCGGGATCTCTGGGAACCGGCGACCGCAGCGCGGCTGCTGGATCACCTGGTACGCCTGCTGAAGGCGGCGGCGGATGACCCGCAGCGGCCCTTGGCGGAACTAGCGCTGCTGTCGGCGGCGGAGCGGCGGCAGCTGAAGACCTGGAATAGCACCGGCTCCGGGAGCGTCGACGGCCTGCTGGTGCCGGAGAGAATCCTGGCGGCAGCCCGGGAGCACCCGCAACGGCCGGCGCTGCTGGCGGCGGACGGCAAGGGGGGCTCTACGGAGATCTCTTACGGCGAGGCGGTGCACCGCGCCCTGGCTCTCGCCGCCCGGCTGGAAGAGCTCGATGCCGGTCCCGAATCAGTCGTCGCGGTGCTCGCTCGACGCTCGCCGGAGCGCGTGATCGCCCTGCTCGCCGCGCACTTTGCCGGTGCCGCCTACCTGCCCCTTTCCGCCGACGATCCACCGCAGCGCTGGCGCCTGGTGCTCGATACCGCCCGCCCTTGTGCCATCGTTGCTGAGGAGGACTTGAGGGGGCAGCTTTCGGATCTTGGGATCTCCGCCCTTTCCCTGCCCTTCGAGCCTGCGGGAGCCTCCAGCTCGCAGCAACTCGTCCCGCAGCGCCTGCCCCTGAGGCCCGAGCATCCCGCCTACGTGATCTTGACCTCCGGCACCACGGGGCGGCCGAAGGGAGTCGTGGTGAGCCACGGGGCGTTGCTCAACCGCCTGGTTTGGATGCAGGAAGCCCTCACCCTCGATGCCGGCGAGCGGGTGCTGCACAAGACCCCGTATACCTTCGACGTCTCGGTGTGGGAGCTCTTCTGGCCCCTGATGGTCGGCGCCACCATGGTGGTCGCTCGGCCCGGCGGTCATCGGGATCCCGCCTACCTGGCGGAGGTGATCGGCGAGCTGGGAGTGAGCACGGTGCACTTCGTGCCCTCTCTCTTCACCCACTTCCTGGGCCTGGGCAACCTCCAGCAGCTGACCTCGCTGCGTCAGGTAGTGACCAGCGGTGAGGCGCTGAGCCGCGAGCAGGTGGCCCGCTTCCTGGAGCTTCGGCCCGCGGGATCTCGGCTAGTCAATCTTTACGGCCCCACCGAGGCGGCCATCGACGTCAGCTGGTGGCTCTGCGGCCCTGCCGATGCCGCCGCTGCGGTGCCCATCGGGCATCCCATCGACGGATTGCGGCTGCACGTCCTCGACTCGTCCTATCGTCCGGTGCCGGTGGGTGTTCCCGGTGAGCTCTACCTGTCGGGAGCCGGGCTGGCCCGTGGCTATCTCGGTGATCCCCGTCGTACCGCGGAGACCTTCCTGCCGGAGCCCGACGGCAGCGAGCCGGGATCTCGCGCCTATCGCACCCGAGACCGGGCGCGGCGGCGTCCCGATGGGGCGCTGGAGTTTCTCGGCCGGGTGGACCGGCAGGTCAAGGTTCGGGGAGTACGCATCGAGCCCGGTGAGGTGGAAGTGGCGCTGGAGACCCACCCGGCGGTGGAGCGCGCCGCCGTGGTGGCCGACGCCGGTCGCCTGGTGGCCTTCGTGGAGATTGCCGCGGAGGTTGCTGGCGAGAACGCGCCGACGGTGGAGAAGCCGACCTCGAAAGCACGCTCCGCTGATTTGTCTGCTGATTTATCCGCCGGTCTGGCCGCTGGTCTTGCCGACGATTTGGCCGGAGGGCTCGCGGATTACCTCGCGGGGCAGCTTCCGGCCGCCTACCTCCCCTCCCTCTACGTGCCTGTGGACGAGATGCCCCTGACCCGCAGCGGCAAGCTCGATCGCCGCGCCTTGCCCACTGTGGAAGTCCCCGCGGGGGGCAGCGGCGGAGCTCCGGAGGGAGAGTTCGAAGAGGTCCTGGCGGCGATTTGGCGCCGGGTCTTGGGGGTCGAGACGGTGGGCCGGGAGGACAATTTCTTCTCCCTCGGAGGAGACTCCATCCGCGCCCTGCAGGTGCAGGAGGGCGCCCGCCGAGCGGGGCTGGAGCTGGATCTCGTCGACCTCTTCGGCCACCGCACCCTGTCGCGGATGGCCGCCGTGGCGCGACCTCATACGCTGGATCCCTCCGACTCGCCGGCCTCCCTCCAGTCCCCTCCCTTCGCTCTGCTTCGCGCTGAGGAGTGGAGCGTGTTGAAGAGAGAGCCCCATCTCGAGGACGCCTACCCCCTGAGCCGGGTCTTCGCCGGCCTCGTCTTCCACTGCGAGCACAGCGAAGACTACGAGGTCTACGTCACCAGCGTGGTGGTGAAGGGGCGCTTCGACCGGGGAGCGATGGAGCGGGCCCTGGAGGCCCTCGTCGCCCGCCATCCGATCTTCCGTACGAGCTTCGACCTCGGCGGCTTCCGCCGTCCGCTGCAGAAGGTGCATCGCCGGGTGGAGCCGGTTTTGGAGGTGGTGGAAGCCAGCGACTGGTCGCAGGATGAGTCGGCCATGGAGGCCTGGCTGCAGGCCGAGAGCCGGCGCCCCTTCGACTGGAGTCAGGCGCCGCTGCTGCGGGTGACGGTCCACCGTTTCGATGAGTACGGCTTCGAGGGCGAGCGCTTCCGGCTCACCGTCGCTGAGCCCCTGCTGGACGGCTGGAGCGTGGCGCGACTGCTGCGGGAGCTGCTGGAGGATCAGGCGGCGGAAGCGGCGGGGCGCAGCACCTCGCGGGAAGCTCTGCGCACCACGCCTCGCCACCATCTCGAGCTTGAGCTCGACGCCCTCGCCTCAGAGGAGAGTCAGGAGTTCTGGCAGCGGGTCCTCGACGACGCGCCGCGGGGGCGGCTGCCCGCCGCCAGCGGCGAGGCCGGGGAGCGCCGCCTCTTCTTCGAGGTGGATGCGATGGTCTCCGCGGCCTTGGTGCGGGCGGCCCAGGAGCTGGGGCTGCCCCTCAAGAGCCTGCTCCTCGCCGTCCACGTCGCCGTGATGGGGCGCCTCACCGGCGAAGACGACGTGCTCACCGGCATGCTCCTCAACGGCCGGCCGGAAGGTCCCGACGCCGAGCGCACCCTCGGGCTCTTCCTCAATCCCGTCGGCCTGCGGCTGCGCCTCGGCAACCGCAGCTGGGCTCAGCTCGCCCAGGCGGCGATGGACGCCGAGCGGGAGCTGCTGCCCCATCGGCGCTTTCCCATGGCTGAGCTGCTGCGGTCCCAGGGCGGCGAGCTGCTCTTCGACGGCCTGTTCAACTTCACCCACTTCCACGTCTACCGCGAGCTCGAGGAGATTCCGGGGTTGGAGGTGCTGAGGGGGGACGCCAGCGACCAGACCTATTACCCGGTGACAGCCCAGGTGCATCAGGACTACGGCACGGGCCGTCTGCTGCTGGCCCTCGACATCCGCGGTCCGCAGCACGGTGGCCCCGACGCCGCCCTGGCTCGGGAGATCGGGGAGAGCTACCTGGAGGCATTCACCGCCGCGGCGGCTAATCCCCGCGCTCCCCACCATGCTCGAGCACAGCTGCTGGCGGCGGATTTCGAGCGGGAGCGTCGCTGGAACGCCACGCAGACTCGGTGGCGCGGTCAGGGGGAGTCTCTCCACGGTCTGCTCGCCGAGCGCGCGGCCCTGGAGGGAGAACGGGAAGCGGTTCGCTGCGGCGATCGCGCGCTGAGCTATCGCCAGCTGATGGCGCGCTCGGAGCAGCTGGCCACCGCCCTGGTGGCCGCCGGAGTGCAGCCCGACCAGCCGGTGGCGGTCTGTGTCGAACGCTCCCCGGAGCTGCTGGTGGCGCTGCTTGGAGTGCTGTGGGCGGGAGGCGCCTTCGTGCCCCTCGACCCCGAGCATCCAGGAGGCCGCCTCGAGTGGATCGTCCAGGACTCCCTCGAGGGACTCTCCCGGCCGGTGGTGGTGGCGGACTCCGCTCTGCTGCGGCGCTCGCCGGCCCTCGCCGAGGCGCTCAAGGGAAGCGATGTGGTGGCGGTAGAGGAGGGCGAGGCCGACGCGCGGCTGTCGTCTTTGGGCTCGGTGCCACCGGTCCACGTCGATCAGCTGGCCTACGTGCTCTACACCTCGGGCTCCACCGGGCGGCCGAAGGGGGCCGGTATCTCCCATCGGGCGATCGTCAACCGGCTGCTTTGGATGCAGCAGACCTTCGGCCTGGAGCGCGGCGAGGCGGTGCTCCACAAGACCTCCATCGGCTTCGATGTCTCCCTGTGGGAGCTCTTCTGGCCTCTGGTGGCGGGAGCGCGGGTGGTGATGGCCCCTCCAGGCCCTGCGCCCACCCCGCAGGCGGTGGCCGAGCTGGTGCGCTCGGCGGGCATCAGCACCCTGCACTTCGTCCCCTCGCTGCTGGCTTCTTTCCTCGAGACGTCGGAGGTCTCCGCCGCCGGAGCGTCCCTGCGGCGGGTGGTGGTGAGCGGGGAGGCCTTGCCGGCGGACGTGGTGGCGAGATTCTTCGAGCGCTTCCCGCGTTCCCCGCGCTCCCGGAATGTCCTCGGGACGGAGCCGGGGCCAGGACCCGGTCTGCACAACCTCTATGGCCCCACCGAAGCGGCCATCGACGTCACCCACCATCCCTGCGTGCCGGAGGATGTCGCGGCGGCGATCCCCCTCGGGGGGCCGGTATCGAACACGTTGCTGCGCATCCTCGATCGCCACCTCCGGGCGGCTCCGGCGGGGGTCTCCGGAGAGCTTGCCCTGGGGGGCGTCCAGCTGGCTCGGGCCTACCTTGGAAAGCCAGCGCTCACCGCGGCGACCTTCGTCCCCGATCCTCTGGCCCAGAGCCCGGGGCAGCGCCTCTACCGCACCGGCGACCGCGCCCGGCGGCGGCGCAGGGATGGGGTGATCGAGTTCGAGGGCCGATTGGACCACCAGATCAAGCTCCGCGGACAGCGCATCGAGCCTGGGGAGATCGAGGCGGCGCTGCGGGATCAGCCGGGGGTGGTGGATGCGGTTGCCGGCCTGCGAGAGATCAAGGGTCAGCTGCGGCTGGTGGCCTGGCTGGTGGTGTCCGATGGAGAGCCGGATCTCGGTCAGATCCGCCGCCAGCTGGCCCTTCGACTGCCTCATTTCATGGTGCCGTCGGAGCTCGTTCCTCTCCAGGAGCTACCCCGCACCGCCAGCGGCAAGATCGACCGCCGCGCTCTTCCGTCCCCCGCCTCGGAGGTCTCCGAGGAGCGCCTGGAGGCGTTGCTAGCGATGGTCCGTGACCTGCCGGAACAAGAGGTCCGTGCGCGTCTCGACACCCTAAAAGGAGATTCCTCGTCATGAGTCGACCGACCCTCGACGCCGAGCTCGCCGCGCTCTCGCCGGAGAAGCGCAAGCTACTCGAGGAGCTGTTGCAGAAGGAGGGCATGTCCCTCACTCCGGAGCGTCCTGATTACGAAGAGCCCACGGGACCCATCGCCCGCCGTCTCGCCGAGATCTGGGAAGAGGTCCTGGAGGAGGAACAGGTCGGCGCGAAGGATGACTTCTTCCGCATCGGCGGGGACTCCATCCACTGCATCCAGATGGTGGCTCGAGCTCGCCACTACGGCATCGTGCTCACCACTCAGCAGGTCTTCGCCAACCCGGTGCTCGCTGAACTCGCCGACGAGGTGGCTAAGGATGAGGCGGCCCGTGAAGCCGCCGGTCTGGGGGCGCCGGGAAGCGAGGAGGCGGTCGAAATTCCCTTCGCGCTGCTGGAGATGTCCGAAGAGCAGATCACTCGCCTTCAGCAGCAGGCTCCGGATCTAGAGGACGCCTATCCCCTCACTCCGGTGCAGGAGGGCATGCTCTTCCACGTCCTCGCCGACGCCGATCCGGCCCTCTACCGGGACCAGGGATTGGCCACCATTCGCGGCTCCCTCGACACCGCCGCCTTCCAAAGTGCCTGGCACCGCCTGATGGAGCGCTACGGGGCGCTGCGCACCTCCTTCCTGTGGCGGGGAGTGGAGCGACCGATCCAGCGGGTGCACCGCGACGCCGAGCTGAACCTCGAGCTCCTCGACTGGAGCGATCTCGAGTCGGAAGAGGCCTGGCGCCGGGTGGAGGAGCGTTTAGAAGAGGACCGGGTGCGGCCGATGGAGCTCGACCGTCCGCCCCTCTTCCATCTTTCCCTGGTGCGCTGCCCGGACGAGGAAGGGGAGCCCTGCTTCCGGTTGCTGTGGACCCATCATCACCTCGCCCACGACGCCTGGTCGCTGGAGATCTTGGTGCGCGAGCTCCTCGCTCTCTACGCCGCGGAGACCGACGGTGAGGCCCTGCGCCTGGCGCCGGCGCCGGCCTACCGCCCCTACGTCGACCGGTGCCTCCACCATCAGCCGGAGACCGCGGCGGAGTATTGGCGGGGAGTCTACGAAGGTCGCGAAGGACCGACACCGCTGCCCGCCGACCGAGGCCCGGGGAAGGAACCCCGCTTTCAGCAGTGGGAGAGAAGCCTCGAGGCAGAGGTCTACCGCCGCCTGCGGGAGCATTCCCGCAACGACGGCATCACCCTGGCGACGCGCATTCACGCCGCCTGGGCGCTGTGGCTCGCCGCCGCCGCCGAGGAGACGGAGTCGGTGCTCTTCGGCACGGTGGTGGCCGGTCGGCCGCCGGATCTAGATCTAGCGGAGGGCATGGTGGGCCTGTTCATCAACACGCTTCCGCTGCGTGTCTCCCTGGATCCTGAGCTACCGCTGGATTTTTGGCTCACCGATCTTCAGGAGGAGGTTCAGCGCCTCCGCCACTACGAGCAAACCCCTCTGGGCCGAGTGCGGGAGGCCAGCGGTCTGCAGCGGGAGACCCCCCTCTTCGACAACGTGCTGGTGGTGCAGAACGTGTTCAGCGGCATCGTCCAGGCGGCGGGCCTCGAGCTCGCCGAGGTGCGGCTCATGGGCCACTCCAACTACCCGCTGATGCTGCGCATCACTCCAGGCCACGAGCTGCGCCTGGAATGTCTCGCCGACGTCTCTCGCATTCCGGAATCCCGCGCCCGCGCGCTCACGGACCAGGTGGCCTGGCTGCTCCAGCAGCTGGCGGACGCCGAGGCCGGACAGGCCGTGGGGGAGCTCCTCGACCGTCTTCGCCAGCACCTGCAGGAGGCCGCCGCCGCGGCCCGCTCCGAGTTTCGGCGCAGGGGATCGCAGCGCTTTCAGGCTGCCCGACGACCTTCTCGCCTTGCCATACCTACTGAGTCATCACCTTCTGAGAGGAACGATACGCCATGAAGAAGAAGCCCAGTCTGACCAAGCCTAGCCTCAAGAAGACCGGCCTGAAGAAGCCCAGCCTTTCTGGGTTTGGAAAAGCCAAGCCGCGCAAGATCGAAGTGGCCGGCGCAGAGTCGGTGAAGCGCAGCCAGCTGCCCGAATGTGGCGAGCTGCCGCTGGTCATCGAACCGACCCGCAGCGACGTGGATCTGCTGAGCTGGGGCCGCGCCCACAAGCAGGAGCTGGAGCGCGACCTGCGGAAATTTGGCGGCATTCTCTTCCGCGGCTTCCGAGTCGACTCCCCGGAGCGTTTCCAGGAGGTGGTGGAGACCATGGCCAGCGAAGCCCTGGAATACAAGGAGCGATCGTCCCCCCGCCACGCCGTCGCCGGGCACGTCTACACCTCCACCGACTATCCCAGCGATCAGCCGATCTTCCTCCACAACGAGAACTCCTACGCCCACCGCTGGCCCGGCAAGATCTTCTTCCACTGCGCCATCGAGCCGGCGGCGGGGGGAGCGACGCCGCTGGCGGACGTGCGCCGGGTCTATGACCGCATTCCGGATTCGGTGCGGCAGCGCTTCGAGGAGAAGGGGGTGCTCTATCTGCGCAACTTCAGCGACCTGGTGGGGCTGCCCTGGCGCACCGTCTTCGGCAGCGACTCTCGACCGGAGGTCGAGGAATATTGCCGCGGCGCGGGCTACGAATTCGAATGGCTGGACGGCGATCGACTGCGCACTCGCCGCCAGGGCCCGGCGGCCCTCAGCCATCCCCTTACCGGGGAGCGGGTGTGGTTCAACCACGCCACCTTCTTCCATCCGTCGACCCTGCCGGAGGCGGTGCGGGAAGGGCTCCTGGAGCTCTTCCCCGAAGACGAGCTGCCGAACCACACCGCCTACGGCGACGGCTCGCCCATCGAGGCCGAAACCCTGGAAGCGCTGCGCACCGCCTATCACCAGGAGACCATTTCCTTCCCCTGGCGTAAGGGCGACGTGCTGATGCTCGACAACATGCTGGTGGCCCACGGTCGCGAGCCTTTCGAGGGCTCGAGGCAGATTCTCACCGCCATGGCCGGCCCGGTGGACCTGGCCTCCCTCGCTGCGGAGGCCGCGCGATGAGTGAAACGGGCTATCCGCTGTCTCCTACCCAGCGTCAGCTGTGGGAGAGAGCCGGGCTAGAAGCCCGCACGGTTCTGCGGCTGGAAGTCGAGGGCGTGGCCGACGGGGACTCCCTCGAAGGGGCTCTCCAGCGGATGGCCACCGAGCACGAAGTGCTGAGCAGCTCCGTGCGCCAGATCGAGGAGCTGGGATTGGTGGTGGAGACCCCCGGCGGGGCTCCGCCGTCGATTACCCGCACCGACATCAGCGGTCGGGAAGATGAGGCCGTGGAAGAGGCCATCGCCGCCGCATGGCGCGAGGAGTCCAAGGCCACGGGGGATTCCCTCCAGGTCACCGCCTTCGAGCGCGGCGACGGGCGCTGGACCCTGGTGGCGGGGCTGCCCGCCCTCCACGGCGACGCCGGTACCGCCGCCGGCCTGGCGGCCGAATTGGCGGCCGTATTGGAAGGGCAGCTGGAGGGCGGTCCCGCGGAGCCGGTCGCGGGGGAAGAGGAGGAGGACGAATCTTTCCAATATGCCCACTACACCGCCTGGCTCGAAGAGATGCTGGAGTCCGAGGAGGGGCAGCAGGCGACGGACCATTGGGCGGCGGTGGTCGCCCAGCTGCCGGAGGCCCCTCGCCTTCCCCTGGCGCAGCGCGGAGCGCGGGGCGAGGGCGCCGTCATCACGCAGCCGGTTTCCGTCTCGGCTGAGCAGATCGAGGCTATCGAAGCCCTGGTGACTGCCGAGGAGGACGAGGAGGGCGAAGAGATCTCCGCCGCGGCCCCTTGGGTGGCGCTGTGGACCGCCTTCGTCGCCCGCCTGGCCAGTACTCGACAGGCCAGTACCCGACAGCACAGTGCCCGAAACCCTCAGCCCTGGACTCTGGGGCTGATGGTCGACGGCCGCCGCTTCGCCGAGCTGGAGCGCATGCCCGGCCTGCTGGCGCGGGCGGTGCCGGTGGCCGTACCCAGCACCTCCGCTGGCGCCACCGGAGAGAGCCTGCAGGGAGCCATCGCCCGCTGGGCGCAGCCCCTGGAGGAAGCGGAAGAGTGGAGCGACGGCTTTGACGCCTCCGCCCACGGCGGAGCCACGGATCACCCGCTATGGGGAGCCGTGGGCTTTGAAAGTGTAGACCTCGGAGAGGTCTTCGTCGGCGCAGGAGCGCGGGTGTGGGCGACGGAGGTGGTGTCCGACGTGACTCCCTTTGCCCTCTGCCTGCGCCGCCGCTCCGGGGATTCCGGGGAGGGCCTCGAGCTGCTCGCCGATCCCCGGCGCTGGAGTCGTGATGCGGTCGCCGAGCTAGCGGCGGCCTTCGCCACCCTGAGTCAGAACGCCCTGGCGAATCCCGCCCAGCCCCTCGATCAGCTGGCGGTGGTGGGGGAGACCCAGCGCGCCCGCCTGGTGGAGGAGTGGGCCCGGGGCCCGGAGGGAGCCCCCTTCGAGCCGGTGCATCGCCGCATCGCCGCCGTTGCCGATCGGATGCCGGACTCGGTAGCCGTGGAGGCCGTGCAGGCTCTGGAGGGCGACGGAGAGGGAGAAGCCCTGAGCTACGGCGAACTGCAGCGCCGGGTGCAGGCGGGAGCGGCTCGCCTGCGGCAGCAGGGAGCCGGCGGCGAGAGCGTCGTCGCGGTGCTCGCCCAGCCTTCGAGCTTCGCCGTCGTCGCGGCCCTCGCGGTGCTCGAATCCGGCGCCGCCTGCGTCTTCCTCGACCCCACCCACCCGGAAGAGCGCCTCGCCTTCGTGGCCCAGGACGCCGGCGCCCAGCTGCTGATCGCCGCCACCGAGGCACCCCAGGCGCTGGCGGAGCTCCAGCGGGTGGATCTGGAGGGAGCCGGCGGTAACGTGGCAAATGCCCTCGCCTCGCCCTCGGAAGTCCCGTCTCCTGAGTCCCTCGCGATGGTGGTGTACACCTCCGGCTCCACCGGCCGGCCGAAGGGAGTGATGGTCCCCCACGGAGCCCTGGACGGCTATCTCCAATGGGCGCTGAAGACCTACGGAACGCCGTCGGGGGAAGAACCGGGAGCGGTGCCCCTCCACGGCTCTCTGGCCTTCGATCTCGCCTTCACCAGTCTCTTCGTGCCCCTGCTGGCCGGCGGCACGGTGGTGCCGGTGCCGGCCCTGGCCGGTGCCGAAGGCTTAGTGCGGCTGCTGGAAGGGCGGGGCGGATTCTCCTTTCTCAAGCTCACCCCCTCCCACCTTCGGATGCTCACCGCCGCCCTGCCGGAAGAGCGCCGGGAAGGGGCCGCCGCGGCCCTGGTGGTGGGCGGCGAGGCGCTCCACGGCGCCGATCTGGAAGCCTGGAAGTATGCCACCGTGTGGAACGAATACGGTCCCACCGAGACGGTGGTCGGCTGCGTTGCCTACGCCGCCGGAAGCAGCCCGTGGGAAGGGGAGGCGGTGCCCATCGGGCGATCCGTCGCGGGGGCTCGGGCCTACGTGCTAGACGCCGATCTTCAGCCGCTGCTCCCCGGCGTTGCCGGCGAGCTCTACATCGGTGGTTCGGGAGTCACCCGGGGCTACCTGAAGCGCCCGGAGACGAGCGCCGAGCGCTTCCTGCCGGATCCCTTCAGCGGCACCTCCGGCGATCGCATGTATCGCACCGGCGACGTCGTTCGCTGGCTCGGGGACGGCACTCTCGAATACGTCGGCCGCGGCGACGATCAGCTCAAATTCCGCGGCCTGCGCCTGGAGCCGGGGGAGGTGGAGGCCGCCCTCGCCGCCCATCCGGCGGTGCGGGAAGCGGCGGTGACCCTGCGGGGAGACGCCGACGCCCGTCGTCTGGTGGCCTTCTACGTCGCCGAGGGCGAAGACCTCCCGGAGATCTCGGAGCTTCGCGATTTCTTGGCCCGCTGGCTGCCGGAGGCCCTGGTGCCGGGCACCTTCGTGCCGCTGCCGGAGCTGCCCCAGAGCGCCGCCGGCAAGGTCGATCGAGGATCACTACCTCTCCTCGATAGCGCCGTCGGGGTGGAGTACACCGCCCCCCGCACCGTCGAGGAAGAGATCCTCGCCGCCTCCTGGGCCCGCGCCTTGGGCATCGAGCGGGTGGGTATCGACGATGACTTCTTCGACCTCGGCGGCGATTCCATTCGCGCCATCCCGGCGGTCTCCCTGGCCCTGGAGCGGGGAGTACAGGTCGAGCTGGCGGCCCTCTTCGCCCATCGCACCGTGCGCCGACTGGCGGCGACCCTGGTGGAGCAGAAGCCGGCGACGGACGCCGGACCGGTGCAGCCCTTCTCGCTGCTCTCGGAGGAAGACCGGGAGCGTCTGCCGGAGGGGCTGGAGGACGCCTATCCCCTGTCGCGCCTGCAGGCGGGCATGATCTACCACCTCGCCGCCCGGCCAGAGTCCGGCCGCTATCACGACGTCTTCTGCTACCAGCTCAAGGTGCCCTTCGACGCGTCGGCGCTGGAGGCCTCCGTCGCTGCCCTGGTGGCCCGTCACCCGGCGCTGCGCAGCCGCTTCGATCTGAGCGCCTATTCCGAGCCTCTTCAGCTGGTGGACCCGCAGGGCCCCACGCCGCTGGAGATCCACGACGCCCGGGATTTCGCCGCCGACCAGCGGGCGGCCCACACCGAGCAGTGGATCGAGCAGGAGCGCCGCCGCGGCTTCGATCCCGCCGAGCCGCCGCTGCTGCGCTTCGCCGTCCACCGCTGGAGCGACGAGGAGATGCAGCTCACGGTGAGCTTCCACCACGCCATCATCGATGGCTGGAGCGACGCCACTCTGCTGCTGGAGCTGGCCCTCGACTACGCCCGGGCGCTGCGGGGCCTGGAGTCTGAGATCGGATCCCCGGCGAGCCGCCACAGCGACTTCGTCGCCCTCGAGCGGCAGGCCATCGACAACCCGGAGGACGAGGGCTATTGGCGTCAGCACCTTTCTGGCGCCGCCGCCACGCCGCTGCCCCGACAGCGGGTGGAGGATGCGCCGCCGGCGGAGGAGGGCGAGTCGGGACGCCTGCGCAGCCCGCTGTGGCAGACGGTCCCGGTGAGCGACGAACTCTCCGACGGCCTCGAGGCCGCCGCCCGGCGCGCCGCGGTGCCGCTGAAGAGCCTGCTGCTGGCGGCTCATCTGCGAGCCCTCGGCAGCATCGCCGGCGAGAACGATGTGGTCACCTGCATCACCGTCAACGGTCGACCGGAGACCGCCGACGGCGAGCGCATTCTCGGCCTGTTCTTGAACAGCATGCCGCTGCGGCTGCAGCTGGAGCCCGGCCGCTGGATCGATCTCGCCCGCCGGGCCTTCGAAATCGAGCGGGACGCTCTGAGCCATCGCCGCTACCCGCTGATCGAGATCGAGCGAGAGATCACTGGTACCAGCCTGGCGGAGACCAGCTTCTACTTCACCAACTACCACCTGGTGGGCGGCCTGGACGTCTTCCCCGAGCTGGAGGTGAAGGACATCATCTTCCACGAGGCCACTAGCTTCCCGCTGGTAGCGAATTTCCACCTCGATGCCTTTACCCGCCAGGTGCGGGTGGAGCTGACCTTCGATCGCGACCTCTTCGGGCCGCGGCAGGCGAAGCGAGCCGGCGAGATCTACAGTCGAGTGCTGGAGGCCATCGTCGCCGATCCGGAGGCGCGCCACGAGGCACTGCCGAGCCTCGACGAGTCGGCCCAGCAGCAGGTGTTGGTGGCCAGCGGGGCGGCTTCGGCCGCAACCTCCGAGTCGGGATCTCCGGCATCGGAAGCTCTCTTCCCGACTCGCTTCTTCGCTCACGCCGCGAGCTCGCCGGAAGCCGTCGCCCTGCGCACGGAAGCGGGGGAATGGAGCTACGGTCAGCTCGCCCGCCGGGCGGCGGGCCTGGCTTCGCGACTGCGGGACGCCGGTGCCGCTGCCGAGACGGTGGTGGCCATCGACCTGCCGCGCTCGCCGGAGGCGGTGGTCGCCCTGCTGGCGGTGCTGGCCACCGGCGCCGCCTACCTGCCCCTGGAGCGCCGTCACCCGCAGCGCCGACGGGCTGCGCTGGTGGCGGATGCCGGGGCGGTGGCGGTGATCAGCGACGGTGCTTCTGAAGCGGTGTCTTCTGGGGTCGAAATCATCAACCTTCGAGAGGTCGGTGAGGCCCAGGCCCCACCGCTGACAGATCTATCGCCGGAAGGCCTGGCCTACGTCCTCTACACCTCCGGCAGCACCGGCGTGCCGAAGGGCGTGGAGATCAGCCACGGGGCCCTGGCGGCCTATCTGGCCCGCGCTCATGAGCTCTACGGTCCGGACGGCGCTCCGGTGAACACGGTGCTGGCCACTTCCCTGGCCTTCGACCTGACGGTGACCTCGCTGCTGCTGCCGCTGGCCAGCGGAGGCAGCGCGTACCTCGCCGCGGACGGGGAGGGCATCGAGCCCCTGGCGGAGGCGGTGCGCGCCGCCGGCCGCGGGGGAGTGCTGAAGCTCACCCCCTCCCACGCTCGCCTGTTGGCGGGCCGCATCGATGCCGCCGCGGGGCCCGACGCCCTGGTGCTCGGCGGTGAAGCCCTCCACGGCGGCGATCTCGAGATCTGGCGCCGCGAGGCCCCGGCGACTCGGGTGTTCAACGAATACGGACCGACGGAGGCCACGGTGGGCTGCGTGGTGTACGGGGCCGAGGCCGGGGAGATCGCCGACGGGGCGGTCTCCATCGGTCAGCCGATGGCCGGCATGAGAGCGCTGGTGGTGGATCGCTTCGGCCATCTGGCGCCGTCCGAGAGCCCCGGCGAGCTGTGGCTCGGGGGCGCGGCGCTGGCCCGCGGCTACCGCGGCGACCCTGCCCGCACCGCGGCTACCTTCCTCCCCGACCCCTGGTCCCAGGAGCCCGGAGCGCGCCTCTACCGCACCGGTGACCGAGTGCGGCGGGACGCGGAAGGGGAGCTGTGGTTCCTCGGCCGCCTGGACCGCCAGGTCAAGGTCGGCGGCGTGCGCATCGAGCCCGGTGAGGTGGAGGCGACGCTGCGCCGCCACCCGGAGATTCGTCACGCTGCCGTGGTGGCCCGGGAGGACGAGGGCGGCGAGGCGCGACTGGTGGCCTACGCGGTGCCGGAGCAGGGCGTTCTGCCCTCCCTGGAAAGCCTGCGCCGCTACCTCTCGGAACGCCTTCCGGAGGCCATGGTGCCCGCCGTCGTGGTGCCCCTGGACACCCTTCCCCTCACGCCCCACGGCAAGCTCGATGCCGCCGCCCTGCCGAGCCCGGAGGGGGCGCGGCTCGGTCTGCGGACCCCCTTCGTGGCGCCGCGGAGCGAGGCGGAGGAAGTGCTGGCGGCGATTTGGGGCACGGTGCTGGGAGTCGATCGAGTGGGCATCGACGACGACTACTTCGCCCTCGGCGGCGACTCCATTCGCAGCCTTCAGGTGGTGGCCCGGGCGCGACAGCGGGGCCTTGTCTTCCCCATGGAGACCCTCTTCGAGCACCGCTCGGTGAGGCGCTTGGCGGCTTCCCTGGAGGAGGCGGAGATCACCGCCGCGGCGATCCCCGATGTAGCGCCCTTCGCCCTGGTGCCGGAGGAAGATCGGGATCAGCTGCCGGAAGGCCTCGAGGACGCCTACCCCCTGGCGCGGCTCCAGGCCGGCATGCTCTACCACCGAGAGATCGCCCCGGGCAGCGGCGTCTACCACGACGTCATTCAATTCCACCTTCGGGCGCCCTACGACGGCGAGGCCCTGCGCCTCGCCGCGAAGGCGGTGCTGAGCCGCCATCCGGCGCTGCGCTCCACCTTCCACCAGCGGAATCTCTCCGAGCCTCTGGTCTTCGTTCACCGGTCGCCGGTGGTGGAGCTCACGGAGATGGACCTGCGCAACGTCGATCCCCAGGAGGGGGAGCGGCTGGCGGCCGTCTGGGTGCTCGGGGAGCGCCAGCGGGGCTTCGATCCCGAGGAGCTTCCCCTGGTGCGCTACGGCGTCCATCGCCACGGCGATGGCTCTTTCCATTTCTCCATCAGCTTCCACCACGCCATCATCGATGGCTGGAGCGACGCCAGCATGCTCACCGAGCTGGCGCTGACCTATCGGGGCTTCCTGGAGCAGGACCCCTACGAGCCGGAGCCGCTGACCTCTCAATTCCGCCACTTCGTGGCCCTCGAGCGACAGGCGCTGGAAGAGGCGGACTTCCGCGACTTCTGGAGCTCCCGCCTCGACGGTGCGGAGCCCTTCCGCCTGCCGCCGGTGATCGGCTGGGAAGGCCAGGGCGGCGACGCGGTGATCGACCGCGGGGATCGAGGTCTGGACACCCCCGAAGGGGTGCTGGATCTGCCGGTGAAGCTGCCGATGGAGCTCTGCGTCGCCCTCCACGATCTCGCCCGGGACGCCGCGGTGCCCCTCAAGAGCGTGCTCCTGACCGGGCATCTGCGGGTGCTCTCGCTGCTCTCGGGACAGGATGAGGTGGTCACCACTCTGACCTCCAGCGGTCGTCCCGAGACCGCCGACGGTCAGCGGGTGCTGGGGCTCTTCATCAACAGCCTGCCGATGCGCTTCCAGGTCGGCAGCGAGAGCTGGCGGGCGCTGGCCCAGGAGGTCTTCGCCGCCGAGCGAGAGACCCTCCCAAGGCGCCGCTTCCCCTTTGCCGAGTCGCGGCAATTCTTCGGCGGCGAACGCCCGTCGGAGGTAAGCTTCTACTTCACGCACTACCACATCTTCCGCCACCTCCAGCGCTTCGAGGAGCTCGAGGTCCTGGGGGTGCGGGCCCATGAGCAGACCAGCTTCCCGCTGGTGGCGAATTTCCATCTCGATCCGGAGAGCCCGGAGGTGGAGTTCCACCTCAGCTGCGATCCGCAGCGCCTGGATCGCTCCGCGGCCTATCGCCTGGCGGAGCTCTATCGCCGGGTCTTCGAGACCATGGTCGCCGCGCCTCAGGATCCCCCCCAGAGCGCCGAGCTGCTCTCGGCGGCGGAGCGGGAGGAGCTGCAGGCGTCTTCCATCGGGGCCTCGACGGAGGATTCGAGCGCGGATTCGTCGTCGAGTGCTCCGGCGGACGTCTCCTGGGATCTCGCGGAGCAGATGGAGTCCACCTGGGCGGCCCACGGAGCGGAAGATGCGCTGCTGTGGTCCGACGGCAGCTGGAGTCACCAGCGCTTGGGCACCGAGGTCCGCGCCCGCGTAGCGCAGCTGCGTCAGCGGGGCGTGGGACCGGAGTCGGTGGTGGCCCTGGATCTGCAGCGCTCGCCGGAGCTGGTGGCCTGGATGCTGGCGGTGGTGGCGGCCGGCGGCGCCTATCTGCCGCTGATGCCGGATCACCCCCGCACTCGCCGAGTTCAGCTGCTTCATGATGCTGGAGCCCGCTGGGTGGTGGCGCCGGCACAGGCCTGGAAGGGCGGTTCGATAGGGGAGGTTCTTCCCTCCGCCGTTGAGCGCCTCGAGCCGCAGGTCGGTGACCTCGAGTCTTTCGCTGAGGCGGAGCCTCTGCCGACGGTTTCGTCCGAGGCCCTGGCCTACGTCCTCTACACCTCCGGCTCCACCGGTCGCCCCAAGGGGGTGATGGTGAGCCGCGAGGCCCTCGGCCGCTACCTGGCGCGGGCGGCGGCGAGCTACGGGGCTGGCGGTACCTGGCTGCTGCACACTCCGCTGGTCTACGACCTGGCGATCACCGGGCTGTGGCTGCCGCTGCTCAGCGGTGGGCGAGTGGTGCTGGCGCCGGAGCCGCTGCCGACGATGGGGCTGGCGCCGCTGGTGCCCGCCGGCGAGGAGCGGCCGAAGGTCAAGCTCACCCCCTCCCAGGCGCGGCTGCTGGGGGAGACCCTGACGGGGCCGGCGGGTTCGGGGGAGCTGCCCGAGCCGCTTCATTGGGAGCTGGTGCTGGGCGGCGAGGCCCTCTCGCCTTCGGACGTGGCGTGGCTGCCTTCGGGAAGCCGGGTCCACGACGAATACGGTCCGACGGAGGCGGTGGTGGGCTGCACGGTGTCGTCCTCGACGGTCTCTTCTGCGATGGTTCCTTCCTCTGCCGAGGAGAGCGCCTTCGACGAAGAGGGACGGGTGCTGGGTTCTTCGGGTATCGGCGTTCCGATGCCCGATTGCTCCGCCTGGGTAGTGGACGACGGCCTGGTGCGCCTGCCTCTGGGAGTTCCCGGAGAATTGGCCTTGGGCGGCGGCGGGCTGGCCCGCGGCTACCTCGGTCAGCCTCGGGAGACGGCGCAGCGCTTCGTTCCGGATCCCTATTCCGGCGAGGCCGGCGCCCGCCTCTATCGCACCGGGGATCGCGCCCGCTGGCGCGCCGAAAGCGCAGGGCAGTGGCGACTGGAATATCTCGGTCGCGGAGACAGCCAGCTGAAGGTGCGCGGCATCCGGGTGGAGCCGGGGGAGGTCGAATCGACCCTCGCGGCGCTCACCACGGTGCGGGCAGCGGTGGTGGAGGGTTGGAGCGCCGGCGGCGCCCCCGCGACTCTCGCCGCCTGGGTGGTGCCATCGACGGCGCAGCGGGCGGAAGATCGAGAGCTCTTCGCCGAGGCCCTGCGGGAGGAGCTCATCCAGCGGCTGCCGGAGGCGATGGTGCCGACTCAGTGGGTGGTGCTCGACGAGCTGCCGACCACCGAGGCCGGCAAGGTGGATCGCCGCGCTCTGCCGGAGCCCGGCTCTGAGGCCGGCTCCGTCGGCGCCTTCGAGCCTCCCCAGGGGGAGCTCGAGGAGCTGCTGGCGGGATTGTGGGAAGAGGTCCTGGAGCGAGGACCGGTGGGTCGCAGCAATACCTTCGTCGAGCTCGGGGGCCATTCCCTGAGCGCCACCCGCCTGGTGTTGCGGATTCGCCGTCAGCTGGGAACCGAGGCCTTGGGGCTGCGGGATCTCTACGACCATCCCACCGTCGCTGACCTGGCTCGCCATCTTGAGACGCTGAACGTCGGCACCCTGGCGATGGCCGAGAGCGCCGGACCGCGGGAGATGGGCGAGCTGTGAGCGTAGCCGGCACGATGGATCTCGGCAGCCTGCTGGCCGAGCTGAAGCGACGCGACATCCGTCTGTGGCGCGAGGGCGATGCCCTGCGCTTCGACGCCCCCGAAGGGGGCTTCCCGGCGGAGCTGAAGGCGTTGGTCAAGGTCCATCGTGCCGAAATCCTCGAGCATCTGGCGGCGGAGCTGCCGGCCCCTCCGGATCCGATCCCGGTGCGGGGAGAGACTGAAGGGCGGCTGTCCTTCGCCCAGGAGCGCCTGTGGTTCCTGCAGCAGCTCGACCCGGGGGATCCGGCGTACCACATTCCTGTCGCCCTACGCCTCGACGGCGCGCTGGATCCCGTGGCGCTGAATTCCGCGATTTCCGTCGTGACGGCTCGTCACGGGATCCTGCGCACCGAGTATTTTGCGGACCCTGACGGGGTGCCTCGCCAGCGGATGCTCCCGGCGAGACCGGTGACTCTGCCGGTGCTGGACCTCTCGGCCCTGCCGCCCACCCTGCGGGACCGAGAGGCGGAGCGCGTCGCCACGGCGACGGTGCGCGAACCCTTCTCTCTAGGCCGCACTTCCAGCTCCGGGGCCTCGGGTTCTGGAGCGCCGGGCTCCGGAGCCCCAATCCGGTGGCGGCTGGTGCGCCTCGCCGCGGACCGTCACCGGCTGATCCTCGTTCTCCATCACCTCTCGGGGGACGGCTGGTCTCTCGGGCTGCTGCTGCAGCAGGTCGCCGTCGCCTATGCCTCCCAGAGGACGCGCCAGGCTTTCGGCACCAGTGTCGGGGGCGCGCGCGATTCCGCTCCCCAGGGGCCGAGCTATCTCGACGTCGCCGCCTGGCAGCGGCAGCGCTGGGAGGACGGCGACCTCGACGCCGATGTGGCCTTTTGGCACAGCACTCTGGAAGGATTACCGGATCTCGAGCTGCCGCTGCCGGAGGTCGACGGCGGACAGCCTTCTGGCCGCCTGAGGCTGAGCTGGTTCGAAGATCGAGCCGCGGGAGTCGAGGCGCTGGCGCGGCGGGTCGAGGCGACGCCCTTCGCCGTCGTCGTGGCGGCCTGGCAGGCGGTTCTCGGCCGCATCACCGGTCAGCAGGACTTCGCCCTCGGCACGCCGGTGGCGGGGAGAACCCAGCTCGAGCTAGAAGGTATCGTCGGCCTGCTGATCAACAGCCTCGTGCTGCGAGCCCAGCTCGCTGCAGCGCCCGAGGGCCATTCCCCGGGGTTGGCGGAGCTGGCAAGCCGGGTGCACCGGGCCTCCATCGCGGCCCAGGAGCATCAGGAGCTGCCCTTCGAGCGATTGGTGTCGAGCCTGGAAGCGGAGCGGGGGAGCCGCCGTACTCCCCTCTTTCAGGTGCTGGTGGCCCAACAGCCGCCGATGCCGCCGATCCGCCTGCCGAGGCTCGAGATGACGCCGCTGCCGCTGTGGTCCGGCGCGGCGCAAATGGATCTCCTGCTGGCCTTCGGCCGCACGAGAGAGGGCTTCGAGGGCTACCTGGAATATCGCGGTGAGCGGGTGGACCCCACCGCCGCCGGCCGCTGGCTGCGCTCCCTGGGGACCCTGGTGCAGGCGGGCCTGGAGGCTCCCGAGCGGGGCTGGCAGGATCTGCCGCTGCTGGCACCGGCGGAGCTCCACCAGCTGACGGTGGAGGCCGGTGCGCTGGCTACGCCACCGAGAGCCCTAGAGGAATCCGATTCTCTGTGGCGACGCTTCGCCCTCCGTTGCGCTGCGGCCCCGGAGGCCATCGCCGTGAGCTGGGAGGGCACCACCCTCACCTACGGTCAGCTGCAGAGGCGCTCGCTGCGCCTGGCGGCCCGGCTGCGGGGAGCTGGAGTCGCCCGCGGCGACCGGGTGGGTCTCCTGCTGGACCGCAGCCCGGCGATGGTGGCCTCGATTCTGGCGACGGTGGCCGTCGGTGCCGCCTACGTGCCGATGGATCCGGCCTATCCGGCGACCCGCCTGGAGTTCCTGGTGCAGGATGCCCGTCCAGCGGTGCTGGTAACGGAGGCGACCGCGTCCTCCTCGGATCTGCCGACGGCGGCTCGAGAGGTACCTCGGCTGGCGGTGGCGGTCGGCGGCCAGTCGGTAGAAGACTCGGCGGGAGGCCCTCCGCAGCACCTGGAGGCGGAGCTGCCGCTGACGGCAGCGGGGAAGGTAGGAGCCGACGATCTGGCGTACCTGATCTACACCTCCGGCTCCACCGGTCGCCCCAAAGGCGTCGCGGTAGCCCACGGCCAGGTGCTTCGACTCTTCGACGCTTCCCTGGATGAGCGCGCCTTCGGACCCAGTGGTCTGGGGGCGGCGGACGTGTGGAGCGTCTTCCACTCCTTCTCCTTCGACTTCTCGGTGTGGGAGATGTGGGGAGCGCTGCTCCTCGGCGGCCGCATGGTGCTAGTGCCGAGGGCGGCGGCTCGCTCCCCGCAGCGCTTCCTAGAGCTGCTGGAGCGCGAGGGGGTGACGGTCTTGAGCCAAACCCCATCGGCCTTCCGCTCCCTGCAGGGCTTCCTGGAGAGCTCCAGTGAGGTAGGTGTTTCGGCTCTGCCCGACCTCGCCTGGGTGGTTTTCGGCGGCGAAGCCCTCGATCCCCGGGCGCTGCGTCCCTGGGTCAGCCGCCATGGCGTTCAGCGTCCGGCGCTGATCAACATGTATGGCATCACCGAAACGACGGTGCACGTCACCTTCCACCGCCTCGGCGCGGCGGATCTGGAGGAGGGCCGCAGCCTCGTCGGCAGGCCGCTGGCGGATCTGACGGTGTTCCTGCTGGATCCGCGCCAGCGGCCGCTTCCCCTGGGGGCGACGGGAGAGATCTGCGTCGGCGGCAGCGGGGTGACCCGCGGCTACTTCGGTCGTCCGGGGCTCACCGCCGAGCGCTTCGTCCCGGATCCCTTCAGCGGCATTCCCGGTGCCCGCCTATACCGCAGCGGCGACCTGGCCCGGCGGCGGAGGGATGGCGTCCTGGAGACCCTCGGTCGGGCCGATGAACAGGTGAAGATTCGCGGTCACCGCATCGAGCCCGGGGAGGTGGAGGCCGCATTGCTGGCCCTGCCGGAGATCGCCCAGACGGCGGTGATCGCCGCGCCGACGGAGGGTGGCGAGAGTCGCCTGGTGGCCTACTACGTGGCGGCGGCGACGGAGGAACCGTCGGCGGAGGACCTGTTGGCCCAGCTGGCCGTCGACCTGCCTCCCTTCATGGTGCCCTCGCTGCTCATCGCCCTCGAGGAGCTTCCCCTCACCGCCCACGGCAAGCTGGATCGCAGGGCGCTGCCGGCTCCCTCCGCGGATCAGGTGGAGCGGCGGGCATTCCGTCCTCCGCAGAGCGTCACCGAGCGCCGGCTGGCGGAGATCTGGAACCAGGTCTTGGGGGTCGAGAGTATCGGCCTGGATGACTCTTTCTTCGCCCTCGGCGGGGACTCCATCCTCACCCTGCGGGTGCAGGCCCTGGCCCAGCGCCAGGGTCTGGTGCTAAATCTGGAAGACGTCTTCCGCTACCCGACGCTGGGGGAGATTGCGGCGGCCCTCGATCTTCGCGAGGCCGAAGGGCAAGTCAATGGCGGAGACGAGAGCGTCGGCGGAGACGCTGGCGCGCCTCGACCCTTCGCTCTCCTCGACGCCGCCGAGAGCGAATCGATCCATGCCCTCCACGGCGGCAGGATCGAGGATGCCTATGCCGCCACCCGACTTCAGCAGGGCATGCTCTTCCACGGTGAGCTGGATCCCACCCAGGGGATCTATCACGATGTCTTCAGCCACCACCTGGCGGGGCCGTGGTCGCTTGCGGCACTAGAGGCCGCCGCCCAGGAGCTGGCGCGACGCCACCCGGCGCTGCGCACCGCCTTCGAGCTGGCGGCGCTGCGCCGCCCCTTGGCCCTGGTATCTCGCCGGGCGGAGGTGGGGATCACCGTGGTCGATTTGCGGCGGCTGGATGGGGAGACTCAGGAGTCGGTGATCCGCGCCCGTCTCGAAGGGGAGCAGCAGCGACCCTTCGTGGTCGATCGCGGGCCGCTGTGGCGACTGGACGTGGCACACCGGGGCGAGCATCGCTGGCAGCTCACGCTGAGCTTCCATCACGCCATCCTCGACGGCTGGAGCGTCGCCAGCCTGAGCCGGGAGCTGATGGAACTCTACCTCGCCTCGCTGGACGACTCGTCTTTCCCAGAATTACCGCCGGACGACAGCCCCCGACGCTACGCGGCGGCGGAAGTGGCCGCCCTCGAGAATCCCGAGGTGGCGGAGCATTGGCGCCGCTATCTGGCCTCGGCGCCGCTCTCGCCAATGTCTCTACCCCTGCCCCTGCCCCTGGCCGCGGCGGAAGTGGATCGGGTCGATGAGGAGTCCGTCCCGGGAATGGCCGAGATCCCGGTGGTGGTGGAAGCGCAGGCGGGCTCGCAGCTCCAGGCGGCGGCCCAGCGCCTCGGTCTTCCCCTCAAGAGCCTGCTACTGGCGATTCATCTGCGGGTGCTGGAGACGGCGACCGGCCGCCGCCAGCCCTGGACCGGGCTCATCGTTCACGCTCGTCCCGGCGGCCCCGCCGCCGAGCGCTCCCTCGGCCTCTTCCTCAACACTCTGCCGCTGCGCTCCTCGGGGCCGAGGGGGGATTGGGTGAGCCGCGCTCAGGCTGCCTTTGCCGCCGAGGCGGAGCTCCAGCCCTTCCGTCGTTACCCCCTCGCCGAGATGCGCCAGCAGGCCGGCGGCGGCGAGCTTTTCGATACCGCCTTCAACTACGTCCACTTCCATATCTTCGAGGGGCTAGCCCAGGGGAATCGACTTCAGGTCCTCGGCGGCCAATTCCTGGAGCGCACGGACCTGCCCCTGCTGGCCCACTTCTACCGCACCCCCGAGGGGGAAGGGCTGGCCCTCACCCTCAAGGCGGACCTCAGCCGGGTTCCCCAGCCTCGCCTGGAGGAGATCGCCGAGCTCTACCGCCGGGCGGTGGCGGATGCCGCTTCCGCTCTGGGAGAGGCTCCTTCGCTGGAAAAAGCTTCTTCAGCGAAGAAACGCAGCGAGCCCGCTGCGGTGGCGACGCTGCTCACCGTCGATGAGCTTCGCCAACGGCTGGAGCCTGGAATCGGAGCCCCGGCAGCTGCCGCCCCCTGCGTCGACGAGCTGGTGGCGGCGGCGGTGGAGAAGAGTCCGCAGGCCCCCGCGGTGGAGGGGCCGGAGGGGGAGCTGAGCTACAGGGAGCTGTGGTGGCGGTCCGGGGCCGTGGCCCGCCGCCTGCGGGATCTCGGGGTGGGACCGGAGGTTCCGGTGGGCCTCTACCTCGGGCGCACGGCGGAAGCCCTCGTTACCCTCCTCGGCGTGCTGCGCTGCGGTGGGGTGGCCCTGCCCCTGGATCCGGCGCTGCCGCAGCGGCGACTGGCGGCGATGGTGCGGGATTCGGGCACGCTGGTGGTGGTCGCCGATCGCCCGCCGGAGGGGATTCTGGAGCCGGAGACGATGGCCTTGTCCATCGAAGAATTCCGCGGCGAGGCCCCGCCCTCGGATCCCTTCGCCGACGAGGCGCCGGAGCGCGATCCCCGGAATCCGGTCTATCTGCTCTATACCTCCGGCTCCACCGGCAAGCCCAAGGCCGTGACCTTGTCCCACGGCGTTCTCGCCGGGCTGCTGCGGTGGCAGCGGGGAAGTCTCGGCGACTCGGCGCGCACCGCCTGGTTCTCCGCCCTCGGCTTCGATGTCAGCTTCGAGGAGATCTTTTCTACCTGGGAGCGAGGGGGAACCCTGGTTCTCGTTGGAGAAGAGGAACGCCAGGATCCCCGGGCCTTGCTGCACCATTTGGCGAAGTACCGGGTGGAGCGCCTCTTCCTGCCCTACGTCGCTCTGCGGGAGCTGGCGGTGGCCGCCGAAGGCCTGCCGGCGCAGGAGCTTCCCGGATCTCTCGTCGACCTAGTGTCCGCCGGAGAGCAGGTCTACGTCGATCCGGCGGTGGTGGCCCTGTGCTCGGGTACGCCGCCTAGGCGCCTGCACAATCACTACGGCCCCACCGAGTCCCACGTGGTCTCGGCGGCTCAGTTCACCGGGGATCCGGCCCGATGGCCTCCCCGGGCTCCGGTGGGAGGTCCCATTGCCGGCAGTCGACTGGTGGTGCTCGACGAGCATCTGGAGCCGGTAGCGCCAGGGGCCGTAGGGGAGCTCTACATCGGCGGCGACGTGCTGGCACGCTGCTACCACCGGCGTCCCGGGCTCACCGCGGAACGCTTCCTTCCGGATCCCTTCGCGGGGCATTGGGGGATGCCCGTCGGCAGTCGCCTCTACCGCACCGGGGATCGAGCCCGCTGGCTGCCCGTAGATCAGCTGAAGGGTCAGTCGCCGCAGGGGCAGCAGGGGGAGGGCCAGCAGCTAGCCGGGTATCAGTTGGCCGTATATCAGCTACATATCCTCGGCCGGCTGGACGACCAGCTCAAGGTTCGCGGCCACCGGGTCGAATCCGGCGAGGTGGAGCGCACCCTCGCCGCTCACCCGGCGGTATCCGCCGCCGCTATCGCCATTCACGGCAGTGGTTCGGTGGCGCGGCTGGTGGCCTACGTGGTGCTCCGGGCTGAGGCTCAGGCCTCGCCCCGGCAGGAGCTTTCGCCGTGGCTAGCGGAGCGTCTGCCGGCGGCGATGGTGCCGGATTCCTGGGTGATTTTGGATGCCCTGCCCCGCACCGCCTCGGGCAAGCTGAACCGGCGAGCCTTGCCGGCGCCGGCAGCCCCCTCCGAGGGGGAGCCGAGAGTCGAGGGCAGGGCCGCCAGCGGCCTAGCGGTGGCGGTGGCGGCGATCTTCGCCGAGGTGCTCGAAGTGCCGGCGGTGAGCGTCGATGCCTCCTTCTTCGAGATCGGCGGCCATTCCCTGAGCGCCGCCCGGGCGCTGGCCCGCCTGCGCCGCCGCTTCGACGCCGAGCTGCCGCTGCGCCTGCTCTTCGAGCATCCCAGCGCCGCGGATCTCGCTCGCCAGCTGGCGCGGCGCCAGCCCGCTGCGGGGCCGCTGCTGGTGCGGCGGGAGGGCGAGGAGCTACCGCCCCTCTCTTTCCCTCAGGAGCGGCTGTGGCTGCTGCAGCAGCTCGAACCGGCCTCGGCGGCCTACAACCTGCCGGTGCCGCTGCTGCTTGCGGCGGATGCGCAGCTGGGGACCTGGCGACGAGCGCTGGAGAACCTCGTGGCGCGCCACCAGACCCTCCGTAGCCTGGTGGTGGAGGGCCCCGAGGGTGCCCGGGCGAGGATCCTGCCCCCGGGAACCCTGTCTCTGCCGGTGGTCGATCTGTGGTCCGTGCCGACGGAAAGCCGGCAAGAGGTCGCCGCCGGGATCGGCCGCCGTCTCGCCTCCTTGCCCTTCGACCTCGCGGCGGAGCCGGCCCTGCGGGCTACGTGGCTCGATCTCGGAGAGCTCGGCAAGGCGCTGGTACTGGTCTTCCACCACGCCGCCTGCGATGGCTGGTCCCTGGGCGTCGTTGCCCGGGAGCTGTCGACGGAGGTCGTGGGGGACGCTGCGGCGCCGCCGGAGCTGGAGATCGAATACGGCGACTACGCCGCCTGGCAGCGGGAGCGAGAGGCGGCGGGCGCTTTGGAGGTCTCCCTGGACTGGTGGCGTCAGCAGCTGGCGGGAGTGCCGCCGGTGCTCACCCTGCCCCTGGACCGTCCGCGCAGCGGTGCCGGCCGTGGTGCCGGCAGCGCCGCTGATTGGGTCCCCCTGAGCCTGGAGATCGAGACCGGCGCGAGCATCGAAGCCCTGGCTCGACAGCAGGGAACCACTCGCTTCGCCGTGCTCCTGGCCGCTTACCAGCTGCTCCTCGGGCGCTTCGGCGGCGATCGACGAGTGGTGGTGGGCACCCCCGAGGCGGGGCGCTCGCTGCCGGAGCTGGAGCCTCTGGTGGGCTGCTTCGTGAACACTCTGGCGCTGAGCGCCGACCTTGGCACCGGCGGCTTCGGCGACCTGGTGAACCAGGTGGGGAAGACGGTCGTCGACGCCTTGTGCAACGCCGAGGTGCCCTTCGAGCGGCTGGTGGCGGAGCTGGTGGCGGATCGGCATCGCGATCACAGCCCCCTGGTGCAGGTCTCCTTCACCCTCGATCCGCCGGGCATCGGTGGGCAGGGGGAGGGCCTCTTCGAGCTGCTGTCGGCAGGGGCGGTCTCCGCCCGCTTCGATCTCGAGTTGAGCTTGAGCAAGGCCCAGGACGGAAGCCTGTTCGGGGGCCTGGCGTATCGCTGCGATCTGCTGGACCGCGCCACCGCCGAGCGCTTGGGGGCGAGCTTCACCCGGCTGTTGGGCGCCGCCCTCGGCGCGCCGAAGCGGGGATTGTGGGAGCTGGAGCTGCTGTCGCCGGTGGAGCAGGAGGAGCTGATAGCGGCCTCGGTGACGGCCTCGCCAGCGGATTCCTGCTGGAGCCTCGGAGGGCGGATGGAGTCCACCTGGGCCACCCACGGCTCACAGGATGCGCTGCTGTGGTCTGGCGGGCGCTGGAGTCACCAGCGCCTCGGTGCGGAAGTACGGGCTCGGGTCGACGAGCTGCATCGCCGAGGCGTCGGGCCGGAGACGGTGGTGGGTTTGGATCTGCCCCGCTCGCCGGAGCTGATGGCCTGGATGCTGGCGGTGGTGGCCGCTGGAGGCGCCTACCTACCGCTGACGCCGGAGCACCCCCGGCCCCGCCGTGCCGCCCTGCTCGCCGACGCCGGAGCCTGCTGGCTGGTGGCGAAGGCGGAGGCTTGGCAGGAAGGCTAGATGGATGCCATCCCCGACGGTATCGAGCGCCTCAGGCCGAAGGTTGGGGAGCTGGATCTGGCCCGGGCCTACACGCCTCTACCCCTGGTTGCTCCCGAGGCGCTGGCCTACGTGCTCTACACCTCCGGCTCCACCGGTCGTCCCAAGGGCGTGATGGTGAGCCGCCAGGGCCTCGGCCGCTACCTGGCGCGGGCCGCGGCGGCCTACGGCCCCGGGGGCACCTGGCTGCTGCACACTCCGGTGATCTACGACCTGGCGATCACCGGGCTGTGGCTGCCGCTGCTGAGCGGCGGCCGGGTGGTGCTGGCGCCGGAACCGCTGCCGGCCTCCGGCCTCGGCCCGCTGGTGCCCGCCGGGGAAGAGAGGCCTCGAGTGAAGCTGACCCCCTCTCAGGCGCGGCTGCTGGGGGAGACCCTGTTGGAGCCGGCGGAGACCCGGGAACTGCCCTGGGAGCTGGTCTTGGGAGGGGAAGCCCTGTCGCCTTCGGACGTGGCGTGGCTGGCCCCCGGGAGCCGAGTGCACGACGAATACGGCCCGACGGAGGCGGTAGTGGGGAGCACGGTTTCTTCCAGCACGGCGTCCTCCAGCGCGGTGTCCTCCAGCACGGTGTCTTCCAGCACGAGGCTCTCGGATGGGGAAGACGGCGCCCTCGAAGACATCACCCTCGACGCCAGCACCCTCGACGAAGGGGGCCAGGTGGTGGGCTCGGCGGGCATCGGCAATTCGATGCCCGGATGCTCTGCCTGGTTGGTGGACGAGGCCTTGGTGCGCCTGCCGCTGGGAGTGCCCGGTGAGCTCGCCCTCGGCGGGGGCGGCCTGGCTCGGGGCTACCTCGGCCAGCCGCGGGAAACGGCCGAGCGCTTCGTGCCGGATCCCTATTCCGGCGGCGCCGGCGATCGGCTCTACCGCACCGGGGACCGGGCTCGCTTGCGGGCCGGCAGCGAGGGCCGGTGGCGGCTGGAATATCTCGGCCGCGAAGACAGTCAGCTGAAGGTCCGGGGCATCCGAGTAGAGCCGGCGGAAGTGGAGGCCTCGCTAGCGTCGCTGGCCTCGGTGCGGGTGGCGGCGGTAGACGGTCGCCGTGCCGGATCCGGCCCGATAGCGCTCACCGCCTGGGTGGTGCCGGCGGCGCCACGGCCGGTGGAGGATGTGGAGCTCTTCGCGAAGAGCCTGCGGCAGGAGCTCGGCGAGCGGCTGCCGGAGGCGATGGTGCCGGCCCGGGTGGTAGTGCTGGACCGACTGCCGACCACCGCCGCCGGCAAGGTGGATCGGCGCTCTCTCCCCGAGCCTTCCGCTCCAGCGGGGGCTGGAGTCGGTCGTCCGCCGCGGCAAGGCACCGAGGAGAGCGTGGCGCGCCTGTGGGCGGAGCTCCTGGGGCTCGAGGAGCTCCCCCCCGCCGAGGAAGACTTCTTTGCCCTCGGCGGGCATTCTCTGGTGGCTTCCCGACTGGTTGCCCGGCTGCGGCGGGATTACGAGCTCGAGGTACCGCTGAGCACGGTGTTCTCCTCGCCTCGCCTCGAGACCTTCGCCGCGGCGGTGGACGAGCTGCGGGGCACGCCCCCGCTGCCGCCGATTCAGCGCCTCCCGGACGACGAGCGCCGCGGTCCTTCCCCCCTCTCCTTCACCCAGGAGCGGATGTGGCTGCTGCATCGCCTCGATCCGGCCTCGCCGGCGTACCACGTGCCGGCGGCGGTGGAGATCTCGGGGCAGCTCGACGGCCGGCGTCTGCGACAGGCCCTCGCCGCGGTGGTGGCGCGGCAGACGGCGCTGCGCACCCGCATCGTGGACACCGAGTCGGGGCCGGCGCAGGTGATCGACGACTCCAGATTCGATGCCATTGGATTCGATGCCATTGGATTCGATGACTACGGATCCGATGAGGGAGTTCTCCCTCTGGCCTGCGTCGATCTCTCCTCCCTGCCCAGTGAGCTGGCCTTGGCCGCCGCCGAGGGCGAGGCCCGGCGCTTCATCACCCTGCCCTTCGACCTCGCGGCGGCGCCGCCGTGGCGGGGAGCGCTCTATCGCTTCGCTCCCCGGCGGCATCTGCTGGTGCTCTCGATTCACCACGTGGCCACCGATGGCTGGTCGATGGGCATCCTGTTCTCGGACCTGCTCGCCGCCTACGCCGGAAGTGCTCTGGCGCCTCTTCCCCTGGAGGTCATCGATCACGCCGCCTGGCAGCGCCAGGTGCTAGAGGGAGACGTGCTGGAGACTCGCCTGGAGCGCTGGAGTCAGCGCCTCGACGGAGCTCCGCGCCTGCTGGAGATGCCGACGGATCGACCTCGGCCGGCCCGCCTCGACGACGCCGGGGGGCGAGTCGCGGTGGGTCTCGCGCCGGCCCTGGCGCGGCGTCTGCGCCGCTTCGCCGAGGGTCGATCCACCACTCCCTTCGTCACCCTGCTGGCCCTGTGGCAGGCGCTCCTCTCTCGCTGGACTTCCCACTCTGATCTTCCCATCGGAGTGCCGATGACGGCCCGGGAGGCGCCGGAGCTGGAGTCGGTGGTGGGCCCCTTCATCGACACCCTGGTGCTGCGCGGCGACCTGCGCGGTGATCCCAGTCTCGAGGAGCTGGTGGCCCGCGGGCAGCGCGACGCCCTGGACGCCTTCTCGCTGCGGGATCTGCCCTTCGAGCGCCTGGTGGATGAGCTGGAGGTGGAGCGCAGCCTGTCCCACACCCCTCTCTTCCAGGTGATGTTCGCCTTCCATGATCTGCCGGCAGCGGAGCTCAGCAGCGGGCCGCTGGAGCTGCGCCGCTGGTCGCTGGATACGGGCGCTGTCCAAAGCGATCTGGGCCTGGTGCTGGCGCCGGAAGGCGAGGGCATCGGCGGCGTGCTGGAATACCGCTCCGCGCTCTTCGACGAGGTCACGGTGGAGCGCCTGGCGGCCGCTTTCCAGCGCCTGAGCGCCGCCCTGCTGGAGCAGCCGCGCCGGCCCCTCTCCCGGGCGCCGCTGCTCTCCGCCGCGGAGCGCTCGACGGTGTTGGAGGAGTGGAGTGGCGCCGGCGGGCCGCAGACCGAGCCCCTTCCCCTGGTGGCTACGGTCTTGGATCACGCCCGCCGCTACCCGGCGGCGACGGCGGTGGTGGATCTGGAGACCGGCGTCGAGCTGAGCTACGGCGATCTCGCTGTCAGGGTGATGGCGCTCACCGCGGAGCTGCGTTCGGCGGGTGTCAGGGGCGAAGACCGGGTCGCCGTGCTGGCCCATCGATCCCCCGCCCTGGTGGTCTCGCTGCTGGCGGTGCTCGCCGTCGGAGCGGCCTTCGTGCCCCTGGATCCTGGCCTGCCGCGGCGCCGTCGGGACGAGATTCTGACCCTCGCCGGCTGCCGTCATGCTCTGGCGGTCGCCCAGACAGGAGATGACACGGGAGAAGGCGCGGAGGTAGATCTGCCGGTTCCTACGATCCTGGTGCCTCGGGACGCCCTGAGCCCGACCGCGAATGAGCCCCCAGTAGAGCTCCCAGTGGAGCTCCCAGATCCCCAATGGCCGACGGTCCATCCCCAGAATGCGGCCTACGTGCTCTTCACCTCCGGCTCCAGCGGCCAGCCGAAGGGCGTGGTGGTATCGATCATCGCCTTGGAGCGCTTCCTCACCGGGGCCCAACAGCTCTATGGAGTGAGCTTCAGCGACCGGGTGCTGCAAATGGCCTCGCCGGCCTTCGATACCAGCATCGAGGAGATTTTCCTCACCCTCAGGGCTGGAGCTTCGCTGGCCCTTCGCAGCGCCGACACCCTCGCCTCACCGCGGCGATTCTTCGAGCTATGTGACGACCACGGGGTCACCGTCCTCGACCTGCCCACCGCCTGGTGGCACGAGCTAGCGGCGGCGATGGAGGACGGAGATCTGCGCGCGCCGACCGCCGTCCGGCTGGTGATCCTCGGCGGGGAAGAGGCCCGCGCCGAGGTGTTGCCGGCCTGGCACCGGGGCACCGAGTCCGGCCTTCGATTGATCAACACCTACGGCCCCACCGAGACCACCGTCGCCGTCGTCGCGTCGGAGGGCTTCGCCCCGGAGACGCTTCGAATCCCCTTGGGTCGTCCCTACGAGGGCATCCGCGCCCTGGTCCTCGATCGCCATCTCGGGCCGGTGCTGCCGGGCGCCGCGGGGGAGCTCTGCATCGGCGGCGGAACTCTGGCCCGCGGCTACCTCGGCCAGCCGGCGCGCACCGCGGAGGTCTTCGTACCCGATCCCTACGGCTCGCGGCCAGGGGCGCGGCTCTATCGCACTGGCGATCGAGTGCGCTTCGCCACCGACGGTCAGCTGGAGTTCTTCGGTCGCCTCGATCGTCAGGTCAAGCTCCGCGGCTTTCGGGTGGAGCCCGGCGAGGTGGAGGCCGCTCTCCTCGGTTGCCGGGGAGTGGGAGGAGCGGCGGTGGCCGTGCTGGACGGTCCGGCGGGCCTGGCCTTGGCGGCTTGGGTGGTCGCCGATCGTTCTCTGGAAGAGATCGCTGCGGAGCTTGGGGAGCGGGTGCCCTCCTACCAGCAGCCCACCTTGTGGGCGGCGGTGGAGCGCCTGGAGACCACCCTGACGGGGAAGATCGACCGCCGCCGCATGGTCGCTCCTAGCCCCCTCACCGTCGGATCGTCGTTCCCCGTGGGCGGCGCCAGCCCTGAAGAAGAGGGGCTTGCGGCTCTGTGGCAGCAGGTGCTGGGAGTCGAGACGGTGGGAGCCGGGGACGATTTCTTCGCCCTCGGCGGTCATTCCCTGGCCGCTGCACGATTGATCCCCCGCATCCGCGAGATCTTCGGCGTGGAGATGCCTCTTTCCGACCTCTTCGAGGCCCCCACCCTGAGGCTCCAGGCGGAGCGTCTGGGGGAGAGGATGCGCAGCCCCCTTCGCCCGGAGCCGCCGCCTCTGGAGCCCGCGAAGCAGCGTCACTTCCTCTCCTTCTCCCAGGAGCGGCTGTGGTTCCTCGATCGCCTCGACCCCGGAAGCCCGGCCTTCGGCATGCCTTCGGCGTTGCGATTGGAAGGGCCCGTCGACCCTCGGGCGCTGCGGGCCGCATGGAGCGCTCTGGCCACCCGTCACGAGGCGCTGCGCACCTGCTATCCGGAAGTCGCGGGAGTGCCCCGGGCTCAGCTGCTGCCGGCTCCGGCGCCGCAGAGCTGGCCGGTGGTGGATCTCTCGGGATTGGCGCCGTCGACGGCTCAGGAAGTGGCGAAGGGATTGGCCAGCGCCGAGCGGGCCTACCGCTTTGATCTCGCTAGCGCGGCCCCGCTGCGGGTGCTGCTGCTGCGCCACGGCCCCGAGCGCTGGGACCTGCTGGTCAACGTGCACCACATCGCGGCGGATGGCGGCTCCATCTCCATCCTCCTCGACGAGCTACAGAGGCTCTATGTCGACCTCGCCGCCGGGCGGGAGCCCTCGCTACCGCCGCCGGAGCTGCAATACGCCGACTTCGCCGCCTGGGAGCGCCGCTGGCTGGAAGACGGCGGGGCATTGCCGCCGCTGCTGGAGCTATGGCGTTCCCGCCTCGGTGGTGATCTGCCCCGGGTCGCTCTGCCCTACGACCAGTCGCCGTCCGGGGAGTCTGCTCCCAGCCGCTCCGGCGGCCTGGCGACCCTGGAGCTCGGCGTCGAGGAGCTGCGGGCGCTCCACGCGGCGGCGGGGGAGGGGACGACGCTCTACATCGCCCTGCTCAGCGCTTTCCAGCTCTATCTCGCCGCCCTCACCGGCCAGCGGGATCAGCGGGTGGGAACGCCGGTGGAGGTGCGCCCCGCCCGCGCCCTCGAGGGAGTGGTGGGGATGTTCACCAACACCCTGGTGCTCCGTACTGACCTCGGGGACGACCCCGACTACGACCCCGATTTCGGGGACGTCGTCGAGCGGGTGCGGCGCACCGCGGTGGACGCCTGGGCTCTGCGGGAACTGCCCTACGACCGGTTGCTGGCCGCTCTGCGCGCCGATCGCGATCCCCGCCACGCTCCCCTCTACGAGGTGTGGTTCGTGCTCCAGGACGAGGATCCCGGCCTCCAGGTCCCGGGAATCCGGGCGACGCCCCTGCCCACCGATGCGGGGCCCACCAAGTTCAATCTCGCCGCCAACCTGAGCGTCACCGACAAGGGATTGCGGGGCGTTCTGGAATACGACCGCGAGCTCTTCACCGCCGCTACCGGCCGCCGCCTGGCGGCGGGCTTCCAGTCGGTGCTGGAAGCCCTGGCTCGGAACCCGAAGATCCGTCTCTCCACCCTGACTCAACAACTCGCCCAGCGGGACGAGGCCGCGGAAAGCGCCGGTCGTCGGCGCTTCGAGGCTCATCTCAAGGATCGCCTCGGTGCGCTGCGCCCCGGCCGGCGCCGCGGCGGGTTCTCCCCATCTTCTAGAAAGGATCCGGATTCATGACTGAGAAAAGCTTTCGTCCTCCCTCCCTTCCCGGTCTGGGGTCCGTGCGCCGTCGCCAGGTCGTTGCCGACCCGGCGGAGGCCGTCACCTGCAAGCTCTTGAACGGCGCGGCTCCCGCCGTGATCCAGCCGCGAACCGCCGACCTGGATCTCGCCGCCTGGGCGGCCTCCGCCCGCGAGCTGGTGGCGGGCTGGTTCGCCGAGCATCGGGCCCTGCTCTTCCGCGGCTTTCCCATCAGCGACATCCACCAGTTCCAGCGCCTGGTGGAGGCCACCTCGGTGGGCGAGCCGCTGGAGTACAAGGATCGCTCGACGCCCCGTCCGAGGGTCGGCGAAGGGGTCTACGTCTCCACCGTCTACCCGTCGGAGCGCACCATCGCCCTGCACAACGAGGGCACCTACTGGACCAGCTTCCCCCAAAAGATCTACTTCGGCGCCCTGCAGGTGGCGGACACCGGCGGCGAGACCCCCATCGCCGACGTACGCCGGGTGCCGGATCACCTGCCGATGGGAGTGCGCAAGCGCTTCGACGACCTCGGCGTGCTCTACGTGCGCAACTACAACGACGGTCTCGGCCTGCCCTGGGAGGAGGTCTTCCAGACCTCGGATCGGAGCGAGGTCGAGGCCTATTGCGAGAGCCACGACATCGAGTACGAGTGGAAGGGCGAGGATCGTCTGCGCACCCGCCAGCGGCGGCCGGCGCTGCGCCAGCACCCCGAGACCGGCGAGGCGATCTGGTTCAACCACGCCGCCTTCTTCCACGTTTCGTCCCTCGAGCCGGAGATGCGTCAGACCCTGCTGGACGATCTCGGAGAAGAGGGCCTGCCCTACAACACGTACTACGGCGACGGCAGCGTCATCGAGCCGGAAGTGGCGGAGATCATTCGCCGGGCTTATCGGCAGGAGACGGTGGCCTTCCCCTGGCAGCCCGGGGACGTGATGCTGCTGGACAACCTCTGCTTCGCCCACGGTCGCCGCCCCTACACCGGGGAGCGCCAGGTGGTGGTGGCGATGATGGAGCCGGTGGCGGGATGAGTCACTCTGCGAAGCAAGAGGTCGGAGAGGACGTGGCGGAGATGAATGCCGCGGCGGAGAGCTTTCGGACCTCGCCCCAGCAGCGGCGGGCCTGGGCTCTGTACGCCGGCGGCGATGGGCGCGGCGCGCCCTACGCCGTGCATGCCGAAATTGCGGTGCGGGGGCCCCTGGAATCGGGCCGTCTGCTGCGGGCCCTCTCCGCCCTCAGCGAGGGCAACGAGATTTTTCGGGCCTCCCTCGGCCGGGCGCCGGGGCTCACCATGCCGGTGATGCACATTCACCCGCCGAAGGAAGGGGCGGCGTCGTTGACGGATCTCTCCTCCCTCAGCGCGGAGCAGTCTCGCCTCGCCCTCGATCGCTGCTTCGCTACTCGATTGGACACCGGAGGAGGGCTTGGCGCCGATCCGTCGGCGCCCCTCTTCGCCGCCCAGGTCTTCCGCTTCGCGCCGGAGGATCATCGCCTGGTGGTCTCCCTCGCCAGCGCCGCGGGGGATGCCGGCGCTCTTCAGGACCTGGTGGAACAGCTCGCGGAAACTCTAGTCGCGGCGGACGGAGCCGCGCCGGAGCGGCTGCAATACCCCGACCTGGCGGAGTGGCAGCTCCAGCTTCTGGAAGGGGAGAACGGGGAAGACGGCAGGGCTTTTTGGGAGCGACAGCGGCAGGACTCGGCGTCCCAGCCGCTGCTTCTGGAGTCCGCCTCGGACGAGCCCTTCGAGCCTCGGGAAGAGCGATTTGTCATTCCCGAGTCGGTGCTGCGGGCGGTGGGGGATCTCGCTACCGCCGCGGAGACCGATGTCGAGGCCATCTGGCTCGCCGCCTGGGGGTGGCAGCTGGCCCGGCTGGCGGATCGCCAAGGCGGCACCCTGGGGGTGCTGGCGGACGGCCGCCGCATGGAGGAGCTGCGCTCCGTCCAGGGGCCGATGGCCCGCCATCTGCCGCTGAGCTTCGAGGCCGAGGGCGCCGACACGCTGATCACCCTCGCCCGGCGCCTCGCCGAGAGCTGGGACGAGCTGCTGGCCTGGCAGGAGGTCTTCGATCCTTCGATCCAGGATCCGCCTCGTCACCTCGTGGAGATTCGATCCCGGATCCCGGCGGTGTCGGCGGGGTCTTGGGAGGTCGAGGTGGTGGCGCTGCGGACCCTGACCGAGCGCTTCACCACCCGACTGGTGGTGGAGAGCGATGGCGAGAACCCCTCCTTGCTTCTTGGCGTTGATGCTCGACGCCTGCGGAGCGACGATTCAGACGGCTTCGCTCGGGGGCTGTGGAGCCTTCTCGAGACCGCCGCCGGGAACCCCGAAGCGGCCCTCGGAAGCCTTCCGCTGCATTCCCGGGAGGACGCAGAGCGCCTGCTGGAAGAGCTGCGGCCGACGCCGCCGGCGGATCCGCAGGACGTGATCACCGCCTTTGCCGCCCACGCCGCGGCGAAGCCGGATGCCTTTGCATTGCTCACCGGCGGGGGTTCCACGAGTGGAGGCTCCAGGACTTATGGCGAACTAGCTTCCGAAGCGGAAGCCCTGGCTCGTCGCCTCGAAGCGGCGGGAGTGGGTCCAGAGGTGGTGGTGGGCATTCACCTGCCCCGAGACCATCGGCTGATCGTGTCGGTGCTGGCGGTGATGGCCGCTGGCGGTGCCTACCTGGCCCTCGACCCCACGTATCCCTGGCGTCGCCTCGCCGGGGCGGCGGAGGACGCCGGCGCCCAGGTGCTGATCACCGATCCGGCCCTCGCTGGTGAGCTCGATAGTGGGCTTGATAGTGAGCTCGCTAGGGAATTCTCCGGGACCACCCTGGAGCTTCCCCTGGCGGCGGCCGAAGCGGGGGAGAGCCTCGAGCTGCGGGTGCGGCCGGTGGCGCCGCGGAACTCGGCCTACGTGCTCTTCACCTCCGGCTCGACGGGACGGCCCAAGGGAGTGGTGATCGATCGCGCCTCGCTGGCGGCCTCCACGGCGGCCCGGCCGGTGCATTACCGAGAGCCGGTGGGGGTCTTCCTGCTGATTTCCTCCCTTTCCTTCGACAGCAGCGTCGCCGGCCTGTTCTGGACCCTTTCGACCGGGGGCACCCTGGCGCTGCCGCCGGACGGTTTCCAGCACGACGTGCCTCGGCTCCTCGAAGACGCCGGGCGCTGGGGGGTGACCCATCTGCTAGCGCTGCCGGCGCTGTGGCGCCTGTTGCTGGAGCAAGAGGCCGCGACGGCGGGCCTTGCGGCCCTGCGCTGCGCCATCGTCGCCGGCGAGGCCTGCCCGGCATCTCTGGTCTCGCTGCATCACGAGCGACTACCGGGGGCTGAGCTGCACAACGAATACGGACCCACCGAAGGCACGGTGTGGGCCACCGTGGCGGACCTCAGCGCCGCGACGGAGCTGGCTATCGATCCACCCATCGGATCGGCGGCGGGGCAGGCGCGGATCTACCTGGTGGCGGGCATGCCGGCCACCCGGCCGGTCCCCCTCGGGATGGCGGGGGAGCTCTTGGTCGGTGGATCGAGCGTGGCCCGAGGCTACGTCGGCCGCGCTGCGGAGACCGCCGCCCGCTTCCTGCCGGATCCCTGGGCCGAGATCCCCGGCGCCCGCCTCTACCGCACCGGCGACCGGGCGTGGCTGCGGCGGGATGGCGCGGCGATGTTCCTCGGCCGGGGGGATCGCCAGATCAAGGTTCGAGGTCACCGCATCGAGCCGGCGGAGGTGGAGTCGGTGCTCGGCGGCCACCCGGCGCTGCGAGAGGTCGTGGTGGTGGTGAAGCAGAAGGCGGACGAGGCCCCCCGCCTGCTGGCGTGGGTCGAGGCGGAGCAGGAGATCGAGGCGGAAGCGATTCTCGACTGGCTGCGGGAGCGGCTGCCGGAGCCTCAGGTTCCGTCTCAGCTGGTGGCGGTGGACGCTCTGCCGCGGCTGCCCAACGGCAAGCTCGACCGGGCGGCGCTGGCGGAGGCCGAACCCGCCTCGACTCGGGCCCCCTACGTCGAACCTCGCAACCCGACCGAGCGCGCCCTCGCGGAGGTTTGGGCCGAGGTGCTGCAGCAGTCTCGGGTGGGCATCGACGACAACTTCTTCCAGCTCGGGGGAGACTCCATCCAGAGCGTCCGGGTGCGGGCCCTGGCGGCCAGCCGCGGGGTGGAAATCTCGGTGCAGGACCTCTTCCGCCACCGCACCGTTCGAGCTCTCGCGGAGCTCGCTGGCGAGGCTGAGGAAGCCCCCAACGGGTTGGAGAAGGTGCCCTTCGAGGGCCTTTCCGACGCCGATCGGGAGCGCCTTCCGGAGGACGCCGAGGACGCCTTTCCGCTCCTGGCCCTCCAGGCGGGGATGCTCTTCGAGAGCGAGCGAGATCCCGACTCGGGGCATTACGTCGACGTCGTCAGCTTCGATTTGAAGGCTCCCTTCGACGAGCAGGCCCTACGCCGCGCCCTCGCGGCCATGGCGCAAGCTCACCCGGTGCTGCGCACCTCCTTCCATCTGCGGGGCTTCGATCAGCCTCTGCAGGTGGTCCACCGCGACGTCGAGGTTCCTCTGGAGGTGGTCGACCTGGCCGCCGGGACGGTGCCCTCAGGAGTGCCCTCGGTAGTACCCTCGGCGGAGGAGATCGTCGCCCAGGAGCGCTCCCGCCCCTTCGATCCGGCGGTGGCGCCGCTGCTGCGGCTGCGGGTGCACCGCCTCGATGGGGAGCGTTTCCGACTCACCCTCTGCGATCACCACGCCATTCTCGACGGCTGGAGCTCGGCGAGCTTCCTGACGGCGTTGATGGGGCTCTATCGAGACCTGGTGGCGAGCTCGTCCGCGGCGCTACCGGAGGCTCCCGAGGTGGGCCTGCGGGAGGCGGTGGAGGGCGAGCGGCGGGCGCTGGAGGATCCGGCTACCGCCGACTTCTGGGAGCAGTGGCTGGCGGGGGCCCCGCGCACCGTTCTGCCTCCCCGCATCGGCGCCCCGAGGGCTACGGAGGGGAAGCAGAGCCTGGAGGTGGAGATTCCCTCGCCGGTGGCCGCTGGCCTGCGAAAGCTGGCGGAGACCATGGGCCTGCCGCTGCGATCGCTGCTCCTGGCCGCCCATCTGCGCTGCCTGGCGGAGGTCGCCGGGGAGCCCGAGGTGGTGAGCGGCCTGGTGACCCACGGCCGGCCGGAGACGGAGGGCGGAGAGAAGGCCTTGGGGCTGTTCCTCAATACCCTTCCATTCCGGTTGCGCCTCGAGGCGGGGAGCTGGCGAGAGCTGGTGGAGCAGGTCCACGGTGCCGAGGGCGAGATGATTCCCCATCGCCGCTATCCCCTGGCGGAGATGGTGCGCCGTGGCGGCGGCGCTCTCTTCGACTCGGTCTTCAACTACGTCCACTTCCACGTCCAGCGCCAGGTGGGGGAGCTCTCGGGCTTCGAGGTGCTCTCCACAACCGCCCTGGAGACCACCGAGCTGCCGCTGGTGGCTCACTTCCAGTCGGCCATCGACGGGCCGGGAATCACCGGAGAGCTGATGCTCGACGGCGATCGCCTGGGTCGCGATCAGATGGCGGCTTTGAGCACCCTCTATCCCCAGGTTCTGGCCCAGATGGCGGCGGAGCCGGAGGCCCGCCACGATCACTTCGCGCCCCAGTCCTCGGCGCCCCTGCCCTCGACGCCCCTGCCCTCGACGCCCCTGCCCTCGACGCCCCTGCCCTCGACGCCTCTGTCGTCCCCTTCGTGGGACGAGGTGACCGTGGAAGAGGGTCCGACCCCGGCTCCCGGCACGCCCCTCACCGAGCGCCTTGGGGAGCTCGCCCGGCAGCCGGGCACGGCGATTCTCGGAGAGCTCGGAGAGCTCAGCTGGGGCGAATTGGCGACCCGAGCCTTGGGAATCGGGGAGCGTCTCCATGCCCTGGGGATTGGAGCGGAAGAGCCGCTTCCCCTGCTGCTGCGCCGCGGCCTGGACGAGACGGTGGCCTTCCTTGGCGCCCTGGCGGGGCCAGGAGTCTGTCTGCCCCTGGATCCCGCTGAGCCTTCCCAGCGCCTGACTCAGCGGCTGGCGGGCACCGGGGCCCGGCGGGCTCTGGTCTCCGCTCCCTTCGCGGAGCTGGCGTGGGGGCTCGGCCTCGAGCCGGTACTTGTTGAAGAGCTGACGGTAGAAGGGCTAGTGGCGGAAGAGCTTGCGGATTCGCCGGCATCCGGTGAAGGTGTTGAAGGCTCGTCTTTCAGTCAGCACCCGCAGCAGCTCGGATACCTCATCTCGACCTCGGGCTCGACGGGAGAGCCGCGGCGGGTGGCGGTGACCTCCGGCCACGCCACCGGGCATGGTGAGACCATGGCTCGATGGCTGGATCTGGGCTCCGAAGATCGCCTGCTTCAATTCGCCGGCTGGACCTTCGACCTCGCCCTGGAGGATTTTTATACCACTCTGGCGGCGGGATCCTCGCTGGTGATGCGCGGCGGCGAGCTGTGGGATCCGGCGAGTCTCGAGGAAGCCGTGGAGGCAAACGGCGTCACCGTCGTCAGTCTGCCCACCGCCGTCGCCCACGCCTGGCTTCGGGGGCGCGGAGATCGTCCCGCCCCGCCTGCCCTGCGGGCGGTGCTGGTGGGGGGCGAGGCTCTGGATCCAGAGATCACCTCCGGCTGGCGGCAGGGTCCGCTGGCGAAGGTCGATCTGATCAACCACTACGGCCCGGCGGAAGTGACCGTCGCCGCTACCGCCTGGCGCCTGCCGGCGGAGGGCTGGAAGGAGTCTGGGCCGGTGCCCATCGGCGCCGCTCTGGAGGGCCGAGAGGCCCGAGTGGTGGGTCCCTTCGGACATCCTGCGCTGCCGGGTCTCGCCGGTGAGCTCCTTCTCGGCGGACGCCTGGGTCGGGGCTATGGAGACGCCGCGGCGACCGCCGAGCGCTTCCTCCCCGATGGGCTCACCGGAAGCCATGGCGCCCGCCTCTACCGCTCCGGCGATCGCGTCACCGAGTTGAGCAGCGGAGAGCTGGTCTTCCTCGGCCGCAGCGATCTACAGCTCAAGGTGCGAGGGGTTCGAGTGGAACCCCAGGAAATAGAGAAGGCCTTGGCGGAGCATCCTGGGGTGCGTCAGGCGGTGGTGATGCCGGTGCAGGAAGCCGGCGAGATGCGTCTCTGCGCCTGGGTCGAAGTGGACACCTTAGAGCCTGAATCCGCAGGATCTGACTCCGCGGGATCGGGCTCCCTAGGTGTTGGTGCCGTCGAGCTGGCGGCGCATCTGCGAAGCCGGCTGCCGCCAGCGATGATCCCCGCCGCCTGGGCGGTGGTGGAGGCGCTGCCCCGCACCGCCGGAGGCAAGATCGACCGCCGCACCCTGCCGACGGCGGTGCCCATCGTCGCCGAGGATCGCACTCCGCCGGGCTCCGAGGGCGAGCGCCAGGTGGCGCAGGTCTGGGCCCGGCTGCTGGATCTCGAGGATCTGGCGGTGGAGGACGACTTCTTCCTTCTCGGCGGCCATTCGCTGCTTGCCGCCCGGGCGGTGGCGGAGCTGCGGGAATCCTCTGGCGTAGCGCTGTCGCTGGCGGAGATGCTGGCGGCGCGCACGGTGCAGGGGGTCGGCCGATTGGTGGATCAGCGACGCAGCGGGGAGACGGAATCCCAGGAGTCCGGAGACGAAGTGTGGGAGGAAATCGAAATTTGAACGCAGTGGGGCTGCTCGAAGAGCTGGGGCGTCTCGACGTCGGGATCGCTGCCGCTGGGGGCAAGCTGCGCCTTCGCGCGCGGCAGGGGGTGCTGACTCCGCAGCTGCAGGAGCAGCTGCGGGATCTGCGCGCCGACCTGCTGGCTCTGCTGGATCCGCCGCCGGGGCCGAGGGCCGAGGTGGGGGAAGCGGATGCCCCCCTGAGCGCCGCTCAGCGACAGCTTTGGCTCCACCAGCAGTCTCACCCCGAGTCCTCCGCGTACCACATCCCTCTGATGCTTCGTCTGCGGGGCCCCCTTCCGGTAGCCGTCCTCGAGGCCGCTCTGGGCCTGTTGATTCAGCGCCACGAATCTCTGCGCACGGTCTATTCCTCCACGGAGAAGGGGCCGCGGCAGCAGGTCACCGACGGTGGCTTCGACGGTGGCAGCGATGGGCTCTGCTGCTGCGATCTCTCCGCTCTTTCGCCGCGGGTGGCGGAGATCGAGGAGGGGCGACGTCTCACCGCCTGGGCGGGGCGTGCCTTCGATCTCGAGAGCGCGCCGCCGATTCGTCTTCTGCTGCTGCGCCGGTCCGCGACGGAACACGTGCTCGCGGTGGTGGTGCACCACATCGCCGCCGACGGCCTTTCGCTGCAGATCGTGCTCGAGGAGCTGGACCGGGCTTGGGGGCCTCTGGAGCGTGGTGAGCTGCCGGTCTTACGACCCCTCGAGCTGCGCTATGCCGACTTCGCTCGATGGCAGCAGCGGCACGGGCAGCAGAAGGAGGTAGAGGAGCGGCTGGCGCTATGGAAGGGGGAGCTAGAGGGAGCCCGGCCACCGGCCTTGCCCTACGATCGTTCTTCGCCGGAAGGTGGGCCGGGGCCGGCCATCACGGTGATCGAGCCCTTTCCCGAGGGAGCGGTGCTGCTGGCCCTCGGGCGGCGGGCCGGGGCGACCGGATTTGCCACCGCCCTGGGCCTGGTTTCGGTGCTGCTGGCGCGCCTCGGCGGCACTCGGGACGTGGTGGTGGGTACGCCCGTCGCCGGGCGACCGGATCCCGCCCTGCAGCGGGTTGTAGGGCTCTTCGCCGATCTGCTGCCGCTGCGCTTGAACCTGCCGCCCGGAGCGAGTCTGGCGGAGATTCTGTCGTCGGCGCGCCGGGAGGTCGCCCAGGCGGAATCGAGAGTTGATCTGCCGGCGGACCGCCTTTCCCCGCCGCCGGCGGCGCTGGCCCGCGCCGTGCTGGTCGGTGGGGGCGCGGCGCCCCCCGCCTCCACCCTCGGAGGACTGTCCATCGAGCCCATCCCGGTGGAGGCCACCGCGGCCAAATTCGATCTCACCTTCGGAATGGCCCTCGACGGAGCGGCCCCCGAGCTTTCCGCCGAGCTCGACGGAGAGCGCTTCGATAGCGCCACCGGAGTGCGTCTGCTACGCACCCTGCGGCTATTGGCCCGTCGAGCTCTCGCGCAGCCGACTCGGGGATGGGACGAGCTGCCGCTGCTGAGCGCTGCGGAGCGCCACGCCGTGCTCCACGAGTGGAGCGCCGGAGAAGGCACCAGAGAAGGGACTAGAGAAGGCGTCGACGGCCCGCCGCTGATCCACCGCGCCATCCTCGCCCGGGCGGCGGCGCAGCCGCAGCGCCCGGCGGTGGTGGCCGAGGGAGAGGCCTGGACCTACGGTGAGCTCTTGGCGGCGGCGTCTCGGCTTGCGGCGCGGCTGCGCGCCGCTGGCGTGAGCCCCGAGGGCCGGGTGGCGGTGCTGCTGCCGCGGGGCGCGGCGCAGATCGCCGCCTGTCTAGGAAGCATCCTCGCCGGAGCCAGCTACCTTCCCCTAGACCCTGGGCATCCCGAGGCGAGGCTAGAGTATTTGTTGCGGGATTCTCGGGCTGAAGCGCTGGTGGCGGAGTCGGACCGCCCGACTCCCGGCGATGTGGATCTTCCTCGTTTCGCTCCGCCGAGTCGGGGCCCGGCGGCGGCACCGCCAGCGAACCCCCCAGCAGAGTCGGAAGTGGTGGGCGCAGTAGCTTCTCGGCCCATGGGGCCGGAGGATCCCGAGAGGATCGCGGCGCTGATCTACACCTCCGGCTCCAGCGGCCAGCCCAAGGGAGTGATGGTGCGTCACGGCGGCCTGGCGGCGCTGACGGCCTGGCAGGGTCGCTGTAGCTCCCTCGCCCCCGGCGGCCGAGTCACTCACCTGGCAGGCCTGGCCTTCGACGCCGCCGCCTGGGAGGTGTGGACGGCCCTGACCCACGGCGCCACCCTGATCGTTCCCGGGGAGGAGGAACGCACCGACCCGGGGCGTTTAGGCCCGCTGCTGAAGCGCCTGGAGCCGGCATGGAGCTGGGTGCCGACGGCTTTGATCGAAGTTCTGCTCACTCGTGGCGAGGCGATGCCCAAGAGCGGCCTGTGGACCGGCGGCGATCGCCTGCGGCAGCGGCCGAATGATCCTCGCTCCTCGCTCTTCAACGCCTACGGCCCCACCGAGACGACGGTGGTGGCCACCGCCGGCGCGGTGGCGGTGGGGCGGGAGATTCGTCGACTGCCATCCCTCGGCCGCCCCGCGGCGGCGGGCCGGATCTTCGTCGTCGATCACCGCCTACGACCCCTGCCGCCGGGCTTCGAGGGGGAGCTGGTGATCGGCGGCGGCGGGGTGAGCCGCGGCTATTTGGGGCGCCCGGGACGCACCGCCGAGGTCTTCGTGCCGGACTCTCTGACGGGCACCTTCGGAGGTCGGCTTTATCGCAGCGGCGACCGGGTGCGTCAGCGGGCCGACGGCCGCTTCGACTTTCTCAGTCGCCTCGATTTCCAGATGGAGGTGCGGGGACTGCGCATCGAGCCGGGGGAAGTGGAGTCGGCCCTCAGCGCCCATCCAGAGGTGCGCCAGGTGGCGGTGGCGGCGCCCAAGGTGGCCGGCGAGTCGGTGCTGACCGCTTGGGTGGTGGGGGAGGCCGCCTGGGTGGTGGGCGAGGCCGCCGAGGACGATTTGCGCCAATGGGCCGCCGAGCGCCTGCCGGCGGGGCTGTGCCCCGCAGCCTACGTGCCGATGGAGACGCTTCCCCTGAACCGCAACGGCAAGGTGGATCGCGAGGCGCTGCCTCTTCCGGAGGTCTCCGTGAGGCCTGCGCAGGATCTTCTGGAAGAGCAGCTGGTCAAGGTATGGGAGCAGGTTCTCGGGCGCCCTGCGGGGCGCGATACAGATCTCTTCGCCGCCGGCGGCAGCTCGCTGAGCGCTCTGCAGGCGACGGCCCTGCTGGGCACGACGCTGGGACGTACGGTCTCCCTCGAGGAGATGCTGCGTTCCCGCACGCCGATGGCCCTGGCGGAGAGGATCCGCCAGGACGTGGACGAAGTAGCCGCCCTGGAAGACCGCCAGGAAGAAGGCCAGGAAGGTGGAGCGGGCGCGGCGGGGATTCGCAGGACTTCACCAGGGATGGTGCCCTTTGCGGCGGGACAGACGGACGCCCCCCTGAGCGCCGCCCAGCGTCAGCTCTGGCTCCATCAGCGCTCCCAGCCCGAGTCCAGCGCTTACCACATCCCCCTGATGCTGCGTTTGCGGGGCGACCTTTCGGTGGCCGTCCTCGACGCCGCCCTGGGCCTGCTGATCCAGCGTCATGACTCGCTGCGCACGGTCTATTCCTCCACGGAGCAGGGGCCGTGGCAGCAGGTCACCGACGGTAGTTTCGACGGTGGCAGCGATGGGCTCTGCTGCTGCGACCTTTCCGGGCTACCGCCGCGGGTGGCGGAAATCGAGGAGGTGCGGCGTCTCTCCGCCTGGGCGAGACGTCCCTTCGATCTCGAGAGCGCGTCGCCGATTCGTCTTCTGCTGCTGCGCCGGTGCGCGACGGAGCACGTGCTTGCGGTGGTGGTGCACCACATCGCCGCCGACGGCCTCTCGCTGCAGATCGTGCTCGAGGAGCTGGATCGGGCGTGGGGGCCTCTGGAGCGCGGTGAGCTGCCGGTCCTGCGGCCCCTGGAGCTGCGCTACGGGGACTTCGCTCGATGGCAGCAGCAGCACGGGCAGCGGCCGGAGGTGGAGGAGCGGCTGGCGCTGTGGCAGGGGGAGCTGGAGGGGGCTCGCCCGCCGGCCTTGCCCTACGATCGTCCTGCGCCGGAAGGCGGGCCGGGGCCGGCGATCACGGTGCGCCAGCCCTTTCCCGAGGGAGCGGCGCTGCTGGCCCTGGGACGGCGGGCCGGGGCGACGGAATTCGCTACCGCTCTAGGCCTGGTCTCGGTGCTGCTGGCGCGCCTCGGCGGCACTCGGGACGTGGTGGTGGGCACGCCCGTCGCCGGGCGGCCGGATCCCGCTCTGCAGCGGGTCGTCGGTCTCTTCGCCGATCTGCTTCCGCTGCGCGTGACCCTGCCGCCGGGGGCGGGCCTGGCGGAGGTGCTGTCGTCGGCGTGGGGCGAGGTGACCCAGGCGGCGTCGCGCGGCGACCTGCCGCTGGACCGCCTTTCCCCGCCGCCGGCGGCGCTGGCCCGCGCCGTGCTGGTGGATGGTGGCGGCGCGGCGCCCTCCGCCGCCACCCTCGGAGGCCTGCCCATGGAGCCGATTTCGGTGGAGTCCAGCGCGGCGAAATTCGACATCACCTTGGGCGTGGCTCTCGACGGCGCCGCCCCTGAGCTTTCCGCCGAGCTCGACGGGGAGCGCTTCGACCGCTCCACCGGAGCACGCCTGCTGCGGATCCTGCAGCTGCTGGCCCGCCGAGCTATCGCGGAGCCAGCGCGGGGATGGGATGAGCTGCCGCTGCTGAGCGCCGCGGAACGCCACGCCGTGCTCCACGAGTGGAGCGCCCGGGCAGGTGCCGGAGAAGTTGCCAGAGAAGGCACCAAAGAAGGCGTCGACGGCCCGCCGCTGATCCACCGCGCCATCCTCGCCCGGGGATCGGCGGAGCCGCAGCGCCCGGCGTTGGTGGCCGAGGGGGCGGCCTGGACCTACGGTGAGCTCTTGGCGGCAGCGTCCCGGCTTGCGGCGCGGCTGCGCGCCGCTGGCGTGAGCCCCGAGGGACGAGTGGCGGTGCTGCTGCCGCGGGGCGCGGCGCAGATCGCCTCCTGCCTGGGAAGCATCCTCGCCGGGGCCAGCTACCTTCCCCTGGACCCGGGGCATCCCGAGGTGCGGCTGGAGTTCCTGCTGCGGGATTCTCGGGCCGAAGCGCTGGTGACAGGACCGGATCGCCCGACTCCCGGCGGCCTGGATCTTCCTCGCCTCGCTGCGCCGAGTCGAGATCCAGGGGCAAGCCCAGAGGCGAAGGGCGAATTAGCCCCTCGCTTCGTGGGGCCAGATCATCCCGAGAGGATCGCGGCGCTGATCTACACCTCCGGCTCCAGCGGCCAGCCCAAGGGAGTGATGGTGCGTCATGGCGGTCTGGCGGCGCTGACGGCCTGGCAGGGACGCTGCAGCGATCTCGCCCCCGGCGATCGGGTGACTCACCTGGCGGGCCTGGCCTTCGACGCCGCCGCCTGGGAGGTTTGGACGGCCCTGACCCACGGCGCCACCCTTATCGTGCCCGGGGAGAAGGAACGCACCGATCCGGAGCGCCTCGGCCCGCTGCTGAAACGCCTGGAGCCGGCATGGAGCTGGGTGCCGACGGCTTTGGTGGAGGTCTTGCTCACTCGCGACGAGGCGATGCCCACGAGCGGCCTGTGGACCGGCGGCGATCGGCTGCGGCAGCGGCCGAAAGATTCCCGCTCGGCCCTCTTCAACGCCTACGGCCCCACCGAGACGACGGTGGTGGCCACCGCCGGCGCGGTAGAGGCGGGGCCAGAGATTCGCCGACTCCCATCCCTCGGCCGCCCCGCGGCGGCGAGCCGGATCTTCGTCGTCGATCACCGCCTACGACCCCTGCCGCCGGGCTTCGAGGGAGAGCTGGTCATCGGCGGAGGCGGGGTGAGCCGCGGCTATTCGGGTCGCCCGGGACGCACCGCCGAGGTCTTCGTGCCGGACCCCCTGACGGGCACCTTCGGAGGTCGCCTCTATCGCAGCGGCGACCGGGTGCGTCAGCGGGCCGATGGCCGCTTCGATTTCCTCAGTCGCCTCGATTTCCAGCTGGAGGTGCGGGGACAGCGTATCGAGCCGGGGGAGGTGGAGTCGGCCCTCAGCGCTCACCCAGAGGTGCGTCAGGTGGCGGTGGCGGCACCGAAGGTGGCCGGCGAGTCGGTACTGAGCGCTTGGGTGGTAGGCGAGGCCGCCGAGGACGATTTGCGCCAATGGGCTGCCGAGCGCCTGCCGGCGGGGCTTTGTCCCGCCGCCTACGTGCCGATGGAGACGCTGCCCCTGAACCGCAACGGCAAGATGGATCGAGAGGCGCTGCCCCTGCCGGAGGTCGCCGTGAGGCCTGCGAGGGATCTCCTGGAAGAGCAGCTGGTCAAGGTGTGGGAGCAGGTTCTCGAGCGCCCCGCGGGCCGCGATACGGATCTCTTCGCCGCCGGGGGCAGCTCGCTGAGCGCCCTGCAGGCGACGGCTCTCCTGGGCACGACGGTGGGACGCACGGTCTCCGTCGAGGAGGTGCTGCGCTCCCGCACGCCGATGGCTCTGGCGGAGAGGATCCGCCAGACCGTGGGCGAAGAAGATGGACGAGAAGCTGGCCGGAGCGCGGCGGGGATCGGGATAACCTCGCCGGGGGTGGTGCCCTTTGCGGCGGGTCAGACGGATGCCCCCCTGAGCGCCGCCCAGCGACAGCTCTGGCTTCATCAGCGCTCCCATCCCGAGTCCACCGCCTACCACATCCCCCTGATGCTGCGATTGCTGGGCGATCTTCCGGTGGCCGTCCTCGATGCTGCCCTGGGTCTGCTGATCCAGCGTCACGAATCCCTGCGCACGGTCTATTCCTCCACGGAGAAGGGGCCGCGGCAGGAGGCGATGGACGGCGACTCTGACGGTGGCAGCGACGGTGGTTTCGACGATGGCAGCGATGGGCTCGGCTGCTGCGACCTCTCCGCGCTTCCGCCGGCGGTGGCGGAGATCGAGGAGGGGCGACGGCTCTCCGCCTGGGCGGGACGTCCCTTCGATCTCGAAAGGGCGCCGCCGATTCGTCTCCTGCTGTTGCGCCGGTCCGCGACGGAGCACGTGCTCGCGGTGGTGGTGCACCACATCGCCGCCGACGGCCTCTCGCTGCAAATCGTCCTCGAGGAGCTCGACCGGGTTTGGGGTCCTCTGGAGCGCGGTGAGCTACCGGTTCTCCATCCCCTCGAGCTGCGCTACGGAGACTTCGCTCGATGGCAGCAGCAGCACGGGCAGCGGCCGGAGGTCGAAGAGCGGCTGGCGCTGTGGCAGGGGGAGCTGGAGGGGGCTCGGCCACCGGCCTTGCCCTACGATCGGCCTTCGCCAGAAGGCGGGCCGGGGTCGGCGATCACGGTGCGCGAGCCCTTTCCCGAGGGAGGGGCGCTGCTGGCTCTGGGGCGGCGGGTCGGGGCAACGGAATTCGCCACCGCTCTAGGCCTGGTTTCGGTGCTGCTGGCGCGCCTCGGCGGCACCCGAGACGTGGTGGTGGGCACGCCCGTTGCCGGGCGGCCGGACCCCGCTCTGCAGCGGGTCGTCGGCCTCTTCGCCGATCTGCTGCCGCTGCGCCTGACCCTGCCGCCCGGGGCGAGCCTGACGGAGGTTCTATCGTCGGCGTGGGGCGAGGTCACTCAGGCGGCGTCGCGGGGTGACCTGCCGCTGGACCGCCTTTCCCCGCCGCCGGCGGCGCTGGCCCGCGCCGTGCTGGTGGATGGCGGTGCGGCGTCTCCCGCCGCCACCCTCGGGGGCCTGCCCACCGAGCCGATTTCGGTGGTGGCCAGCGCGGCGAAATTCGATCTCACTTTCGGCGTGATTCTCGACGGGGCCGCCCCCGAGCTCTTCGCCGAGCTCGACGGAGAGCGCTTCGACGGCTCCACCGGAGTGCGCCTGCTGCGAACCCTGCGTCTGCTGACCCGCCGAGCCCTGGCGGAGCCAGCGCGGGGATGGGATGAGCTGCCGCTGCTGAGCGCTGCGGAGCGGCACGCTGTGCTCCACGAGTGGAGCGCCAAAGAAGGTGCTAGAGAAAGTGTCAGCGAAGGTGCCAGAGAAGGTGCCAGAGAAGGTGCTAGCGCGGCCGCCGATGGCCCGCCGCTGATCCACCGCGCCATCCTCGCCCGGGGGGCGGCGGAGCCGGAACGCCCGGCAGTGGTGGCGGAGGGGGAGACCTGGACCTACGGAGAGCTCTTGGCGGCGGCGTCCCGGATCGCGGCGCAGCTGCGCGCCGCCGGCGTGAGCCCCGAGGGCCGGGTGGCGGTGCTGCTGCCGCGGGGCGCGGCGCAGATCGCCGCCTGCCTGGGAAGCATCCTCGCCGGGGCCAGTTACCTTCCTCTGGACCCGGGGCATCCCGAGGTGAGGCTGGAATTCCTGCTTCAGGATTCCCGGGCCGAGGCGCTGGTGGTGGAGCGGGATCGCCCGACTCCCGGCGGCCTGGATCTTCCTCGCCTCGCCGCTCCGGTGCGGGGCCCAGGGGCAAGCCCAGAAGCGGAGGGCGAACCAGCTTGCCGCTCTGTGGGGCCAGATCATCCCGAGAGGATCGCGGCGCTGATCTACACCTCCGGCTCCAGCGGCCAGCCCAAGGGAGTGATGGTGCGTCACGGCGGCCTGGCGGCGCTGACCGCCTGGCAGGGTCGCTGCAGCGATCTCGCCCCCGGCGACCGGGTGACTCACCTGGCGGGCCTGGCCTTCGACGCCGCCGCCTGGGAGGTGTGGACAGCCCTGACCCACGGCGCCACCTTGATCGTGCCCAGCGGACAGGATCGCACGGACCCCAGCCGCCTGGGCCCGCTGCTGAAGGACCTGGAGCCGGCGTGGAGCTGGGTGCCGACGGCTTTGATGGAGGTCTTGCTCACTCGCGACGAGGCAATGCCCAAGAGCGGCCTGTGGACCGGCGGCGATCGGCTGCGGCAGCGGCCGAAGGATCCCGGTTCGGCGCTCTTCAACGCCTACGGCCCCACCGAGACGACGGTGGTGGCCACCGCCGGCGCGGTGGAGGCGGGGGCGGAGATTCGCCCCTTGCCATCCCTCGGTCGCCCCGCGGCGGCGAGCCGGATCTTCGTCGTCGATCGTCACCTGAAGCCCCTGCCGCCGGGCTTCGAGGGAGAGCTGGTGATCGGCGGGGATGGGGTGAGCCGCGGCTATTCGGGGCGTCCGGGCCGCACCGCCGAGGTGTTTGTGCCGGACTCTTTGACGGGAGCTTTCGGGGGTCGCCTCTATCGCAGCGGGGATCGGGTGCGTCAGCGGGCCGACGGCCGCTTCGAGTTCCTTGCCCGCCTCGACTTCCAGCTGGAGGTGCGGGGACTGCGCATCGAGCCGGGGGAGGTGGAGTCGGCCCTCAGCGCCCATCCGGAGGTGCGCCAGGTGGCGGTGGCGGCGCCGAAGGTGGCCGGCGAGTCGGTGCTGACTGCTTGGGTAGTGGGGGAGGCTGCTTGGGTGGTGGGGGAGGCTGCTTGGGTAGTGGGCGAGGCCGCCGAAGACGATTTGCGCCAATGGGCCGCCGAGCGCCTGCCGGCGGGGCTCTGTCCCGCCGCCTATGTGTGGATGGAGACGTTGCCGCTGAACCGCAACGGCAAGGTGGATCGCGAGGCGCTGCCCCTGCCAGAGATCGCCGTGAGGCCTCCGCGGGGCCTTCTGGAAGAGCAGCTGGTCAAGGTGTGGGAGCGGGTTCTCCAGCGCCCCGCGGGCCGCGATACGGATCTCTTCGCCGCCGGCGGCAGCTCGCTGAGCGCCCTGCGGGTGGCGGCTCTCGTGGGCTCGATGCTGGGACGTACGGTGACCGTCGAGGAGGTGCTGCGCTCTCGCACGCCGATGGCCCTGGCGGCAGCGCTCCGCCAGGAAGCGCGGGAAGAAGCCGCCCTGGAAGATGGCCGGGAAGATGGGCATCCGGATGGGCAGGGCGCGGCGGGGATCAGCATGACCTCACCGCCGGTGGTGCCCCTATCGGAAGGGGAAGGGACGCCGCTCTTCGTCGTCCACCCTCCCGCCGGCGGCGTTGCCGACTATTTCCCGCTGGCGGAGCACCTCGCGGAGACGGTGCCGGTGCACGGCTTGGTGCACCCCTGGCTGGCGGAGTCGCCCCCCTCCGACGTTGGCCTGAGGGCCGATCATGATCTGGCCGCCGCTCACGCCGCGACGATTCGTGCCGCTGTGCCCGGTGGCCCCCGAGTCCTCGGCGGCTGGTCCGCCGGAGGGCTCCTGGCCTTCGAGGTCGCCCGCCGTCTCGGCGCCGCGGCGTCCGGCCTGCTGCTACTCGACGCCCCGGCCCCGGGGATGCTCTCGTCTTTCCACGAGAAGGCGATGAAGCCCGGGGCTAGGAGAGGCGCGGAGAGCGAAAAAAGACTGCTGGCAGCTTTCGCGGTGAGCCTATTGGGGCCCGTCGTGGAAGAGCTGCCTCAGAGTCCCACGGGGGGTACGTGGGACGCATTTGTCGCCTTGGCGCGACGTTTCGACGTGCTCTCGGAAGAGGCGGAGGCCGAAGCGGTCTTGCGCCTTCGTTTCGAGGCATTTTGCGACACCTTGCGGGCGGTGGCCGGCGAGGTGGAAGAAGTGCAGAAGGGGCCTCTGGACTTGCCGACGATTCTGGTCGTCGCTCGCTCCGGAGCCTCAGCCCGCCGCGATCTGGCTCAGGCCTGGCGACGGTGGGTATCCCCTCTCGAAGTTTTGGAGGTGGGAACCGATCATTTCGGCGTGCTGAAACCCGATGCCCTCGCTGAGGTCGCTGGGTCTTTGAACCGTCGACTCCCACCTCTCTTTGCTACCAACTGACCTTGGAGGTCCTCAGAATGTCGTTGAAGACGATGTCCTTGAAGAAGATGTCTCTTTTTCCATTGACGATTCTTGGTTTTCTAGCCCTGCTCGCTCCGATGACGGCTCCCGCAGCGGCTGCCGAATCCGCGGCCATCGGCGGAACGGTGACCGACGCCACCGGCGCCGTGCTCCCGGGAACTTGGGTCACCCTCAGCCTGGCGGCCGGCGGGGAGATGACGGCGAGCACCGATCGCCGCGGCGCCTTCCGCTTCGATGGGGTGCCCTCCGGCGATCATTCCGTGAAGTTCGAGCTTTCGGGTTTCTTGACGGTGAGCCAGCCGGTGGCTCACGGCAGCAGCGATTCTGATGCCTCCATCGAGCTCTCCATCTCCCTGGCGGAGCAGCTCACGGTGAGGGACGCCGTTCCCTATCGCTCGCTGCAGGCGGAGACCGCCACCCGCACCGAAACGCCTTTGCTGGAGGTGCCGCAGTCGATTCAGGTGCTGCCCATCGAGATCGCCGAGAGCCAGGCGGCGCAGACCGTCAACCAGCTGCTGCGCAACGTCAGCGGTGCGGTGCCGGACACCGGCTTCCAGGGTACCCAGGACGGTATTTTCCTGCGGGGCTTCGGCGTTTCCCCGGTGCTGCGCAACGGCTACCGACGAGCGGCCAATATCGGTCTGTCCTCCCTCGCCAACGTCGACCGGGTGGAGGTGCTGAAGGGGCCGGCGGCGGTGCTCTACGGCTCCGGTTCTCCCGGCGGCGTGGTCAATCTGGTCACCAAGCGCCCCCTGCCTCAGGTGGCCCGCAGCGCCGCCTTCGAGGTCGGTAGCTTCGAGCACTACGGTGCGATGCTGGATCTCACCGGTCCCCTGGGCTCCAACGAGGATCTGCGCTACCGCCTCAACCTCCAGCACCAGGACTTCGGCAGCTGGCGGGACAATGTCGAAGGCACCCGCACGCTGATCGCGCCGGTAGTCTCCTGGGACGCCAACGAGTCCACCGTCCTGGTGCTCGAAGGCGAGTATTACGAGCAGTCCCTGCCGGCCTTCGGTACCGGCGCCCTCTTCATCGACGGCTCTCTCATCGAGCTGCCGGTGGAGACCAATCTCTCCGCCCCGTGGGCCGAATTCGATCGGGACAACACCACCCTGAGCCTGTACTTCAACCGCCTCATCGGCGGCAACGTAGAGCTGCGGGGCGAGTTTCAGACGGTGGACTATAACGAGCGCACCCTGAGCGATTACGTCGCCTCGGTGGCCGAGGACGGCCGCACGGCGACCAACGAGGTCTACCTCAACGACTTCGACGTGGTGGGCACCGATACGCTGCGGGTCGAGGCGGTGACGGACATCGACGGGGGCTCGACGCGCCACACCCTGCTGGTGGGCACCGAGGTCTTCGAGGACAACTTCGGCGGGGACGGTCTCGGTCGTCCGTCCTACGTCACCGACATCTTCAATCCGACCTTCCCGGCCAACCCGCCGGATCTCGGTCCTGGATTCTTCTTCGAGCAGGAGCTGAGCCTGGTGGGCTTCTACGCCCAGGACCAGATCGATTTCGGTGACCGCTTCAGGGCCCTGCTGGGCGTGCGCTGGGATCGCCTGGAGACCGCCTTCCGCTTCGAGCGCGGCGGGACCTTCGATCCGGCGGACGAGGATGAAGCCTGGAGCCCCCGGGTCGGCCTGGTCTACATGGCGCGGCCGGACGTCTCCCTCTTCGCCGGCTACGCCCGCTCCTTCGAGCCCAACGGCCGCACCGACTTCCTCGGTAACTACCTCGAGCCGCAGCGGGGCACCCAATACGAGATCGGCGCCAAGTGGCTGCCGCGGGAAGGGCGCCTGTCGGTCAACACGGCTCTCTTCCAGCTCACCCGCAGTAACGTGGTGACCGTCGATCGCTCCGACCCGCGCTTCTTCGTGCCCGTCGGCGAGCAGCGCAGTCAGGGCGTCGAGATCGATATCGCTGGCCGACTGTCGGACCGTCTGCGGATGGTGGCTTCGGCGAGCTATCTCTGGGAGTCGGAGATTACCGAGGACATGCTGCGCCCGGTGGGCTCGAACTTCGTCAACGTCCCGGAGGAGACCGCCAGCCTGTGGCTGACCTACGATCTTCCGGAGCTCGGCTGGGACGGCATGACCATCGGCGGCGGCATCTTCTACGCCGGCGATCGCCCTGGTGAGCTCGCCCTGGATCCCTTCCTCCTCGACAGCTACCTGCTGGTGGATGCCTCGGTGGAGTTCCGGGTTCAGACCTCGGGCCGCTCGTTCTCCATCGCCCTCAACGGCAAGAACCTCACCGATGAGCGTTATGTCGAGGCGGGGCAGGGTGAATTCGCCAACTACTACGGGCAGCCGCGCAGCACTCAGCTGACTCTGCGGACCCGCTTCTGAGGACATGATGCGAGCGTCTACGGGCTTGATGTCGTCGATGGGGTCGGCAGGGAGGCTGGTTTTGCCGGTTTGGGTCCTGCCGGTCCGGGCTCTACCGGTCCTAGCTCTGCTAGCTCTGGCTGTGCTGGGCTTGGCTTTGGGGGGCTGCGTGCCGGAAGCACCGGTCGCGGCGTCCCTCAGCTGGCCGGAGAGTCTATTCGACGGCGCTTCCAATCTGACCCAGGGATGTGTGGATGACTTCGACCCCACCGTCGACTACTTCCCCGAGAAGGCGAATTTTCGCCACACGGAGCAGCTGGAGGTGGAGTACCACGGTCATTACAAGCAGGTGACCTTCCGTCCCAGTAGTGATCCGGAGCACATCCAGCGCTACTTTCTGGTGCAGTGCGGTACTCCAGAGCCCGTAGACGCCGCCGGAGCGGTGGTGGTCTCCGTTCCGGTGCGACACTTCATCGCTACCGCAGCGAGCTGGCCCGGGGTGATCGACGCCCTGGGCCTGGTCGATCAGCTCGCCGGTCTCGGCACCACCCGCCGACTCACCACGGCTTCGATCCAGGAGCGGGTGGAGCGCGGCGAGGTGACCGAGACCGGCCGCTTTCACCATACCGACGTCGAGAAGATCCTCGATCTCGAGGCCGGCCTGGTGGTGGATACCTTCTCGTCCTACGACGACTATGAGTTCAAGCACCTCTTAGAGGCCGTCGGGGCGCCGGTGGTGCTTGACGGCAAGCACCTCGAGGCGACGCCGCTGGCCACCAGCGAGTGGATTCAGTGGCTCGCCCTCTTCTTCAATCGCGAGAGAGACGCCGAAGTGCTCTTCCAGGGCATCGAAGAGCGCTACCAGCAGCTCGCTCAGCAGGTGGGCACGGTGGAGAACCGGCCGGTGGTGATGACCGATTGGTTCGACAAGGACGCCTGGAACGTCTTCGGCAGCGCCAACGCTTCGGCTCGCCATATCGTCGATGCGGGAGGCGCCTACTTCTGGGAGGAGGACACTCCGCTCAACTGGTTCGAGGTGCCCCTGACCCTCGCCTTCGAGCGCGCCGCCGAGGCCGATCACTGGGTGTGGGTGCCGTCCACCCTGCGCAACATGGACGACGTGTTGTCTCAGGAACAGCGTCTCGCCAGTCTGCCGGTGGTTCGCAACGGGGAGCTCTACGGCTTTGATTTGGGGGCACCGGAAGCTGACCGCGCTCCCTTTTACGATCAGCTCCTCACCGCCCCCGACGTGGTGCTGGCGGACATGATCTCGATCTTCCATCCCGACGTTTTGCCCGATCACGAGCCTGTCTTCTTCCGCCGGCTCGAGCCCGGAGAAGCGCGAGAGGTGTCCAGCCTCTCCCCGCGGCTTCGGAAGAAAGGTGAGTCATGACCGAGAATCCATCCTCGACCGCCGCGGCGTCTGAGGCCTCTTTGCGCCCGCGGACGGGCTTGACCGCGGCAATGTTTTTCTTGCTCCTGACCGGCTTGGTGGTTGTCTTCTTGATGGAGCTGACCCTCGGCTCGGTGCGGGTGCCGCTGATGGACGTGCTGGGGATTCTCTTCGGCGAGACGCCCGAGAGGGCGAGCTGGCACCAGATCATTTGGGAGTTCCGAATGCCCCGGGCGCTCGCGGCGATCTGCGGTGGAGCTGCCCTCGGAGCCTGTGGGCTGCTGCTCCAGACCCTGTTGCGCAATCCCCTTGCCGGCCCCTGGGTGCTCGGCGTGCTGGACGGCGCGGCGGTGGGCGTCGCCTTCATCATCTTCTCGACCTCCGCCATCGGGATCGCGAGCCTCGGACCCTTCCGGGTGATCGGCGATACCTCCTTGGCGGTGGGAGCGATGATCGGTTCGAGCCTGATGCTCCTGCTGGTGGGCGCCATCGCCCGCCGGGTGAGCACGATCACCTTGTTGATCGCCGGCATCATGATGGCGGCCATCGCCAAGAGCCTGCTCAGCCTGCTGATCCACTTCGTCGACGAAGCGGAGGTGCGGGTGATCGTCAACTGGCTGGACGGCAGCTTCGACGGCGTCACCTGGGATCAGCTGACGATCCTGGTTCCGGTGGTGGTGGTCGGCTCGCTAGCGGCTCTGCTCTTGGTCAAACCTCTCAACGCCCTGCTGCTCGGCGAGCGCTACGCCGCCAGCCTGGGCCTGAGCGTCGACCGGGCGCGCTTCCTCTGCCTGGGTTTGACCGCCGTGCTCACCGGTGCCGTGACCGCTTTCTGCGGCCCGATCTCCTTTCTTGGCCTGGCGGTGCCTCATCTCTGCCGAGGTCTGTTCAATACCTCGGATCACCGCATCTTGATGCCGGCGGTCCTGATGCTCGGGGGCATGCTGGCGCTGGTGGCGGATCTGGTGATCCACATGCCCTGGGGCCGCGCCGTCCTTCATCTCAATACGGTGACCTCGATGATCGGTGCTCCAGTGGTTCTCTGGCTGGTGCTTCATCGTCGCCACCTGCGGAGCCTCGAGATATGAGTGGGGTAGACGAGAAGACTCTGACCACCTCACAGCTGGTGGTCGGCTACCGCGAGGGCCGCAAGGTGACGAAGCGGGTCTCGGGACCCCTGGAGCTCAACCTCGCCCGAGGCGAGCTGGTGTGCCTGCTGGGACCCAACGGTGCCGGCAAGTCCACCCTGATGCGCACCCTCACGGCGATGCAGCCGGCGCTGGAGGGCGAAGTCCAGCTGATGGGCGAGCCCCTGACTCAGATCCCCGCGGCGGAGCGGGCGCGCCGCCTGGCGGTGGTGCTGACGGATCGGGTGGCGGTGGGCATGCTGTCGGCCCGTTCGGTGGTGGAGCTGGGGCGCTATCCGCACACCGGCTGGCGGGGTCGACTGGTGGCCCGAGACCACCAAATCGTCGATCAGGCGTTGACCACGGCGGGAGCCCAGGAGCTGGCGGACCGCGCGGTGGTGGAGCTCTCCGACGGCGAGCGCCAAAAGGTGATGATCGCCCGCGCCCTGGCCCAGGAGCCGGCGGTGCTGGTGCTCGACGAGATCACCGCCTTCCTCGACCTGCCCCGTCGGGTCGAGGTGATGCGCCTGCTGCGTCATCTGGCCCACCGCGAAAACAAGGCGGTCTTGGTCTCCAGCCACGACCTGGAGCTGGCGCTGCGCAGCGCCGATCGGATCTGGCTGCTGAGCAAGGGAGGAAAGCTCGTCAAGGGCTCGCCGGAGAGCCTGGTGCTCTCTGGAGAATTTAGCGAGACCTTCGCCAGCGAGGGCGTCGTCTTCGATCGCAGCACCGGCACCTTTCAGCTCACCGAGCAGATTCATGGCGAGGTGCAGATCGTCGGCGAAGGGGAGGCGGCGGCGTGGACCCGCCGCGCCGTCGAGCGCCTCGGCTTCGCCACTCTCACCGATTCCGACTCCGGCTCCGGCTCCGGCTCCGGCTCCGAATCTGATACGGCGGAGCGCCGAATCGAGGTGGTGGACGAAGGCCCGGCTCCGCGCTGGCGCTGGGTGTGCCGGGGCGAGGTCCAAGAGCTGGGCAGCCTGGACGAAGTGATCTCCGTCCTGGAAGCAGAGCAGCGCGAAACCACGGCGGCGCCTCCCATGATTGGGGCTGCGCGAGTGCATGAAAGCGATGGCCTTTAATTGACGGCCTTTAATTACTGGCGCTCGGCGCTAATGAGGGAACTCCGATGAAGATGATGGAAAAGGCCCCGGTCAGAGAGGCTTCTATGGGGCCGGCTTCAGCAGAAAGGGCGCTGCGGGGACTCGCGGCTCTCGCCTGCCTGCTGCTGCTGGTTGCCCCGCTGAAGGCCAGTGCCAGCGCCAGCGCCAATGCTAGTGCTAGTGCCAGTGCCAGCGCCAATGCTAGTGCTAGTGCCAGTGCCAGTGATCGGGACTGGCCGCGATGGAGCGGCCCGGATCGCAACCTGACCTCCCTCGGCAACGGCGTGTTCGAAGCAGAGGACTTCGGCCTCGAGCGCCTGTGGCAGCGAGATCTCGGTTCTGGATATTCGGGAGTGGTGGCCGCCGGGGACCTGCTCCTCACCGGCTTCTCCGACGGCGTCTCCGATTTTCTCGTCTGCCTCGAGGCGAGCTCCGGTGACGAGCGCTGGCGCTATCGCATCGGAGACACCTACAAGGGGCATACCGGATCCGACGATGGCCCCATCGCCACGCCAACCATCGCCGGGGATCAGGTCTTCAATATCGGCCCCTGGGGCCGGCTGGCGGCGCTGCGGCTGGAGAGTGGAGAAGAGATCTGGTCCCATGATCTCCTCGAGGTGACGAAGAGTCGCGAGCCGGAATACGGCTTCACGTCGACCCCCCTGGTGGTCGACGACTTGGTGGTCATGCAGACCGGCGGCCCCGACGGCCGGGCCATCACCGCCTTCGATCGAAGCAGCGGCGAGGTGCGCTGGTCCACCGGCGACGACCCCATCAGCTATCAATCCCCTCAGCTGCTGGAGATCGGCGGGCGCCGACACCTGATGGCGGTGACCGATGAGCACTTCCTCGGCCTCGACCCGAAAACCGGGACCGAGCTCTGGCGCCAAAGCCACGGGAGCATCAGCGATCATCCTTTCGCCCATCCGGTGGCGGTGGGGGAGAACGGGGTGCTGCTGACCTATTGGCCGGAAACGGCCCTGTTCCGAATCCTCGAAGAGGAAGGCAGCTTCCGGGCCGAGGAGGCGTGGCGCAGGAATACCCTGCAAAGCTCCTACGCGACCCCGATTCCCTACCAGGGAACTCTCTACGGCTTTTCCGGCCGCTTCCTCACCGCCGTCGATGCGGAGACGGGAAAGTCCCTCTGGAAGTCCAGGGAGCCCAAAGGCATTTCGCTGGTGCTGGTGGACGGCCACCTGGTGATCCTCACCCTGGACGGCGAGCTGGTGGTCGCCGAGGCGACGCCGGAGGGCTATGTGGAGAAGGCCCGGGTCCAGGCCCTGGAAGAAGGAAACCACACCCGGCCGAGCTTTGCTTCCGGCCGCTTCTTCGTGCGCAACCTCGCGCAGATCGCCGCCGTTCAGGTGGGCGGCGCTGCGGCGGCGGTGGCGGAAGTGGAGGTGCCAGAGCTGCGGGGGGACTTCGGTCGCTTCGTGGGCACGGTGCTCGCCGCGGAGCCCGAAGCCCGCCAGGGCATGGTGGAGGAGTATCTGGCGGAGAATCTCGCTTCGCCGGTGGTCGAGGAGGAGGGGCTCTCTCACTTCCTCTACCAGGGGGATATCGAAGACCTAGCCCTGGTGGGCTACCTCTTCCCCGACGGCAACGAGGCTCGGATGTTCCGCATCCCCGGCACCGATCTGTGGTTCCACTCCGTCGTCCTGCCTCCCGCCTCCCAATTTGCCTACACCTACTCCGTCTTCGATGAATCCTTCCCGGATCCTCGAAACCCCCTCACTCAAGGGGCGGGGGCCTTTGCCCAATCGGTGCTCACCACCGAGGGTTGGATCGCTCCAGCCCATCTGGAGGAGATCCCGGAAGGGCCCCGCGGCCGACTCGAGGCCTTCACCTGGAAGAGCGAGATCCTGGACAACGAACGGGAAGTGCAGGTCTACCTGCCGGTGGGCTACGACGAGAGCGAAGAGCGCTATCCGGTGCTCTTCGTCAATAGCGGCGATCTATTGCTCTCCGACGGCTACTTCGATCGCGCCCTCGACCATCTCATCGGAGCCCGGGTGGCGCCCCTGATCGCCGTGTTCGTGCCTCGCAGTGATCCGGCGGAATTTGGCGGCGACGGCACCGGAGATTTCACCCGCGCCCTGACCCAGGAGCTTCTGCCCCGCATTGACTCGACCTACCGCACTCGAGCCTCTCGAGAGGCGAGAGGCATCTTGGGGGTGGGGAGCGGTGCCTTTGCGGCTCTGTACTCCACCTTCCACGAGCGCGGCAGCTTCAGCCGGGTGGCGGCGCTGTCGTATTACCACGGCAACCTCCGACCGGCGCTGATGGAAGGGATCGAGAGCGAAGGGGAAGAGGTGCACGCTCTCTTCCTGTGGAGCTCCCACGATTACGCCGACCCTGCGGAGGACTTCATCGCCCGCCGCGACGCTCAGGAAGTGGCGGCGACGGTGAAGGAAAGTGGCGGCTCGCCGACGATCCTCGAGGTTACCGACGGTGCCGGCTGGGGGATGTGGACCGCCGCCTACGATCGCATTCTCGAGTGGTTCTTCCCGGCGGAGGCGCTGGAATCCGCGGGGATGAAGGCCAACGAATCCTCCAAGGTCGATGGGGAGCAGCGGGCGACTCATCGACCCCAGGGAGATCGCCCCGGCGATCGAGCCGATTCCCGCGCCCGATAGGAAAATAATCAGCCATGAACGCGATCCTGAACGAGTTTCGACTCAGCCTCCGTACCCTGATTCGCCGCTGGCGAACCACCGCCCTGGTGGTGCTCACCCTGGCGCTGGGCATCGGCGCGAATACGGTGATCTTCTCCTTCGTCGACGGCATCCTGCTGGAGCCCCCTCCCTATCCCGAGCCCGATCGCCTAGTGCGCATCGAGTCCCTGCGCGGAGGCGAGACGGGACAGATCTCGCTGCGGGACAAGCTCGACCTCCAGGAGCGTCTCGAGATCTTCGAAGATGTCGCCGCCCACGGTCTGGGCTCCAGCGGCTACAACCTCAGCGGGGTGGGGCGACCGGAGATGGTCTCGTCGGTGCTGTGCACCCAAAATCTCTTTTCCGTTCTCGGGGTGGACCTCGCCCTGGGGACTCCCTGGCCTGAGGAGGGGGATCGCCTGCGCAACCACAGCGTCGTCCTCGGCTACGACCTCTGGCAGCAGCGGTGGGATGGAGACGAGGAGGTCCTGGACGAGATCCTGAGCCTGGATGGCGCGGATCTCTACGGCATTTACGGGGTGACTCCCCGTAACTTCGGCTATCCCTTCGGCCAGCAGATCTATCGCTCCCTGGCCTATTACAACCTCGACTACGAGGACCGCGGCGCGCGCTATTACCTCGGCCTGGGGCGGCTGGAGTCTGGCGTCAGCCTGGCTCAGGCGCGGGATGAATTGGGGCGCATCGGGCGAGATCTCGCCCGCGAGTTTCCCGACAGCAATGCAGGGTTGACCTTTCAGCTGACTCCCCTCGCCGACACCTACGCCGGGGAAGCGCGGCCCTACCTGCTGCTCTTGCTCGGAGCGGTGGGCTTCGTGCTGGCTCTCGCCTGCGCCAACGTGGCCAATCTTCTGATGGTGCAGGCCCTGGGACAGGGTCGAGTCACCGCGCTGCGGCGGGCTCTGGGAGCCAGCGGCTGGCAGATCATCCGCCTGTGGCTGATCCAGGGGCTGCTTCGCGGCCTTGCCGGAGGGGCTCTGGCCCTGGTCATCGCCCACTTTGGGCTCGGGCTGTTGAGGCGGCTGCTGGGGGTCGATCTTCCCGACTGGATGGTGATCACCCTGGATCAGCGGGTGCTTCTCTTCACCCTGGGAATTTCGATCCTGGTGGGCCTGATCACCGCCTTGCTGCCGGCGTGGCAGGCGGCGCGAGGGGACCTGCTCTCCGGCCTCGGCGCCAGCTCCCGAGGCAGCTCCGCCGGGCGCGGCTGGCGCTCCGCCCGCGGGGCCCTGGTGGTGGCTCAGGTCGCCATCACGGTAGTGCTGCTGATCGGGGCGAGCCTGATGGTGCAGAGCTTCCGCTCGCTGCAGCAGACGGACCTCGGATTTCGCTCCGATAGCCTCCTGACCTTCCGAGTCAACCTCGGCTGGATGGCCTATCAGGAAAGGGAGTTGACCCGGAATTACTACCGCCAGCTGATGGACCAGCTATCGGCCCTTCCGGGCGTGGTGGGGGTCGCCACCAACAGCAATCTGCCCCTCGGCGACGCGCCGGATCGCATCACCGTCACCCTAGAGGGGCAGTCCGTCGACGAACAGCAGCGCAATCCCTTCATCAACCGCAAGGTGGTGAGCCCCAGCTACTTCGATGTGATGGGGGTGAACCTGGTGGCGGGGAGGCTTCCGGACGATCGAGATCCTCAGGATGGGCCGCCGGTGACGGTGATCAGCCGGCACGCGGCGGAGATGCTGTTCCCGAACGAGTCTCCCATCGGCCGTCAAATCAAATTTGGCCGCACCACGGCTCCGATGCCGTGGATGGAGGTCGTCGGGATTGTCGAAAACGTGCAGAGTGACGAGGTTGGGGGCTCCCTCGGCGTCGACATCTACGTCAGTCTCTTCCAGCGGCCCAACCACAACGCCTTCGTGCTGGTGCGTACCGAGACGGATCCGATGATCCTCTCCCGCCAGGCGGAGGAGATCGCCCTCTCCATCGATCCCAACCAATCGACCTGGGAGTACGTGGCGATGGAGACCAAGATCGCCGAGAGCCTGTGGCAGCAGCGACTCTCGGGCACGCTGGTGAGCCTCTTCGCCTTGCTGGCGGCGGTGCTCGCCGCGGTGGGCATCTACGGGGTGCTCTCCCAGATGGTGCGCCGCCGCCGCCGGGAGATCGGCATTCGCATGGCCCTGGGGGCCCAGGGGGGCGACGTGGTGCGCTCGGTGCTGCTGGAGTCGGGACGCTGGGTGCTGGCGGGGGTCATCCTCGGTCTCACTGCGGCCTTCCTGCTGGGACGTTTGATTCAAAGCCTGCTCTACGGCACCAGCGCGGCGGATCCCCTGACCTTCGTCGTGGTGCCTCTAGCCCTCGTGCTGGTGACCCTGGTGGCCAGCTGGGCGCCGGCCCGACAGGCGGTGAAGGTGGATCCGGTCAACGTGCTGCACGAGGGCTGAGGGGATGGCGACGCGTCAATCCACGGCGGGCTTTGAGCAGGTTGATGCGACCAGCCAAGGCGACAACCTAGCCGCCTACCTCGACCTGATGACGGAGCTGCCGGCGGTGCGGGCCTACCGTCGGCGGATGGTCGAGCTTCTCGCTGCGGGAACGGAGGACCCCGGAAGAGGGAATGTCTCGGGCGATCAGCGATGGCTCGACCTCGGCTGCGGCACCGGCAGCGAGACGGCGCGCCTGGCTAGCGGGGAGCTGCCGGGCACGGTGATCGGCGCCGACGCCAGCCTCCATATGCTGGCCCGGGCCCGTCGTCGTCCGCTGCCTTCCCCCGAGGGCGAAAAGCACCCTAGCGTCGGCGCGGCGGACGCCCGCCGGCTGCCCTTCGCCGACGGAGCCTTCGACGGCTGCCGGGCGGAGCGCATCCTGCAGCATCTCCACGATCCCGGCGACGCCGTTGCCGAGCTGGCCCGGGTCTGTCGCCCCGGCGGGCGAGTGGTGGTCAGCGAGCCAGATTGGGGCACCATGGCGGTGGACGTGGAAGACCGAGACCTCGCCCGCCGAGTGCTGGGAGCGATGTCGGAGCGGGTGCCCTGCGGCTGGATCGGCCGCCGCCTGCCGGCCCTCTTTCGCGCCGCCGGGCTGGAGATCGTGGCGGTAGAGGCCCATGCTCTGAGTGTCGAGGGCTATTCCAGCGCCGACGGCTTCTTCGGCATCGCCAGCGGCGCCCTGCGGGCCCTGGAGGCGGATCTGCTCTCGGCGGTGGACACCGCCCGCTGGCTCGCCGCTCTAGAGCAGCGGGAGAAAGAGTCTCCGCTGGTGGCGAGCCTCACCGGCTTCACGGTGTGTGGTCGCCGACCGGTCGCCAGCTAGTCAAGTCGCCGGGTAGCCCAGTAGTCGGGTCATCAGGGCGTCGGGGCGTCGGGTCGTCGGAAAGCAGGCTCGTTGGGCAGCCGTCGGGCTGCTGCTGCTAAACTCCCGCGCTGGCCCTAGCGCTTGCCTCGCCTGCATTCGGCGAGGGGCACCGTCCGCACCTCTGGGCCTTTCCTCTTCTGAAGCTACGTCCCACCATTTCCAGGCTGCGCCCGGAGCTGATCTCCATGGCAGACGACGCCCACCGACCGACTCCCGCCCTCCCGCCCATCGAGGCCTTCCTCGACGAGCCGACTCGGGATCTCAGGCATTGGCGCTCTCTCTTCGAGAGCGATACCTCTTTCCCCATCCGCAGCCATCGCGGCATCGCGGGTCGAATCCTGGTCACCGTGAAGCGTCTGCTGCGTCCCCTGGTGAAGACCCCCCAGAACGATCTTTGGGAGCGGCAGAGGGTCTTTCAGATGATCCTGCTAGATCACCTCATCACCCTCGAGGATCGTCGCCAGGAAGACCGCATCGCCCATCTCGAGGCCTTCATGGAGGACGGCCTCAAGGAGGTGATCCGCCACGATGACGCCCTCTTCAGCCGGGTGGATCAGAAGCTCGATCGCTACCGCCGCGAGGCGGCGACCCTGGTGGAATCCCTCGGGACGGCCCTGGCGGCGAGCGCATCGACGGAGGGGGCAGGGGAGAGCTCCGCCTCTTCCGCTGCGCAGGACAGCGGCAGCGAGACGGAGCTGGCCCGGGCCCTGGACGAGCGCGCCTACCTGGAGCTGGAGCGGCGCTACCGCGGCACCGAAGAGGAGATCGCCGAGCGCCTCGAGATCTACGTCCCCTACCTCGAGGGGAGCGGACCGGTGCTGGATCTCGGCTGCGGCCGAGGGGAGCTGCTGGCCCTCTGTGACCGCCACGGCGTCGAGGCGAAGGGCATCGACTCCAGCGCCGCCATGGTGGCCCACTGCCGCGAGCGCGGCCTGAAGGCAGAGGAGGGAGACCTCTTCCAAGCCCTGGCGCAGCAAGAGCCTGGCAGCCTCGGCGCCGTGGTTTCCTTCCACGTCGTCGAACACCTGCCGCCAGCCTCCCTCGATCGGCTCTCCAAGCTCGCGGCGCGAGCCCTGCGCCCCGGCGGAGTCTTGATCCTCGAGACTCCCAACCCCCTCTCAGTCGTGGTGGCGGCCCGCAGCTTCTGGCTCGACCCCACCCATCAGCGCCCCGTCCACCCGGCCAGCCTCAAGCTCTTCATGGAGCTCGCCGGCTTCGAAACGGTAGAGCGCCTCGACCTGAGGCCCTTCGGCGAGGCCGAGCGGCTGCCGGAGATCGATCTGGCAGGCCTTGGGGAGGAGCAGCGAGAGCTTGCCGACGGCGTCAACCGGCTGCGGGACCGCCTCGACGAGCTGCTCTTCGGATATCAGGACTATGCCCTGGTGGGGCGGCGGGCGGGTTAACCGTCGCGCCAATCCTGAAAACTGACTCTCCTCAGATAGACGTGGGTTCTAAGAGGCAAAGCGCGAAGAGGCGGGCTAGGGCCGGTTACTCGGCTTGCCAGTACGAAGGGGGCATCCCATGACGACCTTCTCTCCAAAGCTCACAATCACCAACGCGATCACCAAGGGGCTGACCTCCATCGAACGAGCGCGGGGTTTTCTCGAGGCCGCGACGCTTTCCGAAGAGTGGATCCGCCGCATGAGCCAGCGGGCCCTTCTTCTTGAGGCGCACCATACGACTCACATCGAAGGTACGGAGCTAACTATTGAGCAGGCCGAGCGCCTGTGGGCTGGGGAAGCTGTCGAACAGGCAGGGGAAGACGATGTCCGCGAGCTCCTGAACTACCGCGAGGCGTTCCAGCTGGTCTCTGAGTACCTCGACAGCGGGGAGCCGATCACCGAAGGGCTGATCCGAGAGATTCACAAGCGCTTGGTGGAGGGTGTTCGCGGCGGCGAAGGCGGCCCTGGCTCGTATCGCACAGTGCAGAACTATGTGGTCAATAGCCGAACGCGCGAAGTGATCTACACGCCGCCTCCGCCGGAGGATGTCGCTCCGGCCATGGGCGAGCTAGTGGGTTGGCTGCGTGAGGAGGCTGAAATCCACCCCGTTCTCGTGGCGGGAATTGCACAATTTCAGCTAGTGCACATCCACCCCTTCCTCGACGGCAACGGCCGAACCTCCCGCCTGCTCTCGACTCTGTGTTTGTACCGTGCAGGCTACGACTTCAAGCGTCTGTTCACTCTTAGTGAGTTCTATGATCGCGATCGCGTGGCCTTCTACCGGGCGATCCAGAGCGTGCGCGAGCAGGGGATGAACCTGACCCACTGGCTGGGCTATTTCGTCGAGGGACTTGCAACCCAACTGGAGGAAGTGAAGTCACGGGGCGAAATCGCGATTCGTGCCGATCTTGCTGCCGCAGAGCGAGGGCTCAACCCGAGGCAGGCCGCAGCCCTGGATCACGTCTTCTCCCACCGCCGCCTGACACTGGGCGATCTCGAAAGTTTGTTCCCAGACGTGAGTCGCCGGACCTTGCAGCGAGATCTGAAGGCGCTGGTCTCTCAGGGCCTCTTAAAGGAGGTAGCGAGTAGCTCGACGGATCCTAGCCGGCACTATTTGTTGGGAGAGCTGTGACATCGAGCTGTGACAAGCTGTGACATCGAGCTGTGACAAGCTGTGACATCAAGCTATGACAAGCTGTGACATGAGCCAGCTGCCCTGAAGCACGTGCACCGGGCTGGGTCGCTGACTCCACGCCCTGTCAACATCTTTCGAACGCGCGGATGCTGGTACAACGTCTGGCTCTCTGAGGAACGCTGAGAGCGCCTTGAGGTGTCCGCAAAGCAGACCGGGGCGCGCTGAGACGAATCAGCTAGTTATCGTCCTTACCGGTCCAGTCGTCGACCCGCGCCACGTCCTCGAAGTCATCGGGCATGCGCTCCGCTTCCTTCGGCAGATAGAAGGGGCGCTGCTGGTACCAGGGCAGCTCGAGGATCTGATTCCAGCGCTCGTCATAGGTCTGGCCGGGCTCGGTGCCGCGGACGAAGGCTTCGACGAGGACGGTCTCTTCGAGGACGCCGGAGGGCAGCAGGCCGCTGCGCAGCTCGATGGGGGTCATGGTGATGCCCGGCGGGGGAGTGAAGGCGAGGTTCTCGTCGATCCAGCCGGGTTCGGGCTCTTGGTCTTCGCCCTCGGATGTTTCGCCGTTCTCGTCGGAGGTGTCCGGTTCAGCGAAGATCCGAGGCTTCTTGCCGTCCTCCAGCAGTGCCCGCCAGATGGGTACCGCCGCCTCGTTGCCGGTCATGCCACGGCCGATAGGGCGTCGCTGGTCGTAGCCGACCCAGGTGAGGAGGGTGTAGCGAGGGGTGAAGCCGACGAACCAGGCGTCGGAGAAGTCGTCGGTGGTGCCGGTCTTGCCGGCGATGTCGAGATCCAGGGTGCGCAGGCTGGGGGCGGTGCCCCGGGCGGTGGGAATGCCCCGCAGGATGTGGGTGAGGACGAAGGCGACTTCCGGCGAGGTGGCGAAGCGGGTCTCGGGGACGTGCTGCTGCAGCACCCGGCCTCGGGGGTCGGTGACGCTCTCGATGAAGTAGGGCCGCACCCAGGTGCCCTGGTTGGCGACGGCGGCGTAGGAGGCGGCGAGCTCCAGGGGAGTGAGGTCCGCCACGCCGAGGGCCAGGCTGGGGTAGGGGGCGAGCTCCGACTCGACGCCGAAGCGATGGGCGGTTTCGATGACTCGCTCGGTGCCCACCATGTCCTGGAGCTTCACCGCCGTGAGATTGAGGGATTGCTCCATCGCCCGCCGTAGGGTGGTGATGCCGTAGTAGTTGCGGCTGTAGTTGCGGGGCCGGTAGGTCGGGGTGTTGTCGGCGCCGAGGAAGTAGGTGGGGGCGTCGAAGAGGGTGTCGGCGGCGGAGAAGCCGCCCTCCAGGGCGGCGGCCCAGACGAAGAGCTTGAAAGAGGAGCCGACCTGGCGCTTCGCCTGGGTGATGCGGTTGAATTTGGAGCGATCGAAGTCCCAGCCGCCGACCATCGCCCGCACCGCTCCGGTGGCGCTCTCCAGCACCACCACGGCGCCCTGGAGCTCCGGCTGCTGCTCCAGCACCACCACCGGGGCGGCGCCCTCCTCGGGGCCGCCGCTGGGCAGGCCTTCGTCTTCATCGGCGGCGAGGCGGAACCAGGCGACGTCGCCGACCTCGAGCACTCGGTCCGGGGTGCGGCGCCGGGTCCAGCGCACCCCCGCCGGCAGCAGCCGGCAATCCGTCTCGCCGATGCGCACCTGGGCGCGCTCCCGGCTGACCTCCATTACCACCCCCTGGTACCAGCGCTCCGGCTCGAGAGGGTCGAGGGTGCGGGGATCGTTCTCGTCGGTGACCCGGCCCACCAGCTCCGCCACCGCGGCGATGGGGTCGTTTTCCTGCCGCGCCGTCTCAAGCTCTGCGGAGATGTTGTCCTCCGCTCCTCGCCATCCCTTGCGGCGATCCAGGGCTCCAACGCCCTGGCGCAGGGCGTGTTCCGCGCTGGCCTGAATCTCCAAATCCAGGGTGGTGCGCACCTGCAGGCCGCCCTCCAGCATGGCGGTGGTGCCGTAGGTGCTCTCGATGGTCTTGCGAATGTCCTCGGCGAAATAGGGCGCCACCTGTGGAGGCGGGCGCCGCGGCACCACCCCGAGGGGCTCGGCCAGGGCCGCGTCGAATTCTTCCTGCGTGATGTAGCCCTCGGCAAACATTCGCCGCAGCACGTGATTGCGCCGCTTCTCGACCAGCTCCTCCCGCCGGTAGGGGCTGTAGTCGCTGGGCCGCTGGGGAATGCCGGCGAGCATCGCCGCCTCGTGGATCTCCAGCTCGCTGATGTCCTTGTCGAAGTAGAAGCGCGTCGCCTGAGCCATGCCGTAGTTGCCGTGGCCGAGGTTCATCAGGTTGCAGTAGAGGGTGAGGATCTGCTGCTTGCTGTAGCGCTTCTCCAGCTCCACGGCGGTGAAGGCTTCCTGAATCTTGCGGCGCCACTTCTTCTGCGGCGTCAGATAGAGAGCTCGGGCGAGCTGCATGGTGAGGGTCGAGGCGCCCTCCCGGCGCTCGCCGTGGCGCAGATTGGTGGCAAAGGCGCGAACGATGCCGATGGCGTCGATACCGCCGTGCTGGAAGAAATGGCTGTCCTCGACGGAGATCACCGCGTCTTGGAGGACCTTCGGCACCTCGCCTTCCCGCAGCAGGATGCGCCGCTCCCGGGCGAACTCCGCGAAGGGCTCGCCATCGTGGCTCTCCACCTGGGTGATCATGCTGGGGGTGAAGTCCGCCAGGCTGTCCACCTGGGGAATGTTGATCGCCGCGGCGACCGCCACTCCCACCGCGAGGCCGAGGAGAATCACCACCACCGGCGGCAGCAGCAGGCGAGTCCAGCGCTGGCGCCACCACGGGGTCGGCGGTGGCGGGGGCGGCGGATCGGAGGCCCTGCGTCCGGGGGCCGGCGGAGAGCCGGAGGGGGGTGGGGAGGAGGTGCGGAGGGCGTAGCCGTCGACTCCCGGGGATGAGCTGGCGGCGCCCTGGGGGCGGTTCGCTGAAGAGGCTGGGGACGGCGATGGCTTTGCGGTGGCTGCCGTGCTCGGGGGGCTCGCCGCAGCACTGGTCGAGGAGCCTTCTGAGGGGCGCTGAGGGGCCCGCTCGGTGGGGGAGCCCGGACGCGGCGCAGAAGCTCCAGTCACGATCGGCGGCCGGCGCGTGGCGGGGAGGGTGGGGTCCTCGCCGCGGTCCGCTGGTCTGGATGCTGCCGTTCTGGGTGCAGCGCCTTGGCGCTCCTCAGGAGCCTTCCCTTGGCCGGGTCCCGCCGACTGGGTGCTGGCCTCAGAGGATTGAGGGCTAGCCTGCGCCGACTGGGAAGAGGAGTCTCCTCTCGGGCTGGAGCCCTCGGCGGCGGGTTGGAGATCGTCTTCCGGCTCACCGGAGAAGGGCGGAGTGGGGGGCGCTTCACGGTCCATACACCAATTATAGGGCCGGTATGGGCGCTCGTCGGGCCGAAATAAGGCGAATCCGTGGCGCCGCGACGCGGCGTATAGAATCGAAGCCATGACCGACTTCCGCGTCGTTTCCCCCTTCAGCCCCCAAGGAGATCAGCCCGCCGCCATCGATGCCCTGTGCCGCGGGGCAGAGGAAGGATTGCGCGAGCAGGTGCTCCTGGGAGTCACCGGCTCCGGCAAGACCTACAGCATCGCCAAGGTGGTGGAGAGGCTGAACCGCACTACGCTGGTGCTTTCCCACAACAAAACCCTGGCGGCTCAGCTCTATCAGGAGTTCAAGAGCTTCTTCCCCCACAACGCGGTGGAGTACTTCGTCTCCTACTACGACTACTACCAGCCGGAGGCCTACGTCCCCGCCAGCGATACCTACATCGAAAAAGAGACCAGCATCAACGAGGAGATCGACCGCCTGCGGCTGCGGGCGACCAAGGCCCTCTTCGAGCGCCACGACGTACTGATCGTCGCCTCGGTCTCCTGCATCTACGGTCTCGGTGCGCCGGAAGCCTTCTTCGGCATGCTGCACTTCTTCCAGAGTGGCGCCGAAGAGCCGATGGACAAGGCCCTGGCGAGGCTGGTGGGGATGCAATACGAGCGCACCCACATGGATCTCTACCACGGCTCTTTCCGGGTGCGGGGAGACGTGCTGGAAATCCTTCCGGCCTACGAAGATATCGGAGTGCGGGTGGAGTATTTCGGCGACGAGATCGAGCGCATCAGCCGCTTCGACGTGCTGCGCGGGGCGGTGCTGGAGGAGGTGGACAAGATCTCCATCTACCCCAAGACCCATTACGTCACGCCGAAAGAAGTGCTGGAGCGCGCCATCGGCACCATTCGGGTGGAGCTTCACGATCAACTCGCCCAACTCAACGACGAGGGCAAGCTGCTGGAGGCCCAGCGCCTGGAGCAGCGCACCCGCTTCGATCTCGAGATGCTGCAGGAGCTGGGCTTCTGCCACGGCATCGAGAACTACAGCCGTCACCTCTCCGGCGCCGTCGCCGGGGAGCCGCCGCCGACCCTGCTGGACTACCTGCCGGAGGACTTCCTGCTGGTGATCGACGAGAGTCATCAGACCCTGCCCCAGGTGCGGGCGATGTACCACGGCGATCGCTCCCGCAAGCAGACCCTGGTGGATTTCGGCTTCCGCCTGCCCAGCGCCCTCGACAACCGGCCGCTGCGCTACGAGGAATTCGATCAGGTGGTGGGGCAGAGGATCTACGTCTCGGCGACGCCGGGAAAGATGGAGCTGGAGAGCACCAGCGGAGACTTCGTAGAGCAGGTGATTCGCCCCACCGGTCTCCTCGACCCGGTCATCGAGGTGCGTCCCGCCCAGGGTCAGGTGGACGATCTGGTGGCGGAGATTGGGCGAGTGGTGGAGCGTAAGGAGAGGGTGCTGGTCACCACCCTGACCAAGCGAATGGCGGAGGAGCTGAGCCAATACCTCACCGAGCTGGGGCGCCGGGTGCGCTATCTGCACAGCGACATCGACACCCTGGAGCGGGTGGAGATCATCACCGAGCTGCGGCGGGGGAGCTTCGACATCCTGGTGGGCATCAACCTGCTGCGGGAGGGCCTGGATATCCCCGAGGTGGCGCTGGTGGCGATCCTCGACGCCGACAAGGAGGGCTTCCTGCGCTCCGAGACCTCCCTGGTGCAGACCGCCGGACGCGCGGCGCGAAATCTCGCCGGGCGGGTGATCTTCTACGCCGATCGGATGACCGACAGCATGAATCGGGCGATGGAGGAGACCGAGCGGCGGCGGGTGAAGCAGCAGGCCTACAACGAGGAGCACGGCATCGAGCCGGCCTCGGTGCTGAAGGAGATCCACAGCCCGCTGGTGGCGATGGGTAATCTCGACTACTACTCGGCGGAGCGCCCCAAGAGCCTCGACGCGGCGGAGTCCACCCTCTCCCTGGCCCAGCGCATCGAGCGGCTGGAGAAGGAGATGAAGGCCGCCGCGAAGCGGCTGGAATTCGAGCAGGCGGCGGCGCTGCGGGATCAGCTGAAGGAGCTGCGGGAAGCGCAGATCTACCTCGGCTAAGCCGGGGCTGCGGGCTCGCTAACGAAACGCCGTGGTCGCGTCACAGGTCGAAGAGAGAATCCGGCAGCTGCCGGACCGCCCGGGCATCTACGTCTTCAAGGATGGCGAGGGCAAGGTGCTCTACGTCGGCAAGGCGAAGAGCCTGCGCAAGCGGGGAGCGAATTATCTCGGGGATCCCTCGGATCCTCGCATCGCCGCGATGCTCGCCGACGCCGGCGACCTGGAGGCGGTGCTCACCGACACCGAGGCGGAAGCGCTGCTGCTGGAGAACACCTGGATCAAGCGCCGCAAGCCGCGCTACAACGTGCTGCTGCGGGACGACAAGACCTACCCCTACCTCAAGCTCACCGCCCATCCCTACCCGCGCATCGCCTTCACCCGCCGCATCTACAACGACGGCGCCCAATACTTTGGCCCCTTCCTGCCGGGAGGCTTGGCCCGCAAGGCGATCAAGCTGACTCAGAAGCTGTTTCAGATCCGGGTGTGCCGAATCGAGATCGACGGCACCCTGCCTCGGCCCTGCCTGTACTACGACATGCATCGCTGCCTCGGCCCCTGCGTCGACGGCCTCACCGATCGCCAGACCTATGACGCCGCCGTCGACCGCGCCAAGCTCTTCCTCTCCGGCCGCAGCGAGACGCTGATCAAGGAGCTCAAGGAGCGCATGTGGCAGCTCTCGGAAGAGCTGGACTTCGAAGAGGCGGCGCGGGTGCGGGACATCATCGCCGAGGTCGAGGCGGTGAGCCAGAAGCGCAAGCTCTCCTCGACCCAGGGGGAGGACGTGGACGCCTACGGCGTGTACGTTGCGGGGGATAACGCGGCGGTGGCGAGCCTGGTGATGCGCAACGGGCAGGTGCTGGATCGCCGAGAGCTGTTCTGGGAGGGGGCCGGCTCCATTTCCCCCGACCGTCTGCTGGCGGAGGTCTTGCCCCAGATCTACGACCGCACCACCTCGCTGCCGAAGGAGGTGCACCTACCGATGCCGGTGGAGGGCGGGGAAGCCCTGGTGGAGTGGCTGTCGGAACGCAAGGGAGAGAAGGTTTACCTGCGGCTCCCGGCGCGAGGCCCGAAGGCGCAGCGGGTCCAGCTGGCGATGCGCAACGCCGAGCTGGCCTATCGCCGCCGTTTCCGCGTGCGCCGCGCCCATCAGCCGGCGATGGACGCCCTGCGCAGCCACCTCGAGCTGCCGGAAGGGCCGCGGCGCATCGAAGGCTTCGATATCTCCAACTTCCAGGGGGCGCAGATGGTGGCCTCCCTGGTGGTGTGGGAGGAGGGCAAGATGCGCAAGGGGGAGTACCGCTCCTTCAATATTCGCGATCTTGCCGGGCAGGATGACTTCGCCGCCATGGCTCAGGCGGTGGAGCGGCGCTACCGTCGCCGCCTGGAAGAAGTGGGGGAGATGCCGGATCTGATCCTCATCGACGGCGGCCGCGGGCAGCTCAACGCCGCGCTGGCGGCCCTCGCCAAGCTGGGGGTGGAGGAAACTCCGGTGGTGGGGCTGGCGAAGCGGGAGGAGGAGCTCTATCTCCCGGCGGTCCCGGAGCCGCTGCGGCTGGATCGATCCGACCCCGGCCTGCGGGTGCTGCAGCAGGTGCGGGACGAGGCCCACCGCTTCGCCGTCTCCCGCCACCGCCGTCGCCGTACGCGCTCGACCATGGCGAGCTCTCTGGATACTCTGCCGGGCATCGGTCCGAAGCGCCGTCGCGGCCTGCTGCGTCACTTCGGGAGCGTGGAGGCGGTGCGCTCAGCGGACCTAAGCGCCCTTCAGGAGGCCCTCGGTCCCGCCGTTGGGGAGAAGGTGTTCGAGGCTCTCCGTCGCCAGGAGGAGGGCGGGGAAGTCTAGTCTATGGGGTAGAATAGAGAGAGTGCCGTCTCCCGACGCTTTCCCCTCAGCTGCCGGAAAAGGATCCCCAGAGAACATGACTTCGGCTTCTTCCGACAACCCCACCTCGGCCTCCGACCTGTCTCCGAACGCTTCCACTGGAGGCGTCGACGGCGACCAGCTGCTCACATCGCCGTCCCTCCTCGGTCTGGTGGCGACGGTTTACCAAGGCCGGCATACCGGGGTGTTGGAGGTGTTGGTAGGGGGGGAGCCCCGGCGATTCCACTTCCGCAGCGGTGAGCTGCACCTGGTGAACGGCCATCCCTTGGCTCAGCGCCTGGCGAGCTTCCTCAGCGAAGAATCCCAATACGAGACTCGAGGGGTGGATCTAGACGATACCGCCGCCTACGACCCTCGCCGGGCGCAGCGCTTCCAGGACAGTCGCCCCGCGGCGGTGCGGGAGGAGCTGGAGAGTCTGGTGGCCAGGATCGCTCGCTTCTTGGCTCAGCTGGAGGGCGGCCGGCATCACTTTCGGGTGAGTGAAGAGCTGGCGGCGGAAGACCTGGTGGGTCCCCTGCCCACCAGCCTGCTGGTGATGGAGCTGGCGGTACTGGACAAGACCGACGAGCGGCTGCTGTCGGCCCTCGGCGGCCCCGAGCAGCGCCTCCAGGCTTGGGGAGGAGCGGAGAGCGCCGACTCTATCTACTGGCTGGATCGGGAAGAAGCCTTCCTGCTCTCCCGGCTGGAGGAGTCCCGCCCGCTGTCCGCGGTGCTCTCGGCCTCCGGCCTGCCGCGGCGGCGAACCCTCGAGTTGTTGAACCGTCTGCGGGCGGTGGAGCTCATCGCCCCGGCTGCTCAGGTGGCCCGCAACGCCCCGCCGCCGGCGGTGCTCGCCAGCGGAGCTCAGCGGGTGAGCGACACGGTAGTGATGCGCTTCACCGATCTGGTGGCGGCAGATCTCGGCCGCAAGCCGGAGGTGGGGCTGGAGGTGGAGGAGCACCGCCAATTCCTCGCCAACCTGCTGCAGCGTATCGGTGAGCTGACCCATTACGAGCTGCTGGAGCTGCCGGCGGACGCCGCGGAAGATCAGGTGCGCAAGGCCTATGATCGGCTCGCTCGTCGGGTCCACCCGAGCCACGGGGATCGTCTGGATTTGCAGAGCGGTCCCGAGGTGCTGAAGGTCCTCTTCGAGCGGGTGACGGAGGCCTATTTGGTGCTCAGCGACCCGAAGCGCCGCTCCGACTACAACCGCCTGATGGACATCGACCCCTTCCGGCCGCCGGAGCTCACCCCCGAGGAGACCGAGGCGGCGGAGCGGCAGCTGGCGGATGAGTACTTTCGGCGCGCCAAGGTCGAGGTCGCCAACCAGGAGTGGCATTCCGCTCACCAGCTGCTGAAAGAGGTGGTGCGCCGTCATGCCACGGTGCCCCACTTGATGCTCTTGGCGCAGGTACAGAGCAAGAATCCCAACTGGCTTCACCAAGCCGCCGGCAGCTACCGCCGCGCCGCGGAGCTGGATGCGAAGGCCGTCGAGCCCCGCATCGCTCTCGCCATGACGCTAGAGGAGGTCGGGGACGCTTCGGGGGCGATGGAGCAATTCGAGGCCGCCCTGGAGTTGATGCCCGGGCACCCTCAGGCGGAGGCGGGGATTCGCCGCGTCAAGGGATTGCCGAACGCGTTGGGCAAGAAGGTCGCGAAGGGAGCCAAGGGCTCCGTACCGCCGCTGTGGCGGCGACTGCTGGACGCCTTCAAGACCCCGGATGCCGAGGGCGGCGATACTGGCAAGTAGAGGACGCTGGCAGGCAAAAGCTGACGGCAATTCAAGGGCTGCCGGCGAGGGACTGCTCGAGGACTCGAAGAGCCTACGCTCCGGGGTGCGCGGGGTATAGACTAGGCGGCGGACGCCGGAGAACGACAGAGGGTCGCCTCCCCTTCGGGGGAGGAGGAAAGTCCGAGCTCCCACGGGCAGCATGCTTGTTAACGGCAAGGCGCGGCGACGCGACGGAAAGTGCAGCAGAGAGTAGACCGCCGGCCCTCGGGCCGGTAAGGGTGAAAGGGTGCGGTAAGAGCGCACCGCTCCACCGGCGACGGTGCGAGGCACGGTAAACCCCATGCGGAGCAAGACCAAATAGGGAAGAGAGATGCGGGCCGCTCGTCCCGCCTGTCCTTCGGGACGATCGATTCCGGGTAGGTTGCTAGAGGTCGGCGGCAACGTCGACCGTAGAGGAATGACTCTCACCCCTCACGGGGTACAGAACTCGGCTTACGGCGCTCTCCGGCGTCCCTTCAATTCAGCGAGCCCGCCTCTCAATTCAGCGAGCCCGTCTCGCTCCCCAGCTTCCGATGATCCCCACCCCTCAGCTCCCGCCCCCCCTCGGCCCCGGCAGTCGAATCGGCGTTGCGGCGCTCTCGGGACCGGTGGATCCGGCGCGGCTGCGGCGCGGTATTCGGGCGCTGGAGGCCCTGGGCTTCGAGGTGGTGCCGGCGGTCAATCTCGACTCCCGGTGGAGCCTCTTCGCCGGTACCGACGAGGAGCGGCTGGAGGCCTTCCATCGTCTGGTGGCAGACCCCTCCATCGACGCGGTGATCTTCGCCCGCGGCGGGCACGGCGTGCTGCGACTGCTGCCGAGGCTGGATTGGGAGCTCATCGCCCGGCGCCCCCGAGCCTTCGTCGGCTACTCCGATCTGACACCTTTCCTGCTCCAGGTGGTCTCCAAGCTCGGCTGGGTCGCCTTCCACGGTCCGATGGTGGCGGCGGATCTTGCCCGCGGTTTGACCCCAGAGGAGGAGACCAGCTTTCTCAGCGCCCTGGCGGGGCGCTATCCGCAGCGCTTGGCGGTCTCCGGAGCCACCCGGGAAGGCGTTGCGGAGGGCCCCCTTCTGGGCGGTTGCCTGAGTTTGCTGGTGGCCCTCCAGGGGACGGAATACTCCCCGGATTTCGCCGGATCGGTGCTCTTTTGGGAGGAGATTCATGAGCCTCTTTTCCGCCTGGATCGAATGTTGACCCACCTACGGCTCTCCGGTAGTCTCCAATCTATTGCTGGCATGCTGATAGGGCATATCGACTGGGGTAGGAGCGATCGTGAGGACCCCGTCGACGCCTGGCAGCGTCTGGCATCGACCTCCCTTCGGGAGGCGGCACCGAGGATCGGCGACGCCGAGACTTGGCCCATCTTGGATCACTTCCCTGCAGGGCATCGCGCTCCCAACCTCACCCTGCCCTTGGGCCTTTGGGCCCGCATTGAAGCTCCCTCGACCTCCCATGGCGGCCCTTCCGGGGCGCTCCGTGACGGAAGCTCCCAAGAGACCAGCCCGGCCGCTGGCTGGCTGACCCTCGAGGATCGCTTCCCGACGAGCTGAGCGTCCCGTTGCTATTCCCGCTGCCTTCGAAGCTCTTCTCCGCGCCTCGGCGCATTGGCTATCGCGAGATCTCCAGCCATGAGTGAGTCCAAGTCCGTGAAGTCCACCCCTATCCTGGATGTGCCCGCGGGCGACTACATCTTCCAGCAGGGGGAGCTGGGCACCGAGATGTTCATCATTCACGATGGGCAGGTGGAGATCTTGCATCGGGTGGGGAAGGAAAATAAGCGCCTGGCGGTGCTGGAGAAGGGAGACTTCTTCGGCGAGATGTCGCTGCTGGACGATCGCCCCCGCAACGCCGCGGCGCGCTCGCTGACGGACGTCAAGCTGGTGCCCATCAACGGCAGCAAGTTCACCCAGATGCTGCGGGCGGATCCCGAGATCGCGATTCGCATCATGCGCAAATTCTCCCGCCGCCTGCGGGAGATGGACGAGCTGCTGAAGGGCATGGTGCGCGGCGATGGAGCTCCGGTCTCGGTGACCTCGGCGGAAATGACCACCGCCGATTCTCAGCGGGAGCGAAAATTCGGTCCTGAGCAGCTGATCCACGAGAAGTCCGGGATGGAGTTCCACCTCCTCGAAGGGGAGGAGACCACCGTCGGCCGTAAGGATCCGGTGACGGGCATCTACCCCGGCATCGATCTCACGGCGGTGGACAGCCAGCGCTCCACCAGCCGCCGTCACGCCAAGGTCTTTCGCCGCGGATCGAAGTTCTACGTGGTGGAGAGTATCGGGACGATGAACGGCACCTTCGTTCGCGGCGTTCGTCTGGAAACCGGCGAGCCGGTGGAAGCGCGGGACGGTGACGAGGTGCGCTTCGGCATGGTGGCCCTCACCTTCCACGTGAAGTGAGCGGCAGCGCAGGAAGCTCGGACCCGACGGGCTCCGAGAGTCTGCCGGGGGCAGGCGCCGGGGAATCCGTGGCGGGTTCCCGGCTGAGGGTCCTGCTGATCGCCAACACCCTGCCGCCGAAGGACGTTTCCGGCGTCGGGGAGCAGGTGCTACAGCTGGCCAGCGGGCTGCGGGCCCTAGGGCACGAGGTGCGCGTGCTGGGGCGCGGCCCCGGCGGCGCTCGTGGTCCCAAGGTGCTCTTTCCGCTGGCGGTGATGGGGCCGACGCTGCGCGCCGTAGCGAGCTGGAGGCCGGACGTGGTGCAGGTCCACGAGAGTGACGGCGCTCTGGCGGCGGCGGTGGCCCGGGCTTTGCGCTGGTCCCTGCGGCGGAAGCTCTTCTTGGTCGCCCTCCAGCAGGTGAGCTATCGCCGCGAGGTGGCGGTGGTGCGGCCGCTGCGGGACGGTGACCGGGTGATTTCCGAACCCGGGGCCGTGGAGCGCCGCTTCCTGCGCTTCAAGGCGCCGCTCCAGGTCGCCCTGGGGCAGTGGACGGCGCGCCAGGCGGATCTCGTGCTGGCTCCCAGTCTGGTGACCGCCGCGGAGTTGAGGCAGGACTACGGAGTTTCGGAGGCGACGGTGTTGCCCAACGTCACCGGTGGGCTAGCGGTGGAACCAGTCCCCATGGACACCGCGATGGCACATACGCCTGAGAACACGACTGGGAACACAGCGGAAGGGACATCGCAGGAGCCCGGGGGCTTCTTCCTCTTTGTCGGCCGGCTGCGGGTCCGTAAAGGAGTCGAGGTTCTGCTGGAGGCTCTGGCGCGCATGCGCCAGCGGCGACGGGAGGAGGGTGGGCCCGAGCTGCCGCGCCTGCTGGTGGTGGGGGACGGAGAGCATCGCCCGGCCATCGAGGCCGCCCGGGATCGCCTGGGGCTGAAGGATTCGGTGCGGCTGCTGGGGCGAGCCAGTGCTGGCGAGGTGCGATGGCTGCTGGCCCGGGCCCGGGCGCTGGTGGTGCCCTCGACCTACGAGGGGATGCCGCTGGTGATCCTGGAGGCGATGGAGGCCGGCGTGCCGGTGGTGGCGAGCGCGGTGAGCGGGATCCCGGAGGTGGTGGTGGATTGCCGCTGGCGAGAAGAATCGGGGCTCTCCACGGAGCTGAAGGAGCTCACGGAGTTTTGGGCCGAGGAGAGCAAGAGGGGAGTCGAGGAGACCGGCTGGCTGGTGCCGCCGGAAGATGCCGCGTCCCTGGCGAAGGCTCTGGAAGAAACCCTGGCCGAAGAAGGGGCGATGGCCCGTCAGCGGGGAGCGGCGGGGCGGCGGCGCCTCGAGGCTCTGTATCGACCGCGGCACGGGGCCTCCCGCTGGCAGCAATTGATCCAAGATCGTCTAGACAGGAGAACGTGATGAGCGAAGGGCATACTTCATCCCCCAGCGAGCGATCACCCGGGAACGGTGAAGGGGCGCCGAAGACTGGGCCCGCGCCGTCGTGGTGGCCTGGTCGCTTCGGAGCGATCCTGCTCGTCATCGGCGTGATCGGGCTGGGTATCTTCGCCTTCACCGGGCAGAGCAGCTACGCCTTTGATCCGCTGCTGCGGGAGCGCCAGCGAAAATTACTCTGGGCCGTCGCGGCGACGCTGCCTCTGCTCTTTGCCAACGGGTGGGTAGGGATCTACCTCATCGCGATGGGCCGCCAGCTTCGTCGGTGGAAGGGCCTTCTTCCGCGGCTCGAGAAGAATCGCTGGCGCTGGGGCCGTAAGGCTCTCGCGGCGCTCATCGTCGCTACCGGTAGCTTGATCGCCTCGTTCTTGTTGGGGCCGGCGGTGCTCATCGGTCAGCTACCGCCTTGGAGCCACGGCTTCGCCTTCTGGCTTTGTGTCTGCAGTCAGGGAGCAGCCCTTGTTTTTGGCTGGTGGGCTTTGGTGGCGGATCGGCGACTGCGCCGAGGGCTGGCTGAGCGCCTGTCCTGAGCGCCTGTCCTGAGCGCCTGTCCTAAGCGCCCGTTCTGAGAGCCCTGGAGCCGTCGCCGGGGAACCTCCCTTGCGTTTCCTGAGGCCCTTCTGACTGGTATACTGTCGGCTTGCGGTTTGCCCCTATGGCGCCCGCCGACCGAAGAAATCTTCTTGATCCCTCGAGCATGAGCCCCTCCTCGAACCCATCCACCGCGAGCGCGGTGCGGGACCCCCGCGCCCCCGTCTCCGTCGTCCTGATCAACTGGAACGGCGCCGACGATACTCTCGATACCCTGGCGAGCCTGGAGAAGGTGGGGGATTCGAGGCTGCGGCCGCTGGTGGTGGACAACGGCTCCACGGACAATTCCGTGGAGCGCCTGCGGCAGGCTCATCCTGATCTGGAGATCGTCGAGACGGGCAAGAACCTGGGCTTTGCGGGGGGCAACCTGGCGGGCATTCGCCACGCCCTCCAAAGCCCCGAGGTGGGCTGGCTGCTGCTCCTCAACACCGACGTGGAGGTGGCGGAGGATTTCCTCGAGCCGCTGATTCAGGCCTGCCTGGACCCGGAAGTAGCGGCATCGGGGCCGAAGATCTTCTATCACCAGCCGGCGGAGCGCCTGTGGGCCGCCGGCGGCGAGCTGCGGTGGCGGGAGACGGTGACCCAGGAATGGGGGCGCGGCGAGCTGGACGGACCGCGCTTCAGCCAGCCCCGGGACGTGACTTATCTCACCACCTGCTGCCTGATGGTGCCCCGAGACGCCATGGAGGCGGTGGGGCCGCTGGACCCGGTGTATTTCATCAACGTCGACGACGCCGACTGGTGCCGCCGGGCGATGGATCTCGGCTACCGGCTGCGCTACGAGCCCGGCAGCGTGCTGTGGCATAAGGTGGCGGCGTCGACGGCGGGCTCCTACACGCCGCTGAAGACCTTCCACACCGGGCGCAGCAACGCGATCTTCGCCCGTCGCCACGGTCGGCCGTGGGGGCTGCTGCGCTTCGTGCTGGCGAACCTCCTGGCGCTGCCGGCGGCGGGAGTGCGGGAGCTGCCGAAGGGCAATCTGCGCAGCGTGGTGTCGAAAGGGCGTGGCGTGCTGGACGGGCTGCGGGCGCCGCTGCCGGCGGTGCCGTCGGCCCAAGGCGAGATCGAAAGCCGAGCCGCGGAGGGCGGCGCGTGATGTCCGGCGAAGAGAGCCTGACGGAGGAGGGGGAGCTGTTCGCGGTGGACGGAGCTCCTGACGACGTCCTCGATGGGGACGCGGACTCAGCGGACTCGGTGGAGGCCTCTCGTCGGCATCCCAAGGAGAGCAGCTTCCGGGAGCGCAACGTCTCGCTGCTGCCGGACTCCTGGCGGGTGCAGCTGCCGACCTTCGACGGTCCGCTGGACCTGCTGCTCCACCTGATCAAGCTCAACGAGCTGGAGATCCAAGACATCCCCGTGGCCCTGGTGTGCGATCAATTCCACGCCTACCTGCAGCTGATGGAGGAGCTGGATCTCGATATCGCCGCCGAGTTCATCTACGAAGCGGCGCTGCTGATCCAGCTCAAGAGCCGCCTGCTGCTGCCGAAGCCGAAGAGCGACGAGGACGAGCCGGAAGAGGATCCCCGGGAGGTGCTGGTGCAGCGGCTGCTGGAGTATCAGCGCCTCAAGGAGGCGGCCCAGGAGCTGGCGGAGGTGGAGCGCCTGCGGCTGGGCATGTGGACTCGGGACGCCGAGCCGCCGAAGGTCAGCGACGATCAGGAAGAGGCGATGGATCTCGGAGACCTCTCTCTCTTTGACTTGATGAAGGCGCTGAAGACGGTGCTGGATCGCTACGATCGCGAGCATCCGCCGCCGATGCACCTGCGGGGGGAGAGCTACAGCGTGCGGGATCAGGTCCACCGCCTGCTGCAGCGGCTGGACCCCGGCCGACCCCTCGATCTTCTCGACGATCTACGCTCCCTGAGCTGCCGCAGCGAAGCGGTGGCGGCCTTTTTGGCCGTGCTGGAGCTCACCAAGCTGAGCCTCCTACGGCTGCACCAAACCGAGAGCGGTGAGCTACTGCTTTACCGCACCACGCGGGAGACGGACGCCGCGGAGCTGGCGACGATTCAGGGTTGACGATGCACGATTCCGATTCCAGCGTTCTCTACGAGGCGGCCCTCGAGGCGGTGCTCTTCGTCTCCCCCGACCCGGTTTCCCGGGGACGGCTGCTGTCGATCTTCAGCGAGGCGGAGCAGCCGGCGGCGGCGGCGGCGCTGGAGCGCCTGCTGCAGCGCTACGGCCCCTCCCAGGTCCACGAGGCCAGCGGCCGCGGCGTGTTCCTGGAGGAGGTGGCGGGCGGCCTGCGCTTCGTCACCCGGCCGGACCTCAATGAGTGGCTGCGCCGCTTCTTCGAGGCCTCCAACGCCAAGAAGCTCTCCATGGGCGCTCTCGAGACCCTGGCCATCGTCGCCTATCGCCAGCCGGTGACCTCGCCGGAGATTCAGGAGCTGCGAGGGGTCAACCCCGCCGGCGTGCTGAAGACCCTGCTGGAGCGGCGGATGGTGCGCATCGCCGGCCGCAAGGAGGTCGTCGGCAAGCCCTTCCTCTACGCCACCACCCAGGAGTTCCTGGTGCATTTCGGCCTCAAGAATCTCAAGGACCTTCCGCCCCTGGAAGAATTCGAGGAGGCTCTGGCGGCCGCCGGAGAAGGTCTCGGCGAGCTGCTGGGGGGCGTGGACAGCGAGGAAGCGATGCTGCAGGAAGCAGCCGCGGCGGAGCAGGCGGAAGCGGATTCGGCGGAGCGTCAGGAGCAGGAGAGCATCGAGGAAGAGCGAGCCCAGGCCATGGAGCAGGAGCTCGCTGAAGAAGCGGCGATCGTTGCTTCCTCGGAGGGTGACGAGATCGAAGCCCTCGACGAGGCGGATGACGAGAGCGGTGACGGCCTAGGTGAAGACGACCCAGCCAACGACAATTCAGCCAACGATGGCGACATGGACGAAGACCCCGAAGAGGAGACCGGCAATGAGTGATGCCGACGGCGGCAAGGGCCCCCGCGCTTCGAAGCCCGCGGCCCCCAACACCGGCGCGGATTCCGGCTCCGGCCCCAGTTCCCGCCCCAGCGCCGGCAGCGATCGGGTGCAGAAGCTCCTGGCCCGTGCCGGCCTGGCGTCCCGGCGGGCGGTGGAGGAGTGGATTCGCCAGAAGCGAGTGACCATCAACGGACGAGTCGCCGGCCTCGGGGACAAGGCGGACCCCTCCCGAGACGCCGTCAAGGTGGACGGCAAGCGGGTCAACTTCGGCCAGCTGGAGACCCTCTACCTGCTGCTCCACAAGCCCGCCAACGTGGTCAGCACCACCAGCGACCCAGAAGGGCGCCGAACGGTGCTGGATCTGGTTCCCAAGGCGCTGCAGAAGGGCCTGGTGACGGTGGGGCGACTGGATTTCCAGACCACCGGCCTGCTGCTGCTGACCAACGATGGCGACTTCGCCCAGCGGGTGGCTCACCCCCGCTACGGCTGCACCAAGACCTACGAGGTCAAGGTCGCCGGAGATCCCTCGGAGAAGGCCCTCGACCGCCTGAGGCGGGGCATCGTGCTGGACGGTAAGCGCACCGCTCCGGCGGAAATAGAGCGCCGCACTCTGCCAAGGGGCCAGGGCAGCGACGGCACCGAGTGGTTCACCGTCGAGCTCACCGAGGGGCGCACCCGGCAGATCCGCGAGATGTTTCTGCGCATCGGCCATGCGGTGCGCAAGCTGCGTCGAGTAGCCATCGGTGGACTGCGGGATTCTCGGCTGCCCCCGGGACATTGGCGGGAGCTCTCCCCCGAAGAGGTCCGTCGCCTGCTGATCCCTCGTCGCATCAAGGCGCCGCCGAAGCGTCCCAGGAGGCCTCGTCCAGAGGAGGGGCAGGCCGAAGCCCGCAAGACGGCTGCCGGAAAGCCAGGGGCCCGGAAGCCTTCGACGGGGCCGGGAAGGCGCTCCGCCGGCGGCCCCGGCAGGGCGGGCTCCAAGGCCGGAAAAAGCCCGAGGGGCCGAGGAGCCGGCGCTCCCGGTCGTGGGGGGAGCGGTGGTCGCCGGGGCCCTTCCAGCGCCGGTGGCGGTCGCTCCGGCGGTAGTCGGCCTGGTGGCGGCTCCAGGAGCCGTCCAGGGGGCCGCGGTGGCGGTCCCAAGGGACGCCCTAGCGGCGGCGGGAAGAGGCGTTCATGAACGCTCCAAGCTCATCGAACTCCCCGGTCGCCGGGGCCCAGGAACCCAAGGCTCTAGTGGTGGCCATCGACGGCCCCGCCGGAGTCGGCAAGAGCACCGTCGCCCGGCTGCTGGCCCGTCGCCTGGGGGTCCCCTACCTAGATACCGGGGCGATGTATCGCGCCATGGGCCTCAAGCTGCTGCGCGCCGGGGAAGACCCCGCCGCCCGCTCCGCCGCCGCTCGCTTCGCCGCCGAGACCGAGATCTCCCTGCGTCCGGATCCCCACGGAAACCTGCGGGTGCTGCTGGACGGTGAAGAAGTCGAGAGCCAGCTGCGCAGTCCCGAGGTCAGCTCCGCCGCCAGCTCTGTGGCCACTCATCCGGAAGTCCGCCATCGCATGGTGGAGCTGCAGCGGGCCGCCGGAGAGGTCACCGGCGGCGTGCTGGAAGGGCGGGACATCGGCACTCGGGTCTTCCCCCAGACGCCGCATAAATTCTTCCTCGAGGCCCAGATGGAGACCCGGGTGGCGCGGCGCTTCGAGCAGATGAAGGCCAAGGACCCGTCCCTTGATCTCCAGGCTTTACAGCAGGAGATGGAGGAGCGGGATCACCGCGACCGCAACCGGTCGGAGGCGCCGCTGACCTACGACGAGACCTACCACCTGGTGGACACCACCGAGCTGACCATCGATCAGGTGGTGGAAGCCATGGCGGCGCAGGTGGAGGAGCGGCTCAGCTCCTGACTGGGCAGCTCCTGACTGGGCAGCTCCCAACTGTGCAGACTTGCGGGGGCTAGTCCTCGCCATCGAGGATCTTCGCCGGGACCCCGGCGGCGGTCGCTCCCGGCGGCACGTCCTTCAGCACCACTGACCCGGCGGCGACCATGGCGTCGTCGCCGATGACGATGCCCCCCAGAAGCGTCGCCCGCGCGCCGAGGGTCACCCGGTCGCCGACGTGGGGGCAGTCCAGCTCATCGAATCGGGCCTCCCCTAGGGTCACGCCGTGGAGCAGGGTGCAGTCTTCCCCCAGCCTCCCCGTGCCGCCGATAACGATGCCCAGCCCGTGGGCGATCAGGCAGCCGCCGCCGATCTGCGCTCGAGGCAGGATGTCGATGGAGCACAGGGCGATGGACAGCCGCCGCAGCAGCGCCGGCAGCGCCGGCACCCCGGCGCCCACCAGGGCGTGGGCGAAGCGGTGCAGAATTAGCGCCTGAAAACCCGAGTCGAAGAGCAGCACGTCTCCCAGGGTCCGCAGCCGACCCCAGCCCTTGACCTCCCGCAGGCGCGAGAAATCTCGCCCCAGGCGGTACCAGCAGCCGGAGGGCGGGGGCGGGAGGGGATGGGGGATCTCAGGGGCCATAGCGTCCACGCCAGCAGAATAGCGTTCAGATCAGGATAGCGGTGGCGGGTGCGTCGACGCCAGCGCGAAACTTCAGAAGTTGCGCGGGGCGCGAGCGCTAGCGCCCCGCTAGGTTCCGCAGTGCCTTCAGAATCCCCAGTCGAGGCAGCTTGCGCCACGTGCGATACCCGCCGCTGACTTTCAGCTTGCGCTCGAAGGGGCTGTCCCTGGGGGTGATGATCTCCCGCGCCAGGGTGAAGGGATCTTTGGGCGCGGCCCAGGAGGGAGCGTCGATGACCACGGCGGCGGTGAAGTCGGCCTCCCGGGCGGCCCCCGCGGCGGCGGGGGAGAGTCGGCCGTAGGGATAGCAGAAGGTGTCGATGGGGCAGCCCAGCTCGTCTTCTAGCTTCTTCTTGGCGTGCGAAATCTCCCGCGAGATGCCTTCGGAGTCCGTGATGGAGAGATCCGCGTGGGTCATGGAATGGCAGCCGATGTCGACGCCTTCTGCCGCCAGCTGGCGAAGGGCTGACGCATCCAGCAGCTCTTCTTGGCGTTCGCCCTTCTCGAGGTCCCAGAGGTTGGTGCTCCCCAACAGGTCGGCGACGACGAAGAGGGTGGCGGGCCAGCCTCGGCGGCGCAGGGCGGGCCAGGCGTGCTCGGCGAAGCAGCGGTAGCCGTCGTCGAAGGTGAGGACGACGGCGCGCCGGGGGAGCTTCTCGCCCCGGCGCCAGCGCCCTACGGCGTCGGAGAGGCTGAGCACCGTGGAGCCTCGGCTCTCCAGCAGGTCCAGCAGGCCCTCGAAGTCCTCGGGGGTGAGGTAGGAGTCCGGGAAGACGGGGACCGGTTCGACGGGCTCCGAGTCGACGTGATGGAGCATCAGGATCGGGGCGGGAAAGCGGCCCTTCATTGGCTGGCCTCCGCATCCGCTGCCCGCCCCGCGAGGGAGCGAAAGAGCCGAGCGTAGGCCTCGGCGGTGGCGGCGAAGGGGAAGCCCTCCGCCTGGCGGCGGGGCCGCTCTCCCCAATGGGTCTTAAGGGCGAGCTCGAGATCGGCGGCGTAGAGATCCGGATCTTCGGGATCCGGGCACAGCACCCCGGCCTCGCCGATCACCGTGCGGCGCACGCCGTCGTGTGGAGCGACGCAGGGCAGGCCGCAGGCGAGGGCCTCGAGGTAGACCAGGCCGAAGGCCTCGGTGACGGAGGGCAGGGCGAAGACCTGGGCGGCGCGATACCAGCTCGGCATCTCCTCCCGGGGCACGCTGAGCCGACGGTAGCGACCCTCGCCGAGGCGCTCGGCGGCGAGGGCGTCTACCGCTTCGGCTTCCGGTCCTTCCCCCAGCATCAGCAGGCTGGCCTGGGGAAAGCCCCGCTGGGCCAGTCTCGAGACCGCCTCCACGGTGGCTCGGGGGCGCTTGTGCTCGTCGATGGAGCCGGCGCTGAGGATCAGCGGGGAGCCGAGTCCCGTCGTCGCTCGCTCTCCTTCGGGGTGAAAGCGCTCCAGGTCGACGCCGTGGGGGATCACCTCCACCTGGGCCTTCGGCGCCCGCGCCTGGATCATCGCCGCGGCGGCCTCGGTGAAGGCCACCACTCGGTCCGGGCGCTGGCGGGCGAAGGTTCCCTCCCACTTCGGGCTGTTGCCGTGGGCGATGTCGACGAAGGGAACGCCGTGGCGCCAGCGCAGCCAGCGGGCCACCCAGCCTCCCACCAGGCCGCCCTCCATCACCAACACGTCGGGCCAATCCCCGGTGCGCCGTCGTCGGCGCCGCAGCTGCCCCAGGGCGGAGAGAGCGGCGGTGCCCCATTCGATGTTCAAAGGGTCGAGGAAGAGGGTATCTAGGACCTTGCGGCCGAAGCGGGTGGCGTCGTAGACCCGAGAGAGCAGAGGATGCTCTCGGTGCAGCACTCGCACCGGCAGAGGGGCTTCGGCGAGGGACTCCAGCACGTCCGGCTCCGGAACGCCTCGGCTCAAGAGCAGCACGTCGAAATCCTCCCGAGCGCCGAGGGCGCGGCAGAGATCGCCGACGAAGACCTCCGCCCCTCGCTTCACCACGCCCATGCCGGGCATCACGAAGGCCACCTGAATGGATTGTGGCGAACTCATGGTGCGGCTTCCGCCGTGGCGGCCTCTTCCTGGCCTTCACCACCGTGGCGCAAGAAGGTGCGGAAGGGGCGGTGGAAGCGCCAGGCGTAGAGGCCGGCGGCGGCGGCGGCGGCGAGGAGAGAAAAGGCGAAGCGAGACCAGGTCGCCTCCGGCTGCCAGGCGGCGACGGCGAGGAAGAGGGGCAGAGGAGCGAGGTAGAGGAAGACCAGGTCTGCCAGCAGGCGCCAGAAGATCGGTCCCAGCAGCACCGCCATGCGCCAGGTCATCACCAGGTTCCCCAGCAGCAGATAGTGGGCCCAGGCCATGCCGGCGCCACCGAGGCCGGAGGTGAGCCACCAGCCGAAGATCCCGAGGCTGAAGGAATTGAGGACGACGATGAAGAGCCATACTCGGTCCTCGTGGCGCACCTTGAGGACCTCGCCGCCGAGGCGGGAGAAGGGGTCCACCAGCGGCGCGAAGCAAAGGATCTTCAGCAGCGGGACCGCTCCTTCCCAGCCGGGCCCGAGGAGGATCTTCAGCAGGGCGATCTCGGCGTTGAAGAAGAGAAAGTAGGCCGCCAGGGTTTCCAGGGCGAGGATCGACAGGGTGCCGAAGCGATAGGCGGTGCGAAAGCGCTCGTCGTCGTCCTGATAGGCCACCAGGGCCGGATAGAGCACCCGGGCGAGGGCCGGCAGCACCAGGATCTGGAGCCGAAAAGCCCAGGAGCGAGCGCGGTTGAAGAAGCCGACGTCGGTGCTGGTGACGAAGAAACCGAGGATCAGCACCGCCACCTGGGGCAGGGAAACCGCCGCCAGGGCGACGAGGAAGAGCCAGCGGCTCTGCTTCAGCAGCCCGGGAATTTGGGCGAATTCGACCTCGAGGGGTAGCTCCCCCCAGGCGCGAGCCCAGACCCGCGCGGCGAAGAAGGTGGCCGCCGCCAGCTCCGCGGCGACGAAGGACCAGACTCCGAAGCCGAAGTAGGCCAGTGGGAGGGCGACGCTGGCGAAGACCAGGGAGCGCTGGACTTCCGGCGCCACCAGCTTCTTGACCTGTAGCTGGCGCTCGAAGAAGACCCGCGGGGTGACCGCTAGGGCGTCCACCAGCAGCCACAGGCAGAGCACCTGGAGCACCGCCGGCAGCCCGGGATCGAGGCGAGCGGTCCAGGGGGCCGCCAGCAGGGTGCCCACCACCAGCACCAGGCCGCTGCCGAGGCTCCAGGCGAGCACCGTGCCGTAGGGCGCCTTGGGATCCCGCACCAGGTGATAGGGCAGGCCGAGGTCCCGCACCAGGCTGAGGATCATCACCAGGGCGAGGGCCTGATCGAAGAGGCCGTGGCCCTGCGGCAGCACCAGGCGGGCTAAGGACAGGTCCACCACCAGGCGAATGGCGGTGCGGGCGAGCTGAGAGCCGTAGGCGGCGAGGGTGGAGGAGAGGAAGCGCTGGTGAGTGCTGCCCTGGGCTCCGTCTGGGGAGTTCGAGCTCAACGGGGCACCGCCTCGTCCCGCTTCTGCGCCTGTTCCTGACCAGGAGGCCGCTGCTCCTGCTCCTGTCCTTGCTCTCGTCGCCGCCAGCTGGCGAGGACTTCGCGGTACCAGGCGCGCTTGAAGAGCACGACGGCCGGCAGGGTACGCCAGCTAGAGCGCAGCATCGGATGCCGGCGGAAGATCTGCAGCGCCGACCACCACGATTTCAGCCCCGCGGTGGCGGCGAGACGGCGTCGGCTGGCCCAGGTCGGGCCGGTGCCCCAGAGGGCGGGGTGACGATCGCAGAAATCCAGGAAGTGGCGGCCGTACCAGGCGGCGTGGCCCTCCAGGGCGGCGCGGTTCTCGCGCACCGCGGCGTGCTCCACGATGGCCTCCGGCACGAAGGCGGTGGGCACCCCCGCGGCGCGGGCCCGCAGCACCCAATCGAAGTCCTCGGAGGTGGTGAGCTCTTCGTCGAAGGGGCCGACCCGGCTCCAGCCGGCGGCGTTGACGGCGAGATTGAGGCTGCCCAGGGGGCCTTCGGAGCTCGTCTCCGCGGGGCGATCCGGCAGCAGCTCGTGGAAGGAGGCGATGTTGTCCGCCAGGGCCCATAGGCCGCTGTCCCTTGGGCCGCTATCCATCGGGCTGCTCCCCATCGGAATGCTATCCATGGAACTGCTTTTCATTGGGAAGAGCACGGCGCCGCCGGCGACCCGCGGTGTTTCACTATCCCCTTCGTTGCCCGTCCCGTCTTCCCCTTCGAGGGCCCGCTCCAGGTGGTCTAGCCATCCCGGTTGGGGAGCGCAATCGGCGTCGGTGAAGTAGTAGCTGCGCCCGCCGGCGGCGGCGACGCCGAGGTTGCGGGCGGTAGCCGGATTGACCGGCTCGGCGGTTTCGAGAAAGCGCACGCTTCCGTCTCGCGGCACTTGCCCGGGGGCATCGCGGCCCACCACCAGGACCTCGGTGTCGGCGCCGGGCGCTCCCTGGGCGGCGAGGGCCTCGAGAGTGCGGTGAAGGAGCGGCGAGTTGAGGTTGGGGATCACCACGCTGCGGCGAGGGGGAGGGGCTGCGCCTTGCTTTGACGCAGTGACCTCTCGCACCTCAACGCCGACGCGGTCACGACGGGAAGACTGCTTCTCGCCGCTACCGGCACCGGCACTTTCACCGGTACTGGCAGCAGGGGCGTGGTGGGCTGATTGGAGGGGGCGGGGCATGGGGGAGGAAATGCGATGAAGGACGCAAGCTTAGAATGGCTTTTCTCGGCTTCCTAGGCGCCGAGGACTGTATCTTGGCAGCGAAGAAGGGGACAAGCATAGGGAGGTCCGGTGGAGACCTCCGGCGCTGGGCTGCGAGAAGAGCAATCTACATTGGTTGACACCCTATTCTCAGCAAATCTATACTCGAAATTCCCGAGTTCTAAGTGACTTAAGGAACTCTGGCGCTTTCGTGAATTCGAAAGCTCAGCGGGCGCCCCCGCGTCCGTATCCCAAAGTGTTAAGGAGAATCACGTACATGGCATCCACCGAAGAGAACAACCAGTCCGCGGAGAACGCCGAGGAGACCGCCGTCGTGGCGGGTGCGGCGGAGAGCTCCGACGGGCAGCCGGAAGCTGCTGTCGAGGCGGCCGCCGAAGGTGAAACCGCCGAAGCTGAAGCGGTTGAGACCGCCGAGGCCGACGCCCCCGCGCTGCAGGGTGACGCAGCGGACGAAGAGACTGATACCGCGGAAGCTGCTGAAGACAGCGACGCGTTTACCGCTGCCCACGCGGACAGGATCCTCGAGGAGGGCGGCGAGCTAGACTGGGAACAATTCGCCCAGCTCATCGATCAGAGCATGCACAACCTCGCCGAGGGCGAGATTGTGGAAGGTCACGTCATCGCCATCAACTCGGACACCATCGTCGTCGACGTCGGTTATAAGAGTGAAGGCCTGATCGCGGCCCAGGAATTCAAGAATCGCGACGGCGAGCTACAAATCGCCGTCGGCGACTCCGTCGAGGTGCTGCTGGAGAAGACCGAGGACGTGGAAGGCCACGTTCTGCTCTCTCACCAGAAGGCCAAGCGGATGCGCCGCTGGAACGAGATCCAGGCGGCTTTCGAGGAAGGCACCATCATCAACGGTCGCGTCGTCGACCGCATCAAGGGTGGCCTCACCGTGGACGTCGGTCTGCGGGCCTTCCTGCCGGGATCCCTGGTGGATATCCGCCCGGTCAAGAACCTCGAGTCCCTGAAGGGCGAGGAGCTGGAGTTCAAGGTCATCAGCCTCGATCGCCGGCGCAACAACATCGTGCTCTCCCGCAAGGCGGTCCTGGAGAAGGAATTCGCCAAGAAGAAGGAGGAGACCCTCACCCGCCTGCGCCCCGATGCTCGCATCCAGGGCGTGGTCAAGAACATCACCGACTACGGCGTGTTCATCGACCTCGGCGGCATCGACGGTCTGCTGCACATCACCGACATCTCCTGGGGCCGGGTCAACCACCCCTCCGAGCATTTCTCCGTCGGCGACGAAGTCGGCGTGGTGGTGCTCAAATTCGATCCCGACACCGAGCGCGTCTCTCTCGGCTACAAGCAGAAGAGCGAGGATCCCTGGACCCTGGTGGACAAGAAGTACCCCATCGGCTCCCGGGTGCGCGGTCGCGTGGTCAGCATCGTCGACTACGGTGCCTTCGTCGAGATCGAAGAGGGCGTCGAGGGTCTGGTCCACGTCAGCGAGATGTCCTGGACCAAGAAGGTCGTCAACCCCTCCAAGATCGTCAACGTCGAGGATCAGGTGGAGGCGATCGTCTCCGAGCTGGACATGGACCAGCGCCGCATCAGCCTCTCCCTGCGCCAGACCGAGCGCAACCCCTGGGAGGAGCTGGCGGATACCTTCCCCGAGGGCTCGATCATCGAGGGCAAGGTGCGCAACCTCACCGATTTCGGCGCTTTCGTTGAGATCACCGAGGGCATCGACGGCCTGATCCACGTTTCCGACATGTCCTGGACCAAGCGGGTCAAGCATCCTTCCGAGGTGCTCAAGAAGGGCGAGTCGGTCAAGGCACGGATCACCAACATCGACGTTGCCAACCAGCGGGTGTCGCTGTCCATCAAGGAGTTCATGCCCAATGAGTGGCAGGATTTCGTGGATAGCCACAACGTCGGCGACATCGTCGAGGGTCAGATCGTCAACGTCACCGACTTCGGTCTCTTCGTGGACATCTACGAGGGGCTCGAAGGCCTGGTGCACATCTCCGAGACGGATGTCTCCGCCAACAAGCTGGCGGACTTCTTCAGCACGGGGGAGTGGGTACGATCCCGCATCCTGCGCATCGAGGAGTCGGAGAAGAAGGTCGGCCTGACGATGCGAGGCGTTCCGCAGCCGACGGCTGAGGAGATCGCTGAGCTGGAGACCGCCAACGCGCCGGAAGAGGCGGAGGAAGAGGAGGGTGCAGAGGCCGCTGCCGAGGGCTCGGAAGAGTCTGAGGCCGTCGCGGCGGATGCCGAGGCCTCTGACGCTGATTCTTCTGATGCCGGTGCCTCGGATGACACCTCTGATGCCGAGGCCGTAGAGGCTGAGGCTGCCGATGCTGACGCCTCAGAGGCTGAGGCTGCTGACGCTTCCGAAGCCGAGGCGACCGAAGCCGACGAAGCCGCGGAAGCGGCCCCGGAAGCCGGGTCTGCGGACGAGGCCTCGGCTGAGGAGGCTTCGGCTGAGGAGGCTTCGGCGGAAGAGTCGGCCGACGACAAGTCCGACGAGGACTGACCTCGCGCTGATAGAGAAGCCCCGGCGAGCTGCAGTATCGCCGGGGCTCTCGTTCGTTTCCTTAGATTTCATCTCCATGCAGCACCCAGTGCCGCCGATCGGTTTCCGATTTCGTCAGCTTTCGTGGGCGGAACGGGGAGCGGCGGCCTAGCCCGACGGAGGAAGAGGATGTCGTCGAATCGCGGTATGACCAAGGCCGAGCTGGTCGATGAGGTGGCTCGCTCCACCCAGCTGACCAAGAAGCACGCGGAAATCATCGTCAATACGGTATTCGACAGCATCGTCGACTCTCTGCGGGATGGGGAGAAGATCGAGCTGCGGGGATTCGGTTCTTTCCGTATCCGGCAGCGAGGAGCGCGCATCGGCAGGAACCCCAAGACCGGAGAGAAGGTCGAGGTGCCGCCGAAAAAGATCCCTTACTTCAAGCCGGGTAAGGAATTACGGGAGATGCTCAACGAGGATCGTTGATCCCTCCATCGCTTTCGATCATGGTGCGCGCCGCAAAATCCAAGAGTTCTCGCAGCTCCCGTAGTCGAAGCTCCGCCTCCGCCGAGGGAAAGTCCGCTAAGGATGACGTACAGTCGGCAACCGCCACCAACGGCGGGGATGGCCAGGAGTTAGCTGACGCCGAGAGCCTCGAGCTAGAAGCCGTTGGCAATCCCTGGCTGGCGGTGCTCTGTGCCTGGCTGGTGCCGGGAGCGGGGCATTTCTACCTCCAGCGCAAGTCCCGAGGTCTTATTTTCTTCGCCGTGGTGGTGAGCTTTGTGCTGCTCGGCGTCGACCTCGAAGGAGAGCTGGTCTGGAGCTTCGAGTCCGGCCTCCGCATCGGCGCGACCCTGGCTTCCATGGGAAGCGGCATCGCCTATGGTGTTCTTCACTTCGTCCTCGGCTACGAGGGGCGCATTCTGGCTCCCGGCTACGAATACGGCAGCGCCTTCCTGCTGTCTGCGGGATTGATGAACTGGCTGCTGATGCTCGATGCCCGAGATATCGCCCTCGGCCGCAAGCCCTAACGGACCCTTGGCCGGAAGCCCTGATCGGCTCTTTGTTGGAAAGCCTTAGCACCGCAAACCGCCGCTAGTCTGCGAGAACTGTCGATTCCATGCCCATCAGCCACTTTCTTCTCATGCTTCTCTTCGCCTTCGGGTTGGGCGTGTTCTTCTCCGTCCTTTCCCAGCGGGATCTGAAGCAGCAGCTTCGAGTCTTCCTCCAGGTTTTTCTTGGCCTGGTGTTAGGAGGCTTGGTGCTGGCCTGGATCATGTACGCCATTCCGTCGGGCCCGCCGGGCTCGCCCTGAGAGCGCCGACGAACCCCGCGATGGAAGATCGCCCCTTGCTAATGGTGGCCGGGGAGGCCTCCGCAGATCTCCACGGGGCCCGTCTGCTGACCGAGCTGAAGAAGATCCTGCCGAGTCAGCAGGCTTTTGGCCTCGGAGGAGAAGAGCTGCGAAAGGCGGGGCTGGAGGTGGTGTCCGACGAGGATATCGCCGTGGTGGGTATCGTCGAGGTGCTGCGGGTGCTGGGGCGTGCTCGCCGGGTGCGGGACCGCCTGCTGGAGGAAGCCCGGCAGCGGCGCCCGGCGGCGGCGGTGCTGATCGACATGCCGGAGTTCAACCTGCGCATCGCCGAGCATCTGCGCGAGCTGGGCATTCCGGTGGTGTATTACGTCAGCCCCCAGATCTGGGCCTGGCGCCGGGGTCGGGTGAAGAAGATCGAGAGGGTGGTGGACCACATGCTGGTGTTCTTTCCTTTCGAAGTGGATTTCTATCGCGGCCACGGGGTGGAGGTGACCCATGTCGGGCACCCCTTGGTGGACGAGGTGCCGGAGATTCCCCAAGTGTGGGATCACGGCGTCGCTCCGACGCCGGAGGAAGCCTTTCAGGTGGCGTTATTGCCGGGATCCCGCCGAGCGGAGATCGCCCGCATGCTGCCGATTCTGCTGGCGGCGGTGGGGGAGCTGCGCCAACGGCTGCCCACCGGCTCCTCGGTGCGGGCGGTGCTGGTACGGGCGGCAACGATTCCCGAGGAAGAGCTGGCCGCCGCCCTGGACGCTCTGCCGGAGGACGTCCCGCGGCCGGAGATCATCTCCACCGATCGCTTCCAGACTCTCGCCAGCAGTCACGTGGCGCTGTGCAAGTCCGGCACCTCGAATCTCGAGGTCGGCCTGTTGAGGACGCCGCTGGTGGTGGGATACCGCCTCGCCGCGTGGACCTATTGGTTGGCTAAGTGGCTGGTCAAGGTGCCCTACGTCAGCCTGGTGAATCTGGTGCTGGAGCGGGAGGCGGCGAAGGAGCTCATCCAGGGCGACATGACCCCCGGTCGGCTGGCGGAGGAGGCCCGACGGCTGCTTACGGACTCTTCTTACCGTGACTCCCAGCGTCAGGCTTTGGCGGAGCTGAGGCCGCGCCTCGGCGAGCGAGGAGCAAGCCGGCGGGCGGCGCAGGCGGTGGCGGCGGTGCTGCGGCCGGAGAGTCCAGAGAAGGTGCCGGGATGAAGACCTCCGATCTCAGGTTGGTGCACTTCTTCCGCGGCTACCTGCGCCGCTACGTACCGTGGATTGCCATCGCGTTGGTGGCGGTGCTCACCTTCGCTTCGCTGACGGCGGCGATGATCTCCCTCATCGAGCCGATCTTCAGCGAGGTGCTGCTGGCGGGAGACGAGCAGCCCGCCGGTCTCAGCATGCTGGGCTCCGGGGACGAGGGGGAAGACGAGGCCTCGAGCTGGCCCCCCTGGGTGCAGAAGATCAAGGAGAAGGTCAACCTCGCCGCGCTCTTCGATCGCGGCTACGAGGCCCTGAAGGCGAGCTTCAACGTCGACGCAGACCAGGTGGTCTACTTCACCCCGCTGCTCTTCGTGGCGGTCTACCTCTTCCGCAGCGTCGCCGCGTTCATCAGCGGATATAGCTTCCAGCGCATCGGCTTTGGGGTGACGACGGACATCCGCAACGATCTCTACCGCCGCCTGCTGGAGCAGTCCAGCCGCTTCCACGCCCAGCATCCCTCGGGCAGCCTGGTGAGCCGGGTAGTGAATGACGTCACCCTGATGCAGGTGGCGGTATCCAATCGGCTGCTGGATATCGCGCAGCAGAGCGTCACCCTGCTGGCGATGCTGGCGATGCTGCTGTCCATTCACCTCGAGCTGGCCCTCGCCTGCCTGGTGGGCATGCCGGTGGTGCTCTATCCCATCGTGCGCTTCGGTAAGGGCATTCGCGGCACCAGTCATCGCAGCCAGGAGCGCATGGCGGACCTCGCCCAGCTGCTCTCCGAAGGTATCCGCGGCCACCGGGTGGTGAAGGCCTTCGGCATGGAAGACTTCGAGTACCGGCGCTTCTACGCGGCCACCCGTCGCCACCTCAAGGTCAACCTCCGGGCCCAGGTATTGGCCAACCTTTCGAGCCCGGTGATCGAGACCCTCGCCTCGGTGCTCTCCGCGGCCCTCTTGATCTACGCCGGTCTGAGCATCCGAGAGGGCGGGCTGTCGGTGGCGGTCTTCGTGCAATTCCTTACCACCCTGCTGCTGCTCTACGATCCCATCCGCAAGCTCAACAAGGCCAACCTCAACCTTCAGGAGGCCCTGGCGGCGGCCCATCGGGTCGCCGATCTGCTGGAGATCCCCAACGAGATCGAGGATCAGCCGGACGGGCCGGTGGTAGAGCAGCTGGAGCAGGGGGTGAGCTTCGACGACATCACCTTCAGCTACGGCGATCGAGGCGAGGTTGCGGAGGGGAACGGGAAGCCAGGCGAGGGCAAGCCAGCGGAGAAGCCGGTCGAGAAGACCGTGCTCAACGGCGTCAAGCTGGAGATCCCCAGGGACCGCATGGTAGCCCTGGTGGGCCCCTCGGGAGCCGGCAAGTCGACCCTGGTGAACCTCTTGCCGCGCTTCTTCGACCCCACCGAGGGAGCGGTACGAATCGACGGCATCGATATTCGCACCATGCCTCTGGCGGCGCTGCGCAAGCTGATCGGGATCGTCACCCAGGACACCGTGCTCTTCGACGATACGGTGCGCAACAACATCGCCTACGGCCGCGAGGAACTCCCTCTGGAGGACGTTCGCCGCGCCGCCGCGGCGGCTTATGCCGACGAATTCATCGCCGAGATGCCCGAGGGATACGATACCTTCATCGGCGAGGGGGGGCTGCGCCTCTCCGGCGGTCAGCGGCAGCGTCTGGCCATCGCCCGCGCCCTGTTGAAGGACGCGCCGATCCTAATTCTCGACGAAGCCACCTCGCATCTCGACACGGAGTCGGAAGCCCTGGTACAAAAAGCCCTGCGCAACCTCACTCGGGATCGCACCACCTTGGTGATCGCCCACCGTCTCTCGACGGTGGTGAACGCGGATCACATCGCGGTGCTGGAGGCCGGCCGCGTGGTGGAGCAGGGCACGCATCGCGAGCTTCTTGCCCTTGGCGGCACCTACAAGCGGCTTCACGACTTACAATTCAGCTCATGAAGCTCGAGAGCGCCTTCGGCCTTGAGCTTCACCCCTGAAACTCCACAGGCTTCCTTTCCACGTGCTTCCTTCCGATGTGCTTCCCCTCTAGCCCCCTGCTATAACTTTTTCTTGATTCGGCGTCAGCTGCTGGAAGCTCGACGTCGATGCTTTTCGGAGATCTTCCCAACGTGCTCAGCATGACCGGTATCGGCCAGGCCCGCGGCGCCAACGCCAGCTACGAGATCAGCGTGGTGCTGCGCTCCGTCAATCACCGCTTCCTCGATCTCAAGCTGCGCTTGGAAGAGACTTTCTTGACCAGCGAGGCCCCTCTGCGGGAGCTGCTCAGCTCGGCCTTGGTGAGGGGGCGGGTCGACGTGCGGGTGGAGATTCGCCCGCTGGACGGCAGTGAAGGGCGGCTCGTCGTTCGCCGCGAGATGCTGCGCACCCTGCACCACGCCCTCGAGGGGCTGGAGCAGGAGGGCCTGCTGGCTTCCTCCCGTCTCCAGGCCGGCGATCTCCTGCGTCTACCCCAGGTGCTGGAGCTGGATCCCGGCGGCAGCGAGTGGAGCCCCGCGGATCATGCTCTGCTGCTGGACGTCGCCGGGCGAGCGCTGAACCAGCTGGTGGAGGCGCGGCGCACTGAGGGGCAGAAGCTGGAAGCGGTGCTGGACGAGAAGTTGGAGCTCCTGCGGCAGCGTATCCGTCAGCTGGAAGAGCAGCGGGTTCGTGCGGTGGAGGAGATGCGCACCGCCCTCGAGCGCCGCCTGGCGGAGCTCTTGGCGAGGGTCGAGGAGCTAGATCCGGGCCGCCTAGAGCAGGAGATCGCGCTGCTGGTAGATCGCTCCGACGTCAGCGAAGAGCTGGATCGTCTGTCCTCCCACCTCGATCACTTCGAGAAATTGATGGCGGAGACCGGCAGCGTCGGCAAGCGTCTGGACTTTCTCACTCAGGAGATCTTTCGGGAGCTGAATACCATCGGCTCGAAGTGTCGCCACTCGCCCATGACCCGCATGGTGCTGGACTCCAAGAGCCTGTGCGAGCAGCTTCGAGAGCAGGTTCAGAATCTGGAGTGAGACGGTGACCTCGGGCCAGCTCTTCATCTTTTCCGCCCCGTCCGGTACCGGAAAATCCACGGTCGTCCGCCGTCTGTTGACGGGCGATTGGCTGGCCCCGGGCTCGCTGCGCCTGTCCATCAGCCACACGACCCGAGCCCCGCGGGCCGGAGAGGTCGATGGGGAGGCCTACCACTTCATCGATCGGGCGGCCTTCCGGGCGATGGTGGCGGCGGGGGAGATGCTCGAATACGCCCAGGTCTTCGGCGATCATTACTACGGCACCTCCCGCGAGATGGTCGAAGAGAGCCTCGCCGCGGGGGTGGATGTGCTGCTGGAGATCGACGTCCAGGGGGCGGAGCAGGTGATGGAGCGCTGCCCGCAGGCCCACAGCGTCTTTTTGATGCCGCCGAGCTACGACGAGCTGGAGCGGCGACTGCGTGGGCGGGCCTCCGACGCGGAGTCCGACATCGCCCGCCGACTCGCCGTATCCTCAACGGAGATCAGGCATTACTGCCGATACGACTATGTTATTATCAACGATCAAGTCGAGCGTTCGGTGCAAGCCCTCAGCGCAATCTTGATCGAGAAACGGCAGCGTCGGAAGGTCTTGAACGACGCCGTAGAAGGCATCCTGCAGACCTTCCCCCCGGTGGCGGAATAACGCCGCTGAAAGCGCGTTGTAGCGTTGTGGAGTCTCCGCGAGGCTTCTAGTGCACCGAGCCCTCCAGCTTCAGGCCTCTCCCCGGGCGATTCTCCGATTCGCCCTCACCAGATGACTTTGAGATGCGCCGAGGGGCCCTCCGCCCTCGCCATTACCGCTAAGAAGAGGGGGAAAGCCCGAGAGCCCAGCGCTCTGTCGGCATTCCGCCTCCGCCATGGGAGCCCGATTCATGGACCACATTCCTCAGCAGGTCGATAGCAAATTCCGCTACATCCTTCTCGCCTCCGCCCGCGCCGAGCAGATCATGAAGGGTGCCCGTCCGAAGGTTGACGACCCGTCGGACAAGAAGGCGACCGCCATCGCTATCGAGGAAATGCACGGGGATCGGGTGCCCTGGTCCCTGGGACCGGGAGCGGATAAGGAGCCCGCGGCGAGCCACAACGCCGATCCTGATCCGGCGCTGATCTGAGCCGCCGCACCGAGCGCTTTCGGTGCTCGCGGGGCACGGTGAAAACCTGCTGATGAACACCTCCCACGATCACGAGTCCGCGGCGTCGGCTTCGTCTGCCGAGCCCCTGCGCGTCCTGCTGGGGGTTTCCGGCGGCATCGCCGCGTACAAAGCCGCGGAGATCACCCGGCAATTGATCAAGGCCGGTCATTCGGTGCGCTGCGCCATGACCCGCAGCGCCGAGGCCTTTCTGCCAGCCCTCACCCTCGAGGTGCTCTCCGGGCATCGGGTGTACCGCCAGGAATATCTCACCGCCACCGACACCGGCGAGGAGCTGCATATCACCGCCGCCGACTGGGCTCAGGTGCTGTGCATCGCGCCGACGACGGCGAATCTGCTGGGGCAGCTGGCCCGCGGCCTCGCCGACGATTTCCTCACCACCACCGCCCTGGCCTTCGAAGGGCCGATGGTGGTGGCGCCGGCGATGCATCACCGCATGTGGAATCATCCCGCGGTGAAGGAGAACGTCGCCCGCTTGAAGGAGCGAGGCGCTCTCTTCGCGGGTCCGGATGTCGGAGCGCTGGCTTCCGGAGAGCTTGGAGTGGGGCGCCTGGCGGCACCGGAAGAGGTGGTGACGACGGTGGAGGAGGCTGCCCGGCAGGGTGGCACCTTCGGATTCGGCGGCGGGCAAGAGGCCCCTCTGCCTCTGGCTGGCCGCCGAGTGCTGATCAGCGCTGGGCCAACTTTTGAGGCGGTGGATCCGGTGCGCTTCCTGGGCAATCGCTCCTCCGGCAAGATGGGCTTTGCCCTCGCCGGGGCCGCGGCGGAGCTGGGGGCTCAGGTGACTCTCGTCGCCGGGCCGGTGGTGCTGGATACCCCCCGCGGGGTGGAGCGCCGCGATGTGGAGAGCGCGCTGGAAATGCAGACGGCCCTCCATGAAGTGGCGCCGCGGGCGGATCTGGTGGTGATGACCGCGGCGGTCGCGGATTACCGGCCCCTCGCGGCGGCGCCGGAGAAGCTGAAGAAGAGATACGGCATTCCCCAGCTCGAGCTGACGGAGAACCCGGACATCCTGGCAGGCCTGACTCAGGTCGCGCCGGATGCGCTGCGGGTGGGCTTTGCGGCGGAGACCGAGAAGGTTGCCGAGCACGCCTGCGAGAAGTTGGCGAAGAAGGGGGCCCACATGATCGTCGCCAACGATGTTTCCCGCGCGGACATCGGTTTCGGCCACGACGACAACGAAGTGGTGGTCTACCGGCAGCAGGAAGAATCGGTGAGCTTCTCGAGGCGACCGAAGCATCAGTTGGCGCGGGACCTGATGGAGCTCTTCGCCGAGGAGCTGGCGCGGCGCGCTGAGCTCACCACCGCCTCCCTCGGCGAGGCCTGAGCCTCATGGGCGGCGAGGACCGCCGCGCGAGAGGGCGCCGGCCGAGCCCGGAGCTCGGCGCGGTGATGTCCTATTTGGCCGATCTCGGATTTCGGGAGATCTACCCTGCGCCGCCGAACCGGCCTCTGGCTGCTGGAGGCGAAGAAGCCCGGGGCCATGACGCTCCAGAGCCCAGCCCCCCAGCGCCCAGCTCTTCAGAACACGGCATCCCAGAATCCAGCATCGTAGAGCCCATCGCCGCAAAGCTTGGCGGAACAGCGCCCGCCAGCCTAGAGCCTCTCGCCGCTGGCTCGGCCACCCCAAGCCCTACTGCCTCAGAGTCAGTCGCTGCGTCGAGCGCCGAGCTGGTGCCCTCTCGGCCGCACGAAGCGAGGGAAACCGCCGCCGCAGCGAGCTCGCCGGCTCGATCCGAGGGGCCGCGAGGAATGCACGCTGAAGCTCCGTCTCCGGCGAGGCCGCCAGCTCCGGCCCCGTCGTCCACGGATGCCTCAGGCTCCACGGCAGGACAGGAGCAGAGACCTCGCCCGGCGATGCTGTCTTCTTCTCAGGCCCAGAATCAAGATTCTCTCTTTGGCCCAACCGGTGGTCACGATGAAGCTGAACGCCCACCGGCGCCGGAGGTCCCGTCAGACCCGGAAGCCCGCGCAGCGCTGCTGCGGGAGGTCGCCGAGGAAGCCGCCGCCTGTCTTGCCTGCGGGCTGTCCTCAACCCGGCAGATGGTCGTTTTCGGTTCCGGTCATCCCGACGCCGATTTGATGTTTATCGGTGAGGGGCCCGGGGCCAATGAGGATCGGCAGGGACTGCCTTTCGTAGGAGCTGCTGGGCAGCTGCTCACCAAGATCATTCAGGCCATCGGGCGGCAGCGGGACGAGGTGTATATCGCCAACATGGTGAAGTGTCGTCCGCCTAGAAATCGAGATCCCGAGGCCGAAGAGGTGTTGGCCTGTGGCCCTTTCCTCGAGCGACAGATTCAGCTGGTGCAGCCTCGGGTGATCGTTGCCCTCGGGCGAGTCGCGGCCCAGGCTCTGCTTCAGACCAAGGCCCCCCTGGGGCGCCTGCGGGGTCGCTGGCATCAGGTCCACGGCGTTTCGGTGCGGGCGACCTATCATCCGGCGGCCCTGCTGCGCTATCAGAAATTCAAGCGCCCCACCTGGGAAGATATGCAGATCGTGCGGGACGCCTTAGCGGGGAAAGACCCGGAGGTCCCGTGAGCTTCGCTGGGCTGTTTTCTCGGTCGGTCACCAGAGGTGCCCTGTCGTGAATCCAGAGCGCCTCAGCCATACCCAGCGCGACGTCCAGCGCGACGCCCAGCGCCCCTCCGGGCTGGAGCCCTGGATCGAGCGCCTGTCGGATCGCCTGCGGCGCCTGCCGGGGCCGGTGATTCAGATTTGGGGCTGGCCCGGCGCCGGTCAGCGCCGTCTGCTGCGCCACCTCGCCCAGCTCGGGGCCCGGGAGATTCCTCCAGCGGCTCTGGAGAGTCCCGAGGAGTTGATGGCGACCGTCGCCGAGGCCTGGCGCCAGGGCCTGCCCTATGTCCTCTGCCGCCGCTTCCCTCGGCCCCTGCTGGGGGAAGAAGGCGCCCGCCGTCTCGAAGGTCTGATGCTGGAGCCGCCCTTGGTGGTGGCGACGGATTCTCCCGTGGACTTCGGGGACGAAGAGGAGGGGAGTGCGCTGCTGGACCCCTGGGAGCTGCTGTTGACGGAGCGGGAGATGGAGCAGCTGTGGTGGAGCGAGACCGGAGATCATCTCTCGTCCACGGCATTGGAGAACCTCGGCTACGTCACCGAGGGCTGGCTCGAGCTGGTGAGGCTGGCGATACGGGCTGGCGACGCTCGCGGGCTGACGGTGGAGAGCCTCGCCTCGCAGCCGGCGGTAGAAAGCTTCCTGCAGCAGCGAGTGCTGCCCTCCCTGGGTCGAGAGCTGGTCTCGACTCTCCAGCGGGTGCTGGACGAAGGTGGAGAAGGGGATCTTCGCGCCGCGCTGGTGGCCATCGGAGGAGACGCCGCCTGGCAGCGCCTGGCCCATCGCCACGGCCTGGTGCTGGCCGGCTCTCGGGGTTCTCGTCTACCTCGGGTGCTGGCCTCGAGCCTACGCTCCCGCAGCGCGGTGCAGCGCGAAGTTCCCTCGCCGTCGACAGCTCCAGGCGCTGAATCGACCGACTCCTCCAGCAGCTGGCAGGGAGCCGATGCCGCCGCGGCTCACGAGACCGTCGCCGCCTTCGAGCTGCGCCTCCTCGGCCCTCCCTCCCTGACCCGGGTCGACGTGGACCCTCCCCAGCAGGTCTCCTGGACCCTGCGCCGCTCCCTGCTTCTGCTCACCTTTCTCTCCCTCAGCCCCGGCCGCCGAGCGAGCCGCGACGAGGTCGCCGAGGCGATCTTCCCGGGGGAAGATCCAGAGATCATCCGCAAGAACTTCCATCCCACCCTCAGCCATCTGCGCCGCAACCTCGGCGCCGGTCGGGGAGCCAGCTGGTCCGGCATCGAATTCGCCAACGGCACCTACCGCCTCGATCCCCGAGCGCGCTGGACCCTCGATATAGAGCGCTTCGAGGCTCTCGTCGCCGAGGGCCGCAGCGCCTTCCAAGCCTTCCCCCGGGCTGATCCCGAGCAGCAGGCCGAGCCACAGCACAGCGAAGAGGCCGCCAACGCCGTCCTCGACCCCCTGCGCCAGGCCTGGGCCCTCTACGCCGGCCCTTTCCTTCCCGGCGTCGACGCCCTCTGGGCCCGTCGCCGCCGCGAGAGCCTCCACCGCACCTACCTCGACCTCCTCAAGATCCTCGCCAGCGCCGCCGACACCCTCCACCAGCCCACCCTCGCCCTCGACGCCTGGCGCGCCTACCTCCTCGAAGACCCCCTCGAAGAATCCATTCACGTCTCCCTCATGACCCACTACGCCCACCGCGGCCGCCGCGACCTCGTCCGCCGCCAATATCAGCGCCTCACCAGCCTGCTCCAAAGCGATCTCGGCGTCGGTCCCCTGCCGGAGACGACGCGGGCTTATCATCGGTTGATCAGCTAGCTCTGTTGGGGGATCAACTAGATTTCTCCTCTGTTTCGGTAGAGATCTAGTCGTTGTAACAGTCGGAGTCGGTGAAGCCTCGCATTGACTCGTCGTCTCTTCGGTAAGAGAACAGCGGCTCTCAGTGAGACTTCGGCAGAAAAGATGCAGGTTGCCAGGCTTTGATGAGCCCTTGACTGGAGGAATTGCGCGTTTCTATACGAAGGCTAGATTTATCAGACATTTACGTTGTAACGAAGCAGGGGGCTTGCAGTTGAGTAAGGAATCACTGATCAAAAAGTACAGCACTACTCTTCGAGATTTTATTGTCCAAGCACAGCCGGTTGAGTGGAATAACAGAGAAGAGATGTTGCTCGACCGGTGGTTTGAGTGGCCTCCAGATATCTTTGCTCTAACTGCACTTCTGCTTACTGCAACAGGTTCGTATCGGCGAGCGTTCTCGCCCGTAAAGAAGAATTACTGGCCTCCTGAGGATTGGCCAAAGAAGGCTTCTGTGTACGGTAAGGAGTGGCGTGAATCAATAGCTCTTGGGTTAAATAGCGGGGTAGATTTACCAGAAAAAATGTCATTTTATAAGGATGAGGTTCGACGTCTAGCCGATCTTGAAGTAGATCTTCTATATGATTGTGAGTATAAGAAAAATTACGACCCTGATGCAACTGAAGATGAAGAGCTCAGGCCTTGGAAGCTTCTTGCGACAATCTTGGAACTTCATGGGATTGCCGACGAAGCAATGAAGGGTGTTGGAATCGCATTCTCTCCTGAATCGAATTTTCCGATCATTGATCAGGACTATGAGCCGCCGACTGAGGTCTCTGAGTTTTATATGCAGGCGAATTTTATGCTTGCATTGAGGGGCTCTTTATCTAGAGTTCCGAAGTTCCGGGGAACGGTGTTGCCAAAAACCCGTACTCCGCAAGTTGGCATTACCTTACGTTCCTTTTCGCAGAACTTGACTTTTCACCAGACCGAAGTAGATGTGGCTTGGCGGGCATTTCCTTGGATTAACTCGGACGAAAATATTATCAATATTATGGTTGTGCCATGGCCATTCAAGATTGATGCGAACTTTTTTTCGCCTCTTCTACACCCCCAAGCCCCTCTTCAACTGGGGCAAGATCGATACTTCCACTATGAGCCTGATTGCCCCGGAGGTTTGAACCCTGAGGGTGTTCTGAGTGCAATCAAGGAAGTAGAAAATGAAGTACGCCGAATTCATCTGCTCGTTTTCCCGGAGATGGCTCTGAAGAGGAGAGACCTTAGGCAACTCAAGCGACATCTCGAAGCCAACCTTCCACCGCACAAGATCCCGATGATCGTCACCGGCGTGAGTGCCCGGTACGAGGACGGAGAGGAGGCGAGCAATAAAAAGCCAGAGAGAAGAAATAAACCGATTGAGAGCCAGGGGTCTGCGAGTAGTTCAGATGACGTTGATTCTGAACGTGTGCATTATGAGGTGACACCACACGCGAAGGGCTTTAATAGAGTCGTATTATCTCTCTATTATGGTGGGCAGTGGCATGATGTTCTTCAGGACAAACATCATCGATGGAAGATCGATGATAATCAGATTGAGCAGTACAGCTTGGGTGGTGTACTTTCAGGCGGTAGGAAGTGGTGGGAGGCAATTCAGGTTACAAGGCGACGGCTGACGGTACTAGCAGCAAACTCATGGATGACAGTTTCTCCATTGATCTGCGAGGATTTGGCGCGTTTAGATCCGGTGTCTGAGGTTCTTAGGGGTGTCGGTCCGACCCTATTGCTGGCGCTCTTACTAGATGGTCCTCAGTTGAAGCATAGATGGTCAGCAAGATACGCTAGTGTATTTGCAGATGATCCAGGCTCTTCTGTGTTAACTGTGACCTCGATTGGGATGAGTAAACGATCGCTGTCTCCGGGTGTGAACGTTGATGATGAGAAGAAGAATTGGGGCGTAGTTGGACTGTGGAAGGATCAGCTGAAGAATTGGCGAACGCTTTCTGCGGAGAATGTTGATGCGCCAATTCAGGTTTTGACAGTGAGCGCTGTGTGGATCAGCGAAAAGACATCGGATAACAGGAGTGATCAAGACAATTCTGCCGTCTTCGCTTATCAAGGTAGTTTTCCCTGTCAAGCGAGGCTGGCCCCAGGAGGAGATTCTGGCCTGCAGAAGGTGTCAGGCCGAGTTGGTCCGATTGATTGCCGGCTGAACGAGGAGTTCATTCAGTGGTATGACTCTCTCGAGCAGTGGTGTGAATCTCGTAAGGGCAAGGCTGAAGATCAGTCTGATGACGTTTGGAGGCTTTCCTGGTATGAGTTTCTAAGAGATGAGATTGGGGACGATATCGAGTCTGCGAAAAGTGTCGAGTCTGCCAGAGGTATGACTTCCTCTGGTGCGGAAAGCTCTTCGAGAAGCCATCGAGAGAGTAAGGGTGATGATGCTAAGCGGAAGAAAATAAAGACACTCGACATGGTTGAGTTGACTTTGTTTACTTACTTCCTGAGTTGTATTGCGGAATTACGGGTTGATACTGCTGCTATGTCCGAGTGGTTCGAGGAGACGCTCGAAGTTGATTGCCAGGTTAATCCTTCACAAGTGTCTAACGAAGGCATGAGGCTTGTGGGAGGATTGCAGGAGATTCTAAGGTATACGATCGAGAGTAGGGATTTAGTTCCGCATGAGCTGCCTTCGCCTCAGTTGATTTACGCGACTCGACAGGTCAAGGAGGTGATTGAGCTTGCCAAAGAGGAGTTTAGTGGTAGGTGTGATGTTGATCTGCGGGAGCTTCCGCTCAAGCCAGACAATTTGGTGAACTATTGGGATTGTGTAAGCGAAGTTGCTCTGAGTGGGATTTCTCAGATCACTGAGGTGATGCTGGAAGAGTCTCGACTCGCACTCAATACCAAGGGCGAATACGAGAGTAGGGTTCTAGAAGTCGCAAAGGAGTATAAGAAACTAGAGGTGCGCCGACGGGAGGAGAAAGATGACAGTAATAAGAAAACAATCGAAGTGGCATTTAATGAGTATATGGCTGGTCGTATTCAATTAATGAGTAGGGTGGCGATACTATGGTCCCTGCATTCGCGGATTACTGCACGGAGGCGTTTCGGTGTTCTGAGTACGAAAGGCGCGGAAGTTTTTGAAAGAATCGAAGGAGCGCTACAGGACAGTGAGTATCAAGAGGCTTATTTGGCTTGGAGATGGCGTCTGAAGGTGAAGAGCTATATAGGTCGAATTAAGAACGGTGAGTTGCTCCAAAACCTGAGTGCCTAGAGTGCCTTAGCATTTAGCTGTGCTGTGCGAGTGGACCACGAATGATTCGGAGGGCTGAATTCGATCTCATTGATCCGGCTGTGGCCCGCCTTCCCCTTGCCCCCTCCCGCCCGGCGGGAGACAATAGCGCCGGTCTTGGCTCCGATGGTGTTCGGGGTTGGGGCTCTTGCGCAGGGGAGCTGTCCCCGAGATCCACTCCGAAAGGCATTGCTACTTCATGGGCGAACGGCAGAACGTCATTCTCGGCGGCGGCCTGGCCGGTATGTCGGCGGCGTATACGCTGCGGCAGGCAGGGCAGGACGATTGGCAGGTGTACGAGCGGGAGTCGCGGGTGGGGGGATTGGCTCGGTCGATGGAGGTGGAGGGCTATAAGTTCGACTATGGTCCGCACATCCTGTTCACCATCGACGACGAGATGGAGGCGCTGATCCGGGATTTGTTGGGAGACAACTTCCACGCCCAGGTGCGGGAGGCCTACATCTACCACCAGGCCCATGATCTCTACACCGAGTTCCCCTTCCAGGCGCACCTGGCGGGGCTGCCGTCGGAGATCGTGAAGGATTGCCTGGTGGGCCTGGTGCGGGCCGTGGAGGCGCAGGCGAAGGGAGAGTTCTCGCCGCAGAATTACGAGGACTGGATGCGCGGCTTCTTCGGTGAGGGCATCGCCGATCACCTGATGATCCCCTACGCGAAGAAGATCTGGACGGTGGAGCCTTCCACCATGGACTTCAACTGGATCGGCCGCCGGGTGCCGACCCCCAATTTCGAGCGCATCATCGCCGGGGCCCTGAGCACCGAGGTGGCCGGGGTGGGGGCGACCTCTCACTTCTGGTACCCCCGCTACGGCGGCATCGAGCCGCTGCCGAAGGCGCTGGGGCAGCGCTTGGACGGCATGGTGCAGCTGAACCAAAAGGTGGAGCGAATCGAGCTGCCGCAGCGCCAGGTGGTCTTCGCCGGTGGCGAGGTGGTGCCCTTCGACAAGCTGATCTTCACCTTCCCCCTCTGCCACCTGCAGCGCTTCATTCCGAACCTGCCGCCGGAGGTGGAGAAGGCGGTGAACGGCCTGGCCTACCAGGGGATCTACTGCGTCAACCTCGGGGTCAAGCGACCGAATATCTCGGACAAGCATTGGGTCTACTTCTACGAAGACATCTTCCCTTTCCATCGCCTCTCCTTCCCGGGCACCTTCAGCCCGGATACGGTGCCGGAGGGCTGCTCGTCCATCGCCACCGAGGTCGCCTTCTCGGAGCATCGTCCGCTGGACGAGGAGAGCGCCGTGGAGCGCACCATCGAGGCTCTGCGGGCGGCAAAGATTCTGCATCCGGACGACGAGATCGACCTGGTGCATACCGAGCGGATCCTGCCGGCCTACGTGATCTACGACCTCGACCACGGCAAGAACGTCACCACCATTCGCTCCTGGCTGGAGACCCAGGGCATCTGGACCGCCGGACGCTTCGGCGAGTGGCAGTACTTCAACATGGACCACTCCATGCGCTCCGGCAAGAAGGCCGCCGAGGCGGTGATGGCCCTCCAGGGCGTCGCCTCCTGAGCATTTCCCCCTATTCGGCGACGGGCCCGTTGAAGCTGGCCCCAACATCATCATGACTGCATCTTCATCCTCAGCAGCCCTCACATCCTCTCCCAGCGGTCCGCACCTGGCGTCTCCAGAGTCGGCCTCCGAGAGCATCGCGCCACAGACGGACGCCCCGGAGATCAGCGTGCTGGTGCCGGTGCTGGACGAGGCGGAGACGGTGGAGGAGCTCTCCCGCCAGGTGGCGGAGGTGCTGGACGGTCTCGGCCGCAGCTTCGAGATCGTTTTCATCGATGACGGCTCCCGGGACGGGACGCCGAAGCGGGTGCAGGCGGCGCGGGAGGCAGACCCTCGGGTGAAGCTGGTGGAGCTGCGGCGCAACTTCGGCAAGGCAGCGGCGCTGAGCGCCGGCTTCGATCATTCTCGAGGCGAGATTCTGATCACCATGGACGGGGATCTGCAGGATGACCCCCACGAGATTCCCCGCTTCCTGGAGCGCCTGGAAGAGGAAGATCTCGACCTGGTCTCCGGCTGGAAGAAGCGCCGCAAGGATCCGATCTCGAAGCGCTGGCCCTCGAAGCTCTTCAATTGGGTGACTCGCAAGCTGGCGCAGGTGGATCTCCACGACTTCAACTGCGGCTTCAAGGCCTACCGGCGGGTGGTGCTGGAGCAGGTCTTCGTCTACGGCGAGCTGCACCGCTACATCCCGGTGCTGGCCAGCCGCCGCGGCTTTCGGGTCGGGGAGCTGCAGGTCAAGCATCACCCTCGCCGTCACGGCGTGTCGAAATACGGCTGGGATCGCTTCTACAAGGGTCTACTGGACCTGATCACCGTCCTCTTCATTACCAAGTACACCCGGCGGCCGCTGCATCTCTTCGGCGTCTTCGGGCTGCTCTTCCTCGCCATCGGCTTCTGCATCAACCTCTACCTGGCGGTGCTGTGGGGGATGGGGGAGACCCTGTCCAACCGGCCGCTGCTGCTCTTGGGGGTGCTGCTGATGGTGATGGGGGTTCAGGTGCTGACCACCGGCCTGCTGGGGGAGATGGTGACCTTCAAGGGCTTCCGGCGCCGAGACAGCTATTCGGTGCGCACCTTTCTCGACTGAGTTCCCCTTAGACTGGGCCCGCGGCGGCGGGGCGGTGCTGGGCCGGAATGAGCCTCGGAGTCTGTCTCCTGAATCGAAGAGCCTCGTGAGCTGAATCGGAGTCGGCGGGCCCTGCGAGGCGCGCCGGAATCCTAAGGAGGGCCGGTGGCCTTGAAGATTCTCTTCCTGACCCAAACCTATCCGCGCTTTGACGGAGATACCGCCGGCCCCTTCATTCGGGACCTCGCCCGCGGGCTGGTTCGCGGCGGAGACGAGGTGACGGTGCTCGCCCCCCACGCGGAGGGGGTGAAGGCGTCCTGGGACGACGACGGCGTGGCGGTGGAGACCTTCCGCTACGCTCCCGAATCCCTGGAGCTGGTGGGCTATAGCCGCTCCCTGAAGAAAGACGAAGGCATGCGCATCGGCGCGGCCGTTTCCGCCCCCCTCTATTGGTGGGGAGCCCATCGGGCTCTCTCCCGCCACCTGCGGCAGGGCCAGGGACAAAGACATGGGAGCTTTGACGTCCTCCAAGCCCATTGGGTGGTGCCCAACGGCCTGCCGGCGGCCTCCTTCGGAAAGCGTCTGGCGGTGCTCGCCGGCCTCCACGGCAGCGATGTCTTCATGGCCGAGAAACTCTGGCTGCGGGGCCGGGTCGGCAAGGCGCTGAGCCGCTGTCAGGGGCTCACCGGCTGCTCTCCGGAGCTGGTGGACCGGGTGGCGGCTCTGGGCTTTTCCCGGGACGACGCCCGGGTGATTCCCTACGGCGTCGACGTGGAGCTATTCCACCCCGTAGAGAGCCTGGAGGACGAGGGGCGTCGGCAGTGGCGGGAGCAGCTGGGCATCCCGGCGGACGCGCCGATGATTCTCTCGGTGGGGCGGATGGCCACCAAGAAGGGCTTCCACGTGCTGGTGCCGGCTCTGGGGCCCTTGATGGAGAAGCACCCGGAAGCCCACCTGGTGCTCGCCGGGGGAGGAGATCGCCTGGAGGAGCTGCGGCAGGCGGCGCGGCTCTGGGCGGATCGAGTGCACTTTCCGGGAGCGGTATACCGGGATACCCTGCCGGATCTCTATCGCGCCGCGGACCTCTTCATTCTGCCGGCGGTGCACGATCCGGCGGGGAACGTCGATGGCCTGCCGAACGTGATTCTCGAGGCGATGGCCACCGGGCTGCCGGTGGTGGCCTCGGCGATCTCCGGAATTCCCCTGGCGGTGGAAGAGGGAGTCACCGGCGCGCTGATTCCGGAACAGGACGGCGAGGCGGCGGTGGCTGCCCTGGACCGTCTGCTCCAGGACCTGGATCGCGCCCGAGACCTCGGCGCCGCGGGCCGTCGCAAGGCGACCTCCCAGCTCACCTGGGATGCGGTGGCGGCGCGCTATCGCGAGGCCTACGTCGAGGCTCAGGAGCGCTTCACGGCGGGTAGAAAGCGTTGAGCAAGGCGGCGGCTGCAGAAAGCTCGGAGCAACCCTTGAAGCAGCATTCAGTGCTGCCAGAGAGGCTGTCCTGGGCCGGTTTGCCGGCGGCGCTGGTGGAGAACGGCGTCGCGACGGGAGCGGCGGTGGGGCTGGAGATCGACGAGCGGCGCGTCGGCGCCGAAGTGGACGATGGCGCCGAGGCGCTGACTCTGGAGGTCGAGGCGGTACCCGCTGATCCGACGGCGAAGGCCACGCCTCGCTTCTTCGATCTCGCCTCCCTCACCAAGCCCTTCGTCGCCACCCTGGCCCTGGTGTTGGACGAGAGCGGCGAATTGCCTTTGGTGACGCCGGTGGGCTCGCTGTGGCCCCACGCCCATCGTCAGCTGCGCAAGCGGCCGCTGGAGTCGCTGCTGCGCCACTCCTCCGGGCTCAAAGCATGGGCTCCCCTCTATGCCCCGCACTTTCTCCTCGCGGAGGCCGACGACGAGGGGCTGGGGCTGACGGCGGATCGAATCGCCGGCTTTCTCGGCGATCGCCGCCAGTGGGGCGCGGAGGTCGGCACTTATAGCGATCTTGGCTACCTGCTCTACGGGCTGGCCTGCCGCAGGGTTCTGGGGGCGGATCTCGACCTGGTGCTCACCACCCGCGTGCTGGAGCCGCTGCTGGCGGCTCACGGGGCGGAGGGGGAGGTGAGGGCCCATCCCGAGCCTTCCGAGATCGTGCCCACGACCCTAGACACCACCCGTGAGGTGCAGCTGGCCCAGGACCTAGGCCTGGAGATCGAGGCCCTGGGGGCGCCGAAGGCTGGGCAGCGGCAGGACGGTAATGCTCGCTTCCTGCGGCCGGCGCTAGGAGCGGTAGCGGGTCATGCGGGCCTCTTCGGCAGCGTGGCGGGGGTGCTCGCGCTGGGCCGGGAATGGCGCTCTCCGGGGGCGCTGCTCTCGCCCGCGGCGGTGAGCCGGGCCCTCGACGGCGAGCACCGCCTCGGCTGGTTCCGGCCACGAGCGGGCAATAGCGGCGGACCGGACCTTCCAGCGCAGGCCTTCGGCCATACCGGCTTCACCGGCGGCAGCCTGTGGGTCGTCCCGGATGGGGGGCCTGCTGAGGAGCCCTCTGGAGAGTCCGGAGCGAAGCAGAAGTGGCGGGCCGGCGGCGCCGCAGTGCTGTTGGCCCACCGCACAACGCCGGAGCAGAACCTGCATCCCTACCGCCATCAGCTCCACCGCCAGCTCCTGGAGCAGCTGGCGGCGCGGGGAGGGGAGCGCTAAGCTTGAGGGAGCTTTCCACACCCTGAACTCTTCCGCGTCCGGGCCCGATCCCAGGGTCCGTCGCGCGGAGATCGCGAGACGAGATGACCTATCGCTCCGCCCCGGACCAGGGCCCCTCCCTTTGGCTCGCTCGACATCATTCGCTGCGGCGAACCGAGATCGCTGTGGTCGGTGGAGGCCTGGTGGGGCTGTCCACGGCCTATTGGCTGGCCCGCGCCGGGCGGCGAGTGACGGTGGTGGAGGCCAGCGGCCTGGCGGGCCGCGCCTCGGGCCGCAATGCCGGCTTCTTGCTCACCGGATCCGCCGAGCCCTACAGCCAGCTGATCGCCGCGGTGGGCAGGGAACGAGCGAGGGCCTTCTGGGAGCGTTCCCGGGAGAATCGCCGACTGCTGAGGGCGGAGCTGCTGGACAGCGGCGAGGTCGACGCGGAGGTGGTGCGGGAGGGCAGCTGGGTCGCGGCGCCGGACGACGCCGAGAAGGTCGCCGAGCTGCGGGCCAGCGCGGAGCTTTTGGCGGAGGACGGCTTCCGCTTTCGCTGGGTAGAGGGGGAGGAGCTGGCGCGGGCTTCCGGCAGCCCTCGCCTCGGCGCCGCCTTCCAGCAGCCGGAGGATGTCGGCCTCGACCCGGTGCGGCTGGCGCGGGGCATCGCGGCCCGGGTGCAGGCCTTAGGGGAGGGGGACGGTTCGGTGGAAGTGCTCACCGGGGCGCGGGTGCGGGCGCTGGAGGCTCGGGAAGGGGGAGGCGTGCGCCTGGCGACGGAGGCCGGGGAGGTCCAGGCGGACGCGGTGGTGGTGGCGGTCAACGCCTACATCCCGCAGCTGATTCCCCAGCTGGCCGCTGAGGTGCGCCCGGTGCGCGGACAGATGCTGGCCACCGGACCCGGCCTGCGGGTGCTGGAAGGGGTTTGGTATATCGACGAAGGCTTCCAATACATCCGCCAGCTGCCGGACGGCACGGTGGTCCTCGGCGGCTGTCGCCAGGTCGCCGTGGAGGACGAGGTGGGCTATCGGGAGCAGCCGACCCACTCGGTGCAGAGCGCTCTGGAGCGCTTCTTGGACGAGTATTTCCCCGCCCTCGCCGGCCGCGCCGTGGCGCGGCGCTGGGCTGGCACCATGGGGTTCTCCTCTGACGGCTTTCCCCGAGTCGGTACCGTGCCCCGTCTGCCGGATGCCCTCTACGCCGCCGGTCTCACCGGTCACGGCCTCTCCCTCTCCTTCGCCCTCGGCAAGCACCTCGCCGATCGCCTCGCCGGCAAGGTGGATCATCCCTTTCTCCCCTGAGCCTCCGCCGCGCCGGAAGCGGGGGAGAGTGGTATGCTCCTGCGGGTTTTCGTTCAACACCATGGCTCGATGAGCTCCGGGATCTTTAACTCCCTCGGGTCCTCGTCGCGCGTTGCCGTCACTTGTAGGGCATTTCTAGGGGAACTTTTATGCAGAGCTGGATCGAGCAATTTGCCCAGGCGGTGTCTGCCTGGGTAGCGACCAATCTTCAGCCCGTCGCTTCGGTGCTGGAACATTACGTGTGGGCCTGGCCCGAAGATCCGCTGCCGCCGCTGCTGGTGGTGATTTTGGTGGGGGCCGGCATCTTCGTCACCACCCGCCTGGGATTCGTTCAGGTGCGGGGCTTCAAGCACGCCATCGACATCACCCGCGGCAAATACGACGACCCCAACGACGAGGGCGACCTCAAGCACTACCAGGCGCTCACCACCGCCCTCTCGGCGACGGTGGGTATCGGCAACATCGCCGGTGTGGCCATCGCGGTGCGCATGGGTGGCCCCGGCGCGCTGTTCTGGATGTGGGTGACGGCCTTCTTCGGCATGGCCCTGAAGTACGCCGAGTCCACCCTCGGCCTGAAGTATCGCGAGGTCCACGAGGACGGTTCGGTGTCCGGCGGCCCGATGTATTACATCGAGAAGGGCATGGGCAAGAACTGGAAGTGGATGGCGATCTTCTTCGCCGCCTGCGTGGTGATCTGCTCCTTCGGCTCCGGCAACATGAACCAGAGCAACACCATGGCCGAGGTGATGGAGAGCGACTTCGGCGTCGCCAAGGTGTGGACCGCCCTCTTCTTCGCCGCCATCGTTGCGGCGGTGATCATCGGCGGCATCCGGCGTATCGGTAAGGTGACCTCGATCCTCGCTCCGGGCATGGCTTCCCTCTACGTTCTCGGCGCCATGGTCATCCTGGTGATGAACATCGAGACCGTGCCCGGCGCCCTGGCGACCATCGTCTCCGAGGCCTTCAACCCCTCCGCCACCGTTGGCGGCGGCGTCGCCTCCTTCATGCTCACCCTGATGTGGGGCATCCGCCGCGGCCTGTTCTCCAACGAGGCCGGTCAGGGCTCCGCCCCCATCGCCCACGCCACCGCCAAGACCGACGAGCCGGTGCGCGAGGGCCTGGTGGCCTCCCTCGGACCCTTCATCGACACCCTGGTGATCTGCACCATGACCGGCCTGGTGATCATCACCACCGGCGCCTGGAAGGATCGGGTAGAGGAAACCCGCCCGGTGACCAGCTACGAGGCGCTGCTGGAGGCCAACGCCCAGGACGCCCAGCTGCTGGAGCTGCGGGAAGCCCGCGAGGCCGGCAGCGCTCCGGTGACCGTCGCGGTGGAGCAGGGCCAGGTGTCCGGCGCTACCTTCGTGGTGCTCAACGCGGTGGTGGAGAACGCCCTGCTGCTCGACGCTGACGACCAGCCCTGGAGCGGATCCCTGGCCATTAACCCCGCAGGAGGGGTCACCATCGCCAGCGGCGATGGCATTCCCAACCTCCGAGGCGACAGCCTGCTCACCGGCGCCGTGCTCACCCAGCACGGCTTCAAGAAGGGCTTAGGGCTCGGCTCTCTCGGCGGCTGGTTGGTAACCCTCGCCGTGCTCCTCTTCGCCGTCTCGACGGCGATTTCGTGGAGCTATTACGGCGATCGGGGCATCGAATACCTCTTGGGCGCGAAGGCGATTCCCATCTATCGATGGGTCTTTGTCTTCTTCTTCTTCTTAGGAGCCATATTGCCGCTTCAAGCAGTCTGGACAATAGGAGACGTCGCCCTCGGCCTGATGTCCTTCCCCAACCTCATCGCCCTCTTCGCCCTCTCCGGCGTGGTGGTGAAGATGACCAAGGACTACTTCTCCCGGGAGCACAAGCCGTACCGCTGATGCTGATCCCGTTGGTAGTCGAACGCCCGCCCCTCCGGTTGGAGGCGGCGGGCGTTTTCTTTCTTGGAGGAGCTTCGTCGAAGGCGAAGCGTAAAGCCTGGTCTTCCAGAGCTTGATCTTCGGTAGTTGTGGATCAAGTTGATCGGGCTCCTTCAGGGAGGTGGAGTCTGTTGCGTAGTGAAGGAGGTACAATCTTTCTCCTGTTCCTTAGTCCATTGCGAATCATTTAGAAAAGGAAAATAGAGATGCAGCTCCAAGCGTCGACGAATCACTCTAGCGTTATGCCTGGTGTCCAGAGCCGAGTCCACAGGGAAGTCTCGGGCCGCGGTTTTCTTGGTCTGCTGGTTTCGGTTGTCACCCTTCTGGTGCTTACCGGATGCTCGTCGACTACCTTTGTCTCCACCTGGCAGTCGCCGGATATCCCCTTCGGCGCTCTCGACGGAGAGCGGGTCGCGGTCTTCTTCATCAGCGATAGCGAGACGTCTCGCCGGGCGACGGAGAACGCATTGGTCCGCGAGCTGGATGAGCGCGGCGCCGAGGGCCTCGCTGGCTACACGCTGCTGACCGCCGAAGAGGCGCAAGACGAGGAGGCTGCGAGAGCAAGGCTCGTGGAGGAAGAAGCCGACGCCGTCCTCACCCTGCGAGTGATCAGTGAAGAAGAGCGCATCACCGAGACTCCGGATACCTGGGTGCAGGTGCCCTATTACCGGAGCTGGGGCCGGTATTGGGAGCGGAGCTGGTACACCGTTCGTCAGCCGGGGACGACTCGGACCGACACCATCGTGCGGGTCGAGATCCTGATTTACGAGATGGAGTCCGGGGAGCTGATCTGGGCCAGCCTCAGCGACACCACCAACCCAGACGACATCGATTCCTTCGTCCAGGAGCTGGCGCGGGCAGTAGACGGCGAGATGGAGAAGTCGAAGCTCTTGAGCTGATCCGGCTCGCCTACCGAGCGGTTAGCTCACGCAGTGTTCGTGGATCATTTGGCGGTTGGTCCGCTATCGAGGTCGTGGAGTCGTGCAGGAATACTTGGTCGACGGGTTCTTAACCTACACCCTAGGTATCGTGGTTTTCTTCGTCGGCTGGCACCTCAACCGGCGGATCGCGGTGTTGCGTGACTTCAATATCCCTGAACCGGTGACCGGTGGGCTGTTGGCAGCCCTGGTGGTGTTCGCAATCTATTTGGCAACCGGAACGGAGGTCGCCTTCGAGCTCAGGAGCCGGGATCTTCTGCTGGTTTATTTCTTCGCCTCCATCGGCCTCAACGCCAGGATTAGAGACCTGGTCAACGGTGGCCGTCCCTTACTCACTCTGCTCGCTCTCACCCTCGCCTTCATTGCGGTACAGAACGCAGTCGGGGTGGGAGCCGCGGCTCTGGTGGGTGCACCGCTGTCGGTGGGAGTGCTCGCTGGCTCGACCTCGCTGATCGGCGGGCACGGTACCGCCATCGCCTGGGCGCCGGAGGTGGTGGCCCTGGGAGTCGAGAACGCGCTGGAAATTGGTATCGCCTGCGCGACCTTGGGGCTAGTGCTGGCGAGCTTGATCGGCGGTCCCATCGCCCGCTTCCTCATTGAGCGCGGCGATCTTTCCAGCAGAGGCGACCAGGAGCCGATGGTGGGCCTGGAATACGAGGGGGCCGAGGAGCAGCGCATCGATCACCTCAACCTGATGGCGGTGATTCTCGCTCTCCACATCACCATGATCGTGGGCTACATCCTCAACGACTTCATCGCCTCCACGGGCCTCAAGCTGCCGCTCTTCGTGACCTGTCTGCTGACCGGAATCCTCTTCTCGAACACGATCCCTTTTATCTTTCGCGGCATGCCGTGGCCTGCCCGCACGCCGGCGATGGCGGTGGTCTCCGATTTCTCTCTCGGGCTTTTCTTGGCGATGTCGCTGATGAGCATGCAGCTGTGGACTATCGCGGATCTCGCCGGTCCTTTGCTCATTATTCTTGGCTGCCAGACTCTCGCGGCGGTTCTGTATGTCGTCTGGATTCTCTTCCCCCTGATGGGGCGGGGATACCAGGCCGCCGTGCTGAGCGCTGGGTTCGGCGGTTTCGCCCTCGGTGCTACCCCCACCGCCATCGCCAACATGACCGCGGTCACCAAGAAGCACGGCCCCTCACCGACCGCCTTCATCATTTTGCCGCTGGTCGCCGCTTTCTTCGTGGACATCACCAATGCTTTCGTGATCCGCTTCGCGCTCAGTCTGGTGTCGGGCTGAGGAATACCGAAGGCTAGGTCGGCTTGAGGATCGACTGTCTGCGAGGGTTCTGGACTCAAGGGGCGAATGGAAGCAGCCGACTCGCCAGCTTGGCCGCCACGAAGTCGCCCGCCGGCAGCCCGGCGAGGGGCGCCAGCTCGACGAGGTCGGCGGCGACTACCGTCTTGGTCTGGTAGAGGCGGCGTAGCAGCGCGAGGGTGGGATACCAGGTGCCGCCGCCGGGTTCGGGGGTACCGGTAGCGGGGACGAGGGAGGGGTCGAAGAAGTCGATGTCGAAGGTGAGATAGATCTGATGGGGGAGTCGGGCGAGGGCCTGGTCGAAGCGCTGGAGGGTGCTCTCAAGAGGCTTAAGGGCGAGGTCCCGGGCCCAGAGGATGGGGATGTCTTGATTGCGGATGAGCTCGGCCTCGGGGCCGGAGAGGGAGCGGATGCCGACGCCGAGGTGGGCGATTCCCTCGTCGTAGACTCGCTTCATGACGCAGGCGTGGGAGTGGGGAGTACCCTCGTAGGCGTCTCGAAGGTCAGCGTGGGCGTCGAATTGGACGACGCCGATACTGTCGCCGTTTTGGCCGAAGACGTCCCGGGCGGCGCGCACCGGAGCGATGGTGAGGCTGTGCTCGCCGCCGAGGGTGAGGAGGAATTTGCCGTCTTCCATCACCTCGCGGCAGCGAGCGCGGAGGGCCTCGAGGCAGTCCCCCAGGTCAGGATGAGAGACGTCTGCCGGAGGCAGCGTGGCGATGCCGTATCGGCTGGCGTCGGTCTCCTGCTCTAGGTCGAGGCCGGTTTCTTCGTCGTAGAGCTCGACCTGGAGGGAGGCGTCGAGGATCGCCCGGGGCCCGCGGGCGGTGCCGCCGCCGTAGGAGACGGTGCGCTCCAGGGGCACCGGCAGAATGGCGCTGCGGGCGGTGGCGTAGTCGCTTAAGGGAGGCTCGAGGCCGAGGAAGTTGGGCTGAGGAGCCCTGTCTAAGCCGTCAGGCGAGTGATCCTCGAAGGGACTCATGGCTCATCCATCCAGTTTTCAGGCGATCGATCCGGCCCTATGAAGTTGCCAGGCGATTGATCCCGGCGACGCTGCCCTCGCTCGGAGCCCGAAGCTGGTCGCATAGTCGCCTTCGGCTCCGGATGCTCCTGCGCTTTGGGCTCTCGGGCTTTGGTTCGCTTCCGGCTACTGGGGGACCAGCCGAGTGACCCCAGGGGAAGAAGCAGCTCTGGCTCTATGAAGTTGCCAGGCGATTGATCCCCGGGCTGGCTCACGGCAGCAGCACGGAGGCGGCGATCACCGTGGTCCAGCGACCGTCTTTGTCGCCGCGGGCGGTTTGGGTGAGGGCGGTGGTGCGCACGATCTGGCCGGAGATGCGCCAAATCTCCCGCTTCTCGTCGTAGCTGGTGTCGGGATCGAAGTCGACGCCGAGGGTGGTGGCGAGCATGGTGGCGGCGAGGTCCTCGGCGTAGTCGCTGGCGGTGCGCTGGTCTTCGCCGTAGGAGTGATGCTCGGAGAGGTAGCCGTATTGGGTGGGGTCTTTGGGCATCGCGACGCCCACCGAGGCGGCGATGCGGCGCTCCGGCTCGTTGGTGGCGGACTCGGCGACGACGCAGGGCACCACGGCGCCGGGGGGAAGCTCCTTCAGGCCCTTGGACTTGGAGATCACCTTGCAGCCGGGGGGGAAGATGCTGGAGACGCGAATGATGTTGATGGCGGCGATCCCGGCGGAGCGCAGGGCCATCTCGAAGCTGGTGAGCTTTTCCTTGTGGACGCCGACCCCACGGGTGAGAAACATGCGGGTGGGGACGAAGAGAAAGGTTCCCATGAGGCAGGAGGACTCCGACCGGGCGAGGCCCGAGACTCGATCCGTCTCTGGGCTGCAGAGACGCGGGGCGGGGCAGAGACCGCCGCCCTCGGATCTGGTGGTTTGATCGACCCAGCGCCGGGCGAGAGCTCGCCAGGATTCTGGGCAAAGGTGATGAATTCCTAGCAGAGGCAGAAGAGGGGTGTCAACGATTCGCTGGAAGAGGGATTCAGCGCATGGGAAAGAGGGATGAAAGAGGGGCGATGAGGCTCAGCGAGAAGAAGGCAAGGTGCCGGCGCCTCTTGAAGGGGCGAGGGCATCAGCGGCCGCCGCGCCATGGTGTCCTCGTGTCCGATGCCGTGATTCCAGCGCCTACTTCGCTGTGCTTCCAGCACCCATTTCACAGTTCTTCGATGCCAAAGGAGCGTCCCGTGAGTGACTCACCAATTTCTCTGCCCCTTCCCTTACCTTTTCCCCGGCCGAAGAGCCGCGCTGCGGCTGCCGGTGAGCAGGGTGAAGCCGGAGATACCCCGCCGTCAAGAGATGAGGCGAGAATCGAGGATGTGCTTGAGGAGAGGGAGCCTTCAATCCTCGAAGCGCCGGAAGCTCCCGAATCGCACGGGCCGCCGGAGGAGCCGTCGGCTACGCCTGCTCCGGAATCCCAAGGGAAGGAGCCTCGCGCTCCCCTGATGCGGGATCTGCCCGGAGACGAGCGCCCGCGGGAGCGCCTGCTGCGCCACGGCAGCAGCACTCTTTCCGAGGCGGAGCTGCTGGCGGTGCTGCTGCGCACCGGTCGTCGCGGGGTCTCCGCCCTGGAGATGGCCAGGCAGCTGCTGCGGGAGCATGGCGGCATCGGCGGGCTCCCGGGGCTGGCCTTCGGCGATCTGCGGCGGGCCGGGCTGGGGCCGGCGAAGGCGGCGGCGCTGATGGCGGCGGTGGAGTTGGGGCGGCGTATGGCGAGGGGACGAATTCGCCACCGCAACGTGCTCAGCCGCCCGGCGGCGGTGGCCAACTACCTCACCCTGCGCTACGCCCGCGGTGATCAGGAGGTGGCCGGAGCTCTCTTCTTGGACTCCCGCTGCGGTCTATTGGGGGAGAAGGAGCTCTTCCGCGGGGCTCTGGCCCGAGTGCCGATGGATCCTCAGCAGGTGCTGCGAGAGGCGCTGCTCCACAACGCCGCGGCGGTGGTGGTCTTCCACACTCATCCCAGCGGGGATCCCAGCCCCAGCGTCGATGATTGGAGCGCCACTCGGTCGCTGCGGGCGGCGGCGGAGGCGGTGGGGGTGAAGCTGGTAGATCACCTCATCGTCGGCCGCGGCGGACGCTGGGTCTCTCTCCAGGAGGAACGCTCATGGTCTTGAGGAAAGCAGGACAGCGCCGGAGGACATCCCGCGGCAGGACGAATCGAAGGCCTGGCCGGCGAGAATCGAGAAGGGGCTGGCGACGGCCTCAGGGCCGGCAACGGACTCTCTTCTCGACTCCATCGGCGCCCCCAGGCCCTCGGGGCCAGGGAACCAGGGCGAGAGGGCTCTCAAAGTCGAAGAGTCGACCCAGGAAGACCCAGGAAGGGAAGACCCAGGAAGGGAGGGCTCGAGAAGGCTAGGGAGAGCTCCTCACGCTTCAGCTCGCCGTCTGTAAGGAGCCCGGGTCCTTGATTTGGTCCGCCGACGAGAGGCCGTCCATGATCTCGACGGTGAGGCCGTCGGAGAGCCCGAGCTCCACGGTCCGAGGCTCGAAGCGCTGAGGGGCCACCTCGACCTCGACGAAGGGTTGGTCCTCCGAGCCGAATTGCAGCAGGGCCTCGCGGATCGCCAGCACCTGCTCGCGACGGTTGAGCACGACGTCGGCGTTGGCGCTGTAGTTGGCGCGGAGGAATTGCCCCTCGTCGAGCTCGATAGCGGCGCGGATCTCGAATTGAATCGCGCCCTCCTCCGCAACGCCCTTAGGGGCGATGTGCTCCAGGCGAGCCTGGAAGCGCTCCTCCTCCAGCGCTCCGACGGTCAGCACCAGCTCCATCCCCAGCTGGAGCTTAGCGACTTCGGACTCGTCGATCTTTCCTTCAAAGACCATCTCCTCCATATCCGCCACCGTCGCCAGAGTGGTGCCGTCGTTGAAGGTGTTGGCTTCGATGACGGAATTTCCCTCCTCGAGGGGAACCTCCAGCACCATGCCGGTGATGGTGGAGCCCACCAGGGTATTGGAGGCCTCGGCGGAGGGGCTGGTTCCCTCCTGGATGATCTGAAGATTGTTCTTCGCCCCGCGCACGTCCTCCTCGGCGGTATCGACGGCCATCTGAAAGCTCTGAAAGGTGGCCTCGGAGATCGAGCCCTGGGTCAACAGGGGGCGGTTGCGCTCCAGGTCGAGGCGGGCGTTGTCTAGGGTGATCGTCGCCCGGGCGAGGCGATTCTGCGCCTCGTTGAGCATCACGCTATCGGGAACCACCCGGATCCTGGCGATCGGGTCTCCGCGGTCGACCAGATCTCCGGCCTCGACGAAGAGCTCCTCGACGATGCCGGAGATTCGGGGCTTGATCTCCACCTCACGGCGGGGGACGACGGACCCGGTGGCTACGGTTTTCTCGACGATGTCGGCGAGAAAGGGAGCTTCGGTGAGGTACTCCTGCGGCGGCCTCTGGGATTTGCCGTAGAGGTACACCAGGGTGCCGCCGAAGCTCGCCAGCAGCAGCAGGATGATCAAGAGTCCTCCGAGCTTTCTCATCGCCGGTCTCCAGGGGTTGGATGAATCGAAATCCGTCGCGGGAGCTGGCTTGAAGGCACCAGCGCCGAGAAGTTGTATCTAGTCGTCATGGTCGTCATTCCGCACGCTGTCTCATTCCGCACGCAGGGCGTCGACGGGGCGCAGGCTCACCGCCTGCTGCGCTGGGATGACCCCAGCGAGGGCTCCTGAGGCCACCAACACTCCCAGCGCCAGCAGCGCGTTGGAGAGAGAGACCCCGGGATGCCGGAACATCTCTGGCGCTTCCTCGGCGCTCTCCAGGGCGAAGCCCAGAAGCTCGATGGAGATTACGCCGGCCATCAGCCCCAGGCAGCCGGCGATGGCGGTGAGGATCAGCGACTCTTGGAGCACCTGGCCGACCACCCGCAGGGGCGTTGCTCCCATCGCCCGCCGAATGCCGAGCTCCTGGGTGCGCTCTTTGACCACGATGGAAAGGATGTTGCTGACCCCGATGATGCCCGCCGCCAGGGTGCCGAGACCGACGATCCAGACCAGCATTTGGACCCCTTGGATCACCGCGACGATCTTCAGGAAGTCCTCTTCCAGGTTGTAGGAGCCGAAGGCTCGAAGATCCTCTGGATCAACCCGGTGACGTTCCTGGAGCACGGCGCGCGCGTCGATCAAGACGTCCGATGCGCTCCAGCCCGGTCGAGCGGTGATGGCGAACCACTCGACATACTCGCCGGTGTTGAAGGCCTTCTGCAGGGTGTTGAAGGGAACGAAGAGGGCCTGAGCGTCCTCTTCGGCGTCCTCTCCAGACTTCATCGAGCGGAACACTCCGATGACCTGAAAATCGACTCCCTGGATCCGGACGCTCTGGCCGACGGGGTCCTCATTTGCGTCGAAGAGTACGTCTCGTACCTGAGTCCCGATCACCGTCACCTTGCGCCGCATCTCCACGTCTCGGAGATTGAGGAAGCGTCCGGCGAGCATCTCCGCGGGCTCGATGTCGAAGATCGCCGGGTGGTCGCCGATCACCGAGAACGCGCCGGAGCGCCGGCCACGGCTGACGGGATTGCCGTCCTCAAAGCCCCCGAGCTGGATCCGCGGCGCGACGATGGCGGCGCCGGGCACCCGCTCGGCGAGGGCTTTGGTATCGGCGTTGGTCGGTCTTACCGGACGACCGGCGGGGAGGCCGCGGTAGGGGCGGGTGGTGGCGCGACCCCAAAGAAAGAAGCTGTTGCTGGCGTGGCCGCTGAAGTTCATGTAGACCCCGTTCTCGAGGCCGCGACCGGAACCGAGCATGACGATGAGCAAGAAGATGCCCCAGAACACGCCGAAGGCGGTCAGCAGGGTGCGCACCTTGTTGCGCCACAGGGTCTCCTGGATCTCGCGCCAATGATCGAGGTCGAACATCAGGGGCTCTCCGGCCGGCGACTATTCATCGCGCAGGGCCTCGATGGGGCGGATTCGGGCTGCCCGCAGGGCGGGGAAGAGACCCGCCAAGGCCCCCGCAGCGATCAGCAGAGCCAGGGCGTAGAGGGCCACCGGGAGATCGACGCCGGGCTGGCGGAACATCTCCGCGTCCGGCAGCGAGGCCATCAGCTCCAGCATCGCGACGCCGATCACCAGTCCGATGTAGCCGGAGACGGCGGTGAGCAGGATGGATTCCTGGACGATGAGGCTCACGACGCTTCGCGGGGTAGCGCCGAGGGCCTTGCGAATGCCGATCTCGCGGGTGCGCTCCCGCACCGCGATGGCCATGATGTTGGAGACTCCGACGACGCCCGAGAGCAGAGTGCCGATGCCGATGATCCAAACGAAGAGGCGCACGCCGTCCATCAGCGAGAGGATGCGGTAGAACTCCTCGTTGAGGTTGCTGACGGAGATTGCCCGGCGATCCTCCGCGGCGAAGCGATGGCGCTGCGAGAAGCGATCGAGGATCTCGTCGGCCATGGCGTTGGTGGTTTCGAGGTCGAGCTGACCGGTGGTCATCATCAGCTGGGCGATACGCTCGGTGCCTCCGAAGGTGCGTTGGGCGGTAGAGATCGGCAGATAGATGTACTCCAGCTCACTATCGCCGCCGTCATCCTCGAAGACGCCGACCACCTGGAATAGGACGCCGTTGATGCGCAGCGACTCGCCGAGGGCTGACTTCTCACTGAAGAGCTCGTCGGCGACCACTCGGCCGATGACCGCCACCTTGCGGCGCTGGTGTTGATCGAGGGCGTTGAGAAAGCGACCCGCCACGACCCGCGTGTTCTCCAGAAATTGGTGGTCTGGATGCACGCTGCGAATGGGGAAGTTGCCGGTCTTCTGGCGGTAGACGACGGCGTTGCTCTCCTCCAGCAGGAAGCGGGAGGTGATGTGCTCTACGCCGTCGAGGGAGGTCCGCAGATCGTTGTAATCGGCGTTGGTGAGCTGGATTTCCCGACCGGGCTGCAGGCCGCGGTGGGGGACGCTGGTTTCACCGGAGGAGATCCAGATGCTGTTCACCGCGTCGTCGCGAAATTGGTGTTCGATGCCTCGCTCGAGCCCCTGGCCCGAGCCCAACAGGACGACCAGCATAAGAATGCCCCAGGCGACGCTAAAACCGGTGAGGGCAGTGCGCAGCTTGTGGTGGCGCAGGGTTTCGAAGATCTCGCGCCAGGTATCGAGGTCCAACATCGCTCTCGCCCGTATTCTCAGGTGTCGGCGGCGGCCAGCTCGCTGGAGCTGTCAGCGGCGGTGGGAGGGTTCGGGCTGGAGGGAAGAGTGTTGTGTGCGGGGGACGGAACCTCCGTGTCGTCCTCGATCACCCCGTCTCGAAGGCGGATGATTCGCCGGGTTCGCTCGGCGATATCCGGCTCGTGGGTCACGATCACGATCGTCACACCCTCGCTATGGATCTCGGCCAGCAGGTCCATCACCTCGTGGGAGGTCGCGGTATCCAGAGCCCCGGTGGGCTCATCGGCAAGAATGATCTTCGGCTGACTCACCAGTGCCCGGGCGATGGCGACTCGCTGCTTCTGTCCACCGGACATCTCGGTGGGCAGATGCTGCGACCAATTCGACAGCCCGACCCGATCCAGCAGCTGCGCCGCCTGGCGGTTGCGCCGGCTGCGGGAAACCCCCTGGTAATAGAGCGGGAGGGCGACGTTCTCCAGCGCGGTCTTGAAGGGAATCAGGTGGAAGGATTGAAAGACGAAGCCGACGTATCGGCTGCGCAGCCTGGCGGCCTGGGTCTCCGTCAGGCCTCGAATCAGCGCGTCGTCGAGGCGGTACTCGCCGGAATCGTAGTCGTCGAGAATGCCCAGGATATTCATCAGCGTCGACTTTCCCGATCCTGAAGACCCCATGATAGATACCATCTCACCGGCCTGGATCGATAGATCGATCCCGCGCAGAACCTGGAGCTGGTTCTTGCCGATGCGGTAGGACTTTTCGATCGCGCTGACCTGGATCATGGATCGGGTAGAGGGCTGAAGTCAGAGTGTTGAGGTTGTTGAGTTTGAGGCGCTGAAGCACCGCCGCCCCGCGCTCGTTTTGGGGAGCGAGGGGCGGCGGAAAAGGTGTTTTAGGTCCCGGCAGGAGCTGCCTGCTGGGGCCTCATCTCCTAGCGATCAGAAGTCGATCGAGAAGGAGGTGGAGAGGGTGCGCCCCGGGGCGCCGGCAACTCGGGCGACGAAGAAGGGGTTACCGCGGTAGCTCTGACTGCTGGGAGCGAGGTAGGCGCGGTCGAAGACGTTGGCTACCTGAACCAAGAGTCGACCGACCGGCAGCTGCCAGTCGATGCCGAGATCGGCCACGGTGTAGCCCTCGATTTCGTAGAGGTCGGTGCCCTCGTCAAAGGCGCGGTCCCGGTTGCCGACGGTCAGGATCAGGCCGTTGAGGGTGACCTTATCGGTGAGCCTGTAGTTGGCCTCGAGAGTCGCCTTCCAGGGCTGAATATCGAGACTGGTCTGCGGCACGAAATCCAGCGGTCCGTCGCCGTCGGGATCGAAGTCCCCCTCGCTCCAGGCGGCGGTGCCGGTCACCGAGAGTCTGGCGTTGGCCTGCCAGCCGATGATCGTCTCAAAGCCGTAGGTTTCTTCCGGAGAGCGGTTGTACTCGCCGAAGTTGGTCTCCGGGTCATAGATAAAGTTTTCGCCAAACTCCGATTCCGAGAAGAAGGCGGCGAAAGAGTAGCTGACGTTGCCGCGGTAGCCGCGGAAGCCGAGCTCGAAGTTGTCTACGATCTGAGGCTCGATCGCCTCGGAGCTTTCCAAGGGCTGATTCGGGGGCACCAGACGAGCTACGTTGAACAGGCTCGGAACCTCGTAGCCCTGGGCGAAGCTACCGTAGATCTGGTCAGAATCGTTGAGGGAGTAGGTGACTCCGATGTTGTACGCGGTGCCGGAATTGGCGCCTTGCCCGCCGGGGCGGAAGGCCTGCAGGAAGTCGAAGACCCGCACGCCGCTGCCGATCTCGAATTCGACATCCTCGTAGCGCACGCCGCCGCTGAGCAGTAGGGAATCGGTCGCCCGGTAGTCGAGCTGCAGGAAGTAGCCCTCGGTATCGAGGTCGAAGGGGTAGAGGAAGAGGTCGTCGCGAATCGGCGTCGTGAGATCCCGATCGAGGTCGAAATTGGGGCCGACGTCGAAGACCAGGGCACGGCTGCCGCGGGTCTGCTGCTCGCTGTCGAAGCCGACCAGCAGATCGACCCGGCTGCCGAAGGAGCGGGTGTAATGAGAGCGGAAGCCCTCGCTGCTGTCGAGCTGGGTCTTCTGGTAGTTGTTGGGGAAGACCGGCGGCAGGGCGATTGCCCGCAGATCGACGAAGGCGCCGATGATCTCGTCTTCCCGGTCGTAGTATTGAAGCATCAGCTCGCCACCGCCGAGGTCGGCGTTGAGGTAGCGGAAGCTCAGCAGACTCTTTTCGTCGATGGGCTCGTTGGCCGAACCGTAGTTGAAGGAGGTCTGGTTCGGGCTTTCGGTACCGGTAGCGAAGCCGTCGTCCCGCAGCACGGTGTCGAAGACCCGCCCGTCGAGCTCACGATCGACAAAGCTGTAGAAGCCCTCGATGCGCTGGCTCGACGTGATGTCCAATCCCAACTTACCGAAGTAGCTGGTGTCATCGGTGAAGCCGTAGTACACCGGATTGGCGATGTCACCCTCGCCGTCGAAGACGCCGTTCTGAGAGTCATAGCTGCCGGAGAGCAGGTAGTCGAAGTTGCTCAAGCGGCCGGAGAGCACGGCGGAGGTCTTGAAGCTCAGGGCATCGCTGTCGAAGGGTGAGCTCGCTCCCGTATAGGTGGTCGCCTGCTGCCGAAGCTCGGCCCGGAAACGGTCGTCGGTGGCGCCGCGGGTGAGGAATTGGATCACTCCACCGGTCGCTCCCGCGCCGTAATTCGAGGTCGGGCCGTACAGCACCTCGACTCGATCAATGACGCCAGTCTCGAATTTCACCAGCGGGCTCTCAGCGAAGCCTGCACCGCCGTTGTAGACCAGCGGGACACCGTCGAAGAGGTATTGAGGCTCGCGGCCGCGCAGCGTCTGGTTGCGAATGAGATCGATGAAGGTCGGAGCACCGTAGCCCGGGATCGAGCGCCCGAGAGCATCACCAATATTGGAGCTCTTGGCGAGGTCGATGTTCAGATCGAAGCTGTCGATCACGGTGGTCGTGCGAGTGAGCTCGCTCTGACGCTGCTCGCGTCGGCTGCCGGTGACGACAATCGAATCTTCGATCACCGCCTCACCCTCTTCGGTCTTTGCCGGGCCTGGGGCCGGGGCCGGAGCCGGGGCCGGGTTCGGCGAGGCCGCTGCGGTGGGGTTGGCTGCGGCTTCCGCCGAGTTGCTGCTGATCGCCGCGTCCACGTTGACGTCGGCATTCGAGATTGGGTTCGGTGCGTCGACCGTGGTGGGGGACGACGCGACCGCTACGCCAGCAGAGGCCGGCGCGAGCGCTATCAGACAAAACACCACGAGCAGTCCAGCTCGGGTACCGTTCATCAGATTCTCCTTGAGTTGTGGTGAAAAGGCCCGTCGCGGCGCTGCACGCATAGCGTGCCTCGTTCCGCGCGTTTTTTGAGGACTAGGGCCCATTGGACTCTTCGTTTGTATTGGTGGGTGTAGATGGAGAAAGCGCAATAGTTGTGAGTATTGCGATCGAGAAAGTCGGTTAGACGGTGAAGGTCTAAACCGATCGGGCCCCAGCAGCGTGGGGCCCGATCGGTGGAGTGAATCAGATTTGGCTTCCAGCCGGTCTTTCTTCGACCGCGGCCTTCATCGCATTAGAAGCGGAAGACCACCTGCACTCCGGCCTGACGAGGATCGCCATAGGTTGCAAAGAGGCCGGTGATCCCTTCGAAGGTGGTCACCCGGTAGAGCTCGTCGGTGGCGTTGTTGAGATAGGCGAGGATCGAGTAGTTCGCCGTCTCGTAACCGCCGCGGAAGTTCAGCAGGGTGCGGGAGTCGGCGATGAAGTCCGGATCGTTCTCGATCTGGGCGAAGGCCTCTCCCTGATAGCCGATATCGCCATGAACGAACCAGCCACCACCGAATCGATAGTTGGCGCCGAGGGCGGCGGTCCATTCCGGTGCTAGAGCGAAGCGGTTGCCGGTGAGGTCTCCCTGCGCGACGGTTTCAAAGTCGGTGAACTCGGTGCTGGCAAAGCCGAGGGAGCCGTAGATGTCCCAAGCCTTGAGGGGACGGTAGGCGACATCGAGCTCGAATCCGTAGATCTCGGACTCGCCAGCGTTGATCGTGATGAAGTCGAACTGGCTGGGGGTCACCTGCAGGCTCACCTGCTGATCGGTCCAGCGGCCGGCGTAGACGTTGGTGTTGATGGTGAGCTGATTGTCGAGGGTGAGGGAGCGCAGCGAGAATTCCACCAGATCGAGAGTCTCCGGATCGTATTCGCTGAAGCGGCCTACCACGTTGATGCTGGCGCCACCGGCGCGGTAACCCTGCTTGTAGAGCAGAGAACCGGTGAGGGTATCGCTGAACTCGTAGCTGACGCCGAATTCCGGCAGCAGCGCTTCGTAGTCCGTCTCGGTGTCGTTGACCGAGCTTCCTGCCTGGGCCAGCAGGGCGGCGTTGAGCGCAGCGACGGCGCCGGAGAGGGGAGGCGGCAGCAGATTCGGGTCCGGCAGCTGGGCGAGGGATTCCGCAGACGGGATCGTCGTTACGGATTCGAAGGTATCTAGGTCCTCGAGATCCAAGCGCAGTCCGGCGAAGAGCTTCCACCGCTCCTTCGGCTCCCAATCCCAGTGGGTGAAGGCGGCGAAGTTGCTGGTCACGATGTCGAAGGGGGTGTCCAGCTCGAGCCCGATGATCTCTGGGTAGAGGAAGGCGAGGAAATCGGGGATCCCGAGGTCACTGGTCAAGATTTCGACTTCGCCGAAGGTGCGCCCGGTGACGTCGACCTCGGTGTAATAGAGCCCCACGACCCCGCGGGTGGTGCCTTCGGAGTACTCGAATCGAACGTCTTGGGCCCAGTTTTTGTCCACCGAGTCGCGGGTGGAGAAGGAGTCTCCGCCGCCGGGGCCGCCGTCGTTGTCGATGGTGGACAGGTAGTCGGAGTCGAGAATCGAGGTGATGGAGCGCAGGCTCCAGCGCTCGTTGAGGTCCCACCGCATGTCGGCGGAGAGCACGATGGTGTCGTTTTCAACGAAGGACTCGAGATTCGATTGGTTGATGCGATCGCCGCCGAAGGCGAGCTCCACTCCGTCGTTGCCCCGCCGGGTCTCGCCATATTGGGCCGTCAGCAGCAGGTTGAAGTTGTTCTCCGCCTGGGATTCATAGAGGTACTTGGCTCGCAGGGTGAGATTTTCTCTGGCGTCGTAGTCGTCTTCACCGCGGACCGGATTGTTGACGAAGCCGTCGCTATTCCACGATTCGAAGGTGAGGCGGAAGGCTGATTTATCGGTCGCCGGAACGTTGAGCATGCCCGCCCCTTCCCATACTCCGTCCTGACCAAAGCCGGCGCGCCACTGGCTCTCGTTGCGGAAGACCGGGTCTCGGGTAGACATCACGATGGCGCCGGCCAGGGCGTTGCGGCCGACGTTGGTGGTCTGGGGACCGCGCAGAATCTCCACCTGATCGACGTCCCACAGCTGGGTCGGTCCGACCCGCTTGGCGAGGCCCGTCAGCGCGACGCCATCGACGTAATAGCTGCCCAGCTCGCCGATACCGCCGGTGCCGACGCCCGTATGGTTGATGCCGCGGATTCCGAAGCCCTCGCCGTTGACGATGGAGTAGGCGTTGGCGGTCTGCTGGAAGATGTCCTGCAGATCGGTCGCCCCGGAGTCAGTGATGGAATCGTAATTCCAGATCGCGACGCTCTCCGGCGTGTCCTGGACGGTGTCCGCGATGAGACCGCCGGTGACGACGATCTCGTCGTAGATGGCCTCGTCGCGATCGGCTTCGGTCTCTTCATCGGACGCTGCATCCGACTCGGGGCTTTGCGCCTCGGACTCGGAAGGAGTGGATTCTTGGGCGTCAGCTGGAAGCACGACGGCGGGAAGCACCAGGATGCTGCAGAGCAGGAGGAGGAAGAAGTGGCGGGTCAGAAGCATCGGAGTCCTCGTTGTCCTCGCGGTGGCGAAGAAACCGCCCACCGGCAGTCGGGTGAGACCGTGGGCAGAAGAGTTATTTGTTTTTATTGAGACAGAATCTCGATAGGAGTCTTAATTTTGGACCTCAACGGTACTATTTGTCAAACGCGACAAGAGGCGGTTGTTGTAATTGATCTCCTGGCGGGATCAGCGCGCGTGGTAGTCTGCCCAGCCCGCTGGATCACCCTGCGGTGAAGCCCGCCTAGGAGCCATGATGAGCGACCCGAAGAAGCCCGAAAATCAGTCGACTGTGCCCGAGGACAGCCTGGCGGGAGAGGGCGGTGGGGAAGGTGTCGATCGGCAGGGGATTGAGGGAGCGGGTGCTGTCGAAGCGGCCGAGAGCACCGCGGCGACGTTGCCGACCTATCGGGTGCTCGCCGAAGGAAGCCTGCGCTCTGGCCTCGCCGCCGCCGGGGACGTGCGCTGGGTGGCGGTGGATGTCTCCGAGATCGTCGAGACCCTGCGTCAGCGCTGGGATCTCTCGCCGCTGTCGGCGGTGGCCCTGGGGCAGCTCCTCACCGGCGCCGCGCTGATGCATCGGCTGCAGCTGAAGACGCCGGTACGCTTGAACCTGGCCGCCCGCGGCGACGGCCCCCTGGGGACGATCACCGCCGAGGCGACGGTGGACGGCCGGCTGCGGGGGACGATCTCCAATCCTCGGGCGGTGGCCCCGGAGGGCTACGGGCCCCTGGCGGTGAGCGCCGCCCTCGGCGGTGGACGGCTGGTGGTCACTCGCCACTACGCCTACGGCCAGAGTTACGAGAGTCAGGTTCCCCTAGACGAGAGCCCCGCCAGCGGTGGCCTGCTGCCGCCTCAGGAGGAAGACGCAGGGGGGCCGGCGGACGCGTTCCAGGGAGCTTCCACCCCGGTGGTGGCGCCGGCGACCGGCAGCGACGGCCTCGGCCGCCATCTCTCCGTCTATCTGCAGCGCAGCGAGCAGACTCAGAGCGCCGTGCTGCTGGGGGTGCTGGCAAAGCCGGAGGGCATCGCCAGCGCCGGAGGGCTGATTCTGGAGGCCCTGCCGGGAACCGACGACGATCTGCTGGAGGCGCTGGAGCGCCGCCTTGCGGAAGTGCCGGTGAGCCGCACCCTCGAGGCCGGAGGGCTGGATGCGCTGCTGCAGGCGGCCCTCGGCGAGCTCGAGCTGGAGGATTTAGAGTCCCGCCCCCTGACCTATTCCTGCAGCTGCGAGCGCGAGGCCCTGCGCCAGCGGCTGGCGGCGCTGCCGAAGGAGGATCGGGAGCACATCGCCGATCAGCCGTGGGATGAGATCGAGGTGGTGTGCTCGTTTTGCGCGGAGCGCTATCTCTTCACTCCTCAGGAGCTCGACGTCCAGCCTTCGACGACGTCCTGAGCCAAGGCAGGCCTGCGTGCCATGAGCCGCGGGAGCTCATGCATCGGTTTTTCGGAGGGTGGTCGAGGGTGCCGCGATCTGCCCCCTTCGCGGTATCCTAAGGGGCTCATCGCCCAGGTGATGAGCCCTTCCTTTTCCCTCTTTCTGGTCTCGGTGCCCGCGCATCGAACCTCACGCCCGGCAGCTGGAGTGATCTCGTCATGAGCTCAAAGCCCGTCTACATCACCACTCCCATCTACTACGTCAATGATCGGCCCCACATCGGGCACGTGTACACCAATCTGGTGGCGGATGTGCTGGCGCGCTTCTATCGTCTGCGCGGCGACGAGGTCTTCTACCTCACCGGCACCGATGAGCACGCCGCCAAGGTGGTGGATTCGGCGGCGGAACACGGGGTCAGCGCCCAGGAGTGGGCGGATCGCAACGCCGCTGCTTTTCGCGAGACCTTCGAGCGTCTTCAGCTCACCCACGACGACTTCATCCGCACCAGCGAAGCGCGGCACAAGGACGCGGTGACCCGCTACGTCTCGCAACTGATCGCCAGCGGTGACGTCTATCTCGGGGAGTACGAGGGCTGGTACGACGCCGGCCAGGAAGAGTACGTGCCGGAGACCAAGGCGAAGGAGCTGGACTTCAAGAGCCCGATCAACGGCAAGCCCCTGGTGCGCAAGGCGGAGAAGAATTACTTCTTTCGGCTGAGCCGCTATCAGGATGAGCTGCTGGAGCTTCTGGAGTCGGAGGAAGGCCCCTTCAAGGTGCTGCCGGGGGCGAGGCGCAACGAGGTGGTGGCGCGAATCAAGGACGGGCTGCTGGACGTTCCCATGAGCCGCACCGGGGCGGAGGATTGGGGAGTGAAGGTCCCCGGGGACGAAGAGCACACGGTCTACGTGTGGATCGACGCCCTGTTCAACTACCTTTCCGCCGTCGATACCGACGATCGCCGCCGCTATTGGCCGGCGGCCGTGCACCTGCTGGCGAAGGACATCCTGTGGTTCCACGCGGTGATCTGGCCGGCCCTGCTGCTGGCCCTGTCCCGCCGTCCGGGGAACGAATGGATTGGCCTGCCGGAGACGATCTACGTTCATAGCTTCTGGATTCGCGACGGGCAGAAGATGTCCAAGAGCCTGGGCAACTTCATCGATCTCGAGGTGCTGGACGGCTACCTCGAGACCTTCGGCTGGGACGGCCTGCGCTGGTTCCTGGCCACCAACGGCCCGCTCTCCACCACCGACAGCGACTTCACCGAGGCGAACCTGGTGGAGATCTACAACGCGGATCTGGCCAATACGGTGGGCAACTGCTTCTCCCGGGTAGCGCATATGACCGAGCGCTATTTCGACGGTCAGGTGCCGGCGCGGGACGCCAAGGTGGAGGCCGATCAGGAGTATGACGGCGCCGCCGCCCACGCAGTGTCTTCCTATCTGCGGCGCATGGAGCGCTTCGATCTCGCCGGTGCCGGCGCCAGCGCGCTAGAGCTGGTGCGGGCGGTGGACGGCTACATCGATAAGACCCGGCCCTTCCAGCTGGCTAAGGATCCCGAGGCGCGACCCCAGCTCGCCACCATTCTCTACAACTGCGCCGAGGCTTTGCGCATCGCTGGTCTGATGCTCTGGCCCTTCCTACCGCAGAAGGCGGAGCAGCTATGGCGCGGCCTGGGCTGCGGCCATCTGGCAGACCAGCTGGCGAACAACGGCCGAGGCGATCTCGCCAGCTGGCGCCAATGGGGCGAGCTGCCGGCGGGCAGTCCCGTCTCCAAGGGCGAGGGGCTCTTCCCGCGGGTCGACAAGAAGAAATATCTCGCTCGCGCCGAGGCTGCCTCCACATCGGCGGCCGCCTCCAAGGAAGCCAACTCCAAGGAAGCCAAGGCGAAGCAGAAGGGGTCCGGGGCGGCGCCGAAGAAGAAGGCGAAGAAAGAGCCCGGCTGGGCGGAGCAGATCGATATCCAGCAATTCTTCGAGACTCGCCTGGCGGTGGCGACGGTGAAGGCGGCCGAGGCGGTGCCCAAGTCCAGCAAGCTGCTGAAGCTGCGGGTAGAAGTGGGGGAGGAAGAGAGGACGATCCTCGCCGGCATCGCCAAGGCGTACTCGCCGGAGGATCTCGTTGGCCGCCAGGTGGTGGTCGTCGCCAATCTCGCCCCCGCCAAGCTGATGGGGATCGAGAGTCAGGGCATGGTGCTGGCGGCCACCGCCGACGGCAATCCGGTGCTCCTGCGGCCCGACACCGAGGTGCCTTCCGGCACCCGAGTCAGCTGACGCTCCGCGCGCTAGCTATCTAGATCAACCAGAGTCGAGGAAGCGCCACGATGACTGCTCCATCCCCCAATCCCTCCAAGAAGCCGGGACCGCCGGTTCTGCCAGGGGTGATCGATTCCCACTGCCACCTTCAATCGCTGAAGGAGGAAGACCGGGAGCCGGCCCTGGACGCGGCGCGAGAGCGCGGCGTGGTGGGCTTTCTGGTGCCGGCGATTCGGCTCAGCGATGCAGAGGTCCTGCTGGATCTCTGCCATCGCCACGACGACGTCTGGTGTGCCCTCGGGGTGCATCCCCACGAGGCGGCGACCTGGCAGGCGGGAGACGAAGCCCGTCTAGAGGCGCTGCTGGCGGACGAGAAGGCGGTGGCGGTGGGGGAGTGTGGGCTCGACTTCTACTATGACCACGCCCCGCGGGACGTCCAGGAGCAGGTGATGCGCACCCAATGGGAGCTCGCGATGCAGCTCGACCTCCCGGTGGTGGTGCATAACCGCGACAGCAACGAGAAGATGGTGGACGTGGTGGAATGCGGGGACTTCGATTCCCTGCGGGCGGATTTCCACTCCTTCGCCGGGGGCCTGGAGATGGCCCGCCGGCTGATTCCCCGGGATCATTACCTCGGCTTCAGCGGCATGGTGACCTTCAACCGCGGAGACAACGTGCGGGAGGTACTGCCGGAGCTCTCGAAGGAGCGGCTGCTGGTGGAGACCGATTCCCCCTACCTCGCGCCGGTGCCCTATCGCGGCCAGCCCAACCAGCCCGCTTTCGTTGTGGAAGTGGCGGCGCGGGTGGCTCTAGAGTGGGAGATAGAGGCCCAGGAGCTGGCTCGCTTGAGCAGCGAGAATTTCTTCCGCCTCTTCTCCAAGGCGAAGGCGGCTCCCTAGACACAGCCTCCTAGATCGATCCCTCAGATCTAGTCATCAGAAGATCTCGATAAGAAAAGACCCCGCGAGCCGAAAGGCGCACGGGGTCTGTTTCGTTGGGCCTATCTGCGCTCAGCGAAGGCGGTAAGCCTCCGGGAGCACCTGAGATCAGCGGTGTGGCATCCAGGCGTTGGCTCCCGCCGGGCTCGATAAGCCGGAGGGTAGGCCTGTCTGGTCGTTCTGGGACACGGCGCTAGGCCAGTCGAAGTTGATGACCGAGTCGGCCCAGATTTGTCCCGTAGACCACTGGTAGGTGTCGGCCCAGATCTGACCGGTGGACCACTGGTAGGCGTCGGCCCAGATCTGCCCGGTGGACCATTGGTAGGCGGTGGATTCGACGAAGGTTCCGTCCCACAGCAGGCCGTTGATGGGATCGAAGCCCTCCAGGAAGTAGGTCCCGTCGTTCGCCAGGTTGGCGGGGCCGCCGAAGTGGGCGATGTCCAGGACGTCGCTGCGAATATCGAGGCCGACGTTGGCGCAGCCGCTGCGGTGGGAGTCGAGGGCCGCCTCGACGTCGATGAGGCCGGCGCCTTGGGTGAACACCGAGTAGGCCGGGGTGCCGTCTTCGTTGAGGGCGCCCCGGGCGGTGGCCAGCAGGCGGCACTTGACGTCATCGGCGCTCAGCCACGGCTTATCGGAGATCAGCAGGGCGGCAGCGCCAGCGGTCACCGCGGAAGCCTGAGAGGTACCAGAGAGCTTCTGATAGTCCCTTCTCTTGCGGTCACTGTTGTAGAGGGAGGCCAGAGTGGTGTTCCGGTCGAGGAAGCCGTAGATATGGCCGCCGGGAGCGACCATGTCCGGCTTGATATGCCCTTCGGTGGTCGGTCCCGCGGACGAATAGTCGGGAATGACCTCGTCGAGAATGGTGCGCTTGGCCCTGCCGATATCGGTGGAGGCGCCGACGGTGACGACGTAAGGCACGTTGCCCGGCACGCCGATGCTCAGGGGCTCTGGTCCCTGGTTCCCGGCGGAGGTCACCACCATCACCCCAGCGTTCCACAGCTCCATCACCGCCTGATTCAGCGGATCCTGCCAATAATGGCTGCGCACCGGAGCGCTGAAGGAGAGGTTGACGACCCGAATGCCGTAGTACTCAGCGCAGGCCAGCACCCAGGAGAGGCCGCGAATGGCGTCGGCGTAGCTGCCGAGACCTTGCTCATCGAAGATCTTCACCGCCACCAGGCCCGCGTTGGGAGCAGCTCCCTGGTAGGTTCCCTTGTTGTCGAAGGCAGAGCTCACCGCCAGGCTGGCAACGTGAGTTCCGTGGCCGTAGCCATCGGTGTCTACCCAGGAGGCGTAGTAGCCGTGGTACCAGGCGTCCTCGAGAGCATCGTATTGGGCCAGCAGGCGATTCCGGCCGTTGGCCCCGTAGACCATCCCGTCGAAGGGGGTCAGCCCGGAGTCCACCACCGCGACGGTCACTCCGCGGCCGAGGATCCAGTCGTCGTGGAGCTCATCCGCTTCGATCGCGGTGATGTGGTGATTGAGCGGGGTCCGACGAATGTTGTAGCGGGCGCTCGCGTCGGTGCTATCCGACGCTTCGTCTCCAGGGGCGGCGTCCGCCGGCGCAGCGGAATCCTCATCCGAGGCGCCACCGGAGAGGCCGGAGCCCGGGGTATTGGCCATCTCTAGCTGGTGGTTGACATGAAGCTGCAGGTCCCCCCGGGCTTCCAGCAGGCGCTGGCCCTCGGTGTTCACCGTGGCGGCGACCGCCTGGATGATAGGGAGCTCGGGGGTGATCTCGCCGCCGGCGGCGCGCGCGGCATCGATGGCGGTTTGGAAGTCTGCCGCCTGGATGATCAGGGACAGCTCGGCGTGTTTTTCTGCGGAGGCGGTCGCCGAGCTAGAAGTCATCGTGGAGCCGACGCCGACGGTCAGAAGGAGCATCGCCACGAGTAGGGTGAAGAGGAATAGGCTTCGAGCTGATCGTAAAGAAGTGGTTGTAGGCATCCGATTCATCTCCCGGCAAGTCATCGTGGGGCCTTGAGTCCTGGTCGCAGGAAGGGCAGACCTAAGGCCGGATCCAGCTGTGCTTAGTTCCTTGAGGCGCTGGTCGCAAAGGCCGTGGCACGCGAGCCCGGCGCACGCTTGTTCTCTCGATGAGGAGAGCGACAAGCAGAGTTCATCCACCGTAAAGGCCGAGGCCTTCTGGGCAGCAAGACAGACACTCGTGGGAAGGGGAGCTTAAGGGAGGGGATAACAGGGCACCGATGAAAAATACGGTGCCGAAAGAATCGAGGATCTATTGAGACGGACTCCTCTGCGGTGGAGAGTGCCGAGTTTCTAGCCCTAAGGGGGGATGAGGGCGGAGAATTTCGGCCGTGAACGCTTCCTGTCACCTCTGGGGGAAAAGAGGCAGGGAAAGCACCACCGTTAGGGAGATTGTACGCTCTTCACGTACTCATTGCAAAAATTGGTGTGAGACAGAAGCAGAAGAAATTCTCGGAATAAGGGACTTTTTGAAAGGAAGTTTATGAAAGCTTATGTCCAAATGTCTTAGAGCGATGCAAAAGTGTAGATAGGGAAGAGAGCAATTTTCTTTTTCCAAAGACAATTCTTGTCGATCTTTCTGGCCTCGCGGGCAGGGTCTGAGAGCAGAGTCCTATGAATGGGCAAGTTGCCCGCTTCCAGCTGGAGGGTAAGCTGCCGACATGATCCCAAACCGGGCTCAGAATACGCGGGCTCCGATCGGCTCAGGGTCCGGAGGCAAGGGTGATGCCCTCGGAGAGCTGCTCGATCTCGCTGCGCACCGTCTGGACCTGAGGGCTGTCGGCTCCGAGAGCCTCGCTATAGATCTCCAAAGCCCGGTCGTAGAGAGGGCGCGCCTCGGTGCTGGTGCGATTTTCGCGCGCGTAGTTTGCGAGGCTCAGCAGCACGTCTCCCACCTGGGGATGATCTTCGCCCAGATGCTCTTCGAAGAGCTCGAGGGCCTGGCGCAATAAGGGCTCTGCCTCTTCGGTGCGGCCTTCCAACGCGGCGATATTACCCAGATTGTGGAGCACCTCTGCCACCGCCGGATGGCGCTCGCCGAAGAGCTGGCGCCGCATGGCGAGGGAGCGCCGGAAGAGCTCCGAGGCCTCCGGATATTGTTCCCGCATTGCCTCCAGCACGGCGAGGGCGTTGACCGTTTCGGCGACGTTGGGATGGTCCGGGCCAAAGGCCTCTTCCTGAATGGTCAGGACCCGCCGGTAGCGCCGCTCCGCCTGATCGAGGCGTCCAGCGCCGCGATCGAGGCCGGCCAGGGCGTAGAGGGTGCTGGCCACCTCGGGATGATCCAGTCCCAGCTGTTCTTCTCGAATCTCCAGGGACTCTTCCAGGCGCAGCTGAGCGTTGTCGGGCTGGCCCATGAGGCTGAGGAGGGTGCCGAGGTTGTGGAGGGTTGCGGCGACCTCCGGGTCTCGCTCGCCGAGGGCCTGTCGACGGATCTCCAGAGAGCGCAGCAGGGACTCTTCGGCTTCCGGGTAGCGACCCTGCACGGCGTAGAGCACGGCGAGGGCGTTGATGGTCTCGGCGAGGGGCTCCCCTCCGCCTTCCTCTAGGGCCTCGCGAATGTTCAGCGACTTCTGGAAGCTCTCTTCCGCCTCCGCTAAGCGGCCTTCCCGTCGCGCCAGGACACCGAGCTCATGGTGGCTGGAGGCGATCGCGGGGTGGTTTGCTTCTAGGTTGCGGAGGCGCTTGTCCAGGGCCTCCTGCAGCAGGTCCCGGCTCGGCTCATAGAGTCCGAGCTGTCGGTAGATCGTGCCGATGGTGTCCATCAACCGGGCCTGGGTCAGCGGCTGTTCTGCAAGCTCGCCGTCGATACGTTCTGCCGAAAGGTCCAGCAGCTGCCGCACGGTGACGTCTCGACCCTGGCTGGTGGGATCGGAGAGCTCCAGCAGCTCGGTGAGGAATCGAACCACCTCTTCCGCCTCGGTGCGGGCGCTCTCCGCCTCCACCAAAGCTTCAACGGCGACGGATCGCTGATTCTCGATGTCATTGAAGTACTTGAGAGTCAGGCCGACGACGATGAATAGGGCGAGGATACCCATGGCGAGCTTGAATCGGCGAGCAGGCTTGCTGTGGATCATCCGCAGGCGACGCAGGCTTTCACCGGCAGTGGGGCGCTGGTCGGCCTCGAGCTGGGTGAGGCCGGTGGAGAGCTCGGCGAGATCTTTGTCGATGCCCTGGATCGGCAAGACCTTCGCCTGTTCCACCCGCTCCAGGAGCTCCGGAAGCTTCAGATTCAGCGGATAGCCCGGTGCTCCGGTGAACAGCTCATAGAACATCAGCCCGAAGGAGTACATGTCGCTGGCCAGCGTCGCCGGCTGCCCCTGGAGCTGCTCCGGGCTCATGAAGCGCGGAGTGCCGAGAATGTAGCGGTTGTCCGACGAGGAAGACGAGGAGGAGGAAACACCGCCGGAGTCGCCCCGGGAGAGGATCAGCGAGAGGGTCGAGCTGGCGGCCAGGGGACCGAGGTCCCGGACATCCTGGAGCGCCTCGATCTTTCCCAACGGAGCAAAGCGATCTGGATTGACCGACTGCGCGAGGCCGAAATCAAGAACCTTGACCTCCCCCTCGGCGGAGATCATGACGTTCTCCGGCTTGAGATCCCCGTGGCTTACACCCTGGCTGTGGGCGGCCCGCAGCGCTGCGGCAATCTGCTGAGCGATATCCAGCGATTGAGCGTAGCTCATCGCCTCGTCGAGAAGACTGCTGAGGGGACGCCCCCGGATCAGCTCCAGGACGAGGATGTCGAAATGGGTGGTCTCGAGGTAGTCGTAGATCCGGCAGATGTTGGGATGATCGAGCTGCGACAGGATCCGCGCTTCTCTCAGGAAGCGCTGGCGGGCTCCGGACTTGACCCGATGCTCGGAGCGAATCACCTTGAGTGCCACGTCCCGGTTCAGCGTTTCGTCTCGGCCTAGATAGACGTCACCCATCCCTCCTTCCCCGATCAATTCGAGGACCCGGAGGCGTTGGGCGATGAGCTGACCTTCGAGATTCATGGACGCTGAAAAAGAAGGGATCGGATGTCGCGAGGACTACGGGACGGGTCCATGGCGAGCGCGCCGAGGGTGAACGCCGACCTTGGGTGCCGACCTTGGGTGCCGACAATGAGCGACTAGGCTACGGGCCCGGCATGACGAGAGGTCGTCGAGGCACGGGCAGGTCGAGGATGGAGCAACGCTAGAAGATTTTAAAGCCTAGCATCGGTGCGTGGGGAGCTCAACTGCCCTAAGGCCGGGAGGAGTCAGGAGGTGGACCTGCTGGAAAGCGTGGAAAGGCAAGAAAGAGTAGGCCTGCACCAGGAATGGCTGGTCGTCGAGCTAGGTAGATCCCGCCGTCCGACGCATTGCTATAGGTTCAAACCGGATTAGGAACGTCGACGAAGTCGACTTCCAGATCGAAGCGGGCGCTCAGGTGCTCGCCGAGGGCGCGAATCCCCAATCGCTCCGTGGCGTGGTGGCCGCAGGAGAGAAAGTGGATCCCCAGCTCCTGGGCCAGGGCGGGGATGCGCTCCTTGATCTCCCCGGTAAGGAAGGCGTCGTAGCCCGCCTCGTGGGCGGCGCTGATCTCGTCCTCCGCCGCTCCGGAGATCAGCGCCAGGGAGCGTACCGGGTCCGGGCCATGGAGGAAGCTCAGGGGGCGCTGCTGGAAGATCGCCTCGGCCTTCTCTGCCAGCTCCTGGGGGGAGCAGGGCTGGGCCAAGGGGCCGCCGAAGCCCACCGGCAGGCCGCCGGCAACGCCGAAGGAGCGCCGATCCTCGAGGCCGAAGGCATCCGCCGCCAGCGCGTTGTTGCCGAGCTCCGGGTGACGGTCGAGGGGGAGATGGTAGGAGATGAGGTTGATCTGATGATTCAGCAGCGCGGCAACCCGCCGGTGGCGATAGCCCACCAGCGGCTGCGGGTCACCCTTCCAGAAGATTCCGTGATGCACCAGGATGGCGTCGGCGCCACGCTCGACGGCAATCTCGATGAGCTCGAGGTTCGCGGAGACGCCGGTGATCACCGAGCGGATTTGCTGCTTCCCCTCTACCTGCAGGCCGTTGGGGCAGTAGTCGCCGCCATTGTGGGCATCCAGAAATTCGTCGAGGTAGCGGACGAGTTGATCGCGGTCCATGGGCTGGGGAGTACTCCTTGAAGGGAAAGAGCCGTTGCGGTCCTTGACGGTGCGTCTGAGGGCATTGGGCTCCTCGGTCGAGACAGCCTAACAAGATTCGCTGAAGACGAAGAATGTTGAAGGCGGAGAAGCTGAAGACATAGAAAAAGGGCGCCGCAGACGCGACGCCCTTCGATTCATTCCGCGGGCAGAGCCCACGGCATGTGGTCTGAGTCGCCGCTGGGCTTAGCGGCGTCCGCGTCCACCGCCACGGCCGCCGCGATCGCCGCCGCGTCCGCCACGGTCGCCGCCACGGCCCCGACCGCGTCCACCGCGATCGCCGCCTCGGCCACCACGGTCGCCGCCGCGTCCGCGTCCGCGTCCGCCGCGATCATCGCCGCTGGGAGCGGGCACGCCCATGCCCTCGTAGTCCGCCGGATCGTAATCCGGGGCCTCCATGATCACCGCCTTGCGGGAGAGGCGAATCTTGCCGCTCTCCGGCTCCATGTCGATGACCTTGACGGTGATCTCATCACCCTCGGTGCAGATGTCCTCCGTCGCGCCGACGCGGTAGGGAGCGAGCTCCGAGATATGGCAGAGGCCCTCGGTACCGGGCATGATCTCGACGAAGGCGCCGAAGCCCTCGACCCGAGTGACCCGACCGTCGTAGACCACGCCGATCTCGGGCTCCGCGGTGAGCTGCTCGATGAGCTCGATAGCGCGATCCGCCGCCAGGCGGGTCGGCGAAGCGATCAGCACCTGGCCGTCGTTCTCGATATCGATGTCGCAGCCGGTCTCCTCGATGATCGAGCGAATCGTCTTGCCGCCGGGGCCGATGACGTTGCGGATCTTTTCCTTGGAGATGGTGAGGGAGTAGAGGCGGGGAGCGTAGGGGGAGAGATCCTCCCGGGGACCCTCCAGCGCCTCTTCCATCAGATCGAGGATGTGGTAGCGGCCAGCGCGGGCCTGCTCCAGAGCGGTACCCATGATCTCCTTACTGACGCCGGTGATCTTGATATCCATCTGCAGGGCGGTGAGGCCGTCGCGGGTACCGGCAACCTTGAAGTCCATGTCACCGGAGTGATCTTCCAGACCGGCGATGTCGCTGAGCACGGCGAAATCGTCGCCGCGCTTGATCAGGCCCATGGCCACGCCGGCGACGTGCTGCTCGAGGGGCACGCCGGCGTCGAAGAGAGCCAGGGAACCGCCGCAGACCGTCGCCATGGACGAGGAGCCGTTGGACTCCATGATGTCGGAGACGACGCGCAGGGTGTAGGGGAAGTCATCCTCGTGGGGCAGCAGGGGAGTCAGGGAGCGGCGGGCGAGCACGCCATGACCGATCTCCCGTCGGCCGGGGCCGCGAAGGAAGCGAACCTCGCCCACCGAGAAGGGGGGGAAGTTGTAGTGCAGGAGGAACTTCTGCAGGCTCTCGCCCTCGTACTCCTCGATGATCTGGGCGTCCCGACGGGTGCCGAGGGTGGTGGTGACCAGAGCCTGGGTCTCGCCGCGGGTGAAGAGGGCCGAACCGTGGGTGCGGGGCAGCAGGCCGGTGCGGATCGTGATCTCGCGGATCTCGTCGACCTTGCGATCGTCAAAGCGGCGGCCGTCGTTGAGGACGGAGTCCCGCAGGACCTCTTCCTCGTAGGCCCTGGCGGCCTTCTTGATGGCGTCGCCGTTCTCCTCGAGATCCTCTTCGTCGAGGCTCTGGAGGTAGCCGTCGATGACGCCCTTGACCGCCTTGGATCGCACGTGCTTGCCCTGGGTGAAGAAGGCTTCCCGCAGGCTCTCGCCGAGTGTCGCCTGCACCCGGTGGTAGATGTCGTCGGAGTAGTCTTCCGGCGCCTCGACCTGAACCTTCTCGATGCCGAGGCCGGCGAAGATGTCCTTCTGTAGCGCAACGATCTTCTTGACCTGCTCGTGGGCCTGGAAGATGCACTCCAGCATCTGCTCCTCGGAGATCTCGTTGGCCGCGGCCTCCACCATGACCACCGCGTGCTCGGTACCGACGACGATGAGGTCGAGGTCGGAGACGTCCCGCTGGCTGTTGGGGGGGTTGAAGACGATCTCGTCGTCGATCAGGCCGACCCGCACGGCACCGATGGGCTCGTAGAAGGGAAGCTCGGAGAGGTAGAGGGCGAAGGAAGCGCCGTTGATCGCCAGGATGTCGGTGTCGTTCTCGCCATCGGCGGAGAGAACGAAGGCGATCACCTGGGTCTCGGAGTAGTAGCCCTTGGGGAAGAGGGGACGCACCGGCCGGTCGATGAGGCGGCAGGTGATGATTTCCTTCTCGCTGGGGCGGCCTTCGCGCTTGAAGAATCCACCGGGAATGCGGCCAGCGGCAGAGCTGTACTCGCGGTAGTCCACGGTGAGGGGCAGGAAGCCCCGGGGGGTCGCCTCCCGCTTGTCCATGCAGGCGGTCGCCAGCACCATGGAGTCGCCGAGGCGAACGATGCAGGAGCCGTCGGCCTGGCGGGCGATCTCGCCGCTCTCGATGGAAAGGGTATCGGCGCCGATCTGTACTTCACGCTTGATCATGTTTCTTTCTCGTCTTTCAGCAAATGGGGGACGGCCTCATGTGCCCATTGTGCCCATTGTGTCCACTGGGCGTGTCCAATGGGCTCAAGATGCGAGTCCCGTGGCGCTCCGGTAAGCACGCGACGGAGTCGCGCTGCTTTGATTCCTCCGGATGCGCGCGGGCCAAGGCGACCTTGGGGTCCCTTGGCGCGACCTCCCGTTGGGAAGTTTTTTTATTTTTCTCTTTTCTTACGTCTGTCTTGGGGGCCGAGAGCCGATCGTTCAGGAGGATCTAGAGATCTTTTTCCCGAGTGCCGAAGGGCACGAACGAGGCTTGGCCGGCGGATCGATGGAGGCGATCCGGTGCAGGGATCTGTCTTGGGAGGGAGGTTCTAACCTTCTGAGGGAGAAGACGTGCAGAAGGGAGATCGGTGGCGGTAGAGACGAGATCGTTGAGATCTAGGCTGGCGATCGCCAGAAGCGGGGGAGCGCAATGTCCTCCGCTTCCGGTGGGTGCTCATCCGCTGTCTTCCCGCCGCTTTTCCCCGGATATCCCGCTTGGGGAAATTCTGTCTTGAAATCCTTCTTGCAAAATCCCTCTTGCAAATCCCTGTGCTGGCGAGACGCTTTGACTCTTTGCACTAGAAGCCCCCGGGAAGGCCATGAAGCCTCACTGAGAGGAACCAATCGCGAAGGGAGCGCGTCCGCTGATGTTCTAACCCCCCTCTGGAGCCACGTGGGGTGGCCTCCGTGAGGGGTGGGGGAGTGTCTTACTTACGCAGGCCGAGGCGCTGGATCAGGCCGCGGTAGCGTTCGACGTCCTTCTTCTTCACGTAGTCGAGAAGACGACGACGACGACCCACCAGCTTGAGCAGGCCGCGACGGCTGTGGTGATCCTTCTGGTGAATCTTGAAATGCTCGGTCAGCTCCTGAATGCGCTGGGTGAGCAAAGCCACCTGCACTTCCGGAGACCCGGTGTCATGATCACTGAGCCGGTAGTCTTGGATGATGTCCTGCTTCACTTCCGTGGTCTGAGGCACGGTGTCTACTCCTTGCAGAGGGTTCCCGATACGTCCGGGAGGGGGGCGAGCGGTGCCGCGCGCCCAGGGTTGCTTTCTCTATGTTGACTTCGCTTTTGGAAGTTGAAATCTATCGAGCCGTGGGGAGAGGCTGCGGGAGGCGCAAGGGGCTCCCCTTACTCTGGTCCTCTGCCGCGCACTATCCAATCTCTAATTCTAGCACACTGTGATGCGCCTGTTCGCCTTGTGCTCATCGGGATTTAGCGGCGATCCATGGTGCTGGCCAAAGCCTTCGAGGGCTCGCTCAGCTGAACACCACCCGCGGCTGGATCACGCCGACTCCGCGGGCTCCGATGCGCTCCGTCACCGAGCCGACGGCGAGGAAGCGCCCGCCGCGGGATATCAGCTTGATCCAGTCTCCCTCTTCGCTCTCCAGCTGCCGACTGAGCACCGTCTGGCCCTGGAGAATGCGATTCTCTTGGCCGGTGTCGAGGGTGAGCTCGGCGAAAGGGAGCGGAATGTTGTCGAAGGGAATCCACGCGCCGCCGACAACGGATCCCGGATCGAAGTCCGCGGCGCTTGCCACGTCCCGTTCCGGAGCGACATCCTCGAGCTTGTCGAGGGAAATCGCAGACTCCAGATCGAAGGCGCCGATGTGCAATCGGCGTAGAGACGCCAGGTGGCCTCCGACGCCCAGGACCTCGCCGAGATCATGGGCCAGGGAGCGCGCGTAGGTGCCGGAAGAGCAGGCGAGGCGGAAGGGTAGACGCTGTTCCTGGAGCTCATCGGTGGCCGTGAACTCGTAGACCTGCACCTGCTTCGGCTCCCGGGGAACCTCCTCCCCCTTGCGGGCGAGCTCGTAGTATTTGCGGCCCTGGACCTTCTTGGCGGAGTAGGCGGGGGGGACCTGGTCGATGGCGCCGCGGAAGGTGGCCATAGCCTCGTCGATGGCTGTCGCCGTGAGGCCGTCCACCAGCCCTTCCTCGGCGGTAGCGACTACGGTTCCGCTGGCATCGTAGGTGTCGGTAGTGGAGCCAAAGTGCACCGTGCCCTCATACACCTTCGGTGCGCGAATCAAGAAGCGAGTCAGACGAGTCGCGCGGCCGAGGGTCAAGAGCAGCAGGCCGGTAGCGGCGGGATCCAGCGTTCCGCAATGCCCGGTCTTTTTCTGCCGTAAGAGGCGGCGCACCGATTGCACCACATCGTGGGAGGTGCAGCCGGTGGGCTTGTCGACCAACAACAATCCGTCTTTCATCGTCTTTCCTCAGCTGTCCAGGGCGGTGACCAGCTCTGCGACCATTTGCTCTCGGAGGCTGTCCTCCGATCCTTCGAGACGGCAGCCAGCGGCGTTCACGTGCCCCCCGCCGCCGTGCTTCTTGGCGATAGCAGCGACATCTACGGCGCCGCGACTGCGCAACGAGACCTTGAATTGCCCCTCGTCCTCCAGCTCCCGAAGCAGGGCGACGGCCTCGACTCCGGCAATGGAGCGGGGGTAGTTGATCAAACCCTCGGCGTCGCCGTCCTCCGCGTTGGCGCGGCGAAACATCTCACGGCGCAGGGAGACCGTGGCCACTCGACCCTCTTGATGTAGCTCGAGGGTGGTGAGCATCTCGCCGAGGAGGCGGATCATGCCCTCTGGACGACTCTCATAGAGCCAGGCGGCGACCCGCTCTGGGGAGGCTCCTTGGCGCACCAGATGCGCTGCGGCGTCAAAGGCAGCGGCGGTGGCGTTGGCGTAGCGAAAGCCTCCGGTATCGGTGACCAGGGTGAGGTAGAGCAACGTGGCTCCGTCAGCGTCGAGCTCCAGACTCAGCGCTTGCGCTAGGCGCCACACCATCTCGCCGGCAGAAGGGGCCGCGGCATCGACCCAATTCGCCTTGCCGTAGAGCTCGTTGCCGAGGTGATGGTCGATGTTGAGCAGATTCTTGGCTCCGGCGAGGACCTCCGCCAGGCCGGTGCGGTCGAGGCTCGGGCACTCCATCACCAAGACACCGTCGAAAGCTTCTGGGAAGCCGACGGGGGGCTCCTCTCCCACCTGGATTCGAGCGGCTCCGGGTAGTGGGGAGTACACCGGCGGTACCGCGTCCCGCATCCACACCACGGCACTCTTGCCGAGCTGGCGTAGGACCCGGGCCATGCCGAGGCTGGAGGCGATGGAATCTCCATCGGGATTGATGTGGCTGGTGATCAAGAAGCGACGACCACCACGAATGGAGCGCAGCAGAGCCTCAGGAATCGTCGTCGACATGCAGCTGCTCCAGGAGGTCGGAAATGTGCTGGCTATATTCGGCGCCGCGGTCGAGCTCGAAGAGTAGCTCCGGCGATTGCCGTAGGCGTAGGCGCTTGGCGATTTGGGTGCGCAAGAAGCCCGCGGCGTGGCGCAGGGCGGCGACCGCCTCTTCGCGATCTTCGTCTTCCCCCATCACCGATACCCGCACTCGGGCGCGGCTCATGTCGGAATTGAGCTCCACGGCGGTCACCGTCGCCAGTCGAACCCTAGGATCCTTGACTTCGAAGAGGAGAAGATTGGCCAGCTCGGCTCGTAAGCCTTCGGCTACTCGTTGATTTCGTCGGCCCATGGGAGCGTCTCTTTCGGGCGAATGGGATGGAGGGGAGGGGAGCTGTGGAGCCGTCGGTGAAGTGGAGACTTCGGGGCTCGGCTCGGGCAGGAGAGGTTCTGTAGCTCTATGGGGCTAGCCCAGATGCCTTGGGGAGCCGAGCTACGTTGCAATGAATGCTATTCGAAGTCGAAGGCTCCGAAGTCTGGCCTACCGGGGTCGGTGAGGATCTCCGTCTGCCAAGAGGTAATGTAGAGCCGATCCTCAAGCTCGAAGAGCTGACGCAGCTGATCGAGGAGGGATTCGACCTCCGCCGGACCGCGACTGACCACCGCCAAGCCGATCTCCGATCGCTGATGCAGATCGTGGAAGTCGGTCTCCGCGACGGAGACGCGGTAGCGCTGATGCACTCGTTCCACCAGGCTCTTGATGACCTGCCGCTTCTGCTTGAGGCTGCGAGCCTGGGGCAGATGGACCTCACAGGCAACGATTCCAACGACCATGGCGCGTAGGGAGTTTCAGGCGCTAGAGCGCCGCGGTGAAGAAGTAAGCCTAGCGTGGGATCAACGCAACGCCGTTCCCCCGCAGGGAGCTCCTACGAAGGAGAGCTGCGGGGGAAGGGGTGCTGATCCGACGGAGCGCAGGCTCAGAGAGTCGCGGCGACCTCTTCCTTGGCGAAGACCTCGATGACGTCGCCGGGCTTGAGGTCGTTGTAGTTGTCGAGGCCGATACCGCAGTCGAAGCCGCTGCGCACTTCCGTCGCGTCGTCCTTGAAGCGGCGCAGGGAGGAGACCTTGCCCTCGTAGACCACGACGTTGTCCCGCAGCAGTCGGGCAGAGGAGTTGCGCCGAATGGTGCCCTCCAGCACGTGACTGCCGGCGATGACTCCGATGCGCGGAATCTTGAACAGCTCCCGGACCTCGGCGCGCCCTCGCTGAACCTCCCGGAAGGTGGGGTCCAGCAGACCGGCCATCGCCTGCTTGAGCTCGTCGATGAGCTCGTAGATCACGGTGTAGAGGCGGACATCGATGTGCTCCTTGTCCGCAAGGTCCGAGGCGTTGCGCTCCGGCCGGACGTTGAAGCCGAGGATGATCGCCTGGGAAGCCTGAGCGAGGATCACGTCGTTGGTGCTGATGGCTCCGATACCGGAGTGGATCACCTTGACCTTGACCTTCTCGTTACCGGACTTCGCCAAGGTGTCTTTGAGCACCTCCAAGGAGCCGGAGACATCGGCCTTCAGCACCACCGGAAGCTCCTTGACCTCGCCGGCTTCGATGCGCTCGAAGAGCTGATCCAGGGAGACGGCGGCCTGAGTGGGGGAGAGGCCCCGCTGGCGGGACTGTTCGCGACGGTAGTCCGCCATGTCCCGAGCCTTGCCCTCGTCTTCCAACACCTGGAAGGTGTCGCCGGCTTCCGGCAGCTCCTGGAAGCCGCTGATCTCCACCGGAGTCGAGGGGCCACCGGCCTGAATGGGCTGGCGAATGTCGTTGGTCAGCGAGCGCACTCGGCCCCACGCCATACCGGCAACGAAGCTGTCGCCGCGGGAGAGGGTACCGTTCTGCACCAGCACCGTGGCGACCACGCCGCGGCCGACATCCTTGCGGGCCTCCAGCACCACGCCCTGGGCGGGGATGTCGGAGTTGGCCTTCAGCTCCAGCAGCTCCGACTGGAGCAGGAGCATTTCCAGCAGCTCGTCGATGCCCTTGCCCTGTAGGGCTGAGACTTCTACGGAGACCACGTCACCACCCCAGGATTCCACCAGCAGGTTGTGGTCTGCCAACTCCTTCTTCACCCGATCGGGATTGGCGTTGGCCTTGTCGATCTTGTTGATGGCGACGATGATCGGCACGTTCGCGGCGCGGGCGTGGTCGATGGCCTCGATGGTCTGAGGCATCACGCCATCGTCCGCGGCAACCACCAGGATCACAATATCGGTGACCTTAGCGCCTCGGGCTCGCATCGTGGTGAAGGCCTCGTGACCCGGGGTATCCAGGAAGACGATCTTGTTGCCTTCGTGATCGACCTGGTGAGCGCCGATGTGCTGGGTGATACCGCCGGACTCTCCCTCCGCAACTCGAGAGGAGCGGATCCGGTCGAGGAGGGAGGTCTTGCCGTGATCCACGTGACCCATCACGGTGATCACCGGCGCGCGCTCCTCCTTGCCCTGAAGGTCCGGGGCCAGCTCCTGCTCCTGCTGCAGCTGCACCTCTTCCTCGAAGCTCACCACCATGGTTTCGACGCCGAGCTCCGTGGCGAGGGATTCGGCGGTTTCGGCGTCCAGCACGTCGTTGATGCTCGCCATCTGGCCGCGGGCAAAAAGGCTCTTGATCAGATCCTTGACCTTGACGCCGAGCTTCTCGGCGAAGTCGCGGACGGTCATTCCCTCGGCGATCATCACCGGACCGTCGGGAGCGTCGGCCTTGAAGCTCAGCACGTGCTCCTTGACCGGCGGGCGAGGCGTCGAGGAACGATCGCTGCTGCGGCGGCGCTTGCGGCCACCGGTGGAGCGAGGGCCCCGGGAGCTGCGCTGGCGATCGGAGGCCGCCGCCAGGTTTGCGGGATTTGCGGTGACCGTCGATTTCTTCAGGCTGCGAGCCTTCTTCTCGGCCTTCTCAGCACCCTGGCCTTTGGCTCCGGCGGCCTTCTGAGGAGCAGTCTTTGCGGCCTCGGCGGCAGCTTCCCGCTTTGCATCTTCCTCCGCCTTCTTGGCCGCGGCTTCCTCTGCCTCCAACCGCCGCCGACGGGCGGCTTCTTCCGCCTTGCGAGCGGCGGCTTCGGACTGTCGGGCGGCTTCGAGCTTGGCCTTTTCCTGAGCTACCTTCTTGGCCGCTGCCTCTTCCCGCTCCCGTCGCGACCTCTCGATCTGCGGCAGGGTCCGGATCTCCTGATCCTGCTGATTGATCATGGTACGCGGACGGTTGCGCTGCAGCGGATTGCTCGGCGTTCTGCGTTTCGGAGGCGCAGGGCGGCCTCGACGGCCACCCTTGTTGTCGTCGCGCACGATCACTTCCCGGGCCGGCGTCAGCGGGGTTCCCTTGACGATGGCCTGGAGGATCGAGGTGTCGATCTGCGCGTCGTCGCCTTCGACACGTACCCCGATGGACCGCAACTTGAATTGCAGGTCCTTGTGGGGGATTCCCATTTTCTGTGCGAGGTCTTTGACCCGGATCTTAGCCATAGGCTGTGTTCAGTCTCTCTTTATCGCTCGTCGAATCCAGCCTTCTGTGCCCAGGGCGCCGTCGGGCGCGGGGCGGAAGCCGTCATCATGCTCTCGGTTCAGGTGATTCTCGTTCGCTGGGTTCTATTCAGGCTGGCCTAGGCTAAAGCCGTGGGCAAGTTTCGTGATCTCTCGGACGATCTCGATGGCCAAAGGGTCTGTTGGGGGTCGTGCGGCGAAAGGCCACTCCTCATTCTACTCGGCAGACGGGTTCTACCCAACCTTCGTGGGGCTCCAAGTTGATGGGAGAGGGGCCCCTCAATCTTCGCCTTCGGAGCCCGGGATCTCTTCACTCTCCTGGAAGGCTTTGGATAGAGCTGCCATGAAGTCTTCGTCGTCCATGGCAGGAACCGTCGGCCGCTCTTCCGGAATCTTCAGGCCGAGATCCTCGGTGGCCTCTAAGGGCTCCCCGGCAGCTTCGGCGCGCAGGCGCCCCTCGGATGCCTGGATCCACTCCAGCACGCTGGCGGCGAGCTCCGCATCGACCCCGTCGACCTCCTCGAGATCGTCGGTGTCGGCTTCCAGCATGGCGTTGAGGGTACCCAACCCCATGGCGGCCATCGCGGCGGCGGTCTCTTCGTTGACCCCGGGGACCGTGGTCAGGTCGAGGTCGACGTCGTTATAGCGGGTGAGAGGCACCACTGGAGGAGCCGGGTCTCCGGGAGACGCGGTCGCGGCGACGGCTTCTTCTTCCTCGGAACCCATGGCTTCCTGGAGCATCTTCGCCAGGGCGTCGGCGACCTCGTCCTTGACGTCGCTCTCGCTCTTGATGTCGATGCGGGCGCCGAGGAGCTCCGAGGCCAAGCGCACGTTTTGGCCGCGCTTGCCGATCGCCAGGGAGAGCTGCTCGTCCTCGACGATGACGTCGAGGTGGGGGAGCTCTCCACCGTGATTCACCGAAACGCGGGTGATCTTGGCGGGCGCCAGGGCGCTCTGGGCGAAGGTGACGAGGTCGTCGTTGAACTCGATGATGTCGATTTTCTCGCCCCGCAGCTCGCGGATGATGGACTGCACTCGGGAGCCCTTCATACCGACGCAGGCGCCCACCGGGTCGACGTCCCGCTCACGGCTATAGACCGCGACCTTGGCGCGCTCGCCGGGAGCGCGCACCGCGCCCTTGATCACCACCGTGCCGTCGTAGATCTCCGGCACTTCCATCTCGAAGAGCTTGATCAGCAGACGGGGGTCGGTGCGAGAGAGGATGATCTGCGGACCTTTGGGCTGGGTGTGGACATCGACGATGACGCCGCGGATCCGCTCGCCCTGGCTGTAGCGCTCGTGGCGGGACTGCTCGTGGCGGGGGACCGCCGCCTCGGTGCGCCCGAGATCGACGATGATCTCGCCGCGCTCGAAGCGCTTCACCGTGCCGTTGAGAATCTCGCCGACACGTCCGATGTACTCGTTGTAGATCTTTTCCCGCTCGGCTTCGCGAATGCGCTGATAGAGCACCTGCTTAGCGCTCTGGGCGGCGATTCGGCCGAGGCCGTCGGTGGAGAGAGGCAGGTGGATCTCCTCTCCGATAGAGGCATCCGGGTTGTGCTCCTGGGCCTGCTCCAGATCCCACTCGGCGAGAGGGTCTTCGACCTCCTCGACCACCTTCTTGACGATGAAGGCTTCGAACTTCCCGGTGGTCGGGTCGAGGACCGCGCGCACCGGTTCCTTGACCCGGTGCTGTTTCTTGGCTGCCGAGGCCATGGCGTCTTCCAGCGCCTTGATCCAGCGCTCGACCTCGATGTCTTTCTCGCGGGAAACCTGGCGCAGCAGGTCTCCGAGGTTGACTTCAGCAGTGCGTGCTCGAGCCATGATGTGTTCGCTGTCTCCATACCGCCCGGAGTGGGGCGGGGCAGGGTACTTGGGATATCCGACGGGGAGGTCCGGCGGGAAGTTTCGGTAGGTCCGAGATCGCCCGATCGCCGTAGCGCCTAATCGTTAGATGACTGTGTCTTTAGACTGGACCGTCAGATGATCTTGAGATGAGGAGAAATTTGGAATTCGGTGTCTTGGTCGAAGATTGGGTAGCGGGTGGGGCGAAGATTCAGACTTCGACCTCGAGTCGAGCTTGTTCGATGGCGGCCAGGGGAATGGCATAGCGTTGAGGTGCCTCTCCTCGCTTCGGCTTGTCCTGCATCGTCGCCTCTTCCACCTCGACCTGGGAGCCGTTGAGGCCCAGTAGACGGGCGACGACGGTCTTGGGTTTGCCGCTGTCAGGATCCCGAAAGCGAATGCGGGCGAGGCATCCGGCGAAGCGGTCGTAGTCGCTGTCTCGATAGAGCGGGCGATCGAGGCCGGGGGAGGAGACCTCCAAAACGTAGCGTCCTCGGCCGAAATCGTAGGCGTCCAGCAGGGCAGACGTCTGTCGAGAAACGCGAGAGCAATGCTCGTGGGTAACGCCGCCTTCACTCTCTTCTCGGTCGAGGATCAAACGCAGATTGCCGCCTTTGAACTCGAGGTGAAGCAGCTCGCAACCCTCCGCAGTGGCGATGGCGCCTAGCTCGGCGACCAAATCTTCGTCTAGGCCTCGGGAGCTCATGATGATTTGGTTTCTTTCCTAGACCGAGGATGAACGATGGAGCTGAGTGACGACGGGGGCGGTGGAAGGCTGTGGGGGACCAGTGATGTTGTTCAACAGTGATTCCGCTCAGCAGCGATGCCGTGTCAAAGGACCGTAGAATCGGGAAGCCAGCGCTATCAGGCTGCCCAGGCGAACGATTCAAGAGCACAGCAAAAACCTCGCCCATCAAAAAAAGCGGGCGATTGCCCACCTCTTTATAGCGCCTAGGACGAGGCTGCGAATAATGATTATAGCCCTCGAAGAAATGAGACGCAAGGGCGCTTTGAGCAGGGCAGTAGAGTCTCACCGATAGACCCAGATCCGAGAGATACAGATCTGCGAGTAAGGGGACGCGCGCCTCGCCGCAGCATTGAAGTTCTCATCGCCGAGATCTGTTCTGAGGGCCCTTACCCGCCGCCTCAGGCATCTACGCAGAGGGCTGGATTCGCTGGGCATCGATTTTCTGCTCTCCATCCTCAACCCGGCAGCAGCGATGTCGACCGTCGTCCCGGCGTCGTCGGCGGGGGGCTATCGGAAAGCTTGTGCCAGAATGGCGAGGAGCATGACAGTGATCGATGGACCTCGGAAATAGCGACGGGGTCCGAAGGAGCCTGGAATCAGCCTCTTGCGCGTCGCCCGTCGGGGCCGTTGGAGAAATCCTGTGCTGTGCGCAGACATCCCTTCGGGCTTCTGGTGCGAATCTTGCTTAGAGGGTTTGAAGAATCGAGACAGGAGCTAGCTCCGGCAATCCGCCTGACTTTCTGCTCTCGACGGATGGTCTTCGGTTCCGATGCTGATTTGAGGTTGACACTGGTTTCCTGATCGACCACTCCATGAACTCGCCGAAGGGCGGTTCGGGGCAGCGGCTAGGAACAGCGTATCTAAATCGACGGTATAGAAACGCAGAGTTTGAGATTCACCATTGAGATCCACGAGATCGAATAAGCGAATAGAACGCACCGCAGGAAAGGAGATTCGAAGCTTGGCTACGAACCATCAACCACAAGTTAATCCCTGGTGGACTTTGGCGCTGCTCGCGGGTGCCGTGGTCTTCGGCATGATGCTGGCCGGGGCGGCGGATCTTAGCCCTCGGGCTTTTGGGGAAGGGGCTGAGCACGCTTCCCAGTCCGCGGTCTTGGCGGCCATCGCCCAGAATTCCGAGGGCCCGGTAGCCCAGATCGGCACGACGGCCTTGCCGAATTTCGCCGATTTGGCGGAAGCCGTGGATCCCGCGGTGGTGAGCATTCGCGCCACCTCCTTCGAGCGCGGCCCTCGCGGTGGTGGGCGCCTCAACCCCTTCGATCTCTTTTTCGGCCCGCGCCGCCAGCAGGCGCCGGAGCAGGAGCCGGAGGAGTTCCGCTCGGAATCCGGCGGCTCCGGCTTCCTGGTGAGCGCCGATGGCCTAATCGTCACCAACAACCACGTCATTGACAACGCCGCGGAGCTCGCCGTCACCATCGAGGGACGGGAGTACGTGGCGACGGTCAAGGGGCAGGATCCGGAGACCGATCTTGCGCTGTTGGCGGTGACCGAGCCGGACCGTCCTTTCAAGTACCTCTCCCTCGGCAGCAGCGAAGATCTGCGCCCGGGAGACTGGGTGATGGTGATCGGCTCGCCGCTAGCCCTCGATCGCACCGTCACCGTCGGCGTGGTGAGTGCCAAGGGCCGCAGCGGCCTGGGCATCGGCACCGACATCTCCTTCGATAACTTCATCCAGACCGACGCGGCGATCAACTTCGGTAATTCCGGAGGCCCGCTGGTCAACCTGCGAGGCGAGGTGGTGGGTATCGCGACGGCGATCAACGCGGTGGCGGAGAATATCGGTTTTGCGGTGCCGGTGAGCACGCTGAAGCAAGTGCTGCCCCAGCTGCGGGAAACCGGCCGAGTGCGCCGCGGCTTCCTCGGCGTCAATATCCAGAACCTGGACTACGACAGCGCTCAGGCTTTTGGACTGGAGAGCACCAATGGCGCCCTGGTGATCTCGGTGACGCCGGATACCCCGGCATCCCGAGGCGGTCTGAAGCACGGTGACGTCATCATCTCGGTAGACGACGTCGACGTCGTGCTCAACCGCGATCTCATCGACTATGTCGCCACTCGCAGCCCGGGAGAGGTCGTAAAGATTCGCCTGCTGCGCAACGGTGAAGAGCTAACCAAGGAGATCACCCTGACTCAGCGACCGGGCACGGAGGAAACTCCAGAGCTGCCGGAGGCCGAGAACGAGGGCTCCATCGACTGGCTCGGCCTGCAGTACCAGGACATCTCGCCGGGGCTGCGAGAGCAGCTCAGCCTGCCGGACTCGCTGCGGGGTGTGGTGATCACCGACATCCAGCAGACCAGCCCACTCTTCGAGGAGAACGTCCGTCCTGGGCAGTTCATCACCGAGGTCAACGGGCAGCCGGTGGACGGTGTGGAGAGTTTCGAGACTCTGGTGCGCTCCTTCGATGGCGGCTCCTATATCCGTCTCTACATCCAGACCTTCGATCGACAGGGACAACCCGGGGCGAGCTTCTTCGCCATCACCCGGGTTCCCTGATCGCCGCAGGCTGTGATGTAAGAGCCACCCCCACAGGCCGCTCCGCGGAATCCCCGCGGGCGACCTGACTCCCTCCACGGCTCCCTCATTGAATGAGGCTTGTTGCAGGAGGAACCGAGACGCCGCTTCGATATGTCATTTCGAGATGTCGGAGCGGCGTTTCTTTTGGGTGCGTTCCGAGGCCGACTCCTGCAGAAGGAGATCCTTTGGGAATCGGTGGCGCTGAGGGTGGCGATACGAGGCCACCTATGCCCTTCGATCCTGGTAGGCTTGCGACCATGAGCAAAGACTCCGCAAAGCGAGATGTGCCGCAGGGCAATGGAGGCGCTGCCTCCGGCAAGAATCAATACCGCGCCACCGTGCTGGTAGTCGATGACGAAGCGGTGGTGCGCGACTCCTTGCGCATGATCCTCGAATACGACGGCTATCGGGTAGAGGAGGCGAGCTCCGGCCGCGAGGCGCTGGCTCAGGTGGCGACCCTGGCTCCCGACGCCGTGATTCTGGATATCAAGATGCCCGAGATGGATGGTTTTGCGGTGCTCAAGGCCTTCCAGGAGCGCGGCTATGACATGCCGGTGCTGGTGATCACGGGGCACGGAGACCTTCAGGTGGCGCTGGAAGTCACCCGCGCCGGGGCGTATGACTACTTCGATAAGCCGCTACAGCGGGAGCGGGTAGTTCTCAGCTTGCGCAACGCGGTAGAGAGTCGCCAGCTTCAGCAAGAGAACCGATCCCTGCGGCTGGAGCCCGACGACCTCATCGGAACCTCTCTGAGCATGGACCGACTGCGGGAGACCATCGCCCGGGCTGCGCCGACGCCGGCGACGGTATTGGTCACCGGCGAGAGCGGGACCGGCAAGGAATTGGTGGCGCGGGCGATCCATCGACTCAGCCAGCGCAGCGAGCGACCTTTTGTGCAGGTGAATTGCGCGGCGATCCCGGACGAGCTCATCGAGTCCGAGCTCTTCGGCCACGAGAAGGGCTCCTTCACCGGCGCGGTGCGCAAGCAGACGGGCAAATTCGTCGCCGCCGATGGCGGCACCATCTTCCTCGACGAGATCGGCGATATGTCCCAGCGCACCCAGGCGAAGGTGCTGCGGGTGCTGCAGAACGGCGAGGTGGAGCCGGTGGGCGCCGGCGGGGTCGTGAAGGTCGACGTGCGGGTGGTCGCCGCCACCCACCGAGATCTGGAGCAGGCCATCGTCGACGGCGACTTCCGAGAAGATCTCTACTACCGACTCAACGTCGTGCCGGTGCAGACACCGCCGCTACGGGAGCGCCTGGACGACGTTCCGCTGCTGGTGGACTACTTCGTGCGGCGCTACGCTACGGCGAATAACTACAAGGCCAAGGAGATCGCGCCGGAGGCGATGACCTACCTCCAGGGCCTGGCCTGGAAGGGGAACGTCCGGGAGCTCAAAAACCTGGTGGAGAGGCTGCTGATCCTCTCGCCGGGAGACGTGATCGGCCGCGACGATGTGCTCGCGGTAACCGGGGCTTCCCGGCCGGAGCTCTCCGGTGCGCTGGTGATGGTGAGAACCCTGAAGGAGTTTCGGGAGGCCTCGGAGCGGATGTTCATTCTCCAGAAGCTCGAGGAAAACGGCTGGAACGTGACCAAGACCGCCCAGAGCATCGAGACTCCGCGCTCCAATCTCTACAAGAAGATGGAGCAATACGAGATTCAGCGGAAATAGCTGCAGCGAAACGTCGATATAAAACGACTAGTGCGGGGGCAGTAGAGCAGGGTTCGAGAGAGGCGATGCGAGGTACGTCGCCCTTTGAGTGTTGTTGTTATTTTCACCGTGTTCAATTATTATTAAAATTGCATTTTCAGGATTGATAAATATTTGGCGAATCCCCCCACAGGCTGCCTGGGTCGCTATGGGATTTGCTTCTACTGCCGAGCATGGTTTGGCAGGGGAGGACGACTGCTTCTGAAGGGCAGATTCGAGACGTCCTACTTGGCTCGTCGACGACGCAACAACCTTTCACCCTTGGAGATGAACCGATGAGAGTCCTTTGTAGCGCCCCGTGGCTCCGCCTCGCCTTCGTTCTAGCCGTCACCGTTACGGCCGTCGGCCTGCTGGCTCCCGCCGCCCAGGCCGCCTATCCGAATTGCTGGCAAATCTGCAATTACTCGCCGCCCTCCGCCAACTGCACCTGCTGGTTTCCCGGTGGCTACTACCATCCTGGCTGTGCCCAGTACCAGATCACCGGCTGCTTCCCCGGTCGCTCCGCACCGGCGATGAGCCCTTCGGTGCTGAGCATGAGCTCCCTCGAATTCGCCTCCCCAGAGCTTTCGAAAGCTGCTTTCTTGCTTCAGCTGGACGAGGGATTTTTGGCTGTAGAAGAGCCCAGGGATTCGGCGGCTCGGCTCGATCAGGGGGCGAAGGCCGTGGAGGGTGACGAGCAGGGTGGAGCGGTCTCTGCTTCGGCTTCGGATGCTGGCGACCGCTGAGCGCCGATCACCTCCATCGGGACCGCCAGCGCTGGGATCAGCGCTCGCGGCCTGATCGATCCGCTATCGAATCTGCGGCCCGCTTCGGTGGGCCGCTTCGCGTTTAGGGGGCTGCTGATGGTTCGCATGGTGGGCACAAGCAGCGTGGAATGAGCACCGCTGGGAGCGCCTTCTAGCGGACTCATTCTGGGGAATCAAGAAGGGGGCAGAGGCGGCTCTTTGCCTGGGATCCGGGGAGCGGAAATGGTAGGATTACCTGTGGTTCGCGCAGCGCATCCATCCATCTGGTCCATCTCCGAAGACGTGCGTACGCGGCCCTCTCTCCTCCTAGGCTGACGCCTCCCACCCGTCGCTGCTGGCTCCGAGGGACCTAGCGTTCTACCGAGCGTTCCCTCGGGATTTGCCTCAGGCCTCGCCGCAGCGCCTCGCTACGAAAGGATTTCCCTGCCATGCATATTGAGCTCAACGAGGAACAGCGCCTGCTCCAGGAAACGGTGCGCCGCTTCGCCGAAGAGGTGGTGAAGCCCCGCGCCAAGGAGATCGACGAGAGCGGCGAGTTCCCGAAGGATTTCTTCCACCAGTCTGGCGAGCTAGGCCTCACCGGAGTGTGCGTGCCGGAGGAATACGGCGGTGCCGGCATGGATCCGGTGTCCTATTGCCTGGTGATCGAGGAGATCAGCCGGGTGTGTGGCTCTTCCGGCGTGATTCTTTCGGTCAACAACTCCCTGGTGTGCGATCCGATTCAGGCCTTCGGCAACGAGGAGCAGAAGAAGGAATTTCTCACCCCCCTCGCGACCGGCGAGAAGCTCGGCTGCTTCGCCCTCACCGAGCCCGGCGCCGGCAGCGACGCCGCCGGCCTGATTACCCGCGCGGTGCGCGACGGCGACGACTACGTGATCAACGGCAACAAGGTGTTCATCACCAACGGCACCGACGCGGATCTCGCGCTGGTCTTCGCCACCGTGGATCCGGAGCAGAAGCACAGGGGCATCACCGCCTTCGTAGTGCCGGTGGACACCCCCGGCTATAGCCACGGCGGCCATGAGTTCAAGCTCGGCGTCAACGCTTCCGGCACCACCGAGCTGGCCTTCGAGGACATGCGGGTGCCCGCCGCCTGGCGCCTCGGCGAAGAGGGCGAGGGCTTCAAGATCGCCATGAGCACCCTGGACGGCGGCCGCATCGGCATCGCCGCTCAGGCGGTGGGCATCGCTCAGGGCTCCTACGAAGAGGCGGTGAGCTACGCCAAGGAGCGGGAGCAGTTCGGCAAGGCGATCTCCAGCTTCCAGGCGATCCAGTTCTATCTGGCGGACATGTCCACCGAGATCGACGCCGCGCGGCTGCTGACCTGGAAGGCGGCGTGGGCGAAGGTGAACAAGAAGCGCTACAGCCTGGAGGCGGCGACCGCCAAGCTCTTCTCCGCGGAGATGGCCCAGCGGGTCACCAATAAGGCGCTGCAGATCCACGGTGGTTACGGCTACACCAAGGACTACAACGTCGAGCGCTACTTCCGCGACGCTCGCATCACCGAGATTTACGAGGGCACCAGCGAGATCCACAAGATGATCATCGCCGACTGGCTGCTCAAGGCATCCTGAGGGGAGGCGTGGGATGAGTACTAGCGCAGTCCTTGCCGACCATGAGGTGACCCAGGACAGCGAAGGGGAGCTCGTCTCCCTGGACTTCGAGCTGTCGGAAGATCAGACGATGATCCGCGACGAGGTTCGTCGCTACGCCGAGGAGCGCATCGCTCCCGGAACCGCCGAGCGGGATCGCGATCACGAGTTTCCCCAGGAGATCATCCAGGAGCTCGGCGAGCTCGGCCTCTTAGGCATGATGGTGGACGAGAAGCACGGCGGCGCCGGGCTCGATCCCGTCACCTATTGCCTGGCGGTGGAGGAACTGTCGCGCATCTGTCCGGCGACGGCGGTGACCATGAGCGTCTCCAACTCCGTCGCCTGCTGGCCCATCGATCACTTCGGCAATGAGGAGCTCAAGAGCACCGTGCTGCAGGAGCTGGCCTCCGGCGAGTGCATCGGCGGCTTTGGCCTCACCGAGCCCGGCTCCGGCAGCGACGCCGCCTCGATGCGCACCACCGCGGTGCGGGACGGGGATCATTGGGTGCTGCAGGGGGAGAAGGCCTGGATCACCAACGCCGGCTTCGCCCGCTACTACGTGGTGTTGGCGAAGACCGATCCGGACGCCGGCAAGCGGGGCATCACCGCCTTCGTGGTGCCGGCGGACGCCGAGGGCTTCTCCGTCGGAACCCCCGAGGAGAAGCTCGGCCTGCGGGCTTCCCGCACCGCGCCCATCTACTTCGAGCAGGTGCGGATCCCGGCGTCCTGGATGCTCGGAGAATTAGGCAAGGGCCTGAATCTCGCCCTCGCCACCCTCGATCACTCGCGACTCGGCATCGCCGCCCAGGCGATGGGAGAGCATCGCCGGGCGCTGGAATTGGCCATCTCCTACGCCAAGGAGCGGGAGCAATTCGGTCGCCCCATCGCGGACTTCCAGGCGATTCGCTTCCAGCTGGCGGAGATCGCCGTCGAGCTGGAGGCCGCCCGCACCCTGACCCTGTACGCCGCGTCTTTGCCCCACGGTCATAAGGACGCCGGCCGCCTCGCTAGCGAAGCGAAGGTCTACGCCAGCGAAGCGGCCAACCGGGCGGTGTGGAAATCGCTGCAGATTCACGGCGGCAACGGCTATTGCGAGGATTACGAGATCGCTCGCCTCTACCGCGACGTGCGGGTTACCACCATCTACGAAGGCACCAGCGAGATGCAGCGGCTGGTGATCTCCCGCCACGTCCTCAACGGCTGAGGAGCGCGGGGAATCGGGAGGAGAGGACGATGCCTCAGCCGGAGTTACCGGGCTCGCCATTCGACGCCTTTGACGCCACCGACTTCGATCGCTGGCGCCAGCAGGTAGAGGAAGGCCTCGGCGGCCGAAGCGTCGAGGACAAGCTCGCCTATTCACTGCCTTCGGGGCTGCGGGTCCAGCCTCTCTCGTCCCCGGGAGGGGCTGCGGCTCCGGTAGGGGGAAGGTCAGCGGTGCCGGGGGAGCGGGCGAACTCCTGGGTGAGCGCGCATCTTCTTCCCGGGCCGACGCCGGAAACAGCGCGGGAGGCTCTGGAGGCGGAGCTGGCTACCGGGGCGGAGGGCTTCTGGCTGCGGCTGAATCGCTCCGCCCGCGCGGGCTTTTCCGCGGGGGATGGCTTCGGCGCTGCTAGCGGCCTCGATGGCGTTGCTCTTCACCGCTCTGCCGCCGTAGCTCGACTCTTTCAGGGCATCGATCTATCGATCCTCGAGCTGTGGCTGGAGGGCGGCGCCGCGGCGCCGGCGCTGGCGGCGGCGACGCTGAGCTTCGCCCGCGAGGCGGGTCTCGATCTCGGCGCCCTGCGGGGCTCCTTGGGATTGGATCCCTTGGGCACTCTGGCGCGCTTCGGGGAGACGCCCTATCCGCTGGACGATCAGTGGCGGGTCGCGGTGGAGCTGATCGAGGTCATCGAGAGTGAGTCCCCGGGGCTCGGAGCGCTGCTGGCCAACGCGCGCCCGGTGCACGAGGCCGGCGGGGATCGAGCCCAGGAGCTCGCCTTCCTGCTGGCCAGCGCGGTAGAGAGCCTGCGGCAGCTGGAGCTGCGGGGCGTGGCGCCCTCCCGCGGCGCCCGGCAGCTGCGCTTTGCCATGGCGGTGGACGGCGAGCTCTTCGCCGAGATCGCCAAGCTGCGGGCGGCGCGCTGGCTGTGGGCCAAGGCCCTGAAGGCGTGGAGCCTGGATCCGGGGGAGCACCCCGCCCGGCTCCACGTCGCCACCTCCCGCCGCACTCCGGCCACGGTGGACCAGGGCAACAACCCGGTGCGAACCACCGTCGAGACCTTCGCCGCCATCGTCGGCGGCGCCGACGCCATCGCGACCCGCGCCGCGATCACCGGGCGCCGCTCCGCGCAGGGCGGCGCCGGCGTCAAGGGTCGAGACCGCTGGCTGGCGGCCAACGTGCAGCGGGTGCTGCGGGAGGAGAGCCGGCTCGACGTGGTGCAGGACGCCGGGGCCGGCAGCGCCACCATCGAGGCCCTCACCGAGGGGCTGGCGCGGCAGGCCTGGGAGCTTTTCCAGCAGATCGAGGGTGAGGGCGGCCTCGCCCGCTCGTGTCTCTCCGGCGTCTTTTCTGCGCGGGTTCGGGAACGGGCGGAGCAGCGCCGCCAGCAGCTCGGCAGGGGCAAGCGCTCCGTGGTGGGCGTCTCCCTCTTCCCGCCGGCCCTCGACTCCCGGCAGGCATCTTCTGGGGCACGAGATGAGGCGCCAGACGGAACCTCGTCGGCCGACGCAGCGAATCCCGCAGCGAACCCCTCTGCCGAAGGCCTTTCCTCCGAAGAGCCGGGGGCCCAGGGCGACGGCAGCTGGAGCGCCCTGACCCGGGATCTCGAGTCGGGAGTCCCGCTGGATTCCGCGACCGCGGCTCTCTATCGCTGCGCTGCCGAGGCCGCCGAAGAAGAATCTCGCCATGGCGGTGGACCGGCCCTCGAGCCGGTGCGAGATGCGGAGATCTTCGAGAGCCTGCGCCAGCGGGCGGCGGAGCGTTCGGGAGGCCCGCCGCGGGTTCTGCTGGTGCTCCTGGGCCAGATCAAAGAGCATCGCCCGCGCCAGCAATTTGCCGAGAGTTTTTTCGGCGCTGGCGGCTTCCGAGTCGAGGCCACGGAGCCGCTGGTGGGGGAGAGCTGGGAGGATCCAGCGGTGGTCGAGGCCCTGGCGAAGGCCTGGAGCCAGGCCGGCGGTGGGGCCGATGTCGCCCTCGTCTGCTTCTGCGGCCGCGACGAGACCTACGTCGAGGCCCTCCCCGGCCTCGCCCGGCGATTGAAGAGCCTCGGCGCCCGGCAGCTCGCTCTGGCCGGCGCTCCGGGGGAGTCCGAAGAGCTCTTTCGCAAGGCGGGGGTCGGGCACTTCGTCCACCTCCGCAGCCATCGGCTGGAGAGTCTAGAAGCGATCTTGTCGGCCGCCTCTGCTGCTTGATCCGAGGCTGCTCGCTGATGTTCTCCAGCCTTCGTTTCGTCCTTTTGTTTTCCCCGAGGGAGACCTCATGAGCCGTCCAGCCCCCTCAGTCCCCGACTTTGCCGCCCTGGCCTTCGACGCGCCGGAGCTCGCCGTGGCCAATTCCGCGGCCGGCTCCGAAGCTCCTTCCTGGCGTACCCCGGAGGGTTTGGACGTGGCGGGGCATTACGGGCCGGAGGCCCTGGAGGGGCTCGATCCGGCGGGGCATCAGCCGGGCTTCGCTCCCTACCTGAGGGGACCCTACGCGACGATGTACGTCCAGCGGCCGTGGACGGTACGCCAATACGCCGGCTTCTCGACCGCCGAGGCTTCCAACGCCTTCTACCGCCGCAATCTGGCCGCCGGCCAGCGGGGCCTCAGCGTCGCCTTTGACCTCGCCACCCACCGCGGCTACGACTCGGATCATCCGCGGGTGGAGGGGGACGTGGGCATGGCCGGCGTGGCCATCGACTCGATCCTCGACATGAGGATTCTCTTCGACGGCATTCCGCTGGACCGGATGTCCGTCTCGATGACCATGAACGGCGCGGTGCTGCCGATCATGGCCCTCTACATCGTCGCCGCCGAGGAGCAGGGGGTAGCGCCGGAGCAGCTGGCCGGGACCATTCAGAACGACATCCTGAAGGAGTTCATGGTCCGCAACACCTACATCTATCCGCCTCGGCCCTCGATGCGCATCATTGCCGACATCTTCGCCTACACCTCCGAGCGCATGCCCCGCTTCAACAGCATCAGCGTCTCCGGCTACCACATGCAGGAAGCCGGGGCCTCGGCGGATCTGGAGCTGGGCTACACCCTCGCCGACGGGCTGGAATACGTGCGCACCGGAGTGGCCGCCGGGCTGGCGGTGGATCGATTCGTCCCTCGTATCTCCTTCTTCTTCGGCATCGGGATGAATTACTTCATGGAGGTGGCGAAGCTGCGGGCGGCGAGGCTGCTGTGGGCGCGGCTGATCTCCCTCTTCGAGCCGAAGAACGCCAAGTCTCTGGCTCTGCGCACCCACTGCCAGACTTCCGGCGCCAGCCTCACCGCTCAGGACGTGTGGAATAACGTCGTGCGCACCACCGTCGAGGCGATGGCGGCGGTCCACGGCCACACCCAGAGCCTGCACACCAACTCCCTCGACGAGGCCCTGGCGCTGCCCACCGACCACTCCGCCCGCATCGCCCGCAACACCCAGCTGATTCTGCAGCACGAGACGGATTCCTGCCGCCTCATCGACCCTTGGGGCGGCTCCTATTACGTCGAGAGCCTGACTCGGGATCTCGCCTCCCGAGCCTGGGAACACATCCTGGAGATCGAGGAGCTGGGGGGCATGGCGGCGGCGATGGAGACCGGGCTGCCGAAGCTGCGAATCGAGGAGGCTTCCGCCCGCACTCAGGCGAGGGTGGATTCCGGGCGCCAGGTGATCGTCGGCGTCAACCGCTATCGTCCTGAGCAGGACGAGCCGCCGGAGATCCTGCAGGTGGACAACAGCGCGGTGCGAGAGGCGCAGCTCAAGCGCCTGGAGCAGCTGCGCCGGGAGCGGGATTCCGCGGCCGTAGAGCGCACGCTGGCGGCCCTCACCGCCTCGGCGGAGAGCGGCGAGGGCAACCTGCTGGCGCTGGCGGTGGAGGCCGCCCGGGCCCGGGCGACGGTGGGCGAGATCAGCGACGCGCTGGAGGCGGTGTGGGGACGCCATCGGGCCTCCGTACAAACCGTCTCCGGGGTGTACAGTGGAGAGATGGGAGTGGATGACGAGAGCATCATCGCCGTTCGGAAGCGCACCGACGCCTTCGCCGCCGAGGAGGGCCGTCGGCCGCGGATCCTGCTGGCGAAGATGGGCCAGGATGGCCACGATCGCGGCCAGAAGGTGGTTGCCACCGCCTTCGCCGATCTGGGCTTCGACGTCGATGTCGGACCCCTCTTCCAAACCCCTGCCGAGGCCGCCCGCCAGGCGGTGGAGAACGACGTCCACATCGTCGGCGCCAGCTCCCTGGCCGCCGGCCACCTCACCCTGGTGCCCAAGCTGAAAGCGGCGCTGGCCGAGCATCGCCGGGAGGACATCCTGGTGGTGGTGGGAGGCGTCATCCCTCCCGGTGATTATGAAGCCCTGGAAGAGGCCGGAGTGGCGGCGATCTTCGGTCCCGGTACGGTGATCGTCGACGCCGCCCAGAAGCTGCTGGACCAGCTCGAGGCCTGATTTCTCGCCGCTTTTGCTGACGGCGATTTCGATCAGGAGGGGAGGAGATGAGTCGGGGGACTTGCAGAAAAGGAAATGCTGTGGCAGCATTTATGTCGATTCAGCATAATCGATCCCAAGCTTTCAATTCCCCGCTTCCAGCTCTGCTTCTTGGAGATTTTTTCCCATGAGTTATCGTGCTGCCCGTTTGTCGATCCGGTCCCTGCACCGACGCTTCCCCTGGGGTCAGGGGGCTCTCTCTCGGGGGGCTTGGCTGTGTGCTTGGTTGGGGGCCGCTCTGCTGGTTGGCCTGGCTGGGGTCAGCCTGTCGTTGACCGATGCTGCTTTGGCCCAGACGCCGGAACTGGTTCTAGACCTTCATCCGGCGGCCCAGGAGCGCGGCTCCGAACCCAGCGATTTCGTGACCGTGGAGGATGGGCAGGGAGGCCTCCAAGCTTTCTTTCTGACCCGGGAGCAAGAGGTTCGCGGCGCCGAGAGCGTCGGCAGAACCGGTGGCAGCGACGACCTCTGGGTCACCGACGGCACCGCCGAGGGAACCCGGCTGGTCTTCGAAAGCCTTTCCGAGACCCTCAGCGTCGGTCCCCAAAACCTCTTTGCCGGCCCCTCTGATTGGGTTTTCTTCTCCGCCCCAAGTCCCGGCTTTGGGCTCGAACCCTGGGTCAGCGACGGTACCGCTCAGGGCACTCGGCGCCTGGGAGATCTGTGCCCGGGATCCTGCTCCTCGTCGCCCCGAGGGGTGGCGATTTTGGGGGATGAAGTGCTGTTCAGCGCCGATGCCCCGGATGGACGGCTGGCTCTCTGGCTCACCGACGGTACCGCCGGAGGGCTACGCCCCCTGGAGCTAGGGCCCATCCGTAGCTTCGCGCTGGAGGACGCCGTCGTCGTCCTCGACCGCGTTTTCCTCATCACCCGGTCGCCCTCCAACGTGGCGACTCAAGGTTGGCTGCACCAGCTCTGGGTCACCGACGGTACCGCGGCCGGCACCTTCGCGCTGGGGGGCGCTCTGCCGACGGTGCAGGCCGGAGGTCGGCTGCTGGGATTGGAGGGCCTGCGGGACCACGTCCTCTTCTTGACCGTGACCGGTGGCCGGACTCGGCAGCTGTGGACCAGCGACGGTACCGTCGCTGGTACCGAGGCGGTGCCGGCGGAGCTGTCGGTAGGGCCGGCCGGCGATCCCCTGGATCCCATCGTCACCGCCAACCTGGGACCGTGGATCGTGTTTATGCTGCCGGCGACAAACCCCGAGGGTCAATCGGATTGTGAAGTGTGGTTTAGCGACGGCACCGCCGCCGGTACGCTGCGTCAGGCGCGCCTGCGAGGGGCCGATGGTGAGCCGCCGCCGGATGGCGAATTCGTGCGCTGTCCCAGCCGCCTGGCGCGGGCGGATATCGTTCTCGCAAATTTCCCGACGGGTTTCGCGATTCCACCCTCCCAGATTCAGGCCTTCTTCGTCTTCGGATCCGCTTCGACCTCCTGGAGCTTGTGGACTACCGATAGCAGCGATGGGGTGGTGAAGGTCAAGGAATTGGGCACCGCGGCCACCGGAGCCTCCCTCGCTACCAGCATCACCTCGTGGCGCGGGCGCATGTATTTCTACTCCCATCGCAGCGTCACGGGCGGCGTCGCCGACACTCCAGGTCTGTGGATCACCAACGGCACCCCCGAAGGCACGTCGGAGATCCAGCCTTTCGCCTCTACCGGCTCCGAGCGCTACCTGCCGGAGCAGGGCATCGGCGATTTCGGCAACCGACTGCTGCTGCAGGGTTGGGATGAGGCCTCGGGCCGGGAGCTGTGGATCTCCGACGGCTCTCCCGAGGGCACCGAGCCATTGGCGAACCTCGTCGGCAGGGAGAGCGTGTCCTCGTTCCCCGCCGGGCTGGCGCGGCTCGGCTCGGCAGCGTCGTCTGGCGATGCCGTGGTCTTCGTCGCCACCCATCCCGCCGACGGCGCGGAGGAGGAGAGCCGCCGCAGCCTATGGGCCAGCGACGGCACCACCGCCGGAACCCGGGTCCAGCTGCTGGGGCCCCAGCAGTCCACCCCGGCGAGCCTCGGGGATCCGGTGCTCACCTCGGCGGGCCTCTTCCTTCGACGAGCTGATTCCACCGCTGATGACTCCCTGCTCTTCAGCTCGGATTTGGAGACCTTCATCACCGTTGCGGAATTCCCCATCATCGAGGATCCCGTGGCCTTCGGCGATCTTGCCTGCTTCGCGGCCCACGACCCGGCCCTCGGCGTCGAGCCCTGGTGCAGCGACGGGAGCCTCGACGGCACCGTCTCCCTGGGGGATCTGGCGCCGGGGCTGGCGAGCCCTCCCTTCGGCGGCAGCGATAGCGCAGTGCCGCTGTCTTCGCGCCCCGATGCCTTCGTCGTCGCCGGTGATCATCTCTACTTCCGCACGGCCCCTTATCTCGAAGACGGGGACCAGCTAGTGCCCAGCGCTCTGTGGCGCTCCGACGGAACCGCGGCGGGAACCCAGAGGGTATGGTCCAGCGCAGGAGTCGGCCAACAAGGTCCGATTCTGCCGATTCGAGACGGCCTCGGTAGGGAGCTCCTGATGACCCTCGGAGAGGATGTTTACTTCCTCGCTGAGGATCTACAGCCCGCCCTCTGGCGCTTGCGAGGAGGCGTCACGCCGGAGCTGGTGGCTCCCCTGGGGGCGCCCGGTGCCCAGATCCAGACGGTGGCCTCCGCGGAGTTCCGGGGACGGCTGGTCTTCTTCTTGGAGGAGGACTTCGGAGCTTCCCTGTGGAGCGTTGACGATGGTCCTGCTGCCGCCGGAGAGGGGGCGCGATTGCTGTCGACCTTCGAGCGAATCAATAGCCCCCGAGACGGTCTGGATCCGCAGCTGGTGGCCGTCGGCAACGACCTCTACTTCAGCGCTGATGAGGGCGATGGCGCCGGGCTAGAGCTTTGGCGCACCGACGGCACGGTGTTCGGCACCCGGCGAGTGACGGATCTGGCGCCCGGGGTCAGCGACGCGTACCCCCAACGCTTCGCCGCTATCGGCTCCCGCCTCTTCTTTTCCGCCACCGACGGCGTCCACGGCGTCGAGCCGTGGGTCACCGACGGTACCGTCGAGGGCACCCGCCTGCTGGCGGATCTGGAGCCTGGTCCCGCCGGCTCCTTCCCGGCGGAGCCGACCCGCCTGGGGGATGACCTGCTGTTTTCTGCCTGGACCTCCACCACCGGTCGCGAGCTGCATCGTCTCGACGCTTCAGATCTCATCTCCCGCACCTGCACCCCCGGTGACCAGCGCTTCTGCCTGCGCGATGGCCGCTTCGAGGTGCTGGTGGATTGGGTCGATCCTCGCACCCTCGAGACTGGTCGCGGTACCGGCACGCCATACCTTGGTGTTGGCGCCGACGGAGGCACCAGCGACGACACCGCGCTGGTGTGGTTCTTCCGCGACGACAACCGCGAGCTGGCGGTGAAGATCCTCGACGGCCGCTCCATCAACGGCCATCATTGGCTCTTCTATGGTGCTCTCTCCGATGTCGCGTATTGGCTCAGCGCGGTGGATCTCGAGACGGGGATTGCTCGCACCTGGATCAATCCCGCTCGTGAGATCTGCGGTGACGGCGATAACGTCGCGTTCCCTCAGGCCGCTGATGGGCTGGCAGACCTTTCTCTCGTCGGCCGGATTCCGGCGGAGAAGGGGAGGGGCGTTGATGCCGAGGCTTCGCTGGTGGCTCTCCAGGAGCCCTCCATCTCAGAAGGGACCAGCGTTGGTGCGCCCTGCGATGATCCCGAGGAGCTCTGCCTGCAGGACGGCCGCTTCCGGCTGCGGGTGGACTGGCGCGATCAGCGTCGACCGGGTCGTGAAGGCCAGGGCACGGCGATTCCCGACCCCAACCCCGACAACCAGCGCAGCGGCGCCTTCTGGTTTTTCCGCGAAGGCAACCTGGAGCTCTTGGTCAAGGTGCTCGACGCCCGCACCATCGACGGCCACTTCTGGGTGTTCTACGGCAACCTCACGGACGTGGAATTCGATCTCCACGTCACCGACATCGTGAGCGGCCTGTCGAAGACCTATACCAACCCCGGGGGCAACCTCTGCGGCGCCGCCGACACGGCCTTCTTCTAAGCTCATCTCCTGAGCTCATACCCTGCCGGTTCGCTACCGCAGAGGCCAGTCCTAAGAAGCCAGCAGTAGCGAACCAGCAGTAGTAAGCCACTGGTAGGCGACCGGCGGCCGTTGTCCGGTCCTCGCTGACCAGCTGGGGGTGCAGTCTTTCGCAGCTTCGGTACAGGTTTTGCCCTAGAAAAGCAGATCCAATCCTTTAGCGCTGTCCGAGCCCCCATTCATCCTCGCTCCCAGGAGCTGCGCCATGACGACCTTCCTGCATTGTCTTGCTGCCTTCTCTCGTTTGCCGAGGGGCCTATTTGATTTCTCCGTCGCCAGGCAGCCAGGGCTGAGTTTCATCCTCGGTCTCGGCCTCGCCGTGGGGCTGATGGCGGCGCCGGCCTTCGCCTCGTCTCCACAGCTGGTCTTGGACATCGACCCCCGCATCTTCGCCCCGGACTCATCGCCGAGCCACTTTGTGGAGGTCGGAGCCCAGACCTTCTTTCTCGCCACTCAGGGGGCGCGGTCCGGAGCCGAGGCCGCCGGTCCGGGCCGAGAGCTCTGGGTTACCGACGGCACTGAAGAGGGCACTCGCCTGGTGGTGGACCTCGCGGCAACCTCCAAGATCCTGGGCCCACAGAGCTTGACGAGGGTGAATTCGGAGAGGGTGTTCTTCACCTCCGGGATCGAGGCCCTGGGCGTTGAGCCCTGGGCCAGCGATGGCACCGCCGAGGGCACCGTGCTGCTGGGGGATTTTTGCCCCGGCCGCTGCAGCTCTGATATCGACGGCATTCTGCCCTTCGGTTCCCGGGTGCTTTTCTTCACCGCCGATCGTCAAGGCGGGGCCGACACCGCGCGCCAATGGGTCACCGACGGCACGGTGCAGGGCACCGAGCCCTTTCTCCTCGGCGGCAGCTCGACGGCCCTGGTGGTGGAGGGGGGCGGATCCAGATCTCGCCAATTCCTCATCGCTACTCGGTCTTCCCACGGGGTGCCCTCGGGCTGGCTGCAGGAGCTGTGGCTCAGCGACGGCACCGCCGAGGGCTCTTTCTCTCTCGCCGCTGCCTTTCCGGATCTTGGGGCCGAGGGTCAGGGCCGGATCTACGGCCTTCAGCTTTGGGGCAATGCCGCCTTCTTCGTGGTGGAGACCGACGACGGCCAGCGCACCCTGTGGTCCTCCGACGGTACCGTCGCCGGTACCGGAGCGCTGAAGGACCTGCCGCGGCTGCCCGTCGACGCCGGGCCCGTCGTCAGCCGGGACGTTCCGTGGTCCTTCATGGTCTCCGGACCGGTCTTTCTGCTGCTCACCGAGCCGGCGCCGGATCAATTCGAGTGCGAGCTCTGGGCCACCGATGGCACCTCCGCCGGCACTTCGCGGCTGGTGGCCTTGGGGCAGGCGGCAGGGTTGGCTCCCGGGGATCTGTCGTATTTCGGCTGCTCTTCAGACCTGGTCTGGGTGCCCGGCCCACCCATCACCCCGCCGAGCCCCGACTACGTCTTCTTCCCTTTTAGCGACTTTTCTACCTTCTCCCAGCTCTGGGCTACCGACGGCACCACTGCCGGTACCGGGCCGCTGCACGATTTTGGCCCCAGCGGAATTATCGACTTTGGCTCGAGCTTCACCACCTGGCAAGGCCAGCTCTTCTTCTACGACAACGACGACGAAGGAGCCGGTCTCTTCACCACCACCGGACGATCCTCGAGGGTCACGAAGGTGGTCCCTCTGGGCTTCGGCGGCGAAGCGAATCTGCCTGGGGATGCGATCGGCAAGGTGGGCTTCCCGCTGATTTTCCAAGGTTGGGACGAGTCCGGCCGCCAGCCTTGGACCAGCCTGGGGACCGCCGATTCCTCCGAGCGGCTCTCGGTGCTGGATTTCGGCACCGTCTCCTCCTTTCCCCGCCGGCTGCTGCCGGCCCCCGATGCCGAGGACGATGAGATCGTCTTTCTGGCCTACCATCCCGGGCCCTTCGGCGACGGCCAGAATCCCGAGGGCGCCTCCAGAAACGGCCTGTGGGTCAGCGACGGCAGCGCCGCCGGGACTCGCCTGCTGGTGGATGGCGGCGTGGAGTTCTTCGACGGCGTGATCGAAGCGCCGGTGCTGACCTCGGCGGGCCTCTTCCTGCGGCGAGCCGATTCCACCAAAGATGACTCCCTGCTCTTCAGCTCCGATCTACAGAGCTTTCAGACCGCCGCTGAGCTCCCCACCATCGAGGATCCAGTGGCCTTCGGCGATCTTGCCTGCTTCGCGGCCCACGACCCGGATCTCGGCGTCGAGCCCTGGTGCAGCGACGGGAGCCCGCAGGGTACCGTCTCCCTAGGGGACCTGGCGCCGGGTCTGGCGGACCCTCCCTTCGGCGGGAGCGATGCCCAGTTGCCGCTGTCCTCTCGCCCCGATGCCTTCGTCGTTGCCGGCGATCGTCTCTATTTCCGCACGGCGCCCTATCTCGAAGACGGTGATCAGCTAGTGCCCAGCGCCCTGTGGCGCTCTGACGGCACCGCGGCAGGGACCCGGCGGGTCTGGTCCAGCGCCGGAGCCGGCCAGCAAGGCCCGATTCTGCCGATTCGATCAGTCCTCGACGGAGAACCCCTGATGGTCTATGGAGAGGATGTCTACTTCCTCGCCGAGGATCTGCAGCCGGCCCTCTGGCGCCTGCGAGGGGGCATCACGCCGGAGCTGGTCGCTCCCCTGGGGACGCCCGGGGCCCAGATCCAGACGTTGGTCTCCGCAGAATTTCGTGGTCGACTCGTCTTCCTCCTGGAGGAGGACTTCGGAGGATCCCTCTGGAGCATGGATGACGGCCCTGCTCTCGCCGGAGAAGGGGCGCGATTGCTGGCGACCTTCGAGCGGATCTACAGCTCCCGAGGCGGCCTGGAGCCGCAGCTGGTGGCGGTCGGCAACGATCTCTACTTCAGTGCCGATAGCGGCGACGGCGCCGGGCTGGAGCTGTGGAGCACCGACGGCACGGTGCACGGTACCCGCCGGGTCACGGATCTAGCCCCCGGCGCCGCCGACGCTCTTCCTCAGCACCTCGGCGCCGTCGGCTCCCGCCTGGTGTTCAGCGCCACCGACGGTCCCCACGGTTTCGAGCTCTGGGTCACCGACGGCAGCGCCGACGGCACCGCTCTGGTGGCGGATCTGGAGCCGGGCCCGGCGGGCTCGGAGCCCCGGGAGCCGCTGCTGCGGGGCGACCATCTCTACTTCTCGGCCTGGACCTCCGACGCCGGCCGCGAGCTGCGGCGCGTCGACCTTTCTGACCTCATCTCCCGCTCCTGCACCGCCGATCACCAGCGCTTCTGCCTGCGCGACGGTCGCTTCGAGCTGCTGGTGGACTGGGTCGATCCCCGCAGCCTCCAGGCCGGTCGCGGCACCGGCACGCCCTATGTCGCTCCTTCGGGACCAGGCGGCGACAGTGCCGACACCGCGCTGGCGTGGTTTTTCCGCGACACCAACCGCGAGCTGGCGGTGAAGATCCTCGACGGTCGCTCCATCAACGACCACCATTGGCTCTTCTACGGCGCCCTGACCGATGTCGCCTACTGGCTCAGCGCGGTGGACCTCGAGACCGGCGAGGCTCGCACCTGGGTCAATCCCGCTCGGGAGATCTGCGGCGACGGCGATGACCGTGCCTTCCCCCAGGCCGCTGACAGGCTAGCGGATCTCACTCTCGCCGGTCGGATACCTGCAGAGCGGGGGAGGGCTGCCGACGCCGAGGCCTCGGTTGCGAAACTGCAAGAGCCCGCCAGCTCAGACGGAGCCAACTCAGACGGAGCCAGCTCGGACGGGGCCAGCTTCGGTGGGCCCTGCGACGATCCCGAGGAGCTCTGCCTGCAGGACGGCCGCTTCCGGCTGCGGGTGGACTGGCGCGACCAGCGCCGGCCGGGGCGCCAAGGGGTAGGGACGGCGATCCCGGACCCGCACCCCGACAACCAGCAGAGCGGTGCCTTCTGGTTCTTCCGCGAGGGCAATTTAGAGCTCTTGGTCAAGGTGCTCGACGCCCGCAGCGTCGACGGCCACTTCTGGGTTTTCTACGGCAATCTCACCGATGTGGAGTACGACCTCCACGTCACCGATGAGGTGACCGGCCGTACCAAGACCTACACCAATCCGGGGGGGAGTCTTTGCGGTGACGCGGATACGACCTTCTTCCGAGCTCCTTCCTGAACTCCGTTTCTGAGTTCTCATTCTGGTCCCTCTCTGACCCCTCTCCCTGGGCCCAGAATGCGATAGTTGCTGAGGCTTGAGGGCAATCAGGCTCCCACGCCAAGGTCGCAGCCGGGTCGCAGGAGTGCCGCGGCGGTATCCCGGAAGCGTTGTTCGCCGATATGGATTGCGCGCCGGGCTGAATCCGTGGCAACCTCGGCGCTATGAGCTCGCCCAGCCCACCCGCCCCGACTCGCCGTCGCCGCGATCTGCTCCCCGTGGAGGACTACGAGGCCGGGCTGCTGGCGGGGGACCGGGCGATGCTCGGTCGCGCTATCACGCTGGTGGAGAGCCACAAGGAGGAGCATCAGCAGCTCGCCCAGCAGCTGCTGGCGCGCCTGCTGCCGCGCACCGGCGAGGCCCACCGGGTAGGGATCACCGGGGTGCCGGGGGTCGGCAAAAGCACCTTCATCGAGACCCTGGGTAAGCGCCTCACCGACGCCGGGCATCGGGTAGCGGTGCTAGCGGTGGATCCCTCGAGCACGGTATCCGGCGGCTCGATTCTCGGCGACAAGACCCGTATGGAGTCCCTCGCCCGTAACCCCCGGGCCTTCATTCGGCCGTCCCCCACCCGCGGCTCCCTCGGCGGCGTCGCCCGCAAGACCCGGGAGACGATGCTGCTCTGCGAGGCGGCGGGTTATGACGTGATCCTGGTAGAGACCGTCGGCGTGGGACAGAGCGAGATCGTGGTGGCGGAGATGGTGGACTTCTTCCTGCTGCTGATGCTCGCCGGCGCCGGAGACGAGCTCCAGGGCATCAAGCGGGGGATCGTCGAGGTCGCCGATCTGCTGGCTATCACCAAGGCCGACGGCGCCAACCGCGCCGCCGCCGAGCGCGCGCGCCGAGAGTATGAGGGAGCGCTCCACTATTTGCGTCCCAAGGGAGGCAACTGGCGCCCGCCGGTGCTCACCGTGAGCGCGGTGGAGGGGGAGGGGCTGGAGGCCCTGTGGCAGCAGGTGCAGGACCATCGCCGGGCTCTCGAGGCCAGTGGGGAGTGGCGGGAGCATCGAGAGGCGCAGCGGGTGAAGTGGATGTGGAGCCTGGTGGAGGAGAGCCTGATGGACCGCTTCCGCCGGCATCCGAAGGTCGCCCAGGGCGGTGCAGAGATCGTCGCCGCCGTAGAGTCCGGGAGCGAGACCCCCACTCGGGGGGCGCTGCGCCTGCTGAGTCTATTCAGCGCCTCGTAGCCCGCTCTGTCCCTGCTGCCGCTAGATGGCAAAAAGGGCCACCCGGACTAGGCTGGAACACTGGGTCTTCAAGACGGAAAGCTGCGGAGCTCAGCTGAGAAGTATCTGCTGAGTAGGGTGTGGAAGCTTAGATTTTGGACTCTAGAGGTCCAGATTTTGCATCGATTCTTCAGTATGAGGTTGCGTCCTGGAACGTTTTGTTCGCTTGTGAACAGAACCTGCAGGCGGTAGACTTTCCGCGCGCTAATTAGCCATTCTGTCTCAAACGCAAGAGACGTTTCGATGCTGTCGCCGACAGCTCGTCGCGGGGCTCTGCTGCGGTGCCTAGGACGCGACCCTCGATTCCTGCTAGCGGGAGAGGGCGCGGATTCCGAAGGCAGCGGCCCCAGCGATCGGCGGGTCGGTTTCTTTTCCAAGGGATCAGGACATGAGCAAGGCAGCCGTGAAATCCACGGCTTGGCGTTGGCTGCTGAGGGATCACGTCGCCCAGCTGGTGGCTGCGCTGGTGGTGTTGGATCTCTTCCTCTGCCTGTCGGGGGTGGTGAGCGACGAGGTGCTGTGGGCCCTCAACTACTGCTGGTACACCATCCACATCTCCCTCGCGCTGGTCGTGATCCGCCAAAGCGTGAGGCGCAAACCTCAGGGCGACGAGCTGTTTTGGAACCTGCTCTCCGTCGCTCTGCTGCTGTGGTGGTGCGTCGCCCTGTTGGGAATGCTGGAATTCGGCTTCTTCAACAGCCCCCTCGGTCTGGCGATCTTCGACACGTTGATGATCGCCTTCTACTTCGTGGTGCTCACCGCCAACGGGCTGCGGCCGGAAGGACGGGAGAAGGCGTTGCGGGTCGATCGACTGGAACTCGGTGGCGTCGCCTTCTTCCTGCTGATGCTGCTGGCCTATTTCACCCTGCTGCCGGCCTTCTTCTGCTCCTCGTCGCCGGATCTGCTCTATTGGCTCGCTTCGCCCCTCTTCGTGGTGCTGGACCTCTATCTTGCCGCGACCTTCTTTCTCGCGGCCCGCAGGACCCGAGGCACCCGCTGGAGCTATCTCTACACCTGCTTCAGCGGTACCGCCCTGCTATGGGCCGTCACCGACACCTACGACCTGCTTTCCACTTTCCCTTACGCGGACGTGGACCCCGGCCTAGGAGCGGAGTGGTTCTTCCTCTGGCATCTGGCGCTCCCGCTGCTGATCCTCGGTAGCCGCTTCCGGGAGTATCAGGGCTCAGAAGATCGCCCGGTTCGCTACCGCTGGCAGGGGCAGCGGGTACGCTCCATTCACCGCCTGCTGCTGCTGGCGATGATGCTGCCGGTGCTGCACATGGTGATCTTTTCCATCGCCCGTCCCACCAATCAGGATCTGGTGTGGTCCCAGGAGCTGGTGGCGGTGCTCTCGATGATGGGCCTCATGGGCTTGGTGGTGTGGCAGCATCAGCGGCTCACCCGGCAATACCGAGAGGCGGTAGAGGAGCAGCAGCGGATTTCCCAGCAGCTGCGGCATACGGAAAGCGACCTACGCCAATTCATCGGCAGCTTTTCCCACGACCTGCGCTCGCCTCTGGTGAACCTCCTCGGCTTTGCCGGGGAGATGGGCCTCGCGATGGAGGAGCTGGAGCAAGAGCTCGAGGCGCCGGTGCCGGATCGCCAGCGCATCAAGACCCTGCTGCAGGGGGATCTGCGGGAATGCGTGGAGATGATCGAGTCCTCCTCCGTCAAGATGGATCGCTTCGTCACCGCCCTCTTGATGCTGGGGCGCTCCGGTCAGCGAGACTTCATCATGACTTCCGTTGACCTGAAGGCGATTGGCGAGGAGGTCCTCCAGGGGCTGCAGTACAGGATTTCAAAGCGCGAGGTGAAGGTCACCCTGGGCGAGCTGCCGATGATCGTCTCGGATGAATTGGCCGTCACCCAGATCTTCACCAACCTGCTCTCGAACGCCGTGAAGTATCTCTCGCCGGAGCGTCCGGGGGTAATCGAAGTGGACGCCCAACAGGTAGGAACCCACACGGTGGTTCGCTTCCTGGACAACGGTCTCGGCGTGGAGGAAGACGACATCCCGAAGATGTTCCAGCCCTTCCGGCGGCTGCGGATCCATGAGGAGCCGGGGGAGGGCATCGGTCTGACCCACGTCCAGCTGCTGGTGCGCCGCCTCGGTGGCGAGATCCACTGCATCAGCGACGGCGTCGCGGGCTGCTGCTTCGAGGTTTGGCTGCCCTACGTCCAGCTCCTCGCCACTCAAGATCCTCCCCGTGCCTCGGCGGTGGAGGAGAGGGCCAAGGCGACAGCTTAGGCTCGGGTGGGCGGTGCGGGGAGCGCTGATCCTTGTGGATGTAAATTCACGCGCGACTCGGTGCTGTTCGGGCAACCCGCAAAATCCGCTGTCGTATCTCTTAGGCAGAGGAGGATAGGTAGCTAAGGACCTTGTAGAGAGTGAAGTGCTCTTCGGAGTCTCTCGGCCCCGCGCTTCGTGAGCGCCGGGCCATGAGTTGAACTCCGCAGATAGGAGCCCTGACCATGCGAGTCCACGTCGCTGCGCCTCTCGCCCTTCGTCTTCAAGCTCTCCTTCTCGCCTTTTCGACTCGAGCTCGCTCCGCTCGCTGCTGTTCCCGCCGGGCCCGTCTCGCTGGGGCCCGTATCCCTCGACTCGATTCGGCACGGGCTTGCCGATCGTCTCTGCTGCTGATCTTCGCTGTTGCGGTCCTCATCAGCGGTTTGGGTTTTCACTCCACGGCCTACGCCGCGGAATCCCTCTACGTGCTGGAGAAGAGCGCTACGGCTCCGCCCCAGGGGCTCGGCGTGCTGCCGGACGCCGTGGAGCAGCACCGCATCGCCATCGATCCCCGGCTCATCGCGTCGAATCCCGAGGAAGTCACCTTCGCCACTCCTGACGGCCGTCGCTGGAGCGCCGTTCGTTCCAGCTTTGACGACTACGAGGAGGATTGGAAGGTGTGGTCCGGCAGCGCCCGGCTGATCAACGGTTGGGGAGCCGAAGGGGCCTCCGGCTTTGTGCAGCTGAGCTACCACCGCGATCTGAGCCCGCAAGCAGCGATCGCCACCGCCGTGCTCAACCTCGACGGGGAGCACTATCAGATCGCCTTCGACGTCGAGAGTACGCCCCAGGGCCTCCAGCGTCGGGAGCTGTCCCGCGGAGAGCTGTCCTATCGAGAGCTGCCGCTGGTAGATCCGGTGCATCACCTGGTGAGGCTCCAGCGCCGCCCGTCGGGTCAGTCCTGCGGCGTCCCAGCGCCGGAGCAGAGCACCGAGGTCGCTCGCCGGGCCCTCCAGGAGCGCCAGAGCCTCTTTGCCGCCCTGGAGCGACAGCGCCAGGTAGAGAGCGCTGCGGCGGCTCAGCCCAAGGCGCCGATCACCCTCGGGGTGCTGGCGGTCTATCCCAGCTTCTACATGCCCTTCTCCTTCCTCGAGGCCCAGGCGAGGACCTTCATCCGAGACTCGGTGGCGCTGGCCAACACCATCTTTACCAATAGCGGCGTCAGCGCCCGCTACAGCCTCACCATGGTGCGCCTGACGGGAGCTCAGCCGACGCCGTCAGCAGGAACCTGGGGAGCGTCCCTATGGCTGAATAGCCCTGCGGCGGCCTACGTTCGCAATATGCGCGCGGGCAACAACGGCGACTTCCTCGCCATCTTCACCCCAGCGCAGTGGAGAAACGAGAGCTTCTGCGGCATCGCCTACCTGCCGGATGGCGACGGGGACGAGCGCGGCTTGGTCCATGGCCCCTTCAACCAGCGAGCCTTCTCGGCCCACCGGGTCGGCTGCGGCCTCAACGACTTCACCTTCGCCCACGAGCTGGGGCACAACATGGGGATGCGCCACCAGGACGAGAGCTACTCCAGCAGCCATCTCTTCCCCTTCGGTCGCGGCCGGAACTACTACCTCGGAAGCAACGAGGTGGCGACGGTGATGGGCTGCGCTGACCTCGATCCGAACAACAATTGCCAATTCAGCGGCAGCATCTTCGGCGCGGTCTGCGATCGAGAGATGGCGTTCTCCGACTGGTCGATCCTCAACTACTCGAGCGCTCCGCCGGCCAAGGCCTGCCAGAGCCCGGACGTGCTGCCGCGGCAGAACGCCAACGTGGCCATTACCCAGGCTCCGGTCTACGCCAACTTCCGATGATTCTGGCTTGGCGAGATTCCGCTTCGTCGCCTAGGGGCAAGGGTGCGTGGGCGGGGAAGGGGGTGACGGATCGAGAATCTCGCCCCCGGTCCCTCCGCAAGGAGGGGCCGGGTTCTTTCACCGATCGCTGTTTTTCGGGGAGCTTGGAGGCGCTCCAGCATCCTGATTCGTGCTTTCCATAACCTCTATCTACTACGACCGTAGTATCTCCTGGAGGGCAGAGATGAGTTGGTTCTTCGAGGGTCTCAGGGATCGATTTCGCGTGAATCGATCTCCCTTGTATCCACTAGGAAAACCAAGGAGTTCCACTTATGCGCATTGTGTTGCCATCCTCACGTCATCGAATCACCGGCTCTTGCCGAGCCCTGATCGCCCTATTCACCCTCGCCGCCCTGGCGCTGGGGGCCCCGGCGGCGAGCGCCGCCGACTCCCTCTTCCTGCTGCAAAAGCGGGTGGCGGAGTCCGCCAATCTCGCTCAATTCATCCCCGATGCCGCCGAGCATCACCGCATCGCCATCGATCCCCAGGCCATCGCGGCGAATCCGGAGGAGGTGAGCTTTACCACCCCCGACGGCCGCCGCTGGACGGCGGTGCGGGATCACTTCGAGGTCTATGAAGACGATTGGAAGGTGTGGGCCGGCACCGCTCGGCTGGACGGCGGCTTCGGTGCGGAAGAGGCCTCTGGCTTCGTCCAGCTGAATTACCACGGCTCCTTCGCCACCGCGGTGCTGAACCTCGATCGGGAGCAGTACCAGATCGCCTTCGACGCCGCGGCGCCTACCAAGAGCGCCAGTCAGTCGCTGGTGCGCCTCAACCGCCGCACGGTGGAGCAGAGCTGCGGCGTGCCGAAGGCGGAGGAGACGGCTGAGCTGAGCCGTAACGCACTGCGGCAGCGGGCGACGCTCTTCGAGGAGCTGGATCTCCAGCGCCGTGCCTCGGAGGTCGACGCCGCCAACCCGAAGAAGCTGATCTTTGTCGGTGTGCTGGCGGTGTACCCCTCATATTACGCCGCTGGTTCTGCGGCGGAGACCCAGGTGCGTACCTTCATCCAGGATTCCGTCGCCCTGGCGAATACCATCTTCGCCAATAGTGGAGTCTTCGCTCGCTACCACCTCACCATGGTGCGCCTCACCGGACACCAGCCCGTTGCTGCCGGGGGGGCCTATTCGGCGGTGCAGTGGCTGGATTCTCATCGAGCGGCCTACGTGCGCAACATGCGCTCGTCCACCAACGGCGACTTCGTCGCCATCTTCACCCCGCCGGAGTGGAGGACCGAGAGCTTCTGCGGTATCGCCTATCTGCCCGAGGCCAACGGCTTAGTGCGGGGTTTCGGCGGCGCCTTCCGGAAGCGGGCCTTCTCGGCCCACCGAGTGGGTTGCGGCCTGAACGATTACACCTTCGCCCATGAGCTGGGCCACAACATGGGGATGCGTCACGACATCGAGGACACTTCCAGCACCCATAAATTCCCCTACGGCCGGGGTCGGGTCTACAACATCGGCAGCAACGAAGTCGCCACCGTGATGGGCTGCGCCGACGTCGACTCTCAATGCCTCGCCGTCGGCGATATCTTCGGTGCCGTCTGCGACCGCGAGACTCACTTCTCCGACTGGTCGATCCTCAACTTCTCCCGCTCCGCTCCGCCGGCCAAGGCCTGCCCGCCGGTGGACGTGTTGCCGCGGCAGAACAAAGCCGTCGCTAACGCGCAGTACCTGACGTACTCGAACTTCTATTGAGGTTCCCGCCGGGCTCCCAGGCCGCTTGCCCGTGAGCTCACCCTGCCCCCGCCTCTCCGCCTTCGGGTGGGGGAGCGGGGGCTTCATCGTTTGAAGAGGTAGGCTGCTGCTCGAAGGGATTGGGGACGAGGGCTGGGTCGAAGAACCAGGTGTCGCCGATCATTTCCTCGAGGTGGTGGAAGAGAGTGGGGAAGAGGAGTTGGGGGTTGAGGTAGGTTTGGATCCAGTCGGGCCAGTCTTCTTTTGGGATGCCTCGCTCCGCAGCGCAGTGAAGCAGAAGACTACCGGCATGCTGCTGGAGCTGCTGGGCTTCGGGGTGTTCTTGTCCGTGGATTTGAATCAAGGCGAGCGTTGCGCCGGCGATCCAAGGAGAGACTGCGTGCTCAGCGCCGAGCTCTTTTACGAAGAAGCCCGAAAGGTTCAAGAGACCTGCTACCGGAGCGCGAAGCCTCGTGCTGAGCCAGAAGGCCTGGGCAAGATAGCGGTCGGCCACTGGGTCTTCCGAAGCCCCTAGATTCTCTACGACCTTGATGAGACCTCCGAAAGCCTGGATCTCGCCAAAAGCTTGGGCAGCCTGAATATAGAGGGTTCGTTCCTTCTCGCGGTTCCCCGTCTGGCCAGCCGCCCACCCCATGTTGCTCAATGTGGCGGCTTTTCCCTGAGCGTTTCCGATGTCCTCTTGGATCTGGAGGGATTGTTCCCAGAGTTTCATGGCTCTTGGGATGTCTCCCTGCTGGGCGACGAATCCGGCCATGTTGTTCAGCGTGGTGGCTTTTCCCTTCGCGTCTCCGATGGCCTTAAGGATCTGGAGGGATTGTTCCCAGAGGCTCATGGCTCTTTGGATGTCTCCCTGTTGGGCGACGATTCCGGCCATGTTGCTCAGCGTGGCGGCTTTTCCTTGGGCGTCTCCGAGATCCTCTTGGATCTGGAGGGATTGTTCCCAGAGGCTCATGGCTCTTGGGATGTCTCCCTGCTGGGCGACGATTCCGGCCATGTTGCTTAGTGTAGTGGCTTGTCCCTTCACGCCTCCGGTGGCCTTAAGGATCTGGAGGGATTGTTCCCAGAGGCTCATAGCTCTTGGGATGTCTCCCTGCTGGGCGACGATTCCGGCCATGTTGCTCAGCGTGGCGGCTTTACCCTGAGCGTTTCCGATAGCCTCCTTGATCTGGAGGGATTGCTTCCAGAGGCTCATGGCTCTTTGGATGTCTCCCAGCTGGGCGACGATTCCAGCCATTTGGTGAAGCGTGGCGGCTTTACCCTGAGCGTCTCCGATGTCCTCGTGAATCTGGAGGGATTGTTCCCAGAGGCTCATGGCTCTTGGGATGTCTCCCTGCTG
>JBCCXL010000001.1:0-639034 GCA_039191605.1 Acidobacteriota bacterium | reverse complement strand
TGAGCCCGTAGCGCTCCAGAGCCTGCAAACCGGGCTTTATGACCCCTGGACCTGCACAGAAGCCCCGGCCGCCGGCTGCGTTGCGATGAGCCGCTTTTCCGGAACGCTGGACGTGTCGAGCCTCGCCGCCGGACCCCACCGACTGGTAGTCGCGGCTGTGAATGGTCGGGGAGAGCCGATTCCCACCTACCACGAGCAGATCTTTACCGTGGGAGTCGATCCTTGCGCCGGTGACGGATCGGGGCCGGCAGTTCAGCTGACCAGCCCACAGAACGGCGCGACCCTCTCCGCACCAACGACCGTAGAGATCACCGCCAGCGATCCCGCCGGGGTCACGGCGGTGGACCTCTACGTCGACGGGGCCTACCGCCAGGTGGACACGACTGCGCCTTGGCTCTTCACCTGGGACGCGGTGGCCGATGGCACCGGTCAGCACCGCCTGCGGGCCAAGGCCTACGACGCCTGCGGCAACATACGCTTCTCACCGGAGATCACCGTCGAGGTTGCGCAGAACGGCTTCATCACCCGAACCTACTCACCGCTGGACGACACCTGGTCGAACCAGGATCACCCCGCCACCGTCTTCGGGGACCGCTCGATCCTGCGGATCCGCACCTCGGCGGGGGGCCATGGCCGCCATACCTACCTGAAGTTCCTCGTCGACGACTGCCCCGGCGGAGCCACTTCAGCGACCCTCTGGCTTGCAACCCAGGATCGCGAGCTGCCCGGCGATCTAGGGATTTACCGGCTGACGGATACCAGCTGGCAGGAAGAAACCCTGACCTGGATCAACGCGCCGCTGTCCTACGATCGGCTGCAAATCGAAGCAGGACCCTTTACGGCCGACAGCTGGCACGCCATTCCGGTGGGTGGAATGGTCTCGGGCGACGGCCTTTGGTCCTTAGGCGTAGCTTCCTCGTCCAACGCCGGGCAGCAGGACTTTCTCAGCAACGAGTCGGTGACGGTTCCTCATCGTGGGCCCTACCTCGAGCTCACCTGCCGTGTGCCTTGAGCTAGAACGAGGTACCGAGGACCGCATCAAGCATCCGCGGCTAGTAGAGATCTTTCAGAGAGAAGGAAGCCCCAGCTCGCTGCGCTTGCGGGGCTGATCTTCCGGCAACCCCTGGCTGTAGTCACCAAAGGGCCCGTCGCGCTCGATGACCGCCTGCTTGACTCCTCGCTCCATGGCGGTGCGAACGAATTCCCGGCCCTCCCGGGTATTGCGCATCGCGCCGTCCAAGATGGGGCCGAGAGTCTGGGTGCTCTGCAAGCCCATGTTGTCGTAGGCCTGGTTGACGATGAGCTTCATCGAGATCAGCTGGGTGAGAGGGATCTGCGCCAGCTTCGAAGCCAGCTCGTCGACCCGAGCGTCGAGCTCTTCGAGAGGGTAGGAAAAATTGATCAGCTCGATCTCCGCCGCCTCCTTGCCGCTGACCCACTCTCCGGTGAGGGCGTAGTACTTGGCCTTCGCGAGGCCGAGCCGATAGACCCACATACCGCTCAGGTGGCAGCCCCAAACTCTCGAGTAGGGCGTGCCGAAGCGCGCGTCGTCGGAGGCGATGACGAGGTCGGCGCAGAGGGCCATCTCGGAACCACCGCCGACGCAATAGCCGTGTACCTTGGCGATGGTTGGCTTGAGACCCCGCCAGAGCCCCATAAAGGTGGAGAGATAGCTCGTGTACTGGTTGGTCACCATGTGGTGATCGACCCCTGGGTCGTAGCCGTCTTCGGTGATGCCGGGGTAGTGCTCGAGCCCACCTGAGAAATCAAAGCCACCGCAGAAGCTGTCACCGGCACCCTGCAGCACGATGACCCGGATCTCGTCATCGCGATTCGCGTCTCTCAGCGCTGCGGAGAGGCGATCGAGCATCTCGAATCGCAGCGTGTTGTATTTCGTCGGCCGATTGAGGGTGATCGTCGCAATCGCCCCGTCTTTCGCGTACTTGATGGATTCCTCGGGCATCTTGACCTCCCTCTTACCGGTATACTGGTAACTTACCGATCGGTAAGTCCGAAGAGATATTACTTACCGCACGGTAAGTCGTCAAGAATCACGGTAGTCCCCAATAACAATTGCATTCACCGGCCGAGCGGAAGAAGATATCTACCGACCGGTAAGGGATACTTCATGGCAGGTGATACACGTTCGATGCTTCTCGACTCCGCCACCCGGCACTTCGCCGAGGAAGGCTTCTATGGCGCCAGCATCTCCGGCATCGCGGGGGATGTCGGCATCACGAAACAGGCCCTGATCCACCATTTCGGCACCAAGGAGAAGCTCTACGGCGAGGTGCTTCAGCAGCTCTCCGACCGCCTGTTGAGCCAGATCACCCTGATGAACGTCGGCAGCGAAGGGCCCGAAGCTGCCCTCGAGAGCCTGCTGCTGATGCTCTATGAAGATTCGGTCGCCAGAGGCGCCGAAACTCGGCTAGTGGTACGCGAGCTCCTAGACAACAAGCGTCGCGCCGAACAGGCCAGCAGCTGGTACCTTAAGCCCGTTCTCGACGCGATGATCGATCTGACACGACGGCTGCCGGGCTGGCGGGAGGCTGGCAACGCCGACGCCCTGGCGCTCGTCTACCAGCTCCTCGGCGCGATCTACTTCTTCGCCATCTCCGAGCCCACTTTGACCCAGATGTTCGGCAAGCGGGAGCACCGCCGGCTTAAAGCAGCCTATCCCTCCCAACTCCGAACGCTGATCCGAGTCTCCCTCGCCAATTCGCCCGCCACGACTTGAGGGGCTGCTGCTTTGTCCCAGCACCTACAAAGACTAAAAAGCAACGCCTCTTGCCTTGTATATACCCCCAGCCCAAATCCAAGAAGAGCAACGCGGCATCAGCGCCGACTCACTACCGCTGAGAACTTCGAGTAGCGCAGTCAATACTGAGGACAATCAACTTCTAGAGATGTGCTCCCACATAAAAGCCCGAAGCAATTAAGGACTGCCAAAGATTTTCAGCTTGGCGCTGAACCAAGTTCTCCATAGGCTAGACTGGAAACAATACAGCACAGCCTTACTCGTCAATACTTACTTCTTTTTTCAACAGCAAAGGATTACACCATGAACATTGGAGACAGGTTACACCAGCTCGCTAACCGGATCCCGTCTCAGATCGACTTCATTCAAACTGAGGAGGCGACAAAAAATGCATTCGTAATGCCTTTCATCTCAGCCCTTGGCTTCGATGTCTTTAATCCACAAGAGGTAACTCCAGAATTAGTTGCTGATGTGGGTACCAAAAAGGGAGAGAAGGTTGACTACGCCATTTTGAAGGATGGGCAGCCCATTATCTTGATTGAATGTAAGCATTGTGGAGTAGACCTTGATCATGCCCACGTATCGCAGCTCTTCAGATACTTCGCCACAACACCAGCTCGAATTGGAATTGTTACCAATGGCGTCGTCTACCGTTTCTTTTCTGACCTTGAAGCTGCAAACAAGATGGACGACAAGCCATTCCTTGAAGTTAACCTACTTGACCTTACTGAACCAGGAATAGAAGCTGTCAAAAAGTTCTCGAAGGAATCGTTTGACCTAGAGCAAGTTCTAGCCGACGCCTCTAGCCTGAAATATACCAAGGCAATCAAAGGGCTTCTCGCCACGGAGTTAAAGGATCCGTCTGAAGATTTCATCAGATATCTAACAAACCAGGTTTACAGCGGCAGAATTACCCAGAACGTCAAAGAGGAGTTTGCTCCAATAGTACGAAAAGCCCTAAAGGAATACATACGCGAGAGAGTAGCTGACCGGCTAAGATCAGCCCTGCAAACCGAGCAAGATAGCCCAGATGAAAGTCCGGCACCGGACAATGAAGTAGAAGCCCACGAAGACGATGACAATGGAATTGTCACCACGGAAGAAGAAGTCCAGGCCTACTACATCATTAAGGCTATCGCAAGTAAGACCGTTGCATCTTCAAGAATCGCTATGCGTGATGCGAAGAGCTATTGCGCGATACTTCTTGATGACAACAACCGCAAAACGATTTGCCGTCTTAGGTTTAACACAACCCAGAAATATATCGGCATTCTCAATGCAGAAAAGACCGAGACCCGCATTGCAATAGAAAAACTAGAGGACATTTACTCTTCTTCGGATCAGATCCTCCAAATCATCTCTAGCTACGAAGAGTCAGCTTAATGCGACTTAGCCACCAACTGAACATCTAAAATTCAGTGGCTTCAGAAAAACAATTACCCTTTTCATCACATCAGTCCAATAGAAAAACTAGACCTTGCCATCTGTAAGTGACGATCAGCACTTTCAGACGTCACTCGCGGGTGGCAAGGCAGTGACTAAACGAGTAGGTATCTTGGTCACCGAGTCAACAGGTACTCCGCCACCGCCTGGTACGCGGGCAAGGAGGTCGGGTCGATGACGGCGTTCTTGGCGTTGGGGAAGGAGGCGAAGCGGACGAGCACCATCTCGGCCTTGGGGTCGACATAGATGGTCTGCCCGTGAACCCCGCGAGCCGCGAAGGCGCCATGATCGTTGTGGAAGACCCACCACATGCCGCGGTAGCTACCGCCCTCGAGGGTGGTGTAGCCCGCTGCCTTGAAGGCTTCTTTGCTGCCGCCTCCGCGGATGGACTCGACGACTTCCGCAGGGAAGAGACGCTCGCCGTGGATCTCACCGCCGTTGAGCATCAACTGCCCGACACGACCGAGATCCCGCAAGCCGGCGCTGAGTCCACCTCCAGCGAAGGGGGTTCCGAGGCCATCTACCGTCATGTAGGCGTCCTGCTCGGTGCCGACGCGGCGCCAGATGCGTTCGGAGATCAGCTCGGTGACCGCCTTGCCGCTCACTCGCGAGATGATCCAGCCCAGGGCATCGGTGTTGATGGTCTTGTAAGCGAAGCTCTCGCCGTGCTCGCCCTCTTTCTTCACCGTCTGAAGATACTCGTAATAGCCCTCCGGCCCCGTGTAAGTCTCGGGCTTCGGCAGGGGGCTGGCGGCGGCGGAGTAGATCCAGATATCCGCCTGGGGGTCTGAGTAGTCCTCGCTGTAGGAGAGGCCCGTGGTCATGTCCATGACCTGCCTCACGGTGGCGTCGCCGAAGGCGCTCTCGGCCAGCTCCGGAATGATGGAGGAGACCGGTACAGAGTCGTTCAGCTTCCCCTCCGCCACCAGGATCTCTGCTAGTAGCCCGGTCAGCGACTTGGTCATCGACATCGCCCCGTGGACTCGGTCTTCGGCGAGGCAGCCGAAATAGCGCTCGTAGACGATCTCTCCCCGGTGAAGGATCAGCAGACCATCGGTGTAGTTGGCGGTGAGGGACTGCTCGAAGGTCATCGCCTCGTCACTCCCCATGGGTGCGAAGGTCAGAGCATCGATGGCCGCCTCATCGAGGTTCTTAGCCAGAGGCTTCGGCGCCCCGAGACCCCGGCTCACCCGCTCGGTAGGCAGAAACTCGCGCAGATGGCACACGCTCCAGCGGAGCTTGGGAAAGCTGAAGTAATTCGAGTCGGGCTGGGTGATCAGCTGGCCAGCAGGCGGAGGGAAGCCCTCCATCCAACCGAGGACACGAGGATCGGAGTGCTCCGCGGACAGCGGCTTGGACTGCTCCTGGGCGACGGTAAGGCCTCCCCAGATCAGGGCCAAGCTCGCGACAAGGGCGAAAACTCTAGTAGTTGACGACAACATTGAGGAATCCTCCGGTCCAATCAGGTCCATCTGCGACGACTGTCGTTCCAGCTTCGCTCCCTGGGGCAGCTTGAGGAAGAGAGGGCGGAGAGCCTAAGACTTCCAGCGAAGCCTGCCTCCGAAAAGCACTGCGTTCTTCGTCGTAGCGTATATCGACCCTCGATGATGATTCCCTGCAGCTCTAAAAGCCTTTGCTTCAACTCAGGACTGCCTTAAGCCTTCGCCCACCGCCCTGGATCCGATCTAAGGATCCTGATTCTTGACCGGCCCTTCGAAACCTCCGGGGCCCCATAGAGAGGCCCTATAGCAGCGCCCCATTCCGACACATAGAGACAGCTCGGGCCTCGAGAAACCACGCCCTATCTGGCACCAGACAACGGGCCGGAACTTGTGTGTTAGGGTCGCCGCGATGAAGCATTCACTCGTCACCACCAAAACCCTGGTGCTTTTCGCCATGGTGGTCTTTGCTGCAGCGACGCTCGCTGCACCGCTGGTGGCGTCGATGGTCGGCTGCGCGGACGTGTCGGAGGTCAACTGCTGCGATAACGGCTGTTTTCTTTGCCTCTGCTGCTCCCACGCCCCCTCCAAGATGGTGGCGGATTGGGGCAAGACCGCCAGCAACGAACCCCTTCATCGACTGCAAAGGAATGAGGACCGAATGCCTCGGGACCCGATGGCCCGAGAAATTCTCCACGTTCCCATTTCAGCACCTCTCGGCTAACTCACTCCACCCAGGCGCTCGCCGTGCCTGGCCTGCTCTCGGCTGGTCGTAACCCGACTTGGGCTGCCCGTGATCGCTCTCTTTGCGATCGCCGGCAGGCGCGACCGGTCTTCTGAAGAGACGAGTTCCGAAGTGAATGTACGGATCCGATAGGTCGGATCCATGAAGAGGTGCTTGGATGAAAACCAAGGTTTTCGCCAAGGCGCTGGTCTGCGCAGGGCTTTTGCTGCCCGCGGCGACCTCGAGCCTGGCGACTGAAATTCCGTTTGAAGAGGTTCTGGAGCGGTCTCGCCAATCCCCGGCCCTCGCCCGTGCAGAGGCGGAGGTCGAGCGACAGAGAGCCGCTCAACTACGAGCAGCCACCTATCCTCACAATCCAGAGCTCGAATTCGAGCTCGCGGACCGAAGGGGAGAGGGGCGCTCTACGACTGATCGAGGGGTCCAGCTCTCACAGCGAATCGAGTGGGGGGGGCAGCGAGAGCAGCGTCGACAGGCCGCCGATGCGACCCTCAAAGCAGCGGAGGGGACGCTACGCCAAGCGCGGGCGAGTGTCCTGGGCGCGGCCACCAAGAGCTTTGCGCAAGCGCTCTATCACCGGGAGCTACTGGCCCTACGGGAGGTCGAGGCGGAGCTTGCGCGACAGTCCACGGCGATTACAGAGCGCCGCCTCGAAGCGGGCTCGGCAACGGCTATCGATCTTGCCCTCGCCCAGGCCAGCCACGCGCGAGTAGAGCGCGCCTGGGCCCTCGCCAAGGGGGATTACGGCAGCGCCCAGGCGAGCCTCGCGGAGCAGCTGGGCGCCGCGGAATCCGCTCTGCTGGAGCCCGCTGGAGCACTGCCCGCGATCATCCCTCCGCCGCCGCTGGACGAGCTGATGGTCCAGGCGCTGGCAGGACGAGGGGATGTGGAAGCAGCGTCGGCTCGGGTCGAGGCGGCGCAGGCGCGCCATCGTCTCGCTCAGGCCCTGCGTCGCCCAGATCTCACCGTCTCCGCCCGCAGCGGACGGGAAGAGGGGGACGATATTTCTGGCCTGGCCTTCTCGATTCCGATCCCCGTCTTCCAGCGACAGCGCGGGGAGATTGCCGAGAGCTCCTCGGGCATTCAGATCGCCAGCAGCGAGCTGGATACCTCGCGATGGCTCGCCCGTCGCGAGATTGCGGCGGCTCACGGGCGATTGATGAGCGCCCTAGAAGCTCAACGAGCTACGGAGGATCTCGGGGTCGCCCCCCTGGAGGAGGGTTTGTCGCTCCTGGAGCGCGCCTTCGACGCCGGCAAGATCGGCGCCGCGGAACTGCTGCTCTACCGCAGAGAGCTGATCGATGGACGCCGGGAAGCTCTCGCCGCCGAGCGCGATGTCTGGCTAGCGGGAGTTGAATTAATGATTGCTACCGGCGGGGTCTTCGCTCCGTGGGATGAGATGGAGAAGGAGTCGACGCCATGATCCGAAAATACAACCAGTTCTTCCCTCGAGGCCTCACCGTAGGTCTCGTCCAAAGGCTCGCCTTGGGAGCCCTGTTGATCTTGTTGCCCGTCGGCTGCGGCTCGGGGCACTCCGGGGACGAGCATCACGGCAGCGAGAACGCCAGCGAAGAGCATGCTCACCACGATGAACATGATGACGAGCACGGCCACGATGAACATGGTGACGAGCACGGCCGCGACGAGCATGATGAGCACGGACATGACGAGCACGGACATGACGAGCACGGCGAGGAGGGCGTCATCGAGCTCTCTCCCGAAGCCGTCGAGCGCATCGGCCTCACCACCGAGCTGGTCACCCCACGCCCCATCTCCGGCCTGCGCACCACCACCGCCACCCTCGGCTATGACGAGGAGCGCCTAGCCCATGTTGCCCCACGGGTCGATGGGCGGCTGCTGCGAGTCCCCACCCCCTTGGGAGGAAGCGTTCGCGCCGGCCAGACCCTCGCTCTTCTCGATGCCCAGGCCCTCGGCGAGGCGCGCGCCGAGTTTCTTCGCGCCCGCGCCCGCCAAGAGCTCGCCCAGCGAGGCTTCGAGCGAGAACAGAGCCTGAGGGCCGACCGCATCTCCTCGGAGCAGGAGCTCCTGGAAGCGGAGGCAGAGGCCCGGGAGGCCAACGCGGATCTCGCCGCCGCACGGGATGCCCTTCGCCTGCTGGGCCTCTCCGGCTCCGCCATCGATGCGCTCTCTTGGGAGGACCCCTCGGCCTCGAAGATCGCCCTGCGGGCCCCCTTCGCTGGCAAAGTGGTTCATCGGGAAGCCACCGTCGGCGAGCTGGTGTCTCCTTCCGACACCCTGTTCACCATCGCCGACCTCTCGCACCTCTGGCTGTGGATCGATCTCTACGAACGAGATCTAGCCCATGTCGCCCTCGGAGACCGCGCCGAGGTCCGTCTCGGCGCTTGGCCCGGGGAAGTTTTCGCCGGAGCGGTGGACTACATCGCCGACGAGGTGGATCCAGCGAGCCGTACGCTGCGGGCTCGCCTCGATCTGCCCAACCCCGAAGGCCGCTTCAAGCCGGGGATGTTTGCCCGCGTCGCCCTCGCCGTCGAGGAGCAGCCGGACTCGGTGCTCACCGTCTCACGACAGGCGATTCAGCGGGATGGAGGAGCCTCCATCGTCTTCGTGCGCACCGAGCCGGGACGCTTCGAGCGTCGGGAGGTGCTGGTCGGACAGACCACCGATCTCTTCGCCGAAATCGTCGACGGCTTGGGTGAAGGAGAGGAAGTGGTCACCGCCGGTGGCTTCCTGCTGCGATCCCAAGCCTCCGCCGACGAGCTCGGCGGCCACCATCACCATTGAGGGAGAGACCAGATGATCCGTCGACTCATTGACTTCTCCCTCGACAACCGCCTGGCCGTCGTTTGCCTTTGGCTGCTGCTGGCAGGCTGGGGTGCCTATTCGGCCCTCCACCTGCCCATCGACGCCGTTCCGGACATCACCACCACCCAGCTCCAGGTGCTCACCGATAGCCCGGGGCTGGCTCCTGAAGAGGTGGAAGCCTTCGTCACCTATCCGGTGGAAACCGCCATGGGCGGCCTGCCGAGGCTCGAGGAGGTGCGCTCCCTGACCAAGTTCGGCCTCTCGGTGGTCACCCTGGTATTCGAAGAGGGCACTGACATCTACTGGGCCCGGCAGCAGGTCTCCGAGCGTCTAGCGGAAGCTCGGGAAAGCATTCCCGCAGGTTTCGGCGAGCCGAAGCTCGCCCCCATCACCACCGGTCTCGGAGAGATCTACCACTTCGAGGTCGCCGGCACCCCGCGCTGCGCCCCTCAGGGCCCGGATACCGACGAGTGCTGGTCGCTGATGGAGCTGCGCTCCATTCTGGACTGGATCGTCGCTCCTCAGATTCGCTCCGTCGAAGGGGTGGTGGAGGTCAACGTCTTCGGTGGTGAGGTCAAGACCTACCAGGCCACCCTCGATCCCGAGCGTCTCGCCGCCCGGGGACTCAGTCTCGCGGCGGTGGAAGAGGCGATCCGCGCCAACCACCGCAATGCCGGCGGCGGCACCGTCGCCTTCGGCGGCGAGCAATACGTGGTGCGAGGGGAGGGGCTCATCGACACCCTGGACGATCTCGGCCAGGTGGTGGTCGCCCACGAGGGCGATGCGCTGGTGTACCTGAGAGACGTCGCCGATCTCGAATATGCGCCGCTGCTGCGCCAGGGGGCGGTCACCCGCGACGGCAACCGGGAAGCGGTGGCGGGAATCGTCTTGATGCTCCTGGGGGAGAACAGCCGAACCGTCGCCAAGCGAGTGGACGAACGCGCCCAGGAAATCGCCAAGAACCTGCCCGAGGGAGTGACCCTCGACACCTATTACGACCGTTCCGACCTGGTGCTGAGCACCCTGCGGACGGTAGCGATGAACCTGCTGAAGGGCGGCGCCCTGGTGCTGCTGATTCTCCTGCTGCTGATCGGCAATCTACGGGCGGGACTGCTGGTGGCTTCGGTGATCCCGCTCTCGATGCTGGTGGCTTTCTCGGCGATGCGCTGGACCGGCGTCTCCGGCAACCTGATGAGCCTCGGCGCCCTCGACTTCGGCCTCATCGTGGACGGGGCGGTCGTGGTGGTCGACAGCGTGCTGCGCAACCTGCGAGACCGGCGCGACGATTCCTCCGTCTCGGTGGTGGAGAAGGTTCGGGAAGCCGTGCACCGGGTCGCTCGCCCGGTGGTCTTCGGCGTCAGCGTGATCATCTTGGTCTACGTACCAATCCTCGCCCTGCGGGGAGTCGAGGGCAAGATGTTTCGTCCCATGGCCCTCACCGTGGCCTTCGCCCTCGCCGCGTCGCTGATCTGTGCTCTGACCCTGGTCCCTGCCCTCGCCTCGTGGCTGCTGCCCAAGGCCCGCTACCGCGAGCCCTTCCTCTACCGCTGGTGCCGGCGCCTCTATCGTCCGCTGCTGGACCGCGCCCTGAAGCACCGACGGCTGACCTTTGTCACCGCGGGTCTCGTCTTCCTCTTCAGCCTGTCCTTGGCTCCCTTCCTCGGTGGAGAGTTCGTCCCCACCCTCGATGAAGGCGCCGTCGCGATGCATATCCAGCGTCTGCCTTCGATCTCCCTGGAGCGCTCCAACGCCGTCAGCCTGATGGCGGAGAGGGTGGTGATGGACGAATTCTCTGAAGAAGTCGACACGATCATCTCCCGCACCGGGCGCCCGGAGGTCGCCCTCGACCCCATGGGGGTGGAGATCGGCGATACCTTCATCATGCTGCACCCCAAGGAGCAATGGCGCTTCGAGACCAAGGAGCAGCTGGTAGAAGCCATGGAGCAAGCCCTCGAGGCTCAGGTTCCCGGCGCTAAATTTGCCTTCACCCAGCCTATCGAGCTGCGCTTTGCGGAGCTTATCGGCGGAGTTCGCTCCGACGTGGCGGTTCATCTCTACGGCAATGACCTCGACCAGCTGAAGGTCACGGCGGAAGAGATCGGGGGGGCGCTGCGCTCCGTACCCGGATCGGCGGACGTCAACGTCGAGCAGATTCAGGGGCTGCCTCGCCTCCGGGTGGCCCTGGACCGCGAGGCCATCGCCCGCTACGGACTCTCGGCCCGGGACGTGTTCCGGGTGCTCGAGGCCGTCGGCGGTATCGAGGTGGGCACGGTGCTCGAAGACGGCATGCGCTTTCCGATCCAGATTCGCTACCCGGAATGGGTGCGTTCGGATCCCGCTCACCTCGGGGAGCTGAGGGTCGCAGGGTCCTCCCTGGTGCCTGGAGGATCAGCTCAGCTCATCCCCCTAGATCAGCTCACCACCATCGAGATCACCGAGGGCCCGGCCCAGATCAACCGCCACACCTACTCCCGACGGATCACCGTCGAGAGCAACGTTCGAGGGCGAGATCTCGCTTCCTTCGTCGCCGAGGCGAAGCGGGTAATCGACGAAGAAGTCGAGATCCCCGCCGGCTGGAGCCTAGCCTGGGGCGGGCAATTCGAGAACCTGCAGGAAGCCTCTCAGCGGCTGATGCTCCTGGTTCCGGTGGTGTTGCTGCTGATCTTCGTGCTGCTCACCACCGCCCTTCGTTCCGGACGCCTGGCGGCCCTCGTCTTCCTCAACGTTCCCCTCGCTCTCTCTGGAGGCATTCTTGCCCTCTGGCTGCGAGGCTACCCCTTCTCGATCTCCGCCGCCGTGGGCTTCATCGCCCTCTTCGGCATCGCGGTGCTCAACGGAGTGGTGCTCATCGAAGTGGTCAAAGCCCGCCGAGAGGACGGGCTCTCCGCCCTCGAGGCGGCCCGCCAGGGAGCCCGGGATCGACTACGGGCGGTGCTCCTCACCGCCTCCACCGACATCATCGGCTTTCTGCCCATGGCCCTCGCCCTGACCGCCGGAGCCGAGGTTCAGCGCCCCCTCGCCACCGTCGTCGTCGGCGGCCTGATCACCTCCACCCTGCTCACCCTGCTGGTGCTTCCGAGCCTCTACGCCAGCTTTGCGACACAAGGAGGCTCTTCCTCGTCAGCCTGAGTTCACACACTATCGATCGAACGATCAAACGAACGAACCTCTCGGCCCATCGGTCGGTGAACGGCACACCAGATCTCCGTTCACCTCATCCACCGTCGGCGAGAAGGGCGAAGGCAAAGCTATGACTCAAGGCATGCTTTTCTTCGCCCTTCTCGCTCTCGCTCATTCCGCAACGGCATCAGCATCAAGGCCAACGCTGGATTCTGCAGCGAATTCACCATCAAACAGCCCCGCCCACTGCGGCGAGTCTCCGGCGGATTCTCAATGGCAAGGTTCGCCCTGGCTCGCGCCCACCTCGCAGATCGACTGTGATCACCCCAGCATTCAGAGGCTGGCTCAACAGCTCGGCGGCAAAGCCACCGGAGCCCGCCAGAAAGCGGTAGCGATTCACCGCTTCGTGCGCGACGAGATCGCCTTCGGCTGGGCTCCGGAGTTCTATCAACAACGAGCATCTGAGACCCTGGCGACGGGCCGAGGCTATTGCAACACCAAGGGACCACTCTTCGTCGCTCTGCTCCGCGCCTCGGGCATTCCCGCACGACTGCGATTCATCGAATTGCGATCGGAGGTGCTGGGGGGCCTCGTCGATACCGGCGGACCCTATGTCGATCATGCCTATACCGAAGTCTGGCTAGAGGGGAGCTGGGTGAGCGTCGACTCTTACGTCGTGGATCGCTCCCTGGCCGAGGCCGCCCGCCAGCGCCTCGAGTCGACGGGCACCCTTCTTGGCTACGGCATCCACCGTAACGGCGTCAGCGAGTGGGATGGCCTCGGCGATAGCTTCGTGCAATTCGTCGACGACGGCAGCGTCCCTGGGCTATCGAATCGCGAATACGGCCTATTCAGCGACGTGGAGAGCTTCTACCGACAAGAGCCCTCGGCCCACAACCGCAAGACCTGGATCAGCTCCCTCGCGCTGCGAGTCTTCTTACCCTCGGCAAATCGGCGCATCGCGAAGCTGCGGGAGACCTCCGAGAGCTCCAGCCCCTGATTCAAGCCCACGGCACCCTCTGGCTGAAATCGTCAAGAGAGAACAGAGCAGCCCACAGCACTCAGCAGGACCGGCTCAGCGGGCCAGCAGGCGACAAGCCTGCGCCTTGAACACCAGAAAGACCTCGCTGCCTTCTTCGAGAGCGAGCTCCCGCAGCGCCCGGCGGGTGATCAAGATCGCGACCGCTGCGGCAGATCGATCACCGTGACTCTCCGGTGACTGCGGCGAACGCCAGGTGGTGGAGACCGTGAGAAGTGCTGAGTCGTCTCGAGGAGCTTCCTCATGAAGCGCCGTGACCACCGCCGGCAGCAGGTTCTGCGCCGAGATGCGGGGCGTGCTCTGCGCCGCAATCAGAATCTCCGACGCCCGTAGCTCGAGAGAAACCGGCTGCCCGAGGGCGTAGCCGCCATCGTTTGCCACCTCGACCTGGATCCCGGCGGCGACCTCTACGGAGACCAGAGATTCTCCCTGGGCGACGACTCTGCCCTTGAGGACATTGGTCACCGGCATCGGCGAATCTTCCCTCCGTCCCCCGCCAAAAACCATCTGGGGCGTGCCCTGGGCCACCACCGCACCGGCTTCGAGGGCGACCACCTCTTCTGCCAGCAGGGCGACCTCTGCCGGCTGGTGGGAGACGAAGATCGTGGGAATGCGGAATTCCTCCTGCACCCTGATCAAGAAGCCGAGAATGCGCCGCCGCAGACCGAGGTCGAGGCTCGCCAAGGGTTCATCCAGCAGCAGCAGATCCGGGGCTGAAAGCAGGGCGCGGCCGAGGGCGACTCGCTGACGCTCACCACCGGAGAGAGTCTCGACGGAGCGCTGAGTCAGGCTCTCGAGCTCGAGCACCTCGAGCACCTGCTCCAGGGTTGGCCACTCCGTCGACGGACGACCTGAAGAGCGGCCAGAAGAGCGAACTAGCGAGCGGCGACGGGCGCCAAATTGCAGATTGGCGAGGGCGTCGAGATGGGGGAAGAGAAGAGCATCCTGAGGCACGTAGCCAACTCGCCGCGCTTCTGGCGCTAAGTGAATGCCTCGCTCGCTATCGAGCCAGACTCGCCCAGCGACCTCGATCCGCCCTTGCGGCCCCTTCCTGAGGCCGGCGATGGTCTCCAACAGAGTCGTCTTGCCGGCGCCGGAGGGGCCAAACAGGGCCAGCGCCCGCCGCGAGGTTCGCCAGCTCAGCTCCACGTAGAAGCGATCACAGGGAATGCGCAGATCCAGCTGAAGCAGGGCAGGGGCGCTCATCGCTTCGCTCCAGCAGGGCGCAGCAGGCGCTCCGTCAGCCACAGGGTGGCGAAAGCCAGGGCGACGGTGATCGCCACCAGCGTGAAGGCCTCCCCGTCACGCCCCACCTGCATTCGGCTGTAGATGGCTAGCGCTAGGGTTTGGGTTTGCCCGGGGATATTTCCCGCCACCAAAATAGTGGCCCCGAACTCCCCCAAGGCGCGACTGAAGCCCAGCAGAGCCGCCGCCAAGAGCCCCCGTCGAGCCAGCGGCAGGGTAACGAGCCAGGCCGTCTGCCAGGGGCCGTGGCCCAGAGTTCTGGCGACGGCCTCGAGCCTCGGGTCGACCTCCTCGAAGGCCACCCGCGCGGTCCTCACCACCAGCGGCAGAGCCATCAGCGCCGAAGCCAGCACCGCTCCCTTCCAGGTGAAGAGAAGGTCGAGCTGCGCCCCCAGGCTCGCCCCCGAACTTCCACCGTCCACGGGGCTAGGCACCGCGAGCAGCTGCAGCAGCAGATAGCCGACGGCGGTAGGCGGTAGCACCAGGGGTAGAGCGGTGAGGGTCTCCACCACGGCCTTCCCCGGCACCTGGCAGCGAGCTAGCCACCAGCCGAGAGCGATCCCCGGCAGGAAGACCGCAGCGGTCGCGCCGAGGGCGACCTGTAAGGAGAGGAGAAGGGGGGCGAGGGAGATCTCGCTCATCGCGGCAAGGGGTCTCGACGAGGGGTCAGCAGAAAGAGGGCCAGTAGGACGATGGAGAAGGCGAGGCCTTCGAGTCTTGGGGAAGAACGGCCGCAAGAGGAACCACCGTAACGCTGACACCCAGTCTAGCGGACGGCGAGAGCCACCAAACCCTGTGCCGAGAGCTCTCTTCCCTGTCGTCGCTCCCATCTCGCCAAGGTAAGAAATCTCACGTCTTCACATTTCCTTCGCGTTCCTTTGGCTTCCTCTTCACGATCCATTGGCGATTCTTCGGGTCACCGGGAGGGATGCTCCCTCTCCTTCGACCCAAGAAGAATCGAAAGACAAAGGACCATCACCATGCGCATCATTCTCGACACTGCTCGACTCCCCACCGCCCTCTCTCTCAAGGCACTAGCCTGCTGCCTCTTGCTGACCACTGTGTTGCTCACCCCGCCCGCCGCGGCCCAATACTCCGAGGGCAGCTTCGTGATGCTGCGAGGCTCGTCCGGCTCCATCAACCTCGAAGGGCCGGCGGTCACCGGCGAGGACGAAGAGATCGAGGGCGAGGACATCGACGGCGACGGCTTTCGCCTCGAAGGGCGTTTCGGCTTCGGTGACCACTGGTTCCTCGACGCCCGTATCGGCAGCGTCAGCTACGAGGAACTGGATCTGGATCGCAGCGCGTTGGGAATCGGCTACCGCCGCGTGCTGCGGGAAGGGAGCTGGAGCTGGAAGGGGGCCTTCATCGCTGCCGCGGAGCGAGCCGAGACCGACGGCCTGGAGTCCTTTCAGAGCGACCCTCGCTTCAACGGCTTGGGCGACGGACAGGGGGGCTCGGAAAACGGACTCTCCCTCACCTTCGAGGCCCTCGGCACCCGCGGCCCCTGGGAGCTTCGGGCCTTCACCCGATACATTAACCTCGGCGACGGCGACGGCCCCTCCTTCGGCCTCGGCGCTGGCTACGCCTTCAGCGACCGCTGGACCGTCAATGCTGGCTTCGAGGGCACTTGGGTGGAAGACTCGGATATCGGTATTGACATCGCCGAGCGCCACCTCTTCCTCGGGATCAGCCGCAGCTTTTGACCGGGCCATCGCCATCCACCGTCCAAGGGGCTCGGGCGTCTCTCCGCTTCTCTGCATCTCAACGACGCCGCTGACGACGGCGCCAACCACTACTTTAGCTGCTGTGTTAGCCGCAGTGGCAGCCACTGCAACAGCCACTGCAACAGCCACGGTACCGTCAACGGAATCGTCCGAGACCCTTTCTCGCTTCGCCCCTACGCCGCCTCTTCGTGCTCCCTGGAGACCGACCGATGACGCCACTCCGAGTGCTGATCGTCGAAGATCATCCCGGCATCGCCCAGAACATCGCGGACTACCTCAGCGAAGAGGAATTCGAGCTGGACTTCGCCAGCGACGGCCTCGGCGGACTCCATCTCGCCCTCACCCGCAGCTATGACGTCCTGGTGCTGGACATCATGCTGCCGGGTCTCGACGGTCTCGAGCTTTGCCGCAAGCTGCGGCAGGAAGCCTCCGGACCGGCGTCGGGGATTCCCATCCTGATGCTCACCGCTCGAGACACGGTGGCGGACAAGCTCGCCGGATTTCGGGTCGGGACCGACGACTATCTCACCAAGCCCTTCGCCCTGGAGGAGCTCGAGGCCCGGATTCACGCTCTCGGTCAGCGGCAGCGACGCTCCCAACGCCAGCCGCTGCAGGTGGGCCCGCTGCGCCTCGACGTCGGCCGACGGCTGGCCTCTCGAGACGACCAAGCGCTGGACGTCACACCCACCGGCTTCCGAATTCTGCTGGCGTTGATCAAAGGCTATCCGGAAGTGGTGACTCGGGAGGAGATGGAGCATCTCATCTGGGGAACCGAGCCTCCGCTCTCGGACGCGCTGCGCACCCACGTCGCGGCGCTCCGGCGAGTGGTCGACAAACCCTTCGACAGCCCGATGATCGAGACCCTCTACGGCGTCGGCTGGCGATTGCGGCTCCCCGCTACCACCGCGCCAGAGAGTGAGCCATGAGCTCCGAACCCCAGAGCACCGCACTGCAGAGGAAGCCCGCAAACCAGAGGGAGCCCGTAAAGAATTCGAGCCTACGACGCAGAGGCCTTGTCGCTCTCGCCGTGCTCTGCAGCCTCAACACCTTCCTGCTGATCGTATTCGGCGTGCTGACCTACGAAGCGGGGCAGGAAAGCGCAGCCCAACGGCTGCTCTCGGCGGAAGTGGAGCGCTTTCAGCGCGCCCTCGAGTCGAACCCCGGCGCCTCGCCCCCTTCCAGCGCTCTAGTGCAGGCCTACGAAGGCCGAGAGAGGCTGCCGCCGCGGCTGCGAGACAACCTCCACCGCTTCGAAGCGGAGGATTACGACATCCCGCTGGAAGAGTGGGAAGAGATCCAGCTGTGGCGAAGACCCGGCGCCGACGGGCGGGAGACCTTCTTGGTGCTGGATCTAGGGGAGACGGAGGACGCCGCTATTCTGGCTCCCAACCTCCAGCGGCTGCTGGGCCTCGGGCTGGCGCTGATGGTGGGGCTCGGCGGCTGGGGCGCGTGGTGGGTCACTCAACGCCTCACCCTCCCTCTTACCGATCTCGCTCGCTCCGTCCGTCATTACCGCCCCGGATCCCATGCCTGGATCGACCCTCTCGCCTCCAGGGGCGCAGCGGATTCGGAAGCCCAGGAGCTCGCCCGGGCCTTCGCCGCGGCGGATCAGCGCTTGCGAGAGGTATTGGATCGGGAGCGACAATTCACCCGCAACGCCAGCCATGAGCTGCGCACCCCGATCACCGCCATCAAGGGCAGCCACGAAATTCTGCGACGCAGCGTCGAGACCCCCTCCCCGCGCGCCGAGCGGGCCCTGGCAACCCTCGGCCAGGCCGTATCGGACATGGAGACGCTGGTGGAGACCTTTCTCTGGCTGGCCCGCGCCGAACGCCACCCGGAGGTCGAAGAGAGCGCCGCCACCGGCCGCTGGCTCGAGCAGCTGGTGGATCAACAGCGTCCCCTGCTGCGGAGACGGGCGGTGAGGATCCAGCTGCAGATCCAAACCCGCACCCACCACCAGATCCCCTTCGAGCTCTTCCGCATCGCCGCCGCCAACCTGGTGCGCAACGCTCTCCAGCACACCGCCGAAGGAGAAGTGATCATCCGCCTCGAAGAGGAACAGCTCGAGGTGGTGGATACCGGACCGGGCATCAGCCAGGATGTTTTGGAGCAGCTGGGGCAGGCCTTCGTTCAGGGGGAGCACTCCACCGGCCACGGCTTGGGGCTGGCCATCGTACGACGTATCGCCCAGCGCTGCGGCTGGCGCCTAGAAATTCACTCGGACTCCTCCCAGGGCACTCGGGCGAGGCTCCTGCTCCGCCCGCAGGGCTCGAATCAGCGCGCCGGCGGTGGCGCGTCCATCGCCTCGTAGGAGGGAACGAAGGCAAGGGAGGGGCGACCGAGAGCTTCGGTATCGAAGGCCGGCGTCAAAACCTGCCCATCCATATCCCGGGCGACGGGGTATCCGAGGGCCCAAAGCAGAGTAGGCACCACGTCGACCGTACGCCCTTCCGCAAGCCGCTCTCCCCCTCGCGCCCCGTCGCCGTAAACCAGCAAGAGCCCATCGGCATCGCTATCTACCCGGCTGCCTTGAGAAGGAGCGGCGGTCAGCAGCCGCGCGGCGAGGGAATGGGGCCTCGCTCCCGCCGGGGAGACCACCGCCAGCACCGCGGGACGCGGCAAGCCCTCCCAGAGCTCCTGGAGAAAGGCATCCAGGTGTTCGTAGTAGGCGGCGAGAGCCTCGGCGGCCTGACGATCCTCCTCGTCCTCCGAACCGTCGAATTGCACCGCCGCATAGCCGCCGAAATAAGCCTCGCTCACCCGCCGCAGACCCGGCAGGGCAAGAAAGTAGGCGGAGAGATCCGGATATTGATCCAGCAGATAGACGGACAACGTCTCCCGCCAGGTATCCGCGGCGAGAGCCTCCACCACCACGGAGGGCACGATCTCTCCGAAGCGCGCCAGGAGCACCGGATCGATATCTTCCGGCGCAACCCGAAACAGTCGGGCGCGCTCCGCGATCTCCTCTGGTGCCGCAGCGCCGGGAACCTCGTCTGGGCTGCGCTCGTCTGGACTTTGGAAGAAGGCCTCCGACACCACGACGCTGAGCTCCGGCGCCGGCGGCGAGGTCAGCGGCCAGCCGACCACGCCGACGCTACCGCCGAGGCGGGGTAAGACTTCCCACAGAGGAAGCGCTCGCTGGTCTTCACGATCGACCTCCTGCGCCCCTACCCCAAAAAGACCCCAGCGCTCGAAGGCCAACCCAGCCGGCCAGAGGGTCAGCGCCTGACGCTCCCCCAGCCTCGGCAGTGGATAGAGCCGATCCTCCATCACCCCGTGGCGGTAGGGATTTTTGCCGGTAGCCAGGCTCATCCACGCAGCGGGGCGGCGATAGGGCCGCAAGGCATCCAGCGGCCCTCCGGCTCCCTCCCTCAGCATGGTGGCAAAGAAAGGCAAGCGCCCTTGCTCTGCCAGGGGCAGCACCGCATCCAGCGAGGCGGACTCCAGAGCCACCACCACCAGCACGGGACGCTCGGTGACGCCCCCCAGCGCACTGGATCGCAGGCGTTCCGGCTGCGGCTGGTAGGCGTCCCGACGCTCCACGGCAACGTAGAGAGAGGCCACCGCGATCAAGACCAAACCGAATCGGCTGCGCACGCCATAGGGACGGCTATGGAGGGAATGGAGGAGGGATGTGTAGAAGGCGATGAGGGCCGCCGCAGAGAGCAGTACCGCCGCCTTAATCAATCGCTGGTTGATTCCCGCCGGTAGATAAAAGGCGAAGCGCGACGCATGGACGGCGTAAACCGTCGCCGCCACCATCAAAGCGACCGTGACGCCCCACGGCAACCAACGCCGCGCACGGGCTTCGTCCCCACGCAAAAAAGGCCATTGCAGCAACCCCGTAACCACCCCTAGAAAGCCACCGTAGAGCACGGCGGCAGCGAAGATGGAAACGACGTCAAAGGGCAGGCGAGGGTTGAGAAAGAAGAGCAGGCAGCCGATATGAGCCCCCGCCAGCACCCCCGGCAAAAAGGTGTAGATCGCTACCCGCAGCCCGGCCCATGGACTGCCCGGCGACATCCTCGCGTGCCTTCCGGTTGAGGGCCCTCCAGATGAGGGTCCCTCAGCTGAAAGGGCATCAGTCTCCTGACGCCGCGCGGTCGTCGGCCCTATAGAGGGTCCGGCAGCGAAGCTAGAAGAGGTAGATGTTGCGATCGACTTCGTGCTCGAAATCCCAATCATAGGTATAGCCAGGGAACTCGATGGGGACCGTATAGCTGACCTTCAGCACCACCCGCTTTGCGTCCTTGGTGACCTCGACATCTTCGGGGTCCACCGGTAGGTCCAGCTCCTCGATCTTGGTCATGATTCCCTTGCGCAACTTCTGCGGGGTGACCACGTTTCCTCGATTATCCGCACCGGCGCGTTCCGCTAGCTCCTCCAAATGGCCTTGCAGCTCCATGGAGTCCATCTTCACGGGAATCATCTTGTAAGACGCGAAAATCGCGATGGCGAAGAGCACGCCCCAGATGATACATCCGACATTGCTCTCGCCCCGTTGGTAGCGCAGAGTCGTGCGACGCATGATCCTCTCCTCTCGTTAGGGTCGGTGGCCCAGCGCGACATGGGGCGCGATGGGCAGAGTCCTTGGGCGGGGGGCCGTTAGTTTAGCGCACCCACCGCGGGGTCGCCCGTTGCGGTGACTCCTCTTCGGTTTCACCACGGGGACCGGCGGCACGACCGGATGAATTCCGCCACAGCACCGCCAGCGCCTGCCCCCGCATCAAATCCCGCGAGACCGGCCCCCAAACCCGAGAATCGTTGGAGTCATCGCGGTTGTCCCCGAGACAGAAAGCGTGCCCTGGCGGCACCACGTACGGACCGTAATTATCCCGCTTGCGAAAGCCGTCCTCGAGGAAGAGAGAACGGGAGTACACGGTTTCGTCGACGAATACCGCATACCCCTCCTCTCGAATCTCCACGCCGTCGATGGACAACGCCTTGTCCTCGATGGTCACCGTCTCTCCGGCCAGCCCGAGGCAGCGTTTGATGTAGAAGCGCTCCGGCTCGGGGGGATAGCGGAAGACCACCACGTCCCCGCGCTGGGGATCCCGCACCGGTAGCCAGCGCTCCTCCCAAGGCTCCACCACCGGGCTATAGACGAATTTATTCACCCACAGGTGATCGCCCACCGCCAGGTTGGGCTCCATCGACGCGGTGGGGATAGCGAAGATCTGCAGCAGCCACGTACGCACAAAGAGGGCGAGGATCGCCGCCACCAGCGGTGGCTCCAGAAAGTCCCGCAGGCCCAGCGACACCGCCTAACGAACCACCTGCAGAATCCGCCCCCACCGCGGCGCCACCAAGGCGTCGCTTCCTCGCTCCTGCGCTCGCGGCCCCTCGCCGCGCATCGCGGCGTTGGACCAATAGATCATGAAGGCGCGGCCCCGCACGTGGGATCTAGGCAAGGGGCCCCAAACCCGGGAGTCCCGCGAAAAGTCTCGATTGTCGCCAAAGCAGAAGGCGTGCCCCTCCGGCACGGAGATCGGCCCGAAATTGTCGCGAGTATCCACTCCGGGCCGCCCCCTGGGGCGCGGGAAGACATTGCGATCTTTGTGGCGCACGTAGGCAGAATCTTCGAGGCGCGAGCCGTTGAGGTAGAGGCTCTTGGAGGAGACCTCCACCGTATCCCCTCCGAGGGCGACGCAGCGCTTCACCACGTCCAGCTCCGGCTCCTCCACGGAGTGGAAGATCACGATATCGCCGCGATCCCAATCCCGCACCGGCAGCAGATTGCGCTCCAGCTCCGACAGGGTCGGGCCGTAGATGAAGCGGTTGACGAAGAGGTAATCCCCCACCAAGAGGGTGTCCTCCATCGAACCGCTGGGGATGTAGAAGGTGCGGACCACAAAGGCATGGGCAAATTGCAGCAAGAGCACCGCAATCAGCAGTGCCTCAAACCACGCCTCAAGACCTTCTTTGCGCACTCGTTGGCTCATCGCGGCTGATCTTACCTTCTCCCAGCGGCTAGCGCCCACTGAGCCCAGAAAGTCCGCAACACAGTTCGCCTCCTCAACAGCGATCTGGTCGATCGAACCACGGTAGACGAGAGCTCCCGGAGCTCCGCGGCTCATCGGGAACATTTCAACGTGATTCGAATAACCCCTTTTTCAAATAACCATTTTTGTCAAAATATTTTAATTCTCGTCAAAATAATTGGACAAAACCGGCAAGCCGCAGACAGAGCACCATTTAAAGCCTTTCAAGTCATCAGCGCTATGGATTTAGCATCAATAACGACAAAATCATTTGACAAATCTAACGCTAAGCTATGACTCAGAAAATCTATTAAGTGCATTTATTTTCAAATATTTAGATTGATTAAGGGATCTTGGCAGCGAGTTTGTAATCCCTTCTCCGCGTTAGCCGGCGAGTCGTTCGTCGGTATTCAGCTGGACCCGGAGAAAGGAGCCCTCAGCCCATGGAAGGCCTGAGCTGTGCCGGAACGCAACCCGCAGTCAAAAAGCCTTCCTGCTTTGCCTTACAGAACTCGCCCACTCTTGAACAAGGGTCTCTTTTGACCCGTGCTGAGAGGGCAGCCTCGATCCAATTTGCCTCAAGGAGTTGTCTCATGATTCGTCCTCACCTTTCCATCCGTCCCCTCTTCGCCCTCGTGTTGATGATCGCCCTCACCTTTTCGGCCGCGGCGCCTCCGGCCTTCGCTGCCGCTGACGGCAAGGTCAACGTCAACGTCGCCGACACCTCTGAGCTCACTCGCCTTCCCCGAGTTGGGCCCGCGCTGGCCCAGCGCATTCTCGACCATCGCAAGGCCAATGGCCCCTTCAAGCAGTCTGAGGACCTGATGCTGGTGCGGGGCATCGGCGAGAAATCCTTTGCTCTCATGGAGCCCTGGGTCACCACCTCCGGCGAGACCACTCTGGATCGCAAGATCTCCACTAAGGAAGCCACCGCTACCCGCGATGGCGGAAGCGAGAACGGCAGCAGCGAGGCAAAGGACTCGAAGCAGAAGGCCTCTAGCCGCTGACTTGACCGACGAGGGCGCTGGGCCCCGCTTGGCATGGCTGGGCTGGGGCTCGCGCCTGCGGCCCAAGGCCCGGCGCCTTCGTCTTCCCTTCTTGATTCCATCGCTTCCTGGAGATCCTCGATGCTTCGACTTACGCAACTCGCTGCTTTCCTGCAGCCCGATCTAGCTCCCCGAATCACCATTTCCCGAGCAACCGTCAGCCCCACCCTCCGCCTCAGACTCCACAGCCCCCGTCGTCTTCCTCAACAGGGCTTCACCTTAATCGAAGCTCTCATCGCCCTCGCGCTGCTGGCCATCGTGGCGACCCTCGCGGTCCCTCCGCTGCTAAACCAAGCGCGCACCATGAAGTTACGCCTCGCCGCCCACGAGATCGCCACCACCTTTCAGCTCGCCCGCTCTCAGGCCGTCACCAAGGGGCGCCACGTCGCGGTGAAGTTTCGCCCCGCCGACGGTGAGGGACAAGTGCACTACGCCCTCTTTTTCGATGGCGACGGGGACGGCGTGCGCAACGCGGACATCGATAGCGGTAAAGACCCAGCCATCACCCCCTTTCGCCCTTTACGCCATCTTGGCCCGCGGCTGCGCTTCGGGTTTCCCTCCGGCAAGGCACCACGCCATCCGTCGGACCTCACTCGGCGCCTCGACCGCCTGGAGGACCCTCTGCGATTCAATCGCTCAGACCTGGCCTCTTTCTCTCCCCTAGGTACCGCCACTCCGGGCTCTGCCTATCTCACCGACTCCCACCGCGGTCTAGCCGCCGTGAGGGTGCTGCACACCAGCGGCCGAGTCCAGGTGCTTTACTACGACCAGATCACGGAGTCGTGGCAGCGATGACTTCCTACCATTCATCGAGCAGCTCACGAATCGCCCTTAGCCGGGTGCTGCTGGACCCTCGACAAGGCGCCGTGGAGCGACGCCCCTGGCGATCGACCCGCCGCTGCTGGCGCAAGATTCTCCAGCTCAGCACCGATCCCCCCGTCAACGGCTCCAAAAGCAAGCCCGCGGACATTGGCAATGGCGGATTCCCCGGTTTGACTCGGTCAAAACGGCTGGAGTATGGTCGGCCCCAAATGGACGCCATCGTAGTTGTTACCACCGTCGGAACCGAGCAGCAGGCCAACCACATCGCCCAAGAGCTAGTGGCCAGGAGACACGCTGCTTGCGTCAACATCATTCCGGGCGTGCGCTCCTTCTTCCGCTGGCAGGGCAGAATCCGCAAAGACGGCGAGCTGGTGTTGATCATCAAGACCGCCGCGGAGGAGTTCGAGTCGGTGCGGGACGTGATCCACGAGCTGCTGGATTACGACCTCCCGGAGGTCTTGGCCTTCGAGATCAGCCGCGGAGACGCTCCTTTCCTGGAATGGATCTTCTCCAGCCTGGACAAGGAAGCGGACTTCGACGATACCGTGGAGTTCGACGTCTACGGCGAGGGGGAAGGGGAGGATCTAGACGACGATCTGGAGCCCGACGACGATGATCGGGATGACGAGGCCGGCGAAGGCAACGAAGACCAATAGGACGAAGACGGGTACCCCGTCGCGCAGCAACGGGACAGACCCAGCGCCTGCCCACCAAACTCTCGAGGCAGAGCAGTCGACCTCCCACCGGAGGGGTCCTCTCCACCTAAAGTCCACAACGAGACGCTTTCAAGAGGTTTTGCCGTGAGCGCAGACTCCGTCGGTATCGATACGTTCTCGCCGATCCGCTGGACAGAAGATCATCTCGAGCTGCTGGACCAGACGCTCCTTCCCCGGGAGGAGACATGGATCCGCTGCGATGATCTCGAAACGGTGGAAGACGCCATTCGCCGCCTCGCAGTGCGCGGCGCCCCCGCCATTGGGGTCACCGCCGCTTACGGCCTGATCGTGGGCCTGCGGGAAGCCCCGGCGGACGAGCCGCTGGCCGCTGCCTTCGACCGCGTCTCCGCCTCCCTCGACGCCACCCGCCCGACGGCGGTGAACCTGCGCTGGGCGCTGGATCGGGGCCGGGAAGTCTTCGACGGGGTCTGCGGCGCCAACGCCGAGGCCGGTCGCCAAGACGTGCTGGACGCGCTGCTGCCCTGGGCGCAGCAGCTCCATCGAGACGACATCGAGGCCAACCGCCGCATCGGAGCCCACGGCGCGACTCTCTTCGCGGAAGGCGATCGAGTGCTCACCCACTGCAACGCCGGCGCCCTGGCGACGGCCGGCTACGGCACCGCCATCGGGGTGATTGAAGCTTCCTGGGACGCCGGCAAGGTCGCTCAGGTTTGGGTAGACGAGACTCGCCCGCTGCTCCAGGGCGCCCGACTCACCACCTGGGAGCTGCAGCGCCTGGGCATTCCCTTCCGCCTGGTCACGGATTCCAGCGCCGGGGTGTTGATGAGCCGCGGCATGGTGGAGCGAATCGTCGTCGGCGCGGACCGCATCGCCGCCAACGGCGATGTCGCCAACAAGATCGGCACCTACATCCTCGCCGTTCTCGCCCATCGCCACGGCGTACCCTTCTACGTCGCGGCGCCGCTCTCGACCATCGATCGCTCCACCCCCTCCGGAGACGGAATCCCCATCGAGGAGCGCCGCAGCGACGAGGTCACCGAAGTCTTCGGCACGGTGGTAGCGCCGGAAGCGACGGAAGCGGTGAACTTCGCCTTCGACGTCACCCCGGCGGAGCTGGTGAGCGCCATCATCACCGACGAAGGCGTGCTCCACGCCCCCTACACCGAGAGCATCGCCGAAGCCTTCGCCCGCCGCGAAGCGGCTGCTGATGCAAGAATCTGACACTCGTCTCTGAGCCAATACGCTCTCTCAGCTCGAAGCGTAGCCGACCATCGAGTCACCCGACGGCGACAATCGCTCCGCCGCTGGGCTTGGCTTCATCGGCTCTCACCGCCTCAAGCTCTGGTATCAATCGACTCTGACGCTGCCGTGGCAGGAGATTCAGTACCTCCAAACCAAGCGTCCACTAAAGACCGTCGTGTCCTCCTCTGTTCTCAGATAAGGGCTGGTGAAGAAGCGAGCGAGTTCTAGCTCCAACTGCAGCGAGGCCTTCAAGGGGCGACTCAGAGTAGCCTCCAACAGATATCCGATGCGGCTTGCTTCATCTGGGCGCGGAGGGCGAAGAGGATTTCCGGGAACTCCGTAGACGCCGTCCTCTCGACTCTCGCGATGGAATTCATAAAACCCTACGCCAAGGGCCAATCCCCGGGGCGACTCGACGCTCGCGCCGAGACGGTAGAACACCACATTGATCGGCCCCAGGGGGGTTCCGGCTCCGAAGTAGCGACCAGGAGGGTAGGGGGCGCGAAATGCCTGTAGGTCATTCGTCCCTGAATCCCCGTCTCCGCTCGCGTAGCCAAAGAAGAGATGCCCCTTGGGTTGCCAGGGATGGTGTTGGAGGAGGTAGTGAGTCTGGACACTCAAAGTCCACGCCGCGATCCTTCCGCTTCCACCCTCCATCTCCCCGAGAGGCCGCCAGGATCCCCACTGCCAAACGAAGAGCAGATCCTGCTCCCACCGTTTGTGGTGCAGGGATCCGCGAGCTCCGAGGGAATAGCGCCGCTCTCGACCTGCTCCCTGAAAGTACTCCGCGTCCCGCTGGTCGAGAAAGAAGAAGAGCTCTAGGCCATGCCCAGAGTCATGGGATTGACGAGTCGCGTAGAGCCCCCAGAGACCTTGGCGATCTAGAAGGCGATTGTCGAAGGTCCCCGGCGCCGTGCTGTAGGGGCGAGCGTAGAACGCGTCGGTGCGCCACCGCGGGCTCTGCCAACGCAGCAGCGCAGCGTTGAAGGTACTTCGAGTATTGGGGCCTTCCCGCACCGCCAGCAGCCGACCGGCGCCATAGTGCAGCTCTTGTAGACCGAGACGCAAGCTGAGCTTCGCCGCGGCGAAAGAGCGCCAGCTCAGCTCGAGAAAGGCAGCATTCCAGTCGAGGCGATCCACGTCTGGAGGACGATCCTCGCTGCGGCGACCAGAGACCTCCCCATGCTCTAGCTGAGCAAAGAGACGAATAGCCTCTAGCGAGCCCGTGGGGGGACGATATGTCCAGGCTCCGTGGACCATCAGCTTATTCAGCCAGTAGCTGTCGGACCCAGGGACCTCCCCCCAGCTCTCGTTCTCAAAAGCTTCGAAGGTCCCTCGCCACTCCGCCCCTAAGGAGAGAAAGGCATCCTCTCCAAGGAGAATGGCCTTGCCCCAAGGTTGCTCCGCTAGAACCTGGGAATCTCCGCCGCCGATCCAATCTTCGTCACCACGGATTCGCTGCAAGGTGAACGATTCGCCCACCGCCAGCTGCGCCTTCGCGGCCGTTGCCGTCGCCAAGAGCACCGCCCATAAGACCCCGACGAGGCAGTGGCGCCTCCTCGGGATTCTCGTCAACACAACCTTCGAGGGCATGGTGTCAGGGCGCCCAATGACCCCCGAAGCGAGTCACCGGTGACCATTCTGGATCGACCGGCAGATCCCATGGAGCTAGGGAAGAGAACTCTTCTGCCCCGTAGACGGGGCGGCCCCCGACAACCGTGAGCACCGATTCCAGGGTACGGATTTCCTCCTCCTGGACCGAGAAGTAGTCACGGCTGAGGACGGCTAGATCCGCATAGCGCCCCGGTTCAAGGATGCCCTTCACTTCTTCTTCCCCTGAGAACCAAGCGCTCCCAACGGTATAGAGACGAAGCGCCTCCTCGCGACTGAGCCGGTTCTCTGGAGCTGCCAGCTGGGTTCCCCCAACGGTCTTCCCACTCACCAGCCAGTAGAGAGCCACCCAGGGGTTGTAGCTGCCCACTCGCGTACCGTCGGTGCCGACCCCCAGAGGCACCCCCGCATCGAGAATGCGTCGCAAAGGAGGTGCTTGGGCCGCCACCTGCTCCCCGTAGCGCTGGAGGAAATACTCCCCTGCAAAGGCCAGCCGGCTTTGCACGGCAATGCCACCACCCAGCGCCTGAATTCGCGCAAGATTGCCCGCCGACAGAGTCTCCGCATGGTCGAAGGCCCAGCGGATTCCGGAGAAACCCGGTCGCCCTGCGGCTCTCTCAGCGGTATTTACCTCCTCGAAAATGTCAAGAATGCGGGTGATGGATTCATCGTAGGTAGCGTGGATTCTGAGGGGCCAGCCGTTCTCCACCAGGCGCTGGGTCACGGCTCGTAACTCGTCCTCGAAGCCACGCTCTGCGAGATCCGGCTGAGGAGCCAGGAAATTCTCGAAATCGCCTGCTGACCACACCAAGAATTCGCCCCCTCCCTCCAACACGAAGCCGTGAGGTAGACCTTCTGCGGCGTTCTGCTGCGGGGTGTAGCCTTCAATCCAGCCGGCAAAGTCTTCATCTTCTCGCCCTGGGCGCTGGGGAAAAAGGTAGTACGAGATACGGATGGGCATCTCGCCAGCCGCGGCGAGACGCTCGGTTCCGACATAGTCCCGGGGAAAGAGATGCCCCCCTCCGCCGGCATCCACCGCGCTGGTGAGACCGAAGCGATTGAGCTCACGGTAAAACTGGCGAGTGGAATTCACCTGCTGTTCAGCGGTGAGTGGCGGTAGGGCTGCGATGGTCTTGTAGAGAATGGTGGGATTGGGCTCAGCCAGCAAAACCCCGGTGGGCTCACCGCTGCTTCCGAGCTGATACCGGCTGCCAGGAGGCGCCTCTGTGGCTGCTGTGATCCCCAGCGCTTCGAGGCCCGCTCGATTCAACAAACCTTGGCTGTAGAGGAAGAGGACGAAGACCGGCGTATCAGGAGCTGCTTCATTGAGCTCCTCTACCGTCGGCATGCGGCGTTCCTCGAATTGAAAGGGGCTCCACCCGCCGATTACTCGAACCCACTGACCTTCAGGCGTACGCTCCGCCTGCTCCTTGAGCATCTCGAGGGCAAGGGCGAGAGTCGGCACCCCTTCCCAACGCAGCTCAGCGTTGTAAAAGCGGCCACCGCGCACTAGGTGGAGATGAGAATCGTTAAGACCGGGAATGACCGTTCGTCCACCGAGCTCGATGACCTCGGTGGAATCACCCTTCAGGGCGGCAACCTCCTCTGCACTTCCAACGGCGGCAACAAGACCATCCCGTACTGCCAGGGCCTCCACAATCCCCGCATTGCTCAAGGTATGAATCAACCCTCCGGTGAAGATGACATCCGCCCTCTCCCCCTTCGCGGCAACGGTCGATTCCGATCTTGGCTGATCGCTACAGCCAAAAAGCAGGATGAAGGGGAGTAGGAGAAGCAAAGCCTTGATTCTCCTTGGCGAGCGAGGCTTCGGAAGGAAAAGGCACGAGCTTGCAATCATGGTGGGGATCCTTGTCGGAGATAGGCTGAGATCGGCCATGGCTGGGGACGCCGATAGAAGCGGAGGAAACAGGCCCACCGGCCAGCGGGAGGACTCTGCGCTGGCCGGTAGGCGAGAAGGGAGATCAAAGCAGTGAAGGGGAGCCTTAGCCCTGAGAACGAGGCGATCAGCTACGCCGGTGAGCTGCTTCGGGATGTCGGCGAGGAAAGACCCTCACCAACCTGATGTCCACTGAGGCCTGCACTTATTCGGCGTCTTCCTTCGCCCAACGCTGCATCGTCTTGATGTAGTCGATGCCGAGGCCGTACCCACCACCATGTTCGATGGAGATCGCGTTCACCTCGTTGTATTTGCCCACCCGCGCCCAATCGCGATGCAGCTCGAGAAGGTATTGAAGCCAAGTCATCGGAATCGCTCCAGCCTGAACCATCCGCTGGATCGCGCGCTCATGAGCTTCAGGGCTAACCCCGCCAGATGCGTCGGTGATCACGTAAACCTGGTAACCATCTTCGATCGCGGAGATCGTCGGCAGCACCACGCAGACCTCCGTCCAAAGACCGGCGATCACCAATCTCTTATGGCCGTATTCCTCGACCCGCGCGACAACCCGCTTGTCTTCCCAGGTGTTCATGGTCGTACGATCGATATATTGCGACGTGTCAGGAAAGACCTCCCGAAGACCTGGGAAGAGTGGGCCACTAAACTGACGCTCTGCAACTGTCGTAACGATCGTGTCGACTTCGAAGAGCTTCGCCGACTTGGCCAAACCAACGGTGTTATTTCGCAGGTTTTCGATCGGCTGGGAGCCCACGGCAAAGGCCATCTGACTCTCGTGATCGATGAGGATCAAAGTATGGTCATCAGGATTGAGGAGCTGGGCCCCCGCAAGACTCGGATCGTTGTTGGGATTCTGGGCCGCAACCACAGTTGGCAACAGCAGAATGGCCAGGCTAGCGACGACGAGGGAATGCACGAGGAGTTTCTTCATAACTCTCTTTTCTTCGGCGATGGTGATCAAAAGGAAGGGGACAAGGAGCTCATCCCTCGTTGCAACAGAGAGCAGAATGCGTGCCATGGCTTCTGCAGGGCATCAACGCAGGTCAACGCACTCCTCTGAAGCCCCTCAAATCACCTGCAGCATGGCGACCTAAGACGTTCCAGCGGCAAGACCGCAGGCGGAGAGAGCAGGATGAAGCCGTTTCAATGAAACACTACTTGAAACATGAACCGTTTCAATGAAACATCTCTAACGTTTCCTCTCCGGCTATCTTTTGGCACCAACTTCGCACTCCTAGAGCCACCATGAATGCACCTGCCCCTCTCGACCTATCGCCGCTCCTGCGCTTCGAGGAAGAAGAAGGCCGGATCTGGCTCGACGACTACCGCATGCTCCTTCTCTCCGCCTGTGCACTCGGCGCCCTACGCCAGGAGCTCATCGAAAGTCTGGGCTGGGATACGGCCCGTGGGGTGCTCAAACGATTTGGCTACGCCGCGGGACTTGGCGACGCTGTCGCAATGCGGGAGCGCTTCCCCGATGCGACCCCGGAGCAGCTGCAGCGCCTCGGCCCTCAATTACACGCCCTCGAGGGCATGGCCAAAGTGGTCCGACACGACAAGAGTGAAAGCTTGGCTCATCAAGAAGGTTTGCAAGAGGAAAACCACGCCACCAAAGCTCCACACCTGCCGGCAACCGAACCGGCACATTCCTGCGGGGATCTTTGGCTCCATTCCTTCGAGGCGGAACAGCACCTCGATCTCATCGGCCCTGCACAAGAGCCCATTTGCTGGACACTGGCGGGTTACGCAGCGGGGCACGCTTCGGCGTCTGGAGACCAACGAGTCATCGTGTCTGAAGTTGGCTGTCGAGCGATGGGCGATGAGCATTGCCGCTTCGTCGTGACCACCGCCTCCGAGCATCCAGAACTCTATGCCCGGGAGGCACCCGACTATGCACCTCGCCATTTACCCCGAGAGCTGCAACAGCTTCACGAAGCTCTGGCAGCGAAAGAAAGCACTATCGCTCGTCTACGCGCGGAGGCTGACGCCCCACCAAGGGGAGGCTTCATTGGGGAGAGCCGCTCCCTGGACAAAGCCCTCGAAACCGCTCGTGCCGTAGCCCCTTACGCCTCATCAGTTTTGATCCAAGGAGAGAGCGGCACCGGAAAAGAGCTCCTGGCTCGCTTCGTTCACGAACAATCGAAGGTCGCCGAACGCCCCTTCTTGGCGGTCAATTGCAGCGCTTTGCCGGAGACTCTGCAAGAAGCGGAGCTCTTCGGTCATGCGAAAGGAGCCTTCACAGGTGCTGACGCTGCTCGAGCTGGCGTCTTTGAGGCGGCCCACGGTGGCACTCTATTCCTCGATGAGATTGGCGATCTCTCCCTGAGCGCGCAAACCAAGATTCTCCGTGCTCTGCAAGAAGGGGAAATCAAGCGCCTCGGCGAGACCCGCACCCGCAAAGCTCGACCTCGAATCATCGCCGCGACCCATCAGGACCTTGAAGCGATGGTGATCAAGGGAACATTTCGGGAAGACCTCTACTACCGCCTCGGGGTGGTGGTGGTCCAGTTGCCGCCACTGCGGACTCGCGGAAACGATGTGCTCTTACTCGCCGACCACTTCTTGCGGGTTTATTCGCATCGCTTTGAGAAGGAAGTCCGCGGGCTTTCTCGGGAGGCCGCAGCAGCTCTACTGAGCCATGACTGGCCAGGCAACGTAAGGGAGCTAGAAAACGCGATACAGCGAGCAGTGATCTTGAGCTCCGGCCCTCAGGTACAGGCCGAAAGCCTACCGGAGCGTCTATTCGCTCCCCAGCCCCTCGCTCTTGATCACGGCCCCAACGCTTCCGCCGCACCGTTGCAAAATCGGGGTGATGAACGTGCGAGCCTCCTCGAGGCTCTGGAGCGAACTGGAGGCCACCGAGAACAGGCCGCCGCGCTCTTGGGGATTAGCCGCACCACCTTATGGCGACGAATCAAGAATCTAAAGCTCGATGAGGGCGAAGAAACCTCGAACGGACAGAGGCTTCTCGAGGGAAAAGAAGAAGGCGACTCCTAGCTCCTAATCCTCATCAAGTTGCAGAGATCAGGGATCAGCGGGGGGCAGGACCTACGTCACCCTGTAGCCGGTAGTCGACGGTCCATATTCAGTCAGCGATCCGCAGCACGACGCTGCCGCGCTTGCGGCCGCTGTCGACGCGGGCGTGGGCTTCGACGATGTCGTCGAGAGGGTAGGTGCCATCGATCACCGGCAGAAGCTTCCCGTCGGTGACGAGCTGCGACAGGAATTTAAGGGCCTCCACGCTGTCTCCGGCAACGCCGGCGAAGACCTTGCGACCAGCCTTCCTCGAGACCCAGGGCGCACGGATCATCTCTGGAAGGGTAGAGACGACGCTCAGCAGGCGGCCGGTAGGGCTGAGGACCTGCTTCGAGCGCTTCCACGAGGCGTTGCCCACGTTGTCCATGATCACGTCGTAGGTTCTGCCCTCGCGGGCGAAGTCGACCTCCCGGTAGTCGATCACTCGGTCGGCGCCGAGGGAAGCGACGAGCTCAGCGCTCTGCTGACTGCAAACTGCCGTGACGGTGGCGCCGAGAGCCTTGCCTAGCTGAACGGCGGCACAGCCGACAGCGCCGGAGGCGCCGTTGACCAGCAGTTTTTCCCCCGCCTGGAGCTCGGCATCGCGGCGCAGGAAGCTCTCCGCCGTAAGGCCTCCGAAGACCAGGGAGACGCTTTCCTCGAAGCTCAGCCCCTGAGGCTTCGAGGTGATGGAGGCGCCCTCCGCCACGGTGACGTACTCAGCGTGGGCCCCCTGGCGCAAGCCGAGGGAGCCGAAGACCTCATCTCCCGCTCGAAAGCGGGAAACCTCGCTGCCGACCGCCTCGACAACACCAGCCAGATCGTTGCCCAAAACCGGCTGGCGGGGCCCCCGGAAGCCGAAGGCGAGACGCATGAAGAGCCCCATGCCCGACGGCACGTTGAGACCCCGGATTCGAGCATCCCCAGAGTTAACGCAGGCCCGGTGCACCTTGACCAAGATCTGTTTGGCCTTGGGGGTTGGCCTCGGGAGATCCCGCACTTCCATCACTTCCGGTGGGCCATATCTCGTACAGACGGCGGCTCTCATGACGGTCTTTCTCCACGGCTGACGGCATCGAAGGATTGCTTCTCTAGGCCCTAGAGGTCCCTGGCATCCTATCTCCACCGGCTCGAGACGCTACCGCCCTCAAACAACAACGCCACCGCCCGGCAAGGTGCCGATGCGGTGGCGTAGATGGGAGTAGATGAAAACGGAGAAAACTTTGGTGGAGGCGGCGGGAATCGAACCCGCGTCCGAGAAACTCGTCCCGATGGCGCTACGTGTGTAGTCTTTCGTTAGGTTCTCGTCACCACGCTTGGTCGAAAGACGGTCCGGCGTGATGACCAGCCTCGCGAGATACTTCCGTGCCGTCGCGAGACAACCCCGACACGGAAGAATTCACTTTATCGTCGCCCCGGCAAGTGCCGTGAATCAAGGCCTCAAGCCGGCGCGCGCAGCATTAATTAAGCCGCGAGGGCGTAGTTGTCGTTGGCAACTATCGTTGGTTTGCCGTTGTAACGGGCGGCGTCCGACACGCTCCATCAGATCCGATGGTCCCCCGTCGAATCCAGTGCGCCCCCAAAGTTTGGGCAGCCAATCTCCTGCTCTAAGAGCTAGGAGACCAACTTCTACAGTGTGATCAAAAGTGCAGTCAAAGATCGCTTGCGGCGAGTGGTTGAAGAGCGAAGCTGGTGTCGCCGTCGCCTTCATCACCGTCATCTGGAATAACCAAAGGACTGGCCGGAAGATTCCCGAAGGGTCGCAAAGCTTACCCCAAGCTCATCATCAAGCCTAGGGGGGCCAGCTTGGAGAGGAAGACTTCCTTGGCTGGAGCTTGGACTGCGACAGAGGTTGGTTGAGACTGGAGCCGTCGCCCGCAGAGAGCCTAAGAGTCGAGAGCCCTAGGGAATGCGGAATCACTCGCTCGTGTCTGACTCCGGCAGAGCATTTTGAGAAGAGCCATGCTCCTCGAGCGCCACCTCGGCCACCGCTCGGAGGAAATCCTCCGGGCCAGAGACGGTGAGCTGAGAGATCACCAAGAACCATCCCCCCAAAGCGAGAAGCACCGCCAGCGGCAGCAGACCCATGAGCTCCGGCCACACGGCAGCGACGAAGGGGCCCACCAGAGTGAAGAGGCTGCCGACGGCGGCCAGCGAGAGCATCATCACGGCCGGGCGGCGCACCTGCCAATGCTCTTTTTCCTGGGTGAAAACCAGGCACTCGCGGCCGAAGCGGCCTTCTTTCGCCGCGTTATCCGCCGCTCCTTGGGAATAGCGGCGACCGAGGGCCTGCTCCTTGGCGGCCTTTCGGTCCTCCTCCCGAACGTCATCGAAGCCCACATGGCCCTCGAGCCATCCCATGCGCATGCCGGCGGCCGCCGGCATCCCCAATTGGCCCCCGGCTTCCCGGCTTTGCGCGGCCTCGAAGGTGGCTCCCCAGGATTCCGCCGTCTCCCGCAGGGCCAACAGCGCCGCGTCGCGATTGACCCCCGGCGGAAGGGGGTGTCGGGTGATGCGCTGGCTGGAGCTGCGCTCACTGGAGGGGATTGTAGGGCTGGGGTTTCGGCCAGTCATTTCAGGCGGCGCTCTTCTTTCTTTTTGGGCTCTTGCTTGGCAGGCTCTTGCTCGATGGGCTCTTGCTTGAAGAGCTCTTGGGCTCTTGGGGCTGCGAGGCGGAGGATGCAGCGTTGGCCGGCTCTTGCTGCTGAATGGAGTCGAAATGATTCGAGATCAGCTCGAGGAAGGAGTGCGCATCCGGCTGACTCTGGATCTTGCGGCGCAGCTGCTGCCCCCCGGGCAGGCCTTGGCTGTACTTGCCGGTGAAGGTGCGAAGCTTGTGGAGGGCGTGGGTCTCTTCATCCCGCTCCAGCACGGTGCGGAAATGATCGAGAATCAGCTGGCGCCGGTCCTCCAGGGTCGGCGCAGGCAGCTCGCCGCCGGAGAGCACCGCGGCGGATTGACGGAAGATCCACGGGTTGCGGGTCGCGCCGCGGCCGATCATCACTCCGTCGCAGCCGGTTTCCCGCAGCATGCGCTGAGCGTCCTCCGGCTCCCGTACGTCGCCGTTGCCGATCACCGGGATGGACACGGCTTCCTTGAGCCGAGCGATGGTGCCCCAATCGGCGCTACCCCGATACATCTGCTTGGCGCTGCGGCCGTGGAGAGCAACGGCATCCACTCCCTCTCCCTCACAGATTCTGCCGAGCTCCAGATAGTCGGCGCAGCCGTCCCGAACGCCGGTACGGAACTTCACCGTCAGGGGCAAGCTCACCTCTCGACGAACCGCCTTGATGATGTCCCGGGCGAGGCGAAGATCCCCCATCAACGCAGCGCCGGCACATCCCTTGAGCACCTTGTTGGCGGGGCAGCCCATATTGATGTCGCAGAGATCCGGCGCCAGCTCTTCGACCTGACGAGCGGCGGCGGCCATGGTCTCGACGTCGGAGCCATAGATCTGAATTGATAGCGGGCGCTCTTCTTCCTCGAAATGGGTCAGCGACCACGCCCTCTTTTCCCCCTGCACCAAAGCCTTGGAGGAGAGGAATTCCATCGCTACCAGCCCCACGCCGCCGATGCGCCGCACGATCAGGCGGAAATCACGGTCGGTGATACCCGCCATGGGGGCCAGGAAAAGGGGAGGGTCTACGCTGAGAGAGCCGATCTTCACCATCGCGGCGCAGTCTATCGTGGCCACCTCTTCATCGAGAGCGCGGAGGCACACCGCTCGCCCACCCGCTGGTCCGTCGGCCGGAGCCCATCAGCCGGAGTCCGTCGCGAACGCGATATGATCCCCGCCGTGACCTGGTACCGCGAATGGTTCGGCGAAGATTATCTGGAGCTCTACGCCCACCGCGACGAGCGTGAAGCCGCGCGACACGTGGATTTTGTGCTCCAGCAGTTTGGCTCCTCGGCCCCGGAGGGTGGCCCCTCGGCCCCGGAAGGCCATGTCCTCGACCTCGCCTGCGGCGCCGGGCGCCACACCCAGGAGCTGCGCCGACGGGGGGTGAAGGCTTTGGGAGTCGACCTTTCCCTTACTCTCTTGGCGGTTCCTCCTCATCACCCTCGAGGGCGGGCGGATATGCGCTCCCTCCCCTTTGCCGAGGACTCCTTCAGCTGGGTTCTGAACTTCTTCACCTCCTTCGGCTACTTCGAGCACGAGCGGGAGAACTTCCGCGTGCTGGAGGAGATCCACCGAGTGCTGGCACCGGGAGGGCGCTTCCTCATCGACTTCCTGAACTCCGAGCGGGCCATCGCCAACCTTCAGCCCCGGGATCAGGACCAGCTGGAAGACGGCCGGCGCCTGGAGATCCAGCGCTGGTACGATGCCCAAACTCGGCGCATCAACAAGCGCATCACAATTCACCCTGGATCGGGCCACCCCGGGCCGGGATCGCCTCGGACTTATTTGGAGAGCGTGCGGGCCTATAGCGAGAACGAGGTCACCTGCGGTCTGCGCTGGTCCGGCCTCGAAGTCGATGAACGATTCGGCGGCTTCGATGCCCAGCCTTTCAGCCATGACAGCGAACGACTCATCCTCGTCGGCCACCGCCCCCGCTGAACCCCAAGAAACGGGGCCTCGGGGGACCCAGCCCCAGAAAAGGGGAGCAGCAGAAGCATTCCCCCGCAGCGAAGGGAACGCGAATCCGCGAATCGATCTGCTGCAGAGCGGAAGGCTCTCGGCGATCCCCAGGGCCCTGATGCAGGGCGAGGCCCGCGAGCTGCTGGAGCCTCTGCTCTTCCTTGAAGGAAACGCCCTTCCGCCCCTTCCTTTCGCGCCGGGCGAGGCCCCGGATCGCTCCGGCCTTGCCGAAGAGCTCGCCATCACCAACCGCGCCTTCGGCCATCCCCGAGCCCAGGAGCTAGCTCAACGTCTGAAGGACCCGGCCACTCGAGTGGTGGTCACCGGGCAGCAGGCGGGGCTCTTTGGCGGCCCCCTCTACACCCTTTCCAAAGCGGTCGCCGCGGCCCGCTGGGCGGCGGCCCTGGAGGCCTCCGGCGTGCCGGCGGTGGCGGTGTTCTGGGTCGCCACCGAGGATCACGACTTCGACGAGGTCGCGTCGGCGACCTTCTTGGCCCGCCAGGGGCCTCACTCGGTCAGCCTTGGCGAGGATCCCCAGCCGTTGCTGCCGGTGGGAATGCGCACCCTGGGCCCCGCGGTGGAGAGCCTCCTCATCGACCTCGGCGAGCAGATCCCCAACCCCCGCTTCATCCGCTGGCTGGAAACCCTCGCCCGCTGGTACCGCCCCTCGGCGCGCTTTGGAGAGGCCTTCCAGCGCCTGCTGCCGAGACTGCTGGGGGCTCAGTCACCCTTGATGCTCGATAGCCAATCCCCCGCCCTCAAAGCGGCCCAGCAGCCCTGGCTGGAGCGCCTGGTTCGCGAGCGCGAGGCCCTCGACGAAAACCTCGCTGCCGCCCACGATGCGGTGAGCTCCGCGGGGCTGCCATTGCAGATTCACCCTCAGCCCGGGGTCAGTCCGCTCTTCCTGCTGCGGGGCGAGCAGCGGCGGCGCATTCAATGGTCGCAGCTCGACCCCGCTGCCGATCGCTTCTCTCTGCGGGGAGAGGATGGGCAGCAGGAAGCCTCGGTGGAGACTCTTCTCGAAGCGCTGGCGGACAACCCGGGAGTCGTCTCCCCGGGCGCTCTGGCTCGGCCGGCGATCCAGGACGCGGTGCTGGGCACCACCCTTCAGGTTCTCGGCCCCGGGGAGCTCTCGTACATGGTGCAGGCGGCGGGGGTTCACCGTACCCTCGGACTTCCCGGCGCCGCGGTGACCCTGCGGCCCCAGGCCTTGATTCTCGACCAGCGGCAGCTCGACCACCTCCAAGAGCTGAAGGTGCCGCTGGAGCTGCTGCTGGGAGACGAGGGAACCCTCCAACGCCACCTGGCGCAGCAAGCGGGAGCGGAGGTGGTGCCTCCTGCGGCGCAGCGCATCGACGAGATCCTCGCCCAGCTGGAGGGGCAGGTGCTGGCGGTAGACGCCAACCTCGACCGCCCCATCCAGCGCACCCGTGGGCAGATCACCAAGGCTCTCGAGCAGCTTCAGAACAAGGTGAACGGAGCGGTGGCCCGCGGCGACGAAGTGAAGAAGCGGCGACTGGAAGGGCTGCGGGAAGCGGTGCTTCCCGGCGGCAAGCTTCAGGAACGCGCCCTCAGCACCGCCCACTTTCCCGGCAAATATGGCGCCGGCCTCGCCGAAGCCCTGTGGCAGCAGCTGGATCTCGATGGCCGCTGGCTTCAGGTGATCGTCCCGGACCCTTCGGGGGATGACGCATGAGCGGCGAAGCCAGCCTCGACGTTCTCGCCATCGGCGCCCACCCCGACGACGTAGAGCTGGGCTGCGGTGGCACCCTCGCGAAGCTAGCGGCACAGGGACGCCGGGTGGGCATTTGTCACCTCACCCGCGGAGAAGCGGGAACCCGCGGCACCCCGCAAGAGCGCCAGCGAGAGGCGGAAGCGGCGGCAGAAGCTCTCGGAGCCGTGAGCTTGAGCTTCCTCGATTGCGGTGACGCCCAGCTGCGTCGGGGCGTCGACGAAGAGGATGCCCTCATCGCACTGCTGCGGCGTACCCGGCCTCAGGTTCTGCTGGGGCCAACCCCGGCGGATCGTCACCCGGACCACGGCCGCGCCCATCAACTGGTGGCCGATGCCACCTTCTACGCCGGCCTACGGGGCCGCGGCAGCGGCGAACCCCATCGCCCAGCGGCCGTATTCAGCTACATGCAGCACGATCCCTTCGAGCCTCGCTTCGTGGTGGACGTCACCGCCGCCTGGCCCCAGAAGATCGAATCCCTCGCCGCCTACTCCAGCCAGCTCTACCACGCCCGCCTTCAGGCCCAGGGCGATGGAGACGCTGAGGCAAGGCCGAATGACGGCGTCATCACCAAGGTCTCGACGCCGGAGTACGCCCTCGCTGTCGAGGGTCGCGCCCGGCACTTCGGACAGCTCATCGGCGCGACCTTCGGAGAGCCCTTCACCAGTCGCCTCCCGCTTTCCGTAGCGGATCCCCTGGCGGTGATTCCCGGCGGAGTCCTTTGATCGGGACCTCTGTATCTCGGGCTTGCGGACCTCGGGCTTGCGGGCCTCTGATTCGTAGGCCCCTCGCGGGCGACCCACCAACTGGCGACCCACCAACTGGCGACGCAGTGACGACAGCGCGGAATCGCGGCCGCGAACTTTCAGCACTCTAGGAGCGTTCAGAGGATGAAAATCGGCATTAGCTGTTACCCCAGCTTCGGCGGCTCTGGCGTAGTGGCCACGGAGCTCGCCATGGCCCTCGCCGCCGGCGGCGACGACGTACACATCATCAGCTACGACGCCCCCTCCAGGCTGACCCTGAGCTCTTCGAGGCTGTATTACCATGAGGTTCTCGTCCCCCATTACCCCCTCTTCGAGTACCCCCCCTATAGCCTCGCCCTGGCAACCAAGATCGTCGAAGTTGCGCGACACCAGGGTCTCGATTTGATCCACGCCCATTACGCCGTACCCAATGCGGTCTCTGCGGTGCTCGCTCGGGAGATCCTTGCCCCGCAGCCGCTGCCGGTGGTGACCACCCTCCACGGCACCGACATCACCCTGGTGGGCAACGATCCCAGCTATTTGGAAACCACCCGCTTCGGCATCGTGGAATCCGATGCCGTAACCACCGTCTCCAAGGATCTCGAGCGCGCCACCCGAGAGCGTTTCTCGATCCAGCGGCCGATTCGCGTCGTCCCCAACTTCATCGACCCGACTCGCTTCGATCGCTTCCAGGATCGACCCGGAGCTCGATGCTGGGCGCAGCAGGAAGACGAGCGCATTCTGGTCCACATTTCCAACTTCCGCCCGGTCAAGCGGGTGGAGGACGTGGTTCAGGTCTTCGCCCGAGTCCACCAGCAGTTGCCTAGTCGCCTGTTGCTGGTGGGGGACGGGCCGGAACGCAGCCGAGTGGAGCAGATGTGCCGTGACCTCAAGATCTGCCACGCCATCACCTTCACCGGCAACCTGCCGGTGGTAGAGGAGGTTTTGGTGGGTGCAGACCTCTTCCTGCTGCCCTCGGAGACCGAGTCCTTCGGCCTCGCCGCCCTGGAAGCTCTCTCCTGCCAGGTTCCGGTGATCGCCACCGCCGTTGGTGGTCTGCCGGAGGTCGTGCGGGACGGCGTCGACGGCTTTCTGCTTCCCCTGGGAGACGTCGACGGGATGGCCGATGCGGCCCTTTCCCTGCTGCAGGACGACGAGCGCCACCGCCGCTTCGGTCTCGCCGCTCGCGAGGGGGCCGTGGAGCGCTTCGATCAGGCCCGCACCGTTCTGCGCTACCGCAGCCTTTACGAGGAAGTGCTCGCCGCCCGCGACGCCGGCAGCGCTCCGTGACCGCCGCGGACGGCGACCTTCCCGCCGGGGGCTACCACGCCCTCGCAACCTACCGGGAAGACGAGATGCGGGAGCGCCGCAGCCGCTTCCTGGCCATCGCCGAGCCGGTACAAGATCGAGAAGGCGCCGTTCAGATCCTGCGTCAGCTGCGGGAGCGCTACGACGGCGCCAATCACGTCTGCTGGGGCCTGCGCATCGGCCCCCGCCCCGAGGAGGGCTTCAGCGACGACGGCGAGCCCCGAGGCACCGCCGGGCTGCCGATCCTCCAGGCCCTTCGCGGCGCTGAGCTCTCCGACGCCCTGGTGGCGGTGGTGCGCTGGTTTGGCGGCATCAAGCTTGGCAAGGGGGGCCTAGTGCGAGCCTATGGAGACGCCGCCCGGCTGGTGATCCACGGTGCTCCCCGCATTGCCCGCATTCCCCGCCGGCGACTCGTCGTCCAGCTACCCTACGAGCAGCTCGGTGCCGTCAAGCGCTGCCTGCGGCCGCCGCAGATCGAGCTTGCCGACGAAAACTACGGTGAGCGGGTCACCCTCGCCCTGGATGTACACCCGGGAAGCCTCGACAGTCTCCACAACCACCTCGCTGCGTTGGGACTCACTGCTCTCGAGAGCGAAACTGAGGACTCTAGCTCCTCGTAGTCCCTCTTCTCGCAGTTGAGCCCAGGGCCTGGCAGAGGGTACACTGAAACGGATTCTGACTTTTCAGTGCTGTTTTCTGTAGCCCTTTCCGTGTACCTCTGTGTCTAGGAGGCTAACGATGTCTGATTCGCCCGAAAATTCTGGCGTTCCCGGTCCCCCTCAGCCTTTGGGAGCCGACGGAGCAACGCCTGCGAACGAGCCCGATCAGCAGACCCCCAACGAGACGACTGAGGGTGCCGCCGCGGCGGCACCACCACCTCCACCCCCGGCCACCCAGGCCGCTCCGCCCCCGCCCCCGGCGGACGCGGGGCCACCGCCACCACCACCCGTCGCCCCCGCTGGCGCAACGCCTCCTCCTCCGGGGCCACCCCCCGGCGGCGGGGCCGGCGCCCGCAGCGACAACACTCTGATGCTGGTCCTGGCCTACCTCGGCCCCCTGGCGCTGATTCCCTTCCTCGTGGAGACCGAGGACAAGGAAGTGCAGTGGCACGCCAAGAACGGCCTCCTGCTCTTCGCCGCCTCCATCGTGATCGGTCTGTTCATCGGCGTTCTGAGCATGATTCCCTTTGTCGGCTGCATCACCTTCCTGCTCTATATCCCCTACGTCCTCGGCTGGATGGTGCTCACCATCCTTTGCATCGTGAAGGCCACCAAGGGCGAGCGGTATCTGATTCCTGGCCTGAGCCAATACGCCGATCAATTCTGAGGGTGACCAGCGCTGGGGGCTCTCCGGCGCTGGCTCCATTTCAAAGGAGGCCACTTCATGGCTGAAGACAATTTCGCACCGCCGCCACCGCCGCCGGACGACGCTTTTGCTCAGGCTCCACCGCCACCCCCGGGCCCGCCCTACGGTGGTCCCACCCGGCCTCCGATTCCCTGGGAGCAGCGGGACCAGCTGGGCTTCTTCCCCGCTCTGATCGAGACCGTCAAGCTCTTCGTCACCAGTCCGCGGGAAGCTTATGAGCGGACTCCGGCCTCTACCGGAGATTACGTTGGGCCGATTCTCTACGCGGTGATCCTCGCGGTCATCGGCGGTATTTTCGGCTTCGTCTACAGCACGGTGCTGAACACTGCCATGACTCTGCCCTTCGGCGGAGATGCCAACAGCGCTTTGGCTTCTGGCGCAGGTGGGTTCTTAGGACTGATCCTGACCCCCATCTTTGCGGTCATCGGCCTGTTCATCGGAGCCGGCCTGCTCCATCTCGCGCTGCAGGTCGTCGGTGGACTCGGCGAGTCCGAGGCTGGATTCGAGGGCTCGGTGCGTACGGTAGCCTTCGCCTCCACAGCACAGCTAGCTCAAATCGTTCCCATCATCGGTGGCATCGGTGCAGCCATCTGGGCACTGGTCTTCTACGTCTTTGGCCTCGCGATCTTGCATCGCACCACCGAACAGAAAGCCATCCTCGCGGTGGTTCTGCTGGTCACGGTATGTTGCGTGTGCATCGTCGGCACGGTCCTGATCTTTGGAGCGAGCATTGCCGGGCTCGCCGCCGCGGCCGGCGGCGGCGGCTAATACCCGATTGAGGCCCGGCGGCTCTGCCTGGAGGAATCGCCCTCAGGATGTCAGAGCCGCCGGGTGGATGCTTCCATCTCGGATACCCTCTCGAGAACGAGCTGCATCCGCTCAGATCCAATCAGAAGATTCCGAATGGGAGCTCCCTGAGCGATGGATGACCAACGACGGGAAGCTTTAAGGCAAAAGGGAGCCCGCCAGCTCGGCCTCATCTGGGGGGCCTTCGCCCTGTCGGCGCTGGCCCTCTCTCCCTGGGCCACCCGGCTAGCTTCTGGCCTACCAGGGTGCCCAACGAAACTGGTCACCGGCTACCCCTGCCCCGGCTGCGGAACCACCCGCGCCGCCCTCGCCATGGCCCACTTTGACTTTGGCGCTGCCTTCGCCGTAAGCCCGCTGGCCACGGTGGCGTGGATCCTCTTCCTCGTCGGCGGGGTGGCATCCCTCGCCTGGGTGATCAGCAGACGCCCCGTTCCTCGGCTGCCGATCCAGTGGCCGTGGCCAGTGCGCATTGCCCTGGCTCTAGCGGTTCTAGGGAATTGGGTTTATCTTGTGGTCCATGGGAGCTGAAGACGCAGCGAGTCTTTCCGAGACCGACGGTCCAAAAGCCAATGCGGTAGAGACATGCCTTGAAGAGAACGAACAGAAGAAAGAAGCCAGCCTGGCTCACCGGCGGCGCCTCAAGCGCATTCTTTGGATCGCCCTGCTCCTTTTGGCGGTAGATCTCGCTCTCCCGTCCCGCTATCAACTCTCCTCTCGGCTCCTGCTGACCTCTATCGACGCCTACCAGGCCACCCTCTCTCCGCGCATGCCCGGAATGGGGGTTCATTGCCGATTCACCCCCACCTGCAGCCACTACGGCGAGGACGCAATTCGCCATCACGGCACCGCCCGAGGCGTTCCCATGGCGGTCTGGCGTATTCTGCGTTGCGGCCCCTGGACGCCAGCTGGTACCTTCGATCCTGTTGTCGTGGATGAAGGGGAGAAGAGTTCCCCAGAGACCAAGGAGAAGCCTCGATGAGCGAGGTTCAAAGCCCGAGCTCCGGCACGAGTTCCAGCACTGGCGCCGTACCGGCACTGATCGGGGCTCACCGTGATCCGGAGCGCCGGATCCTGCGCTTGGTGTGGCAGGACGGCCATGAAGGGGAACACCCCTACGACCAGCTGCGGGGCTGGTGCCCCTGCGCCGCCTGTCAGGGTCATGGCGGCACCCTGCACTTCCAGCCGCCGAGACGGCCGGTGCAGCTGGAGTCGCTTCGACCGGTGGGGCGCTACGCCCTCTCGATGCTGTGGTCCGACGGCCACGGCACCGGAATCTACGATTTCGAATATCTCCGCCAGCTCTGCCCCTGCGAAATCTGCGAGAACGAGCGGGGAGGCCCTCCAAACCCCTCTCGCCGCTAGGCGGGTCAGGGGCGGGCCAGTTGGTCGCTAGGCGACCGATCGAGAGACAGCACCATCATGTGCCCTGGCCGCGGCGCCAGCGCCGCCAATCGCTCTCGCGATTGACGTTGAGAAAGAGCTGTTCCGGCGAGCCGAGGACCGCAAGGGCTCCTGCCTCCAGATAACTCACCAACAGGCCCGAGCCCGAAGCCTTGCTGCTATCCCCGTGCAGCTGCCCAGTGCGCGCCAGGGGATGGAGGGCCATTGCGCCGTCGCGAACTCTATTGGCGAGCTCCGCCAGCACCTTCGGCGACCAGCGAGCACAGAGGGGCTCGAGCCGTTCCCTTCCCTCCCGCGAATGCCAGCGGGGCAGGAAGAGGTCCGCCGCTACCTCCCGATGCGCCAGCTCCCGCAGCAGCTCGGGGCTCACTGCCGGTAGATCACAGGCCAACACCAAGAGAGGCTGCCCGGGGTAGGCCTGCGCCGCGGCGAGCAGTCCCGCCGCAGGGCCTGCGGCCCCCGGCGCATCCCGAAGGCTCGGCACGCCGGCCACTCGCTGGCGACCTCCGTCCGCTACCACGACGATTTCCGCCACCTCTTGCAGCAAGCTGACCGCGCGCTCGGCAAAGCTTTGGTGGGAGCTCGCCGGAAGCATCGCCTTGTCTCGCCCTAGGCGACGGGATTGCCCCCCAGCAAGAGCCACTCCAACCAGCGGACGAAGGGTCATTGATCAAGCCCTCCGCCCAATTCACTCCACGCTCTCAAGCGCAGCCCAGGAAGGGCCAGCCCAAAAAAGCGAAAACGCCGCCCGCTGGAGTAGCGGCGGCGTTGCGCGGGAATCATCGGCCGCTGATAGAGCCGCGATTCGAATCTCTCTGGCTGCCCCTGGTCACAGCGCTCCTGGTCACAGCGCCCCTGGTAACAGTGCCCCTGGGTGGAACGGTATCGATCGGGCATGAGACCAAGAGATGAATGGTGCCGAAGGCCGGACTCGAACCGGCACGGATTTTACTCCACACGGCCCTCAACCGTGCGCGTCTACCAATTCCGCCACTTCGGCGTGGTGGAGCGGGATTCTAGCAGCCCGCTCGATCTTTGTCTTCTCTTGTTGCCCCTATCTAGACCAACAAAGGTTGAATCTTTTCGCGTGAGAAGTGGATCAGCCGTCCGATGCTTCGGCGCTGGAATCCCCAGAGTCCGTCGCTGTATCCCCTTCCGGTGCAGCGGCCGCCCCGTCATCTCCGCTAGCGGCATCGCCTGCGGCCGGCTCGGTAGCATCCGTGCTCTCGGTAGCCTCACCTTCTGCGGTGTCCGCAGCGGCATCATCGGCAGCAGCAGCATCGTCCTCAGCTTCCCCGTCCCCGGCTTCTGCCGGAGCTTGCTCGCCCTCAGCCTCCGCCGCAACCGCATTCCCCTCGTCCAAACCATCGACCACGCTACGATCGGAGCGGGCTCCCTGCAGATAAGCGATGGTCATGGTGGTGAGGATGAAGATGATGAAGAAGGTCACCGTCAGCTTGTGCAGAAGGGTCGCCGTACCGCGAGCGCCGAACGCGGCCTGGGTGCTACCACCACCAAAGACGGAGAGGTCGGCGCCCTTGCCGCGCTGCAGGAGCACGACCATGATCAAAAAGATGCAGACGATGACGTGGATAGCGTAGATGACGTAAAGCACGGTGCGATATCTCCTCGGGTGCGCTGCGGCGCTTCAGGGTGCGAGCCGATCTGCCGACATACCGGCCCTACCCCCTGGCAGATCAGGAATTGACGATGATAGCGCAGAATTTCTCGGGGTCAAGACTTGCGCCCCCTACCAGGAAGCCATCGACGTCCGGCTGGGCCATCAGCTCGGCGGCATTGCCGGGCTTGACCGAGCCCCCGTAGAGAATTCTCAGGTGCTGCGCGAGCTCTTCACCGCCGAGGGCTTGAAGACGCTGGCGCAGCGATCGATGGGCTTGCTGGGCGATTTCTGGAGTCGCCGTTTCTCCGGTGCCAATAGCCCACACCGGCTCATAGGCCAACACCCAATCGGTAGCGGGCAGACTCGAGACCTCGAGCTGGTCCAGCGCGCTGCGATAGGCGGTGGTGAGCTGCTGGTCGAGCACTTCGAGAGCCCTTCCGGAGCGCCGCTCTTCGAGACCCTCGCCGATGCACACCACCGGACGTAGGCCGCCGGCTCGCGCGGCGGCGGCCTTGTGGCCCACCAGCTCATCCTGCTCACCATGGTCTCGCCGCCGCTCGCTGTGGCCACAAAGCACCCAGGCGCAGCCGACGTCCGTCAGCTGCGCCGCGGAAATATCGCCGGTGAAGGCCCCCGAGCTCTCCACATGGAGATCCTGTCCACCCCAGGAGATGGATGAGCCGGCGAGCCCCTCCGCCACCGTGGTGAGCAGGGTGGGGCCGGCGCAGAGCAAAATCTCCGGCAGGGAGGCAGCGTCGCGTTCCGAGGAAACCTCCTCCAGGCCCTGTCGAAGGCCGAGGCACCACTCCCGGGCCTCGGAGCGAACTTTATTCATCTTCCAATTCGCTGCCACCAGCGGTCGACGACTCATGACTTCACCTCCAAAATCTCAACGCCCGGCAGGGTCTTGCCCGCCAGAAGCTCCAGGGAAGCTCCGCCGCCGGTCGAGATGTGATTGACGCTCTCCGCCGCCCCGGCGCGGTGCACAGCGGCCACCGTCTCGCCGCCGCCGATCACCTTATAGGCGCTGCTTGCGGCAAAAGCCTGGGCTACGGCGACGGTACCGGCATCGAAGGGCGGAACCTCGAAGACCCCCTGGGGGCCATTCCAAAATACCGTGGCCACCTGCGAGAGCGCGGTCCCGAAGACCTCCCGGGTCGCCGGACCGATATCGACCGCGGCGGTCCCGGCAGGAATCGCCTCCACCGCGACGGTCTCGATGCGCTGAGGATTCGACAGGTCGTCGGTCACCACCACATCCAGCGGCAGCAGCACCTGGGTCTCGGCCTCCTGCGCCCGGTGCAGAATGCTTGCGGCGAGCTCCACTCGGTCGGCCTCCACCAGGGAGTTGGCAAGATCGTGGCCCTGGGCAGCGAGGAAAGTGTTGGCCATGCCGCCCCCCACCAGGAGCACGTCGAGACGCTCCAGCAGATTGTCGAGGGTGTCGATCTTGCCGCTGATCTTGGCGCCCCCGAGAATCGCCGCGAAAGGCCGCTTCGGCTCCCCCAGCAAATGACCCAGGGCCTCGACCTCTCGCACCATCAGGCGACCGGCGGCCTTGCGGGCCAGGCGTTGAGGAACGCCCACCACCGAGGCGTGAGCACGATGGGCGGATCCGAAGGCATCGCTGACGAAAACGTCCGCGAGACTCGCCAACGCATCGCCGAAGTCCTCGTCGTTGGCCTTTTCTCCGGCATGAAAGCGAAGGTTCTCCAGCAGCCCGACGTCGCCGTCCCCCAAAGATCCCGCCAGCTCCTCCGCCGCAGGCCCGACACAGTCGGTGGCGAAGGGCACCGGGGCCCCCAGAAGCTCGCCGAGACGCTTCGCCACCGGCGCTAGCGAGAGCTCGGGGTTCGGCTTGCCCTTGGGGCGCCCGCGGTGAGACGCGAGGATCAAGCGCGCCCCGGCCTGGCGCAGCTCCTGAAGGGTTGGCAGCGCTTCCGTAAGCCGAGTGTCATCGGTAACCGTCCCGTTCTCATCGATGGGAACATTGAAATCCACTCGAACGAAGACGCGAACTCCTTGCAGACTCGTCAGATCGAGGTCATCGAGGGTGCAGACCGGGGCCATGGGCTCTCCTTGAGCAGCGGGTGAACTCAATTTTAGGTTGGAAGGGATTTGAGGACGGGAGACTTCAGTAGACGGGCAAGAACGGAAGACCTCCCCGGGGGCTAATCTCTGACGGCTTCTTCAGAGAGCTAGCCACTCAAGGAACGAGCCCGTCAGGGAGTAACCGCAGTCGCTGGAGCCGGCACGGCTTCAGTAGCGGTAGCGACAGCAGCCCAGCGACGGCCGATGTGGGCGAGCAGATCCGCCAGGCGGTGAGCGTAGCCGACTTCGTTGTCGTACCACGCCACCACCCGAACCAGGGTCCCATCCACGTGCTGCAGCAGATCTAGATCCACCACCGCCGAGCGACTCTCTCCGATGTAGTCGCCGGAGACCAACTCTTCGTCCTCAACCCCCAGAATTCCCATCAGCGAGCCTTCAGCGGCAGCGCGAAAGGCTGCCGCGAGCTCCTCCTCGGTGACTTGCCGACGAAGCTGGGCCACCACATCCACCAGAGCACCGTGGGGAGCCGGGGCGCGTACCCCGTACCCCTCTAGCTTGCCCTTGAGGGAGGGCAGCACCCTACCCACCGCTCGCGCCGCAACGCTGGGAGTAGGGATCAAGTGGAGCAGGGCGGAGCGAGCGCGGCGCGGGTCCGGATGGGCGCTGTCTAGCACGACCTGGTTGTTGGTCACCCCATGAACGTTGGTAACCAGACCTCGCTCCAGCCCGAAGGCATCGTCCAGCACCTTGACCACCGGGGCGATGCAGTTGGTGGTGCAGGATGCATTGCTGACCACGCGGTGATGGCGCGGATCGTAGTGCTCTTCGTTGATCCCGATGCACAGCGTGGCGTCGACGTCCGCCGGCTCTTCCAGCGGATTCCATGCGCACACCACCGTCGATACCGCCGGGCTCAGATGACGGCGGGCGTCGACGCCGCGGGTCCAGGCTCCGCTGCTTTCCACCACCACCAGAGGCTCCTCGGCCTGGACTCGGTGCCAGGGAATCTCTTCTGGATTCCTGTGCTGGAAGCAAGGCAGAGTATGCTCGCCCAGATGCAATGCTCCCTCACTGGCATGCACTTCACTGGCGCGCACCGGGACCGACCACCGACCGTGAATCGAATCTCGCCTCAGCCGGTGGGCCAGCGCCCGGGGGTCAGCGGGATCGTTCACCGCCATCAGGCTCAGCGCATCGGGCCGCTGCATCGCGACCCTCACCAGAGCGCGGCCGAGACGTCCGAGACCGTTAATGACAAATGGGGTAGGCATAGAAGCGTGGAGTGCGGAAAGGGCGGGGCCCGGAGGGAGTTCTTAGCGGGCCACCGGGAGGTCCCAGTGAGAGATAATTTCGTCGCCGAGGGAAAGCGAGTCGCCGCCTCAAGGGGCTCGAGAACCGAAAGCCGCCGGGCGGGGGCCCCGACCGAGAGCCTTTGAGTCTATCAGTAGCGCCCGCCCGAGATCGCTGCGCCGGCGGCCCCTGCCGATGGCGACATCGCACCCCACCCAGCGATCGGAAAGGCTTCTTAAGGCGCCTTCTGGTTCCCCCCCGACGGCTTTGGTATCGTCTTTTCACTAAAACACCCTTCTTTCGCTCCCTTCATGCAGCCGGGAGCCCTGTCGAGGAACGATGGCATGCCGACCGTGGGCCGTTATTGCAAAGCCTATCCAATCCAGAGACTCCGAGAGTTTGAGGGCTGGAAGGAGAACGCCGCGAACGCTCGCGTGAACGCCGAGGACACCTCCCCCCGGCTGCTCACCACGGATAGCTTTCTCTATATCCACGAGAACTACGTCGTCACCGACGGCATTTACATCGACCAGAACGTGATCTTCGACGCCATCGATGAGGACTGGAAGCGCTTCTGTGCGGAGAGCCTGGGCTTTACTCCGCCGGGAGAGGATCGCGACGACAGCACCGCGGAAGATCATGGCCCCAATGAAGGCCAAAACGATGAGAACCAGGGCGGAGACGGTCAAGATGACGGGGCATCAGGGTGAGTCCCCAGGGCCACCCTTCGCCGATCATCCTCGCCGTCGAGACCTCCTGCGATGACACCGCCTGCGCGGTGATCGACGGCAGCGGTCGAGTGCTCTCGTCGGTGGTGTCTAGCCAGCTGGCGGCCCACCGTCCCTACGGCGGGGTAGTGCCGGAGATCGCCAGTCGGGAGCACCTGCTCAACTGGCCCTCCGTTGGAGCCGCGGCGCTCGAAGCGGCGCGGGTCGACTGGTCAGACATCGATGCCGTCGCCGCCACCAGCGGTCCCGGGCTGATGGGATCCCTCTTGGTCGGTCTCTCGCTGGGCAAATCCATCGCCTACGGCCTGCAGCGCCCCTTCCACGCCGTTCATCACCTCGAAGGCCATCTGGTCTCTCCCTTTCTGCCCGACCCGCCGCGAAGCGCCGACGGCAGCGTAGAAAGGCCTCCGGCGGCCCCCGTGGAGCTCCCTCGCCGCTTCGTCGGGCTGGTGGTCTCCGGCGGGCACACCAGCCTCTTCGAAGTCGACGGAGAAGAGATCACCACCGTCGCCGAGACCCGGGACGACGCCTTCGGCGAGGTTTTCGACAAGGTCGGCAAGGCGTTGGGGCTACCGTACCCCCAGGGCCCCATCGTCGACTCCCTAGCGGAGCTCGGCAGTGAGGGCGCCGAGACTCTCCCTATCGCGTCCACCAAGGCGAGCCTGGACTTCTCGTACTCCGGGCTCAAGACCGAAACCCTCGGGCGCTTCGACCGCCTCCGGCGCCAGGGAGTAGAGCTCTCCCCGGCGCAGACCGAGCCACCTTTCGCTCAGCCGGTGCTCGACGTTCTCACCGCCTTTCGCTACGCCGCCGTCGAGCAGATTCTGCGGCGGCTGCGGCGCTATCACCGCCGCAACCCGATGAAGCGACTAGCGGTCTCCGGCGGTGCCGCCGCCAACCGACTGCTGCGACGACAGCTCACCCAGTGGGCCCGAGAAGCCGGCGTGGAGCTCCATCTCGTGCCCCTGACCTACGCCGGGGACAACGCGGCGATGATCGCCTACGCCGCGCTGCTCCAGCAGCTGCACGGGCGGTCCAGCGACCTCTTTTCCGCCGAGGCCTTCAGCCGCCGCCCCCTGGGACAGCCACCGGCCCCCTGATCAACGCAGGCTGATCAGGGCTGGCCCCTGATCGGCACAGATCACGGTCACCGCAGACCAGCGGGCTGGTTTCGCGCAGCCGCGCTACTGAACGATGCTTAATTGGCGAAGCCGCTGACGACGTAGCTGCCGGAACGCTTATCCCGCTTGATGCGAACGATGCCCTTGCGCTCGGCGTCCTCCAGCAGCTCCGAGAAGGTGGAGTAGCCGTAGTAGCCCTCGTTGAAGGAAGGACGCTTGCGCTTCATGGTCTGCTTGACCATGGAGCCCCACAGCACCTCCTTGTTCTCCCGCATCAGCGCCAGCATGGCGTCCGTCAAGAGGCCAAAGACCTCGCTGTCTTTGCTCTTTAGCCCCTGCAGCAGGGGAGCCCGCTGGGCGTCCCGCCAGACGTCCTCGTAGTAGATGAACTCATCGCAATTGTCGATGAGCAGGCTGGAGGATGCGTTCTTCACCCCGACTCCGATGACGTATTTGTCGTTCTCTTTGAGCTTGGAGACCAGGGGAGAGAAGTCGCTATCGCCGGACACGATGACGAAGGTATCCAGGTGCTCCTTCGAGTAGCAGAGGTCCATCGCGTCCACCACCATCTTGATATCGGCGCTGTTCTTGCCCGAATAATGCTTCTGGGGGATGTCGATGAGCTCGATGCCCGCTTCGTGGAAGGGGCGCTTGAAGTCGCTGTAGCGCTGCCAGTCGGAGTAGGCCTTCTTGACTACGATCTTGCCCTTTTCCAGCAGCCGGGCGAGGACGAGGCCAAAGTCGAACTTCTTGATATCCGAGTCCCTCACCCCGAGGGCGATGTTCTCGAAATCCACGAAGAGGGCGATCTTGCGCTCATCTACCAAGGAAGAGCTGCTGCGCTCCGTCGGATGATCCAGGAAGACATCCCGCAACAGGGATTCCAGGCTGGTTCCGTTGCTCTCGCTCTCGCGACTTGGGTAACGGGGACTCTCCACCGGCTGCGGGTACACCGGACGACCGGGTTCTCGGGGCGGAGCCATTCGCTCCTGCTCGGCCCGCGGCGAGCTGACGCTGCTCTCGCTCCGATGGCGGGGCGCGTTGTCTCGACCCCGGCGGCCGGCTCCACTGCTAGCCCTGGTGTCGGCGGACGCTGAAGCAGCAGGCTCTCGGGGCGGAGCCGAACGATGCTCAGCCGCCCGAGACCGGCCCGATTTGCGCTCGACGGCGCGGGACTTAGGAGACCGGTCTGAACTCTTGCGTTCGCTCCGCGCCGGGGAACTTGCTTCGGTTTTTGGAGTAGAGGAGCTCCGGGAAGAGGAAGACTGGGAGCCTAAGCTCCGGGCGAGCTTGTCCTTCACCGCGCTAGCCGACCCCTTGGAGCGCTTCCCTTCCGGCGCCGGGGTGCGGGCCTCCTGCCCTCGGGCAGAGCTCTTGGGGCGCTCTCCCCGGGACGGGGCCTTCTGCGGCGATGCATCTTCTGCCGCGGAGCTCTGAGACGAACCAAGACTCTGAGCGATTCTGTCTCGAGCGGCGCTAGCAGAGCCCCTGGAGCGACGGCTCCCGGGCTTTGGCGCCGCGCTCCGCGGGCGGTCATCCCGCCGGCTCGGAGTCTGCGGGGGAGGAGCGTCTTGGGGCGATGAATCCCGGGACGATGAATCCCGGGGCGCTGCTACGTCGTCTCCTCCACCGAAGAGGAGTTGCCGGGCCCGGGACGTGGATCCGCGGCGAACGTCTTGGTCGTCGGAGGAGGTAGCTTTACGTGTTGGTGTCATCGAATTGGGTTCTCTCTATTCACGAATTTCTCTGCTGGCTCTAGGCGCCGCGCCCCGTCCTGCGGAGGGTGCCTTCGCTCTCTCGGCTCAGGGTGCGGCGACCTGCTGTCGCGCGCTGTCCTGGGTTCGAAGAGCGGTGAGCTCGGCTTGATGGGATTTCGCTGGATCGTGGGCGAGGACAACTCCGCGCTCACGATCCCTAACTTTCATGCCCTAACTTCCATGCGCTACTTCTTCGTGCGCCACTTCATTCATGGGCGGTCTCTTCAAAGGCCCTCTCTTCAGCGGCCATCTAGCGGCCACAGCCAACGCCCCGCAGGATCTCTTCCATAGATCCTGGTCCAGGGTCTAAGACGCCGTCCAAGGGCTTGGTACGGCGAGTTGGCTCGATCGATTTGGGGTTCACCAAACTAGGTTTCGCGGATGATCTTCGGAGCTGACTCTCGGGACTGAGCCTCGGAATAGGTTGAGGTGAGTACCGAATCGGCCCGATTGTGGCGCGAGTCTCGGGACCAGCAGGTGCGCCCTGCAGGCTCGTGATCTAGGAAAGCTGCGCCGCGGAAAGGCCATGGGAAAGTAGGCTCCCGCTGACGCATCGGGCCCGCTTTGTTGTAAGCCCTTCGTCCGACCACCCTCCCGGTAGGGGGGTAACCCGCTGGAGATGCTGAGCGAATCGAGCTTCGATGGGACTTCGGGCCCCGTTTCGAGATAGCACATCGCTCGCGGCGGAAGCGCGCAAGGCATCGATCCGGCGGCAGTATAGCCCATGGTCCACGGCATCCCGCCGCAAGCTCAGCGATTCGGTCCCTCCGTCCCGCTGCTATACTCCTCGCTGTCCCCGGCGCTCCTCTTCGCCGGCCCCAGCGACCGCCTCCAAAACCACCCCCTCCATCCCTTGACCTCCTCCCTACCGTTCCACCACCTCGTCGTCGATGGCCCCATCGGTGTCGGCAAGACGACCTTGGTGGAGATGCTCGTCCGCCGCTTTGAAGGCGTGAAGGTCCTCGAGGATGTGGAAAACCCCTTCCTGCCGAGCTTCTATGAAGATCGCCCCGGCGCGGCCTTCCAGACGGAGCTCTACTTTCTGCTCTCGCGCTACAAGCAGCAGCAGGACGTGGTGCAGAGGGAGCTCTTCCAGCGGCTGGTGGTCTCGGACTACAGCTTCCAGAAGAATCGGGTATTCGCCTACCTGAATCTCGACGACGATGAGCTGATGCTCTTCGACAAGCTCTACAACATGCTCGAGCCGCAGATCCCGAAGCCAGACCTGGTGCTCTACCTGGTGGCCGATCTCGACACCTGCATGGAGCGCATTCGCAAGCGCTCCCGGAGCTTCGAGAAAGACATTTCCACCGACTATCTGCGCGAGCTCATCGACGCCTACAACCACTACTACCACTACTACAGTCAGACGCCGCTCCTGGTGGTGGACACCCGCACCCTGGACTTCCCCAACCGCGAGGAAGACTTCGAGGATCTGGTCCACCAGCTCCAGCGGCCGATTCGCGGCACGCAATACTACGTCCCGCGGCGCTAGGGGCTTCGGAGGCGCTCCCGAGGAGGCTCGCCTTCGACGGAACGGGCTTTGCCCTTCGCCCGGGTGCCGTAGGTCTTGCCATGCTCCTTTCGAGGACCTCCTGATATGACCACCACGTCCACTCCCCCGGCTCCCGCCGGCTCCGTTCACGGCCACAACGTCGCCGAGCCCGCCGCCGAGCCCCTGGTCATCGCCGACCGCACCTTCTCCTCGCGCCTGCTCATCGGCACCGGCAAGTACCCGGATTTCGAGACCATGGCCGCCGCCCACGCCGCCTCCGGCGCCGAGGTGGTCACCGTGGCGCTGCGGCGAGTGAACCTCGACGCCCGTGGCGAAGGCTCGATGCTGGACTACATCGACCCGAAGAAATACCTGCTGCTGCCCAATACCGCCGGCTGCTATACCGCCGACGACGCCATTCGCACCGCCCGCCTGGCCCGCGAGCTGGGCGGCTGGAATTGGGTCAAGCTCGAGGTCATCGGCGATCCCGACACCCTCTTCCCGGACGTTGTCGGGCTTCTGGAGGCCACCGAGGTCCTGGTGAAGGAGGGCTTCGTCGTGCTGCCCTACACCAACGACGACCCCATCGTCTGCCAGAAGCTCGCCGACCTCGGCGCTGCCGCCGTGATGCCCCTCGGCGCCCCCATCGGCTCCGGCATGGGCCTGCGCAACCGCGCCAACCTGCAGATCATCCTGGAACAGGCCAAGGTCCCGGTGATCGTCGACGCCGGCGTCGGCACCGCCTCCGACGCCGCCATCGCCATGGAGATGGGCGTCGACGGCGTGCTGATGAATACCGCCATCGCCGGCGCCCAGGATCCCGTCCGCATGGCCCACGCCATGCGCCTCGCGATCCGCGCCGGCCATCTCGCCGCCACCTCCGGGCGCATCCCCAAGAAGCTCTACGCCACCGCCTCCTCCCCGCTGCAGGGACTCATCGAGTAAGCCCCGTACTCCGAAGGGGCTTCTTGTGATGGCTTCTTGAGGAGGCTAGGTCCCCTCACCCTGAGCTAGGGCATAGAGGAGACCGTCCTGGGCCCAAATGTCCACCGTCACCTCGTCGGCGGTGCGCTGCTTCCCGGGAAGAGACTGGAGCTGAGGGCTGAGTTCTGTGACGTACAGGGTCGCCGTGCGCCCGGTTTGGGGATCGCGAATCTTGAGCTGGGCGGCGAGCTGGGCCTGGATGGAGCAGTAGCGCCCGCCCAGTAGTCGGTAGCCCTCTGCCCGCTCCGTCGCCGGCGGCAAAATCGCGAAGGGCAACTTGTCGAGAGCCGGCTGAAGCTGGTCGTAGTCGGCGGCAGAGACCTCCACGCCGAGATCCTTGCGATGGTTCATCGCCACCTCCGCCACCACCCGGTCGGCGAGGGCTTCCGTCGCCGTCCAGTGGCGCAGCCATAGGCCCCCGGCGACCACCAGAACGATGGTGGCGGCCAGCGCCAGCCAGCGACGCTGGCGCGCACGCCGCAGCTCGGCGGTGCGCTGGAGGATTTGCTCCACGCGATCTTGCGGCATTTCCTGCTCGAGGTAGAAGGCGCGCACCTGGTCATCGATGGACTGTCGCATCAGGCGCTCCCTCCCGCTTGCCGGCCGGCGGCTGCCTGCTCGGCACCCGCCGCCAGCTTCTTGCGGGCGCGGTGGATCAGGCTCAGCACCGTGCCTCGACCTTGTTTAGTGAGGCCCGCGATCTCTGTCGCCGTATAGCCCTCCACCGCGTGCAGATAGAGGGCTTCCCGCTCCTTCGGCCGCAGCTCACCGAGCAGGCGCTCTAGGTCGAGACGTTCGAGCGTCGGCACCGGCGGCACCGACGGCTCGGCGTCGACATTTTCCAGGGGGACGAACTCCACGCGACGATCGCGGCGCTTGCGATCGATGAACAGCCGCCGCACGGTGAGGAAGAGACTCCCTCGCCGGGGCACCTGCCCATAGCGCCGCAACAGCCGGAGCCAGCCCTGCTGGGCAAGATCCTCCGCTTCTCCCGACTCCCCGGTGAGGGAGAGGGCGTAGCGGTAAGCCGACTGCAGCAGCTCGCGTTCGTTCATGTCCTTAGTCTATTGCGCCTGTTGAGGGCTCCGCCCTAGAACCCGTCTGAGAGCTCTACAGCCCTCAGCGACTCTCCAGCTGCGCCAGCAGCTCCGCCCCCATGGCCTTGATGTCCTGGCTGGCGGTCAGCTTGGCCACCTGCTCCTTGCTGTCGCCGTCCAGCAGCAGGATGAAGCCGGTGCCGGAGTTCTTAGCGTAAACGTCGCCAAAGCCCAAAGCGGACGCCAGGTACTCAGCCTGCGAGCGAGTCGTGTTGTTGGTGAGGTCCAGAGTCACAAAGAGCACCGACTTGCCGTCGTACTTATTCTGAAGGTCTTCGAAGACCGGCCCCATCTTCTTGCAGCTACCGCACCAATCGGCGTGGAACTTCACCGCCAGCAGCTCCGGCTCCGCCGGCTCTCCGGTATTGGCACCGGCGCTTGCGGGCAGGACGAGGGCAGAGAGCATCAGCAGGGCGGCGGTCAGCAGGGATAGTTTCTTCATCGGCGAATCTCCTGAATGAGCGGCTAAAGAGGCGGCCAGATGGCCGGTGTCGTCTCGTTGGGCCGGTAGTGGCCGTAGAAGGGGAGCGTAAAAGCGGCCCCTACTAAGACAACGAACGACGGGCTCCTCTGACGGCAAGAGAGTCGCGCTTTTTCTGATCCTGGCCTCGAGGGAACCGAGGCAGAGTCGAGCATCCCGTCGGCCGAAACTCTGGCCCAACTCCCGGCGGAGAAAAAAATCCCGGGAGTCCTTGCGATCCTGCCCCCGATGCTCTAGTATCCTCGCTCTTGACAGGCACCCGTAGCTCAACTGGATAGAGCACCTGACTACGGATCAGGAGGTTTGGGGTTCGAATCCCTACGGGTGCACCAAAATATCACTCTTTTTCTACCCCCTGTTTAACAGGGGGTTTATCGTTTATGCTTTTCGCTCTCTAGTTTGAGTCGATTAAACCATCGACCAGCTGGTTGCTTCGCTTACAAAGCTATTTGCGGCAATAATGTCTCTGGTTTTTGTTGGGCTGGTCTCGCTAAAGCTCAGCCTCAAGGGCAAACTTCTAGTATTACTGAGTACTGGGTATATTAAAAGAGACCTCTCATGCTTCATGACGACGACTTGGTTTGGTTAGCACTACTTATCGTCACTTTACTCATATGTGGCTGGCTTTTATATGAAAGGGATACTCTGACTAGCCTAGCTGTTACAGGTCAGTGGACATCCACGGATGACGATAAGTCATCTACCTCACTTTATCTATTTAACGACGGCACAGCCGTGTTAGATGGAAGGCGTGGCTCATGGAAAACTGGAGCATGGAACGACTTAGCTATAGTGATAGATTTTCCTACTATTTTCACGACGCAATCCTGTGTCCTTACAGTTGAAAACCCTTTGAGAATGCATAGTGTGTACGGCGCACTACGCTGTGTCGATGATGAGGTCAACCTTGCACGTGTGCAAACCCTCGGCTCTGTTCCTACTGCCCTTGCTGATTTCACAAAACAAAGAGAAATAGATTCCCTACGACAGGAGCTGAAACAACAGCGGAGGCAGGACGAATTAAATCAAGCCGGCAATGACTTCGAAAGGTTCAAACTTCGCACATCCTACTGGCTTAAGGACTTTTTCGCACCTTGGAACACGTGACGTTTTCAGCAAGCAAAATTCTATTGATAAAAGCCTTGAGCCCGAAGCTAGGAGCCACTACCAAAGTTGGTTCAACTTCCATTAGTTCCCCATAACTGGTAGCTGGGATCAAAACCTCTTCATCGACGTAGTGGAGAGCATGTAACTGATCGATGATGGATCATGAAACTATCGGTGTCGTAATTGACCACAACTGTTCGGTAGCCTCCACCTCGATCAGATATTGATTAGATCCTGCTCTCGTCTGGACCCACTCCAATGGGCGAAAGTCCAAAGCGACCGAGCAAAAACATGAACTCCACCCGACCGACGCCCGCTAGTTCTGCAGCACGACCCGTAGTGAGCCGGCCCAACTCGTAGAGTTTGACCGCCAGAAGGATGCGAGCTTCGGCCTCGAACTCTTCAGGGCTCTCCTTAATAGAGAGAAGAAGATCATCGGAGTATGGAATAGTCAGTGCGCGTTTCGCCATTGGAAATCCTTTCCAACCTCGTGAGCAATCGGTCGCTGTGTCTTCACGAGATTCCCTACATTCTACCCGCGCTGAAACGAAGCCACCGCAGCGCTTCAGATGAGCTACCCCAGCGTCGCTCCCACACCCTGGCGCACCTGGCTCGGCGGCACGCCGAATAGTCTCCGGAACTCGCGGCTAAATTGGGAGGGGCTGTTGTAGCCCACTTCGTAGCCGGCTTCGGCGGCGGCGTGGCCGACGAGGAGAAGGGCGCGGGCCTGGTGGAGGCGCAGGCGCTGGACGTATTGCATGGGGGAGAGGGCGGTGAGCTTTTTGAAGTGCTGGTGGAGGGTGGAGGGGCTCATGGCGGCCTGTTTGGCGATGGTGCCGACGTCGAGGGGCTCGCGGTAGTGCTGCTCTAGATAGGCGACGGCTCGGGAGACCTGGTGGGCGCGACCGGCGTTGGCGGCCTGCTGGCGCAGGACGTGGCCTCGAGGGCCGCGGAGTACTTCCACCAGAAGCTCGCGGATGATGGCATCGGCGAGGACTTTTCGTTGAATGGCGTCGTCGAGGCAGCCAACGAGGCGTTCGAGGGAGCTCTGGATTGCTGCATCCATGGGACAGGCGCCGATGGTCTGCTGCTCAGATTCCGGCGGCCAGTGGATGAGGCCATCGATTTCAGCCAGCAGGGTGCCCACCTGGACGGACTCGAATTCGACGAGGAAGCCGAGGAAGGGGACTTCGGAAGAAGCTTCCGGGATCTCCGCTTGGAGGGGCAGGGTCAGCGCGTTGACCAGGTAGTTGCCCGGGTCGTAGGTGAGGGCCCGGTCGCCAAATTGCAGCCGTTTGCGCCCTTGGACGATGACGCAGACCGAAGGCTTGTAGACGACGGGCATCGGCTCGCTGGTCGGCTGTTCCTGTCGGTAGAGGCGAAGGCCGGTAATGAGGGTCTCGTTGAAGCCGTCTAGAGGCGCGTGACGGGAGACCGAGTCGACTAGGGCACTCGTAAACATGTCGAGGATTGTACAAGCTGAAGGCTAATTTCTGATCTTTCAGTCGCCCGAACAGAGAATTAGGCAAGCTGCCCGGCGAATTCTTCTACCGGCGGATCACTCCAGAGGCGTAGGTTAACGGCGACGTATCCCGGTAGGTGCGCCAGCTCTCGATGACCTACATCCCCCGGGAGCCCAACCGGTATAAAGGAGCGAGCGGTGACCAACGTTTTCTTGATCAACGCCCACGAGGAATACCCCTTCTCCCAAGGCAAGCTCAACCAAGCCCTGGTGGAGAGAGTGCGGCAACATTGCGCCGAGCGCGGCTACGAGGTGAAGCTCACCACGATGAAGGACGAGCTCGACGTCGACCGAGAGATCGAGCGCCATCGCTGGGCCGACGTGATCTTTCTGCAAACGCCCACAAACTGGATGGGCGTCCCCTGGAGCTTCAAGCGCTACATGGACACCGTGTATTCGGCGGGCATGGATGGCCGACTCTGCCTCGGCAACGGCAGGAGCCGGCAGCAGCCGGAGAAGCAATACGGCAGCGGCGGAACGCTGGAGGGAACGAAGTACGCCATCTCTCTGACCTTCAACGCTCCGCGGGAATCATTCAACGATCCTTCTCAGACCTTCTTCGAGGGCCGAAGCATCGATGATCTCTTTCTGCCCACCCATTTGAACTTCCGCTTCTTCGGGATGGAGCCTCTGCCCTCCTTCGCCTGCTACGACGTGATGAAGAATCCGGACATCGAGAACGACTTCGTGCGCTTCGATGCCTATCTCGAGAGCCTCTTTCCGGGGACGAAACGAGGAGCATCGTTATGAGCTCCGCCGTGAAAACCACAGGCTCCGCCCTGAAGTACAACGACAGTCACCGCCACGCGACCTGGCTCGAGCTTTTCTTCGATCTCGTCTTCGTCGCCGCCATCTCCGTCGTCACCCACAGCCTAGGCCACCTTCACCACGGGCATATCGAGGCCAAGCAGCTGGTGGCTTTCGGCGTCGCCTTTGTGCCGATTTGGTGGATTTGGGCCAGTCATACGCTCTACGCTAATCGCTTCGACTCCGACAGCAAGAGTCAGCGGGTAGGAACCCTCTTCATCATGTTCCTGATGGCGGCGATGGCTTCCTCGCTGGGGGACAACGTGGTGAGCAGCTACGGCCGGCTGATCCTCTTCTACGTGATCATTCGGGTCTTAATCGCCGGCACCTATTGGCTCTCGGCCTCCCGGGTGACTACGGAGCTCGGGCGCTTTGCCCGCGCCATGAGCCACGCTGGTTTCGCCGGTGCGGCGATCTCCGGGGTCGCTCTGCTCTTCGACGGCTCCCTGCGCTCGACCATCTTTTTAGCGGGCATCCTCTTCGAGATGATCGCCGCGGTGGTGATCAGTCGACGAGCCTCGGTGACCTCGGTGCACCGCAGTCACCTGGTGGAGCGTGTGGGCCTGCTCTCGATCATTCTGCTCGGCGAGTCGGTGATCAGCCTGGTGGGCGGTCTGAAGGACGTCACCTGGGATCCCCTCAACATCACCGCGGCAACCGCCGGCTTCCTGATGGTCGGCGCCATTTGGTGGATCTACTTCGATAGCTTCGACATCCTGGAGCGCACGAAGCGACTAGAGCACGGCTTCGTGCTGCTCTACTCCAACGTGCTCTTCTGCATGGGCCTCGCCATGCTGGCCAACCTGATCCTCCACGCCATTCTGGACGAGATCGCCATGGCGGATTTCCGGATCCTGGCCATCGCCGGCCTGACCCTCTTCTACCTCGGCAAACAGATCACCTACTACTACGTGCTGCCGATCTACCGCCCGAATATCCTCATCAACAGCACCGTCTGCCTGGCCATCACCGTCGCCTCGACCTTCCTCAGCAGGCCGGAATATGCCCTTGTGGGAATGACCTTCGGACTCTTCTTCTACGTCTACTCCAACATTCGCTGGACCTTGACCAAGGACGCGACGGAATACCTCATTCCTGAGGCCGAAGCGGCCTGAGGCCAGCAGGCACTCTCTATCCAGAGCCCGCAGAGGAGCCGGCTACGCGCTGGCCCGCTGCGGCAAGTACCGAGTCAAGTGCCCATATGGATTGCCCCCGTCAACGCTTGGCTTACGCTGAGTTGGTCTACACTGAGTAGGTATGACCAAGACCGAAGTTCAGGAATCCGCTCTCAAGCTCTCCGTCGAAGAGCGCCTAGAGCTCGCAGAGAGTCTCTGGGAAAGCGTACAGAGAGATGCTGAAGATCTACCGCTCCATGAGTGGCAGAAGGATCTCCTCGACCGTCGTGTGGAAGCAGCGGAGAAGGACCCAGACGGCTGGCTCACCTGGGATGAGGTGAAGCAGCGTGTCTTCCATTCCCTAGACGACCGTCGCAAGGAATGAGGCGACGCCGCTACCGGAAGGAGATCGCGACGGATCTCCGAGAGGCAGTCAACTGGTACGACGATCAGAGGCAAGGTCTCGGAGATCGATTCTTCCGGGCTGCGGAAGTGACCATGTCGCGGATCGAGGAGAACTCCGAACAGTTCCCGATCATCTATCGCGATCTCAGGAGGGCTCTCTTGCCTCAGCCATTCCCGTACCAAGTCTTCTTTCGGATCCGCGGTGAATGGGTCGAGATTCTCGCCGTCACCCACAGCTCTCGAAGTCCGCACATCTGGAAGCGCCGACTTTAGGGCGCCTTCAACCTCCATCGCCCCATCAATTCGTCCCGGTGAAGCGCCTCCAGCTTTAGCCTGGCTCCGTTCGAGTCAAGCGCTGGCCCGCTGCGGCGGGCTCTGAACGGACATCGGTGGCAGCGCGGTGCGCATGAAGTGCCAGCGCAGGGGGCCTTCGAAATCTCCCCAGACTTCCGGATGGATGGTGTCGCGGTAGTCGCGCAGAACGGCGGAGAGCTTGTGGCCGCGGGCGGCGGCTTCGAGAGCTTCGGCGGCGCGGTGATCGGCGCGGGAGATGTAGGTCTGCCAGATGGCCTGGCGGACGCTGCCGGTGGAGAGGGTGGCGTTGGGCAGGCGGGCGACGCCCTGCTTGAGGCGGGCGAGCTTGCGCTTGACGACTTTGGGCTCGGCCATGGGATGGCGCTGCCAGGGGGTGTAGGGCTTGGGAACCAGCACGCTGGCGCCGAGGTGGATATGGCCGAGGATGCCCTTCGGCTGAGCGAGCTCTTCGAGCATGATCTGCCGCGCCTGGGCGGCGAGGCGAAGAATGCCCTCGATGTCGTCGTCGGTCTCTCCCGGCAGGCCGACGATGAAGTAGAGCTTGAGCTGAGTGAGGCCGCTGCGGAAGATCAGGCGGATCTTGTCCAGCAGGGTGGCGTTGGTGATGGGCTTGCCCATCTCCTTGCGCAGCCGATCGGTCCCGGTCTCCGGCGCCAGGGTGATGGAGCGGGAGCCGGAGGCGCGGAGGGCGTCGAGCACCCCTTCGGTGACGGCGGGGATGCGAATCGAGGAGACGGAGGTGCGAAAGCCCATCTCGACCCCGGTGCGCAGGATGTTTTCCACCTGGGGGTGATCGCCGACGGCGGTGGCGACGAAGCCCACTTCATCGGTGTGGGCCCGGGCTCGCTCCATGGCGTCGAGAATGAAGGCTTCCGGATGCCAGCGGAACTTGCCCATGCCGAAGGTCGCCCAGCAGTAGCGGCATTTTTCTGGGCAGCCGCGGCTCATCTCGATCAGGAACTTATTGGCGAACTCAGTGTGGGGCGTGAGAATCGAGGTGGTCGGCAAAAAGCCCGGCTGCTGCATCTGGCCGGCGGAGATCTCCAGCTTCTCGAGCTTGTCCACGCCGCTGCGGTCGCTGGTTTCGTGAAGGCCGGGAACGTAGAAGCCCGGCGTTTCCGCCAGCCGCTCCAGCACTTCCTGGCGGTCGACGGAGGTTTCCAAAATCTCCTGCAGCGACGGCAGCAGATTCTCCGCCGCTCCCAGGGGGAAAGCATCGACGAAGGCCGCCATCGGCAGCGGGTTAATCGTGGCGCAGGAGCCACCGAGGAGAATCAGAGGATCCCGATCACTGCGATCCTCCCGCCGCAGGGGAATGCTGGCACGATCCAGCATCTGAAGCAGGTGGACGTAATCCTCCTCGAAGGAAACCGAGAAGGCGATGCAGCCCATGGAGTTGAGGGGCGTATCGCTCTCTACCGAGAGGGGCATTCCCTCCCCATCGGTGAAGAAGCGCTCACAGGACCATTCCGGGCGGCGGTGCACCAGCTCGTAGGAGCGCTGGAAACCAAGGCTGGACATACCGACGTGGTAACCGTTGGCATAGGCCAGAGCGAGGCGATAGTGGCCGTGCCTCGGAAAAGAGGCGAGGGGCGTTTCCGCCTCCCGCTGCTGCTGCCAGGAATGAGCGGCGGCGGCCTTGCCGCGGCCCTTTCGGCCTTTCTTGCCGCGCCGGGAGCGCTTGGGATCGTTCGGGTGCATCAGGATTCCGGCAGCGTCCAGCGAGGGGTCGGCGCCGGAGGCTCTTGGGTATCCACCTGGAGCTCCAGGACGACGGGCTCCGAGATGCGGCCGCGGTGATCCACCGCCAGAAGCTCCAGCGATTGGGAGCCTCCACCGGCGGCAGATGCCTGGGGTCTAAAGATCTGGGATTCCCACTCCGTGGTCAGCGTCACCCAGACCCCCTGATTCCAGCGGTAGCGGATCTCCTGAACCTTCGAAACGTCATCCTTCGCCGCCAGCGTGAGGCCGCCGCCAGGGCCGAGAAGGGCACTCTTGGAAGCGCCCTCGGCGGGAAGCACCCGCCCGGCACCGACCACTCGGGCCACCACCACCGGGGCTTCCAGATCGACGTCGGGGGAATCGACGGTCAAGGGGCGTGCCCTCGCCGGATACCCGTCGAGACCGCTATCGCTCACCGCCGTCACCCGCCAATGGGCGGCGCCCTGGGGCAGGGCCTCCGCGCTATCCCAGCGGGGCGTCTCCAGACCGGCCCTGCGCAGCAGCAGCTGCACGCAGGAAGGATCGGCGCAGAGCTCCAGGGTATAGGACTGGGCGCCATCCACCGCAGACCACTGGAAGTCCGGATTGGCGTAGGGCAGAACGGCTCCGGAGCCAGGGGCCTCGAGCCTCGGCGCCGAGAGCAACTTCTCCGGTGGCGAGGGCGGACCGGTCTCCGGCACCGAGCTACCCATGCCCTCGGGAACGTCTACCGACTCACCGGCGGCCTCCACCACGCTAGCGCCGGTGTACACCATCACCTGCGCTCCGCCCCCTTCGGCCCGACGGGCTCGGGTTTGGGCGCGACCGTCGGGCCCCACCTCTGGGCGCGCCTTGGCGCCGCCGATGCGGATCTCGATCTCGCGATTCTGCCGCGAGCTGCGAGATCGGGTGCTGACCTCCGCCTGGCCGCGCCGGATCTCGATCATCTCCCGGCGAATCCCGGTGAGGGTCTCATCCACCACTTCCAGGAAGACCAGAGAGCTCTCGCCGATCTCTAGACTCGATTCGTCATCGAAGAGCAGCTGGGTAGAGGAGCTCTGAGCGGTTTGTACGCCGTCCCTTTCCTCCAGACGATCGCCTAGCTCCGCTTCCTTGGTGTTCGACGGAAAGAGCAGCGCCTGAACCTCGCCGGAGAGATCCCTGACTTCCGCGAAGCGCTCGGCGTTGGGGCGAGATTCGATCACCCGCAGCCATTGACCGATGCGCAGGCGGTTCGGATCGCTCAAAAAGGGGTTGAGCCGATGGTTCTCTTCCCACAGGCGATGGGTTCCGAGGAGGTTTTCGGTAATGCGCTCCAGGGTGTCTCCCTGCTGAACGCGGTACCAGATCACCACATCCCCCTCCCGCGGAGCAGGGGCCAGCACGGCGGGATCTTCCACCGGCTGAGCCTCGGCCGATGGGGTCCATGCCGAGGGCGCGAGGAAGGCGACAATCAAATTCGCCACCAGCCAGCAGCGGCCGAGCGCAACGCTTCGCAACAGCTCTCCCATGATCATTCCCCTCCCTCGCGGCGGTTGACTCGGATTTTCCAGAAGCCGTCGACCACGTTGCCGGAGCGATCTTCCGCCTCTATCCAGACTTCGTAGTAGCCAGCGTCCTCAAAGGTGATGGTGCGGGGGCCCGGCTGCCACAGTCGGCGATTGATCGCCACTCGCTGCATCCTGAGCCCGCTCTGGGCGTCCTGAGCGTAAAAGCGCATGCTCTTGCCCCGAAGAATGGTGATGGAGCTCCCCTGCGGCAAAACCTCGCCGTCTGGACTGGTGGCTTCGATCACCGGAGCCTCGCCGTCGTAGAGGATCTCGAGAGAGAAGCTACTCTGATTTCCGACCCGGTCGCTGGCGCTTAGCTGCACCTGGTGAGCACTGGTCTCGACCACCTCACCGGAGGTCAGAATCTGGGAAGTCATCTTCTGGGTCGTTGTCGTTCCGGATCCTAGGACGCTGCCGGTGCTCTGCTCCCTGCTCTGGAAGCGACCCGCGAAGCTGGCCAATCCGCTGCCCTCGTCCACCGCCTGGACCTCCAGACGCACCGGCGGCAGATACCAAACCGAGCCGTCATCGGCGACAAAGCCATCGTTCAGCACTCGTCCCTCGATCTTCGGCGGCTGAGTATCGACGGTCACCCGCTGCTTTGCGACCTGCGCCTCGTAGCCCACTCGGTCCTTGGCCACCAGCCGGGTAGTGTATTCACCGTCGGCCCATGATGGCTCTTGGTTCAGCACGTTGCCGTTGACGGGAATCGACTCCCCGCCCTGAGCGTAGACCTCGTCGGCAGAATGTCCTTCTCCTTCGACATAGAGCTGCCAGGAGACGACACCGCTGCCAACATCGTGCACCCAAACGCCGAGGTCCGCGCCCGGCCCCACCACGAAGCGCTCTTCCACCTGCCCAGGAGAGCCAGTTTCCATCACCGCTCCGCTCCAGCGGATGGATCCGGTAGGAGCTTCGGGATCGACGATGACCTGTCGCTCGGCTTGGGGCCCGACGTTCCCGACGCCATCCTGGGCCACCGCCCGTACCGTCACTTCGCCCCGTTCCGGCAGAGAAACGGTGGTCGCCCCTTCGATTCGAGCCGGAAAGGGAATAGCCAGCTGCTTGTCGCTCTCTTCATGGGCAGCGCCCACAAGCACCGCCGCCACGCCAGATCCGCCATCTTCGGCGCTCACCAACGCCACGCTGCCGCTGGGCAGCCACAGCTGGTGCCCGTCGCTCACCGGCTCCGGCTCGAAGCTCACTCGCGAGATCGGGCCCTCGGGATCGACCCGCACCCGCACCCAGCGCACCGGAGAGAGACGGCCTGCAGAATCCCGCGAGGCCACCGCCAGCCAGTGGTCGCCGTCCAGGGGAGCGATCACCACGCCCTCTGGGACGGCCTCCATCAGGCCACCGCCGAAGGCAGCTTCGACGCTCAGACCGGGCTCCGGAGCAGGAACCTCGATCTGGCCTCCGGCCGGTACGAAGAGGGTTTCTGCTTGCGAAGTCGGGGCGACAGACGGTGCCTGAGGCTCAGCCTTCAGGGGTTGTGTCGCCAGAAGAACTGGCAGAAGGCAGCAGGCGAGAGTGGCGACGCCACGCCTCTTCCGGTATCGCTTCTTGGGGGGTTGGGAGGTCATCGCTCAATAAGCTCCAGGGAGAATCCGATAGGGCCGTCAGATATTGAGACAGGCGCGTTGCAGAAGAAGGACGTTGAGCTGGGGTCTTATCCAGCAGGTTGAGCACCACATCTTCCAACTCTTCTGAGATCTCAGGTCGAAGGGTGCGCAGTGGGGTTGGCTGATCGCGAATCGTGCCCAACACCACCGAACGAAGGGAGGGGCCGGAGAAGGGGCGACGGCCGACGAGGCATTGGTAAAGGATCACGCCGAGGGCAAAGAGGTCGGCGGATTCGGTATAGGGCTCACCCTGCAGGACCTCCGGAGCGAGATAGCCGGGGGTCCCGAAGACCTTGCCCGAGCCTTCCTGCACCGCCGAGAGGAATTGGGCAATGCCAAAATCCACTACCTTGATCTCGCCGTTGTAGCCCAGCAGGACGTTGCCCGGCTTGACGTCGTGATGCACCAGATCCCGCTCGTGGGCCGCTCCCAAGCCCGCCGCAATCCCGGCTCCCAAGGCGGCCACCTGCCCCGGCGGCAGGACCTGGTAGCGGTCCAGCAGATCCTGAAGATTGGTTCCATCCACTCGCTCCATCACCAGGAAGGCGAGATCTTCGTGCTCTTCGAGGTCGTAGACCGCCACCACGTTGGGGTGCTGAATGCGGGCGGTGGCGATGGCCTCGTGAAGCAGAGACTTGGCGCGTTCCGCGCCCTCTTCTCCGTCCAGGCGATCGACGCGAACCGTCTTGATCGCCAGCGGGCGTTCCAGGCGCGGATCAAAGGCCGCGAACACCGTACCCATGCCGCCCTGACCGAGCACCTTCTCGATGCGGTACCGGCCGAGGGTCAGAGAGTTCAGCTCCCCCTGGTTCTCTACCTGCGCCGCGAGTCGGCGAAAGCTGTTGCGCAGCGCATCGATCTCGCTGCCGGCGGTCTCCGTATCTGCCTCGCCGATCCCGGCCAGCTCCCGCTGCTCGGAGATCAGCTGACGCAGGGGCTGGACCACCGAAGCCCAGGCTCCGCTAGAGATCAACAAGATCAAACCGACAGCTCCCCCCAGGGCCCATCCGGTTCTCTGCCGCAGCTGTCGGGCGACGGCTTCCGCTTCGCTCCGCGGCTGGACCGAGAGGGCGACCCAGGGGGCTGTCGCCAGGGGAGCCCAAGCCGCCAGCATTTCTTCGTCCCCGCCGCCGGCTCCCGCGATGCGGCGGCTCAGGGCAGCTTCTAAAAGCCTGTCCGGTAAGCGCTGAGGGAGATCCTCTGGACCCACCACCACTTCGCCGGCGGGGGTGAGCAGCCCCAGCTCAGCGGTAGAGCCGAGCTCCACCGGCTGACTGAGCTGTCGCAAACCCTCACCGGAAACGATCAGTCGCAGCCAGCGGGCATCGGAGCCCAGGATGCGCTCATCGAGCCGCAGCCAGAGCTCTCCATCGGCGGATGACCACTCCACCGACTCCCCGCCGGGTCCGATCAACAGCTGATCCACCGCCGGCGTAGAATCTCGCCGCCGGGCGGCCAACAGCTCTTCCCCCTCGTCCCCCAAGAGCGCCGCGGCGAGGATCTCCGGGCGACTCTGCAGCAGGCCCGAAAGCAGATCTGCCGACTGCGCCGAGGTAGGGCTCTCAACGACCTCCGGATGACGCGCCAGAGCGGCAGCGGCGGACCGCTGGCCCCGCAGCCAGGATTCCGCCTGGTGGGCCGAGGAGCGAGCGGAGAGGGAATGGGAGCGCAGCACCTGCTCCGTCATGGATCGATCCACCACGCCGTGGCCAGCGCCGATGAGCACCAGCGGAACCAGGCCGACGAGCAGCAGAGCCAGCACCAATCGACCCATCAGGCCGAAGCGCGGCTTTGATTTGGAGGTCCTCGGCGAAGCACCGAGAACGTCGGTGGTTCCAGCCGGGGCATCCATCTCAGATGACATGGCAACCCTTCGCGCGAGGAAGAGCCTGAAGTCAGGCGGATGAAGAGGGGGGTTCGAGAGCCAGCCTTACGGGACCAAGGCTCTAACCGTCAATGATATACGACACTGCGCGCGAGGCGATAGACGCCCTTCCAGCCAAGGCGGTGAACCGGAAGGGTGCGGGCGTGAATCCCCAAGAGACGCTGGAAGAGGTCGGGGTCCCGGTGCAGAGCAGTGAGGACTCGGCGACGTAGCTCCGGCCGCCGCTCGAGGGCAAGAATGCCGCGAGTCATAGCGTTCGGCAGCCGACCGATGGCGCGATGGCGGCGACCATAGCGAGCCAGGGAGGAAGTGAAAGAGGAATGCGAAGAAGAGCCTGAAGCGGCGCTCGGCCATCGCGTGCCTTCGAAACACTGCCCCAAAGCCTCCGCTTGAGCGAAGGTCATGGCAAGGCCCTCCCCGGTGATGGCGTCGACGTAGCCGGACGCATCACCGATCAAGGCGAGATTTCGTCGCCAGGGCTTGCGTACCCCCTGGGCCAGGGGACCGCAGCCGGCGGTTTGGGAAGACGGCGTTTGGCCAGCGAGGCGCTGCTCTAGGCGCGGAAAACCCTGCAACAGCTCCTCGAAGGTCGCCTTGAAGCCAGACCAAAGAAAGGCCACCCCTACCTCGTCTTCTGCCACCGGCGTGACGTAGGCCTCGCAGTCCTGGCCCCAATGCACATCCACCCGCGGGCTCCAGGGCTGAATCCGAAAATGTCGACGCATGCCGAATCGCCGCAGTGGCGAAGAATCGCTAGCCAGTCCAGCGGCGTGGCGCAGCGGTGAACGCAAACCATCCGCGGCCACCAAGAGACTAGCCCGGATCTCCCCCTCGGCGGTGAGAAGACCCGGCCACCGAGACTTCCCGGCAGCGTCCGGTTCCGGCGGGAGCAGCCCTTCCACCCGAGCTCCGAAGCGAAGCTCCACGCCAGCGCCGTGGGCCGCGCTCAACAAGGCTTGCGAGAGCTCGAGGCGCCGCACTCCCAATCCCACTCCGCGGGGAAAGTCCGCCGCCGCCTCGAGCTCGCCATCGAGGTATCGAATCCCGGTGAAGGAGTGGGCGGGAATCTCGGAGGTATTCACTCCGAGAGCCCGCAGAGAAGCCACCGCATCGGGCATCAAGCCTTCGCCGCAGGTCTTGTCTAGCGGCGGCTGGCGGCGCTCCAGCACCAGCACCGAGGCCCCGGTGATGCGCAGGGCGAGAGCGGCGGCAAGGCCAGCCGGCCCTCCCCCCACCACCACGACATCCCACGGCGTCGCCTTGTGGTCAAGATCACTCATGAGCTACCTCGTCGTTCCCGCTTTGCGGCATCCCTGGAGAGCAGCCACCGGGATCGGCCCAGCACCTTCAACCACTGAAGCCATCCCATTCTCTTCGGGGCCTGCAGCTCCCCGCGGCGCCATGCTTCGAGAGCGGCACCGCGGCGCAGCTTGCCGGAAGAGGTTCGAGGCAGAGTCCCAGGATCGAGAACCACCACCTCCTTCGCCCGCAGCTGCATCGCCGCCAGGAGGGCTTCACCACAGGCTTCCGGCAGCTTCCGCCGCCGCTCGTCCCCCAATCCTCGGGCCGCCTCCACCAGGAGCACCAGGCTTTCTTCCTTGCCGCCCTCCGGCAGATAGCTGGCCGCCACCGAGCAGCCTCGGCGCACTCCCTCCACCGTATCCATTACCGCTTCAAGCTCCGAAGGGGCGTAATTCCGCCCGCGAATCAGCACGATGTCCTTTGCCCTCCCGGTGAGGAAAAGATCCCCTTCCGAATCGAAAAAGCCCTGGTCCCCGGTATCCAGCCAGCCCTCGATCAGGGCCTCGCGGGTGAGCTCCGGTCGCGATAGGTATCCCTCCATCAGGGAAGGGCCCCGTACCCACAATCGTCCCACCTCACCAGCCTCCGCCGGGCTGCCGTCGGCGCGACGAATCTGTGCGTCAAAGCCCGGCAGGGGACGGCCGACGGAGACCAGCTCCACGCCGTCGGCGGCCTCGGTGGGCAAGGCTCTTCCCTTCCGCGAGAGCTCCTGTCGCCGGAAGCGCCGGATGATCGGGTCCGAGTCCAGCCGGGAAAAAGTCACCGCTAGGCTGGCCTCAGCGAGGCCGTAGACCGGGGTCATCGCCCGAGGGTCGAAGCCCCAGGGGCGGAAGCGTTCGCTAAAGGCGCGCAGAACCGCCGGCGCCACCGGCTCCGCTCCGTTCAGAGCCACCCTCCAGCGAGAGAGATCGACCCCTTCAAGCTCCTCGTCCCGCACTCTTTCCACGCACAGAGAGTAGGCGAAGCTCGGGGCGGGGGAGATCTCGGCCCCGGTGGCCGAGAGAGCGCGTAGCCACAGCGCCGGCCGCGCGATGAAAAGCTCCGGCGGCAGCAGGGTAAGGCGGGAAGGGATCTCCAGCGCCGCGAGCACGCAGCCGATGAGGCCCATGTCGTGGTAGAGAGGCAGCCAGGAAACTCCCGTTGGCCGCCAGGGATCGATCCCTTGGGCCGAATCCGACCCCGTGGACGACTTCCTTGACCAATCGGCTGGCCAAAGTCCGTTGAGGGTGCGCACCTGGGCGAGAAGGGCGCGATGACTCAAGGCGACGGGCTTCGGGTCGACGGTGGTGCCGGAAGAGAATTGCACCAAGGCCAAATCCTCCTCCGACCCTAGAAGGCCCGACTCTAATAAGCTCGAACCCACCAGACCCGAATCTAGGGATCGAGAGTCTTCATCCTCCTGCTGCGACGGCAGATCGCTGAGGCGCAGCAGCCCGAGGGGTAGGGAAGTGGCGGCGGCGGTCTCCCCGAGAATGCGGTGAACTCGCGGCGCGACGAGGGCCATCGGCGCCTCCACCGCCTGGAGCATGGCGGCGGTGCGAAGGTGGTATTCCTCCAGGCGCCCGAGGCGTACCGGGGGATAGAGCGGCACCGGCACCGCTCCCGCGAGAAGCGCACCGAAGAAAGCGTGAAAGAAGTCGGGCCCGGTGGGAAAAATCAAGCCGATGCACTGACCTCGGCGCACTCCCTGTCGCTGGATTCCCGCCGACACCCGGATCGCCGCCTGCAGCAGGCTGCGCCAGGAATGCCATTGCCTTTGCTCCCGGCGATCGAGAAAGGAGAGCCCGGATTGCTCATCTCGAACCGCCCGAAACAGAGCGGTGATCAGCGTATCTGGCGAGGTTGCCGACAGCTGGGCCGACTCTGGATTCGCCAAGGTCGAAGCGCTCACGAGCTTTCTTCTACCTCGCCAGCGACGGACTCGAGTCGGGCGATCACGACCTGCACCAGGTCGCCGACGGTCACCAGCTGATCCTCATCTTCCTCGCTGAGCATGATCTTGAAGTGATTCTCCACCTCTGCGGCGAGGGTGAAGGCGCGCATCGAGTCCAGACCCAGATCCTCGACGAGGCGCAGGTCCTCCGAGAGGGGCTGACGAAAATCCAGATGCTCCCGGCTCACCGCCGCGATGCCAGCCAAAACCTGCGGGCGGGAGCAAATCGCTTTCCCGGAGCGGGGTTCTGGCTCTGCAGCAGGAGCCTCGGCAGCAGCAGGCGGTGAATCAGTGGTCATGATTCCTTACTCGTGGGTCTTTGATGGCTCTGGCGGAGCTTGCCCCGGGAGCGAGCCTCTCAGGGGAAGCATCCTCGGCCTCTGGGCTAGAACATCCCGTGGGTCGCAGTGGTCCCGCAACGCTTTCTCCTCCGCGGCGATCCGTACTCGCAGCAGCCAAGCGTTGAGCAGCGACGCGACCATCGCCGTGAGCCAGGCTCCGTGAACCAGCGGCAGGACCAAGATCTCGGTCACCACAGCCAGGTAATTGGGATGCCGAAGGTAACGGTAAGGGCCGGCGGTTACCGGCTCCCAATCCGATACGTAGATCACTCGAGTCGTCCATCGACCGTCCAGCGTGCGGATCACCCACCAGCGCAGGCCTGCCGAAAGAAGCAGCATAATGAAGGCTACTAGCGCCAGACCCGGGTTCCAGGGCCTAGAGAATAACCAAGGCTCCGCTACCGCCGCGAACAGAAAAACCGTGTGCAACACGACCATGAAGGGGTAGTGGCCGGCCCCCACCTCGACCCCACCTCGAGCTAGCAGACGCCTCGTATTGCGCTTGGCGACTCGCAGCTCAGCGAGGCGCTGCAGCGCCACCAGCGCCACCAGCGCGGTGTACCACCAGCGAGTATCGAGACCAAGGAGGGAGCTTGTCACCAGGGCAGGGTATCAAGGGATGAGTCGATGGAGGTGAGAGGAGGGCTTAGCGAAGCCCAGGCTCACCATCTCAGAAGCACCAGCTCCGAACAGAAGCCAGGCCCCATGGCTAAGAGTAGGCCCCAGGACGCTTCTTGCGCCGACGCCCTTTCCAGCGTCTCTTCCAGCACCAGCAGCACCGATGCCGAAGAGAGGTTGCCGACTTCTTTCAGGCTGCGCCAGCTCAGCTCCAGGGCATCGGAGGGGAGCTCCAAAGCCTCCTCCATGGCGCTGAGCACCTTCGGCCCTCCGGTATGACAGATCCAGTGGCGGATATCCGAGCGCTCGAGATCGTGATCGCGGAGGAAGGAATCCACGTCCCGCGCGAGATGATGGCGAGCCATCTCCGGCACGTCTGGAGAGAGCACCACCTGAAATCCCTGTTCGGAAATCTTCCAGCCCATCACGTCCTGGGTGCCGGGATAGAAGCTGGACCGGGTCGCAACGACCCGAGGACCGCGGCTCTGTTTCGCCGCCGGATGATCCTCTCCCGCCAGCACCACCGCCGCCGCGCCGTCGCCGAAGAGGCCCGTGGCGATAAGATTCGCGACAGAAAAATCCCCCTGCTGCAGAGTGAGGGAGCAAAGCTCCACGGAAAGCAGCGCGGCGCAATGGGTCGGGAAGGCCCGCAAATAATCAGAAACTCGAGCGAGCCCGGCGGCACCGGCGACGCAGCCAAGGCCAAAGATCGGCGTACGCTTGATGTTAGGCGCCAGCCCCATTCGATCCACCAGGCGCGCATCGACGGAGGGGGTAGCCACGCCGGTGACCGAGACGAAGGTCAGCGCACGGAGCTGATCCGCCGGCAGCTGCGCCCGCTGCAATGCGCCGTCGAGGGCGCGCTCCCCTAGAATTTCCGCTTCCCGAATCCACGCGTCGTTGGCCTTGCCGAAGGTATCCAGCTGGCGGTATTCCTCCGCCTCCAGCGCCAGGCGACGCCCACCCACCAAGACGTTGGAGTGGAGGCGCTGGAGACGCTGGGGATTGTGGAAGCGCTCTCCCCAAAGCTCCTGAAGATGCTGCAACAAGGTCGCCTGGTCGTAGGCGTGATCCGGCAGCGCGCGCTGGACGGAAAGGATGCGCACCGAGGTTCTCAGAATCTCCGAGAATTTGCGCCGCTAGGGCTAGAGATAGCTGCCAAAAGCGACGTTAAGCTCACGGCTCCGATGTCCATAGCGCTTCTCCCGGCGACTCCGGCTCCTGCACTTCCTGTGGCTCCCTGGATAGCGCGGGAGGGGGCATCGAGGCACGACGGGTGGTGAACAGCAGGGCCAGCAGCAGGCCTCCCACGGTGTAGACCACCAGCCATCCGAGACTGAGACGCCACCAGGGCTCATGGGCCTGGTTGGTAGCTCCCACCAGGGTCAAGACCAAGATAGGACCGCGAAAGATCCACGCGCTCCACGCCGCTCCCAAACCCGCCAGCCAGCGATTGCCCCCCCGCGACGAAAGCAACAGGAAAAGCAAGATCAGGCCGAAGCTTTCGAGCACCCAGGTGCCGAGCAGAAAGCGCGCCGGCAGAGCGGTGTCCGGCGCCCACGAGAGGGCGCCCCACAAGACGTGGGCCAGACCCTGAATCAGGATCAATGCGGGGAGCGAAAGGGCGAAGAATCGAAACACGGAAGCCGATGATACCCTGCCGAACAATCTGCCGGTAGTTGGCGACCCTGACTCTTCGAGATGTAGAGCTCTCGGGGTACCGGAAGCGATCGGAGCCACACCGCATCGATTGACCACCGCTGCACGAATGTCTCTACGGTAGTGGGCGGCCTTTTTCGGAAGTTGCTGCTCCCTCATCTCAATTCAAGATTCGGTCCTAACCATTGGGCCGCCAGGTCCAGGAGCCTCGATGGAATTTCGTGGAGAAGAGAATTTTGAGCATGGCGAGATCCCCGCGGTGGGCATCTTGCTCACTAACTTGGGAACCCCGGACTCACCCACCTTCAAGGGTCTTTGGTGGTATTTGAGGGAGTTTCTCTCCGATCGACGAGTGATCGAGCTGCCTCGGATCTTTTGGCTGCCTCTGCTCTATCTGGTGATTCTCAACACCCGCCCCCAGAAGAGCGCAGAGGCCTATCGTTCCGTGTGGACCGACGAAGGTTCTCCGCTTCTGGTGATCACCCGCAAGCAAGGGGAAGGGGTGGAAGCACGGCTGCGTAAGCACATTTCCAGCCCGCTGCACGTCGCCATCGGTATGCGCTACGGCAATCCCTCCATCGCCAAAGGGCTCAAGGAGCTAGCCGAAAAAGGGTGCCGTCGAATTCTGGTGCTGCCCCTCTATCCTCAATATTCCGCCACCACCACCGGCTCCACCTTCGACGCTCTGGCCAAGGAGCTGACCCAGTGGCGCTGGGTTCCGGAGCTGCGCACGGTTTCTTCGTACCACGATCACCCCGGCTACATCGATTCCCTGGCGGCGAGCATCCGGGAGCGCTGGAACGCAGAAGGGGAGCCGGAGAAGATCCTCTACTCCTTCCACGGCATCCCCAAGCGCTACTTCCTCGGAGGCGACCCTTACCACTGTCAGTGTCTGAAGACGGCGCGCCTGGTTTCCGAGAAGCTCGGCCTGGAAAAGGATCGATGGGTCGTTTCCTTCCAAAGCCTCTTCGGCAAGGAAGAGTGGATCAAGCCCTACACCGACGCCACCATCACCGCCCTAGCCAAAGGTGGCCTGAAGAGCCTGGACGTTGCCTGCCCCGGCTTCTCGGCAGATTGCCTCGAAACCATCGAAGAGATCGACGAAGAAAACCGCGAGTACTTCGAAGAGAACGGCGGCGAACATTTCCGCTACATCGCGGCCCTCAATGACCGGTCCGATCATCTCGACGCCCTCACCAACGTCGCCCTGCGCCATCTCAAGGGTTGGGTCGCCGAAGGTGATTCCTGGGACGAGGCCGCGGCGCAGCGGGAATCCCAGGAGTCCAAGCGGAGGGCCGACGAGCTCGTCGCTCGCTGCCCGATCCCCGATCATGGCGGCTTCGGAGCCGATTCCCCTTCGTCCTCAAGCTAGCGAATCGTCCTTCAGCGGATCGACGGAGAGAATCGCTGCGAGGGTTTTTCCCGCGAAAGGGTGTCTTGTCGCGGTGGCTTCAGTCGCCGGTACCAACCGTGCTCACGACTGCCCTGCGGAAACAGGAAGGCTGCGAAGCCAGGAAGGCAGCTCGGTGGCCGCATCCAGGCAGGCCACCGGCTCGTAGCGATTCAGCTCCTCGCGATCGTGGGATCCGGTAGTGACTCCCAGGGAAGCCATCCCGGCAGATCGGGCCATCAGCAGGTCGTAGCTGGTATCGCCGATCATCAAGGATCGATCCGAGCGCATTCCCAACTCCTTCAGAAGATCGAAGACCATCTGAGGATCTGGCTTCGAGCGCGCCTCGTCGACCGTTCGGGTACCGACAAAATGACGGCGCAGCTCGCCGCCGGCCACCCGATCGAGGTCTCGCTCGAGGCCTCGGCGGCTCTTGCCCGTCGCTACCGCGAGCAGATACCCCGCCTCCGACAGCTCGGTAAGCGCCTCGTCGACCCCGGGGAAGAGCATCGGCTGGGCATGGTAGGTCGCGACCCAATGCCGAAAGTAGGCTTCCCGAAGCTCATTGCGCAATGCTTCTTCCGCCTGCGGCATAAGGGCATCCATGGTTTCCTTGAGACCGAGGCCGACGGTGGCCCGCACCGCCGATTCCGGCAGCCGTTCTAGGCCCAGCTCGTCCAGGGCCGCCATGGTGCAGGCGACGATGGAGCCGATGGAGTCGATGAGAGTGCCATCCCAATCGAAGATCAGGAGCTCGTAAGGCAGGCCGATGGAGGGCGAAGGGGTAGAAGACAAGGGAAAACCTCTTGTTGAATTCCAGGAGAGGGGATGGAGGAAGAAGCAATCCGGCGGAGAGTCCCCTGAGGGGAGTAGCCTAAGGAGATCTGCTCAAGAAGATTGAGTCTAGAGTCTTGGAGCCTAGAGTCTTGGGAAGGCCACGGGCCTGGACTCAGATCAGATCCCCTCCCAATGAACTCGTAAGCTAGCGAGCTAAGCAGAAGGGGGCGGATCCAGGGGCGAGTAGACCAGGTCTCCAAGAATTGAAGCATAGGGAGCTTCGGCATAGCCCGCGGTTCGGCGAGTGACCATGCGGCGCTCGATGAAGGTCTCTGGAGCGATCACGGTATCGAAGCCAATGATCACGTCCCGAAGATGGGAGCCTGCTCCGATATGCGCCCCGGGGAGCACCAAACAGCCGTCCAGGGAGCTTCCAGCCTCGATTCGAACCCCGGCTTCGATAGCGGAATCCGCCACCTCCGCCTCGGCAGAGATCTGCGCCGCGTCGCTGATCAGAGCGCGGCGGCCGGGTAGCCAGCGTCGCGCCCGTCGACCGCGAACCCAGTCCAGCACCGCATCCAAATAGCGGCGTGGGGTCCCGAGATCGTGCCAATCGCGAGTGGTCGGCACCGCGAGAACCTTCTCTCCCTGATCGAGGAGAGGATCGTAGAGATCCTTGACGAAATCCGCCGGCCGCTGCGCCAAGTCTTCGATGAGACGGGGAGAAAAGACGTGGAGCCCAGCAAAAACCGCCCGACGGTTGGCCGCTTGACGATCCTCCCCAGGCCGGAAGGAGACGACGTTGTCTTCCTCGTCGATACCGATTCCGCCGCCATAGCGCTGTGTATCAGCTCGGTTAGAGACCAGGAGGGTCGCTGCAGCACCGCTCTTCAGATGCCGCCGCACCAGCTTCTGCACCGGCCAGCGACAGAGGCTATCGCCGTTGGCCACCACCACGAGATCCGCTCCCGACCACAGATGATGTAGCTTGGAGAGGGCCCCCAAGGTGCCCAGGATTTCCGTCTCCTGGGAGTAGACCAGAGGAAGATCCCCGAAGCGGTCACCAAAATGCTCTTCGACCGCCTCTCCCAGGTAGTGGAGATTCATCGCCGCGACCTCGCAGCCGGCCTGTTCCAGCCGCCTCAGAGTGTAGGCCGTCACCGCGGCGCCGGCCACCGGCAGCAGCGGCTTGGGGACGCTGAGCGTGAGAGGCCGCAGGCGCGTGCCGAAGCCCGCTGCCAGCACCATTGCGCGCAAGCGAAGACCCTTCACCGAAGCCCCCGAGAGCGGCGCGATGTCGAAGAACGAGCTTCAGTACGAAGTCTAAACATGCGGAATCGTAGGCAGCGAGGGGAAGCTTCGGGCTTCAGTTGTCGTCCTGGAAAACCATGTCCGGAGGCAGAGCGGGATTCTCTTTGAGCATGTCGTCGTAGATCTTCAGATAGTTCCTGGACTCGGCGTCTTCCACCGCCAGCCCGCAGCGCCGGGCTACCGTTTCCGCGCCGATGCCTTCGAATTCCACGAAATCGCCCACGGGAGTGTGATCGAGGGCAATGATCACGCCGCCCAAGAGCCACTCTTCCCGCACCTTTTGATAGCGGCGGGTCGGCTCGTAGCCGAGGCGTAAGAGGATATCCCTCATGTGATCGAGGTTCCCCAGGCGAGTCTCCAGCTCCTCTCGGATCTTCACGCCGTTCTCGAAGGTCGGTGCCCCTTTGTAGGTCAGCACCGCTCCCCCGCCGTCTTTGCGCAGTCGCAGGAGACGACCATCGGCGGTCAGCTCCTCGTTGCGGTCGAAGATCCAGTTGTCTTCCGGCGCGCCGGGAGACTTTCTTTCCGCCTCCAGCTCCACCAGACGTTCACGGATCCCCTCGATTCCATCGACGGAGAATTTCAGTTCCCGCTCGATGGATCGCTCATCCTTGGCTGCACCGGTGGATGGGTTCTTGTTCTCGGACATAGGGTCAAAATCTCCTGGCATTCCGCCTAGCTAAGCTCCGTGCACCGCTTTGCCGCGAAGGCAGTAAAGTTCGAGGGCGATGAAGTTCGAAGGCAGTGAATTTGAGGCCGTGATCTCCAGTGGGCGACACGCCGCCCCTTCGTTAGATCTTGGCCTCGACCTTCGCAGGTGCTGCCCCTCACCGACACAAAGCTGGCGAGGAACCACGGATCAGAGCGTAGCCTTATTCCTTCGTAGCTCCACTGCGATCCAGCAGTCGAGCAATGGATCGAATGCCATTGTAGTAGTGACTAAGGTTGAATTTCTCGTTGGGAGAGTGCAGACGGTCGTCCTTGAGTCCGAATCCCAGCAGCAGAATGGGTACGCCAAGAACCTCTGAGAACGTAGAGACGATAGGAATCGATCCGCCTTCTCGCACCCGCACCGGGCGAGCTCCCCACACATCTTCCATGGCGTCCAGGGCGGCTTCTACCAGCTCACCCTCGGTCTCTACCAGCACCGGATCCGCCCCGTGGATGTAGGTCACCTCCACCTCGATACCCGGTCCAGCGACCTCCTTGACGTGTTGTTCAAAGGCGGCAGCGATGACTTTCGGATCCTGGTTCGGAACTAGGCGCATCGAAACCTTGGCACCAGCCCAGCCGGGGAGCACGGTCTTGGCGCCCTCGCCCTGGTAACCGCCAAAGACTCCGTTGACGTCGCAAGTGGGCCGAGCCCAGGCTCGCTCCTGGGTGGTGTAACCCTGCTCGCCCCAGCTCGCGGCGATGCCCAGCTCGCGGCAATAGTCTGCTTCCTCGAAGGGGAGGGAGCCGAATTCCTTGCGCTCCCAATCCTCCAGCGGCAGGACCTGGTCGTAGAAGCCAGGAATCTGGATTCGGCCGGTCTTCGGATCCTGAAGACTCGCGAGGATATGCCCGAGAGCGTTTCCGGGATTCGCCACCGCCCCACCGAAGGTGCCGGAGTGAAGGTCCCGATTCGGGCCGACCACCTTGATCTCCATGTAGCAAAGACCTTTGAGGCCATAGATCAGAGAGGGCTGACCGGGGGCATACATGGCGCTATCGGAAACCACCACCACGTCGGCGCCCAAGCGCTTGCCGGCGTCTTGGCGAACGAAATCCTCGATGGCCTCGCCGCCAGATTCCTCCTCACCCTCGACGACGAATTTGACGTTCACCGGCAGTGAGCCACGCTCCGCCAGCATCGCCTCCACCGCCTTGAGGTGAGCGAAGCTCTGTCCCTTATCGTCCGTCGCGCCGCGGCAAACCAGGTGATCCCCTTCCACCGTCGGCTCGAAGGGATCATGGCGCCAGAGCTCCACCGGATCTACCGGCTGAACATCGTAATGGCCGTAGAACAGGATGGTCGGCTTCCCCGGTGCTCCCAGCCATTCGCCATAGACCAGGGGATAGCCCTCGGTCTCGATGATCTCGGCATCGAGACCGGCACTCTTCATCTGACCTTCGAGCCAGCTGGCGCAGCGCAAGACCTCTTCCGCATAGGCGGGATCTGTAGAAACTGAGGGAATCCGGAGGTATTCCTTCAGGTTCTCGAGCAATCGATCCTGCTCGCGGTCGATTCGATCCAGAACGTCGCGGGTATCTTGGGCCATGGGTTCTCCGTCAAGGGCAACGATGAAGGGTGGCGGTCGCTCGAGGGTCCCGGGGTGGGAAGCGAGAAATGAGGGACCAGGAGGGAGGCGTGGAGGCTTCGACCGAGCGAGGCCTCGATGAGGACCGCCACTGAGGGAAACCCTCGAGACGAGGGAAGTTCGACTGGGTTAGCTCAACTGGGAGGCTCGAAGGGCAGGCCCGGACCATGGGTCCAGAATTGCGGTCGAGAAGGATTCCAGGGAGATCACCTCATCAGCGGCTTCGTTTGGCTGCTATGAGGCGCTCTACTGTAGAGGATTCTACCAACTCCTGCCTTCATCTTCGGAGCTTTCGCGATTCTCCGAGTCGTCCTCACCTTCGCCGCCGACCTTCGCCGAGGATCCGCGATCCGAGAAAGCGGCTTGATGCAGAGGCTCTCCACTGCCGCGAAGGGCCAAGCGAGTGAGCCCAAAGGCGTTGATCGCCACATGGGCGACGACCGGAGCCAAGAGGTTGCCTCGCCACTCCATGAGCAGGGCGAGAAGCAAGCCGACGACGCCCGCGTACAGGGTCCACAATTTCAGCGCTTTGCCCGGTCCGGTGTGGAGCAGAGCGAACGCCAGGGTTGCCAGGGGCAAGCCCAGAGAACCCTGCACCGCGCCGCGGAAGAGGAGCTCCTCGGCAAAGCCGGAAAGCAAAGCCAGGGCGATGGCTTCATCGGGCTGAAGGGTGCCGACCAGGCGCTCCAGCTCCAGCTCCATTTGTCGGGCGAGAGGAAGAAGCCGGCGTACGGCCTCCCAGCTGAACAGCACCAGAGCCGCAGCTGCGAGACCCCATAGGAGGTCCGCCAGCCACGCCTCGGTATTCAGGAAGAGGTCGAGGCACACCCCTTCGCCAGCACACATCGCCGCGGCGTTGCGATCGAGACCCAGCCACACCACGGCGACGATGGCCATCAGCAGATAGGCAATCCAGGCGACCCGATAGAGAGAGCCTGGCCCCCCGGCGGATCGCGGCGGCTCTACCGCGGGGCCCGTAGGCCCTGAATCCTTAGAGGCTGGATCGCTAGACCCCGGATCCCGAGACCCCGGATCACCGGACGCCGGATCGCTGAAATGCAGTGAGCTCAAATCAACCGTCGAAGGATCTTCCCGTCGCCTCCCAATCGGCGAGGAAGCGATCGAGGCCGGAGTCGGTGAGGGGATGATGGTAAAGCTTCTTCAGCACGCCAAAGGGGATCGTGGCAACATCCGCTCCCATCTGCGCGGCCTCGAGAACGTGATCGGCGTGGCGCACCGAGGCCACCAGCACTTCGGTATCGAAATCGTAGCTGGAGTAGATCTCCAGGATCTGGGCGATGAGCTGCATTCCGGAAGCACCGATGTCGTCCAGTCGGCCGACGAAGGGGGAGATGTAGCTGGCGCCGGCCTTCGCCGCCAACAGGGCCTGGGGCGCAGAAAAGCAAAGGGTGACGTTGGTCCGGATGCCTTCGTCGGTCAGGGTTCCGACGGTCTTCAAACCCTCGCTGGTCAGCGGGATCTTCACCACCACGTTGTCCGCGAGGTCGGCGAGGCGATGAGCCTGCTCCAGCATTCCGTCGTAATCCTTCGCCAACACCTCGCCGGAGACCGGCCCAGGCACCAGCTCAGCGATCTGCTTGACCGTCGGCAAATAGGGCAAACCCTGCTTCGCGATCAGCGTTGGGTTGGTGGTGATGCCGTCTACCATGCCCCATTCGAGGCCCTTTTCGATCTCAGCGATATCAGCGGTATCGAGGAAAAACTGCATGAGAAAGTCTCCCACTGCGGATGGGTTAGGACGGGGTTGATAGCTTGAGCTTCAGTTGGTTTCGAGACGGGAGGACCCGGACGGGTCGACGCGATTGTCCCCTATCTACCCTCTCGGGAGAAGGGCTGAAAAGCGAATGACTGCTCAGCCGATGGACTCGGCTCAGCTGAAGAGGTCGGCTCAGTTGACGGGTTCGTCTTCGGCGTCTTCAGCGCCGAGGTCCGCGCCCTCCTCGGAACCCTCTTCATCCTCGCCTAGCTCATCGTCTTCCCGCGCCTGAATTCGCGCCACCGCCACCAGAGCATCGCCGTCATCTAGATTCATCACCCTCACGCCTTGGGTCGCGCGACCGATTACCGAGACGCCAGAAACTTCGATGCGGATGATCTTGCCGTCCTGAGTGATCAGCATCAAACCCTGGTCTTCCGTCACCTGAACGGCGCCCACCACCGGCCCCGTACGCTCATTGACCTTGAGGTTGATGATGCCCAGACCGCCGCGACCCTGAAGGCGGTATTCCTTCAGCGGCGTGCGCTTGCCGTAGCCCTCACGGGAGACGGTGAGAATCGGCCCTAGCTCGCTAGCTCCAGCCTCCTCGGAGAGACCTTCCTCGAGCTCCGATGGCTCGGCCAACACTCCCATGGACACCACTTCGTCGCCTTCCCGAAGCTGAATGCCCTTCACTCCACGGGTTGCTCGGCCCATGGTGCGAACATCTTCTTCGGGAAAGCGAATGCAATAGCCGAGACGGGTAGCGAGGAGCAGATGCTGGCCAGGGTTAGCGACCCGCACCGCGAGGAGGCTATCTCCTTCGTCGATATTGATGCCAATGATTCCGCCAACCCGGGGATTCCCGTAGGCGGCGAGGGCGGTCTTCTTTACCAGGCCACGGGCGGTGGAGAAAATCAGGCTGCGCTCGGCATCGAATTCCCGTACCGCCACGGTGGTCGCCACCCGCTCGGTGGAGGAAAGCTGAAGGAGGTTGACGATAGCCTTACCGCGGGCCGCCGGACCGAACTCCGGAATCTCGTGCACTTTGAGCCAGTGGACCCGGCCACTCTCGGTGAACACCAGGATGTAGCTGTGGGCCGAGGCGATGTAGAGGTGCTCGACAAAGTCGCCATCCTTGGTGCTCATCCCCATACGGCCCTTGCCGCCACGGTGCTGCGCCCGGTAGAGAGCGAGGGGCGAACGCTTGACGTAGCCGGTGCGGGTAACGGTGATCACCATGTCCTCGTCGGCGATCATATCCTCCAGAGTGATCTCCCCCTCGAAGGGAAGAATCTGGGTGCGACGGGGTTCCTCATAGCGCTCGGCGATATCCCGCAGCTCGCCGCGGATCTCCTCCAGCACCAGCTGATCGGAGCCGAGGATCGCCCGCAGGCGTTCGATGAGGGCCATCAGCTCCTTGTATTCCCCCACCACTTTGTCCCGCTCGAGACCGGTGAGGCGCTGGAGGCGCATGTCCAAAATCGCTTGGGCCTGCAGCGCGGAAAAACCAAAATTCTGCTGCAGGCGCTCGCGAGCCTCCGGCGGCGTCGCGCTGGCGCGGATCGTCGCGATCACCTCGTCGATGAGGTCCAGCGCCTTGAGCAAGCCTTCCAAGATGTGCGCCCGGCGCTCCGCCTTGGCGAGGTCGAAACGGGTGCGGCGAATCACCACCGTCTTGCGGTGATTGAGGAAATGCACCAGCAGCTGGCGTAGCGAGAGCACCTTCGGCTGATTGTCGACGATGGCCAACATATTGATGCCGAAAGTAGTCTGGAGCTGAGTCATCTTGTAGAGGGTGTTGAGCATCACCTGGGCGATTTCCCCTCGGCGCAGCTCGATGACGACTCGGATACCGCGACGATCGCTCTCGTCTCGAAGATCGGAGATCCCTTCGATCTTCTTCTCTCTCACCAGCTCGGCGATGCGCTCCAGAAGACGGGCCTTATTGACCTGATAGGGCAGCTCTTCAACGATGATCGCCTGGCGATCTCCAGAGATTTCCTCGATCTCGCAGCGAGCCCGCACCTTCACGATGCCGCGGCCGGAGCGGTAGCCAGAGCGGATCCCCTCCAGACCGTAGACGATGGCGCCGGTGGGGAAGTCCGGACCCGGAATCACCTCCAGAAGCTCCTCGAAGGTGGCGTTGGGCCGATCGATGAGCAGCTCCAGAGCGGAGATCACCTCGTTGAGGTTGTGGGGCGGGATATTCGTCGCCATGCCGACAGCGATTCCGGCACCGCCGTTGATCAGCAGGTTGGGCAGCCTCGCCGGCAGCACCACGGGCTCCGACTCGGAGCCGTCGTAGTTTTCCACCCAATCGACGGTGTCTTTGTCGATGTCCTCTTTAAGCAGCTCTTCCGCTAGCTTGCTCAGGCGCACCTCGGTGTAGCGCATCGCCGCCGGGTTGTCGCCGTCGATGGAGCCGAAGTTACCCTGGCCGTCCACCAACGGGTAGCGCATGGCGAAATCCTGGGCCAGGCGCACCACCGTGTCGTAGATCGCCGAATCGCCGTGGGGATGGTACTTACCCATCACGTCACCGACGATGCGAGCGCTCTTCTTGTAGGCCTTATTGGATGTATTTCCGCTCTCCCACATGCCGTAGAGCACGCGGCGATGCACCGGCTTCAGGCCGTCCCTCACGTCCGGTAGCGCACGCCCGATGATCACGCTCATGGCGTAATCGATATAGCTGCGCTTCATCTCCTCTTCGATGTCTACCGCCAGAAACATCTCGGAGTCCATCGGCTTGTGGTCGTCAGTCATGAAGCATGATTCCGCAGTAGGGTGGTTCCCGGTGATCGGGAGGAGAGTGGGGGGCGAAAAGCTAGGGGAGAGAAGAGACGGAGAGGTGGATCAGGGAAGGGTGGATGCTCGAGAGCTGATCCTGGGAGGCATTTGATACTGAGAGATTGGGCAAGCCTGGAAGGCCTGAGCTCGGCGCTGATTCTCCTTCGCGCTTTGAGGTGCAGGGCACCGATCTCCAGCGCCCAGACCTCAGTTCTAAGGGGCCCAGACCTGGGAAGCTCAGGGCTTAGACGTCGAGGTTCTTCACCATCAACGCATTGTCCTCGATGAATTGGCGGCGGGGCTCGACCTGATCGCCCATCAGCACGGTAAAAATCTCGTCCGCAGCGACGTCGTCATCCACCTTGACCTGCAGCAGCCGGCGGCGCTCTGGATCCATGGTGGTTTCCCACAGCTGGTCTGGGTTCATCTCACCGAGACCCTTGTAGCGCTGAATCGATAGCCCCTTCTTGGCTTCTTCATAGAGATGGTCCAAGACGTCATGGGCGCTGTCGAACTCCTGGCTATCGACCACTTCTCCCTGCTTCAGCCGCTCGAGCTGAAAGGCCGTAGCCTGGAGGGATTCGAGAGCCTTCCCGCTGCGCACCAGCATCTGATACTCGGCGCTGGAGACCAGGTCCCATCCCATCCGCACCACGCGCTCTACGCCATTGCGTCGGCTGATGAAAACCACCGAGCTGGTGCCGTGCTCCTCGTCTTCGACCACCTCGACATCCCGCACGCTGATCTCGTCACCGTCGACGTCGAGGGTCTCGGACTCCATCTCTCTGACCAACGCCGCAGCGAGAGCCTCCAGTCGGTCTTGCTCCCGCAGACTCACTCGATTGCGAATACCGTGGAGCAGCGCCAGCTCCAGGGCTCGCTGCGGATACCCGCGGTAGAGCAGGCGATGAAGCCCGTTGCGGAATTGCTCCATGCTGTCGATGAAGGTTCCGAGACCCGCTCCGTGGAAGACCTGCTCCAGGGCTTCACTCTCGCCTCCATTCGCTCCTGCCTCGCCAGTCGCTTCAGGATTGGTGGACAAGGTCAATCTCCAAGCATCCTGAATGCGATCCAGGAGATAGAGCTGATACTCGCGATCGTCCTTGAGATAGACCTGCTGCTTGCCTTGGCTCACCTTGTAGAGGGGAGGCTGAGCGATATAGAGGTGGCCGCGATCGATGATCTCTTCCATCTGACGATAGAAGAAGGTCAGGATCAGGGTTCGGATATGCGAGCCGTCGACGTCGGCATCACACATGATGATGAGCTTGTGGTAGCGCAGCTTGGCGACATCGAAATCATCGCGACCGATGCCGGTACCGAGGGCGGTGATCAGGGTCTTGATCTCGTCCGAGGACAGCATGCGATCGAAGCGCGCCTTCTCGACGTTGAGAATCTTTCCCTTTAGCGGCAAGACGGCCTGGAATTGACGATCTCTGCCCTGCTTGGCGGAGCCACCGGCGGAATCTCCCTCCACCAGGAAGAGCTCGGAACGCTCGGGGTTCCGCTCACTACAATCCGCCAGCTTTCCGGGCAGATTCGAGGCGTCGAGGGCGCCTTTGCGGCGGGTCAGCTCGCGGGCTTTCCGCGCCGCTTCCCGGGCTCGTGCCGCATCGAGACATTTGTCGATGATGCGCTTGGCAACCCGCGGATTCTCCTCGAGATAGGTCGAGAGCTGATCCGCCACCACGCTCTCCACCATGCCCTTGACCTCCGAAGACACCAGCTTGTCCTTAGTCTGGCTGGAGAACTTCGGGTCCTGGATGCGCACCGAGACCACCGCCGTGAGCCCTTCCCGTACATCGTCGCCGGAGAGATTCACCTTCAGGTTCTTCGCCACTCCAGAGGAAGCGACGTAGCTGTTGATGGTGCGAGTCAGGGCAGAGCGGAAGCCGGAGAGATGGGTTCCGCCGTCACGATTCTTGATCGTGTTGGTGAAGCAGAAGATCTGCTCCTGGAAACCATCGTTCCACTGCAGCGCCACCTCCACCGACTCCCCGCCGATGCCTTCATCGCGCTGCGCGAGGATATGAATCGCTTCCGGGTGCAGAGGGCTCTTATTGCGGTTCAGGTGGTCCACAAAGGAGGCGATCCCGCCTTCGTAGCAGAACTCCGCCTCTTTACCGGTACGCTCGTCCTGGAGCTTGATCAGGACGCCGCGATTGAGGAAAGAGAGCTCTCGCAGACGCTGGGAGAGAATCTCGTAGGAAAACTCCACGATGGAGAAGATCTCGCCGTCTGGGCGGAAGCGCACCTCGGTTCCGGTGCTGTCCGTCGTGCCGAGGGCGACGATGGGAGCATTGGGAACGCCGCGGCGGTAGGTTTGGGTCCACACTCGACCATCGCGGTGAATCTCGAGATCCAACTCCGCCGAGAGTGCGTTCACCACCGACACGCCAACGCCGTGGAGTCCACCGGAAACCTTGTAGGAATTGTGGTCGAATTTACCGCCGGAGTGGAGCTCGGTCATGATGACCTCCGCCGCGGAACGCCCCTCCTTCTTATGGTGCCCGACGGGAATCCCTCGACCGTCGTCTCGAACGCTCACCGAGTTGTCCAGGTGGATCAATACCTCCACCTGGCTCGCGTACCCCGCCTGCACCTCGTCGATGGCGTTGTCCACCAGCTCGAACACCATGTGGTGGAGCCCCGAGGCGTCGTCGGTGTCTCCGATGTACATCCCGGGGCGCTTGCGTACCGCCTCAAGGCCCTTGAGGACCTTGATGCTGTCGGCGGTATAGGCCGTTTCGGCCTTGACTGGCTCGGTCAAGACATACTCTCCGTTGACGATCTCTGGTCTTGGGTGGGGAGACAGCTAGGGAATGGCTGAAGACGCTGCTTTAGCCACCAGCTCCAACAGCTGATGAGAAGACAGTTTCGCCATCTCCATAACCAGCCTATTCTATCAGAAGGATGGTCTTTCTTCGAGCGCTAAAATTCCCTAGAGAGGGTTTTACTTTCAATAGCTTAGGTCCTCCAGCAGGCCGACTAGCCCGGCGCCCCCGAGGGTCTGCCATCGGGCACCAGAGCCTCCCCGGGATCAACTCACCACGCCACCGGTCAGCGAGTGCACCGCGGTGAGGTTCAGCGCCTCGAAAACCTCCGGACGGTTGGAGCTAGCCAACACCTGACGAGGTTCTCCAAAACCTCTCCACACCGACTCTAGAGTGCGGCGGGAAAGCTCTGCATCGAGATCGTCGAGGAGGTAAATAGGGCGCTGTCCGGAAGCCTCCAGCACCCGGCCGTGGGCGGCGATCAACGCCAGAGTGACGGCCTTGCGCTCTCCCGCCGAAGCCACCTTGCGCAGCCTCTTGGACGACCAGACCACCCCGAGGTCGTCCCGGTGGGGCCCGAGAAGAGGCATGGCGCGGCGCAGCTCATCCGCCTCGATCGCCTCCAGCCCCTGCAGGAAAAGGGCTTCGAGCTCCTCATCACCCGGCAGCTCAAAAACCGCCCCCCTATTGGCTGGCCCCCTAGTAGCTGGCCCAGCACCGGCTGGCTTATTGAGAGCCGAGTGAGCCGGCGCTGCGGGCTCAAAGCTAGACCCTTTGCGTGGATCGAACCATCGCGGGGAAGGCCGATAGCGCAGCTCCAGACCATCGAAGCCAAGATCCTGCGCCTGAAGGACCTTGAAGAATTCTCTCTCCAGCAGCTCCACGTAGCGCGTCCGCTGTCGAATCACCGGAACCGCGGCGCTCGCCAGCATTCGATTCCACAATCGAAGCTGAGATTGCTGCCCTCGCCTCAGCAGCTCCCGTTTATGAGCCAAGGCACGCCGATAGCGAGCCAGGTCGTCCAAGCCCTGAGGTCTGAGGCTGACCACCCCTCGGTCGAGGAAACGGCGCCGGGGCTGAGGAGAAGCGGTGAGCAGATCCGAATCCGCGGCACTCCACGCCACCACCGGCAGCACCTTGAGATGCTCCGCCAGCGATGTACTAGAGCCATTGAGGGATCTTTGCCGCTTCGCTCCCACTAGAGAGAGACCCAGCTCTGCCTTGGCGCCCGAGGCGGTGAGCACCGAGGCATTGAGGAAAAAAGACTCGCTCCCGTGGTGGCGACAATCCACCAGATTTGCGGTGCGGAAGGAACGCGTGGTGGAGAGCAGATAAACCGCCTCGAGAACGCTGGTCTTGCCGGCTCCGTTATCGCCGAGAAAGAGGTGCGCACCAGCGCCGAAGGCTAGATCGAGGGGCTCGAGATTACGGAAGCCCCGAGCTTTCAGCTCGAGCAGCATGCCCCAGCGTACCGCCCTCCAACGCGCTCAGAGGCGCATCGGCATAATGACGCACAGGTACCGCACGTCCTGCCCCTCGACCGGATACCCAACGCATTGGGAGCTCTCGTCCTTGAAATCGAAGCGCACCGAGTCGGTCTCTACCGCACTGAGGAAATCTCGCAGATAGTCAGGATTCAGGCCGACGGACATCGAGTCACGATCGAAGCCACACTCGATCTGCTCCGATGCCTCTCCGAGATCCGGGTTGGCGGCGGAGAGGGTGAGCTGCCCCTCGCTGAAAGACAGCCGAATGCCTCGGGCGCGATCCCCGGTGAGCAGAGCAACTCGGCCTACCGCCTCCATCAGGTGCTGACGCTGGAATTCCACCTGCACGTCGATCTCGTGTTCCACCACCCGCTCATAATCCGGGAAGTTCCCCTCCAGGAGGCGGCAGATCAGCTCGCGACGACCGACCCGGAAAGAGAGGTGCTGGGTGCCCCGCAGGTAGGTGACGACGCCCTTGCCGTCGAAGCGCTGAATCTCCTGCAGCGCCTTTCGCGGCACCAGCGCGGTGGATTCTGGAGAAGCCTCCCGCTCCTCCTCCCCCTCGAGCCCCAGCCGCGACTCCACCAATGCGAGGCGGTGACCGTCCGTCGCCACCATCTCGAGGCTGTGCTCCTTGACCTTCAGCAGAGCGCCTCCCAGCTGGAAGCGAGACTCGTCGGCGCTGATGGCGAACAGGATCTTGCCCACCATGCGACGAAACTCGGCGAAGGGCAGATCCACCGCGCTGCTCTCTTCCACCGACGGAAGCTTGGGGAAATCCTCCGGAGCCAGGCCGTGGATCTTCGATCGATAGCTCCCGGCGTCGATGGTGAGCTCCTTGGGGGAATCCAGGCGCAGCACCACTTCCTCAGAACGCAGAGAGCGGATGATCTCCATGAACTTCTTCGCCTGCACGGCGATCCCACCCTCGTGCACCACGTCAGCCTCGCACCAAGAAGTCAGAGAGACGTCGAGATCTGTGGCTGAGAGGTGGAGCTTTCCGCCGCCGGTAGTGAGCAGCAGATGGGAAAGCACCGGGATAGTGCTCTTGCGTTCTACGATGCCCTGCATCGGAGCGAGCTCCGTTGCGAGTTCCGTACGATCCAGTCGGACTTCCATATGCGCCTGCATCTCTCCCGTTTCGGATGCCTGGTAGGGCTCTCTATGATTACTCTTAGAAGCTATGAATATACCATAGTCGATCGTAGTAATAGGCGGTGTGGATTTGTGGATTTCCGGTCTAATAAGTTGAAAGCACAAGAGTTGCAGCTTTGAATGGGTGAGGGAAAGGGGCCGTGGATGGGTTGTGGAAGACGGTGGAGAATCGGTGGAAGGATAGAGATCCACAGGGAGTCCACAGGCTGATCCGCGAAGAAAATCACCGCCTATTCACAGGCGAGACTAAAGCGGAATTCATCAGCTTGGGGCGATGAGCTTCGGGTGGGGATCCGGCGCATCGAGGGTTCGCTGAACCAATGTGTTCCCCAGTGGGTTGCCCTTGCCTGGCGCAATGCTGACGCCAGCTCTTTGTTTTGGGATTGACTCGCGGGATTCCATGGGGGAATCGAGGGCGAGACAGGTGGTAGAGAGATGGCATGGCGAAGCCCAGGGGAATCGAAGATTCTCCTGGGCGGATAAGCCGGACTGGTAAGCCAGACCGAAGGGATGCCTGAGTCGAGGGGGAGGGCCGCCGATAAGAGCGCCGGCACAGAGAGCGCTGGAACAGAGAGCGCTGGAACAGAGAGCGTCGGCTGAAGGGCGTGCGTTGGTCCCTAGGAGCTCTTAGGCAAAGGTGCTCTCGAAGCGGTGAACGATGCGGTCGAGGTCAGGGTCCGTCTTGCGCTGTTCTTCGATATCCCGCACCGCGGCCATCACCGTGGTGTGATGCTTGTCGTTGAACAGCTTGCCGATTTCAGGGAAGGACATATCCGTCTGATTGCGCAGCACGTACATTGCCACTTTGCGCGGAAAGACGATCTGCCGCGAGTTGTTTCGGCTCTTGATTTCAGAGACCTTCAGCCCGTAATGACGTGCGACCACCTTGACGATCTCGTTGGCGGTGGACCTGCGGTCGCCGGCGGGAAGGATGTCCTTCAAGGTCTCCCGCGCCAGCTCTACTGAAAGGGGACGGCCGGTGAGGGAGGCGAAAGCGAGAACTCGGTTGAGCAAGCCTTCTAGCTCACGGATATTGGAGCGCACCTGTCGGGCGATGAAGAGGGCGACATCATCGTCTAGGTCGATTCCGCTGTGGTCCGCTTTACGGCGCAGGATCGCGACCTTGGTTTCGAGGTCCGGTGGCTGGATATCGGTGATCAAGCCCCATTGGAAGCGGCTGCGAAGTCGCTCCTCGAGGGTCGGAATCTTGCGCGGTGAAGAGTCGGAGGACAGGATGATCTGCTTCTGCGCCGTATAGAGGGTGTTGAAGGTGTGGAAAAACTCTTCCTGGGTGCGCTCTTTATTGGCGATGAACTGAATATCGTCGATGAGCAGCAGATCGATATTGCGGTAGCGGTCGCGAAAATCCGGCATGCGGTCGAAGCGGATGGAGTTGATCAGCTCGTTGACGAATTGCTCGGCAGCGAGGTACATCACTTTGAGCTCGGGCCGCTCGGTGAGAATGACGTGACCGATGGCGTGAAGTAGGTGAGTCTTGCCAAGCCCCACTCCCCCATAGAGGAAGAGAGGGTTGTAGCTGTGGGAAGGACTCTCCGCAACCGCGCGAGCAGCCGCATGGGCAAATTGGTTCGATGCGCCGACGACGAAGGACTCGAAGGTGTATTTAGGGTCGAAGGTCGGCTGGCGCCACCCGGCGGGGGTGCTGCTCTCCTCGTCGTCATCAAGAACGAAGAGAACCTGAAACCCGCGGCCCTTTTCTTCCTGGATTGCGGCGTCGATGAGAGGTCGGTATTGATCTTCGAGGGCGTGAAGGAACCGAGCGTTGGGAGCGGCAAGGATCAGCCGGTCCCCGTGCTGGGAACGTACCTTCAGAGGTTTGAGCCAGGTGGCGACGTCGTCAGCGTTGAGGCGCTGAGACAGCTTCTCCAAAATGGGAGGCCAAAGGTCAGCAGTCATGACAGGGGAACCAAGGAAGGGGGTGAGCGCGGACCGCAGATTCGGTGCACTGGCCGAGTGGAAGGATGGGCGTCAACGGGCGAGGCTCCGAGTCGAGACCGCGGTAAGGCTGCTGAAAGGCTGGTATGGCCGGAAGAAGAGGCTCAAAAGTAGAGAAACAGTGCGTTTCGCAGTGGAGTGAAGCAGAGGCGGGCTCTCTTTTCGACCGCAGGTCTCGAAGTGGGACCTCGATACATCGCTATAGGACACATCGCCATAGGATGCCTTACCATGGGTCGCCGCATCGCGGGAACGCGCGGCTGGCTTAGCGAGAGCTCGCTTCGGGCAAAAGAATATCCACACGTTTTCCACAGTCTGTGGAAATCGAGTGACGCTTGTCGATCGAGTTGTCCGTGGGTATGGCGATACCGGTGCTGCCATGGTCCACAGCGGCATGACTGGAAAAGCAGGATGAGATGCAGCGCACAGCGTAATGGAGAGGCGACTGCGGAAGACTGCTGGGTCATTTGCCGAAGAAGTTTTAATGCTACCACGCAGAGTGACTGATTCCAACGAAGAATCAGGTCGAGTTGATGAGGCGTAGAGAGCCATGGAGATTGGATGGATGGAGAGAGTGAAGTCTCTTTTCGAGACGGCGAAGTTTTGGCACCTGCTGCTCAGGGTGGGTGCCAAAATGTCGCCAGGATCGAGGTCTATTCGACAGGTCTCAGGGGCGTTGATGGAGCGAGCCCAGAAGAGGGGAATCGCTAGGAAGCTCGTATTTGAATGATGCTGAGAGAGGGGGCTCTGTCCATGACCCGGGAATGGGCAGCTAGGGGTGGTGATGAATCTTGTGGCACGGACATTGCTATATGTTTTGGCATCTGAAGAAAGCTAACGAGCAGGAGATTCCACCTACCCAATCCCTTCCTACCTCAAGATAAGACGACGAGCATTCGCAAAGCGTCTTCCCGTCATTCGGTCCTACCTCATCCCTCATCCACGAGGGTACAACCGAATACCTCACCTCAAGACGGGATCTCCTCTGCTTTCCCTCTGATCGCGGCCTTTCTCGAGCCTGGCGTGTAGTCACACGATGACTGCCTTCTGCGCTACTCGGGGGAGGCCGCGAAACGTTTATGGGCGAATTTTTCGAGGGAGGGTAGGATGAAGGGGATGAAGAAGAGCGCGGCGGAGATGGAGGGGGGTGGAAATGGAGGGGAAGAAGGCTGGGATTCCGCCGATGCGGCAGGAAGGCTACTGGCGTGGTACGACGAGCGGGCTCGAGAGCTACCGTGGCGCGAAAACCAAGATCCGTATCGGGTATGGATTTCCGAGATCATGCTGCAGCAGACTCGGGTGGAAACGGTGATTCCCTACTTCCGGCGTTTCCTGGATCGCTTTCCTTACGTTGAGGATCTCGCCCGTGCTCCGCTGGAGGATGTGCTGACGCTGTGGTCTGGATTGGGCTATTACCGAAGGGCGAGACAGCTACATAGCGCGGCCCAAGAGATCGCCGCCAGAGGCAGCTTTCCTTCTACGGCGCAAGAGCTTCAGCAGCTGCCAGGCATTGGGGCTTATACATCAGCGGCGGTGGCCAGCATCGCGTTTGGTGAGGCCGTCGCCGTGGTGGACGGCAACGTGGAGCGGGTGATGGCTCGGATGCTGTCTTTGGAGGTTGATCCGAAGCGAGCCGCTGGGCAGCGCTCCATTCGCTCGGCGGCCACCAGATTGGTCGACGAGAAGCGCCCCGGAGACAGCAACCAGGCCCTGATGGAGCTCGGCGCGACCGTTTGCCTGCCGCGAAGACCGAAGTGCACCGATTGCCCGGTGACCGGGGAGTGTTCCGCCAGAGTTTCCGGTCGTCAGGAAGAATTTCCCGTCAAGAAGGCCCGCCGGGCACCGATACTCGTGTACCGCAAGGCGGTATTGGTGTCAGATGAGGAAAGGATCCTGCTAGTGCGCAGATCGGATGCGAGCGAGCTTCTCGCGGGAATGTGGGAGCTGCCGTGGGTCGAGGCAAAGGGGGAAGAGAAGGCTGAAGGGGCCCAACGGGAATTGGAAGCCCAGCTCGTGGCAAATTATGGAGGTCGCTGGACGGTGGGCAATCAGGTTGCCGAGGTACGGCACGCCATCACTCACCGCGCGATTCGAGTGGCCGTTTTTGAAGCGAAGCTGGAAGCTGGTGCCGAAGTGCGGGAAAGCGTCCCCTGTCGCTGGGTGCTGCCGGCGGATATCAAGGAGCTGCCGACGCCGGCGGTGGTGGGCAAGATCCTTCGAGCCTGCGATCTGGAGTCAGCGCAGGGTAAGCTGTTCTAGGTAGCGGGGAATCTTCGTCCCAAAAGCGGGAGAAGAAGGCGGGTGGTAGGCCGAGGTATCAGGGAGTCGGAAAGCGTCAGGAGGCGTCGGTGCCGCCGCCGGAGAAGATGAACCAGGTGATGAGCTTCTCGTTCAGCTCCCGCAGGCGCTTGGAGATGAGCCCACAAAGCAGCTTGAGCAGCCGCAACGAAGAGACCTTCTGGATATCCAGCAGACCTTCGACCACCTCGCGGGGGATCGCCACCAGCACGGCACCGCTGCCGTCGGTAGGCACTTTGGCGTCGGCGGACCGCGGCTGATTGTCGATCAAAGCCATTTCGCCGAAATAATCCCCCCGCTCGATAAAAGCCAGGGCTTCTTCGCCGGCTCCGGGAATGTCTTTGCTGATCATCACCCGGCCGTCGAGAACGACGTAGAGCTTGTCGCCAGGGTCACCCTCGCGAAAGATCATCTCTCCGGGACCGACCTGCAGCTGCTGAGAAAGAGAGGAGAGAAAGTTGATCTCCATGTTGGAGAGCTTCTGTTCCCGGAACAGATCCCTCTTCGCTTTGAGGTCGTTCTTCGAGCTTTCCTTGGGGCGTCGGCGGGGAGCCGGTTCGGGGGAAGGGCGCGGTCCCTGTTCTGAAAAGAAGCGGGTGAGCTGGTCGTTGGTCGCTCGCAGCTTGAGGGCGAGGGACTTCCACAGCGTCCAGTAGAAGGCGACGGCGATCTGCTGATCGCGCTCCATCAAGGTGGTGAGGACGACGTGGTTGAAGGTGAGCAGCTCGGTTTCGGCCTCGAAGACGGCATCGCCGGAACGGGGCTGGCCATCGATGAAGCTAGCTTCTCCGAATAAGCGGCCCTCTCCGAGCAGAGCGAGGGTGTAGTGCCCGTAGGGAGTTTGGCGCTGGACCCGAACCTGCCCCTCGGTGATCAGGTAGGCATCGGTGGACTGAGCCGCAGCTTCAAAAATAGTGCTCTCGGCCGGATACCGGGCGATGGAGACACACTTCGAGAGACGATCGAGTTGCTCGTCGTTGAAGTGGGCGAAGGATTCCCAGCTGCGGAGGTGTTCTAGTGTGCTCAAATCGCTTCTTATTATGGTCTTCGAGTCGTCGCAGGGAAAGAGCTTAGGTTCGAGTTGTCCAAAATATAGTTTCCGGTGGTGAGTAGCCCAACGGTTCAATGGGTCGGAAAGTAGGTGCTCTCGGGTGAAGAGCCGGAGGAAACCTGTACCTACGTCCCCTAGAGCGTCTTGGAGCCGAAGCGGCTCGAGCTGAGCGTCGCTTTCCGAATCTAGAGAGCAAGGTCTCGAGGGAGGGAATCGCTACCGATGACCCGCGGAGGGTGATGCAGTTTAGCGAGCGCTCGGCGATAACCGCGCAGAAGTGCCCGGGTCTTGGACATCGAGAAGGCATTCGGAGGGGCCCAGAGGCGAAGGATGCGAAGAACGAGATAGGCAGAGTGGAGGCATGCCAGCCAGAGGCGTAGAAGGAAGGGGCGAAAGGGGCGAAAGCGGGAGGCGGTGATCTCTTCGAGGTAGAGGGCGGAGCGCTGCGCAGAGCCAGTGGCGCTGCCTAGTCGATGGGTAGCGATGAGGCGGGGGGCAAAGCGGAGCCGATAACCACCGCGAATCCACCGCAGGGAAAGGTCGAGATCTTCGTTGTAGAGAAAGATGCCTTCATCGAAGCCGCCCACCGTGGCGAAGATCCGTGGATTCACGGCGAGGGCAGCGCCGGTGAGAAAAGAGACGTCTCGAGGGCGAAGGGCATCTTGTGGATTTCTGCTCTGCTGCACAATTCCCAACAGCGGACGAACGGAACCTCCCGCGTACCAAAGCTGGGTCTTGGACTCGTCGAGGTAGAGGGGCCCGGCAGCGGCGGCGATCAGCTGTTGCCCCTGGGAAGGAGCTTCGCTCTCTTCGGGATAGAGAGCGCAGATGGCCGCGGAGAGATAGCCGGGGGCCAGGCAGACGTCGTGATTGAGAAGAATATAGGCCTGGAAGGGCGGGTGCTGCTCTTCTCTTCGAGCCTTCTCGAGGCTTTCTAGGGCACGGTGGAGGCCAGCACCGAAGCCAGGATTCTCTGGCAGGGGGAGATAGCGAACTCCGGTGGGCAGGTCAGAGACTGCGAGATTTGCCGAGTTATCGGCGACGGCGATCTCGCGATGAACTGGAGATGGGTCCTCGAGGATCGAGTGGAGGCAGGCTTGGAGCGGCTGGGAGTCACCGTAATGGACCACGGCGACCGCGACCCGGGGCGTTGGGTTTGCGGGTTTTGATTTCCCAGAGGCATCCCTCGGAGATGGAGCACCGGTTGGGTTCACGCTGAGGTCTTAAGGGATCGAGGATAGGCTCGCGCGAGCCTATCCAGGGCATCATGGAGTTGGGCGGAGCGGATCACCAGCGGCGGCGCGATTTGTAGAACCCGACCTTCAGCCCCTCCGGCCAAGAGCAGAAGGCCGAGCTTCATGGCGGCCTGAGCCCAGGCGGCGGCTCGAGAAGGGTGGTCTACTTCTAGTCCCCAGAGAAGGCCGCGGCCTCTCACCTGGGTCAGACCCGGGAAGGCTGTTGAATCTTCGGCCCAGGGCAGAAGGCGTTCGGCGATGATCGTTCCTAAAGCTGCGGCACGCTGAGGAAGCTGCTGCTCCTGCAAGATATCGAGGGCGGCGATGGAGGCGGCGCAGGCCAAGGGGTTGGCGACGAAGGTCGCCGTATGGATCGCTTCACCGTCGTCGGGCCACGCCTGGAGATGGCCGCGGTTACCGACAACGGCGGCGATCGGTAGCCCTCCACCGAGAGCCTTTCCGCAGCAGAGCAGGTCCGGGCGAAGCTCTTCGTGATCGACGGCGAACCAAGAGCCGGTTCGGCCGAAGCCGGTGAAGACCTCATCGACGATGAAGAGGGCGCCGGCGCGGCGGCTGAGGTCGGCGAGAGTCGTCAACCAACCGGGAGGAGGCAGAAGAACCCCTTCCCTGCCGACGATGGGTTCCACCAGCACGCAAGCGATGGGGTGGGCTGCAAGAAGCCGCTCGATTTCCGCCGGTGGGCAGCCGAAGGGGAGGCGGTGGACGAGGGAGTGAAGATGAGGCTGAAAGGGAGCCTGGAAGCGTGGCCGGGATGTAGCGGCGAGGGCGCCGAGGGTGAGGCCGTGGTATGCCGGTGAAAAGGCGAGAACATGAGCTCGCCCGGTAGCCAGAACCGCGGTCTTGAGAGCGATTTCGACGGCGTCGGAACCGGAGATGGAAAAGTAGACGGCGGCGTTCTCTATCGGCGCTAAATCCGCGAGACGCCGAGCTAGCTCAATACGTTGTGGGTGAGAATGAACGTCTCCCAGGCCATGAATCAATTCTTGGCTCTGAGCCGTCAGCGCCGCGACGACCTGCGGATGGCGGTGGCCGATGGCAGCGACGCCAAAGCCGGCGGTGAGATCCACGTAGCGATTCCCGTCTACATCCCAGACATTCGAGCCCAGGGCTCGATCCCAGACCAGCGACGGCTGGTCGTAGTAGAGGGTGTTGATGGCCGGCGCCTCGTAGCGGCGCATGGACTCGGCCAGGGAGAGAGAGACCGGGCCGGGGGGCGGGTGGAGAATCAGCGGAAGCTCATCCCCGGCGGATGGAGAATCAGCAGAACCCTCTGAGTCCGGTAGAGGGCTCACAACTCGCGGCGGCCGACCAAGGATCGGGCGAGGGTGACTTCGTCGGTATGGTCGATATCCCCGCCGACCGGTATGCCAAAGGCGAGGCGAGTGGTTCTCACCCCTCGGGGACGCAAAAGGCGGGCGAGGTAAAGAGCTGTCGCTTCGCCCTCGACATCTGGGTTGGTGGCGAGGATGACCTCCTCAACTCCCTCCAAACGCTCGAGGAGAGAGGCGATGGCGAGATCGTCGGGGCCGATCCCGCGCTGGGGCGAGAGGGCGCCGAGGAGCACGTGATAGCGGCCTCGGAATTCGCCGGTCCGGTCGATCGGTCGAAGATTGAAGGGCTGCTCGACTACGCAGAGAAGGCGATCATCTCGCTCTGGGTCGGTGCAGTAATCGCAGGGATCCACCTCGGTAATGGAGTTGCAGCGGGAGCAGTGGTGGAGACGATCCTTGATGTCGAGAATCGCCTGGGCGAGATCCTGGGCGTCGCTGCGGGAAACCGTGAGCAGGTGATGGGCGAGGCGGGTCGCTGATTTGGGTCCAATGCCGGGCAGGCGCGAAAACTCGGCGACGAGGCGAGCTAGAGGGTCGCTACTTGGATCGCGGGATACCAGCATGGATTCAGTATCTGAAGTCGCTCTCGTCTTGGAAAATTACTGAGTCTCAGAAGATTCCCGGCAGACCGGCGGCCATCGTACCCAGCTTGCCCTGCAGGGCCTCATCGACTCGGCGGGAGGCCTCGTTGAAACCGGCGCGCAGCAGATCTTCCAGCAGGGCGGGATCTTCGGGGTCGATGACTTCCGGGTCGATCTTGACGTTGAGAACGTTCTTCTTGCCGGTCATCTGAATGGTCACCATACCGCCGCCAACGCTGACGTCGACGACCATTTCGTCCAGCTCTTGCTGCATTTTCTCCTGCATTTGCTGGGCTTGTTTCATCAGCTGACGAATATTCATATACGAGATCCTCGTGGGAGGCAGAGGGTTAGGCCAGTAGAAGGGATAGGAGCAGAGGGGATAGCAGTGCAGGGGGGAGGTAGTGAGATGTCCGCTTACCAGTGGGAGCGTTGCCTTAGGGTGAATCGGCGGACTTCGCCTGGCCTCCAAAGATATCGAGGAGAGTTTGAACCTGGGGGTGAAGGATCGCTGGATCTTCCTCGGAAGCAGTCGCCGCCAGTGAATCGAGAGAATCGCCTTCCTCGATGGAGGCATCAGCATCCGGTAGCAGGGCCCAGGTGGCCTCGGGGCCCCAGATTTTCACCACCGCCTGGTCGAGAAGCTGGGTATTTCTGGTTCGCTGTAGGGCTTTGGGCAGGTCACGGTCATCGGCGGGGTGAACGATGGTGAGCACCGAGTTCTCAAAACGTAGAGCGAGGGCGCCATCGAGGCGAACTCCGAGAGGAGTATTGAGGCTCGAGACGTAGGCGAGGAGCTTATCTATCTCGACCGCAGAACCAGCCGCAGAAACCGCGGCGCTGCGGGTTGACGCTGGGACGCTTCGAGGTGACTTGCTCGGACTCGCACTCGAGGTGGGGAGGCTCTCCTCGGAAGCGGGGATTGGAGCCGGCGATGGAGTTGGCCCAGGCTCGTTCCAATCTGCCTGGGGACCGGCGGCAAAGTGAAGGTCGGAGTCATCGAGCGGAGGGGGCTCCGGCAGGTCGGGGGGCATCGACCCTGGAGAGGTCGGCTCGGGGGACATTGGCCTCGAGGGTCGGGCATCGGCTAAGGGAGGGCCGGCCGGCTGAAGACTAGAAGTCCGCGCGCCGGCGGGATCTTCGCTATCGGTGATTTGCGCCTCGCCTCGGGGTGCTGGCTCCCAAGGAGGCTTCTGCGGAGCGTCGGAAGAATTCTCCGGGGATTTTCCACGGGTGGAAGTCCTCTCTTTGGGCGGCGCTTCGGGGTTAGTCGATAAGGAAGCTGGAGCCGCTTCAGCAGGTTGGGGTTTGCCGCTCTTGTTTTGCTGGTTTTGGGGAGGTGCAGTCTGAGGGCCGGCCGCGGGCGCTATATCGCTAGGGAGCTCTGCCTTGCCAAGGAGCGCAGTTCCGGAGGGTCTTTCGCTCGAAGACAGGGGGCTCGAAGACTGGGGGCTCGAAGACCGGGAGCCCGAAGACCGGCTGCTCGGAGATTGGCCGCCTGAATGTGCTCCACTCGGGGGCGCACCACCGGAAGGCATTCCACTTATGGGTGCAGGGTTGGCGGGAGCAGAAGGAGGTCTGAGCCCGGCAAGAAGATGCTCGACGGCTGCCAGCTTGGGCAGCTCGGCGGCCCGAAGCCAGGCGATTTCCAGAGCGAGCATTCCTGAATCGCTGTGACGGATCGAGGTCTCGCTGGTCAGCAGTTGGTGCTGTAGTCGAAGAATGTCTTCGTAGGGTACGGTCTCAACTAAGGAGAGTAGCTGGCCGCGCTCATCCTCTGAGAGATCGAGATCTGCGGGGTCCGCACCAATTCGCAGATGGAGGGCGTCTCGGCAGTAGTTGAGGAATTGGGAATGGGCCTGTCGAGGATCGCGGCCGGAGGATTCGAGCTCCCGGACGATGGTGATCACGCGGGGGGAGTCGCCGCCGAGGATGGCGGCGAGAGTATTGTGAAAGAGAGCAGCGTCGAGGCCACCGAGAAGCCGGCTTGCGTCCTCATCACGAATCGCGCCGGAGCCGAAGGTCGCCAACTGATCGAGAAGGGCGACGGAATCTCTGACGCTACCTTCTCCCGCGCGAGCGATGAGACGCAGGACATTGGGGCTGGCGTCGATGCTCTCCTGCTCGCAGAGCGTTGCCAGGTGGTCGGCAAGAATGGTGACCGGGACCCGGCGAAAGGTGAATTCCTGACAGCGCGAGAGGATCGTTGCCGGAACCTGGTCGATTTCGGTCGTGGCAAAGATAAAGACCAGGTGAGGAGGAGGCTCTTCGATGATTTTCAGCAGAGCATCGAATGCCTGGCGGGAAAGGCGGTGAACCTCATCGAGGATCACGACCTTATAGCGACCATGGGTAGGAGCGTAGCGCAGGCTCTCGGTGAGCTCTCGGACCTGCTCGACTTTAGAGTAGGTCGCCGCGTCGATCTCGAGTACGTCGAGGTCGGCTCCGGTGGTGATCTCGCTGCAGATATCGCAGTCGTTGCAGGGATCTGCTGCAGGGCCCCGCTGGCAGTTCAGCGCCTTGGCGAGAACTCGGGCGGCGCTGGTCTTGCCAACACCTCGAATGCCGGAGAAGAGATAGGCCTGGGCGACACGACCCTCCTGCAGCGCATTGCGGAGAGCGGTGACGATGGGTTCCTGCCCGATGAGGTGGGAGAAATCCTGTGGGCGACTCTTACGAGCGAGAACCTGGTACGCCATGAGCTGATGAGGTCAAGCGGTCTGGATATCACTCAATGCGTTCGAGGAACAGATGCCGCGAGGTTGCAGTCTTCGACGAAGGGTTCCGGCGATCTGCGGCACTCGATGAGTCCACCTTATCGCTGCTCCCTTCCGGGCCTGACGAGGTTCGGAGGTCGCCGATGCACAGGACCCGAACCCTTCGTCGAACACTGCGAGAAGGAAAATGTTACGAGGTCGGGCGAGGCTTGTAAAGTGCACCGGGTTCGTTCAGGGGGGAGGGCCTCGGTAGAAGGATCGACCTTCTCGAGGCAAGGACGGGAATTGCCCGGGAGGAGAAAGATGGGGTATGCTCCTCGACCTGCCGGCGGGCCCTGTGACCCCCCAACCCTGCTCTATGAATGTTGCGGGACGCCACCGGAAAACTCCCGAAGAGTTCAGGAATTCCAGTCCATGACTGGGACCAAGGCATGATTGGGAACAAGGATAGCGACGACGACGAGTTAGCTGCGCAAGATCGGGTTGACGAAGAGTGGATGGACTTCGCTCTTCGCGTGGCCCACGAGGCAGCTCAACGAGGCGAAGTGCCGGTCGGAGCGGTGGTGGTCAAAGACGGCGAGGCCGTTTCTTGGGCCGGTAACCGTCGCGAAGAAGACCAAGATCCGGTCGCCCACGCGGAGATCTTGGCGCTGCGACAAGCAGCGCAGAGGCTCGGTTCCTGGAGGCTTGAAGGCTGCGATCTCTACGTCACTCTGGAGCCATGTGCGATGTGTGCTGGAGCGTTGGTCAACGCTCGAATCCAGCGACTCATCTATGGCGCGGCGGATCCAAAAGCTGGTTTCTGTGGCTCCCTAGGCAATCTGGTGCAAGAAGCGAGGCTCAACCATCGCATGGAAGTGCGCCGAGGTGTCCGGAGCGAGGCCAGCGCGGATTTGCTTCGCAGCTTCTTCCAGCAGCTGCGTAGCAGTAAGTAAGGTGAAAAGCCTGTGTCGATGAGTCGGCCCCGAGAACTCTTCTCTGGATGCGGTGTAGGAGGCCCTACACATGTACTGCTGACTCCCATAAAGATGAGATGCGCAGCAACGTGAGCACAGTAAGGGAGTGATGAAGAATTTTGGAGAGGTGTCCGAGTGGCTTAAGGAGCACGCTTGGAAAGCGTGTGTAGGGTAACCCCCTACCGTGGGTTCGAATCCCACCCTCTCCGCCATTGACTTGTGTCCCGCTGAACGCCCCCCCGGGGAGATAGAGAGTCTGATCTCGATCAGTCGACTTCGGAGCGACGGGCGATAGCGGCTTGAGGGCATTAGAGATTTCGGAGAGGTGCCAGAGTGGTCGAATGGGGCGGTCTCGAAAACCGTTGACCGGGCAACCGGTCCGTGGGTTCGAATCCCACCCTCTCCGCCAGGACTGAATCGAAGGAGCGAAGGGCTGCAGAGCGAGCCGCAGGCAGGGTGAGGCTGCTCAGGAGTTGACGATCGTCGCTCGGCTCGGTTACATTTACGGACTGCGCTCGTAAGCCGCTAGGTTACTAGGGGTGTGCTGGTAGCGCAGAGCATCTACAGATTCAGTTCGAAACACCAAGGTTTCGATCCCCCCCGGGGCGGTAGGGCGCTGTCTGGCGCTCTTACCGATGAAGATTGGGTCTCGGGGAGTAGGAGCTAGCGAGAAGACCTTCGACACGCGGAGTGAGGAGATCGATCGCGGAGAGCTCGAACGGATCGGAACATGATCGCTGCGAATCGGCCGGCTGTTGTCGGCAGAGAAAAGGAAGATCATCGTGAAGCGCACTTTTCAGCCGAATAATCGCCGCCGCAAGAAGAAGCATGGTTTTCGGTCTCGCATGAAGACCGCGAACGGTCGCGCTGTCCTTCGCCGCAGACGGGCGAAGGGTCGGAAACGCCTCAGCGCGTAAGGCACGCACTTGGGGATTGTCTCCGGGGCTTAGATCGGGAAAAACTGCTCGCCAATGGGTAGATTTCCGCTAGCCTGCGGAACTCCATGGTTGAGAAGGGTGGAGGATCGCGGCATCGCCGTGATGGAGGAGTTCCCCAAAGCCTCATGGCAGAGAGCTTCCAGCCTGCTCATCGGGTACGGAGGCGAGAGGACTATCTTCGCGCCTATAGAGAAGGGGTGCGTCTTTTTGGGCGTTTCTCCACTCTCCACGTGTCCAAGAAACAGGATGGTGGCGCGAGGTTGGGGATCACCGCGAGCCGGAAAGTTGGCAAAGCGGTCGTCCGTCAGAAGCTGAAGCGGCGGGTCAGGGAGGTCTTCCGGCGGTTGCCGGAGCGAGGCACCTTAGGAAATCGCGACATCGTGGTGCACTTAAAGCCGGGTGCTGGTGAAGCGAGCTTCGATCAGCTGGCGGTCGAGATGACGACGCTGCTCAAGAGAGCGGGTAGGGGCGAGGGAAAGGCGCCGCGGCGTAGGTCGCAGAGGCGATGAAAGTAGAGGCGGAACAAGCCGAGCTCGGTGAACACCAAGAGTTGACTGCCGAGGAACCCGAGCTCAGTCGCTTCGCCAACAGGCAGCGGCGGTGGGCTGCACAAGCCTCTCTGCGGATGGCCAAGGCAGCCCTGTGGATGCTCAAGGCTTATAAGCGCTGGATCTCTCCTCTGCTGCCCCGGGCTTGTCGCTTTACCCCAACCTGCTCTGAATATGCGGCGCTGGCGATTCGTGAGCGAGGTTTGCTGATGGGTGGTTGGCTCAGCGTTGCGAGAATCTGGCGCTGTCAACCGTGGTACGCGGGCGGTGTCGATCTTCCGCGGTGCTGCAATGAGCTCACGCACAGAGGAGGTCGATGAGTGGGTGGAATGAGCTCAGGGGCGGTGGGACGGAAGCTGATGGATGGCGTCGGAGTGGAATCATGAAAACGTATCTTGGAAGGTGCTGATCACGTGGACAATCGTCGGTTTTTGCTCGCATGTATCTTGTCGCTAGGCGCGATCATGGTCTGGAGCTATCTCTTCGCTCCGAGGCCTAGTGGCCCTGAGCCCGGGGCTTCGCCCACAGCGGTAGTTTCCGAGGAAGCTGGCAGTAACGCCAATGCCGGGGATGAGGTTGCGGCAGATACTTCAGGATCGTCGCAGGCTCTGGATCGTCAGCAGGCTGGTGGTGAGGATCCGGAGTACTCCAGCGCGCAGCTGAACGCTGTGGAAGAGACGATCGCTCGTATTGCCGGTGAGCGAGAAGAGCAGGTCGTGATCGAGACCAGCACTGCTCGGGTCGAGCTCAGCTCTCGAGGCGGGCAGATCCGTTCCTTCGAGCTCAAGGGATACAAGGATGGAGAGGGTAATCCACTCGACTTGATCCGCGAGCGAAGCGGTGGTGTCCATGCCTTTGCCATCGTGGATGAAGATGGCCGGGCCGTTGCAGTCAACGATGCCTTCTTTCAGCTGGAGCGGGAGTCGGTAGACGGTGGAGAGGCGGTCGTCTTCCGCTATCAAGGAGAAGAGGGACGGGCGACGAAACGATTCGTTTTTCCGGAAACCGGCTTCTTCTCGGTAGAGGTTGAATACCAGGGTGTCGGTCGCAGCGGAGAAGAGTGGGGCGTTGTTTTGGGCCCAGGGGTGGAGAATCCTACCTGGGAGCGGATTGAGCAGCCTCAGTTCTGGCGTGGAGGCACCTATCGGGCAAAAGGCGAAACCGAGCGAGTCGACGCCCGAAAGACGAGGGAAGTCGAAGAGATCTTGGGTCGGCAGGTCGCCTGGGCGGCGCTAGATGACCAATACTTCCTGAAGGCGCTGATCCCGGGGGCCGGTGTCGAGCTGCTGACCTTCGAGCCCTATCTCATCGGGCGTGGCGACGAGGAGGCTGAGAAGGTACAGATCACCGAGGCGATTCCCTTCCCGAAGGACTCCGATCTTGAGGAAGATCAAGCAGAGATGATTCGGGAGCTGCTGCTGGTCGCATGGAGCGACGGTCCGGCCTTGGGCGCCGAGAACTACTGGGGCGCGAAGGTCTACGATGAGCTGAAAGAGCTGCCTTTGGGCCTGGAGAGCGCGGTCGATTACGGATTCTTTGGATTCCTGGCGAGGCCGCTGCAGATCGCGCTGAATTGGGTACACCGCAACGTTGTGGCGAATTATGGATGGGCGATCGTCATCACGACGCTTTTGATCCGCCTCCTGTTACTTCCGTTGACCCATCAGGCGATGGCTTCGGGCCAGAAGATGCAGGAGCTGAATCCGAAGATCAAAGGGATCCGGGCGAAATACCGAAAGAAGCTCAAGGACAAGCAGGGCCGGCCCAATATGGAGGCCCAACAGCAGATGCAGCAGGAAATCATGGCGGTCTACAAGCAGGCCGGCGTCAACCCTGCCATGGGCTGTCTTCCAATGCTGGTGCAGATTCCAGTGTTTTTCGCCTTCTACGAATTGTTGAAGGGGGCGATCGAGCTGAGGCAGGCGCCTTGGCTCGGGTGGATTACCGATCTGTCGGTGATGGATCCTTATTACGCGCTGCCTTTGGTGATGTTCGCGTCCCAATTTGTGCAGCAGCTTCGGATGCCCATGGGTGTCGACCCGATGCAGCGTAGGCTGTTCTTGATCATGCCCTTCATCTTCCTGTTTGTGTTCCTACAGTTCCCCGCCGGATTGGTGCTCTACTGGTTGACCAGCAATATCGTGAGCATCGTTCAGCAAGAGGTCTACCGGAAGATCCGAGCCCAGAAGGCTCTGGCCGAAGGCGCGAAGGGATAAGCAGTTCGAGTTCGAAGGATTGAGGAAATAGATACAGCGGCAGCCTAGATCCGACGGCGCCGATTGACCCTCGAAAGAGATGGTAGAGAGTATGAGCGAAAACAAAAGACGGTTTTTTTCTGGCAATACGATTCAACAAGCGGTTATGGCAGCCGCATCCGCCTACGGATTAGACCCCAGAGAGGTCAACTTCCAGCCGGTGGAGAAGAAGCGCGGTTTTCTCAAGGTCCGGAAGCGGATCATTATCGAGGTGGATCAAGAGCAGCCCCGGCTGGACGAGCCGCGGGATGAGCTCTTTAATGATGGGCCCAAGGGCTTGGCGCCGGTCATCGGTGAGCCCGTCCCGGGACGCAAGAAAGAAGAGCCCGCCGCGCCCGTTGGTGAAAAGGCAGTCGAGAAGAAGGCTGAGGCCCCTCGCCGTCCTGCTGTAGAAGAGGCTGCTGAAGGTTCCGGTCATGTGCAGGAAGAAGCCGCCGAGGTCCGCGTGGCGGCAGCTTCCGAGGAAGAGGATGACCAGGATCGCAAGCCCCGTCGCCGGGGAGGCCGACCGGAGCGACGGCGGCAAGATCGCAAGGAAAGTCAGGGACGAGAAGAAGCAGAGGATCGCTCCACGGGCGACGATGATTCGGAAGATGCACCGAGTCGAAGCCGTCGCCCCCGGCAGCGTCGTGGCCGGGGTGGTGGCAGGAATCAAGAGAGTGCAAAGGCTTCGAAGGGCAAGCAGCGTCCCGGTCGAATTGAAGGCCTATCGGTCGAGGAGGAAGCCCTCGCTCGGCTGCTGGATCTCGCGGATCTCGATCTGGAGTGGGAGCTGTGGAGGGAAGAAGATGTTCTCCATGTCGAGTTGACCGGTGAGGATAGCGACCTGGTTCTCAGTGACGAGGGAAGCGTTCTCTATTCTCTCGAGCATCTTCTGCCTCAGCTGATCCGAGGCATCGACGGAGAAGATGTTTTCTGCCAGGTCGACTGCGACGGCTATCGGAAGGATCGCGAGGAGGAGCTTCGAGAGCTCGCCCGCAACAGTGCTGCATGGGTGGTTGAGAACGATCGAGAAAAGACGCTGCGGGAGCTGAATCCCGCTGAGCGGAGAATTGTTCACATGGAGCTCGCTGACCATTCCGACGTAGAGACGGAGAGCGAGGGGCGTGGGTACCGGAAGCGCCTGACCATTTGGCCTTTGTGATGCCAGCGCAATTGCGGGTGTAGGCTGCCTTAAAGCGGACATCCGCACACCGGCGAGAGGGAAGGGCTTGTGATCTAGAGATCGCAGGCCCTTTTTCTTTGTCCAGTCATTTCGACGGTTTTGCCTCTACGAATGTTTCCCGTGGAACAGTCACCAGGAGTAGGGCGTGTGCCGTTTGGGGTGATTGACTCTGGGGGGAGAGATTCTGGTTTTGAGCAGGCAGGGGAAACGCCGGCTTGTAGCTCCTTGCAGCTCCTTGGAGGGCCTTGCAGCTCCTTAGAGGGCCGTGTCCGATGGAAGGCCGTATCCGATGGAAGGCCGTATCCGATGGAGGGCCGGGCTTCTTCAGAGACCGTGTCTTTTGAGGCTCGTGCTTTGGGGTTTTACTGATGGGGGATCGAAAGATACTTTCCCCGAAGGGTTCCGTCCCAGAGCCCGGTCGGAATTGGCAGACGCCGGTTCCACGTGAAACACTGCGTCGGTCATGGGCGCCTATATCCCTTCTTTGAGTCGCGAAGATTTTTGCCGTCGGGTGACCGCTACTCTGCCCCGCGATCGAAGCCTTCCTAAAGGATGCTTGGATCTCTTATGGCAGCATTTTGTCTTGCTTCGCCGCTGGAACCGAACAGTTTCCCTTATCGGCCCAGGAACCGTTGGGGAAGTCTGCGAGCGCCACTATGGAGAGTCCCTGCAGGCTCTGCAATGGCTTTGGTCGGTAAGCGCACCCGGAGCTGTGTCCAAGGTAACGCCTGGCGAAGGTGTTGGTAACCAGGAGGTAAGTTCATTCGCGGAAGCCCAAGTAGAAACGACAGCTTCCCAAGAGCCGCTTCAGATTCTGGATGTTGGTAGTGGCGGTGGCTTCCCAGCCTACGTATTGCTGGCCCTGTTGCGCACCTGGAATGACGACCCAGATCTCGTTTCGAAGCTGCATCCCGAATTTCGTCATCGCGAGATGATGGCCTACTGGGTGGAACCGCGAAATCGAAAGTGGGCCTTCCTCCAGCAGGCCGCTCGTCAAGCCTCGTTGCCCTGTCAAAGCCTCGATGCTAGAGTTTCGATTCCGCTAAGCGATCGTCTGCCGAAGCGGTTTGACTTGCTGACTTTCAGGGCAATCCGGCTACCCTCTGAGGTATATGCAGCCCTCGTTGAGCGCACCTCAACTAAGGGCCGCTGGTGGGTGTGGCAGAGCACCGAGGGTGAGACTGAGATCCCAGGAATGAAGCCTACTCGTCAGCTGCCTCTGCTCGGTAGCGACCATCGTTACCTCATAGAGTGGCGCCGGAGGAGTTAGCTAGAATCCTGCTCGAGCTACCTCATCCTTCATCGCATCTCGACCACTCTCCCTCTCGTCCCCAATCTCTAGGCGCCCTGAGGACCGCATTCTCTTCATCAGGTGTGGAAGTTCTCTGTGCATCGCGGCAAAGTACTTCTGCTGCTCTCTTCCCGGTGCCTCTTCGCCCCCTCCGCGCTCCGCGGCACGGTGGCTTTGTCTGAGTCACCGCTCTCCTCATCTAAGGCAAGCTTTCTCTCTAGGCTAATTCTGGAGGTCAAAAACCCACTATGAGCTCAAAGCGGGATCGAATCGTCGCCATTGCAAACCAAAAAGGTGGTGTCGGAAAGACGACGACTTCCATCAATCTGGGAGCCGCCCTAGGAGCTCTTGAGCGCAGGACTCTCATCGTGGATTGTGATCCCCAAGGGAATGCAACCCGGGGCCTTGGGCAAGATGCCGGAGAGCAACACCTTTATCATGCGCTGGCAGGCTTGGTGCCGGCAGCTGAGATCATTCAGCACACGGGTTTTCCTTTTCTCGACCTCATGCCATCAAACGATGACCTCGTAGGTCTCGAGGTTGAGTTGGTCGATCAGGAGCGGCGCCAGTACCGTCTCAAAGAGGCGCTCGGAAGCGTCGCCAAAGACTACGATGTTGTCCTTTTGGATTGCCCTCCATCTTTGGGGCAGCTGACGGTCAACGCGCTTTGCGCGGCGACCGAGGTGCTGGTACCAATCCAGGCCGAGTATTTTGCTCTCGAGGGAGTTAGCGCTTTGATCTCGACGATCGAGCGAGTACGGGCTGGCTTGAATCCGTCCCTAGAGATCACGGGTATTCTGCTCACGATGTACGACGATCGCACCAATCTGTCGAAAGATGTAGCGGAAGAGCTGCGGCGCCACTTCCAGGCCAAGGTTTTCCAGACCATCATTCCTAGAAATGTGCGCCTCGCAGAAGCTCCAAGTCATGGTTTGCCGGTTCTACAACACGACATCAAGAGCAGTGGATCCGTCGCCTATCGAAAACTAGCGCAGGAGTTCGTCGGGCGCGAGCAGGTATCCTGAGTAGAGGCCTCTTGCTTAGCCAAGGATCGGAGATCTTAGATGAGTGCGAAACGAAAAGGTCTGGGCCGTGGTTTAGACGCCCTGCTTGGTGGCGGCAGTGAATTAGCTTCGACGAGCGAAGCAACCCCGTCTTCTCCAAGCTCCAAAACTACGACGCCAAGGGAGCTCGATGTCCATCAGCTGGCGCCGAACCGCTTTCAGCCGAGGACTCGTTTTGTCGAGACCGACCTAGAAGAGCTGTCTGCGTCGATTCGAGAGCAGGGAGTCGTGCAGCCGATTGTCGTTGCGCCAAAGCAAGAGGGTGGATTCAGCATCATCGCGGGGGAACGCCGCTGGCGGGCGTCTCAGCTAGCGGGGCTCAAGCGGGTACCGGTAGTAGTTCGGGAAGTCAGCGGTGATCAAGAACTGCTGGAGCTTGCTCTGGTGGAGAACGTCCAGCGAACTGATCTCAATGCGGTAGAAGAGGCTGAGGCCTACAAGATGCTGCAGGAATCCTTTGGGCTTTCCCAGGAGAAGATCGCTCATCGGGTGGGGAAAGCGAGGACGACGGTCACCAATGCTATGCGTCTCCTGCGCTTAGCACCGGAAGTTCTCGACCTACTTCGGGAGGGAGCGCTGTCTGCGGGGCAAGCAAGGCCCCTCCTTGCGCTTCCGGCGAAGCAGGATCAAGTGGATTTAGCACGGCGGGCGATCGAGCAGAACCTTTCCGCTCGCGACCTCGAGCGGATCGTTTCGGCAACGACCAAGCCGAAGAAAGCCCCCAAAGAGCCAGATCCTTTAGAAGTGCATGCAGCAGCGGCCGCCGAGAAACTGACTCGGCGCCTCAATTCAAGGGTGTTGATCAAGCGAAAGGGAGCGGGAGGTATGGTGACGATTCGATTCGCCGCCGAAGAGGACCTTATCCGAATCTACGACCTTCTTATGGCGCGAGGAGAAAGCGACTCATGATCTTCAAGTCCGAAGGAGCGACAAGCGACCTCAATGGGTTTCTTGATGAAGGTAGCCACATTGAAGGCACTCTTCGATTCGAGAACACCTTTAGGATCAATGGAAAAGTCACAGGAAAGGTGATCTCCAACGGTACGCTGATCGTTGGTGAGGGCGGTTGGGTAGATGGTGACCTTGAAGTGGGGCAGGTGGATGTCTCTGGCCGCGTTGAAGGGCGAGTTATCGCTCAGCGTAAGGTCCAGATCGCTCCTGGAGGAAAGGTCTTTGCCGACCTCGAAACCCCGGCCTTGATTATCGAAGACGGCGCTATTTTCGAAGGTCGCTGCTCGATGAGTGGTGCCGCGTCCAAGCCTACAGCTTCAGCCGGCGATGGTAGCGATCGCGTGGTCAAGGCTTTTGCCAAAGAGAGATAAGCGCTCCTTTTGAGTCATTGGGTAAGGGCTTCTCTCTTTGGTACGGAGTTGGAAGAGCTGTCATGGTTACGGTTTGGCGTGCCGGTTCGCCAACTCGATCAATGGGCAATAGGGTTGTCGCTAGCGTGCGTCGGCCCCGTCTCCTTTCCAGGCTCCATTTCTAAGAGCGCTCCTGCCGCGAGGTGTCGACCTCTCTCTTCTAGCTTCTAGCTTCTAGCTTCTAGCGAAACACCCACCTCGGCCATTCTTACGCCAAGCATCATTGAGCAAGGGGAAACTCTCACGGCGTCAATCGCGACAGGTCGGGGGCCGAAAACCAGCTTCACGTCGATCCTCTGAGGACGAAGAAAATCTAGCGAAGTAGACCACCTCCGCTATTTCGCCTGACAGAGGGAGAGAGTTGTTGGAGCTGGTATCTATTTTCCTTTATAGGGTCTGTGGATCGACTCGAAAAATGCTGTGCTCAATGAATTTCTTGCCCTAATAGGTAATTTGTGCTGTTCCCAAGTTGTTGGAAACAAATGACTTAGCCTTGCGTGAAGGGTGCAACAGAGATACATTCGCGCACATGGTACCCATCGAGAAATTAGGCCGCGCTCTCGCGGTGCTTCGGGAGAAGCATCGCAAGACTCAGGAGGAGGTTGCGACCGCAGCTAGCGTGACTGCCTCCATGATCTCGAACTATGAGCGGGGTAAAGAGAAGCCGTCCTTGGAATCTTTGTGGAAGATCCTGACGGCGATGAACTGCACCCTGATCGATCTCGAGGCCTCTCTCCGCCTAGTCAATGGCGAAGCCTTTCCTCTGCATTGCCAGAACTGGAGTATCTCCATTCATTCGGAGGACTTCGCGATCGGGGCGAAGACAAGGCCAAAGCCAGACGCCAAGGAAGCGAAGTTCAGCCTTGCAGAGGTACTAGCGCAAACGCCGTCCCTTTCTCAGGATGCGGAAAGACATCTAGCCTCCATGGTTTACAACATGATGGCCGTGATGCAGATGGGAAACCTCGACCCATTTCAGTCGGAGGCTGAGGAGCGCCGGTAGATTCTCGTTCTGTTGAACTCTGGAAGCGACGATGGTTGGACCTCCCTCTACGCCGGTATCTGCACCCGCGTTCTTTGGCTTGGGCAAAGCGCTGCGGTGGTTGCGGGACAAGCGCAAGAAGAAGCAGTATGAGGTAGCGGACGCTGCGGGCATCACGAAAGCGATGCTCTCTGCCTATGAAACGGGGAAGCAGCGCCCAACCATCGATACTCTTGAGAAGATCCTGGCGGCGATGGAAGTCGACCTAGGGGATCTCTTCGATACCTTACAGGTGGTCAACGAAAGACCCCGGGAGATGAGGTATCGCGATGAAGTGCTGCCGAACCCTCCAGCGACTTCAGCGTTAGAGGATCCAACCATCGATGTGCGCTACATCCTCGGAGACGATCAGGTCGAACCAGAGGAAGAAGAGGCGGTAGCGGAGATGGTGCAGGGTTATTTTCGCTGGCTGAGGGTCATTCGCCGACGCACCCGCGGTTGACTCAAGCTTTCCAACGAGCGACCCATCGCCAAAGACGTCAGGGGGATCATGGTTGCCGCTGCTAGTGCGGCAGCATCGTCGCTTGTGATCTTCGCCTTCCAATACACCAAGGGCGCGATTCCTTGAAGGAATCACGCCCTAGAGCTCCTGGTTCTGGGAGGATCAGGAGAAACTCAACCTCGGTGTTTGACCCGCGTCTATTTTCGGCTAGAAAGCAGGAAATCGACGACCGCAGCGGCATCCTCTTCATTCATTCGGAAGGGAGGCATGGGGAGCCGAGCTTCTTCGCCGTCCCGGGCAATTCCGGTGATCAGAAGCTCCAGTGCTTGCGCTCGGTCATAGCCGACAAAGCTATAGATAGCCGGGGCCCGAAAAGCCCAATCATCGGTCCAATACGGTGCATCCATCGGTACCGGAGCGCCCTGAAGCCACCGGCTTCTATCGAGCTCACCATTCTGGTCTCGAGGGGTGTGGCATTGAACACAGAGAGAGACGTGCTCAACGATGTACCGACCACGCTCCACGTCGCCAGCCGGAATAGCGGCAAAGTCAATGGCGGCGGAGGTAGCAGTGGAAGGGGCCACCGGGGCATTGGACGAATTGTCCTGCGCCAGAGCAAAAGGGGCCAAGACGATGCCCATGCTCAGAACGGTGGCGGATAACAAGCGCTTCATAGGGGTTCTCCTCAACATGCCTTCTACTCTTCGTGTGCGGCCTTAGAACGGATCCGCAACGAGACGATTGTATCGTGAAGGGGAGGGGAACGCGGAGCAATCCGGCGACCATTCGCCCTCTTGATCCCTAATTGCACCGCTAGTTACCTGTGAAGTCAGGACTACTGGCCTCTCGCCGTGACTCCTCCTCCCTAGGTGTCGAATTGGGATCGACCGCGTGTCTACTCTCAGGCTACGCTCCCATCGCATCGGCCGGTCCGGAGTCTGTCAGTTTCCTGCTTCCCGCACTTCCGAGGATGCCCCGTAGATCCTTCTCCAGGGCCTCTGATCCCAGATGAAGAGTTCGCTGGGGGAAGGGAATCTCGATACCGGCAGCATCCATGCAACCTTTGACCAACTCATTGAGCTCCCACTGAACTCGTTGCTCATCATGAGGGTCCTGCAGCCAGACTCGTAACTCGAGGTCTACCGAAGAAGCGCCAAGGTTTACGAGAACCACTTGGGCAGAGGGCTCCTGGTGGATCGCTGCGTAGTCTTCCACCGCGGCAAGTAGGGCTCGGCGCGCCTGCTGCACGCTTTCGCCGTAGCCAATACCCACCGGAATATCGAGCCGGAGAGAGGGGTGAAGAGTGTGGTTGATGATCTCCTGGCTGATCACGTCGCTGTTGGGAATGATGACGTCGAGGTGGCGAACCGTTCGGATTCGAGTCGATCTCAGGCCAATCTCCTGAACCGTACCGAAGGTATTGCCCACCGTGACGTTGTCACCAATGCGGAATGGCCGATCCCAAAGCACCGTAAATCCGGCGATGAGATTGCTCAACGTATCTTGCGCCGCCAGGCCAATGGCGAGACCTGCGATACCGAGACTGGCTAGCAGCGACCCCACCTGGAAGCCGAGCTGACTCAACGCCATGATGGCGCCGAGGATCAATAGGGTGTAGCGGGTGAGGCCCAGGAGGATGTTTTGAAGTGCGGGGTCGGAAGATGTTCTATCTAAGACCCGGCGAAGAATACGGGCGGCGACCCGAGCCACGACCAAGAACAGGACGAAGATAACGATGGCGTATAGAAGGTCCGGCAAGAAGCCGATGGCGCCGTCGATACTCCGTTCGATGAATCGCTCCCAGGTGGCCACCTCCAGCGGATCGCCATCGATCAGCTCTTCGACCTTAAGGTGGTCCTCCGGAACATTGGCGGCTCCTTCGCTTTGCTCCTCTTCCGGCTGGCCGGCGCCCAGCCCGAGAGCTGGAATCGCGGCGGCAAGAGCTCGAGAACCAGCGCATCCTGGTGGAACCTCGGCGGACTGAGCCTTCGTGACCGCCGTTTCCCGTTGAAAGATGTGGCGCCAGCGCTGCGGGGCGACCGCCAATGAGAGGAGCGGCGTGGACTGCCAAAAGGGCTGACAGGAAGATTGCCGAGGACAAGGGCTCATGAGGAATCTCCGAAGATAGGATGAGTGGAGCGAGGGGCCACTGCGAGAAAATTGCGAGAAGGTCGTGAGAGAGTCTCAAGGAGTCTAACTCTGCCGTCGGCCCCTTGCTGATGGCCTTGTAGGCATCCGCTGAAACTGATGAGCCTTGTACCCTTCTTCAAATCCAGCTCTTATCGACTCGAGAGATGCTGATGAAGTTGGGCTGTTGCTGCAGGGAGGGCGCTTTGTTCTCCCAGGACGGCGGGGTTGTTGGGCGAATCGATCCCAGGCGAGCACCATATATGGGAGTCCTATGAACACCATCCAGACCATTCGACCCAGCTCCGGTGAGCTCCTGGAGGTCTACGATCTCCATTCGCAATCAGAGGTGGAGGACCGATTGGCGGCATCCTGGGTTGCTTTTGAGAGCTGGCGACAGCGGCCCATGGAGTCGCGAGCGCAGATGCTCTTGGCGCTTGCCCAAGTGTTGGAAGACGGCAGCGAACGATGGGCTCTGCGGATGGCGGAGGAAATGGGAAAACCGCTGGCCCAGGGGCACTCGGAGGTCTCGAAAAGTGCGTGGGTCTGTCGCCACTACGCTGAGCACGCCGCGGAAATGATCGCCCCTCAGACCCTCTCTCTGGCGACCGGGCCTTATCGCCCGAAGCATTCCTCCGTCGTTTTCTCTCCCCTCGGCCCGCTGCTGGCCATCATGCCTTGGAATTTCCCTTTCTGGCAGGTGCTGCGCTGTGCCGCGCCCAGCCTGGCGGCAGGCAACGTGGTGGTGCTCAAGCATGCACCGAATGTCGCTGGCTGTGCTTTGGATCTGGAGGAGATCTTCCTCAGTGCTGGCTTTCCGCGAGGAGTGTTCACGACCCTCTTGGTCGATGAAGAGACCACCGGTGAGCTCATTGCGGATCCGCGAATTCGAGCGGTTACCCTGACCGGCTCCACTACTGCAGGGCGTGCGGTGGCGGCGCGTGCTGGAGCCGCGTTGAAGAAGTGTGTTCTGGAGCTCGGGGGCAGTGATCCTTGCGTGATCCTCGACGACGCCGATCTCGAGCTCGCCGCGACCGCCTGTGTGGAGAGTCGGCTGATCAACTCGGGCCAAAGTTGTATCGCCGCGAAGCGCTGGATCGTCACCAGCTCCAGAGTTGAGAGCTTTACTCGTCGCACAAAAGAGCTCTTGAGGAGCAAGCATGTCGGCGATCCTCTGGATCCGTCGACGGACATTGGACCGCTGGCTCGGCATGATCTCCAGCAATCTCTCCATCGGCAGGTTGTAGCGAGTCTCGAGGCCGGGGCGAGATGCGCGCTGGGAGGTGAGCTTCCGCGTGGTGAGGGCTACTATTATCCGATCACTCTGCTCACCGAAGTCACGCCATCGATGGTGGCTGGCAAAGAGGAGCTCTTCGGCCCCGTTGCGTCGATTCTCGTCGCTCGCGATGAGGCGCAGGCTCTCGCCTGGGCGAACGCGACGAGTTACGGTCTCGGCGCGTCGATCTTTACCGCCGATGAGGAGCGTGGCCGGTCCCTGGCCGCGACGAATATGGAAGCGGGTTGCTGCTTCGTCAACGATTTTGTTCGCTCCGACCCCCGTCTGCCTTTTGGCGGTATCAAAGAATCTGGCTTTGGACGCGAGCTCGGCACCTTCGGGATCCAGGAATTTGTCAACGTTAAATCCCTGGTTGTGGCCTGAGAATCAGGGATCTACGGGTCAATGCGATATGCTGCCGAGCACATTCCAATACAACTCGATCTGAACATGAGAGGAGATCGGTAATGAAGCATTGGTTGGCGCTGCTTTTTGCGCTCGCGTTGATCCTTGGACCGATGGTTGGCTGTGGTGGCGGGGACGCTGGCGGTGGGGACACCGCGGCGGAGCAGGCGCAGGATGCAGTCGATGATGCCGCGGACGCGGTGGACGATGCGGTGGATAACGCCACGGATGCGGTGAGCGATGCCGCGGATGACGTGAGCGACGCCGCTTCGGACGCCGTGGACGAGGCCGCGGACGGCCTTAATGATGCAGCGGAGTCTGCCGGTGAAGCCCTGGATGATGCCGGAGAGGCTCTGCAGGACGGAGCTGAGGCGGTAGCGGATGACGTGGAAGACGTCGTCGAAGACGTTACCGGTGACAGCTGAGCGACCTCCCTCGAAAGAGCGTAGCTCGATGATCGGCGCAGGGCGGTTCCGCCTTGCGCCGATTTTTCTTTCGCGGCGAAAAAAACTCGTCCTTTGCGCATTCCGCCGTGGAGTGAGGAAAGATCTCTGACGGCTCCGGGCGAAGGGTCCACTTCTCCCCCGTAGTTGTCCATAGATGCCGGGAGGGTGGATAAATCGACACCAGCAGCGCTCCTGAGGCCCCTCGTCGTTCCTTGCTGGATGGGTTCGGGAACCGATATGTTCTTACCATGGAGCCATGGGGTTACTTCGGAACAGCTCTTCGCCTTCTGCGAACTAAGGCTGGTTTGACGCAACGAGAAGTGCAGGCGAGAACCGGGATTCGTTCACGAACTCTCTCGAGTTACGAGACCGGGCAGCGGTTGCCGCCGATGGCGAGCTTCATGAGCCTGCTCGATGGGCTGGGCTATGGATTACTTGATTTTGCCGCCGCGCTGCGCTTTGCCGCGGGAGACCCTCGTCCCTTCCGGTCTGACCATTGGCGCATCACGGTTCATCCCGAAGCTCCAGATCATCACCGGCCACCAGACCACCACCGACAGACAGTGCCGGCGGCGATGGATGTCAGAAGAGCGGTAGAGGAGCAGGGGCAGCTGGCCCGAGAGCTGTTGGAGGTTCTCGACTCTCTGAGACCTGGAGAAGGTGCTCGGTCGACCGGCTCAACTCGCCGCTGAGACCTTGAATCAGCCTGGTGAAATCGGGGCCAGAACGTTGAGGCGTTGCGGATGGAGCTCGAAACGGATCGGTGCCTGAAGGTCGATGGCATCTCCGTCCAGCTGAATCGGTGGGTGCTGAGGGGCCTGGAGCTCCACGTTCTCGGCGGCCTCCAAGGCGACATCTCGCCGCCGCAGGTGCCGTCCGGTAACGACCGCCGCGGCGAGGGCCATGGTTGTCCACCGGCCTTTTCCGCTGAAGGTCACCAGATCGAGGCGCCGGTCATCGCAGCGCGCTTCCGGGGCGAGGCGAAAGGGGCCACCGTAGAGCGGAATATTGCATACCGAGAAGAAGGACAGATTCCGTTGCTGTCCTTCCACCTCAAGACGTAGCGTAGCGGCAGCGTTCATCTGCCACCATTCCCGGAGTCCCGCGGCAGCCACCGCGGCGGGGCCCCAGCGAGCCTTGCTGCGGCTCAACGGGCGTCGCAGGACGGCGCCGTCGAGGCCACAGGAGGCCATCATCAAGAAGCACTCTTCCCGGCCGCAAGCGGAAAGGGTCAAGCCCACATCCATCTCTCGGGGTTGCCAGCTTCCGACCTGTACCGCCGCTGTTTCAGCATGCCGAGGAATACCCCAATAGCGAGCGAGAACGTTCGCCGTGCCGCCGGGAAGGCAGGCCAGAGCAAGGGAGCTTCCGATGAGCCCCTTAGCCACTTCTCGCAGCGTTCCATCGCCACCGAAGCTGAACACCACCTGAGTTCCGCTACCGACGGCTTCCCGCGCCAAGTGCTGGGCGTGACCGGGACCTTCGGTAGCCTTTTCTTGGGCCTCGAAGCCAGCCTCGGAGAGAGCCCGAATCAGTGCGGGTACGCGCTCGCGAGAGCGCTGCTGCCCCGATGCGGGGTTGTAGATCAGCAGCGCAGGCCTCAAGGTATCTTCTCGTGGCGACCTAAAAGAGAGAAGGGGTTTCGCCGGGCGGTCTGAGGCCCAGGTGCTCATAGGCCTTGCGCGTCGCCACTCGCCCACGGGGGGTGCGCTGCAGAAAGCCCTCTTGAATCAAATAGGGCTCGCTGAAGTCCTCTAGGGTGCCGCGATCCTCACCTACCGCCGCCGCCAGTGCCCTCAAACCTGCCGGTCCGCCGCCGTAGTGCTCGATGAGGGTGGTCAGAAGCTTGCGATCGAGATCGTCGAAGCCTAATTCGTCGACCTCCAGGCGCGCCAGAGCCTCTCGGGCGGTGGGACGATCGATGAGACCCTCCCCCTCGACCTCGGCGTAGTCCCGAACTCGCCGCAGCAGGCGGTTCGCGATGCGCGGTGTCCCGCGGCTGCGGCGAGCGATCTCGTCGGCTCCGCCGTCGTCCACCGGAATCTTGAGCAGCTGGCAGGAGCGGCGGACGATGGTGGCCAATTCGTCGACGTCGTAGAAGTCCAGCCGATGAACGATGCCGAAGCGGGCTCTGAGGGGAGCCGAGATCATTCCCGCCCGAGTGGTGGCGCCGATCAGGGTAAAGCGGCTGAGGGGCACGTCCACGGTCTGCGCCGAGGGGCCTTGACCGATCACCAGGTCGAGCCGGAAGTCCTCCATCGCCGGGTAGAGGATCTCCTCTACCGCTGAGCTGAGGCGATGGATCTCATCGACGAAGAGCACGTCGCCGGGAGCGAGGTGAGTGACGATGGCGGCGAGGTCTCCAGCGCGCTCCAGGACCGGGCCGGCGGTGGACCGCAGGTTGACTCCCATCTCGCTGGCGATGATGTGGGCGAGCGTCGTCTTGCCGAGACCCGGGGGCCCGAAGAGCAGGACATGGTCTAAGGCTTCGTTTCGACCCCGCGCTGCGCGAATGCCGAGATCGAGGTTCTCCACCACGCGCTTTTGCCCCACGTACTCCGACCAGGTCTTTGGCCGCAGGCTCTCGAAGCCCTCTTCTCCGGGAAGGTGCTCGGGAGCCAAGATGCGATGGTGATCCATGGGCGTATTGTAGCGGCGTCGCTCTCAGAGCTTAGGGTTTCTTCGTCGCGTCAATGCCGCGCGAGGCGGGCTAGGCTACGGCGAAGCAGGTCCTCAAAACCCGCTGCTGGGTCTGCCTCGCGCAATTCCGCTACCACTCGCTCCGAGTCGGTGGGGCGATAGCCCAGGTTGACCAATGCCGAAACGACGTTGCGGTCGGCCCCGCCGGCTGGCTCTGGGCTTAGCGGCAAGTCGAGGTTTTGCACCTTTTCCTTGAGCTCTAGCACGATGCGCTGGGCGGTCTTCTTGCCGACTCCGGGGATCTTCTGGAGAGTGCCCACGTCGGCGGAACCGAGGGCCTGGACCAAGGCGCCGAGAGCTCCCCCAGAGAGAATCGCTCGCGCTAGCTTTGGCCCGACTCCGCTCACCCCGATGAGCAGCTCGAAGACCTCTTTCTCCTGGGATGAGAAAAAGCCGAAGAGAAGAAGGCTGTCCTCGCGCACATAGGTGTGAATGTACAGCGAGACGACAGCCTCTCCGTGATTGGGGGTCGCGGTCAGCTGACGCCAGGTCTCCGAAGAAATTTGTGCCTCATAACCAACGCCGCCGACATCGAGCAATACGACGTCGGCGGCGAGGTGCAGGATCTTCCCGCGGAGGAAACCGATCAAGGGGCTAGGTGGTGGATTCAGGGAGCGCCGGCATCGCCGCCGCCATCGAGGCCACCGATGGATTCCACCAGCTGCCTCGCGTACTTGATATCCAGCTCACGGCGCCGTTCGGCGATCAGCGAATCGCGTTGCCGCTGGTACTCCTGGAAGCGCAGCGAATCGATGACGTTCTCCTTCCGCTCCTCAAACTCCTCTTCGTCCATCCGCACCCGCTCCGTGACTTCGAAGAGCACGCCGCCGAGGGGGTAGGACAGCGGTCCGCCGAGGGTTCCTTCCTCGAGGGTGAGGGCCTGCTGCACCACTTCCGAGCTGGCGGTGGAGAGCTCAGGAATGCGGCCGAAAGAGGCATTCCAGGGCCCGCTCTGCTTGACGTCGAGGTCCAGGGAGGCGGCGACTGTCTCGAAGTCCTCGCCGCCCTCGATGCGCTGCCGTGCTGACTGCAGCTGGTCGAGAACCTGGCGCTCCTGCTTGTCGAGGCGAAGCGCCTGACGCACTCGATTCTCGACTTCTGACAGCTCGGGGACTCGCGGTTCGCGAATGTCCTTGAGATAGAGCAGCGCCCACCCTCGGGGGGTGTCTACCGGCTCGGAGATCTCGCCAACCTCGAGCTCGAAGGCCGCGGAGGCGAAGTCCTGGGCCAGGCCAACGCCGGGGATCGGGTCCTGGCGACCGAAGGGCTCGGTGACCAAGTAGCGGATGTTCTGCTCTTCGTCAGCGAGGGCAGAGAAAGAGTCCTCGGAGACTTCCGCGAGCTGCTCGACGGAGGCTAAAACCTCTCCGCTGGCGCCCTGAGCCACGGTCTCGACCTGCTCGTTGAGCACTCGGCTACGAACCTGGGACCGGACCTCCGCCAGCGGGCGAATCCCGGCATCCCGGCGTGCGGTGGTCTGCACGATATGAACCCCGAAAGGCGTTTCGAAGGGGCCCACCACTTCGTCCACATCGGCTCCGAAGGCGGCTTCCTCGAATTGAGGGTTCATGCGGCCTCGGGGGAAGAATCCGAGGTCACCGCCCCGATCCTTCGAGCCCTGATCTTCCGAAAGCTGCCTTGCGAGAGCATCGAAGTCCTCGCCGGCATCGATCCGCGCCCGTACCGCCTGGAGCTCCGTCAAGGCCTGCTCCGCACTGCGCTGGGCGCCGGTGTTGAGCAGGATATGTCGGGCTCGAACTTCTTCGTCCTGCTGGAAGTCCGCCTGGTTGGCGTCGTAGTAGGTCTGGATCGACTCGTCGGAGATATCGAGGGACTGGCGGAGCAGAACCTCGTCCACCAGCAGGTAGCCCACGGAGCGCTGCTCCGGAAGACGGTACTCTTCCTGGTTCTCCTCGAAGAAGGTCTGCAGCTCGTCCTCGGGGGTGTCGACGTCGTCGACCACCGACCGACTGAGCAGGGTCACGTAGCGGATCGATGCCCGCTCGACCTCTTCCCGATAGGCCCGCTCGGCGTCTTCCTCGACGACGAAAGCGCTGTCCTGAAGGGCCTGCTCGAATTTCCGCAGCAGCAGATCTTCGCGCATCAGCTCCTCGAGGGCGAGGGGGGAACCGAAGTTCCGCGTCGCCAGAGTGCGGTACTGCTCAGGACCAACGAACTCTCCGTCGCTGTCCTTGAGCCAAGGAATATCGAGAATCGCCTTGCGTACCTCACGGTCGCTGACCGAAAGACCAATGTTCTTGGCTTCTGCGAGGACGATTTTTTGATCCATCAGCTGCTGCAGAGATTGAGCTCGCAGTAGGTCAGACATCTCGCTGGTGAACTCACCCTGCCTTTGCTCTCGGGCGCGCCGCTCGGCGGCCCGATAGGCTTGTTCCAGCTCGCCGAAGGTGACCTTGAGGTCACCGGCCCAGGCGGCGGGTGCGTTGCGTCCTCCGCTCTGCTGGGGAGCGAAGGCATCGACCTCGGCGAACACCAAGAGGACGAAAACGACGATGACGATCCACAGGATCCAGCTGAGGGACTTTAGATTTTCACGGAGTATTTTGAGCATGCGGGTCTCCTTGGCACTGCAAGTACCGGGCGGACTGCAGATACTAACAAGGAGGGCTTTGACCCAGCAAGAAAACCCGACCCTTGTTTGAACCCTGTGGGTTCGACGGTCGACCCCGGGGGAGGCGCCGGGTGTTGAAGACCTTCGATGGGCGGTGGGGAAGAGGGCCCCGGAAGGGAGGGGGAAGGGCTGCCGGGGGCTCTACAGGAGGCCGCCCCGAAGCCGCATCGGCACTACCTTTTGCCCTCACTCCCTGTGATAATCTTCTTCGCTGGTTAGGGCGCGATCTGCGCGTCACGATTCGCTATCCCGCCCACCCCTCCCCCTCCTCTCTCCGACACCGAAAGCCGCCCCTCTCTCGCCATGGTGGAACCGCGCAAGACCGACGAGTGGTACAGCATCTCTGTAGAGACGCTGCGCGGCTGGACCATCGCCTCGTTGTGCATCGTCGTGGGGGTTGTCGGCTACCTGGGCTGGACCCGGTGGCAGGTCTACGCCCTGGAGCGCAACGCCATGCGCACGGTGGAAGAGGCTCAGGGGCTGCTGCAGGATCTTCAGGGGCAGCAGGAGCTCTCGACCTTCGCCAGCGAGTTCGAAGATGGCCGCGGTAGCTACACCGAGGCGAGGGATTTGCTGGCGGAGGAACAATACGCGGAATCCTTGCAGAGCGGCCGTCGCAGTGTCGCTCTGCTGACCTCCATTCTGGGAGCGTTGGAAAACCGCGCTGGCGCCAGCGAGGCGACGATCATCTCGAGCGCTGGCCGAGTGGAGTTCCGGCGCGGCGAGAGCGGGGAGTGGGAGCAGGCGAGAATCCGAGTCTCGCTGCGAGACGGCTACTACGTTCGGACTTCGGAGAACGGCTCGGCGGAGATCATGTTCGTCGACGGCACTCTCTACAACGTGCGCCCCAACACGCTCTTCTACATCTCTCGAAATCGCGGTGGTGAGGGGGAGCCCGGCGGGCAGACCATCCGCATGCAATATGGCTGGCTGGATCTATCCACCGCCCAGCGCGCCAGTCGGGTTGCGACGCCAGAATCAGAGGCGGAGGTGGGCAGCGAATCGGCGGCCTCGGTGACCTACGACGAGGGGTCGAGCCGAGGGCGCATCGCGGCCTACGATGGTTCGGTGGACGTCGCTTCCACCAACGGGGATGTGCGTCGGCTGCGCTCGCTCCAGGAAGTCGACCTGCGCCGCGGTGCCCTCTCTCAGCCGCGACCCCTGCCCGGCGCTCCCGAGCCCCAGGACCCGCAGAACAACTTCGAGGTCCCCCTGGTGCTGGACGAGACCATCATCCTCGCCTGGCGGCCGGTGGCCAACGCCAATCGCTACGCCCTGCAGGTCTCCGCCGACCCCCTTTTCGTCGAGAACATGATCGATGTGGCGAACCGTCGCCGAGTCCGGGCGACGCTGGGGATCAAAGGCGAAGGAAATTTCGTCTGGCGCGTGGCGGCGATCAATGGCGAAGGGCGGCAAGGTCCGTGGAGCCCGGTGCGGAAGTTCCGCGTCGCGGCGAACGTCGATCTCGGCGAGCGGGAGATCGATAATCAACCCCCTGAGCTGGTGCTCAACAGTGCCCAGGCCTACGGCAGCATCTTCATCATCACCGGGATTACCGAGCCCGGAGTCACCCTTACGGTGAGCGGGGAGCCGGTCACCGTCGCCGCCAACGGAACCTTCACCAAGACCATCCAGCTATACGACAACGGCTACAACGTGGTGGAAGTGCGGGCTCGGGACAGCTACGGAAACGAGACTCGGAAACGGATTCGCCTCTTCGTCGAAGCGACGCTATAGATCCTCTTAATTCAAAGATCCTCTAGATCCAACCCCTTCGCCTCGGCTCTTCGGGCTGAGCGAGCCCTTGGTCGCTGGCTGCGGCTTTCCCCCCCTCCACGAACACTCACGAGACCCCTCCCTATGGCCTTCGGCAGTTTCCTCCGCTATTTCTCCAAAGATCTCGCCATCGATCTTGGCACCGCCAACACGCTGGTGTTCACCCGTCAGCAAGGGATCGTCGTGCGCGAGCCTTCGGTGGTGGTCATCAACAAGCTCAATAACAAGATCGAGGCTGTCGGCAGCCAGGCGAAGGAGATGCTTGGCAGGACCCCCGGAAACATCGAGTCGATTCGCCCGATGAAGGATGGCGTGATCGCCGACTTCGAGGTCACCGAGGGAATGCTCGAGTACTTCATCAAGAAGGCTCACGGTCGCCGCACTCCGGTGCGCCCACGGATCGTCATTGGCGTGCCTTCGGAGATCACCCAGGTAGAGAAGCGAGCGGTGAGAGATTCGGCGCAGCGAGCCGGGGCGTCGGAGGTCTTCCTCGTCGAGCAGGCAATGATGGCGGCGATCGGTGCCGGTCTGCCGATCACCGAGCCCTCCGGGAACATGATCGTCGACATCGGTGGAGGCACCACCGACGTGGCGGTGATTTCTCTCGCCGGCACGGTCTACAGTCGATCGGTGCGGGTGGCGGGCAATGAGCTGGATCAGGCGATCATTCAATTCTTGAAGCGGAAATACAATTTGCTCATCGGCGAGCGTTCCGCTGAGATGATCAAGTGTGAGCTCGGTTCGGCCTATCCGTTGAAGGAAGAGCTTCGCCTCGAAATCAAGGGCCGAGACCTGGTGGAAGGGGTTCCGAAGACCCTGATGGTCACCGACCAGGAGATCCGGGAAGCTCTCTCCGAGCCCGTCGCCACGGTGGTCGAGGCGGTTCGGCAGGCGCTGGAGCGCACTCCGCCGGAGCTTTCCGCAGACATCATGGACAAGGGCATCGTTCTTTCCGGCGGCGGGGCTCTGCTGCGGGGCCTGGATGAACGCCTGCGGGAAGAGACGGGGCTCCCGGTAGTCCAGGCGGAAGATCCGCTGGCCTCTGTGGTGCTGGGAACCGGGCGAATGCTCGAGGATATGGAGTTGCTGCGCAAGGTGTCGATCCGCTGATGCCGCTGCGGCCGATGCTCGACCACGGCGATGAGGTTCGAGGGTCGGTGTCCGCCAATCGTGGTTGCTGGCCGTGAACGAGCGCGCGGTTCTCGTCGTCCTGCTCGTCTTGTTGGCGTCTCAGCTGACCATCGTGGCTGCCCAAGTCCCCTCCCGGGAGGGGGGGCAGAGCCAGCTGGAGGCGGCCGTTCTGCAGGTGGTAGCCCCGGCGGCGCGCCTGGTGCTGTCGACGGATCGCGGCCTTCAAGATCTGCGAGCGGGGTGGCGAGGGCGGGCCGTCCTCGAGGCTCGCCTGCAGCAGGCGGAAGAGCAAAATCGCTTTCTCGAGTCAGAGCTGCTGCGTCTGCGGCAGGTAGAGGAGCGGCTGCAGCGGGCGTCGGCAGCGTTGAGCTACCAGCCGCCGACCGAGGGCCGGCTCCAGCTCGCCGACGTGCTCTATATCGACCACGGCTCAATGTTGCGGGGGCTGGTGCTGTGGGCGCCGGCAGGAGATCTGCGACCCAACCAAGCGGTGCTCACCGACGATGGCCTGGTGGGCCGCATCGTCTTGGTCTCCGGGGATTACGCCAAAGTGCAGCTGATCACCGATCAAGCGTCGGCGATCGGTGCGATGGTGCAACGGAGCCGCCGCCAAGGCCTGGTGGAGGGCACCGCGGAGGGTCGTCTGGAGCTCGCCTATATTCAGCTCCAGAGTGAAATCCGAATCGGTGATCGCGTCGTCACCTCCGGCGTCGACGGGGTCTACCCTCGGGGCCTGGAAATCGGTTCTGTGGCGAAGGTGCAAAGCGAAAGCGACCTCTTTCACCACATCGTTGTTGCGCCGGCGGTAGATCTCACCACTCTGGATCATGTCTACATCTTAGAGAGCTCTGGAGTCCCGGAGGCGATCAAGGAATCTCTCCCGGATGGATCAGCGCCTGCTGGAGCAGCGGCAGTAGGTTCGGCTCCCGCAGCGCCATCCTCAACCCCGGAAGGAGGAGCGGGATGAGCTGGAGGTCTTTGCTCCTCGCCGTCGTCGCGGCGACCTTGGTCCATCTCGGGCTCACTCGTTGGTGGGGTGATTTTCCCCGCTTTCTCGACGTCTTCCTGGTGGTGACGGTGCTTCATGCCCTGGCGGGAAGATCCCTGCCGGCGCTGCTCGGCGGCATGCTCTGTGGCCTAGCCCACGATGTGTGGAGCGGTGAGCCCTTCGCCCTTCAGGGTTTTGCCAACACCTTCGCTGGCTACGTCACGGCACGCTTGGCGCAGCGTCTGACGGCGCGCACTACCGCCGGCCTCGCTGGGATCGTCGCCATCGGTGTGGTGGTCCATCAGCTGGCCGTCATCACCCTGCGGTGGGCGATCATACCGGATAGCGCCCTGCCGCATTTCGGCTGGCTTTTCCTTCGCATCGGTGCCACCGCTCTGGCGGTTCTCTTCTTTTCCGAGCTCAGTGAGCGAGCCCTGAGCCGGATCAAACATCAGCGCTTGCAGCGGCCCGGCCGTCTACGGTGGAATGGTTGAACCATGGTGAGTTTCTCGACTTCGGTAGGAGAGAATCGAGCGCCCCTCAGGCCACGACTGCGATTCCTGGTGATCCTTGGAGTGATCTTTCAGCTAGTGGTGCTGGGACGCTTCTTTTCGGTACAGGTGGTGGAAGGGGAGGCCTATCGCGAGCTCTCCGAGCACAATCGGCTTCGGCGCCAACCGCTGGAGGCTGCCCGAGGCGTGATCTACGATCGGCAGGGGCGGGTACTGGCAGAGAACGTTGCGAGTTATCACCTGACGCTGGATCCGGAGCTCAGCCCCGACCCCTCCGCGGGCCTCGCTTTCGCCGCCTCGGTGCTGGAGGTTCCCTTGGATCGGCTGGAATCGGAGCTTGAGGGGTACCGTCGACGCCCCCTTTCGGGGCCGCCGCGGATTGCCGAGAACCTGTCCCTAGCGCAGGTGGCCCAGATCCGAGTAGCGGGTTTTGAATATCCGGGCCTCGGCATCGAGGTGCGTCACCTTCGCCTCTATCGTTACGGACCCCACGTCGCGCAGCTCCTGGGTTATCTCGGCGAGGTCAGTGAGCAGGAGCTGCGGAGCGAAAGCTCGCCCTACCGAGCCGGGGATCAGGTCGGCCGTCGAGGGGTTGAACGGGCCTACGAGGACCGTCTTCGGGGTGCCGACGGTGAGCGCGTGGTGGTGGTGGATAGCCGAGGGCGGGTGGTAGAGGAATATGGCCGACGGGCGGCGCAATCCGGGAGAGACCTGCGACTCACCCTCGACCTGGAGCTGCAGCAGGAGGCGGTGGAGCAGCTGAAGGGGTGGGTCGGGGCGATCGTCGCTCTGGATCCGCGGGATGGTGCTGTTCGCGCCATGGCGTCGTCCCCGACCTACGATTCCAACCTCTTTTCCCGCGGCTTGAGCGCCTCTCAATGGAGAGAGCTGATCACCGCGGAGGGAGACCCTCTCCAGAATCGCGGGATTCAGAATAAATACTCCCCGGGATCGGTGTTCAAGATCGTTCTCGGAGTCGCGGGGCTGATGGAGGGCTTGATCACCCCCAAGGACCGAGTCCATTGCAGTGGCGCACGACACTTCTACAATCACCGATTCCGCTGCTGGAAGCGATCCGGCCATGGCTGGATGGATTTGGAGGGGGCGATCGCCAAGAGCTGTGACATCTACTTCTACGAGCTTGGCCAGCGGCTCGGTATCGAGCGGATCGCAAAATATGCTCGGCACTTTGGATTGGGAGATGTCACCGGCATCGGTCTCCAAGGGGAGAAGCCGGGCTTGGTGCCCGATCAAGCCTGGAGCCTGGAGCAGCGGCGCAGCCCTTGGTACCCCGGAGAGACCATCTCCGTCGCTATCGGCCAGGGGCCGGTGGAAACCACCCCTCTGCAAGTCGCCAACCTGGTGGCGGTAGTGGCCAACGGTGGAAGCTTGGTTCAACCCTATCTAGTGGAGGGAGAAGGAAAGCCAAGTCGTCCTACCGATCTGGATCCCGAAGCTTTGGGCCTGGTGGCTCAATCCCTGTGGGAAGTGGTCAACGGCAGGGAGGTGACGGGGGACGCCGCAGCGATGGAAGAGATGGCGGTGGCGGGAAAGACCGGCACGGTACAGGTCGTCGCGCAGCGCACCTGGATCGATAGCGACTCCCTGCCGCCAGAACAGCGGGACCACGCGTGGTTTGCGGCCTACGCTCCCTTCGAAGACCCTCGCCTCGTGGTGGTCGCTTTCGTCGAACACGGAGGCAAAGGCTCAAAAACCGCGGCACCAATGGTGAAAGCCCTGTATGAGAAGTATCTCGAGATCGAGCAGCGGGATCTTTCAGCTCACTGATCGCCGCTCCTCCTTACGGCATCTCACGAGCGCCGATTGGGCGCTCCTCGTGGCATCGGTCTCCATTGCCGTGATCGGTGTCGCCACCGTGCACAGCGCGAGCTCGGAGCTGGCGGTGAATCTCCTGCCTCGGCAGGCTCTGTGGGTGGGCCTCGGCCTGATCGCGATGGTGGTCTTCTGGGCCGTCGATTACGGGGATCTCATGGCTCGGGCCACCTGGCTCTACGTCTTCGGCCTCGCTCTCTTGGTCGCGGTGTGGCTCTTTGGCTATGAGGCCGGAGGAGCCCAGAGCCGGCTGGCTCTGGGGCCGATCTCCATTCAGCCCTCCGAGCTCGCGAAGCTCACCACCGCCCTGCTCTTGGCCCGTTACCTCGCCGGAGTCAGGGAACGCTACCTGGCGTTGCGCCATCTTTTCGTGGCTGGATTGATCGTCGCGGTGCCCGTGGTGATGGTGGCTATGGAACCGGATTTTGGGAGCGCCGCGATGTTCCTGCCCATGACGGCCGGTATGGTCTTGGTAGCGGGAATACGGCCTCGCTTGCTGATCACCACAGCTTTGCTCGGAGCGGTGATTGCCGCCGGGGTGTGGACCTTCGCAACGAAGCCCTATCAGCAGCAGCGGGTGTTGACCTTCCTCAATCCGGACAGCGACCCCTTGGGAGCCGGCTATCAGGTGCGACAGAGCAAGATCGCCGTTGGCTCTGGGGGATTTTGGGGGCAGGGGTATCGCCAGGGGACTCAAAGTCAGCTGCGCTTTCTGCCGGCCCGGCATACCGACTTCGTGTTTGCGGTTCTGGCGGAGGAATGGGGCTTCGCGGGAGTCTTCGCGATCTTCGTCCTGTATTCGGTGCTGCTCGCGGGGGCGGTCCAGATGGCTCTTGCGGCGCGGGATCGGGCCGGTTTGTTATTGATGACCGGACTCCTTTCGCTGTTGGGCTTTCACCTGCTGTACAACACCGCAATGGTGGTGGGGCTAGTACCAATCACCGGGATCCCTCTTCCCTTCCTGTCCTATGGTGGCTCCTTCACTCTGTCCTGCTTCGCCATGATGGGTCTCTTTCTGAGCGTTCATCATCGTCGGTACGTCAACCGCTGAAGGTGTCTCCAGGCGAGGTTGCAATGCCTCCTCAGCGTTTCCCTGTTGCTACCTCGGGACCGTCTCGAGACCTGTTGGAGAGGATCTTTGGGGATCTTTCTCTCTATCGCTACGGGTTAGAGAAAAATTGAAGGACTCGACGCTGCTAGACTTTCCATGACTTGACGCTCAGGCTCAGGTCATCAATTCCCCGAAGCGCAGCGAATCGCAGGCTGAGTGCTACCCGCTACCGCTTATCTACTGAGCAGCGATCTGCACCGCAACACCCAGACCCTTGGAATCCCCGATCGACCTCCTAACCTACAACCCCCGCGGTTGTGCACCTTTCCCGAGCCGAGCCCATCGTGAGTAAGAAAATGCTCGTCGAGAGCGACCCCCATGAAACCCGGGTGGCCGTATTGGAAGATGATCGGCTCACCGAGCTTCTCGTGGAGCGGGTGAGGGAGCGGGGGCTGGTGGGGAACGTCTACAAAGGGCGGGTGACCCGGGTGCTGCCGGGCATGCAGGCAGCCTTTGTCAATATCGGACTGGAGCGCGATGCCTTTCTCTACGTCAGTGACGTGGGGGGGAGCGAACAGGACGCGGGCCTTCCACTGGACGAAGATGAGCTGAGCGACGATCAGGAAGCGGCAAAGGATCCAGCGCCGAGCTCCGACTCCAGCTCCGAGGGCTCTGATACCGAGGGCTCCGATACCGAGAGTGGTGACTCCGAAGGTGGCGAAGCCGGGGTTTCAGAGGAGGCTCAAGAAGCTTCGTCCCTGTCCCATCAGCGCAACGCTGAGCGCCAAGAGCTGCCGGCTATCGATGAGCTGCTGCGGCCGGGTCAGGAATTGGTGGTGCAGGTAGCCAAAGATCCCCTGCCCAATAAGGGGGCGAGAATCACCGCCCACGTGACCCTTCCCGGCCGCTACTTGGTCTTGCTGCCGACGGTTCGCCATATCGGGATCTCGCGGCGCATCGAAGAACCCCAAGAGCGTGAACGCCTCCATGAGGTTTTGTCCTCGATGTCTCTGGAGACCGGGGGAATGATCGTGCGCACCGTCGGTGAGGGCAAAGGGCACTCGGAGTTCGAGGCGGACCGGGTCTATCTCTCCCGTCTCTGGAGCGGGATCACCCGCCGCGCGGAGAGCGTCTACGCTCCGACCCTGCTGCATCAGGAGAGCGATGCATCCCTGCGGATGGTGCGGGATGTCTTCAGCGGCGATTTCGATGTCCTCTTGGTGGAGGGTGAGGATACCTACGAGCGAATTGTGCACTTCCTCGACCAGGTGCAGCCCAAATTACTGCCCAAGGTGAAGCTCCATTCCAGCGGTAAGCCTCTCTTCGACCGTTTCCGGATTCACGATGAGATGGACGCGGCGCTGAAGAGCCGAGTGTGGCTCAAGTCCGGCGGCTACATCGTGATTCACCAAACCGAGGCCTTGGTGGCGATCGACGTCAATACCGGACGATTTACCGGCGGCCAAGATCTGGAAGACACGGTGGTGAAGACGAACCTCGAGGCGATTCGCGAGGTGGTGCGTCAGATTCGCCTACGGGACCTCGGCGGCATCATCGTGCTGGATCTCATCGACATGGTGGAGGAGGTTCATCGCCAAGAAGTCTTTGCCGCGCTGGAGCGGGAGCTGCAGAAGGATCGCGCCAAGAACCGGGTTCTTTCGATCTCGGAGTTTGGGCTAGTGGAGCTCACCCGCAAACGCACGCGGCCGAGCCTGGATCGCCTGCTGACTCAAAGCTGCCCCTATTGCCGTGGCCGTGGCAGGATCCGCTCGATCACGACGACCTGTCTCGCGCTGCGCCGAGAGGCTCTGGAGCATGGGGCGATCTCCCCCGGCGCTCAGCTTCTGCTGAGGGTGCATCCAGAAGTTGCCCGCGCTCTGCATTCCGAGGAAGAAGCGATTCTGCGAGAGCTTCGGGAGCGCCTCGGAAAGGCGGTGGTGGTGCAGTCAGACCCGGACCTGCACCACGAGCGCTTCGACGTTTCGGAGCTTTGAGGCAGCTTCGCCGCTGAGGCTCTCCTTTGCCGATGAGCGCATCGTCTACCCACCCCAATCGCTCGGGGGATTACGAATCTTTCTCTCTCGGCGCGAAGTCGGGGGAATTGGCGGTCCGCTGGCGGCCGCTGGACCTCGGCGCTACCGTAGAGCACCTCTGCGATCCGCAGAACGCTACGGAGACCCTCTTTTGGGACCGCAACTATGTCTACGCTGCGCGACTCCAGAGCGCCGCCGGCGACCTGGAAGTGGCGGTCAAGCAATTCCGCAACCAGGGCTGGCGCAAGCGCCAGGAGCGTCGCTTCAAGGGTTCCAAGGCGCTGCGTTCTTGGCGCATGGCGAAGGCTTTCGCCGATGCCGGAATCCCCACCCCGGAACCGGTGATGTTGGTGGAGTCGGTAGAGCCGGAAGGGCCGAGTCATTTCATCACTCGTCGGCTCCAAGGGGTGGAAGAAATCCGCTACATTCTGCGCGCCGTCGAGGCCGGAACCCTGGCGGAAGATTACCCTCAGCTCGATTACCGAGAGCTACTGCGTCGCCTGGGCAAGCTGCTGCGGCAGATGCACGATGCCGGTCTCTTTCATCGCGACCTCTCCATCGGCAACGTCTTGGTGGAATTTCTCGATGCCGAGGCTCGTGAGCCTAAGACTTGTGAGCCGGAGGAGGGGGGAGATCTAGTCGGCGGGGCGATCCATGATTTTCGTCTCTACATCATTGATCTCAACCGTGCGCGGCTGCGTCGCCGAGTCGGGCTCTCGGAGCGGCTGCGGGACCTCTGCCGCCTGAGGATCTTCCTGCGCCAGGACCAAGAGGTCCTCCTCGAGGCTTATTGGCCGGAGCACGTCGGCACGTCAGCCCTGGGCTGGCGCAGCGCTCTCTTTCGCCTCTACCAAAAACTCTTCCTCGGGCGAATCGAGGCGAAGAAAAAGGCCCGGGGTGGATTCGCCGGCTTGCGAGATTTTTTCCGGCCGCGCCGCGCCCACGCACACATCCCCCAGGCCCCTAGCGGCGCCGACTCCCGAGACAAGATCGTTTGGGACAAGCTCTCGGATCAGCCCCACCAACACGCCTCGCGGTGGGAGAAGCTCACGGTGCGGGCCGCCGATCTCGGTGGGCATTTGCGGACTGCGTCGGTATTGGTGCCGACTCTGCCGAAGATCTGGAGTCGCTATTGGGCGCTGGGAAAAGAGCTCTATCAGCGGGAGGTGGAGTTTCCGGGCCTCGGTATCGGCCTGCGGCCGTGGCCGGAAAACCCGGAGGCTCTACTGGAGGCGCTGGATGATTTGGGGTCGAGGCAGGCATTGATCCGCCTTCATCCTTGGGATGAAGAGCATCAGGCCGAAGAAGAGCTGGCGCGGGAGCTCTCCCACCGTGGCTGGGATCTCACCTTCGCCCTACCCCAGAACCGGGAATTGGTGCGCGATCCACAGCGATGGAGACGCTCTCTTCAGCGCCTCGGCGAGGCGTTCTCGCCTTACGGAAAGCGCTTTCAGATCGGCCAAGCGGTGAATCGAAGCAAGTGGGGAGTGTGGAATTGGCGAGAGTACGCCAGGCTTGCGGAGATCGCTCAACAGGAGCTGCGCACGTCTGCGCAGGTGGAGCTGCTGGGGCCGGCGGTCATCGACTTCGAATTTCACGCTACCGCCTCGCTGCTCAACCTCCGCGCTCCGGGCCTCGAATTCGATGCCGTCGCTTCGTTGCTCTACGTCGATCGGCGGGGAGCTCCGGAGAGCCCCCAGGGGCCCTTCGATGCCGTGGCGAAGGTTCGGCTGCTTCAGGCGGTGATCGAAACTGCTCGCACCGGCGGCGGCCGCAGCTGGGTGACGGAGTTCAACTGGCCGCTGTGGGAGGGGCCTCATTCACCGGCAGGAAAAGACGTGTCGGTAGACGAACAGAGCCAGGCCCGTTACCTCTTGCGCTATGCAGCGGCGGCACAGGCGACGGGCTGGGTGGAGCGAATGTATTGGTGGCAGCTGGTGGCCCGGGGCTATGGGCTCATCGCTCCCGAGGGGGAGGGGGAGTTTCGCCGCCGTCCGGCCTTCACCGCTGCGGCGATCTATCAGCGCCAGCTGCAGGGAGCGCGTTTTCAGGGCATGGCGACTGCCGTCCAGAACCCTGAATCCCCTCGCTGGCTGCGCTACCGCGACGGCGAGGAAAAGCCGTGGCTGATGGCCTGGTCGCCGAATGCCGAAGGGAAGCTCGACTTACCGTCGGCGGTGGAAGGGGATGTGGAGGAGGTCGTTCACTGGGATGGTCGCAGCGTGGCTTCGGAGAGCCCGCGGCGGGTGGTTCTCGGCCCAGACCCGGTCTATGTTCGCCTGACGACCTGAGAACACCGGGTCTCTAAGTTCGCTGACCTCAAGGCTCGTGCTTGAGTGGTACCCAGCTTCAAATTAGGTTCTTCGAGCCCGATTCTTCAATCCAGGTCCCAGGGTCTTACCGGCGGCGTGCCGTCGTCTTCCTGTTCCGCCCGCTCTAGGGCCGCCTTGAACTTCTCCTCCAACACCCGGTCGCGATCCGCGAGGGCAGCCTTTTCCTGCTCGAAGAGAGCTTCAGCCTTAGCCTTGCCTTCATCGATGCCTCGCAGCAGCGAATCGAAGTCCTTGCCGCCGGCTAGCGGCTGTTCCGCGGCTTGATGGCTCAAGACTTCCCCGGTAGCGGCATCGATGGTCAGCTGGCCGGAGCAGCACGGGCAGGTGATCATCCAACGATCCGTTTTCGCCGTGGCTGGCGAATCGCTTCGGGGGAGCTTCTTCTCTTCCTGTCTCTGATCGTCCGTCATGCGGTGATTGTACGCCCCGCCGAGGGGGCGCGGCGAGAGTCGGACCTGCTATGGTGCGTCGCAGCCAAGCCATAAGGCCAAGCTCCCAGCTCTCGACGGCTCCCAGCTCTCGTCGGCTGCTAGTGCTCTTCAGCTTCGAGTGCTCCTTGGACCCCTGAATCCGTCTGCTTTCAGTGCCCGTTGAATTCTTTGCCCCTTCCGGAGACCCAAAATGACCGAAACCGCTCTACCGACACGCCAAGAGTCCTGGGAGCTGCTCTGCAAGTACACCGAAAAGCCGGGTCTGCGGGGGCACGCCCTCTGTGTCGAGGCGGCGATGCGCTGGTACGCGGGGCATTATGGAGAGGACGAAGAGCTCTGGGGCCAGACGGGGCTGCTTCACGATTTCGATTACGAGCGCTATCCCTCCGCTGAGGACCACCCATTTCGCGGCGTGGAGATTCTCCGGGAGCGGGGCTACCCAGAGACCCTCTGCGATGCGATCCTCGGTCACGCACCGCATACTGGGCATCCCCGAACCACTCGTCTCGCCCACGCGCTCTTCGCCTGTGACGAGATTTCGGGTTTCCTCGTCGCCTGCGCCTTGGTCAAGCCTTCTAAGAAGATTGGCGAAGTGCAGTGGAAGTCTGTGCGCAAGAAGCTCAAGGACAAAGCTTTCGCCCGCGGCGTTTCTCGGGAGGACGTGAGGCTTGGGGCGGAGGAGCTGGGGGTTGCGCTAGAAGAGCACGTCGGCAACGTGCTCGAGGCGCTACGAGGCATCTCGGACGAGCTGGGGCTCTAGGCCTTTCCGTGGCTGCCTCGGGGCGCAGGCGCCCTCGGCCGCAGGGGCATAGCGAGGCCAAGCAGGGCCGCTAAGGCGAGCGCGCCGAGTAGCGCGCCGAGCAGCAGTCCCCGCGGTCGGTAGAGCAGAGTCAGCCGCGCTGGCCCCTCGGGGGCCGAGACCCGCAATTGCGGTAGCGTCGCGATGGGTTCGCTTGCCGAATCATCAATAGCGAGAGGCGCAAGTCGCCGAGCACCGGCTTCGGTGTGGTGAAGCCAGTGCCAGGCGCTACCGGTGTTGTCCACCACCGCGGTCAGGGCCCCTCGGGCGGTCTCGATGAACTTGGACGCACCGGGGCTGAGATCTTGAGGATCCGTTCGCGGGCGCTTCACCGGTGGCTCCAAGAGCACATCAACTCGAGCCGGGCTTTTGCGGTCGATTTGCTCGACCCTCACCGCGAGCTGATGGTCTTCCATATCGGCAGCGGCCTCTACCCGAAGCCACGGCAGAGCCGAGGGTCGGCGATAAACGCGGGCATCGGGGCCCCCATAGACCAAGGGTAAGTCGAGCTCCTGCTGGGGTGCCGTCAACCACCACCGGGCTCCCGCTAGATCCCACCGAGGGTCCTCGGGTGCGCCGAAGCGAGGAACGTTTTCACCGTCATCGATGCGCAGAGGAGCTAGGGCGCGGGCCCAGCCGGCGCCCTCAACGGGGTTGTAGACCCGCACGTCGGCGAGGCCGTAGAGGGCTCCCAGATTGGGAACCAGGTTCTCGCCATCGCCAGCCAGTCGATCGCCTTCCGCCATATTGGCCTGGAGAAACTCAAGCGCCGGCGTCGTGGGGAAGAAGAGGCGACTGGGCATCGACGGGTTCGCGGGCCCCAAGGCAAGAACCAGCTCCATGGCGAGGAGGCCGCAAACGATCCAGGGAGCAGAGCGTTGGCGAGCCCAAAGAAAGAGGATCGCGCTGCTGACGAGCAAGAAGCGGCCTTGCCAATGGAGCCAGCCCCAGCGCAGGATTTCGAGGGTCTCTGGCTCTGTCGGATGACGGGCCAGCTGGTAGATGGCCACCAGGCCGGCTGCGAGGATAGCGGCTAGAGCGAGAATCTGTAGTCGCCAGGGTTGCCTCAGCTGGTGCCCAAGCCCTACGAAGGCAGCTCGAGAAACCTGGCTGTGCCTTCGATTCGAGGATCTGCTGCGCAGATGCTCCAATCCATGGACCGCAAGGGCGGCGAGGGCGAGAGCCACGATCATCGACAGCCTCTGGTGGGCGCTGCCTCGAAAGGCGCTGAAGCCGGGAAGGGCGTCGACGATCCAGCTCACCGGGGGCGGACGCAGCTGAATGATCAGGGCGACGACGAGGGTGGTGGCAAAAAATCCGGCGTAAAGCAGACCGGCGGATTCCGGCGACGATCCGTGCTGCCGATTCCTCCGGCGCAGATACAGCAGGCCGAAGGCGGCGAGCAGCAGCGTTGCGGTGCCGACGAAGGCTCCCGCATCCTCATTGTGGTTGCCCGGACCCCAATAGCCGAGGTAACGATCGTTGCCCAGAGCCTGGATGGCGATCGCCGGCAGCAGTCGCTGGAGCCGATCCGCGGCGGCGGGGGGCTCGGCGCTCTTCGCTTCCGCCGCTCGCCGGGTGGTTGGCAGGTGCAGCAGGGTCGGCAGCCAGATCGGTGCGGCGAGACCCGTGACCAGGGTCAAGAGAAGACCCAGGGCGAGGACCCGGCGTCGCACTAGCCTTTGTTGACGCCAGACTTTGAAGGATGAGTTCAGCACCCAGGCCCACGCCATCACCACAGCGATGGCGTAAATGATCGTCTCCGGGTGCCCGGCGGTGAGGAGCGCGAACCAGATGATGGCCACGGGGCCAGATTTGGCGGGCTTCTGGATTCCCGAGATGACCTCTGCTCCCATTCCTGGCCCTACTCCTACTTCCTCTCCGGAGCGGGCGAAAGCCTGAGTCTCCAATTCTTCTCCGGGGCCGAGGGGAGAGAACCATCGATGCACGGCCCAGAGCAGGGCCGGCAGCCACGCCGCAGTGGTGGAAAGAGGCCAGCCGACCCACAGCACCATGAAGGCGCCAGCACCGTAGGCGAGGGCGCCGAAACAGGCGCTGCCGGCGGTGGCCCCGAGACGTCGAAACAGTCGGAAGGTGAAGGTCAGCGCAAGGAGTATCTTGAGGGCTGCGAGAGCCCCCGGCGCTGCGGCGGCGGGGAGCGGGGCGACCAGGAGTGTCAGGGGCTGAAAGGCCTGCGCTTGGGGGTCCGCCAACAGGGCGACACCTCCCCCTTGTTCCAGCACCAAGGGCCAGCGCCCAGCGCTGAGGGCGTCGGCCACGCCGCGGCGGGCGGGCTCGATGAGCTGGATCAGATCTCCCTGCAGCACGTTGCCGTGGGGCTCTGTCGGCGCGAGTAGCTGGAAGGGGGGCGTGCCTCGCAGGTTGTCCAAGGGCAGCAGGATCTGCCCTGCGAAGAGCGCCGGTGCAAAGAGGGCGACCACCGTCGCGGCGAAGATCCCGGTCGCCAGCGGGTGAATCGGTTCCTGAAGTCGCCGCAAAATCAGCAGCAACAAGCCGTACAGTAGGGCCACCCAAAGACCCGGCAGAGTGCCCTCCACCAGGCTCGGAATCGCCACCGCCGCCAGCGGTGAGAGGAACTCCAGGCTCATGGCGAGAGTCTACAAGAGGAGCACTAAGCTCCCGGCTTCGTAGCAGGAGGCATCGAGGACGTCTCCTTGACTTGCTTCGGGGCCTAAGTTAGAAACGTCCGGTGGCGGACTTAGAACTGTTGATTTCGATATCCACCTACGCAGGAGCTCAAGAATGACGCGGATGAAATCTCCGGTCGCAATCACTCTCACCGCATTGACCGCCATCGCCTTGGTGGCAACCCTGGGTTGCCAAGAGAAGGAATCGGCGGTCTTCGGTGCCGTATTGCCCCTCACCGGTGCCTCAGGCATCTACGGTGAACCGATCAAGAAAGGTATCGAGCTGGCCTTCGAGCAGCTCCAGCAGCTCCCCGATGCTCCAGAGATGGGTCTGGAGATCGCGGATTCCCAAAGCGATCCAGAGGTCGGGGCCCAGGCTCTCGCCGAGCTCTACCAGAACGGAATTCGTGCCGGCATCGGGGGCGTGACGACGCCGGAAGCCCACGCGATGATCAAGGTAGCGGACGAGAACTATCGAGTGCTGCTCTCTCCCTCTGCCTCGTCCGAGGGGCTGCCAGCGCTATCGCGCAACTTCTATCGCATCTGGCCTTCGGACACCCGTGAAGGCGGCAAGATGGGCCAGTACGCGGCGCAGAACCTGAACCTCGAATCCGCCGTGATCCTCGCTGCCGAGACGCCCTACGCGTCTGGAATTCAGCAGGTCTTCGTGGAGAGCTTCGAGAACAGCGGGGGCGCGATTCCTGAGGTCATCACCTACCCCGAGAGCTCCACCGTCGACGACCTCCCCGCCCTGATAGAGCGGGCCCTCGCTCATGAGCCCCAGGGTCTCTTCCTCGCGGATTACGCCGACGGGGTGGTCTCCCTGATTCAGGCCATCCGTGCCGCCGGCTTCGAAGGCTCCCTGCTAACGGTTTCTGCCTTCGCCACTCCGCAGGCCCTGGCCGCTGCCGGGGCGGAAGCGGAAGGGGTGCTGGTCACCCATCCGCAGTACTCCCCCGACGATGAGAACGAGGACATTCAGGCCTTCGTCGAGGCCTACCAGGCCAAGTACGGTGAGGTTCCGGGAATCTATGCGGCTCACGGTTACGACGTGATGAAGGTGCTCTACGAAGCGCTCATCAACGGCGGTGAGAGCGGTCCCAACTTCTGGAAGGGCATCGTCAGCATCGAAGAGATGCAGGGCGTGACGGGCCCGATTCAATTCGACGATCGTGGGGACGTGCAGAAGTGGCCCCGCGTGTACTTCCTGAAGGAAGGGAAATTGGTGGATCACGAGATGTGGCGTCAAGAGCAGATCGAGCAGATCCGCAAGCGCCGCGAGGAGCTGGAGCGGCAGCAGCGAGACCTGCAGCGCCGAATCCGCAATAGTGGCTCCGGCGGCAGCCGCTGATCAACCACCCGCTCCTCCGGGAGCACCCCGCTCGCTCCGGCGCGCCCTCCAGGGCGCGCCGGTGGCGTTTTGACCGCCTGTCATGAACGCTATGCCGACATCCTTGGCCGTGGCTCGCCGCCTGGTTCATCATCGGGGCCTCTTGGTCACGCTGACCCGCCGTGAGCTCAAAGCTCGCTACCGAGGCTCTCTGCTCGGCTTCTTTTGGTCGCTGGTCAATCCGCTGATGCTCACGGCGGTGTATAGCCTGGTCTTTGGATTGATCCTGGGGCCGAGAGCAGGAGAAGGGCCGCAGCCTTACGCTCTCTACCTGATCACCGGCCTCTTCCCATGGCTGTGGGCGTCGTCGGCTCTCCTCGAGGGAACCGTGGCCCTCTCCGCCAACGCGGGGTTGGTTCGCAAAGCGGTCTTTCCGGTGGATTTGCCGCCGGTGGTCGCCGTACTCGCGAATCTGGTGCACTTTCTGTTGGCCCTTCCGGTGCTGCTGGCGGCCCTCGCTATCGGTCGAGTCATGGGCTTTGACCTCGGGGGCTGGAGCCTTCTTCTGCTGCCGGTGGTGATCCTGCTGCAGATGCCGATGCTGATGGGGCTGTCCCTGGGGCTGGCGGCGCTGAATCTGCTGTTTAAGGACGTCAAGGACCTGCTCAATAATCTGCTGACCCTACTCTTCTTCATGGCGCCGATCATCTATCCATTGGACCTCATCGGGCATTGGTTGCTGCGCGGCGTGATCATGGCGAACCCTTTTACCCACTTCACCTTGGCTTATCAGCGGGTGCTCTTCGAGGGAGGCCTGCCGTCGTCGGGAGCCTGGCTCTTGCTCGCTGCTCTCTCCCTGGGGTGTTGGTGGCTGGGGGCCGGCCTCTTTGGGCGGCTGCGGGAAACCTTGGTGGAGATGGCCTGATGGCTCGGGAGCAGAAGGTAGAGGGCGCCGCCGCCCCGGCTTCAGAAGTTGGGGCGGTAGCGATTCGGGTTCGGGAGGTCGAGAAGCGCTACCGTCGAATGGCTCCCGGAGCGCAGCTGCGGACCCTGAAGAGCGCCTTGATGGAGCGCTCTTTGACCGGTGGTCTACGCAGCGATGAAGTGATCGAGGCGCTGAAGGGAATCGACTTTGAGGTACATCGCGGAGAGGCCTTTGGGCTGATCGGGGGCAACGGCTCAGGAAAATCGACCCTGCTCAAGATCATCGCGGGGATTCTTCGACCGACTCATGGAGAAATTCAGGTGGATGGGCGGGTCGCTGCGCTGATCGAGCTGGGGGCAGGCTTCCATCCAGAGATTTCCGGTCGCGAGAACGTCTACATCAACGGTGCGGTACTGGGATTGACCCGCCGCGAGATCGACCAGCGTTATCGGTCCATCGTCGAATTCTCCGGGCTCGAAGATTTTATGGAGGAGCCGGTCAAGAATTACTCCTCCGGCATGTACGTACGCCTGGGCTTCGCCGTCGCGGTACATACAGATCCAGATGTCCTGTTGGTCGATGAAGTTCTGGCGGTGGGCGATGAGGCTTTTGCCCATCGCTGCATTCGCCGGATCGAGGAGATGCTGGCGACGGGGTGCACGCTGCTCTTCGTCAGCCATGGCCTGGATCTGGTGGAGAAGCTCTGCGATCGCATCCTGTGGCTCGACGGCGGCACCCCTCGGCTGTTGGGCGAGCCCCGCCGGGTCATCGATGCCTACCGTCAACAGGTTGCCGAAGAAGAAGGCTCCGCACACCGGCGTGAGCAGGAGAGGGCGGAAGAGGATCCGGTGGAAGAGCAGGGAGAGAACAGCCGCTGGGGCTCCGGCGCCGCGCTGGTGCGGGGAGTCCGCCTGTTGGAAGCAGAGAAAGATACTTTCGTCCTGGAAAGCGGCGCGGCGGTAGCGGTGGAGATCGAGGTCGAGGCGCCGGAAGCGCTGGACGACTTCGTGTTCGGTATCGCCATCACAACCCCTCGAGGGATCGAGTGCTGGGGCACCAATACGGATCTACTCGGCTTTCGCTCGACTCGCCTTGAAGGGGTCGCGAAAGTGCGGGTCGAGCTACCGGAGCTTCGCCTCGGCCCTGGGGAATACGCCCTCGACGTGGCCGTCCACAGCCGCGATGGGGCACCCTACGATTACCGCAAGGCCGTGCTCCACTTCACCGTCACCTCATCCCAGCGGGGCGTAGGCGTTTACTTTCCCCGGCAGCGCTGGACGATCTCCGGAGGCGCCCAGATGGAGCCTCCGGCAGATACGCTAGAATGAGGGGCTACCCGTTCAATTCGATGGCTCGTCGGAGCGCTGTCGCGCTCCGCTAGGGAGATCTTCCGTGTCTCAGCAATCTTCTCGCCTCAATATCAAGATCGATGACGAAGAGCTGAAGGGGCGTTATTCCAACGTCCTGCGAGTGGCTCATACACGGGAAGAATTCATCCTCGATTTCATCAATCTGCTTCCCCCGCAGGGGGCGGTCACCGCTCGTGTGATCACCGGGCCGGGGCATCTGAAGCGCATTTATCGCGCTTTGGGTTCGGCGTTGGAGGCCTACGAGCGCGCCCATGGGGCGATTCAGGAAGCTGCCGACCCGGGGGCGGGCGGCAACGTTCACTGATCGACCCGGCTCTTCAGCAGATCTGAGCCGGCCTCTTGGTTTTCGCTGGCCTATGTCTCTCATGGGCCTGTTAGCTCTCTCGGCATCTTGTTCCCCGGGGGCGGGGCGGCGGGCCAGTCCCGTATCTCGTCGCTCCGATGTCCCGTCGGATCTAGACGTCGTCGGATCTAGACCTCGTCGGAAACTACGCCGAGCCATGAATCGCGCATCGCGCAATGACTTCACGAGGGGATTGCTTGCTCGCGCTGATCGCTCCAATTGCAGCCGATATGGCTGCTCGGCCTCTCCAAGCTGAGGGGGGTGCCCGATGGCGGCCCCGTGGCGCCGATGAGCCGATGCCCCGGACCGTTGCTGGCTGGGTTAGGGCTGGCTGGACCGGTGTCTTTCGGATTGGGGTCGCCTGGACTGCGGTCTTCTGGATTGGGGCAGCGATGTTGTGGTGGGCGGAGCCAGCGAGCGCCCAGGGAGCAGGTCTCGGGGCCCAGGCTTGGCGGGAGACGCCGGTACGGTGGTTGATGACCCCCGGTGAAGCTCGCCAGGTGAGCCGTTTGCGGGACGACCTCGAGCTCGCTCAATTCATGGACGCCTTCTGGAAGCGCCGTGATCCAGATCCCTCCCAGGCGGGCAATGAATTCCAGCTGGAATTTCGGCAGCGGGTGGAGCTGGCTGATTTGCTCTATGGCAGCGATGCCGCCCGCGGCTCACTTTCGCCGCGAGGAGGAGCCTTCATTCTCCTCGGGCCTCCGAGTCATCTGAGCCAGGGATTTCAAACCATTCCGCGACTGGGAGTCTCGCGGCGCGCGACGGGCCCCCAGGCTCGCGGAACTCTCCAAGTGGAGACCTGGTCTTGGCGTCCGGAAGACCTTTCCCCTCGGCTTCGCGCGCTCCTTGAAAGGAAGGGGTGGTCGATCCCCCTCAGCATGACCTTCCATCTTCGACCTTCCCAGGTCTCTCTAGCCGAAGGAGACGACCTGATGGAATTGGCGGCACGCTCCTACCTGCAACAAGAATGAACATATCTTTAGAAAAACTAGCCGCCCATCACGCATTGACCGCCGCTCCATCGAGAAAGGCTTCACCATGTTCAAGCAGCCGGGAGCTCCCGGATCTTCGTCATCCGAATTCTCCTCACGATTTCTCGGCCCCGGGCACTGTGCCCGCGGCGTGGAGCGTCACGGTTCGGTGCTCGGCGCTAGGCTCTTCTTCGGTTTCTCGAGCCACTGCCTGCTGGCGGCACTCGGCCTCGGAGTGCTGGTGATGGCTTGCGGAAACCCAACGGCATCGCAGGATGCGTCGGCACCGGCGGTGCTGCTGGCGGAGCTGCCGGAAAGCTTCTCCGCGGGCTCCATCGCGGCGGATATCGAGGAGCGTCGTAAGCAGCTGCCGGCAGCGCCCCTGGAAGCCGATCTCTCGGCTCTCTCGGAATCGGATCGCGAAGTTGTGGAGCTGTTGATCGAGGCATCTCGGCCCCTGGACGAGATCTTCCGCATTCAGGCGTGGAGCGGAAATCCTCTATTGGAGGCGGCGCTCTCCACCTGGGAAGGTCCTCAGGTGGAGGCGGCGAGGGAGTACTTCCGAATTCACTATGGGCCATGGGACCGTCTCGATGAGCGCTCCCCCTTCATCGGCAACCTGGAGCATCCCAAGGGGGCCGGCTACTACCCCGAGGATCTCGACCCCGAAGAGCTCGAGGCCTGGATCGCCGAGCATCCGGCTCAAGCGGAGGCGATGCGTTCCTTGACGACCCTGGTGCGCCGGGACGGCGCCGGTGGGCTTGTGGCGGTGCCCTATTCCGAGGCCTTTCGGGAGCCCCTGGATCGCTCCGCGGCGAAACTGAGAGAGGCCGCGGAGCGCACCTCCAACGATAGCCTGCGCCGCTTTTTGATCCTGCAGGCGGATGCCTACAACTCCGATAATTACTACGACAGCGATATGGCCTGGATGGATCTCGATAGCCCGGTGGAGATCACCATCGGTCCCTATGAGACCTACGAGGATTCACTCTTGGGCTATAAGGCAGCCTTCACCTCCTTCGTGACCGTCGCCCTGCTGGAGGAAAGCGCCAAGCTGGATCGCTACAAGCAGCGCCTGCCTTGGCTGGAGCGCAATCTCCCGATTTCGGATCAGCACAAGAATTTTGAGCGCGGTACGGAGAGCCCGATGCGGGTGGTGGACCTAGTCTTTACCGCTGGAGACACTCGCGCTGGGGTTCAGACCATCGCCTTCAACCTGCCCAACGATGAACGGGTGCGGGAGGCAAAGGGGTCGAAGAAGGTTCTGATGCGCAACATTATGAAGGCGAAATACGACCAAATCTTAGTGCCCATCGCCGAGCGAACCCTGCCGGCGGATGACCTCGGATCCCTGTCGTTCGACGCCTTCTTCAATGAGGTGCTCCACCACGAGCTTTCCCATGGCCTCGGTCCCGGGCAGATCACCGTCGAGGGTCGAGAGACAGAGGTTCGGCTGGAGCTCAAGGAGCTCTATTCCACCCTCGAAGAGGCAAAGGCAGACGTCATGGGGATCTATAACGTCCTCGCCCTGGTGGAGGAGGGGGAGATGCCCGCCTCGCTGCGTCAGGAGCTCGAGCCTACCTACGTCGCCGGCCTTTTCCGTTCTGCCCGCTTCGGTCTCGACGAAGCCCACGGCCGAGGGACGGTGGCGCAGTTTAACTATCTGCTAGAGAAGGGCGCCCTGGTGATCGACGATAAGGGCCGCTTCTCGGTGGTGAGCGAGGCTTTCCCAGTGGCGATGGAGGATCTCCTGCGCACGATTCTCCTGCTCCAAGCCGAAGGGGATTATGCCGGCACTAAGACCTTCCTCGATACCTATGGCGTGGCCACCGATGAGCTTCGTGCCGCCATTGAGGGGCTTGAGGGAGTGCCCGTCGATCTCGCCCCGGTCTACCGCCAGGCGGGGGAGTAGCAGCCGAGGAAGCTCTCCCCGTTGATCATCCCCTCGACGATGATCTCGGTAGTGACAGAAGCGCCTTGCTCCCGCCCTAGGGGCGGCGCTCGGCTCCCCGCCGGTGCACCACTTCACCGCCGGCGATGACGGTGTGCACGGGGTTAACCCCGAAGTGGTAGGCGAGTTGATCTACGTTGGCCGCGTCGACGAGGACGATGTCGGCGTGCTTGCCCTCTTCTAGGGATCCGACCTCTTCCCCTCGGCCCAGGGCGCAGGCTGGGTTGAGGGTGACGGCGGTGAGGGCTTCGGCAACGCTCAGCTGCATGCGGAAGATGCCGAGCCAGAAGATCATCCACAGGGACTCGGTATGGGAGGACCCTGGATTGCAGTCGGATGCGAGGACCACCGGAGCTCCGCCGGCGATGAAGCGCCGGGCGGGGGCCAGCTCCTCTTTGCGCAGGAAAAAGGCAACCCCCGGCAGCATCACCGCCGCGACTCCCTTCTTAGCCATCGCCTCGATTCCGCGATTGCTCACCGCCACCAAATGATCCGCGGTGGCCGCCCCGATTTCCGCGGCCAAGAAGGCTCCGCCGGAATCGACGAACTCATCGGCGTGAAGCCTGGGGGTGAGCCCGACCTCGGTACCCGCCTGCAGGACATCGCGGGCTTGGTCGACGGTGAAGACGCCCTGTTCACAGAAGACGTCGCAGAATTCGGCGAGCCCCGCCTCCGCGACCGCCGGAGTGATCTCTTGGCAGATGATCTGCACCCAGCGATCCCGATCATCGCGGTGCTCCGGGGGGAATTCATGGGCCGCCATCAGGGTAGGGACGACTCGGGCAGGGTGCTGCTCGGCAGCTCGACGCAGAGCCCGTAGCTGCTTGAGCTCGGCTTCCAGGCTCAATCCATACCCGCTCTTCGCCTCGACGGTGGTGCTGCCTCGCGCCAGCATTCGGTCGAGGCGCAGCAGGGTGTTCTGCATCAATTCGTCTTCGGAGGCCTCCCGGGTTGCGCTTACGGTGGAGAGAATCCCTCCGCCGGCGGCCGCGATCTCTTCATAGGTCGCTCCCTCGAGGCGGCGGGCGAATTCCGCTTCTCGACTTCCGGCCCAGGGCAGGTGGGTGTGGCAATCCACCAGCCCGGGAATCGCCGTCAACCCGCTGGCGTCGAGACGCTGCGCCTCGGGAATCTCGCCAAACCTACGGAGCCGTTCATCCCTCGAGCCGACGAAGAGTAAACGACCTTCTCGGCAGAGGATCTCGCCTTGGGCGATGCGGTGGATCTGGCCCTGGTGGCGGCCAACCCGGGGCGAGCTGCCCAGCGGGGTCGCGACTTCGGCAAGATTTTCAATGAGTAGGTCCTGGGGCATCGCTGACTCCTACGGTGGTTCTGGTCCGCTAATCCTGGTCCGCTAATCCTGGTCCACTGAGTGGGGGGCTGATCCTGGGGCGCTGAATCTTAGGACCGGGAAGAGGCCCCTCAGGGCTCGTCCCATCCGATCTGACGCCGCCCTAGCTCGCGAACCTGGGAATCGAAGAAGTCTTCGACCTCTTTCCAGGTGGGAGGTTGCCGTTCCGTGTGGAAGAGGGGGCCGTCGAGACGAGGGTCGCTCTCCCCTTCGGTCAACGAGCGATCTGCCAAGCCTTTGAGGGTCTGGAGGGGGAAGTCTCGAACATGCCCAAACTTGTCTTCTGCTCTTGTCAGCAGGGTCTCGAGGGGAAGGTGCTCTACGAGCAGAAAGAGGTCGTAGAAATCTCGTCGCAGCCCGCGGCTGATCAGGGCACCAAGCTTCATCAAACCGAGATCTACCGCAGAGGCCAGGGGCACCGCGGCTACCTCGTGTTCCGGGTCTACTTGGGGATAGGGATAGTAGAACCAGCGTAGCGCAGCCCCATCGCCGCTGCGCAGAAAGAGATAGCCGTCCCGAGCGGTCTCCACCCGGGCCTCTGGATCGAGGGCCAAGATGTCTTGCAGCAGATCACGGCGCTGTTGGGGTACCAGCCGGTTGCCGGCGGACATGAAGTCTAGGCTGCGGGGCTCGCGGTGCCCCAGATAGAGGGCCAAGGCCGCTCCGCCAGCGAGATAGAAATCATCCTGAGCCCACTCTCTTTCCGCAAAGCGGCCTAAGCGCTCGACCAGTGAGGGCAGGTTCTGGGCGTATCGGGGCTCGATCTCCGAGCCTTCCGGGTTCCACTGCAGCTCGCTCATGGAACAGCGCTCCCGTCGGTTCGCTCACGAAGGGTCACAGCAGCCATAGCTCCTCGGCTAGGGGATGGGGGGCGCCGGTCTGGGTATCGAGCACCAAGGCCCAAAAGCTTCGGCTACGGCGTGAGAGATGCTTGCCGCCGCGCTGGCGCAAGAAAGTCTGCAAACGAGCCTCACCGACTCTTCCAACGAGCCACCGAAGGTCCTCGCTCTCGCCGTCCTCCAAAAGCCGCCGGATCAGTTCATCCTCGTGCTGAGGAGCCAGGGGGTCGAGCTCGGCGGGCAGCAGGCGGCGTGTGGATTCCGGGGGTGGCGTGGGCAGAGACATGGCTCAGCCCCGGGGGCCAAAGAGGGTAGATCCCACTCGAACGTGGGTTGCGCCCTCTTCGACGGCGACCTCGAAGTCGCCGCTCATGCCCATGGAGAGACAGCCGGGGCAGGATGCCCAGGCGGGGCGCTGGAGCAGCTGATCCCGGAGGGAGCGAAGCCGCTGGAACCAGGGCCGAGATGATTCGGCCCGCTCCCTCGGCGTTGAGCCGGTGGGAGCAGGAGGGATCGCCATCAGGCCGATGATCTCGAGAGCTTCTAGTCCTGCCAGCTCGTCGAGCTGCAGGAGAGCGTCTGGGGAAAAGCCGTGCTTGCTTTCCTCACCGCCTAAATTGACCTCGAGAAAGCCCCGCAGCACTTTGCCCTGGGCTTTGGCTTCATGAGCCAAGCGGCGAGCGATTTTCGGCCGGTCGATAGCGTGAACCGTATCGAAGGAACGAACCGCAGGGCGAGTCTTATTGGATTGTAGAGGGCCGATGAAATGCCACTCCGCGGCGTGGATCATCTCCGTCGGCAATACCTCTAGCTTCGCTTCCGCTTCCTGGACTCGGCTTTCCCCGAAGATGCGCAAGCCAGCGTCGAAGGCTGCCTTCAGGGCTTCTGCTGGATGGGTCTTGCTGATGCCCACCAGGGTGACCTCTGCCGGGTTCCGATCCACCCTGTGGCAAGCCTCGGTGATGCGCTGTTGGACCGCTTCGAGTCGCTCTGCAAAGACCGTCGTCATCGCCAGCCCATCCATTCTTGAAGCTCAGCTCTCGTCGAGCCTCGCGAGCCCGCCTTATTCTTCCTCGCTGTTGTCCTGAGGCGCGAGGTAGAGGATGTGCTTGCAGCTCTCGCAGAGCACCAATCCGTCGGAACGGTGGAGCTCGACCACCAGCTGCGGCCGAATGTTGAAATTACAGAAGCCACAGTGCCAGATTCTCGGACCGGCCTTGCGACGAGTGGACTCGAGCTCAATGACCTGGGCCAGGGCGGAGCCTTTATGGCGTTTAGCAATGCGGTCGAATTGCGAGAGGGTCGGTCGCGGAATCTCCTGCCGCAATTCTGCTTCTCGTGCCTCCAGGACTTCGATCTGCGCCGCCACCTCGGGCTTCTCGCTCTCCCATTTGGAAAACTCGCCCTGGTAGCGTTCATCGAGCTCCAGAAAGGTGATCTTGTTCTCTTCCAGCTGGACCTTGTTCTGCTCGTTGCGCTCGCTGGCTTCCTTGACCACGCTCTCGTGCTCGGAAATCTGGGTCTTGGCGGTATCGATTTCCTGCAACAAGGCTCCGTATTCGCGCTGAGTTCGAACCTCGTTCAACTGATCCTGGTAGCGCTGCAGCTTCTCCCGCTCTTCGCTGATCCGGTCCTGGGCCTCTCGCCGTTCCGTCTCGGCAGTTTGTGCGGATTCCTCCAGCTGGTCGATCTCTTCCTTCTGAGCACTGTGCTCGGCGTGAAGCTCGTGCATCCAGTCGGGGATGTTGTCAATGCGCTCTCGCGCCTCCCGCAACTCGTTGATGGTGCTCTGGAGAGACACGATCAGGTCCATGGTGATGGTCATTCGACAGGCTCCGAACTCCGCCTAATGGGCTCGTTGAATTCGGCAAAGCGACCTAAAGACGGGCAGCTTTCGAAGCAGCCATCGAAATCGGTCGTCGCCAAAAAGTTTGGACAGGATAGTCGTCAGAGAAGGCAGGCGTGAGTGGGTCCACCAGGATTTGAACCTGGGACCTGCCGGTTATGAGCCGGTTGCTCTAACCGCTGAGCTATGGACCCGAAAGTGGTTCTCGCCAGGAGTAAGAAAGTATACCACTGACCGATGATCTCGATCTGTGACTCTGCTCCAAGGTGGATCGCTCTCGATCTCCCATCGTTCCCCGTTCGATGCACCGACGCTTCGCTGGCGCTCAGCGTGGAGGGTCAGGCCTTAGGGATGGAGGTATGTCCGGTGGGGCGAAGGCCTTCCATTGTCGTTCGAGCTGCTTCCCCATGTCCCGCTGGGTCGCGGGTTCACGGATTCGCTCGCGGAAGGTGGGAGATTCGCTGCTCGCGGGCCAGTGGAAGAGAGCTTCGTGGATCGGACCGCTGGCCCCCTCGAAGGGAGGGGTTTCCATGAAGGCTTCCTCCAGGCGCTGAAAGAGGAGGTTGGCCTCCTGCTCCGCGATGCTGGGGGTCGCCGTCCGGCCTCCACTGCCAGCTCCTCGGGGGCGTAGGGCATGAGCTCGCCGGGCGCGGAAATAGCTCCGGTCAGCCTCACTGAAGCGCACCCGGCGAACCAATTGTCGGTCTCCTTGAACCAGCGAGAAGAGGTTGACGCCGTTGCCCAGGTAATGCTCGGAAACCACTGCCTCTGCGCCCTCCATGAGGCTCGGTGAGGTGCCCGGGGCGGGAGCTCCGCCGGCCAGCGATAAGAAGGTAGCGAAGAGCTGTTGATTGCTGAGGGTTTGGCCCTCCTCGCCAACTGAAAGAGCATCGCCGCTGGGTACCCGGAGAAGAAGAGGGACCTCGAGAGCCGCGCGCCCTAGGTTGTTGCCGTGACGAATCTGCCCTTGCTCCCCGAATTCCTCGCCATGGAGCGAGGTGAAGGCAACGGCGGAGCTGTCCCGCAGCCCGCTTTCCGTCACCGCGTCCAGCAGTCGACCTACTTGTCGATCGAGGCGCATGACGCTGGATAGATAAAGAGGCCAAATGCTCTCGCGGCCTTCCGGAGAGAGGGTGCGGCGGGGGTTGCGGAAGGGCTCCAGGTCTGGCTGAGCGACGCGTTGCGGCAGCTTCAAGCCGGGACGCTGGAAGCGCTCCTGCATCTTTGTCTTCAGAGGGTACGGGGGGGTTGGCTCATCGAGGTGGACCCATACGAAGCTCGGCGAGCCGTCCAGACTGGCGAGGTGCCCACTGGCCCGCTTGCCGCGTCCGGTGGGGCGATAGGTCTCGAAGCCCTGTTGGTAGCCAGAGCCTCGACGTGGCCAATACCCGTCGACATAGGCGTGGGTTTCGTATCCTCGCTCCCGCAGCGCCTCAGCGAGGGTGAAGACCGACTCCGAGAGCTCCCCAGCCCCACCGTGGAGGACGCCATGCTGCCAGGGGCGCAGCCCGGTGAGCACGGACGCCAGGGCCGGTGCACTTTCGCTTGCCGGGGCGATGGCGCGAGACGCCCATTGAGCCTCGGCCACGAGGCGGTCGAGGTGAGGGGTTGGGGAGATCTCTGGTGGATCTCCGGCCAGCGCGCCAATGGCATCTGCCCGCAGCGCATCCACGGTGATCAACAGGATCAGGGATGGAGGCTGCTGTGCCGGAGCGGCCTCATGGGCGGCCACTCCGGACGGCTGCGTTTGGCAACCGGTGATCCCCCAGAGGGTCAGACCCAGGGCCAGGCAGAAGGCAAGGCTGTGGGTCTGAGATTGGGGCAGAGATCGGGCCAGGCCGAGGACCAGCGCAGTCCAGTCGCTGGCTACGGCGCGGGAACGCAGCACTCGGTTGCGGCGCCGGGGGCGCGGAGTAGCCACCGGACTCTTCGGGAATTAGAGACCGAGAACCTGGGCGTCACCGGAGGCGAGGGTGCGAACCAGCTCCTGGTAGAAATAATCCTTCGCGTTGCGTACCCGCTCATCGACGCGGTCCTCGTACATCTGGCGAGAGCGGTCGATGTCTTCCTTCAGTCGCCCGTAGATGTTGCCAGCGCGTCGACCCTCTTCGACCTCTTCCTCGTTGTAGAGCTTGATCTCGCTCACCAAGAGCCGGGCTAGGCGCTTCGCCTTGTCGTGATTCTCGTCACCCTCGAAGCTGTCTTCTGCGGTGGCGGAAGGCTTACCGAAGGCGAGACCGGGGCCGTCTAGGTCGGTCGGCGGAATGACCTGGCTATCTTTGGCTCCGGCGGCCTGATTGAACAGGGGGTTGCCGCTGGTGGTCGGAGCGGGGGTCGCGGTAGGGGGCGGGGGGGCTTCGCCGAGCGGGGGCTGAAGTGCCGAGCGCTGCAGCAGGGTGGTGGATTCACCGTCCTCCGGAGCCGGCGTCGGCTCGACGCTGGGAGCCTCTACCGGGGGAGCCTCTTCCAAGGGAGTCTCAGCCCCCTGGGCGGGAGCGCTGGGGATCACCATGGTCTGCAGGCTCTCGGCGCTCGTCTCGGGGGGCGCTGGCGCTGCAGAGGAGACCGACTCGATCTCGGCCTCGACCTCCTGAAGCGCGTCATCGGAGCCGGCGTCGGATTCCAGTTCGACCTCCGGCAGCTCAACCTCCGGTAGCTCGACTTCCGGGGCTTGAGGGGCTGCTTCGGCGACCGGCGGAGGCTCGTCGGCCGCAATCTCCGTCTCCTCGGTCAGCGCCTCGGCGGTGACCTCTTCGACGGCGGCTTCTACGGCAATTTCTGCAGTGGCTTCGACGGGAGCTTCGGCGGGGGCCTCCTCGGCGGCCGGAGCCGAAAGGTCGGGGGCGGGCTCTCCCTGCCAGGTGCTGAGCTCCGGCTCGGCGTCGGCGACGCTCGCGGCTTCTTCTTCGACAGCCTCTACGCTCGCTTCGCTTTCAGCGGTGGTCGGGGCTTGATCCGGGTTCAGGGCGAGAGTGGAGGTCGAGGAGCGCTCGCGGTAAGGCAGCACCTCGATCGCTTGGGCCGAGGCGTACACCAGGATCTGGAGCGCTTCCACATCCAGGGCGTCCTCCGAGTCGATCCGGTCTGCGTAGAGAGCGGCGGCGAGCTTGTCGCGCAGCACCATTGGCACCAACACCGCTTCGGAGGGCGCTTCGGCCTCGAGGGGGCCGGTGATTCCGCCGACCTGCTCACCGTCGAGGCGAAGCGCGGATTGCTCTTCCTTCAGGCGCTGGAAGGCGGTGCCGGGGCTGGCGATGGAAAGACCTTGGGCAGCACCTTCCGCAAAGCCTCGGCCATTCCAGCCGGTAGCCTGCTCGCCGCGCAGCAGAAAGAGAGCGGCGCGGGAAGAGAAGTGCTTTGATTCCGCGAGCAGGGCGGTCAGCACCTCCGCCTGGCTAGACGCCAGATCCAGGGCCCGGAAGCTGTCCCGCAGGGCGACGAGACCGGTGTGGCGGCCGCTTCGGTGCGCGCTGCCGCTAGCGGCTCGGGATAGGGTTTCGACACCCTCCGACACGCGACCACGAATCTGCGATAGATGAGCCGTGAGCTCGTCTTCGAGGCGAGTCCGAGCGTCTTGATGCAGCTCGGTGATGAGCTCGCGGACGCGAGTGCTGGCCTGTTCTTCCAGTTGGCGAATCGAATCGATGATGGACATGCAGTTCTCCTGCGCCGAGTTCGGAAGCTTCGGCGCTACCGGCAGGCGACATTCCACCGCGTCACGAAGTCGTCGCGGCGCGGTTCCCAAGGATCCGATTATTTCCCCCGCCACCGCTGAGTGTCAAGCCGACCATGGCGCCGGAATCCCCTATCAATAGAAGGGTTTAGAAGGCTCTTAGGGGATCGTTTCGCGCTTGTTGGTGGGTTCGGCCTGTGATAGCTTGAGTCAATTCGAATCACGAGGCGCTGAGCATTGCGCCCTCTCACCGAGAGCTTGGGGTGGTCGCGAAATCGAGACTGCCCCAATCGCGATCCTCGGTCCCTGGTGAACCCACGGATCGTTCCCGTTCCAGACCAAAATCCAGACCTGGCTTAGACCGTCTACCCTAGGCAACTCGGTACGCTTCCGCTCGAAGCGGCTTCACCGTGAAGGCGGTTCATAGCGAAATCCAGGGGGCGATGTCAGCCGCCCCTAGCGGGCCTGGCAATGGCCGAGTGCCGATCAGCTGCTGGGACAAGCTGAAAATCTCTCGGGTCGAGCTTGGTACCTGCGATCTTCTTTTCGGCCTAGGCGCGCCGGGGATTCGCTCGGCGATCCAGAGGGACCTGCCGGCAAGGTCGGCAGCGCAGAGCGCCAGCTTCTTCCTACTCCGGATGGGCAAATTGCTCCGGGGTGTTGAAAATCGAGATGCACCGAGAAAGAACGCACGCCTTAGGAGGCCTTTTTGATGTTGCGACAGTTTAGGCTCAACCCATCTTCTTTCACCATGCTCGCCTCTTGGATGGTTGCCATGGTGCTCGTCTTCGCCGTGGCGTGTGGTCCTAGCGGACCTTCCGTCGAGGAGGTTCAGGCAGAGCGGTCCGCCGCTCTGAACGAAATCGTCGATGCCAAGGCTGCTCTCGACGCTAAGCGGCAGGAGCTCGCCGAGCTGCGGGATACCCTGGCGAACCCTGTCGATGAGGAGGCCGCCGGTGGTGAGGCCGCCGACGGTGAGGCCGCCGAGGGTGGTGACGAGGCACAGCTGAGCCCCGAAGATCTTGAGGTCAAGGTGAATCAGCTGGCCTCGGAGGTCGAGGACGAGACCCAAGAGGTCGTCAAGCGCATCGTCGAGTTCATCAACTCCGACCCGCCGACCCGGGGAGAGCCCCTCTCGGATCTGCAGAAGCAGGCGGCAGACCTGAAGATTCAGGAAGACATCCTGGTCGCCCGGGAATGGATCGAAAAGGGTGGTGACTACAAGCGCGCCATCAACATTCTGGAGCAGGCTCTTCCGCTGGATTCCGAGAATGAGTCCCTGAAGCAGGAGCTGGCATCCGCCCAGGAGTGGCGCTTTGTCACCGAAGAGCGCTTTGGTGGGGTGGAGAAGGGGCAGACGGAAGCCGAGGTGCGAAAGGTGCTCGGCCCGGTGAACCTGCGCAACGTCAAGGAATATCCGGAGCGCAACGTCACCCTTTGGCTCTACCCGAAGGATGAGGCAGGGAACGCTGCTGGCGTGTACTTCCGTCCGCAGCGTGGTGAGCTGAAGGTTTACCAGACCAACTTCAGCGCGGTAAATCGGGACGAAGAGCCCGAGGCCTAAGGCCTAAAGCTCCGCCGGCGCTCAGCGCCGCCGTGCTCTCGAGTCGCATCGAGGGTGCTCCTCAGCTCCAAGCTCCGCCGTCGGTAAGGCGGCTTGCTTGGAGCTGATTTGCGTTAGCCGCTGGAAAGAATCTTGAGGGCGTTTTGAGGGCAGGCTGACAGGGTCCCAACGAGACGAGAAGGCAAGGGAAGACGCCGGGAAGAGAGCAAGTCTTGACACCCGGGAGCCCGAGCGAGAGAATCATAGGCTGCGTGGGTGTTTGAGTCGGGGATTCTTGTCGCCTCCATGAGGCTGAATCTCCTAGCGATCTCATCGGCGGTCAGAACGAACTGGCCCGATACAACACACCCATAGCCCAAAAAAAGCGAGGTGATGATTCTATGCCCGTCGTACAGGTTCGAGACGAAGAGAGCTTCGAGAACGCCCTGCGCCGCTTCAAGCGCAAGGTCGAGAAATCGGGCGTGTTGACTGAGCTTCGCAAACGACAGTACTTCGAGAAGCCGAGCGTCAAACGCAAGCGGAAGGATGCTCAGGCTCGCAAGAAGATCCTGCGCAAGCTAGCGGAAGAGCGTAAGGCCGGTCTGCGCTGAGTCAGCCGACCCCTTTACCTCACTGAGGATCCAAGCGGATCATCTCGCTACCCGCCGCTAGAGTTTTCAGAGCTCTAGCCTTGAAATACGAGAGCAGGCCCGTCGGAAACGACGGGCCTCTTTCTATTTGAGGAGAGCTAGCTTCTTGAAGCGAGATGCCTTGATGCTCGCGACACGAGCCCCCTCTTCAGCGGCTTCCGTCGTGGGCTTTCTGCTAGCCTACTTTTCTGCCAGATGCTTTCTGCCAGATGTGTTCTGCGACAGGCTTTCTGCTTCAGCTCCTTGCTCCAGCTTTCTTGGAGCGCCTCATTCAGTGACCTCCGGTGCCGCCGAAAAGGCCTGCGGCTCTTCGACCTCGTGCATAACCGTGAACCTCAAGAGATGAGCGAACCAAGCGGATGTCAGACTCTGTAACCTCGGCGCATTCCGAGGCGACAACCTGGGCGCCCTCCGAGGCGACGCTCTCGGCGCTCGAGCTACCGGCGCTGCTGCAGGTTCTTTCCCGCCTCGGCTCGAGCGATTTGGGGCGCCAGCGCATTCTCGAGCTGCGCCCGCTGACTCCAGAGAAGCTCCAAGAGCGTCGGGGGCGATACGAAGAGGCGCGAAGACTCTTGGTCGAGGGGCGTCTCGTACCCTCCTTCGATCGCTCTCTCGGCGAAGTCCTTCAGCGCCTCGCAACTGGACGCCCACCGGTCGAAGGGCAGCATCTAAAGCGCCTCGCGGCGATGTTGCGGGCTTTGAGGGGCGTGCAGGAACGGCTCGAGGGGCACGACCCACCAGCTCCCCACCTGGGGCAGCTGCTCTCCCCTTTGAAGGGGGCGGTGGAGCTAGTTCAGCTCGAGAAGGATATCGATCGCAGTCTAGATGCCCGCGGTGAGGTGCGCGACAATGCTTCGCCGCTCTTGGTCAAGCTGCGGGATCGTATTCGAAGTCTGCGAGACCGGCTTTACGATGACCTACGTGGCTATCTCGATGCCCATCGGGAAGAGGTCTCGGAGGACACCATTCCGCTGCGCGGTGGCCGTTTGGTGCTCAGCATGCAGTCTGGAGCTCAGGGACGGCTCGAGGGCTTGACCCACGGTCGTTCCGGTACCGGAAAGAGCGTCTATTTCGAGCCCCTCGAGGCGGTGAAATCCAATAATCAGCTGCAGCAGAGTGCGGACGATGAGCAGGCGGAGCGGGCGAGGATTCTCCGGGACCTGATTGCCCGGGCACGGGAGAGCTTGTCTCTATTGGCCGATGGGGCGGAGATTCTCGCGGAGCTCGACCTGCTTCAGGCCGCAGCGGATTATGCGGCCCGGGTCGACGGTCGGCTGGCGGCCACCGGAAGCCGCCATGAGCTGAAGCTGTTGAAGGCTCGCCATCCGCTATTGGCCCCCGCTCTCGCGTCGCTTCGGGAGGAAGCATTGGGGACTGCGGGGCATCGAGGTGAGGTGATTCCCTTGGTGCTGAGCTTCGATACCGACCGGCGGGTTCTGGTGGTCACTGGGCCCAATGCCGGCGGCAAGACGGTCGCGTTGAAGACGGTAGGCCTGCTCGCCCTATGTCATGCCTGCGGGTTGCCGGTGCCGGCGGCGGCGGGTACGACCTTCCCGCCGCTGCGGCAGATCATCGCGACGGTGGGAGATGAGCAGGACCTGCTGGCGGAGAGGTCGACCTTCAGCGGCCGTCTATTGCGGCTTCGAGAAGTCTGGGAGCACGCGGGCCCCGACACCCTGGTGCTGCTGGATGAGCTGGGCTCAGGGACCGACCCTGAAGAAGGGTCGGCGCTGGCGGTAACGCTGGCGGAGACTCTGCTGGAGCGCGAGACTCTCGCCCTGGTGACGACCCATCTGGTCCAGGTCGCCGCGGCGGCGATGGAGTCGGAGGGGGCCACCTGCGCGGCGATGGAATTCGACTCGGCTTCCGGGACCCCGACTTTTCGGCTGCAGCCGGGGCCCCCCGGCGGCAGCGAAGCGCTCAGCCTCGCGCGGCGGCTCGGGCTGCCGGCGCAATGGCTGGATCGAGCGGAGGCCCGGCTGGGCTCCGAGCACCGCAGCCTTCGCCGCCTACTTTCCGAGGTGGAGCGGCTGCGTGCCGAACTGGAAGAGGAGCAGGCAGCGCTGCGAGTCGAGCAGGACGATGCTGCCAAGCTTCGCCGCCGCCTGGCGGAGCGGGAAGCGGAGCTGGTGGCGGAGAGGAAGCAGGTGTCGGCGCGCCTGCGGCGGGAGCTGGAGGAGTTCCGTCGCGGCGCGACCCAGCGGCTCCGGGATGAGGTCGAAACCCTGCGGCGGCGAGCCAAGGCCCAAGAGGCCAAAGCGCCCAAGCGTGGAGCTGAGGCCGGCGCGGTGCAGAGAATTTTTGAAGCCGCGCCGAGCTTTCAGGAGGCGCAGCCGGAGGAGCCAGTGGCCTCTGGTTCGCTGGAGGTCGGTGGCAAGGTGAGGCACCGGGCTCTCGGCTGGGAAGGGACCCTGGAGCGCCTCGATGGCAAGCGCGCGACGGTGGTGGCCTCGGGTAAGCGACTGACCTGCACGGTCAAGGAGTTGGTTCCCGCGGCGACTCCTGCTTCCAGCTCTCGGGCAGGAGGGCGCGGGGCTGCCGGCCGCCAGCGCAGCGCTAAGGGCTCGCGGACCACAGTCTCCCGAGCTGCCACGGCGGAGGCCGGGGGCGAGATCAACCTCATTGGCACCCGGGTGGAACCCGCGCTGGAGCGATTGGATTATTACCTCGATCAGGCCCTTCTCGACGAGCGTCCTTCCGTACGCATCGTTCACGGTCACGGAACCGGCCGCTTGCGACGAGCGGTACGCGAGCACCTCCGTCATCACCCTGCGGTGGAGGAACAGCGTGCAGGAGGGCCGGAAGAGGGAGGCAACGGCGCTACGGTGGCGGTTCTGGCCCGCTGAGCCGATAACTCGAGATGAGTACTGGCCGTATCGACCTGACTCCGCAGCTGGTGCAGGCGGTTCGCGACGCTATCGATATCGTCGCCATCGCCTCGGATCACACCAAATTGCGGCGGCAGGGGAAGCGCTATGGAGGGCTATGCCCTCTGCACAAAGAGAAGACGCCCTCCTTCAGCGTCGACCCTGACCAAGGTCTCTTCTATTGCTTCGGCTGCGGCGCCGGGGGCGACGCCATTCGGCTTCATATGCTGCTCTCCGGTGACGATTTCCCTGCCGCCATCGAATCCCTGGCGCAGCGCTACGGGATCCACGTCTCCCGTGGTGCTTCCCGAGATCGCGGTCGGCAGGGGCCAGATCTGCGGCCCGCTCTGGAGGCGGCCCAGCAATTCTTCCAACAAGAGTTGAAGGCGAGCACTAAGGCTCAGGGTTATCTTCGTCAGCGCAAAATGCCGCCGGAGCTCATCGAGGGTTATGCCTTGGGCTATGCCCCCGATTCCTGGCATGCTCTTCGGGAGAAGCTCTCTACGAGGCTTCCAATCCAGCAGCTGCTGGCGGCGGGGCTGGTGGCAAAGTCCCGACGCACCGGCAAGCTCTACGATCGCTTTCGCGACCGCTTGATCTTCCCGATCCGCAGCGGAACCGGTCGCCTGTTGGGTTTTGGAGGTCGCACCCTGGGAGATGACCGCGCCAAGTACATCAACTCCGCGGAACCCACCGAAGTGGAGCAGGCGGAGTCCGAAGCTCCGGTGGCCGACCTGACCCAGGCGACCCGCTCCTTTCAGAAGAGCGAGATCCTCTACGGACTCTTCGAAAGCAAGCGCAGCATCCGAGAGAGCGGCCGAGTGATCCTCACGGAGGGGTATTTCGATGTGCTGGGAACCGTCGCTGCTGGCCTGCCGCTGGCGGTAGCGAGCATGGGCACCTCTCTGACTCGGGAGCAGGCTCAGCTGCTGAGCCGTTTCGCCGAGGAGGTGGTGGTGGCTTATGACGGAGATGCCGCCGGTGACAAGGCCTTCCGCCGCGCCCTACCCTTGCTGCTTCAGGCGGGCCTGGTGGTGCGCCGCGCTCAGCTTCCCTCCGGGGAAGATCCCGATTCCATTCGACTGGAGCAGGGAGCAGAGGCTTTACAGCGCTTCGTCGAGGAGGCCAGAGACGGCGTAGATGCGGAGCTCGAGCGCTTGATTCCTCAGGGAGCGGCCCGCGATCCGCGAGCCTTGGCGGAAAGGGTCGAGAAGCTGGTGCCTCTGCTGGGGGCAATCCAGGATCCGGTGCTGCGTCGGGACTACGTGGTGCCCGCCGCCTCTCGACTGGCGATCGGAGAGGATGTGCTCCTGGAGCTGCTGCAGCGACACGAGCGGCAGCGGGAGCGCCAGCCGCCCTCCCGGCGCAATGCTGGAAGAAGAGGGGGGGCGGCGAGGCAGGCCCCCCCAGGAGGGCCTCCTGAGATGCCCGAGCCTCCGGAATTCTCCGGCCCCCTGGGGCCCCCGGGTCCAGATGGTGATTGGAGCCCTCCGTCGTCAGCCTTTGGCGGCGGGGTCTCTCGGCCCCCCACCCGAGGGCCGAGAGAAACTCGATCTCTCGAAGAACGGGTGCTGGCTCAGCTGCTGGCGCCGCGCCGGGACGGGGATCCGGTGCCGCGGGCGGACGAGTTATCGAATCCCGAGGTTTTCTTCGATCGGCGTTGCCGTCTGCTCTATACGGCTTTCTTGGAGCTCTACGAGTCCAGCGGCCGGTTGCCGGACGCGGCCTCGCTGCAGCGCCACCTGGAAGCCGGAGCCGTCGGGCACGAGACCTTGGCTCGTATCGAGAGCTCCCGCCTCGAGGAGGATCAAGAGGGAGACCCGCTATCGCCCGGGGGCAATCCGCTGGCGGAGGGTTTGGCGACTCTGGAGCGGCGCTACATCACCCATCGGCTGCGAGAGCTGGCCGGTCAGATGCGCCTAGCCGAGCGCGCTGGCCGACAGCAGGAGCTTCTGGACATCCTGGACGAGAGAGAGGTCTTGAAGCGCCGACTCCATCGCCTCGAAGCCAGGCCACGGCGTTCGTAGGCAACCAGCCCTCGGCGCTCGTAGGCAAGATAGCTCCCGCGGGGAAGCTCCTCGCCTCAGGTGGTTCCCCGAAGGGGTTCGCTACGGGAACGATCTCCGTCTCAAGCCCGTGGGCTGAACCGTGACCTTCAGACTGACGCCGGGCAGGAATAAAAAGCGGTCGCGAAATGCTTTTCCATCATGTCGGGGCTTCTGCCAACCGCTCGCCGCACTCGACAACTCCACCCTTCGAGCCCTCGGGATACTCTCCTGAGGTTACCGAGAGCTCCCTGCCCTTCGGGGGTAGAACTCTTGATTTGCACGGCTTTTTGTGCTATTACTGAATGCTGGTCCGAAATGTTCCGGGCCCCCAAACGAGCCATTCCAGATCAATCCTCCAGGGAGTCCAGCGGCGAAGCTTTCTCCCCGAAGCATCATCTCCCCAATAGCCGCTTTCAGAACCTCTCCCCGCGGCATCGATACGACTCCGATCAACACCAGAGCCTCGTGCCTTCCGGTCTGCCGGAGGCACCGTCAGCCTCTCGGCCTAATCTCCGTGAACGGTGAGCGCCGTTTTCGGAGTCCGCGCCTTGGTGCTTGATCCGCTCACTGACTTGGCGAAAGCAGGGTACCCCATTGGCCTCTAACGCGAACTCCACAACCGCGAAGCCCATCGAAGAAAAGCATACCTCGGTCAAGCAGCTCCTCGAGCTGGGGCGGGACAAGGGGTATTTGCTCTACGACGAGATCTACGAGCTGCTGCCGGAAGAGCTGGTGGCGATGCCGGATGAGTTGGATGAGCTCTACATTCGCTTCTCTGAGCTGGGAGTAGAGGTCATCGATCGGCCCGAGCGGTACCAGAATCGCGAGGACGAGACCGCCGGGGATTTCGACAAGAAGGATGAAGAGGGAGCCGAGTATCCGCTCTCGGCCCACGAGAAAACCAACGACCCGGTGCGCATGTACCTGCGGGAGATGGGTACCGTTCCTCTCCTGGACCGGGATGGCGAGGTCGAGATCGCGCAGCGCATCGAGCGCGGCGAGTGGATCATCTACGAGGCTCTGTGCGAGAACCCGGTGGTGCTGCGGGAGCTGCTCCGGCTCAATGAGCTGGTGGAGAAAGATCCCTCCGTGCTGGAGGACCTCGCGGCGGTAGACCCCGACGCCGCCGTCGATCCCAAGGCGGCGGAGCGCATCAAGCGGAACTTGAGGGTCTTCGAGCAGATTAGCGAGAACGACGCGCAGATCCGTGAGTTGCGCAAGAGGCAGCGGCGCCAGAAGAAGGGCGGAGACAAGTACCAGCAGATCGAGCGGGAGGTCGACCGTCTCCTCGGCAAGATCGCCAAGGACATCCGCACGGTGGATCTCTCGGTACAGACCCGTAACCGCATGGTGGACTTCCTGAAGAAGCTGGATCGAGAGTTCAGCGGCTTCGAGCGGGAGCTGCGCAAGAGTCGGGCCGCTCTGCGCCACGAGAAGAACAACGAGGCGCTGCGGGAGATGCATGAGCGCCGGGTGGAGAAGTACACCGAGAAGGTTCAGCATCTAGAGGAGCAATACGGTACCGCTCACTCTCAGATTTCCGGCACCATCAAGAAGGTGCGCCAGGGAGAGGACCTCTGTGAACAGGCGAAGGAAGAGCTGATCGTCGCCAACCTTCGCCTGGTGGTGTCCATCGCCAAGAAGTACACCAATCGCGGCCTGCAATTCCTCGACCTGATTCAGGAGGGGAACATCGGCCTGATGAAGGCGGTGGAGAAGTTCGAATACCGTCGCGGCTACAAGTTCTCCACCTACGCCACCTGGTGGATTCGCCAGGCGATCACCCGCGCTATCGCGGATCAGGCGCGTACGATCCGCATTCCGGTGCACATGATCGAGACGATCAACAAGCTGACCCGGACCTCCCGATCGCTGGTGCAGGAGCTCGGCCGCGAGCCCACCGCCGAGGAGATCGGTGAGCGCATGGACTTGCCCGCTTCGAAGGTGCGCAAGATCATGAAGATCGCCCAGGAGCCGATTTCCCTCGAGACTCCTATCGGCGAAGAGGAAGATTCGCATCTCGGCGATTTCATCGAGGACAAGAACGCCGTCTCCCCCATCGAGTCGGTGATCTTCTCCAACCTGAAGGATCAGACCCGAAGCGTGCTGAAGTCCCTGACCCCTCGCGAGGAACTAGTGCTCAAGATGCGCTTCGGCGTGGGAGAAGGCTCGGAGCACACCCTCGAGGAAGTGGGACGTTCCTTCAACGTGACTCGAGAGCGCATCCGGCAGATCGAATCCAAGGCCTTGCGCAAGCTGCGGCACCCCAGCCGCTCCACTCGCCTGCGCCCGTTCCTGGATTCTTCTGCCTGAGGAGATTCCCTGCCGACTCAACAGACGTCGGCTAGAAAAACCTAGCGCAGCATTGACCTCGGCTCAGCGAGTGTCTAGAATCCACGGTCCTGGAGCGCTATCAGCGTCTCCATAGGCGAGCCGCTCGGCAGCTCACCTCATACAGCTTTTCCTCGGTAGCTCAATGGTAGAGCGTTCGGCTGTTAACCGAATGGTTGGGGGTTCAAGTCCCTCCCGGGGAGCCAAAATTTCCAGCTTCGTCGAGAGCTCATCGAATCATTCGTTGAGCCTCAAAAGAGAACGCCGCTGCGGAAGCAGCGGCGTTTCTTTTTGCTCGAGATGCTCTCTCTTATCGGAAGGCCCTCTCGTCGGTAGGCCTACCTTCTCGTCGGTAGGGCTGTCCGCGAGTCGGCAAAACCTCAGCATTCGATGACGTTGAGGGCCAGTCCCCCGCGGGACGTTTCCTTGTACTTGGTTTTCATGTCGGCACCGGTATCCCGCATTGTCTTGATCACCTTGTCCAGGGTGACCTTGTGGTTGCCGGTATTCCTCCGCGCGATGCGGGCGGCGTTGATGGCCTTCACCGCCCCCATGGCGTTGCGCTCGATGCAGGGAATCTGAACCAATCCCGCTACCGGGTCGCAGGTCAGGCCCAAGTTGTGCTCCATGCCGATCTCCGCTGCGTTCTCCACCTGAAGGTTCGAGCCGCCGGTGGCGGCAACCAGCCCGCCGGCAGCCATCGAGCAGGCGACCCCGACCTCTCCCTGGCAGCCGACCTCGGCGCCGGAGATGGAGGCGTTCTCTTTATAGAGCACGCCGATGGCGCCGGCGGTGAGCAGGAAGCGCAGCACTCCCTCCTCGTCAGCTCCCGGGATGAAGCGTCGATAGTAGGAGGCCACCGCAGGAAGGATCCCGGCGGCGCCGTTGGTGGGAGCGGTGACGACCCGGCCGCCGGCAGCGTTTTCCTCGTTGACCGCAAGGGCGAAGAGGTTCACCCAATCGAGCACCGTCAGCGGGTCCTGGTAGCTGGCCTCCGGTCGTTCCCGAAGCTCGTCGAAGAGCCGCGGGGCGCGCCGGGCAACGCGCAGGCTGCCGGGTAGCACGCCGTCCTGACGGCATCCTCGATCGATGCAGGCTTTCATCGCCTCCCAGAGCTCCATCAGGCCGCGGCGTATGTCTTCCTTGGATCGCCACGCCTGTTCGTTGGCCATCATGATCTGGTGGATCGCCAAGCCGTGCTCGTCGCCGATTTCTAGAAGCTCCTGGCCGGAGCGGAAGGGATAGGGCAGCGGCGTGGTGTCCGGGATCAAGACATCGCCGGCGGCTTCGTCTTGGTTCACTACGAAGCCTCCGCCTACGGAGTAGTACACGCGCTCTTCCAGGGGCTCGCCCTCCAGAGTCTCGCCATCCGCTGCTCTCGATTCGCCGTTGGCGAAGGCCTTGAACACCATGCCGTTGGTATGGAAGGGCAGACGCTCTCGCCTCAGGAAGAGGAGGTCCCGGGCTTCCTGGAGCGGAATCTCTCGGGTGCCGAGGAGTCGGATTTGCCCCTGTTGTCGAATGGAGCTCAGTCGGGGCTCTACCGAATCTGGATCCAGGGTCTCTGGAGTCGAGCCTTCCAGGCCCAGGAGCACGGCACGGTCGGTGCCGTGACCCTTGCCGGTGAGGGCTAGGGAGCCGTAGAGGGAAACCTCCACTCGGTTGACGGAAGGAAGCTGGCCTTGGGTCTCTAGGCGCTCAACAAATTTCCGCGCCGCCTTCATCGGGCCCACGGTGTGGGAGCTTGAGGGACCGACTCCGATCTTGAAGAGGTCGAAGATGCTGATGGCCATGTACGTTCAACTCTGCCTGTAGATGAAAGCAGCGCTCGGGTAGGAGATTCGAGCTAGCTTGAAACGGTCGCTAGAAGTTGTGGAGGCGGTGGTGAGGGCCGATTGTAGAGGATTCGGAGCTGGTCTTCTCGCGGCGGCTCTCGCGGCTCTCTTCCCAAGAGGAGCTCAACCTCATGGGTTTGCGGACAGAGGAAGCTCCTTGACCAAGTCAACTAGCCTTCTGACCCGTAGGGGGTCGACGGGGGCCAGCAGCTCGCCGTCGACCTTCAGCGAAGAACCTACGATGGCCCCGTCCGCGGCGGCGAGCATCTCCGGCGCATTCTCCTCGGTCAAGCCGCTGCCGATAAGCAGAGGGGTGCGGAAGATTGCTCCCTGGGGTTCCCCAGCATTGCGGGCCCGCTGATTGTGAAGCAGCTCCTCGAGGGTGCTTCCTCCAGGAGCTCGGCCCGTTCCGCTGCCGGAGAGGATGATGCCGTCGGCTCCGCCTCGACCTGCGGTCTCCTCGATCTCTTCCGCCAGAGGGCGCGGCTCCCCCAGCGGAGCGGAGTGCTTGACCGCGACATCGGCGAGGATCTTCACCCGCTGAGCGCCGAGCTCTCGGCGCAGCCGCAGCAGGCGGTGGGCTTGACCTTCCAGGACGCCTTGGTCCGTCACTCGGGCACCGGCGAGCACGTTCACTCGGATCAGGCTGGCGCCTACCGCGGTGGCTATCGCCATCGCTCCCTCGCCGTCGTTGCGCAGGACGTTGATCCCTAAAGGTAGCGGGGCCGTGCGCCGGATCTCCGTCGCTACCCGGGTGAGGCTGGCGATGGTTACCGCGGGGACCCGCCGAGGCCAGAAAGGAGCATCGCCGAAATTCTCCACCATGATTCCGTCGATGCCGCCCTCTGCCAGGGCTAGAGCATCTCTCTGGGCCGCCTCGATCACCGCCCGAAGGTCTCCTCTCCAGCCAGGGCTACCGGGCAGTGGCAGGAGATGAATCATTCCCAAGAGGGGGCGAGGGTTGTGGGGGAAAAGCTCGCGAAGCCAGGGGGTCATGGGGTGGCCTCCGGTCGGGGCGAGTTAGCCTTCCGTCGGATCGAAGGACGCAGCAGCTCGAGGATCCACCCCGCAAAGAGAGTCAGCACTAGCGGCAAGGTGGCTGTCCATAGAATCCTGGGCTGGGGAAGGGTCCAGATTCGTGACGCCAGCACCGGGCTGATGTACGGAGGTTGGGGAGTGCGCGGTCGTTCACGATCGATTCTCTGGCGCTGCTCCGGGCTCCAGCGGTGGGTCTGGCCATCGCGGGGAGAGCGCTGATCGAGGAAGGGCTCGAAGAAGGTTTCCAGCAGCCGGTTCTCCACCCAGGCGACGTGGAGGTCGCCTCGCTCCAGAGATGCGTTGCGGTGACTGACTCGCCAGCCCGCTTCGGAAGCGAAGTAGTCCTCGGGAAAACCCTTCTTCGCTTCGAAGGGGGTCTGGCTCCAGCGCTCCCGGCGCTCCTCGACTTTCGTTTTCAGCTCCGCTTCGCTATGCCAGCTGAGGAAGGAAACCGGCCCCCCTAAGCCCGCTTCTTGGAACTCCAGCCGCTGACCTAGATGAACATGGTGAACGAAGAGCAGGTTGACCACCAGGGCGACGAGGGCCGTGCCGTACGCCCATCTGCGGCCCGCGGGGCTCCATTGCGCAGCGTCGCGGCGGGAGGGGCGCAGCGCCCACGCAACCAGCGTTCCCAGGAGGGCGGCGAAGAGGTTGAGGCCGACATCGGCGTATTCACCGACCCTCAGCGGCGAAAGCCACTGGGCCCCTTCTTCCAGCGCCCCGCAGCACCATGCGGCCAGCGCCGGCAGCAGCCATGAGCTGCGATCTCCGAGAGGCAGAAAAGCGCGGTATACGAGATAGGCCAGCAGGCCGTATTGGACGAAGTGGAATTTCTCCACCAGGTCGACCTGAAAGTTGCCGCGGCTAAAGGCGAAGGTCTGAAAGACGGCGAGGGCCAGGGCGGTGAGCAGGGCCCCGGCTCGAGCTTTCCACCTCGGCCCCCGCAGCTGCCGCAGGGTGCGGATCAACAAGAGAGCTCCAGCACCCGCCAGCAGCGCCGCCAAGATCACCAGGGCGCGTCGCGAGAAGGTGTCGAGGAGCAAGTCCCGGATCAGCCCAAAGTAGGGCGACAGACCGATATTTGCCGCCGCTACGAGAGCCGCGGCCCCTAGCCAACGGCGATCCGGGGATCGCGTCATTGCCGTCGCCATCGCAGCCAGCCGCTGGTCAGGGTTGCACCGAGGCCGGCGCCGAGGGTATTGAGGATCAGGTCATCGACATCCGTCGCTCGGCTCGGCAGCGCTAGCTGGATAGTCTCGACGGCAAGGCTCACGATCGCGCCACCGGCGGTCGCCAAAGCGATTCGGCGCAGTGCTCTCGGCGGCTGTGCGGCGCTAGCGAGCCATCCGTAGAGGCTGCCCCCCAGGGGCATGAAGACGACGACGTTGCCGATCATCTGTTCGACCCAGAAGCGCACTGCTGGGTGGCTCCAGGGGTTGCCCTGGGCCCAGGCGGCGCGCAGCGCCGCGGCCGCTTCAGAAAAGGGGACCCAATGATTCCCCCGGGGACCAGGGCCGCTGTGGGCGTGGGGCTGGAGCGTCAGCCAAAGAACCAGGCCGAGGCTCAGAAGCAGGACGCTACCAGCGAAGATGCGGCCCCACCGGGACGAATGCCCCGCAGGCCGATGGGAATGAGGAGCTACCATGTGAAGGACGCCGCCCGAAAAGTGGGGCGGCGCATAGAAATCCTAGCATAGGCTCAAGATCTCCCTCATCTCTCCTTGGGTCCTGGAGGCTTCCTTTGACCACCTGTTGGGCTAAGGTTCCTCCGAATGCTCTCGACTCTCTCAAGGCATCGACTCTCAAGACACCGGCGACTCGCAAGGCATCGGCGCTCGCTTCTGGTTCGGTCGCCGTTTTCTCACCAGCAAAGGAGACTCTCTTGATCGATATCCACGACGAAGGTGCGGTGCGTACCCTGACCCTCCAGCATCCGCCGGCCAACGCCCTCGATCCGGCACTTTTGGCGGGCCTGCGGTCGAGCCTGGAGACTTCTTTTGAAGAGGGAGCGGGGCCTAGGGCATTGGTGTTGGCCGGGGCTCCTGGGATGTTTAGCGGTGGTCTCGACGTTCCCAGCCTGCTGCCGCTGGATCGATCAGCGCTGGCGACCGCCTTTGACGATTTCTGGGCGATTCAGGAGCTATTGGCCACCTCTCCGATTCCGGTGGTCGCCGCGATCACCGGCCATAGCCCCGCGGGAGGGTGCGTATTGGCGACCGCCTGCGACGAGCGCATCATGGCCCGCGGTCGATTCAAGATCGGCCTCAATGAGGTGCGGGTCGGGCTGCCGTTGCCGCCGATGATCTTCGAGGCTCTACAGCATCTGGTGGGGCCCGTTCAGGCCCTTCGCTGGGGTGCGGAGGGCTATATGGGAAATCCGGAGGAAGCGCTGGCGGCCGGACTGGTGGATGAGCTGGTGGAGCCCGAAGCGGTGGTTCCCCGAGCGCAGGAGCGCTGTCGAGAGAAGCTTGCGCTGCCGGCGGAGGCCTTCTCTCGAACCCGCCGGCTGGCCCGAGCGGCCATCGCCGATATTTACCGCCAAGGAGAGGCGAGCTCTCGGCAGGAGCTGCTGGACGGCTGGTTCTCCGCCGAGGCTCAGGAGAATCTGCACGCGCTGGTGCAGCGCCTCAATAAACCGAAGAAGAAATAAGCCGAAGCCGAAGGAAGCCGAAGAAGAAGGCTTGAGAAGGCTGGAGTTCTAAGGCCTCAAAGGCGTCGAAGCAGTGCACGGATTGGGGGGAGAGGGTCACCGTGCCCAATGCCGCTAGGCCGATGTGATGCGGTGGCAGGGGCGCCCATCGTGAATCAGCGTTCTCGGTGAATCGATGCCTGCGGCCCCCCGGTCTTTTGCGTTACACTCTCCGGGCTCGGTCACTCGCCTGTCGCGGGACCGACTCCCGGTGCGGAAATCACCGCCCTGCTCCTACCGCTAAAATTTCTCCCTGCCATTTCTCTCTCCTGTCGAGGTATCCCATGAAGAATTTGGGCCCTTACATCAGCCGCCATGGATTGGATTCCTATGGCCTCCAGGGTACTGGCACCGCCTACTGGAATCTGCCGGTGGCTCAGCTCTATGAGCATGCGGTGCGTCGCAACGAAGCCATCATCGCGGCGGAAGGCCCCTTGGTGGCTTATACCGGCAGCCACACCGGCCGCTCCCCCAACGATAAGTTCATCGTTCGAGAGTCGAGCTCGGAGGGAGATATTTGGTGGGGCGACGTCAACCGCGGGGTAGATGAGTCGGTTTTCGATGGTCTCGAAGAGAAGGTGGTCGCTTATCTGAAGGATAAGGATCTCTTCGTTTTCGACGGCCATGCCGGCGCGGACCCTCGCTACCGGCTGCCGGTTCGCATCATTACCCAGAAGGCTTGGCACAATCTCTTTGCCCGCAACATGTTTGTGCGGGAGCAGGACGGCTCCGTCCTCGAATCCTTCGAGCCGGGCTTCGTGGTGATCGACGCCGCTGACTTCCAGGCGGATGGGGAGCGTGACGGCGTGAACTCTTCGACCTTCATTCTCGTCAACATGGCTCGTCGCCTGGTGCTCATCGGTGGCTCCCAATACGCGGGAGAGATCAAGAAAAGCATCTTCAGCGTGATGAACTACATGCTCCCGAAGCAGGGCGTGATGAGCATGCATTGTTCCGCCAACTACGAGAACGAGAACGCCGACAACGTGGCGATCTTCTTTGGTCTGTCCGGCACCGGCAAGACCACCCTATCGGCGGATCCGGAGCGTACGCTCATCGGCGATGACGAGCACGGCTGGAGCGATGATGGCGTGTTCAATATCGAAGGCGGATGTTACGCCAAGGTGATCCGGCTGGATCCCCAAGGGGAGCCGGAGATCTACTCGACGACCAAGCGCTTCGGCACCATTCTCGAGAACGTCGTTCTCGATACCGAAACCCGGCAGCTGGACCTCAACGATGACCAGCACACCGAGAATACCCGCGCTAGTTATCCCATTGGGCATATCGCCCATGTCGACGAGAAGGGCGTCGCGGGGCATCCCAAGAACGTCATCTTCCTCACCTGCGATGCTTTTGGTGTTCTGCCGCCGATCTCTCGACTCGATCATGCCGAGGCGATGTATCACTTCCTCTCCGGCTACACGGCGAAGGTCGCCGGCACGGAGCGCGGGGTCACCGAGCCGACGGCGACCTTCAGCGCCTGTTTCGGGGCCCCTTTCATGCCCCTGCATCCCGGGGAGTACGCTCGCCTGCTGGGAGAGAAGATCCGCCGCCATGGCAGCAAGGTGTGGCTGATCAATACCGGTTGGTCCGGTGGTCCCGCCAACGGCAACGGTAGCCGAATGAAGCTTGCCTTCACTCGCCGGATGGTCGAAGCGGCCCTCGCTGGCGAGCTGGATAACGTCGAGACCGTGGTCGATCCGGTCTTCGGGGTGCAGGTCCCCGTGGCGGTAGACGGCGTTCCCAACGAGCTGCTGATTCCTCGCAATACCTGGGATGACCCTCAGGCTTTCGACCAGGCGGCCGCTAAGCTCGCTCAGATGTTCCAGGAGAATTTCGAGCAATTCGCCGATGGCGTCGACGAGGAGGTTCGGGGCGCTGGGCCCTCCGCCGAGGGCGGCGCTGGCTGAGACCGCCTTCCGCTGTGCTGGCTTCAGGCTGTGCTGGCTTCAGGCTGTGCTGGCTCCAGGCTGTGCTGGCTCCAGGCTGAGTTAGGGTTGAGAAGACAGAGACGCTGACGGTCGGGCGCTTGCCGGACCATCTATCGAGGGCCGCTACCGAGAGATCGGGGCGGCCCTCGATTCATTGGGCAGTGCTTTTCGCAGAATTTCTATGAGCTGCGAGCTCTTAGGTCACGCACTGCTGCTCAGCCGCAAGGGTTGCTGAGCTCCATCGAAGCGCACCGGCGCTTCCGCGGGTGGTCAGAGAGGCGGGCGTCGCCCAGAAACCGAGCGCTACCTCAGCCGGTGGGCTTGCGGCCGAGGTCGCTGAGAGCGTCGGATACCGTGGTGATCGCCTTGGGGCGGCCTAACCAGAAGCCTTGGGCGTAATCTAGACCCACTCGGCGCAGCACGTCCAAGGTGCTTTCCGTCTCCACACACTCGCCGATGGTTCGGATACCGAGCACCCGGCCGACGTTATGAATCGATTCCACCAGGGCCTGCTGGATGGGATCAGCGCCGGCGTCTCGCACCAACTCCCCGTCGATCTTCAGAAAGTCCACCGGCAGGCTTCGCAGGTAGGCGAAGGAGGAAAGCCCGCTGCCGAAGTCATCGAGCACGAAGCGGACTCCGATATCCCGCAGCACCGAGAAGAAGAGCGTGGCGCGGCCGAGGTTTGCGATCGCTGCGGTCTCGGTGATCTCGAAGCAGAGCTGCCGCGGCGAGACCCCGGAAGCTCTCAGCTGGCTGACGATATCTTCCAGGAAGCGTTCCTCGCCGAGGGATTGGCCCGAGAGGTTGATGGTGAAGATGGGCTTGAGCCCATCGTTGCCGGGGTCCTCCATGGCGGAGATGGCCTTCAGTGCGGCGTGGACGACCCACCGATCGATGTCGGTGATCATGCGGTAGCGTTCCGCCGCCTGAATCAGGTCGCCGGGGGGCACGATCTCGCCGTCGGGCTCCACCAGACGAAGGAAGATCTCGTGCATCGGCTCATGATTCGGCTGCAGGGGAAGGATGGGCTGAGCGTAGAGAACGAAGCGCTCGTCCGCGAAGGCCTGGTGAATGCGGTGCACCCATTGCATTTGGCCGTGGTGCTCGGCCACCGCCTGATCCCCGGCCCGGGCTTCATGGATGCGGTTGCGGCCGCGCTCCTTGGCGACGATACAGGCACCGTCGACGTCCGCCAGGAGCTGGGTCACGGAGGTGATCGTCGAGCTCAGGGGCACCAGACCAAAGGCGGCGGAGATCTCGAAGAGACGATCTTCCCAGCGGAAGCGAAGCTGAGATAAACCTTGGCGCAGGGCCCGGACGAAGGTCTTGGCCTGGCCGGGGGAGCAGCGGCCGAAGAGGATGGCAAACTCGTCACCCCCTAAACGGGCCACCAGATCCACGGAGCGAGTGCGGGCCTGCAGTAGCTCGGTGACCTGGCGCAGAAGCTCGTCTCCCGCGTGATGGCCGCAGGTATCGTTGATCAGCTTGAAGCCGTCCAGATCAACTTGGCAGAGCACGTAGCGCTCACCGCTTTCGCGCACCTCCCTCAGCGCCCGGTCGAGGGTCAGCTCCAGCTCGCTGCGGTTGAGCAGGCCGGTGAGCCGATCGTGGCTCGCTAGGTATTGGACCTCGCGCTCCATCTTTTTCAGCTCGCTGACGTCCTTGACCACCACGACGGCGCCGCGGATCTCGCCGTGGCGCAGCAGCGGTGCCACCGTCTCCTGGACCAGGAATTGCTCTCCGTCTCCGCGCCGCTGAACCCGCTTGACCACCGGCCCTTCAGGGCTTCGCTCGCCCCGAAGGCAGGGGTGAATACTGCTCGGTAGAGCCTTCCCGCTCGCCTCGTCCACCGGTGCGTAGACATCGTCGATGGAGTGCCCTAGGGCTTCTTCCTGACTCCAGCCGACGATTCGTTCGGCGGCAGGGTTGACCCAGTCGATAATGCCCCGGGAGTCGGTGCGCAGCACGCCGTCGGCGATGGACGCCAGGGTGACCACCGCGTGCTCCTTCTCGGTCGCCAAGGCGCGCTCGGCTCGCAGCGCCTCGATCTCCGCGGCGGCTCGGGCGGCGAAGATCTTGATCACCGACTCACCGATCATGCCGCGGGCGAAGGGGCCATCGTGAAAGACCGCGAGGAATCCGATCAACGAGCCGCCGGAGTCGCGCAGCGGGCAGCCGAGGTAGGCGTCTGCGCTGCGCTCTCGGAGCAGCACGCTCTCGGGGATATGGCTGGTCACGTTCTCCGGAAGGAAAACGATGTCTTCATCTTCGCTTGCTGAGGGAAGGGGCCCGTCCGGCAGGCGGCACTCGAAAGCGGAGCCGTGCTGATCTCGATCCCAGAAGGAGAGGGAGCGCAGAGAGCCGCTGGTGAGATCGGTGCATTCGGCGACAAAGGCATAGCCAACACCGAGGGCCTGCACCATGTGCCGAGTGAGGGAGTCGAAGAAATCCTGCCCCGTCACCGCGGCGGTTCCGCTGACCAGCAGTCGCAGTCGCTCTTCCGAATCTCTGCGCTCGGTGTCGTCGATGCCGGTGAGGACGATGGCCGGCTCGCCGTCCACCTCGATGAAGGTGGAGGTATAGCGCAACCAATGGGTCTCCCCGTCGGAGTCCAGCACTTCGACATCGAAGGCGGAATTCACCTCCTCGCCAGCGTAGCGCGCCCGGATTCGACCCGCGACCGCATCACGAAAGCGAGGGTGAGCAAAGACGACCGGTGATTTACCGATCAACTCATTGCGGTCGCAGGCCAGCAGCTTTCCGCAGGCCGGGTTCGCGTAGGTGATTTCCTCACCTCGAACTACGGCAATGATGGCATGGGAGACCTCCGCCATCCGGTAGAACCACTCCATGTCCGTGGAGGTTCCCGTTGACGGGGGGGTGGGGGAGCTCACGATTGGGGGACCTTCCAACCAGGCCGCCGAAGGGCTTGGTGGGGGGGATGGAAAATAGGCTCCAAGGGTGGGGCCAAGAGCAAGGAAGCATAGACCGGCTGTGAGGAGCCGGAAAACAGCGAAACGCGCTCAACAATAGAGCAAGCCGCGCCGCCTCGCAAGTTGAGGTAGTGCAGTCTGCTCAGGGGCCGGATCGGGCCTATTCGTCGGCGTGCTGTGGATAGAGCTCGATCGCCGCGCCTTCTGGGCTAGCGCCCTTCACTGCCCAGGCGATCTGACCAGTGTGGTAGCTCATGTGCTCCACGGCGTGGACGATGATCCCAAGACCGTCCATCTCGTAGCCTTGGACATCGATCCTTGCGCTCAGCTGCTTCTGCGGAAATTCCATCAGAGTGGCGCGGCAGCGCGCTACGACTTCCTCGAGGCGAATCAGGAGCTCCTCTTTTCCAGCTCCCTGATCGGTAGAGAACTCGGCGCCCCGATCCCGTTGGTAGGTCCCGTTCCCCAGGCTGTTGTTGATCCAAAGCTCGAGGTTGCCCGAAAGATGGAGCAGCAGATTCCCGAGGGAATTGGTTCCCTCCCGCGGCCGCTGCCAGAGGGCAGAGTCGTCGGTGACCTGGAGGAAGACTCGAATCTTGGCGACGTACTCTTCCAGGTAGCGTGCGGCTAGCTCGCGCACGTCGTCACAGGGGCCTAGAGAGAGGGCCGTGGTGACAGGAGATGCTGATTCGCTCATGCCGTCAGATTACCATCGCAGCTTGGCGCCAGCTGCACAGGGTTTTCGAAGCCCGCGACAGAAATTCTATGGAGGCTGCTAACATCCTCGGCGCCCACTGCTCGGCGCCCACTGCTCGGCGCCCACTGCTCGGCGCCCACTGCTCGGCGCCCACTGCTCGGCGCCCACTGCTCGGCGCCCACCGTGAGCTCAGGCTCCGCGTTTGTTCGGCGGCCACCCAGTCTCACCCTTTCTGTTCTCAAGCCACCGCGATGACTCAACCTCCTCCCCTTACCCCCCCGTCCCCTGCTGCTGAGGCCCCTGTAGCGCTTTCCGCCTCCCCTTCAGCCGCCGCTGGAGCTGGAGGCGAAACGCCGAAACAGCGCTTCTGGCCGGTGATTTTGTTGCGGCTGGTCGTTGGGCTAACGCTGATTATCTGTGGCCTGCTCTTTTTCCTGGAGACCTTCGGCTTTGTTGAAGTGGAGCAGCTGTGGCGTTTGTGGCCGTTAGCGGTCGTTGCTCTGGGCGTTCAGCGACTCCTCGGCGAGGATCGCAAGGTAAGTGGCGGAGCCGCCCTGTCTTTCATTGGCCTGTGGTTGTTGGTGAACACTCTGCAGGTTGCGGGGCTCACCTTCCGGTCGTCGTGGCCCGCGCTACTCGTAGGCCTCGGTGGTCTCGTCCTGCTTCGAGCGTTCACTGACATCGGTGGGAGAGCTGCGCGGTGAAGCGTGAAGATGGAGTGAAAGAAAGAGGCCGGCGTCTCGGAGGGCTCTCCCGAGGAGCGCAGATCCTGCTCACCCTGGCCTGTACGGTGGTGATCATCGCCGGGCTGCGGGCCGCGGCGGATATTCTGCAGCCCTTCGTACTCTCCATCTTCCTTGCGGTGATCAGCTTGCCTTTGCTGGCTTGGCTTCAGGAGTATGGCGTACCGCGGGTTCCGGCGGTATTGCTCACCTTGATGGCGGTGATCGGAGTCGGCGGAGGTGTGGTGGCTCTGGTCGCTGGATCCTCAGACACTCTCACTCGGGAGGCGCCGAAGTACCAGCAGCGCATCGAGACCATCGCGGCGGACATCGAAACTTGGGTTGTCGGTCTGGATATCGGCATCGATAGCCTGGAGCTCAGCAGCTTTGTCAACGCTGACGAGATTGTCGATCTCGCTGCGGGGACTCTCCGCGGTGTTGCAGGGGTGCTCTCCAATACGGTCTTGGTGCTCCTCACCCTCACCTTCATGCTCTTCGAGGCGGCGGGCTTCATCGACAAGATTCGCCGGGCCTTTGGTAATCAGGTGGATATCCAGCGACTGGCTTCAGTGTTGAGGGAGGTGCAGCACTACCTCGCCATCAAGACCCTCGTGAGTCTCGCCACCGGATTAGCGGTTTGGCTTTGGATGCTCTATCTCGGGGTGGATTTCCCCATGATGTGGGGATTGGTGGCCTTCCTCTTCAACTACATTCCGACCCTCGGCTCGATCTTCGCGGCGGTCCCCGCCACCCTGCTGGCCGTCATCCAGATGGGAGTCGCTACGGCATTGGCCACCGCGCTGGGGTATTTGGTCATCAACGTGGTCGTCGGCAACTTCATCGAGCCCAACCTCATGGGGAGACGTTTCGGTCTTTCGACCTTGGTGGTTTTCGCATCGCTGGTGTTCTGGGGCTGGGTTTGGGGGCCCATTGGGATGTTGCTCTCGGTTCCCCTTACCATGATCTTCAAGATCCTGATGGAAAACTCCGACGAGTACCGTTGGGTCGCGGTTCTGTTGGGAAAAAACAGCCAACGAGCAAGGCTTCCCTTCGATCTGGGGGCGCGAACCCCCTGAAGTGCTTTCCCCTCGTTGAGGCCTCGGGAGGGTAGAGAGCGGGTGAGGAGGGCTTGAATGAAAGCTCATCCGGCGAGCAGGCCGAGACGAAGATGATTAAGCGGCGTTAGCTAAGCCACCGCTGAAGGCGGAGATCTGGTGAAATAGGTGGAGCCGAGGGGATGGTCCTTGGGAATGTGGCCCGTCAGCGAGAGAGTTCGCTCCCGAACCCGTGGGCCGAATCTCAAATAAGTGCAGCGCTCTGCGTAGTCGACTCGCTTTTTGAGACCAAAGTCTTGACTTCTTCCCCGGCTGAACTATGATTCAAAAATTGGACCAATTTGGTACCACATGATCCACAAAAAGCTCAACTGCCGAGCCTCGCAACGACCCAAGATAAGAGACCCTCGATGATTCGTATCACCCGCCAAACCGATTATGGAATCGTGCTGCTGAACCATCTCGGGATGCAGCCGGATCGCCAGTTCACTGCGCAGGAGCTGGCGGACGAGACTCGGCTGCCAGCGCCCATGGTGAGCAAGATCCTCAAGACGCTGTCGCGAGCGGAATTGTTGGTCTCGCAACGTGGCGTCAAGGGCGGGTACCGGGTGGCACGACCGCCAGAAGAAATCAGCGTGGTGGAAGTGATCACCGCCATCGAGGGCCCCATCGGCATCACCGAGTGCATCGACGATGCGGCGGGAGATTGCGGAATCGCTTCCTTCTGCCAGGTGCGCAGCAATTGGCAGCGCATCAATGAGGTGATCCGCTCCGCTTTAGAGGCCGTAACTCTTGCAGAGATGGGGCGTACGCCCTCGCCTTCGGCTCTGGTGAACATCGAGCGTAAGACCGACGGCCCGATCACTGCTGGAGGCTAAGCACCAAGCTCGGGACCGCTTGTTACATCACCTTATAGAGCTTCTCCGAGATCGGCCTTCTGGTCGCATTTCAGCGATCCCGTCACTGCCTGGACCCATTTCGCCTTCGTCCGTAACCCGCTTCAACAACCCGACCATCACGAAGCCTCGCGCATTTCGATGCGTCAGGCCTTTAGCCCTCCTCGACCGCGAAGCGAGGGGGCGACCGCCAGACTCCACCAGACCTCTGTCGGCGGTCTATCGGGAGAATGGCCTCGTTGGCCTTCTCCAGCGATCAACCCTCAAGGAGCTGATGTAGCCATGTCCTCCACCGCAATGCTCGAAGAATACGCCCAGCGTGACTACGAACACGGCTTTGTCACCGACATCGAACATGACACCGTGCCTCCAGGGCTGGACGAGGGAGTCATCCGCTTTATCTCTGCGAAGAAGAAGGAGCCAGAGTGGCTGCTGGAATGGCGCCTGAAGGCCTTCCGTCTGTGGCAGAAGATGGAAGAGCCCACCTGGCACAACGTGAACTACTCGCCCATCGACTACCAGGCCATCAGCTATTACTCGGCGCCGAAGAGCGCCAGCGATGGCCCAAAGAGTCTCGATGAGGTGGACCCGGAGCTGCTGCGCACCTACGAGCGCCTGGGTATTCCCCTGGAAGAGCAGAAGATGCTCGCCGGAGTGGCGGTAGATGCGGTTTTCGACAGCGTTTCTGTTGCCACAACTTTCCGCGAGCAGCTCAAAGAGAAGGGCGTCATCTTCTGTTCCTTCTCCGAGGCGGTGCACGATCATCCAGAGCTGATCAAGAAGTATTTGGGTTCGGTGGTTTCCCGCTCCGATAATTTCTTCGCGGCCCTCAACTCCGCGGTCTTTACCGATGGCTCTTTCGTCTACATTCCCAAGGGGGTTCGGTGCCCCATGGAGCTCTCTACCTACTTCCGCATCAACGCGATGAATACCGGTCAGTTCGAGCGCACCCTGATCGTGGCGGACGAAGGATCCTACGTCTCCTACCTCGAGGGCTGCACGGCGCCGATGCGAGACGAGAATCAGCTCCATGCGGCGATTGTGGAGCTGGTGGCGCTGGACGACGCGACCATCAAGTACTCCACGGTGCAGAATTGGTACCCCGGAGACCCGGTCACCGGAGCGGGCGGAATCTACAATTTCGTCACCAAGCGCGGCCTGTGCGCCGGGGCACGCTCGAAGATTTCCTGGGCCCAGGTGGAGACTGGATCAGCGATCACCTGGAAATACCCGAGCTGCGTGTTGAAGGGCGATGACTCTGTCGGAGAGTTCTACTCCGTCGCCCTGACCAAGGGGCAGATGCAGGCGGACACCGGCACCAAGATGATTCACATCGGCAAGAACTCCCGCAGCGTCATCGTGTCCAAGGGGATCTCCGCCGGCAACGGGCAGAACACCTACCGCGGCCAGGTCAAGATTTTGCCGAAGGCGGATGGGGCCCGTAATTTCTCGCAATGCGACTCGATGTTGATCGGCGACCAATGTGGGGCCCACACCTTCCCCTACATCGACGTCGGCAATCCCTCGGCCCACATGGAGCACGAGGCGACGACTTCGAAGATCGGCGAAGACCAGCTCTTCTACTGCAGTCAGCGTGGAATCAGCGAGGAAGACGCCATTGCCATGATCGTCAACGGCTTCTGTAAAGAGGTCTTCCGCGAGCTGCCGATGGAATTTGCCGTAGAGGCGCAGAAGCTTCTGGAGATCAACCTCGAAGGGAGCGTCGGCTAAGCGTCGGCGAAGGGGGCAGTGAGCTGGCCTTCGGCCATCGGAGCCTCAGATCGCCAGTCTGGAGCCCTCGCTTCTACGAGCCTATCGACGAGAAAACGACGAGAGAGCGCCTCCATGGCCTCTCTCGGATTCATAGATTTAGAAGAACCGGATCAGCAAAGTACCGTTCGCTCGCCCCTCGAGCGCACAAGGAGCGATAAATATGCCTATTCTCGAAATTCGAGACCTGCACGCCTCGGTAGAGGAGACGGAGATTCTCCGGGGTCTCGATCTCACCGTTGAGCCCGGAGAGGTTCACGCCATCATGGGCCCCAATGGGTCGGGCAAGAGCACTCTCGCTCAGGTTCTGGCGGGGCGTGAAGATTATGAGATCACCCAGGGGGCGATCACCTTCAAGGGTGAGGATCTGCTGGAGATGGACCCCGAGGATCGTGCCCGGGAAGGGGTCTTCATGGCCTTTCAATATCCGGTAGAGATTCCCGGCGTCAGCAATACCTACTTTCTGAAGGCCGCTCTCAACGCGATCCGCAAGCATCGGGGGGAAGAGGAGATCGATGCCGTCGACTTCCTGAAGCTGGTGCGCGAGAAGATGAAGGTCGTCCAGATGGACCAGGATCTCCTCAAGCGGCCGGTGAACGAGGGCTTTTCCGGTGGCGAGAAGAAGCGCAACGAGATCTTCCACATGGCGGTGCTGGAGCCCACCCTCTGCGTGCTGGACGAGACCGATTCCGGCCTCGATATCGATGCGCTGAAGATCGTTTCCGATGGGGTGAACGCGCTGCGCGAGGCGGGGCGCTCCTTCATCGTGATCACTCACTACCAGCGCCTGCTGAACTACATCGTGCCGGATAAGGTGCACGTTCTTCTGGACGGCCGCATCGCGCGTTCCGGCGGCAAGGAGCTCGCTCTGGAGCTGGAAGAGAAGGGCTACTCCTGGCTCGAAGAAGAGGCTGCGGCCCTCGCTGGTGTTTGAGGAGAGCGACATGGAAGCCATTGCAGAAACTCCCACTCCGACTCACGTCTCCGCTGGGCAGCTCACTTCGCTGATCCAGCAGGCCCCGGCGGGGCCCTGGGGGCAGGAGTTCGAAGCTCGCCGTGCATCGCGTCTCGCTCTCGAGCCGGAGGCTTTAGGGCAAACGCGGGATCGAGCCTTCGCGCATTTCTCCGCCACTGGATTCCCCACTCTGAAGCAGGAGGCCTGGCGCTTCACCAACGTTCGGCCGGTGGTGGAGGCAGCCTTTCCTCTCGCCGAAGAGGTCAGCGCGGGAGTTGAGTTGGTGGATCCTCACCGCTATTCCGGAACGTCGCCTCTGGTCTTCGTGGACGGCTATTTCTCTCCTCAGCTCTCGATGCCGCCGGCGCTGCCGGATGGGGTGATCCTCGCTCCGATCTCCTCGGCTCTCGAGACTCATCCGGAGCTGGTGCTGCCCCATCTCGCTCAGCATGCGGCGACCGCGGAGGCGCCCTTCGCTGCGCTGAATACGGCCCTCGGGGGGGATGGCCTCTTCCTCTATGTGCCCAAGGGCCAGGTGGTGGAGCCGACCCTGCACCTGCTGTACCTCTCGGTGACGGCGCAGTGCAGCACCTATCCTCGAACCCTCATCGTCCTCGAGGACAGTGCGCAGGCCTGTGTCATCGAGCACTATGCCAGCTCCCACGAGGATGCCTACTTCACCTGCCCGGTCACCGAGATGGTGCTCGGCGCCAACGCAACGCTGGATCATTACAAGGTGCAGCGAGAGAGCCTCGCCGCGTTCCACGTGGCAAACCAGGCTTCCCGCCAAGGAAGAGATAGCGTGCTGCGCTCTCATTCCATCAGCGTCGGCGGCGCCTTAGTGCGCAACGATCTTGGCGCCTACCTCGGCGGCACCGGCGTGAGCTCGACCCTCAACGGTCTCTACCTCGGTGAGGGGACACAGCACATCGACAATCAGATGCGAGTCGACCACGCGGAGCCCCACGGCTATAGCCATGAGCTCTACAAGGGGGTCCTGGACGAGCGCTCTCGGGCGGTGTTCAACGGCCTGATTCACGTTCATCCGGGAGCGCAGAAGACGGACGCGGTGCAGTCGAACCAGAATCTGCTGGTGTCTCACGGCGCGTTGGCTAATTCCAATCCGCAGCTGGAGATCTTCGCCGACGACGTTCGCTGCACCCACGGGTCCACCGTTGGGCAGCTCGACCCCGAAGCGATCTACTACCTGCGCACCCGCGGCATCGGTGAGCTCGCTGCCCGCAGCCTGCTGACCTACGCCTTCGCCAGCGATATCGTTTCCCGGGTGCGGGTGGATTCGCTGCGAAACGAGCTGGAGGAGATGCTCTTCAACCGCCTTCCGAAGGGCGAAATCGTCAGACAGGCGGTGTGATCTGGCAGTTCCTGCCGCAAAAGAGACGAGGCTGAAGACAGAGCTCGCAAGGGCTCTTCCCGTGCTTCTGATAGCGATTTGACGATGACGACCATGACCGCCAAAGCCATCTACTCGCAGCTTGATGTCGAATCGATTCGGGCTCAATTCCCGGGGCTGCAGCAGGAGATCAACGGCCACCCGTTGGCTTATCTCGATAACGCTGCGACCACGCAAAAGCCGCAGGTGGTGCTCGATGCGGTGCTTCGATCCCTCGGGCTCGATGCCTCGAATATCCATCGCGGGATTCACACCCTGAGCCACCGCGCGACGGAGGCCTTCGAATCAGCTCGGGATGAGGTGGCCTCCTTCCTCTCGGCCGCTAGCTCGCGGGAGGTGGTGTTCGTGCGCGGCGCCACTGAAGGGGTGAACCTGGTGGCGTCGGCTTTCCTCGCCCCTCTGCTCGAGGCGGGGGACGAGGTGTTGGTCACCGAGATGGAGCATCATTCGAATTGGGTTCCGTGGCAGTGGGTTTGCCAGCAGCGCGGAGCTCGACTGGTGGTGGCGAGAGTCGACGATCGCGGGGAGCTGGACCGCGAAGACTTCATCGCCAAGCTCGGACCGAAGACTCGCCTCGCGGCCTTCTGCCACGTCTCCAACGTGCTTGGAACCGTCAACCCGGTGAGCGACCTATGCTCTGCTGCGCGGGAGCGGGGGATTCCCACCCTGGTCGATGGGGCGCAGGCTTTACTCCACGGGCCACAGGATGTTCCTGCACTGGGCTGCGACTTCTATGTCGCTTCTGGACACAAGCTCTTCGCCCCCACGGGAATCGGTATTCTCTGGGGACGTAGTGATCGGCTTCAGGTCATGGGGCCTTATCAGCTGGGTGGAGGGATGATTCAACAAGTGGGGGTCGATGAGACGACCTTCGCTCCCTCTCCTCAGCGTCTCGAGGCCGGTACCCCGGACATCGCCGGGGCCGTAGGCCTTGGGGCCGCTCTGCACTGGCTCGCCAGTCTCGACCAGGAAGCCTTGCAACGCCACGAGAGGGAGTTGATGAGCGCTTGCGAACAGAGGCTCCAGGAGATTGACGGAGTGACCATATTGGGAAGGCCGCGGCAGCGCCTCGGCGCGATCCCCTTCGTCTTCGAAGGGGTTCACCCTCATGATGTAGGAACCATCCTAGATCAGGGAGGGGTGGCGGTTCGGTCCGGGCACCACTGTGCGCAGCCGCTGATGGCGCGACTTCATCAAGTGGCGACGGTGCGCGCTTCCTTTGCGGTCTACAACACGCTGAAAGAAGTGGACGTGCTGGCGCAGCGGCTGTTGAAGGTGAAAGAGGTCTTCCGGCGATGAACGACCTAATGGATCTCTACCAGGAGTTGATCCTCGACCACAATCAGCGGCCGAGGAATTTCCGCCCAATGGGCGATGCGCATCACAAGGCTTCCGGCTTCAACTCCCTCTGTGGCGACAAGGTAGAGATCTTCGTCCGCCTGAACGGTGATCAGGTAGAAGAAATCAGTTTCCAAGGGGCGGGCTGCGCGATTTCCCAGGCTTCTGCTTCTCTGCTCACGGAGATGGTCAAAAATCGTAGCACCGAGGAGGCGATGAAGCTCTTTGACGCTTTCCGCACGATGGTGACGGTGGAACAGCCCTCTTCGCAGCAGATCGATCTCGGAAAGCTAAATGCGTTGGCGAGCGTGCGAAAATACCCCATGCGAGTCAAGTGCGCCACGCTGGCGTGGCATACGTTCAAGGCTGCACTCGAAGGCTTACCAGAGCCCATTTCCACCGAGTGATGGAAGAAAGGTATCGACCCATGGCTGACACCCTCTCTGCACCGGCGAACGCCGAGATCCAGGAAGGCGAGGATTCGGTGACCACAGATTCGGTGACTGCGGATTCGGTGACTGCGGATTCGGGCATTGCGGATGCGGTGACCGCGCCGATGCCGGACCTGGAGGAGCGCATCGTCGAGGCGCTGAAGACGATCTACGATCCCGAGATTCCGGTGAGCATTTACGAGCTTGGCTTGATCTACGACATCGATGTCCGGGGAGATCACACGGTGGGGATCCGCATGACCCTCACGTCTCCCGCCTGCCCGGTGGCCGGAAGCCTTCCGGGAGAGGTCGAAATGAAGGTGGCCGGGGTCGATGGCGTAGACGCCTGCGAGGTGGACCTGGTCTGGGATCCCGAATGGAATCCAGAAATGATGTCGGAGGCCGCACAGCTGGAGCTGGGTTTCTTCTGACGCGGAAGCTCTGGTGCGGTAGCTCTGATGTCCGAGCTCCGATGGAGGAGCCTTGCGGCAGGGTTGAGTTCCACAGGTAAGACCGCTGGATTCAACGCATCCTCGATGCGAGCTTTAGCGGAGGCCAAACTCCACTGCCTCTTCGCCGTATTCAAGCAGAGCACTACTCACCAAACCCTCTTGACCATGTACCGTCGAACCCCCAACAGCCCCTTCTACCTCGCTGGCCCTCGTATAGCTGGTTCAGCGATTCTCGGCCTCTGTTTTGTCGCGCTGCTCTTTCTCGCGCCATCGGTGGTCAGTGCGAAAGAGTCTGCAGCTCGCGGATCTCAGTGGCTCTCTGAGGGTTTCCTTCGCGGCATGACCGTCACCTGCCCGACCTGGGGCCCCATTTGGGGATCTCAGCACATGGCGACCAGCCTGGCGCACCTAGACGAGCTGGGCGTGGAATGGGTTTCGATCCATCCCTACGCCGGGATCAACCGGCAGGGAAAAATCCAGTTCCGACCAACGGCGGAGCTCGGTTTTCTCGATCGCGCCGCGGAGATGATCCAGCAGCGGGAGATGCACTTCTTTCTCAAGCCTCATTTGGCCTATTGGGGCTCCTTCGAATGGCGTGGTGAGATCGAATTCGAGAAAGAAGAGGATTGGCGCCGTTTCTTCACCGGTTACCGAGCCTTCATCGTCGATCAAGCTCGCTTTGCTCAGCGCCAAGGCGTTCCTCTCTTTGCCGTAGGTACGGAGCTTGAAGCCACCACTCATCGGGAAGCTGAATGGCGAGAGATCATTGCCGCGGTACGCCAGGTTTATGATGGATCCCTGATCTACGCCGCGAATTGGGACCGCCTGGATCGGGTGCCCTTCTGGGATGCCGTGGATGCCATCGGGGTTCAGGCCTACTACCCCTTGAGCGAAGATGAAGTGCCCGACCGCTGCGCCGTAGAAAAAGGGTGGAAGCGACCACTGGCGCAGCTCGCTGCACTCTCTCGTCGCTTCGGGGACAAGCCGGTAATCTTTACCGAGATTGGCTACAATCGTGCTCCGGAAGCGGCGCGGGAGCCGTGGAGTTATCGCGTCCAGAGCACGGCTGAATCTCGTGAGCTGCGGCGGGTCCTGATGGATGTTGCGCTGGAACGTCTGGAGGGAGATCCGGTGGTTCGCGGTGTCTTCTGGTGGAAGTGGATGCCGGGGCCGTCAGCGGGAAAAAGCAATTTCTCAATGCGGGATTCTGAAGCCATCGATGCTCTCCGGCAGCATTGGCTACCGCCTCAGCAGACCCGTTGAGCCCGCTGCGCTAAGTTCCCGTTCCTTCAGCAGCCTCAGGACTGATCTTTCGATCGATCCTTTGCTAGAATCTAAAGTCTCTCTTCGCACCAAGATGGGGTGCCTTCTACCCCATGAGATGCCCTCGATCCCCCATCGAGTCGAGCGCTGCGATTCCCGCGCAGGTCCTCGGCGCCTGGTGAAACACCACGGAGATTCCCCATGTTCCCTATGTTCCAAGGTTCCAAGCAGCTGGTAGAAACCCTCGATTCCTGTGTCGCCCTCGGTGAGCCGCAGGCGATTGCCGACACGATGCAGGCTCGCCTTTCAGAGCTGATTCTCAGCGGCGCAATTCGCCTGCCGGATGAGCTGAGGGAGCCCGCGAACGGCCATTACGCCCGCCGGTTGCTCTACCGCAGTCCTCGCTGGGGCTATGTGGTGGTGGCTATGGTTTGGGGGCCGGGGCAGGCAACTCCGCTGCACGATCATGCTGGGACTTGGTGTGTAGAGGGTGTCTTGGAGGGGCGAATTCAGGTCACCCGCTACGATCTCAAAGAGCGAGATCAATCGCTGTGCCGCTTCGAGCGTCACGAGACCCTCTACACCGGAATCGGCACTGCCGGCGCGCTGATCCCGCCCTTCGAGTACCACACCCTCGCCAATGACCGCTCCCGCCGAAGCTCGATCACCATTCATGTCTACGGTGAGGACATGCAGGCCTGCACGATCTTTGAGCCCCAGGAGCGCGAGGGCTGGTATCGAGAGCAGGTAAAGCCGCTGAGCTACGATCGCGTGGCCTGAGCGAAGACTGCTAGATTGGCGGGGAATCTTGCGCTAACAAAGCTCTGCAGCGAAAAGCGAACGTCTCATTGAGCCCTCTCCGCGGAGAGGGCTTTTGCTTGTTTAGCCTTCCGTTAGCGGCGATCAGCGTCGCCATGGCTCCCCCCCCAATACCCCCCGTGACAGCCTCGCAGTGAGGGCCACATCCCCTTGGTCGGTGAACCGCGAGGCCATCTGTCGAATATGGCGATGGGGGAGCTTCTCCATCACCCGTGCTCTTAGTGGCCGCCGGGAGGTGCACTACGGGAGCGACGGGCTTTGCCATGAGCGTCGGCGCAGGTTTCTACAGGCATTGGCTTGGCGCGCTTCTGTAGCCCTAGGAGCTCGCGACTAGGATTCTCCGGGAGACTCTCCGCGGGCTCTTCGAGGGCCGGAGCCGCATCGCTGAAGGTCGCAGGGCTGCTGAGCAAGGCTGGCGCGCGAAGAGCCCCGCCGGACTGAGCGGTGGTGAGCGTCGCTTGATGGATCTGCCACAGGGAGAGGGTGGCAATGCTGACGGATGCGGCCAGCAGCAGAGCCCAGGCGAGGCGGGCTCCCCATGCTGCTTGCTGTGAGGTGGAGGGGGCAATCGTGCCGGTCTGTGGAATCGCTTCGGTTGGGCTCAGTCTCTTCACAGAGCCTTAGTACGACCGCTGTGGGGGGGAGTTTCGTTGCGGGGAAGAGGTGGCTTGTCGACTCAGGGAATCGAGGTCCCCGGAATTGGCAAAGAGTAGGGGGAGGCCGTTGGCCCGCTGGGGCCGCGCCAGGGCGAATCCCTGCAGCCTTTGGCAGCCAGCATCCCGCAACCAGAGCAGCTGGTCTGCACTCTCTACACCCTCCGCGACTACCTCCAGGTTCAATGCCCTCGCCAACGCGAGGATCGCCTCTACGATCGCTAGCGCTTCGCGGTCGTCCGGCAGTGGGGAAATAAAGGAGCGGTCGATTTTCAGGGAGTCGAAAGGTAGCGTATGGAGATAGGCTAGGGAGGAATATCCCGTTCCAAAGTCGTCGATAGATAAACGCAGGCCCAAGGTCTTGAGCTGATGTAGTGCGTCTCCGCCGGCGATCACGTCGCGCATTGCGGCGCTCTCGGTGATCTCTAGCTCGAGCCAGCGGGGATCGAAATCAGCCCGCTGGCAGGCCATCGCAATATCCCGAGCTAAGTGCGGATGCTGAAGGCTGCGGGCGGATAGGTTGATCGCTAGCCGTGGGGGATGTTCGCCGGATTCTTCCAGGGCCTGGATACGCAAATCGCGGCTCAATCGACAAGCCTCCTCGAGCACGAAGAGGTCGAGTTCGTAACTCAAGCCAATGGTGTCCGCCAGGGGCAGGAAGGTCCCCGGGGCTACCCGCCCGAGTCTTGGGTGCTGCCATCGAACCAGAGCTTCCAGCCCATCGAAGCCGTTGCGCTGAATCGAGAAGATGGGCTGCAGCTCGACGTAAAATTCCCCCATGGCCAACGCTCGGCGTAGATCGCTCTCTAAGTCGAGCATCTCAAGGGCCAGAGCGGAGAAGTCAGGGCGATAGACCACCACCCGATCTCGACCCTGGGCTTTGGCCTGTTCCTTCGCGGTCTCCGCGTTGCGCAGCAGAGTCCGAGCTTCTCGGCCGTCCTCTGGCCAGCGGCTCAGCCCGAGGCTCGCGCCGATGAAAACCTCGTGACCGAAGAGGCGCAAGGGCTGCCGTAGCTCTTCCAGCAGAGCCTCCGCTCTCTCCTCGAGCTCGTTGGGGGTCTCAGCTGCGGAAATCACGAGGCCGAATTCGTCCCCCCCGAGGCGAGCGGCAAGGCCGTGGGGCTTGGCCGCTTGTCGCAATCGATCGGCTACCGCCCGCAGCGCCTCGTCTCCCGCCTCTCGCCCGAGGGATTCATTGACCTGACGGAAGCGATCGATGCCGAGGCTCAGAATCCCCAGTGACGCCGGAGGGGCGAGAGCCTGATCCGGGCCTTCAGAGGTGCTGCTTTGCGGATTGCCGTCGTTAAGCCATCGCTCCAGAGCTTCGAGCAGGTGCTGTCGATTCGGTAGCTCGGTGAGCGGGTCGTGGAGGGCGAGGTGGTGAAGGCGAGTCTTCGCTCGCTCGCTGCTCTCCACCGCGGAGCTCCAGCGCCGCCAAAGGTAGGCGCACAGCAACAATGTGAGCAGCCATAGACCGCCCAGACTGAGAGTAAGCCAGTCGATATTGAGGATAGGGTTTGAGGAAATCATAGCGGATCATGGAGGGTGCCTCGATTCTACGGGAGTCGCATCAGTTAAGAAAATTATGCGACGCTTTTCTTTGCCTTCAGAGGCAAGATCGCCGAAGAAAAAAAGAAAGCCGACGCCCGTGGAGGGCGCCGGCTTCTTTCGCCTCCGCGAAGGAGGCGGATCCTACGTCAGCGGAGCTTACTCGCCGATATAGGATTGCTGCCGGATTTCTACGTGGTCGACGTAGAAACTACCGACGGAGTTGGCGTCCAGGCCACCGACGGCGCCCAGCAGGAAGCCGGTGGCCGCCTCGCTGTCGTTGTCGATGCCGGTGAGCTCCTGGGTCAGAGCCCCGTCGACCCACAGGCGAAGGACGCCGTCGTTAGCGGCGGGGCCGGAGCTGCGAGTCCACTCGACCTCGACGTATTGCGGCGCGTCAGCGATGTTGACCCAATCCGCCTGGGCCCACGAATCGTCATCACGGTGGCTCTTGGCGCGCAGCCAGAAGCCGGTGGTGGTGTTGTAGCGCAGAATCACCGCCATCAAGCGCCGGTCGGTGCCCGAGCGGAACTGGGCAAGCTTGAAGCGCTTGTTGTTGTCCATGGTGATGCTGTTGGGATCGAGGTGGAAGCGGACCCGGACCTGATCCTCGGCGCTGAAGTTCTTCCGAACCCGCTTGCGATCGAGGTCAGCCTGGTCGATCTCGACACCGAAGTTCGCCGGACCGGCGAGGTACGCGGTGTTGTTGACCACCAGGTCGCCGCCGCCGGTGTCGATCTCGTCCCAGCTGTCGGTGGTGCCGTCAGAGAAGGTGTCTTCAAAGACGGTGTCGAGGCCCGGCGAGCCGGTGCAGACGCCACCGTAGTAGACGCTGACGTCGTCGACCCACCAGCCGGTGGCTGCGACGGAAGTGTCGCAACCCATGCGGAAGCGCAGCTGGATGCTCTGACCGGCGAAGTCCGTGAGGTCGACCTGGACTCGGCCGAAGCTTTGGTTGTTGCCGTGCCAGGCGGCGCGGCCGCCCAAGGGGTTGGAGGAGGCGTTGAGGGGACCGGTGTAGCCGCCCTCCAGGAAGCGATCCGGGTTGCCGTCCAGGATGTCGACCCAGGTGGTGCCGCCATCGGTGGAGACTTCCAGGACGCCGCCGTCCCAGTTGGGTTCGATGTTGTAGAAGTGGTGGAACTCCAGGACCGCGGGAACGCCCGGCGGCAGCACGATGGGATCGCTGAGCTCCAGCCACTGGTCCTTGACCACCGGCTCGTCGGAGACGAACCAGCTGTGGGTCGGGGAGTTGCTCTGATCGGTGACGATTTCCCAAGCGTTGGTGCCGGTGTCGTCGCCGCCGGCGCCGGTGGTCCAGATCGCGCCCTCGACGTCGTCGTTGAACAGCACCTGGTTAGGGCCGGAGGCGATGGCGGAGAGCACGACGCCGTTGTCGTCCTCGTTGCCGCCGCCGCAGACGCCGCTGCCGTTACCGGAGTCGTCCTCAGCGGTCACGCTGTAGAAGTACTCGATACCGGGAGCGACGGTGGAGTCGCTGTAGGTGCTGCCGGAGACGCAGGATTCCAGCAGGTTGTCGGCGCTGGGGGTGAAGTCCGGGTCGGTAGAGCGGTACACGTTGTACTGCACGCCCTTGCCACACAGCTCGGTGGCGGCGTTCCAGTCCAGATCCACGCCGCAGCTGGCAGCGCCAGTGTTGGTGGCGGAGACCAGGCCGGCGAAGTCCGGATCCAGGGTGCAGGCACCGGTGGTGGTGGCGGAGGAGCAGCTGGTGAAGTCCGACTCACAGCCTTCCGCCGCGTCGATGACGCTCACCGCGTAGGCATACTCGACGTCACCGGATACATCGTTGTCGATGTAAGAGGTGCCGCTCTGGCCCTCGCTGATCAACTCGTAATCGGTGCCAGGGCAGCCACCGATGGCGCGGTAGACGTTGTAGGTCGGGCCGCCGGAAACGCTGGCCGGCGCGCTCCAGGAGAGATCGATGCGGTTGTCGCCGTTGGCGACGGCACTCAAGCCGGTGGGCGGGGCCACGGGGTCACAAACCGCCGAAGCCGGGAGGTTGGCGCCGAGGTCGGCGATGATGGCGCCGACGGGCACGCCGCGGTTGGGATCGTCGGTGTTGGGGTTGCCGCTGGTGCAGAAGGCACTGCCGCGGCAGTGGTGCAGAGCGATGACCCGGTTATCCGAGTGGCCCAACACCGGAGAGCCGGAGGAGCCGCCCTGGGTGTCCGCCCAGTAGCCGACATCCGGCACCGCGGCGCCGGAGCAGGCCACCTCGGTCACGCTGTTGACCTTGGCGTAGCCGTCCACGTCGTCAGGATACGAAGATTCCACTCCGATGCGCTTGCCCCAGCCGGCGGGGTGCTGGGGGATGTAGATCCGCTCACCGAGCACCGCACCGCTTTCGCGCAGTCGCATGAAGCCGTAGGTGCCGGGCAGATCGGTGTTGCCGGCGGCGGAAGTGTCGGGGATCAGCAGAGCGTAATCCAGCGGGGAGTCGAACTGGATCATGGTGCCGCTGGATGCCTCGATGGTGCCGGAGCAGGCGAGGGGGCTGCTGCAGTCGGTGGCGCAGTCCGGGCCTTCGGCCATGAACTCGAAGTCGATGCTGGCAAGAGCGCTCTGGCTGCCGATACAGTGCTCGTTGGTCATCAGGTGACCCTCGCTGCCGATCAGCCAGCCGGTGCACCAAGAGCCGCCGTTGCGCAGCAGGCGGGCGACGGCGCGGCTGGTGTTGTAGGCGTCCGGCTCGCTGCCCTGGTAGCACTTGGCCTCTTCCGAATCATCGGCGCCGCAGAGGGACTCATCGAGGGCCGGAGGCAGCGGAAGATTCATCTTCTCGCCGAGGCCGGCGGCCCAGAACTGCAGGATCTCCTGCTCGTTGTAGCCGCGGCCGTAGTGACTCACGAACACGCCAAAGGCGTTCTTGGTCCCGGTGGTCCACAGCTCCATGATCAAGCGATCGCCGCGGATATGGGTGGCGTAGAAGCCGCCGCCCATGTCGTGGCGGCCCAGGTCGGTGTAGACCCAGCGCTGCTTGTTATCCGGGGAGCGGATGATCAGCTCGTCACCAGCGGCGAGCTCGATCTTGTCGATGAAGGGAGCGATGTAGACCGCACCGGGGAAGTTGATCTCGTCGAACCAGGTGAGAGTCGCTTCCGACTGACCCGAGCTGACGTAAGGGTGCGAAGTTTGGAAGGTCTCGAAGATGTACTCACCAGCGGTTACCGGTTTCTGTGCATCCGCGGGGGCCGCGGTGGCGAAGCCTAGAGCCAGAAGGCAGAAGGCCGCCAAAAAGGCAGTGGGAAGAGAACAAGAACGTCTCATGGTAGGAAGTTCCTCCTCGGTCTCAGATGTGTTGCTCTGATGCTGTAGATACAGGGCAGTGGAGTTGAGGGAATGCTGTGATAGGGGTGGACAGATCGAGGTAGATCTCGGGCGTTCAGGCTACATTGGCTAACGAGCCAAATAGGTGTATGCGGAGAGATACCCCGTGCTGTATTTGCCAAGGACTTGGCAAGTGTGAAAGGTGCTGGGAATTGTAGCTCATCGACGATTGACAAACAATTCGGTGGCTCAGCGTTTCACAATTTATTGAACAAATCTGTGTTGGAGCATCGCGTGAAGAGGTATCGGATACGGAATATCGCCGCCTGAATTTCGATTTTGGGGTTTGCAGCCGGCCATTCGCACCATCTTCACGTCTTCGATCGCGTGGGTGCGGTGACCCCAGGGATTTCGTATAGTCAACTTGCGATGAGTAATACCTCTAGATCCATGCGCTCTAGGCCCCTGTGGAAAGCACGTATTCAATGGCTTCCCCGCCCGCTCCTGATCTTGGCTTTGGTCATCGGGGTGACGGGGGTTGGGGTTCTGCCTTCGGGGATTGCATCCGGGGCTCCTCTCGCCGACCAGGTAACCGGGCCGAGGGGGGAGGTCGCGGAATTGGAGGGCTTCGACTTAGCTGATCTGGGCGAGGGAGAGGTGTTTCGCTACCGCTGGCGCTTCACCAGTTTTCTCGGCCGGCTCGCCGGCCTCTTTCTGCCCGGCCGGGGGGACGGGGTGCTGAGCTTCAAGCCTCAGCCCGAGGGCGCTCTCGAGAGTCGGCTGGAGATTACTTCGGACGAAGCCGATAGCGATGAGTATTGGCTCTACGCGGCGCTGATGGATCCAGGCACCGGCCGCACCACCAAGGCGTGGAGCGACTATCGCTACCGGGGTAAGGAAAAGCGTCGCGAATCGGAGATCGATGAAAGCGGTGTGGTGGACATCGCCTCGGCGATCTACCGCATTCGTCGCCGCCCTCCCGCTTCGCCCCTCCGCCTCAAGATCTGGTCTGACGGCAAGATCTACCCGGTGGAGGTGATTCCGGGCCCGACTCGGCGCTTTCCTTGGGGGCAGGAAGATCGGGTAGCCCGCTCTTATCGGGTGGTGGGAGTGGAAGAAGCGGGATCTCGGTTCTGGAAGGGGCGCCTGAATTTGTGGATCTCTTTGGATCCCCAGGCGACGCCCCTGGTGATCGAGGTGGAGCGATCGGCCCTCACGGTTCGCCTGGAGATGGTTCCGCCGCCCGTCGAGGAAAATTCTGCTGGCGACCGTGGCTGAGCCCTCCGAGTCGGCACTGGTCGCTCGGATCCTGCTCCTGAACCAGAGGACGCCTCTGGTAAGCTAGTGAATCGATGCCCCGTCGCGGATCGCGATAACGCGGCAGACGCGCGCGTCGGCCTCCCAACCTCATCGTGGCTACTACACCTCCTGCATTGGAGCGCCTGCGAACTCTAGCTCGCGCTCGTGATGCGCGTATCGCTCTGCCGGAAAGCAACGACCCTCGAGTGCTCCAAGCTTGTGCCCGAGCCTCGCGGGAGGGGTTTTTTCGCCCCCAGCTGATTGGAGACCGGGATTCGATCTCCGCCCTCGCGAAGGTTAGCGGCGTAAGCCTCGACGGGGTGGAGGTGCTGAACCCGCAGCAGGATCCGCAGCTGCCGGCGCTCTTGGCGCGCCTCGGGTCGCGGCTGGCGAAGAAGGGGCTCGACGAAAGCGCTCTGCGGCAACGGGCCCTGGACCCGCTGCACTACGCGTGTCTGCGGGTCGCCGAGGGGCTCAGCGACGGGGCGGTGATGGGAGCGGTGGCTACCACCGCCGACACGCTGCGGGCGGCGCTGGCGGCACTCGGGCCGAGGCCGGGCCTCTCGACGGTGTCTTCCTGCTTCTTGATGGCGTGGCCCGATGGACGCGCCCTGGTGTTCAGCGACTGCGGCGTGGTCCCAGACCCGTCGCCGCGGCAGCTGGCCGACATCGCGGAAGCGGCGGCGCAGAGTTGCCGCACCCTGCTGGGAGAGGATCCCAAGGTCGCCCTGCTGTCTTTTTCGACTCTCGGCAGCGCGTCCCATCCGCGAGTGGAGAAAATCCGATCGACGCTGGCGGAGCTACGCCAGCGGAGGGTCGATTTCGCCGTCGATGGCGAGCTCCAGGCAGACGCCGCCCTGATTCCCGAGATCGCCCGCCGCAAGGCGCCGCAGAGCGCCGTAGCGGGAGAAGCTAACGTGCTCGTCTTTCCAGATCTGGATTCGGGCAATATCGCATACAAATTGACCGAGCGACTCGGTGGCGCTCGCGCCATCGGCCCCCTGTTGCAGGGGCTTGCCGGACCGGTGCACGATCTGTCGCGGGGATGTAGCCCCGAGGACATCTTGGATGCCGCCGCGGTCGCCGCATTGGATAAGAGGAGGACGGCATGAAGGTCCTCGTGGTGGGCAGTGGTGCCCGCGAACACGCCCTGTGCTGGCGATTGAGCCAAAGCCCTAAGCTCAAGCAGCTCTATTGCGCGCCGGGGAATCCGGGAATCGAAGCGGTGGCAGACCGTGTACCCATCGCCGTGGATGAGGTTCATAAGCTCGCCGACTTCGCCGCCGATCTGAAGATCGATCTCACCGTCGTGGGGCCCGAGCTACCCTTGAGCCTCGGGCTTGCGGACGAGCTGCAATCCCGAGGGCTGGCGGTCTTTGGCCCCTCTCGCCGTGCCGCGGAGCTGGAGAGCTCGAAGATCTTCGCCAAGGAGTTCATGCGTCGCCACGGCGTTCCGACTCCGGATTTTCGGATCGTTCACGATATCGACGAAGCGCGGGAAGCGGTGCGCGCCTTCGGACTGCCGTCGGTGCTGAAAGCCGATGGCCTCGCCGCGGGGAAGGGCGTCTTGATCCCCCGGGACGATCAGGAGCTAGAAACCGCCCTCGCGACCTTCTTCGCTGAGCGCAGATTCGGTGCAGCAGCGGATCGAGTGCTGGTGGAGCGCTTTCTGCCGGGGGAGGAGGTCTCCTTCATCGCCCTGAGCGACGGGGAGCGGGTGTTGCCTTTCGCTCCCTCGAAGGATTACAAGCGCATCGGAGAGGGAGATACGGGGCCGAATACCGGGGGTATGGGAGCTCATAGCCCCGCCGGGGTGCTGAATGCCTCCCAGGTCTCCACGGTGCTGGATCGCGTGGTGCGCCCCACCATCGCCGGAATGCGCGAGGACGGGCGCCCCTTTGTCGGGGTGCTCTACGCCGGCCTGATGCTGACCGCCGAAGGCCCCCAGGTGCTCGAATACAACGTGCGCTTCGGGGATCCGGAATGCCAGCCTCTGATGCTTCGTCTCCAGGACGATCTGCTGGAAGTGCTGGCTTCGGGAGCCGCCGGGCGCTTCGATGCACAGCGTCTTCGCTTCCGCAAGGAAGCGGCGGCCTGCGTGGTGCTGGCGAGTGAGGGGTATCCGGGGAAGGTCTTGAAGGGGCAGCCCATCTCGGGTCTCGATGCCGCCGCTGGGCGCCCCGGAGTGGAGATCTTCCACGCCGGAACGCGTCGCGATGGCGATGAGGTGCTGACTTCCGGTGGACGAGTGCTCTCGGTCTGCGCCTCGGGGGCAGATCTCTTGGCAGCCTTGAGGAATGCTTACGAGGCGGCCGGCGATATCCGGTGGTCGGGCAAGATCCTGCGTCGAGATATTGGCCGGAGAGTGCTCCATAGCGGGGCCCGCTGAGCGCCCAGGGCGACGGGCGTTGACGACCCAAAGGCCCCGATGCAATACTGCTGACTCTTACACTCTCTGAGCCGAAGGCCCTGATTTGAGACGAGTTATGCACTTACTCGAAGAGCTTTTTGCCCGCCCTTTGGTGGCCCGGCGGGGAGCCCTTGCAGTCCGTCGAGGACCGCTTCTCTATTCGCTGATCAAGGGCTTACCTCAATCTGAAGGAGCTTCTTTATGAGCGGTTGTGGCGGTTGTCGTTTCCGAGGACAGTCCACCGCCCTGGAAGATACTTTCGTCGGTGTGCGCTTCAAGGAGGAGACGAACCTCACCCTTTGCCGCACCTCCGGCGAGGCCTTCGAGCGCGGTGCGAAGGTTGTGGTGGGGACCGACCATGGTCCGGCCTTTGGCAAGATCGAGAAATCTCCGATGCCGGTCTTCAAGCCGTGCCAGAAGTCCAGCGCCCGCAGCATCCTGCGGCGCGCTAACAGCGAAGATGTGGAAGCGTATGATCGTCAGCTCGACAATGAGTTTGCGGCCAAGCGCTTCTGCCAGGAGCGCGCTCGCTCCCTCGGCCTCGAGATGAAGGTCTCGCGGGTCGATTTCTCTCTCTACGGACGCAAGGCGAATTTTTTCTTCACCGCCAATGGGCGAGTCGATTTTCGCCAACTCGTCAAAGATCTATCGAAGCGATTCTCGGTCCGGGTGAAGATGATCCAGGTTGGGGCTCGCGACGAAGCCGGGTTGCTGGGAGGGGTCGGCGTGTGTGGACGGACTCTCTGCTGCTCAACGTGGTTGAAGGACTTTCGGCCGATTTCGATCCAGATGGCGAAACGCCAGAACCTCAGCCTCAATCCCTCGAAGATTTCCGGCCAATGTGGCCGCCTACTGTGCTGCTTGGCCTACGAGGATGATCAATATCGCAAGCGCCGGCCCAAGCCGGCGCCGAAGGCATCCTGACCTATGAGTAATCGAAAGCTGATTCGGCCCGACCTCTCCGAGGGCAAGGCCACTGGGCGCAGCGTGCGGCGAAAACAAGCCCCGCCCGAGCAGACCAATGCGGAGGAGTTCTACTACCTCAAGCAGATGGCCAATAAGACGCAGATGGTCGTCGTGTTAAACAACGACGAAGAGCTGCGGGGCTGGATCGAGTGGTACGACAAGAACTCCATCAAGCTGAATCGCCACGGCGACCCCAACCTGCTGATCCCTAAGGCGAGCATTCGCTACATGTTCAAAGAGGACGAGTTGCGCCGCAGTCGGCGGAAGGTTCCAAGGCCGGCGGAGGAATGAGTCTCCGCCCCGGCCTTGCGAAACGAGCCTTCAGCGCTCTTCGAGGAGGTCTGAGGCGTATTCGCCCCGATACTTCGGTAGCTGAAGACCTGTTGGGTGGAGGCGTTGTTGGTGGGAGAGTTTGATGGCTGAAGAAGCAGCTCCTTCGCAGGCTGGCCTTTCGCGGGATGCTCATGCTCGGGCCAACGATGAGGTCGTCTTAGCGTTGACCCAGGGGGATCCGGCGGGAATCGGCCCGGAGATCCTGCTTCGCTTGGTGGCTGGGCCGGATTCCGCTCCGCAACATTCTTGGCGCCCTCTTCTCGTCGCTGAGCGCAGCGCGCTGGAAGCGCTGCGCATCGTCGTGGGCGATTTTCCCTGGGATCGCTTGCGATACCTGGATTCCATGGAGGACCGTGGGCGCTGGGGCCGCGACGAGATTCTGGTGCTGGATCCCGTCGCTACTCCTCGGCAAGTGCGGTGGGGAGAATCAGGCCCGGCAGATGCCGGGGGCGCCCTAGCGGCCCTCGATGCTGGTGTCGATCTGGTGAGACGAGGGTTCGCCGATGCCTTGGTGACGGCACCGGTCTCCAAAGAGTCCATCGCTCGGCATCATCGCCCGGATTTTATTGGCCATACGGAGTACCTCGCCCTCGGCGCTGGCCTGGAGCGCTACGGGCGCGACTACTTGATGGCTTTCCTCGCTCCGCGACTAAAAGTCGCGCTGCTCTCGACTCATCTGCCCCTGGTAAAGGCTATCGAGAAGGTTCGAGAGCCTCAGCTGGTAGAGGCTCTGCACTGCCTGCATCGCTGGGCGCCGGGGCGCATCGCCGTCGCCGGTCTAGATCCCCACGCTGGAGAAGGGGGGCTTCTGGGGACGGTGGATCAAAGTGAAATCGCGCCGGCGGTGCAGCGAGCTCGCGCCGAAGGGGTCGATGCTTCTGGTCCCCACAGTGCCGATAGCCTCTTTGCCCGAGCGCTGGGCGGCGCGTACGATTGGGTGCTGTCCCTTTACCATGATCAAGGGTTGATCGCGGTCAAGACGGCGGCCTTCGGCGAGGCGACGAATTGGACCCTGGGCTTGCCCTATGTCAGGACTTCTGTCGACCATGGAACGGCCTTCGATATCGCCGGCCGCGGAGTGGCGGACGTCGGCCCGCTTCGCGCCGTCGTCAAGACTACGCTGGAGCTCTTGGCTGGCGACGGCACCCTTCGGCGAGGTTGAGACCACCGGCCTCAGCGGGATCGTGAGCCTTGTTGTCGAGAGAGCTGGCTGAGGTACGGGATTGGAGGGTGCCTGGGGTATTCTGAGGGGGCCCGAGACGCGCGGCTCAGCCAATGCCGATCTCTGGTTCGACGATGAGGCTACTTCCACAATGAGGCGCCGCACTCACCAAATTTGCTCACCGGAGAGGTGAGCGATCTTGATTCGACCCTGACGGAAGGATTCATGACCGAGAAGCGACTGGATTACCCTGCGATGGTGCAGCAAGCCTTGCGATCCGTGGTTCGCGGTGCTCTTGCGGAGGTCGCGGAGCGGGGCCTGCCGGGCGATCATCATTTCTATCTCGGGTTTCGCACCGACCATCCTGGAGTATTGATTCCCAACTTTCTTCGGACACAGCACCCGGAAGAGATGACGATCGTGCTTCAGCATCAATTCTCTGGCCTGATGGTTGACAGCGAATCCTTCGCCGTGTCGCTGAGCTTCGGCGGTGCCTGGCATAGCCTGACGGTTCCCTTTATCGCCCTGACCTCGTTCTCGGATCCGGAAGCTCAATTCATGCTTCAGCTGGTACCGGACTTTCCCCGGGCAGAGTCGAGGGAGGATTCGGACGAGGATCAGGAAGAGAGCCTGCTGGCGACCTCGCCGCGACCAAAGTTGGCGGTGGTGGAGCAGCCCAAAACGCAGGATCCTGAGACGCAGGCTCCTGAGACGCAGGTTCCTGAGACGCAGGGGGCTGAGACGCAGGTTCCTGAGACGCAGGGGGCTGAAGCACAGCGAGAAAGTGCCGAGACGCCCGGCGACTCGTCCGACAGAGAACCCTCTTTGGCCGAGTCGATCCGGGAGCCGTCCGCGGAGAACCAGATAGCTGAGGACGGGGGCGCATCCGGCAGGGGTCCCCAGTCGGGTGGTGATTCGGCGAGCGATGACAGCGAGGGCTCTGCCGCTGAAACTGGCTCCGGTGAGCCAGCGGATGGGGCTCGGGAGGCTGATGCTGAGTCAGAGAGTGGCGAAGCAGCAGCGCAACAAGCCCCCGCGAAGAAGGCGGGAGACGAGGCCGAGGACAACGTGCTCGACTTCGACGCCTTCCGCCGTCGTTAACCTGCTTCGAGAACTGACGGTTTCCCGGGGGCGCGGGCTTCCTGCGGGTTCCTTCCGAGGGCCTTGCTCATGGCCCTCGGGTCCTGCGTATCTCTCTGGACGCTGTCGGTCTGGGATCCCGTGCGGTGAAATCAATCGTCGGCGTAGAGCGCCTCTACTCGCTCCGCCCACTGACGGAGGATGACCCGCCGCTTGAGCTTGAGGGTCGGCGTCAGCTCGCCTTCATCCACCGAGAAGGGGCGAGGGAGGATCGAGAATTTCCGCACCTGCTGCACTCGAGCGAGGTCTCGGTTGACTCGGTTGACGGCAGCTTGCACCGCTGCCTCGACTTCGGGGATCTCTCCTGCCGGCCGGTCGCCCCGCTCTAGGCTTTGGCTGACCAGGAAGCGGTCCAGGGCTTCTTCATCGAGGGTAATCAGGGCCGTCAGGTATTTCCTGCGATCCCCTACCACCATGGATTCAGCGATCAGCTCTTGATCCTTGAGAGCGGCCTCGATGTTGTTGGGCGCGATGTTCTTGCCGCCGGAGGTGATGAGGATCTCCTTCTTGCGGCCGGTGATGGTGAGGTAGCCGTCCTCATCGAATCGACCGAGATCCCCGGAACAGAGCCAGCCATCTACCAGAGTCTCGGCGGTCGCTTCGGGATCGTCTAGATAACCGAGGAAGACGTTGTAGCCCCGAAGCTGGACCTCGCCATCTTCGGCGATGCGCACCTCCACCCCGGGCAGAGGGGGGCCCACGGTGCCCAAGCGGGTTTGCGCTGGGCGGTTGAAGGAGGTCGGGCCGCTGCCCTCGGACTGGCCGTAGACCTCGAAGATCAGCAGGTCCAAAGAAGCGAAGAAGTGCAGTACTTCCGCTGAGATGGGGGCAGCGCCAGAGGCGCAGAATCGAGCCTGGCCGAGCCCCATGAGAGTCTTGACTTTCTTCAACAGGAGCCGGGTCGCCAGGGCGTATTCAACGCGATGCCAGGGCCCGGGAAGGGTGCCTTCGGCGCGGTGCCGGGAACGCTCACTGCCTACGCGCCGGGCCCAATCCAGGAGCAGGCGTTTGGGCCCCTTGACCTCCTGTAGCTTGCCGGCGACGGCGGCATGGATCTTTTCCCACACTCGAGGCACGCCGAAAACGATCGTCGGCTGAATTTCCTTCAGGTTCTCCGGGACTTTCTCCGGAGCCTCCGCGAAGTACACGGCGTAGCCGGCGGAGAGGGCACCATGAATGCTGAACATCTTCTCCGCGATATGGGAGAGGGGGAGGTAGGAGAGGGAGGTGTCGCTGCTGTTGAGGCCAAAGAGCTCGGTGACGCCAACTCGCGAAGTCTTCAGGATGTTCTGGTGCGAGAGCATCACCGCTTTCGGCGGGCCGGTGGTGCCCGAGGTGTAGATCAGCGTGCCGACCTGTTCGCTCTCCAAGGAGGCCAAGCGGCGATCTTCCGCCTCTTTCTCCAGCTCGTCGCCGAGTTTTAGAAAGTCTTCCCAGCCGATGGTCAGGGGGTCGTCGGGAGTTTCTGGCCCCCGCATCAAAATCACCTTCTCGAGGAGCGGCAGCTGCTCGCGCCGCTGATCGACCTTGGCCCACTGGTCGAGATCCTCCACCAGGATCCACCGCGCCTTGCAGTGGCTCACGATGTATTCCACCTCCGGCGGTGAGCTGGTGGTGTAGATCCCCGCGGGAACCCCGCCAACGAAGGAGGCGCCGAGGTCCATCAGCACCCACTCCGGCCGATTGAAGCCAAGAATCGATACCGCATCTCCGATCTCTAGGCCGAGAGCCAGAAAGGAGCGGGCGACCTGGCGCACCTGTTGTTCGTAGGTCGACCAGCTGGTGCCTCGCCATTGCCCGTCCACCTTCTCGTAATAGGCGTTGTCCTGCGGCCGATTGCGGGCGTGTTCGATCAGGCGATGGAGGGTGAGCTCTGCGGGCATCCGATGTTCTCCTCGGGAGTCGAGCCTAGAGATCTCCCCGCTCGCTGATAGATCGCAGGGAGGGGGTGCTGCCGGTGGCTCAAGACGAAGGTGGCGAGAGATGAGGACTCGATGCTACTCGCCTGCTGGCCTTCTGGGAAGGTCTTCAGTAATTGCTAGCGCGGCCCGTTATCCTGCCATCACGCGCGGCTTCGGCCGCCGCCCACGGTGCCCGCCTCGGCTAAACTCTAGAGCCGAGCCCTCTTGCGTCGATGGGAAGGAGCTATCAAAGGATGAGGAGCCCGAGCTACCGTTTGGTGGATGTCTCTCATTGGATGGAGGACTACACCTTTGCCGGAAACCCGAAGGTCGAGGCCCAAGGACCCTTCAATCGAGTGTGGGGGGACCTGAGGGAGAACGTCTACGATCTCGCCCTATGTACCCAGAGCGGGACTCATGTGCAGGGTCCCCACTATTTTTGGGAAGAAGGCAAACGACTCGATGAGCTCCCGCTCCATCTCTTCGAAGGGGAGGCCATCATCTTAGATCTGCCGCTGGGGGAGGTCGCTTCGAGAGCCGATATCCAAGGGGCTCTGGAAGAGGTCGAGTCGCCGAGGCCCCCGATCGTGATTCTTCGGACGGGCTGGATGGATCGCCTGCTCTACGGGCCGCCAGCATCTCCCGGCGAAGCCAGGGCCTCTCTCAGCCTAGAGGCCGCGACCTATTTGGCCGAAAGCTACGAGGCGACGATGGTAGCGGTGGATGCTCCTGGGGTGGAGCCACCTCAGGCGGCGCGCTTCGAAGTGACCAGATATCTCAGTCGCCGCGGAGTCCTGCTCCTCGAGGGTCTCGTTGGCCTTGATCAGCTAAGGCATCGGCGGGTTTTTCTCGAAGCCTTCCCCCTCAAGCTTCGGGGGGTAGAGGGCTCACCGTGTCGAGCGGTCATCAAGGAGCCGCTCACGGTGAGCTGAGGCAAGTCAAATGAGCTGAGGCGGCCCAGAGCGGATCGCCGCGGCCCGAGTCCGCTAGGGCCAGATCAGCTCGAAGCTCGCGGCACCCTCCCGAGGGGAGAGAGTCTGGCTATTGAAGGCCCCGGAGAAGGCCTCGCCGTAGCGTGCGGCTAGGTCCTCGGCCGCCCGCTGCACGCTCTCGGTAGCTACCGCTGCGGAAGGAGCTTCGATCATCAGGACGAAGCGCTTGGAATCTTCGCGCATCTGAGTGCGCTCACAGTCCCGATAGTTCCAGCGTCGGGTCAGCACCGAGCGATCATCGCGGTACACCACCTCCCCCGGCTCGATGGTCTCCTCTCCGCCCCCGAGGGGCTGGAAAGCCTCGTCTCCAGGGGAGCGAGTGAGGCGCAGGGTGCCTTCGACCCGGTCGGCATCGTAGCCTCCGTGGGGTAGGCGGTGGATGGTCTGGTTGGTGAGGTAGAGGTCCACCGTCGGATGGATCTGTGGCCACGTACCGTCCTTGAGCAGGCGGCGAATCAGCGCTTCGTGGGTCGGCTTGTGCTTCTTGGCCTTGGCTCCAAAGAGCCGGTAGGCTTCACGCCAGGAGGCGAACTCTGCAATTTGGGTCAGCTTGGAGGAGTCGAGACCTTCCAGACTCTGAATTGCCCGCTCTCTCTGCTCTTCCAGGAACTGCGAGAATTGAGGGTTGATTCCATCCACTCGTCCACAGATGACGCCGATGGTCATCGCTGGATAGAGGGATAGAGCCTCGGAATCGACTTCAAAACGCATTCTGCGTCTCCTTGTCCTGGGACTGGCTGCCAGTGGGTAAGCTCATCTTTCGTCTCGCGGGATTAGTGCAGTGCATGATATGTTTAATTTCTTGATTTTTTCTGATTTACTAAGGGCAAAGTCCTGATGACTGCCTGAACGGGTTTTCCTAAGCCGCCCTAAGCCGCTCAGTACCACGCGGCCTGCGGTGAAGGAGGTATGTGATGAGTTCTGATTTCGACGGTTCGGCATGGGCTGGGGGCCTCGCCTCCGTAGCTCTCGGAGACTGCCCCGATACGGTGACCCCCGCCTCTATCCTAGCCCGGGTGGAGGCCCTGAATCTCGACAGCTCAGGCTCTGGCAAAGAGGGTCCTGACGAGGAGTCTGTGGGGGGAGATGGCCTGACGGAGATCGAGCGAAGATCTCTCGCTGAGGATCTGCGTCAACTGATCGACGACGCGGAGATTTTGTCGCTCTCTACCAGCTGGATAGAGGCACAGTGGCAGGCGGTGGTGACAGGGGATTGGAAGCCGCTAGGCAACGCCTTTGCTGCCCTGGATTTCTTGGGTTCGGGGGACGCCATCTTTATCGTCGCTCCCTACACGGTGCGCCGGAAGGCCACCGCCATTAGGCGCTGGAGCGGCGTCTTTGGCGAGGTTCTGCCGGAGGCGAGAGAGCAGATCCCGCTGGGTCAAATGCTCCGCGACGCTGGAATTCCCTGCTCCGCCGAGGTAATGCGCATCATTCCCTTTCGTGCCACCGGTACGGCGGGAGCGCTGCGAGGAGAGCAGGGAGAGGCCTTCGTGGTGCCTGACGGCTGGCACTTCAACCAGGAAGAGACCGGGCCCGCCCTTAATAACATGAGTGAGCAGAGCCGTAGATTTGCTGCCTCCCAGCACTGCATTCGCCGAATCTTCGACGAAGCGAGCGCCAACCGCCTTCTCCAGGTGATGACCCGAGAGCAGGAGCGGATGCGCGTGCAATATCTGGAATACCAATTCCACGAGGCCGGCCACGCCGCGGGATTGGGTCTCGGGGCTAAGCTTCAGATTGGGCTGTTGGCCACCTGGTGGCATCGGGCGGTGGAGGAATGGAGATCCGATGGCATCGAGTTCGAGCTGGCTCACCGTGGCCTGCCGAGGAACGAAGCAGAGGCCCTGGTGAAGGCGAATCTATGCCTTCGTCTCGGTATCGACGCTCATCGCGAAGGGGGATTGGAGCGCGATCAGGATGTCGGTTGCGCGCTGCTGACGCTGGATTCCCTGCTGAAGTCGGGAATCGTCGAGGTTCGGGGCTCTAAGCTGCATCTACGGGACGGCGACCTGATGGAGGCGACTTGCCACCATCGGGCCTCGGCCCTCACCCTGACCCACCAGGAGGCGGGGCTTACGTATCCGGAAGGACTTCATCGCCTTTACGGGACGGTGCCGGTGAGTGAGGCATCGCGGGCGGTCTTTTCGGCGCACGTGCTCGAGCCCTGTGTCGACGTCTTCCAGCAGCTCGCCTGAGGACACTGCTGGAGGAAGCCGCGAATCGCTAGCTAAACTTGTAGAGAACTGGTAGACTTCGTCGGTCCGACGCATGAAGTCGCGCCCGGTTGGCCCGGCCCGTCGGTACAAAATCGACAACAAAGCAATCGAGCTCCTCGGAATGGGTACGATACCCAGTGATTGGGGCGGAGTTCGATGAACACGAGACATTAGATCTCTGGGGTGTTGCCTCGCGCATGTCCTTAGCTGAAGCATTACGTCACGAGTTTCCGCCGGAAACCCGCGCCCGCGGGAAACGGTACTTTCAATCCCGTCGAGTCCATCTGCTGGTCAGTCGACCTGCTTTGTTGATGGCCGAAGTTCGGGGGACGGTGAACTACAAGGTTTACGTCACTCCCGATGGCTATCGGGAGTACGGCGCCTATTGCACCTGCCCGGCCTTTAGCAAGTGGGGCTCTTGCAAGCATATTTGGGCCACCCTGCTGGAGGCGGACTCACGCCGCTTTGCCTGGTTGGGCCAGGTACGCCGGGGGTACTTGGTGCCGCTGGACCCGCCCGACGACATGGACGACGGCGGCTCCAAGGCGAAGGCCGATCGGCGCAAGAATCCGGTGAGCTGGCGTACCCGCCTAGCGGAGGTCCGCTCGGGGATGCGCGAGGCGCAGACCTCTGATCCCGCAACGGCGGATTTTCAGGTGGTTTATGTCCTCGACGTCGACAAGGCGGTGGAGCGAGGGCAGCCGGTCATCGAGCTGAATAGCCGCCGCCGCCGCGCGAGCGGCGACTGGGGCGCTCTGCGGACTTTCCGCCCTGCGCCGGAGGAGCTCTCCCGCCTGCCGGAGGCCATCGATCGCGAAATCCTCGGTGCGCTGCACGGCGCGCGACCGGAGGAAGAGCTGGACTCGTGGGAGGCGATCAGCTCTGAGGCGACGAACCGCTACGTTCTGGACGCCGCCAACGCAAGTCTTCTGGTGAAGCTGCTGTGCAGCACCCAACGGTTCTTTCTCCGAGCCTCGGGGCACCTCTCCACGGACCCTCTACAGTGGGACGAAGGTGAACCCTGGATCCTAGGCCTGAAGGTGAGTGCCGCGGAGGCCGGCAATGGAGAGATTCGCGCCTACGAAATTCGAGGCTATCTCGAGCGTGATGGCGACGCGATGCCGCTGGAAGAGCCGGCGCTATTGCTGATGTACGGCCAGCTCTTCGCCCGCGGTGCCGCCGCCCGCTTCGATCCTCGGGGGGCCTTTTCTTGGGTCAACCTGCTGCGCGAGCAGCCGGTGATCACCGCTCCGGTGGATGATCGCGATGAGTTGGTAGACAACATCCTGGACCTTCCGGCCCAGCCCCTGCTCAGCCTGCCAGAGCCCTGGAGCTTCGGCGACGCACCGGAGCCGGAGGCGATGCTGGAGGTGGAGCGCGTCGGGCGCAACGGTTCGAGCGCTCGCCGCATTGGCTGCAAGCTCCGCTTCTTCTACGGCGGCGCGGAGGTGGACGGAACGGAGCCGAGGCAGATCCTTCAGCTTCCTGACTCCAACCAGCTCTTCCACCGTGACCTAGAAGTGGAAGAGACCTTCGAGGAGCGCCTCATCGATCTCGGTGCCCGGCGGGCGCCGGCCCTCGACCGCCAATATTCCGCCTACCTGGCTCCCAGCCGCTTTCCGGAGCTGGTGCGAATTCTGGTCAACGAGGGATGGCGGGTGCGCGCCGACGGTCGCGCCTACCGACCGCCGGGCAAGATGCGCCTAGCGGTCTCCTCGGGAATGGATTGGTTTGATCTCACCGGCGAGATCACTTTCGACGACCAGAAAATCTCTCTGCCGGAGTTGCTGCAGGCGGCGCGCTCCGGCAGCGATACGGTGCGTCTCGGAGATGGCTCCGTCGGTCTGCTACCGGAAGAATGGCTGGAGCGCTGCGGCCTGCTCACCGCGTTGGCCACCGAGTCGGAAGAAGACGAGGCGATGCGCTTCGAGAAGTCCCAGGGCTTTCTCCTCGATGCTCTGCTGGCAGCGGAGTCGACGGAGTCTCGAATCGACGAGGAGTTCAAGCGATTCCGAGAGCAGTTGGGCAACTTCGATGGGATCACTCCCCGCAGTGAGCCGGAGACCTTCCAAGGAGATTTGCGGGACTACCAGCGGCAGGCCCTCGGATGGTTCTCCTTCCTGCGCTCCTTCGGCTTCGGCGGCTGCTTGGCCGATGACATGGGTCTCGGTAAGACGGTGCAGGTGCTCTCGCTGCTGGAAGAGCAGCGAATCAAGCAGGAGGCCGAGGAGGACGAAGAGCGCGAGGCGATGGAGGAGATGGGAGAAGACCTCGAGCTGGACCTCGAGGAAGGGGAGGTCGCCGTCGGTGGGCTGAAGCGCCCCAGCCTGGTGGTGGTCCCTCGCTCTCTCGTCTTCAACTGGCAGAAGGAGGCCGAGCGCTTCGCGCCACGCCTGCGGATTCTCGACTACACCGGCCCGCAGCGGCGAGAGAAGGCTCAGGAAATCGCCGAATCTGACGTCGTCATCACGACCTACGGCATTCTGCGGCGAGATATCACCCGCCTCAAAGATCTCCGCTTCCACTATGCGGTGCTGGATGAAGCTCAGGCGATCAAGAACGCCTCCAGCCAGGCGGCGAAGGCTGCCCGCCTGATCAAGGCGAGGCATCGCCTCGCCCTTTCCGGTACCCCCATCGAGAATCATCTTGGCGAGCTATGGTCTCTCTTCGAGTTCCTGAACCCAGGGATGCTGGGCAAGAGCACGACCTTCCGCAAGATCATGGGTCAGGGCCAGAACCTGGACGAGGACGGGCGCAAGCTGCTGTCCCAGGCCGTGCGTCCCTTCATTCTGCGCCGCACCAAGGAGCAGGTGATCCAGGACTTGCCGGAGAAGTCGGAGCAGACTCTGTTCTGCGAGATGGACCCCCGGCAGCGTCGGCTCTACGACGAGCTGCGCGAGCATTACCGGGCCTCTCTACTGGCCCGCGCCGGCGCCTACTCCGGCAACGGCGACGCTGGCGAAGAAGAAGATACCGGTCGGGGTCGCGGCAGAGGTCGCGGTCGTGGACGGGGACGTGGTCGTGGACGCGGTCCTGGAGCTTCAGCGGGCAACGGCCGCAAGAAGCCGACGGATCGCACGATGCACGTGCTGGAAGCGCTGCTGCGGCTACGGCAGGCGGCCTGTCATCCGGCGCTCATCGACGATGATCGCGCGGGGGAGGGCAGCGCGAAGCTGGATCTTCTGATCCCGAAGCTCCTGGAGATCTGCGATCAGGGGCATCGGGCCCTCGTGTTCTCTCAGTTCACCACTCTCTTGGGTTTGGTGAAGAAGCGCCTCGAGCGCGAGAACCTGGGCTACGAATATCTCGATGGCTCGACCCGAGATCGCCAGGAGCGGGTGGAGCGCTTCCAGAACGATCCGGAAGGTGCGCCGGTGTTCCTCATCAGCCTGAAGGCCGGCGGCCTGGGGCTGAATCTCACCGCGGCGGATTACGTCTTCATCCTGGATCCCTGGTGGAACCCTGCCGCCGAGGCACAGGCCATCGATCGCGCTCACCGCATCGGGCAATCGCGCCGGGTGATGGCTTATCGCCTGATCTGTCGCGACACGGTGGAGGAGAAGATCCTCTCCCTCCAGGGGCAGAAGCGAGACCTGGCGGACGCCATCATCAATACCGACGGCAGCCTGGTGAAGAACCTGACCGCTGACGATCTCGAGATGTTGTTGAGCTAGGAAGCCTCCGTCGCCCTCGCGACTTCGAGCTCAAGATGAAACAAGCCCCGGCGGCGGCGTAGGCCTACCGCTGGGGCTTCGGTCATTCAGCTCGGGGGAAAGAGAAGAGGAGAGCGCTAGGGCAAGGGGCCGTGGACCGGCAAGAAGAGAGAGCGACGAGGGGTCTCCCCGACATTGCGAGTGCGATGCCCTCGTCCGCTGACGTCTTCCACCAGCAGCACATCACCGCCCTGGAAGCGGCGCTGAGCGCCGTCTCCAGTTTCGATTTCGATCGCCCCGTTGAGCAGCACCACGAATTGGCGCTGCGGTGCGTTGTGCCAGTCGAAATCGTAATCCGCACCGGTTTCGCGAAAAATCACGCCGTCGCCGGCAATCAGGGCCGAGAGGCGGCCGATCTCGCCGCCATCGGTGAGCTCCAAATGGTCGTCGACGAAGTGGCTCTCGCCATTCTCTGCGGTGACGATGCGGGTAATCTTCATCTTTGCCTCTCCTCGGCGCGGTCACCCTCGGCACCGGACCCTGGGGAAGAGGGGCGGAGCGTGCCCGCCAGCAGGGTCAGAGCCTCTGCGATGCCGTCCGCCGGGAGAGTGTGGGGTAAGCCCGGGTAACGGCGCAGGGTGACCTCGGCGCCGAGCCCTCGGAGCACCTGGGCGCTCTCCTCCACCCGAGCCCAGGGGACGTGGGGGTCTGGGTCACCAGCGCCGAGAAAGACCGGGGTGCCGTCGAGATCGCCCTGGTAGCCGCCGAGCTCTCCCGGCGTGCCGATTAAGCCGCCGGTGAAGATCGCGGCGCCGCCGTAGCGCTGCGGATGTCGAGCCAGGAATTCGCTCACCAAGCAGGCTCCCTGGGAGAAGCCCAGGAACATGACCTGGCGAGGCGAGAGGCCCTGTAGCGCGGCCTCTTCCACCAGCTCCTCGAGGCGGCGCAACCCCGAGCTCCGCCCTGGCTCGTTGGCCTCCAACGGAGCTAGAAAGGAATGGGGATACCAGGTGTGGCCTTGGGCCTGGGGAGCAGCGTAGGCGACTCCCGGTAGGGTGAGGTCGTGCCTCAGCTGCAGGATATTGCCGGCGCTGGCCCCACGGCCGTGGACCAAGATCAGGAGTCCGCTGGCTTCTTTCAGCACTGCGCCGGCCCTCTCGACGGGGGGCTGGCCGTGGGGGTGACCCCCCTGACCGGGCAGGGTCTTCGCGGGGATGTTCATCGGGAACCTCCTGCTTCGATCTTCGCAGCCTCACCGGTTTCGATGTTCAGGGCCGGCAGGGTTGCCTCTAGCTGCTGGCGCTGGCCCTCGAGCCACGGCGGCAGTCGCAGCGAGGTGCCGAGGGCTTTCGGGCTCTCGTCGAAGGTGAAGCCCGGCGGATCGGTAGCGATCTCGAAGAGCACGCCACCGGGCTCGCGGAAGTAGATGGAGTGGAAGTATTGGCGATCCTTCACCGGGGTGATCATCATGCCCGCCTCGATGAGACGTTCCCGCCAAGCCAGCTGCTCCTCATCGGACGCGACCCGGAAAGCGACGTGATGAACTGAGCCGGCGGCGACCCGCCCTAAGCCCTGTTGCGGAGTATGCAGCACATCCACGATCGCTCCGAGCACCGTGGCGTCACCGACGTAGCGAGTCCGCGCTCCTTGCTCGCGCTCCGCCCGATAGCCCATGGCCTCCAAGATGTCGCCGGTGGCCTTGCGGTTCTGCACCGTCAAGGTCACGCCGTCGAAGCCGCGAATCGCCTGCTCCGGGCTGATCTCCGGAGTTTGCCATGGGGTTCCGTCCTCCTCCGAGGAGCGGGCGATGAGCTCCAGCTTGAGGCCATCCGGATCGAGGAAAGAGAGCACCTTCTCGTCGTCGAAGCGGGTGCTGATGCCCTCGACGATGACGCCCTGTCCCTCGAGGCGATGCTGCCAGAAGTCGAGAGATTCTGCGGGAACCAAAAAGGAAGTAGCGGTCGCCTGACCGGCTCCGCGGCTTCCCCGACGGGCGCCGGGCCAGGGGAAGAAGGTGAGAATGGTTCCCGGCTGGCCCTGTCCGTCGCCGTAGTAGAGGTGGTAAGTGCCGGGGTCGTCGAAGTTGACGGTCTTCTTCACCAGGCGCAGGCCGAGAGTCTGGGTATAGAAGCGGAAGTTGGTGAGGGGATCACTTCCGATGGCGGTGACGTGATGAAGTCCACGGATCGCCGGTGGGGCGCTGGTAGGCCGATTCAGGTTGTTCATGACGGACTCCCTTTGAATTGGACACGCTCTTTGGAGAACGTTTTTTGATGAAGCGGATTGTCGTGATGGGTGGTGGCGGAGTGTCTTTGTTTCGCCGTTATTTGTTGCAACAGATATTTGCTCAAAGCTATTCCCGAAGAGAGAGGCTCTAGCTGATCACCGCTGCTTCGAGGGGCTGGCGGGCTTTTTCCAGCAGCTGGATCAAGGTCTGGAGCTCTTCTGAGCTCATATGGCCCAGCACGCCCTCGAGGTAACTCTCGACGGGCTCCAGCGCGCGGTCCAAAAGTTGCAGCCCGGCTTCAGTGATGCGCACCCGCACCACCCGTCGGTCTTGCTCGTCACGGGAGCGCTCCGCTAACTCCCGCCGCACCAGCCGGTCCACCAGGCGCGTCACATCCGGTTCCGGCGTGACCAGGCGCTGCCCGACATCCCCGCAGGTCAGGGTATCCGGCTGGGCTCCTTTGAGGATGCGCAGGACGTTGTATTGGGTCGGGGAGAGGCGGAAGGGCTTGAGGGTATGAGTCAGACCTTGGAGCAGCCTTCCGGAGCTGCGTTGGAGGTTGAGAAAGGCTTCTTCCTCCAGGCTCGAGAAGGGTTTCGTCTGGTAGATCTCATCCCGCAACATAGGTGTCACGCTACGCCTTGCGGCGAAAGGTGTCAACCTTGTCGCTCTTCACGATCTATTCATGGTCAGCCTCATCGGAGGCTGCCTCGATGGGGTATTCAGCGTAGCTGAGGCGCTTTGCGCAGAGCTTTAGTGAGGACTGTGAACCGATCTGTATTCACCGTTCTCGAAGCGATCGAAGTGGCTCTCGACGAGCGGATGCTGGATTGGCGAGAGAACCTCCGCAGGCCGCAGATTTTGCTCGGCGACATAGGTGGTCTGATCCGAGCCGTCGGGCAGGACGTGGTACCAAGGCTTGTCTTTGGGCGGGCGGCTCTTAGCAACCTTGAGATACCAATCTTCGGTACCCATAAAGACCGCGTCGACATCGAAGACCACTCCTCGGTAACCGAAGAGTTGGTGTCGCACGATCTGCCCGGGGCCGAAATCGGCTCGGCCCTCTCCCTCTTTGGGGGAGGCTTGGATTTGAATGTAGTCATGAGTAGCCATTTGTGCTCTCCTCTAAAACACAAATTCGAAGCTGCCGGCTACTCGGATGTAAGTCGATGGCGGAAGTCCCACCATCGACCTCCTCCAAGATCTCTATACAATACGCCTTCGCCCTAACGGGCCAAGGCAGATGAGCGGTCTTCACGCCACTTCGTGCTGCCGAGGCCTTTGACTGGTGCAAGGAGCATCAACACCATGGCAGGGAAACGAGTCGTACTGGCCTATAGCGGCGGATTGGATACCGTTTGTATCTTGCAGGAGCTGCAGGATCGAGGCTACGACGTGGTGGCTTATGTCGCCGATGTCGGGCAGCAAGAAGATTTCGACGACGTCGCGCGCCGAGCCCAGCAGGCCGGTGCGACAGAAGTTCGAGTGGAGAACCTGCAGCGAGAGTTGGTCACCGATTACATCTATCCCGCCATTGCCGGCAATGCGGTCTACGAGAATCGCTACTTGTTGGGTACCGCCCTGGCGAGGCCGGTGATCGCTAAGCGTCAGGTGCAGATCGCTCGCGAGACGGGCGCACAGGCGGTGTCCCATGGCGCCACCGGCAAGGGAAATGATCAGGTGCGCTTCGAGCTCGCATACGCCGCCCTGGCGCCGAGTCTGGAAATCATTGCGCCGTGGAAGGAGCGTGAATTCCTCGATCGTTTCCAGGGGCGCAAGGATCTCCTGGCCTTCGTCGAAGAGCGCGGGCTGGAAGTCGAAGCGACGGCGGAGAAGCCCTACAGCACGGACGAGAACCTGATGCACCGCAGCTACGAGGCCGGTGTGTTGGAGGATCCGGCCCACACTCCCTCGGAAGACATGTTCAAGCTGACTCGCTCGGTGCTGGATGCGCCCGATGAACCGGCATTCATCGCCCTTCACTTCAAGGACGCTATACCGGTGGCCCTGGTGGAGCTCAGGGGGCAACCGGGAAGCTTCGAGCCTCGCTCGGAAGTGACGGACCCGCTGGAGCTCTTTCACCGCCTCAATGAGCTCGCCGGGGAGCACGGCGTGGGGCGCATCGACCTGGTAGAGAATCGCTTCGTCGGGATCAAGAGCCGAGGGGTTTACGAGACCCCCGCGGGAACGGTGCTGCATCGCGCGCTGCGGGATCTCGAGGGTATCGCCATGGACCGCGAGGTGCTGCGTCTACGGGACGGGCTCTCTCCCAAGTTCACCGAGCTGATCTACAACGGCTTCTGGTTCAGCCCAGAGATGGACTTCATTCGCGCCGCCTTCTCGCAGGCGCAGGAGCTGATCGATGGGGTGGTGACGGTGCGGCTGTACAAGGGGAATGTAGACATTCTCGGTCGTGAATCGACCAGCTCCCTCTACAACCAAAGCCTGTCTTCGATGGATGTGGAGGGAGGCTACGACGCCACCGACGCCAGCGGCTTCATTCGAATCGCCGCGCTGCGTCTGCAGGCTCACCGCATGATCATCAAAGAGAATCGGGAATCATGAGCCGGCTGTGGGACCGTGGAGCGGCGGTGGACGAGCGGATTCTGCGCTTCACGACCGGTCGTGACCCAGAGCTGGATCAGCGCCTGCTGCCCTACGACGCTCTCGCCTCCGCGGCCCACGCCATGATGCTGAAGGATCTGGAGGTTCTCAACGGAGAGGAGCTCGAGGGAGTGCTGCGGGAGCTCGCTGTTGCCGCTCACGAAGCCCGCGCCGGAGACTTCACCATCCATCGCGAGCAGGAGGACGGGCACACCGCCTTGGAGAACCGCCTCACCGAGCGCCTGGGGGAGGCGGGGCGCAAGATTCACACTGGCCGCAGTCGCAACGATCAGGTGCTGGCGGCGCTGAGGCTGTGGGGTCGGGATGCGCTCCTCGAGGTTGTGGAGGGAACCCTCTCCTGTGCTGAGAGTTTGCTGCAGCTGGCGCAACAGCATCGGGAGACCAGCCTTCCGGGATATACGCATATGCGGCAGGCGATGCCTTCTACCCTCGGCCTCTTTTTCTCTAGCTACGCCTCTTGCCTGCTGGACGGTCTACCGTGGCTCGATGCCGCCTATGGCCACCTCGACCGCTCTCCCCTGGGGGCGGCGTCGGGCTTCGGAGTGGCGCTTCCCCTGCGCCGGGACGACGTCGCTCAGCGTCTGGCCTTTTCTCAGCTCCAGGCGAATACCCTGGCGGTCCAGAGCGACCGCGGCAAGACCGAGTGGCTGGTGCTCGGCGCCGCCCTGGCGGTGCTCAACGATGCTGGCCGGCTGGCGATGGACCTGATCTGGTATTCCACCGAGGAGCTGGGCTATATCTCCCTGGCGGACGAGGTGACGACGGGGTCTTCGATCATGCCGCAGAAGCGCAACCCGGACGTGCTGGAGCTGGTGCGAGCCAGTGCCGCCAAGCTTCGGGGGCGCCACGGGGAGATCGCCTCTATTTATGCTCCGCTGGGAGCCGGCTACCATCGCGACCTACAGCACACCAAGGAGCCCTTCCTGGAGGGGCTCACCCTGGCGGCGGATGCTCTCTTTTCTCTTCAGGCGGCTCTGGGGTCCCTGAGCGTCGATGAAGAGCGCTGCCGCCAGGCGATGACCCGAGCTATCGGCGCTACCGACGCGGTGTATCGCCGGGTCGCTGCGGGAGAGCCTTTCCGAGCCGCCTACCGCGAAGTGGCGATCGCTCCAGAAGCTGCGGTGGACGAAGATCCCACCCAGTCGTGGCGCGCGCGGCATCACGCTGGAGCTCCAGCCTTGCTGGATCTGGATCCAGACCGGCAGCGACTGGAGCAGGGGCGAGAACTCGTCCACCAGCGCCGGCAGCGACATCAGGAAGCGTGGAGCCTGCTGCCGGAAGTCGCTTAGGAGGACGGTTCGGACTCCGTCTGAGAGCGCTTTACTCTTCGCGCCGCTTGCAGAGCACTTCCTGCACCGTGGTGTGCCCCCGCCGCCGGAGATCCTCGCGGCGGATCCGGAATTCATCCTTGGTGGGCTCGATGGTGAGTCGCTGGAGGGTTTGTGGACCTGCATCCGCCGGCTCAAACTCCCAGCGCTCGCCGCTGCGTTTTCCAACCCATCGCCGCAATTCGTAATTTGGCGCGGTGATGTGGTCTAGGCGCCACTGATCCTTTTGCTGGTCGAAGACCAAAAAGCTGATCTCCTGACACAGGGGGCTCCAGCTGCGTAGCTCTAGGGCTAGCCCGTTCAGGGTCCAGGCGCCGCGCCGGGCGGTGGTGAGGTCGTAGAGCTTGTCGTCCCCACCGAGGATTCGCTCGCTGCAGTCGAAGGTGCCGGTCAGCGCACCGAGCTCGCGGGCACGGGGCGGAAGCTTGGGGCTCGCCTGACCGGTGGCGCTGTCGAAGCCCGCCTCCAGCGCTTCGTCGATCTCCCCCTGGCTGCTGCCGGCGGGGGGAGGCGTCAACGCGGGAGCCGAGCCGGGAGACCAGGACGGAGGGCTCGCCGCCAGCGCCGGCGAGGCGAGGCCCAAGAGGCACAGAGCGAGGGGGGCAAGATGGAAGATTCGCTTCATCACGATGACTCCAGAGCGGCTCCAGAAGAATTCCGGAGGTACCAGTTTGCGCCCTCATCTTCCATTGCGCAAAGGATGTCGACGTTATGAGGCGAGCGGAATGCTCTTCGTCTTGGGAGCCCGATACCTCTGGAGGGCCGGGTATCTCGAGTGCCCGGTATCTCTAGAGTCCGGTATCTCTAGAGGGAAGGAGCAGGCTTAATCTTCGCCGGTAACGAGGGCCATCGTCGCGCTGTGGAGAGCCGCCGAGAAGTCCGTCACCAGATCTGCGGAATCCTCTAGGCCGACGGAGACGCGTACCATGGAATCGGAAATGCCGGCAGCTTCTCGCTCCTGCGGGCTCAGCCCTTTGTGGCTGGTGGCCGCCGGCTGCGTCACCAGAGTTTCTACGCCGCCCAGGCTCGGGGCGACGATGGCCAGTCGCAGGGCGCCGAGGAAGGCCTGGATATCGACCTCCTCGCGGGGCTCGAAGCTCAGCATGGTGCCGAAGGAATCAAAGAGCTCCGCGGCGCGGCGGTGGTCCCGGTGATCCTCTAGCCCCGGATAGAGCACCCGCTGAACCGCCGGATGCTCTTCCAGGGCCCGAGCCAGAGCCAGGGCGTTCAGGCTCTGCTGCCGCGCTCGGACTCCGAGGGTCTTGATGCCTCGGTGCAGCAAAACCGCGGCATGGGGGTCGAGGCAGCCACCGAGGTGATCGAGAATGGCGCGCGTCGCGTCCACTTGCTGCTGGCTGCCGATGACCACGCCAGCGACGACGTCGCTGTGTCCGTTGAGAATCTTGGTCGCGCTGTGCAGCTCGAGGTCATAGCCGAGGTCCAAGGGGCGGAAGAGGCAGGGGGAGAGGAAGGTATTGTCGATCAGGCTCACCAAGCCGTGGCCTTGGGCGAAGCGGCTCACCTCGTCGAGGCGAGCGACCTCCATCAGAGGGTTGCTGATGCTCTCGACGTAGATCGCCCTGGTGGTCGGATGGAGGGCGGCCTCCCAGGTTTCCGGAGCCTGGCTATCGATGAAGTCCACGCTGATGCCGAAGCGCGGGAAGGTTTGGGTGAGCAGGCCGTGAGTGCCGCCGTAGAGACCGCGGGGAGCGAGCAGCCGGTCTCCCTGCTGCAGCACTGAGAGCAGAGCGGCGCTGATGGCGGCCATACCGCTGGAGGTCACCAGCGCCGTTTCACCGTGGGCCAGGGCGGCGAGCTTGGCGTGGAGCATTCGATGGTTCGGCGTATTGTGCAGCCGGATATACCTAACCTCGGTGCTCTGGGCCCGGGGCCCTCCCACTTCGAAGGTAGAGCTTTGGAAGATCGGAGGCGCTACGGCGCCTTCGACTCGGTGCTCGGCTTCCCCCGAGTGGATCGCGCGGGTGTCGAGGGCGAGCTCCTCCTGAGGCCGTGAGGTCTCACCAGGAAAGCGGTGGGGGCGATTGTCGAGGGAATCTTTGGAAGTGCTCAAGGCAGATCTCCTGATGATGGGGCTCGACCGATAAGAATGAAGGGGGCCCAGTGAAAGGGGTGAGCGAAGTCGGGGTGCTGCAATTGCTCCAGCTTCGCCTGCTGCAGCGCCCGGGCAAGGCGGCCAGTATCGGAGGGTAGCGGAACTTCCTCGTCTGCGCCGAGCTGGGCGCGGTAGAAGTCCACCATGAGCTCCGCCGTCGAGCGATCCGCTACTCGCCAGAGGCTGACCACCAGGTTGGACGCGCCGGAGTAGAAGAAAGCTTGAGTCAAGCCCAACAGGCCCTCCCCCCCGACTTCCCGCCCGAGCCCGGTTTCGCACGCGGAGAGGGTCACAAGGTCCGCCCGCAGTCGCAGGTTGAAGATTTCGTAGACCTGAAGCAGACCATCCTCCCCCTCCTGGCCGGGAAGGCTGAGCACCAAGCCAGAATATCGGGGCTGTCGGTGACTGGTGACCGCGTGGGTAGCGAAGTGGAGGCGCTGAGCCCCGAGCACCGCGGGATTCTGCTTTGCAATATCTTCCCGCGCTTGGTCCGCGAGGAAGAGCTGGGTCTCTTGGGGCGGAAAGATCGCGGCGATTTCTTGCGCTTCGCGGCGTGAGTAAGGCAAGGGCGGTGGCGCCCAGTTGCCGGCGGCGGGAAGCTGTAGGGCCGGATCCTGGGGAATGGCCTGGCGCCTGGCGGAGGGGGCTCGCTCCCTCGTGCTCTCGCTGTCGGTAGTGTCTTCGGCCGCCCCTGAGTGCGCGCCTTCCGGCTGCGGAACCTCGGGGTCGGCGAAGGCGACCAGAACCGGCCCTTCGGCCCTCGTCGGGACGGGCTCCGAAGGCTCATCGGCGAGACTCACCAAGATGCTGGCGGAGGGGGTGTAGGAGATAGCGAAATCCCGCAACAGCCAGCTCTCGTCGGCGAGCTGGCGGGAGCCGCGGGGTGGCTGGGAGATCAGCGCCTCGAAGGTGAGGTAGTGGAGCACCTGATCTGGGGAGATCACCAGGTGGTCGATCCCTTGGTCTTGGAGGGTTGGCATCGCCGGTTCCACCAGCTGCGAAAAGAGCTCGTAGCCGGCGGCGAGGGCCGGAATCAGCGCCCGGCGGCTCGGCTGCTCCAAACCCTGCCGCAGGCGCCGCACCTCAGCGGCGATCTCATCGGCAGGGGGTAGAGGAAAGACCTCAAAGCTTTCGGCGGTGATGCAGAAAAGGTAGGAGCGGCGCTCTCCGAGGCTGTACTCCAGCAGCGCGGTGCCGGTGGACAAGAGGCTTTGAACCTCTTCTAGGGAGGGTGGCCGGGGGTATTGCAGGTCTGCGTAGCGCGGATGCTCGAGTCGAACCCGGCGCTCCAGTAGCTCCAGCTGTTCTCGGGTCTCTAGCCAACGTTCTCGTAGCCGATCGCGGTGAGAGCCATCGTCGCGACCGTCCTCGCCGGTATTGCGTTCGTTGGCATCAAGCTCGCCGGTATCGCCGTTGCCGACATCGCTGGCGGCGGGCTTCGCTCGTAACCCCATGAGCTCGTGTTGAATGTCCGAAAGCGCCGCGCTGAGGCGCTGTTCCTCCGCCTTGAGATGAGGCGCGATGCCGGCTTCAACCTCAATTCTGGCTTCCGATAGCAGCTCCAAGAGCGAGCGGGCTCGGGCTCGCTCGGCGGCTTCGAAGGCGCGTACATCAAGGCCGCGGCCCGGCTCTCGCCGGTGCATTTCCAGCATCAGCTCGACCTGGAGCTCATAGACTTGGCGATGATCTGCAATGTAGGTCGAACGCAGGTCGGGATCCGGCAGGGCAGCGCGCATCGACTCGAGGATCTCGAGAGCTTCGCCCACGGTGTTCAGCGCCGACTGCCAATTTTCCTTCCTTTGCTCGACCTGGGCGAGGCCAGTGAGGGTGCGAACCTCGCCCAGGCGGTCATAGGTGGCGCGGCGGAGGGGGAGGGCCTGCTGTAGTCGAGCTGAAGCCGAGTCGAGACGGTCACTGGTGAGCTCAGCTTGGGCGAGATCGACTTGAGCGAGATCGACCTGGGCGAGATTGTCTAGAGCTACGGCGACCAGGCGTTGGTGGCCCTCTTGCCTCGCCCGCTGGAGGGTTTGCTCAAAGGCTTTCTGAGCTTCGGCGTACTGTCCTAGCCGGAAGGAGACCCAGCCGAGGTTGTTGAGGGCGCGAGTCTCGCCCTCGTCATCGGCGAGCTCTCGGTGTAGTTCGAGACTGGTTTCGTAGCGTTGGCGTGCCCGCTGCCGTTCCCCGAGAGCCCAATCCGCCGATGCCAAATTGTTCACGGTGGCGGCTTCGAGCCGGCGATTCTCCGCCTGCTGAGCCAGCGCCAGGGCTTCATCGAGGGCGTCCACGGCGCGCTGGGCTTCGCCGAGATCCAGATACAGCAGGCCGACGCTGTTGAGCAAGAGGGCGCGGGCGGCGGGCCGCACTCCACTCTGCGGCTGAGAGCTGATTTCCTGAGCGCGTCCGAGGTGAAGCAGAGCCTCTCGGGGCTGCCCGAGGCTGCGATAGACCGCACCGAGCCCCTGCCGCAGGGCTAACTCCTGGCGCAATGCGGGCTTTAGGGTCAGGGCGCGGTGGAATGGCTCGACGGCGGCCTCGGGCCTGCCGCTGGAGAAATAAGCGGTGCCGAGGGCCCGGAGGGAATCGACTTGTCCGCCGACATGGCCGGCCCGGCGCCAATCCTCGAGGGCAGCATCGTAGGCCGCGAGAGCTTCGTCGAAGCGCCCCAGCGCGACTAGCGCGCTGCCTCGGTTATGGCGGGTGGAGGCGAGCCCGACGTCTTCGCCGATGAGTCGCCATGCCTCCAGGCTCTCGGTGAAGAGCTGGAGGGCCCTCTCTATTGAATCCCGCTTCTTCGTCGCTGCCAGTCGCCGACCTTCGACGTAGGAGCTATAGGCCAGCAGGCGGGCGCGATCGACGGCGGCGGCCGAATGTCGGGACGAAACCTTCAGCTCGAAGGCGCCGTCCTGGAGCCCTGAGATCAGCACCTCTCGAGGAGATGCCGGGGATGGCTCGATCCACAGCAGCTGCTGCGTCGCGCCACGGCGGGGGTAGATGTAGGCGTCCTCTCCTCGCGGTCCCTGAACGGTGACCTGCACTGAGCCCTCGATGGAGAGCTCGAGGTAGGTGTCCGCCGCTAGGCGCAGCGGGAGCTGAACCTGCTCTCCAGCAGCCAGCTGGGCTGAGTAATGGCCACCCTGAGCCCAGGGCTCTTGCGTGTTCCACGAGGAGGTAGAGAGATCTCCCGCAGTTTGGGAGCTGGCGGCGCTGGGGAGCGCCAGCAAAGCGCTCAAGACGATCGATAGAGCGCCCAAGATGACGATCGGAGGGGCGAGCTTGAGCAGTGCTCCGGAGTGGCGGCCTCGCTGGGCGGGAGACGGGCTTTGCCACCGGCATCGGCCTACCGATCGTTGGTTCGAGACCCGGTGGCTGGTTCTCCGGCGTCTTGTTCTCCGGCGTCTGAGCATAGGGCGACGGGGGTGGGGAGCTGGGCCCAAAATCGAGCGCGGAGCGCTCGAGGTCCATGGAGGTGCGACGGCGCGCCTCCATTGTAGCTTCCCACCCCTTCCCGCCCTCGATGTCCTCGCGGAGTTTCAGCGTGAATCTACGCGCTTCGAGAACGCGATCTCGATAGCACGAAGCGCTGTGTTGTTGGATTGCCCCTGTGGGGGAGTTTCTAGGTTGTGATCTGAGGGCTCAGCCCCTTGGCGGCCCGCTCTCCCAGCCTTTGTGCCTGGCTGCGCCTCAGTAGGAGCAGGTCAGGCGATCGCCGTCATAATTCGCGATGCCGGAGATTTTGATCGAGGCGGTGGCTGGAAGGTCGTAGATTAGCGAGCCGCTGGTGGTCGCACCTTCTTTGCGAATGACCACTGCATAGGTTTTACCGCTCACCGTCGTGACGCAGAGCGACTTCTTGGGCTCAAGCTGGAGGAAGGTATTGAGCTCGAGGTTCACGGCGGTGCCTTCCGGGGGATCCTGGACGTGGACTTCAATGATTTCTGGCGTGTCGTTGACGATGTCGATCATGATCTCGATCTCCTGCTATCGAGGGGTTGATAACAAACGGCAGCCAACGGACCGCCGTCCTGATTCTGCGCATGCTAACTCGGGATACCTAGACTCGGCGTTCCTCGACCGCGTTAGTTACAGTTGCGGGATGAAGAGCCACCGCATCTAGCCGCTCGCCGGCGGGCTGGCTGCGCCTGGGTCCCTAGGGGCATCTATGTCACAATGCGGGTTCCTCTCAGCAAGGAGGGACTCGATTCGGTTGCATTGAGGAGGTCCACAAACGGTGACAAGGCTTGGATTGTACGGGTGGGGTATCGTCGCCCCCCGTTCGCCGGATATCGACGCGTTTGCTAAAAATCTAGATAGCTCTGAAAGTTGGTTGAGCCCTTTCCGTGGTTTCGGCCCGGCAAATTTTTTGGTCGGCGACCCGGAATTTGATTTCTCCGCCTACCGGAGCTGGATCGATGAGCGCTTCAAGCCCAATCGCTATCCTCAGCTCCGGGAGAAAATGGACGAGCCGTCGAAGTACGCCATTGGCGCGTTCATCCAGAGCTTGCGGCAGAACCCTGGGCTGGAAGAGGAGCTGAAGCGACTCGGCACGGCGGCTCACATCTACGTTGGTAGCGGGTTAGGCAATATCGGAACCCTCTACGACAACTCCTTGGATCTCTATCGAGCCCAGAAGCGCTGGAATCGATTCTGGGCCGATCCAGAGCGCAACGCGCTGCATCGGGAATTCCTCGAGTCCGGCAAGTTGCCGGCGGGGGCTCCACGAGATCCGCAAGATGCCGCGGTGGGCGAGAGGGAGGAAGTGGAGCACGTCTGGCTGGACTTTTGGGCCCGCCATTCGGATCAGCTGGGACTTTATCTGGACGAGCTTCAGGCGATCGAAGCGCTGGCCGTGGAGGGGGACGTGGAGGCTGGGAAGATGAGGCTGATGAAGCGCCGTGCTCGCCTCAAGACACAGCTGCGGCAGAAGTGGGGAGATCCTCCCCCTCCGCCCTGGGAGGCGGTATCAGCCAACGTCATTTGGAACATCCAGAATACGCCCGCGGCGCAGATCAGCATGCTCGGCGAGATCACCGGTCTCGCCTTCTCGCCGGTGGCCGCCTGCTCTACTTTCGGGGTCGCTCTCAAGCTAGGCGCTGACGCCATCCGACGTGGTGAGGCCAAGGCGGTGGTGGTGGGGGCGACGGATCCAGCGCCCCATCCCTTGGTGGTGGGGGCTTTCTATGCTGGGCGAGTCCTCGCCGCTAGTCGAGATGTCTCCAAGCCCCTCGGCGAGCTGCGCGGTACTCATATCGCTGGCGGAGCCGCAGTGTGGGTGCTGGGGGATTATGAGCACATGAGTGCCCGAGGCTTCGAGCCTCTGGGAATGGAGCCTTTGGGGGTTGGTGTCAGCAGCGATGCCGATCACATCATTACCCCCTCTCAGGATGGTCCGACGGCGGCGATCCATTTGGCGCTGGAGGATGCTGAGGTTCAGCCTCAGGAGATCGAGGCGTGGGATCTCCACGCCACGGCGACTCCCGGCGATTACCAGGAGATCGCGACTCTCCGTGGCGTAGTGGGAGACAAGGTGTTGGTCTCTGCTCGCAAGGGGACCTTTGGTCACGGCATGGCCGCCGGGGGAGGGTGGGAGCTCACCGCCCAATATCTGGGTCATGCGCGAGGACAGCTGTTTCCGACTCCGCTGCGCGAAGAGGACCTCAACGAGCAGATCGCCACGGTACACGAGTCCTTCGTGTACGACACGGTGTGCCCGGCGCCGAAGGGCGTAGCGGGCAAGCTCTCCATGGGCATCGGCGGCATCAACGCCTGCGTCGTCTCTCGCCCCTGGTAGTTCCCCGAGGCCTCGGTTCAGCGCATCGGTATGACGGCCGCGGCCGTTGATTCGCCGTTCAATTCGCCGGCTAGGCCGCCAATCGGAAAGTTTTCCGAAAAAGCTGTCCGCTAGGGCAGTGGTGCGGGAACTAGCTTTAGAGAAGAAGAAGTCCGAGGGTGTCTATATCGGACGACTGCTCCAGGGGGAAGGAAGCGCTGGAAGCTCAATTTGAGCTAGCAGCGGCGTCCTGGATCGAAGATGGAGGCACCTCTCCGAGGCCGAGCAGGTTTCGGCCCAGTTGGATGGATGACACCCTCGGATTTGCTTCTATCGACCATCAGCCTTCCTGAAGGTCGTCGTTCGGGTTCCTGGGCGGCGGCCTCTTTTTTTGCGGTTGATTCGGTCGTTCTGAGTTAGTGCTGGCGGAGGTGGAGGGAGGAATCCTGCGATTCCAATGAAGCGGTAGACGAGATAGATTCTCTGCATGTCACCTAGTGATGGAAGAAGTGGTCCAACCCCTCGTCGGGTGGATGCCCCCGGTTTCAGCTGGCCTCGGACTTGGATCGGGGCCTGGGCGCTGCTGTTGATCGCCTTGGGAGCGGCATGCTCGTCCCAGCGAGGGCCGGAGATCGCGGTGCTCTACAATCGCGCCGCCCAGGGTAGTGACCTGGATCGCAATCCGGTGGTGGTGATTCCAGGGCTCTTGGGCTCTCGGCTCGAAGATCCCGCATCTGGCCTCGTAGTGTGGGGGGCCTTCGGAGGGCGTTACGCCAATCCGGCAAAGGACGAAGGGCTTCGTCTGCTCGCTTTACCCATCAGCGAGCAGAGCCGAGTCGAGGATATTCGCAGCCTTGAAGATCCCATCGAAGCGGTGGGCGTGCTGGATCAGGTCAACTTGAGGATCGCTGGCCTGCCGCTGGACCTCAACGCCTATGTGCAGATTCTTGCCACTCTGGGAGCCGGTGGCTACCGTGACGAAGAGCTCGGGCGAGCGGGGGTCGTCGACTACGGTGAAGATCACTTCACCTGCTTCCAATTCCCCTACGACTGGCGCCGGGATCTAGTGGCCAGCGCCGCGGCTCTGGACCGCTTCCTCGAAGAGAAGGCCGTCGAGGTGGAGCGCAACCTGGTGGAGCATTACGGAGCGGAGGCCGCCGCGAGTCGTCTTCCGGTGCGCTTCGATCTGGTGGCCCACTCCCTCGGTAGCTTGGTGACTCGCTATTACCTGCGCTACGGCGGTGAGGAGCCTCCGCCATTGGGGGAGCCGATTCCCTGGACCGGCGCCCTCCGGGTCGAGCGGGTGGTGCTCATCGGGCCGCCCAACGCCGGTTCCCCTCGGGTATTGGAGGTGTTGGTGGAGGGCCGAGATTACGGCCCCACGGTTCCACGCTACCCCTCGGCGATGTTGGGGACCTACCCTTCGCTCTATCAACTGCTGCCGCGGGCCCGCCACGGGTCGCTGATCGATGCCGAGTCTCAGGAGCCGGTAGATCCTCTGGACCCCGAAGCGTGGTCGCGCTATCGCTGGGGCCTCCTAGATCCAGGACAGGAAGAAGTGCTGGAAGCGCTGCTACCGCATCTCGAGCCAGAGCGCCGAGTCGCGGTGGTACAGCAGCATCTAGCGGCTCTATTGGCGCGGGCTCGAGTCGTTCAACAGGCTCTCGATCGCCCCGGTGTCCCTCCCCAGGGGGTCGACTTGTATCTTCTCGCCGGAGATGCCGAGCCGACCCTCAAGTCTCTGCAGGTGGACCCTCGCCGCGGCCGTCTAGAGGTCGAATCCCTGGGCCCGGGGGATGGTGAAGTGCTGCGATCTAGCGCGTTGATGGACGAACGAAGAGTGGATGGCTCGTGGTCTCAGCGCCTGGTTTCGCCGGTGGCTTGGCATAGCGTGATCTTCCTGAACGAGGATCACCTGGGGCTCACACGCTCCCGGAGCTTCCAGGACAACGTTCTTTTCTTGCTGCTGGAGCAGCCGCGCTAACTCTCGATGGTCTCCCCCGCGATCAGGCTCGTCGCGTAGCGCAGCCCGTCGGGAGTGCTGGCACCGTGCCAGGAGAGCACCCGGCCGTCCACCAGCCGGAAGCGGTCCCTCGGCAGCTCGGTGAGCTCGGCGAGCTCCTCGATATGCTGTTCGGCAAAGGGGAAGGGCTCGGAGGAGAGAAAGACCCACCGAGGGTCTGCCGCGGCCAGCTGAGGGCCGTCGATGCTGGGATAGCGCTCTCCCTCTCCGAATACGTTGTGTCCACCGGCGATGCTGAGAAGGTGATCGACGTAGCTGGGGGCTCCAACGGCCATCCAAGGCTTTCTCCAGATGAGATAAGCGAAGGTCGGAGGAGAGCTGCCCCGCTTCGCTCGCTGGTCGCGGCGCTCGGTGGCTTCGCGCTGGGCACGATGGATATCCGCCACTAAGGCCTCGCCGGCTTCAGCTCGATCCAGGCGCTGGGCGAGGTCCTCCACCATGTCGAGGGTATCGGCTACGGTTTGGGGAAAGTACACCACGCAGTCGAGCCCCAAATCGCAGAGGGCCTGATGATCTTCTTGGCGGTTCTCCTCGGCGTTCATCAGCACCAGGCTTGGCTGCAGCTGCTGAATCTGCTGGATCTTCGGCCCTTTGGTACCGCCTACCGTGGGGATCGTCTCGAGGGCCGCCGCGGGGTGGTTGCAGTAGCGAGTGCGGCCCACCAGCTGGGGGCCTCGGTCCAGGGCGACGACCAGCTCAGTGAGGCTGGGGCAGAGGGAAATCAATCGCATAACGCGAAGAGCCTAGCATCGGACGCTGCCGATACTAGGCTCTGTGAGGAGTCTTCGATGCATCCCTTCTCAAGGAAGGAAGCTGTTGCTCCAGGGGTGCGGTATACGCTGATCTCAGGCGGCGGAGTCAGCGGTGGTGGATTCCGGCGAAGCTGTCTGCACCCGGTTGTTTTCGATCACCTTCTGGCTTGGAGTCTTGAGATCCCAGACGATACCGACCCAGGAGAGCATCTTCAGCACGTAATAGCTGATGTCTACCTCCCACCAGAAGAAGCCCTGGCGAACCGAGGCTTTGTAGTAGTGGTGATTGTTGTGCCAGCCTTCGCCGAGGGTGAGCAGCGCCAGCAGCCAGTGGTTGCGGCTGTCATCGCGGGTCTCGTAGCGGCGCTTGCCGATGAGGTGGGTGAGGCTGTTGATCGCAAAGGTCGCGTGCCAGGTGGCCACGGTGCTGATGCACAGGCCCCAAACCAGGGCCGGAAGGCCGCCGAAAGCGAAGAGCAAGACGCTCATTACAACGCCCGGTACCTGGTGATACTTCTCCAGCCACATCAGCTCCGGGTAGCGGCTGAAGTCGGCGATGCGCTTCCAATCCGTCTGCTCGTAGTCGCCGCAGAAGATCCACCCGAGGTGCGACCAATAGAGCCCGTCCTGGTGGGGCGAGTGAATGTCCTCTACCTGATCGCTATGACGATGGTGGTGGCGATGATGGGCGGCCCACCACAGGGCTCCCTTTTGCAGGGACGCCGCTCCGATAAAGGCGAGGACGAACTGAAAAACCCTGCTGGTCTTGAAGCTGCGGTGAGAGAAGTAGCGATGGTAGCCAGCGGTGATGCCAAACATCCGCACCAAGTAGAGGGCGACGGCGACGGCGACCAGGCTCCAAGAAAAGGGCAGGAAGAAGGCCGCGATACAGCCGAGGTGGATGGCGAAGAAGGCGCTGGCGTTGAGCTTGCCGATCAGCGTCAGCGTAGCGGGCTTATGCGTGATGACTTTTTCCTGTTGCATGATCGTCTCTCTGGGCGAAGTATTGAACGAGCTTCGGGAGTGACTCGGTCTCGACGGGGTTTTGCGTCGCAGCCATCGCGGCGCCTGGGGGTGGGTACAGGTCGCGATCTGCGAATGAGGCCCGATCATTGTGCCTCTGGGAAGGGGATCGTGGTGTCAGAATGGAGTCAGGAAGGATCAGCGGCTCCGCGGAACTGTCATGGAAGTGTCAGGGGTCGCGGGTTTTGCCCCCAATAGCCTTGCTTCTACGGGTTCCTCCTGTTCGGCTACTGCCTCTGTGAGCCGCGGATCTATCGCCCCTTGACAGGTGACAAGCTCGGCGGTCTCGTGCCCTTCGGCCTTCGTGCCCGGTGACTGTGTGCCCGGCGACTGTGTGCCCGGCGAGATCGTGCTCGGCAACTGTACGCAGCGACTGGGCACATCATTCCTGACCCCGACTCACTCCATAACCCCGACTCGTGCTCTCTCTTGTGGACTCTTTGTTATGGCTACTGCCCCCTACCGCCCCAGCCGCATCGTCGCCACCTTCATCCTCTCCTTGGGCTTCACCCTCAGCCTGCTGGTGCTTTGGGTGGTGTACGTCACCCGCTCGGCGTCGAAGATCAATGAGCTGGCGCTGCGCGGAGGTCTCAACCAGGAGCACTTCCACTGGTGGCTGATGGGGCTCGGCTGCCTCTTTTTGAGCGGCGTGATCTGTGGTCTGGCGGTGCAGCTGGCCCAGGCTCTCTCCGAGCGCCGCTACGCCCTCAAGCAGCAGGAATTCGTGTCGAATATCACCCACGAGCTGAAGTCCCCACTGGCGGCGATCCGGCTCCATGCGGAGACCTTGTTGGGGGACGAAGGCATCGACTCCAATCAGCGCCGCGACTTCCTCGGCCATATCCTGCGGCAGAGTGAGCGAATGGGCGCCTTGGTCGACAATGTTCTCGAGGCCTCTCGTCTCCAAGCGCGCAAGCATCGACCGCAGCACGCCATCGATCTACGCTCCTTCGCCGCCGCTTATCTTCCCCTGGCTCAGGAGCGTCTGAAGGTCGAGAACGTGGAGCTGCAATGGCTCATCGACACCGAGGCCAAGGTGTGGGCCGACGAGCATTCCCTGGAGCGTGTTCTCGACAACCTTATCGACAATGCGGCGCGCTTCTCCTCTCCCGGGGGCGAGGTTCGAGTCTCGGTAGGAAGCCCTTCGCAAGGATCCGAGGAGATAGTGCAGATCGCGGTGGAGGATGACGGGGTAGGCATTCCCAAAGGGGAATTGGAGCGAATCTTCGAGCGCTTCTACCAGCTTGGGGATGTCGACCGAAAGGCTGGCAGCGGTCTCGGTCTCTCCATCGTGGCGAGTCTGGTGAGGGAGATGAATGGGCAGGTGCGGGCGGTTCCGCGGGAAGCGGGCCAGGGGGCGCGCTTCGAGGTGGATCTACCTATCGATGGAGAGTGAAGCGTCGTCGCCGACGGTGGGATAGCTCCTTCTCGAAGACCCGGGTAGACAAATCACGGGGAGCGTAGGGCGGGTTCGCGAGGGGGGCGGCGGTCGGGTACCATGAGCACATCGTGAGACCTACAACATCACTCCAGCCGGCGAGCGGCGAGGGCAGCGCGGAACGCGATGCCGCCCGGGTTCTCGTCGTGGAGGATGAACAGGCCATCGCCGACGGGTTGGTCTTCAACCTCCAGCGCAAGCAATACGCGGTGCAGCATGTGTCCGACGGCCGAGAGGCTCTAGAGATCAGCACCGACGAGACTTTCGACCTCATCTTGCTGGATGTTCGCCTGCCGGGGATCGATGGTTTCGAAGTGTGCTCTACGCTGCGGCGACGGGGTGATCTGACGCCGATTCTCATGCTGACGGCACGGTCTCAGCCGGATGACGTCATTTACGGCCTCAAGGCCGGGGCGGACGATTACGTCACCAAGCCCTTCGAGCTAGCGGAGCTATTGGCGCGCGTCGAGGCTCTTCTGCGCCGTCGTCGCTGGCAGGTCCCTGCCACCGAAGATTCTGAGCAGGGGGAGGAGGAGGGCGAGAATCTTCCCCGGCTCGAATTCGGCCGATTCTGGGTCGATTTTCGCACCTGGGAGGCGCAAACTAGAGATGGGCTGGTGGAGCTTTCCCGTAAAGAGGTCGCGGTGATGCGCCTCTTCGCTCAGCGCCCTGGGGAGGTGATCAGTCGGCGTCAGCTGCTCACCGAGGTGTGGGACCTACCTCATCACCCCAATACCCGCGTAGTGGACAACGTGATCGTCTCGCTACGCAAGGCCTTCGAGGAGAGCGCCTGGAGGCCGCGCCACATTCACAACGTGCGCGGGGTTGGCTACCGATTCGTTCCCTAGCCGGCCGCGCCGCAAGAGCTGCTGACCAACCTTCGGTGGAGGTTTCGATGCCGAGGCGAAGATCATGATCGTGTATGACGAAGGGGAGACTTGGCTGCTCACTACGCAGCCGGATCACGCTACGGTTTCCGGCGAGCTGGCAACCCTGTGGCAGGGCCATGATCTACCCGAGAACCCGCGGCGGGAGGCGATCCTCTTTGCCGCCCGTGAGCACGATAACGGGTGGTGGGAGGCGGACTCGTCACCCCGGGTAGATCCAGAAACCGGTGCTCCCTACACTTTCTATGATCTGCCGGAGCCGGTGCGGCGGGAGCTTTGGTTGCGGGGCATCGAACGCTTTGCCCGGGGTCGCCCGTATTCGACCCTGCTGATCGTCGAGCACGCTTGGGAGGTTCACAGTGAGCGGCTCCAGCAGCGGCCGGGGGACTGGAAGGAATTCTACGAGCGGCTGGCGGAGCGTCGAGAGGCGCTGCAGGAGGCAGCCTTCGCCGAGCGGGAGCAGGCGGTGCGGGACTATCGCTTCATCGAATGGGTGGACCTGATCTCCCTGGCTGCCTGCAGCGGCTGGGAGCGCCGCTTCGAGCGCCACGGCTTGGTGATAGAGAGCCGGGGAGACGTCGTGGGCCTCGATCCTTTTCCCCTCGCCGGCGCGACCTCCTTCAAGGTGCGCTGTCGTCGAATCCCCAAGCGTGCCTACCGTGGTGAGCTCGATCTGGGATCTGAGTTGGCTACCGCGCGATGGGAGGAGAAGACGCTGCGCGTCGAGCCTCTCTAAGGCGTCTAATCTGTCGGAGGGCTCCAACGTGAAAGCGCCCCACCGCAAGGATGGGGCGCTTTCGGATCTCGGATAGAGCGTGCTGAGACTAGGCTAGGGCCGTAGCTCCGGGAGGGTTCAGCCCTTAGCGCGCAGGTGGAGCTTGAGAGCTTGGAGCTCGCCGGCTTCGGCCTCGAAGCTTTGGGCGGCGGTCTCGTAGTCCGGGTGCACAACTTCGATCTCGTGCTCACCGGCGTCTACCAAGAGATCACCACTGAGGCCCTGTAGCTCATCGGCGCTGCCGAGGAAGCGGCCGTCGAGATAGACCGAAGCGTCGCCGGGCTGGATGTCGAGCTCGAGGCGCCCGGGGGCGCTGCGGGCATCGAGGGCCGAGGGGTTGTTCCCGTCCCCCCCCTGATGGCGCCGGCGGTACTCGCGAGCCCGCTCTCGCCACTCATCTTCCCGGGCCCGCCGTTCGGCGTCCACGGTGGCGCGGCGCTCATCGTTGCGACGCAGCCGCTCATCCCGGTTCTCGGTGCTGGTGGAGGCGAGCTCCTCCGGCGGAATTGCCGTGCCCGGAACCATTTGGTCCTCGACGTCGATCACCAAGCCCGGGTAGATGCTCACCTGGCGAGCGATGGTCTCGTAGCCCGGTAGGTAGATCACCAGATCGTAGGTGTCTTCCTTGAGCCAGAGGTATTGAGGGAAGCCGTCGAAGTTGTCGGCGATACCCACCTGCTGTCCGTTGATGAAGATTGCCGCTTCTTCCGGCGAGACGTCGAGATCCAGAGCGCCGAGGCCGTCACCGGGCCCGTGGTTGACATAGATCGAGCCGGGATAATCCCAGCCCCAGCCCCACCATGGGCCCCACCAGCCACTGCGCCAATAGCTGCGGTAGTAGGGGTAGGAGTAGCCGTGGCGGTAATAGCCTCGGTGGCCTCCGCCCCGGCGGTAGCTGCGGCGGTCACGGCTGGAGTACGCCGAATCGGAGGCGTCGCTGGCGTTGGCGACGTCCGCCGGGCGATCCGTCTGGGTTGCGGCGCTTCGGCGATCTCCGCTGGCTCGCCGGTCGCTGCGCTCGCTCTGCGTGCGGCCCCCTCGGGAGGAGCTATCAACGTTGGAGGAGCGAGAAGGGGCGGGGCTGGTGGCGCGGCTTGGCGGCGGTGCCGAGGGGGTGCTGGGGGCAGCGCTCTGCTGTCGGGTGGCGGAGCGCGGCTGATCCCTCTCCTGGCCGTCAGCCGGGGACGGGAGCCAGGCGGTGAAGAGCAGCGTGGCGGCAGCAATGGCCAAAACTGATGGCCGTTGTTGCCGGGCGAACTTTGAGATGCGGGACATGATGACCTCCTTCAATCAGGGCAGCGACCGATCTACTCAGTCGATTTGATGCGCCCTGTCCTGCCATCCCCGGTGGAGGCCCCGAATATAGTCCTCGCGGAGGAGGGACTCCCAAAGGCGGGGCAGAGCGACGGGTACCGATAGAGTAAGCAGAGAGCGTGCCAACCATCGCGAAGCGGCGGTGGGGAGGGCTCTAAGACCCGTCGGGGGCAGCGGCGGAGGCCCCTCGGGCCCCAGGCCGAGGAAGCCTCCGAGCTCCGGGTGGAGGCCGTAGAAGACGACCGCCGAATACCCAGCCTTTTCCTGGCGCTGGGCGAAGCGACCCAGGTCGGTGGGGTGATCGTGGTGGGTCACCCCCCGCTGCTCGTAAATCAGGCGCATACCGCGGCGCTGGCTCAGGCGGTAGCTGGTCTCGATGTCTTCCCAGGCGGCATAGGGAAAGCGGGTATCGAAGGGCTCGGCGAGCAGCAGCTCGCGGTGGAGGGAGAGGTTGGAGGTGTAGAAGAAGTTGAAGGGGACCTCGTCCGGCTGGTCGATGAGGGCGTAGCCGAATTGCAGGCCGTGTTCGTTGATGTGGTCCAGGAAGGGGTTGAGACGCATGCGGGGATGCCACTGCGTATAGCCGATAACGGCGATGTTCTCTTCGTCCCCGAAGCGCCGGTGGGCCTCTCGATGAGCGGCGAGCCATCCTTCCTGAGGGACGGTGTCGTCCCCCAGGAAGGCCACCCAGCGGCCAGATGCCGCCTGCACTCCCGCATTGCGGGCGGCGGCGGGGCCGGCGTTGTCTTGATGGATCACCCGGGCCGGCCGCCGGAAGCTGCGCTGATCCAGAAAGGAAACGGTGTCTTCGCCGGAGCCGTCGTTGACGACGAGAATCTCGTAGCTCGGAGCGTCCCGCTGCGCTTCTAAGGCGTCGAGGACCTCCGGTAGGACATCGAGACGGTTATAGGTCGGGACAACGACGGAGACTTCGGGCGCCATAGGCAATTCTTGATCTCTGCGCCTCAGCACGTCTGCATCTCAGCGCGTCTGCATCTCAGCACCGAGAGCGCCTCGAGCGCTGGGGATGAAAGCTTGGGTGATCGAGGCACTGAGGGCGCGAAGCGCTGATGCTCGCGAGGCTCGGCCGCAGCGTCGGAAAGTCCGCCGCGGGAGCTTCGAGGCTCAGGCTACGAAGAGTGAGGGAGCTCTCAGCCGCCGAATTTGATCGGGTCGCCGAGGGCGTCGAGGGAGAAGTTCGCCATGATTTGGTGGCCGTTGAAGTCCAGAACTCGCAGATCTTCTTTACCCGCGAGATCCGCGGAGATGTTCTCGTAGCTTTCGGAGTAGCGGGAGGTGACCGCGTCCAGATCGACGCTGTAGGCGATGAACTTGTCGATTCCCTTGTAGCGCATCTTCTCGATGAGGCGCTGATCGGTGAGCTTCGGATAGGTGGAGAGGACCAGGATCGGACCTGTCCCAGTAAAGATCAAATAGGCCCGCATCTTGGATTCCGGCATGAGCTCTTGGACCTCCTCGTCGAAGATTAAATCGGCAGCTAGTGGAGGGACCAAATTAGCTGCCGCCTCCGCACACTGTCAAGAAGTTGATGACAGGAAGCTGAGGGAGCTTGCGGTGAGGTCCGTGGCGCGGGAGAGGGACGGTCCGCGTGGTAAGTTTTTGACCCCTACCTCCCACTTCAAGACTCTGTTTCGCGGACCGAGCTCCGCGAGGAGATTCCGGCTTCAGGAGCCGCACTATGCCGCGACGATCCCTCGTTCTTCCGACCCCTAAGGTTTCCGCCGGCCCTGGTTTTCCGTCCCGGAGCCCTTCAGTGCGAGGCCGCCGGCCGCTGAGAGACCTGGCCATGGTGACCGCCCTGAGCCTGCTGGCTTGGGGGCTATGGATAGCGCAAGAGGTGGAGGCGGCCGAGGCAGCCAAGGCGGCGGAGTCGGTGGCGGGAGCCCTGGATGCTCGGGTCAACGAAGCCTTGTCTCCAGCAGAGAAATCCGAAGTGAGGGGCGAAGCGCTGGTGCAGCAGCTGGTGGGGCGACTTCTCGGGAGCACCCCCCTGGAATCCGACCTTCAGGAGCTCACCGACGAAATTGGGGGACGCCCCACCGGCAGCGCCGCCAACCTGGAGGCGGTGGAGTGGGCGGTGGAACGCTTTCAGGAAGCCGGGGTGGAGGTCCGCAGGGAGGCCTTCACTATGCCCGCTCTATGGCTCGAGGGCTGGGCTAGCGCCAGAGTGGTGGGGGATGTGGAGCTGGTGCCGAGAGTGGCCGCCATGCCCTTCTCGGCGGGAACCCCAGAGGGCGGTCTAGAAGCTCCTCTGGTGCTGTTGGGGGAGGGAGGAGAGGCGGATTTCGACAGTCTGGGGGAACGAGCCCGAGGCGCCTTTCTGCTCGCCGAGACGGAGCTGCTGGGGGATCTCGACGATCTCTTCGCCTTCTTTCCGAGGCTTCGGCAGGTTGAGGACCGGGCGCTGGAGGCCGGTGCTCTGGGGATCGTCTGGATCTCCGGGCGCCCGAGCGGTCAGCTCTACCGCCTGCCGACCTTTCGCGGCGAAGAAAACCCGCTGATTCTGCTCGCCGTGGAGCGCGATTCAGGAACCCGCCTGGCTCGCCTGCTGCGCAACCAGCGGCGGCTGCGACTGCGGGCGGAGGTCTCGGTGGATTCCGGCGGCTCCTTCACCTCGTACAACGTCGTCGCGGAGATCCCCGGATCGGCACCGCCGGAGGAGCGGGAAGTGGTGGTCGTGGGCGCCCATCTGGACTCCTGGGATTTGGGGACCGGGGCCCTGGACAACGGAGCCAACGTCGCCCTGGTGATCGACGTGGCGAGGCAGATGCGGGCTCTCGGCCTCCAGCCTCGGCGCACGATCCGCTTCGCCCTATGGAACGGGGAAGAGCAGGGCTTTTTCGGCTCCTGGGGCTATGTGAAGGAGCATGCCGCGGAGCTGGATCGACACGTGATGGCCTCCAGCTACGACATCGGCTCCGGGCGCATTTCCGGCTTCTTCACCGGAGGCCGGCCGGCGGTTGCCCAAACGGTGGAGCGGGCGCTCGAGTCGGTGGCGGCCCTGGGCCCCTTCACCATCGTCGATGCCCCCGTCGTGGGGACCGACAACTACGACTTCATGCTTCAGGGAATTGGCAATCTGGTGGCTCTCCAGGAGTCGGCGAATTACGCTCCCAACTACCATGCGGGGTCCGATACCTTCGACAAGGTGGACCTGCGCCAGGTGCATCTCAACGCCGCCATTGCGGCGGCGGTGACGTGGGCCTTCGCTAACGAGCCCCTCGACTATCAGCGGCAGAGCGCGGAGGAGGTCGAGGCCCTGGTGGAAGGCAGCGATCTCGGCACCCAGATGCGCAACTTCTTCCTCTACGAAGGGTGGCGTCTCGGGGAGCGTGGGCTCCTTCCCTGAGCTGGGCCGGTTCGCTGTCGTGTTGGGGCTCGCTGTTGTGTTGGGGCTCGGCCTCTGGGCTTAGGGATGGTTGGCTTCGAGAGTGACCTCAGTTGACGGTCTCGCCATCGTCCGGTTCCCCGTCGCTCTCTCTTGGCTTCTCTTCGGTGCCGTCGGTCGGGCCAGAAGGGCGGCCGTTGGGCTTGGAGGGCGGCGGCTCCGTCGGGCTCGGCTGCAGCGGCCCTAGAGAAGTTCCTCTGCCGGAGGGAACGAGCACCAGGGTGGGGCCACCGAGGCGGTGGGCTTCCAGACTCCGGGCCCGGGCGAGGGCTTCCTCCTCTGCGGCCTGGCGCTCCTCTTCTTCCCAGGCTTCGAGGCGTTCCCGCAGGCGGTCTCGTCTCCGCTTCATGGCGTAGAGGGCGAGCAGAGACAGGATGCCCCACAGCACCGGGTCGCTGGTTATCCAGAGAAACCAATACAGCCAGCGGCTGTCCTGGCTCAAGAACTGCCCCTGGGATTGAAGCAGCGTGATGCCGGTGAGCTGATAGAACGCTTCGTCGAAGGCAACCCCCTCCGCGACCCGGCCCAAGAGGAGGGCGGGAAAGCGGTGCCCGTAGCGCTTTTCGTAATACCTCACCAGGTCGGTGGATGCTGCGTAGGCGGCGTTCACCGTCTCTGGATCGCGGAAATAAGGGCCTAGCTCGGTAATCGGCACGTCCCGAACCCGTCGTGACGCGAAGTGCGCGCGAGAAGAATCCTGGAGACTCCAGCGATTTCCGATGGACGTGGCGAGCCCTTCGTGGAACCAGCGAGGGACGGGCTGGTTTGCCGCCGCGCGGTCGATCAGGACGTGAGCGATCTCGTGTCGCAGCAGCTCCTCCATGGAGTGATTCGGGAAGGTGGGGACGCGGTCTACCAAGAGCACCACAACGCCCACATGACCGTAGGCATAGCCGGTGATGTAAGGCGGTACTCGGGTAGCTAGCGCCGAACCTTCGCGGGCGAGAATCACGCGAATCGGAGGCCCGTTCTCCGGCGCCCCGGTGCGATCGAAGGCCTCTTCCAGAGCCTCTGGGTCAATGTTGCGCAGCCGAGCCAGGGCCTGATCGGCGTCCGGCGGCACCTCGAAGTGCAGCTCTACCGGAAGGGAGGTCACCCGCTCCGTCGTCGTGCCGGGGAGCTGGATCGTCGGTGTAGCGGCAGCGGTTGCCGCCGCTGGCGCGCCGAGGCCGAGAGTCAAGAAGAGGCTAAGGACCAGGAGAAGGCCGAGGGCTGGAGCTGGCGAGAAATGCTTCGCTCTTCGAAGACGTGAAGCGAATCCCCGAGCCCAGCGAAGACGCATCTCCTCTGGCTCGCTTCGCCGAGGAGAGGTGGAGGGCATGGGGGATCGTGGGCTGAGGTCGATCAAGGGGGGCCTAGTGAATGGGACCAGTGAATGGGGGGCCGGATAGAGAGCTCCGGGTCCAAGAGGTCTGGATGCAGGGGGCCGAGAAGGAGCGGCTTGCGACGCGGTGATCGCTGCGCTGCGCTATCTCTGGATCTGCTGGGCCGTGGATTGAATGAGGCGGGGTAAGGGAGGGTGCAGAAGAAGTCGGGCGGGATCAGGCCACTGCTTTTTGACATCGCGCTTTTTGACATCGCGCTTTTTGACATCGCAGTGTTTTTTGATGTCGTGGCGTTCTTTGGCCTTGAGGCGCCGAAAAGCCATTGTAGTCCGCGTCGGCTCGTACAATAGCTCCCATGCCGTCCTCCTCCTCTGGCGGCGGATCCGCGCCCCCTGCTGGGGAGAATGCGCCTTCCGCAGCTTCCGTTAACACCGAAGCGGGGCCCGTTATTTCGCGCCCTCGGCTCTCGCTGGGCTCCAAGCTGGCGCTTCTTGGAGCTCTTTACATCGCTTCGGGCCTGCCTTTGGTCATCGCCCAAAAGGTGTGGCCGGTGATCTGGCGTCAGGCGGGGGCTTCGTTGACGGCGGTGGGGTTGATCAGCCTGCTCTCGCTGCCGTGGACCATCAAAGTCTTCTGGGCGCCCTTGGTCGATCGCTTCGGTCAGCGTCGTCACTGGATCTCGGCGGCCCTCGCCTTCATGGCTCTCTCCTGTGCCGGTCAGGCGATGGCCATGGGCCAAGAAGCGCTGCTCTGGGGGGCGGGCTTCATCGCTCTTCTCTTTCTCTTCACTCTGGCGTCGGCAACTCAGGACGTGGCGTTGGACGCCTATGCCGTAGAGCTCGCGGAGCCAGGGCAGGAGGGGCCCATCAACTCCGTTCGAGTGGTGGCCTATCGCTTCGCCATGGCGGCCGGCGGCGGTGCGCTGCTGGCCCTGGGGCCGAAGATTGGGTGGCCGACCACCTGGTGGCTGCTGGCGCTGCTGCTGGGGGTCGCGTCTCTCGCGGCCCTGCGGGTACCGGAAGGTAGAAAGAGCACCTCGTCGGCCTCGATGAAGAGCCTGGTTTCGGCGTCGCTGCGCTGGCTTCGGCAGCCGGCGATGCTGCCCGCGCTGCTGTTGGTGTTGCTCTACAAGGTGGGGGATTACGCCCTCTCGCCGATGACCCTGCCCTTCTGGGTCGATGCCGGCTATGGCACGGCGGAGATCGGTGCCGTCGCGGTGACCCTGGGGACTCTCGCTTCGGTTTTGGGTGCGCTGCTGGGGGGCTGGGGAACGGCGCGTTGGGGAACTATTCCCGCCCTCCTCTTCTTCGGTTTGGCTCAGGGGCTCTCGAACCTCGGCTATGCCCTTGCCGCCGCTCTCGATCTGGGACGCGCGGGTCTGTGGACCGTCACCCTGGTGGAGAACTTCTGCCAGGGCCTGGCGGTCACCGCCTTCCTGGCCTTTCTCATGGCCCTCTGTGGGAAGGAGGCGGCGGCCACCCGCTTCGCGGTGCTGACGGCGCTCTCCGCGCTGCCCCGGGAGCTGGTGGGGGGCTTCTCCGGCCTGGCGGCGGACGCGCTGGGCTACGGGCCGTATTTTGCCCTTACGACCGTGCTGGCGCTTCCGGGCCTGTTGTTGATTCCCCGAGTAGCGCCCTTGGTGCAGTCAGCGGTCAGGAACAAATAGCGAGCTCGCTCCTTTGGGGAGCCTTGTATCTTCGGGCCCTTTCGGGATCCGGGAGATGGGTTCAGGGTCCCTCGCTCTCGAGGCTTTGGTAGACCGCCGTTCGCCACTTCCGGGGGTCGGGTTCTAGCCCGGGGTCGGTGAGGTAGAGCTCCCAAATCTTGCCTCCGCGGCGTTGGTGAGTCTCCAACCAGGTGTTCAATGCACGGTGGGCCTGGAAGAGATTGGTGTAGGGCCCGGGGTGCATCGTGTGGATCGCCGCCCCTTGGGGCAGGCTTCCCGGGAGAATCTCTTCCGTCTTGGCGACGGGGGCATCCACCAAGACCCCTGCCTCGATATCTAGCGTCGCTCCCTCCGAGGCGAGGTACAGGCTATAGGGAGTTCCGGGTTCGAGGCCCTGCTCCTGAACGTAGGAATAGACCTTCGGAAGCACTTCCGCCAAGCGTGAATCGAGCTCGGCAACGGTGGCTTGGAAGCGAATCCCGGCGGTCAGTTGGGTTCCCTGCTGCTGGACCTGGACGGAGTACCCCTCGTCATCGGCGTCCGGCGGAATTTGGGGAAGCTCAGACTCGGGAGGCGGATCCGGGATCTCCGTCTTGGTCACTACATCAGGGTCCTGAGCCCGGGCTGGGCTTGCCTCGACGAGTACCGAGAAGACCGGTGCGATCAAGAACGCGATCAAAACTACGATCCAGGGGATCGACGCGATTCTCGACATAGAACTCTCCTTAGGTAGGCGATCGTTCAAGGGAAGCCGGTTCACGGGACGCCCATTCAAGGGACGCCCATTCAAGGGACGCCCATTCAAGGGAAGAGCGTGCTCCAATTGTCCGTGTTGCCGGTCTCGAAGCCATTGCCGAAGACCTCGACGGCCGGCAGCGCTTGGGCATCTCCGGTAACCACCAGGGAGTAGGGCTGGGCGCCGTCGGGAAGGTTGAAGGCGTGGACGTCCACCTCATACACGCCTGCGGAGGGGGTGGGGAGGTAGATCTGCTCCAGGTTGTTGACTCGATCGGCGCTGCCGCCGGCGGTGGAGGAGCCGGCGCTGAAGACATTGCCCTGGAAGGAGGAAGAGCCCGGGGCGCGGACGGAGAGGTCGAGATCCTGCACCAGGTGAGTGGAGGCTGCCGGCGTGGAGGGAGCGTCGGTCCAGCCGAGGGTGATCTTCAGGGCCTCTCCAGCCTCGACCTGGAAGCGGTAGGTGTAGGTCTGACCGGTGGAGCCGTCGAGGAAGCCCGGAGTGGCGTCTTTGACCCACAGGGCGCGATCATCACCGGGCAGATAGAGCGCCTCGGCAAGCTGCAGGCGGCCCCAGCCCTGGCAGTTGTCCGGCACCGGCCCGGCGCCGCTCATGTCCGAGGCGGAGTGCACCAACACGGCCTTGACCAAGGCCGCCGAAGGGGTGAAGGCCTGCAGCGGGCTAGCGACCCCGCTGGGGTAATAGCCGGCGGTGAAGTACTGCCGCGCGAGAGCAGCGAAGCCGGCGGCTCCGGGAGCCGCCATGCTGGTACCGCTCATGGAGCGCTGGTTGCAGTTGTTGCTGCCGGTGTTGTTGTCGCTATTGGCGCTCTGAATGCTGGAGCCCGGGTTGGTGAGGTCAGGCTTGATGCGGCCGTCGTCGGTGGGCCCGCAGCTGGAGAAGCTGGCCATGGAGTTCGACCCACCGGCCCGCAGCGTGGCGCCAACGGCGAGGACGTTCTTCGCGGTGGCCGGGCTGCCGACGGTCTGGCTGGAGGGACCGGAGTTGCCGGCAGCGAAGACCAGCAGAAAGTCCGGGTGTTCCCGCATGAAGGCGTCGGCGTCTTCGCTACCGGCGCTGTAGAGGTTCTGCGGCGAGAAGTTCTCCCGGTCGCCCCAGGAGTTGGTGTGGATCCGAGCGCCCTGATCGTAGGTCTGCTGGAAGATCGGCTCGAGGTCCACCACCGGGCAGCCGAGACCTGGCAGGTCGGCGCAATTGTCGAATTGAATGCCGCCGTCCTGGATCACCAGCTGTGCCGCTGGCGCCATGCCGTCGCCGCTGTCTCGGGTGCCGACGTTGGCGAGGTTGTCTCCCGCTACTGTGCCGGCGACGTGGGTGCCGTGATCGTGGTTATCCCATTCGTTCGAGCCGATACCGCCGTTGCAGTCGCCGGACCACAGGAAATTCACCGCGATCAGCTTGCGCCGACTATCGTCGAAGAGGGTTCCGCCGTCGCAGGCGTTGACCGGCGGCAGGGCGCCGCTGGCCTCACGGAAATAGCACATGTCCGGGTCGATGCCGGTGTCCAGCACCGCTACCACCTGTCCCTGACCCAGCAGGCCGGCGTCGTGGAGGGGAGTGGCGGTGCCGCCGGAGGGGCCGGTCTGGCCGATGTAGGAGGTGGTGTCGTTGAGCAGCACTCGACGCCCTTCCGGCGCCGCCCAAATCAGCTCTGGCAGGCGAGCGAGGGCGTCGAGCTGCGGGGCGAGTTGGGAAGGGTGGGCCAGCACGCGAACCCGCAAGCCTCGGGAGGTCTCGGCGGCGCCGACGACCGAGCCGAAGCGAGACGCCCCGGCCACGGCGCTGGCCTGTAGCGCTTCTCGGCTGAAGGTCAGAAGCACCGGGACGGTCTCGTCGGTAGCCCTGGCGGCGGCGTTGGTCGCCAGGTTCGAGAGCTCTGGCGCGAGCTTCCAGCCGGGGTGGAGGGGGCTCGCCCAGAGGGCGCCCGGCGGCAGCTGGCTCAGCAGCCCGGCGCCGGAATGGGAGCGCACCAAGAAGGCGTCATGGGGCAGGTAGGAGTAGATCGAGGCCCGCTCCTCCAGGGCCAGGCGCTGAGCCTGGCTCACCGGAGCGCCATACTTGATGATCACCATGGTCTCGGCAGCGGAGGCGCGGAGGCCAGGTGCCAGGTCAGCTCCCCGGGCCGCATCGGCATTGGAGAGCGTCGCGGTGCGCAACAGGACCTGGTCGCGCCCTTCGGCGGCACCGGCCGCGGAGGGGATCAGCGATCCTGCACAGAGCAGAAGTCCAAGGGTTGCGAGGGCGGTACGAGAACGGCGGAGGCCGCGGCGAGAAGAGAAAATCCGAGGTGTCATGAAGCCTCCAAAGGCTGTCTCCTGGAGCTCTTCACGAGCTCGCAGAGCCGGTCAGGATGAAGACAAAAAGTATAGCAGGGCGTAGATATCTACGCGGCAGGCCACGGCTCGGTTCAGCCTGACTTTTGGGCTCAGCTTCAATTTCTCGGTTTGGAGTCCTCGACTCGAAGTCTTCGCTCAAATGTTCGCGGCAGCGCAGAAACCGTCAGCGAAGAGCGGAGGCGGGGATCCAGTGGGGATCGCCCTGGAAGCCTTTGGAGCTGGTGAGAGCGCGGGCCTGCCCTTGCGGAGCTCCGTCCGTCCCGAGCTCCTGAAGCCACAGATTCCAGTCGCCACCGCGACTAGAACCGAAGGCTAGCCATCGCCCGTCTGGGGAAATCGAGCCGAGGAGCTCGAGATCATCGCCGACGGTGAGAGCTAGGGCCTCCTCATCTCTCTTGGGCTCGGGGGAGCTCGCATCGGAGCGCAGCGCGGCTGGAAGCGCGACTCGGTAGAGATCGGCTCCGCCGCTGCGGCTGGAATACACCAGCAGATGCTCGCCGTCCGGGAACCAGGCGGGATGCCCCTCCTGAGCTGGGTGGGAGGTGACGTTTACCGCTTCTGATTCAGGATCCCATGGGTCGAGCACCCACACCTCGCTGTTGCCGCTGCGGTCGGAGGTGAAGGCGAGCAGGCTCCCGTCCGGCGAGAAGACTGGCTGGATGTCCCGGCCGGGGTGCTCGGTGAGGCGCTTGGGGGAAGTGCCGTCCCCTTGCGCCAGGTAGAGATCCGCGTTGTCCCCTACTACCGCGGAGTAGGCGATGGCGAAGCCTTTCGGCGAGACGACGGGAGCCCAGGAAGGGACCTCGTCTCCAGCAGGGTTGATCAACAGCGCGCCCTCAGAGCTCTTCGACTCCTGCGGGCTATCGCCGGTGAGGGGTACCAGGAAGCGCTGGGGCTCATCGTCCGGGCCGCTGCGGGCGAAGACTACCCGCTGTCCGGCCGCATCCCAGCGCGGAGCCCCCTCCGCCAGCTCCGAGTTCGTGACTCGCTGGGGTTGGGCCTCGGGGTTCACGGCGTCGATGGCGTAAAGGTCGCCGTTGCCGCTGGTGGTGTCGAGGTAGATCAACAAGATCTTCCCCGGGGTCGAGGCTCGCTCTGCGGCGGCGAGGGAGGTGCAGAAGGCGAGGCTGAGAAGGGAGCCAAGGATGATGGCGCCAAGGCTCCGAGTCTGGGTTCTCGAGGAGTGGGCTCTCTGGAGCTGAGGCCTCTGGAGCTGAGGCCTCTGGAGCTGAGGCCTCTGGAGCTGGGACATCACGGGATGGGTGTGGCGAGGGGGCATAGCTCCTCCTGGGGGGCGGCTCGGGTGGGCGGGGATCTATCGTCTCTCGATAAGGTCTTTCGTCCAGGCCTGTTGGAAGGTTTCGGCCTTTCTGGAAGCAGCCTCTGCCTGCGCTGTTCTGCCTGCGCTGTTCTGCCTGCGCTCCGCCGTGCACATTCCCCTGCTGATGAATCCAAAGAAGGAGTCCTCGAGGGTATCCAGAACGATCGCCTCTACGACCTTTGAGGGGATGCTGTATGCTCTCCCTGCTGACCCCGCGGCGGGTCGTCGAGACCTTTGTCGTCGATTTCCTTTCTCCTAAACTCTCCTTACGGCGCTCCCGCTGCCCTTGCTCTCCGCTTGCCGCGGAGCTACGGCTATGACACCTACCGATCTGTTGTCTCTTCCGCCCCTGACCGCTGTCGGGGACGACCAGGCTCGCAGCCCGCGTTCGCTACCGGTCTATCGCCTTTACCGCAGTTTGCGGCGGTTGATGGTTTCCTTGGGTGCGCCCGGCGGTGCCGAGGAGGTCGCCCTTTATCTCCTCAAGAGCCTCACCGAATCCTCGGCGGAGGCCGATGATCCGGAGGCTCCAGCGCCGATCTTTCTCGGTGGCCGGGCGTATCGCCGCGAAGGGGAGACCTTCGAGCTCTTCGCCAAAGAAGGAGATGGTGGCGGGGTGCCCCTCGGTTATCAGGTACCGGCGCGCTATCCGGTGGTCGCAGATCTGCTGGAGCGTGGCTGGGTGCTGGTGCGGCCCTCGGATCCCCGCTATGACGCCTCCCTCGAGGCCCCCATCGGCGGTGGCCCCTTCGCCGGCATCGTGGTCGGGCCGGCGACGGATATCTTCATCTCCTTCACGCTGTCCGAACCGGTGGCCGATTCCGTGCCGGACGCTGAGCTGATTTACGCCCTCACCACCCTCAAATCGGCCTCTGACATCGCCCTCCGCCAGCGGGATCTGATCACCTCGATTCACGAGGCGCGACAGGTACAGACCTCGTTATTGCCGACGAAGGCGCCGGACTTCCCGGGTTTCGAGATCGCATTCCGTGCTCGCCCCGCGGAATTGGTGGGGGGAGATCTCTACGACTTTCGCCAGCGGCACGAGGACGATGGCCCGACCCTGGGCATCGCTCTCGGAGACGCCACTGGCCATGGTCTGCCAGCGGCTCTCCAGGCCCGGGATGCGGTGGTGGGATTGCGGATGGCGGCGGAAGATCGCCGCGGCCTGCTCTGCGCCGTCGAAGCGCTGAGCCGAGTGACCCGCGCCGGCGGCACCGGCAGCCGCTTCATCTCGCTGGTCTGCCTGGAGCTCAGCGCTGATGGGCGCATCTCCTACGTCAATGCTGGACATATCCCGCCTCTGATCCTGCGAGCGGACGGTCGCATCGACAACCTGCCTAGCACCGGCCGAGTGATGGGGCTCCCGGTGCCCGCTCGCTACCATCAGCGCAGCGCCCGGCTCGAGCCCGGGGACATTCTGGTTCTCTACACCGACGGCATTCCCGAGGCGCGCAACGGCGACGATGAAGAGTTTGGCCTGCAGCGCATGGCCGAGGTGGCGCACCAGGTCCAAGCGCGGCAGCTTCAGGAGTGGCGGTCTCAGACGAGGGCGGAAGGCGGCGAGCTGAAGGACGTGGTCGACGCGATCTTCGAGGCCAGCGATCACTTCATCGACTACGTTGCTCCGGCGGACGACCAGACCCTAGTTCTGGTGCGCCGGGATCCCGTGTTGAGTCTCTGAGCTGGATTCCTGAGCCGGACTCCTGGAGCCTCAGGAATTCGGGGCGAGGAGCTCTTCGGCTGGTTCAGCGGGCACGGTCGGTAGGATGCCGAGGTGGTGACAGCACGGCTGTGTCTCGGCGGCCTTCACCTGTTGAATTCTGCTGGAAATGAGTTGGCAGTGGGTTGGCGCTGAGTCGGCAGGGAGTCGAGAACCGACGGACCTTGAGGCTGCCAAAGTGAGTGACGGGGCGGTGATATGCTCCACCCTTCGGTTTGGCAGGGCACGATTCTTCGATCTCCTACAGCTCTAGCAGATTTGCGGTGAGCGGGGGTTCGACAGTCCCGAGAATCAGAAGCTCCGAGAATCAGACGCCCCAGCCTCGGAGCCTCTGCCATTGCATCTTTCCCTCCCCACTGCACCCCCACCAGAGCTCGAGCATGGATACCACGCCCCGCAGCACGCCGCCTCGGCAGATCGATTTCGAGGCTACGCCGGAGATTTTCGCGACGGACGCTAGCGGCGCCTTCTCTTTTCCGCTGCGGATCAAGGAAGATAATTTCCTCGAGACCCAAAGCTTCGATGAGCTGCGTTTCGTGTTCTCGCTATGGCACCCTGCGGCGCAGCGCAGGATCGATCTCGACCGCGCCTATGTAGAGCTGCGCTTCTGTCCTCGGCGAGACGAGGAGCAGCACTGGATCAAGCTTTCGGAAATCGAGCCGGTGGTGGCGCCCTACGCTCCCGGGGATAGCTTCGACGGCTGGGTCGTGCTGCCGGTGCTTTCGGCGAGCGCAGCCTACCTGCTCGTCGGGGGAGGTTTCGAGCCGCGGGCGAGGCTTCAGATTCGGGCTAGCGCCTATATGGTGGCCTGACTCGAAGTCACCCTCTCGCTGCCTTAGCGAATCGGTGGCTTCGTCAATCGGCCTGACTTCGCTAGCGGAGGCGGTGCGGGCCTAGAATGTAAAAACGCCTGGTTTTGCAGACTCAACTCTCTTGGGCTGAGTCGCTTGAACCAGGCGCTTTGAGCTGGCCAGCTTTAGCTGATGGCCAGGTCTGTCATGTAGCGAGCTTTCGCTAGATGGATGTGCGGGGAGCTTCCCGCGGAGGCTGGTCTAGCGGAAGCCTCGCCGCAGCTCTCGGCGAAAGGTGTTGAATGCCTCCTCGCCGTGGAGGATCACTACCACCCGCTCCAGCTTGGTGCCGCCCTGGAGATAGCGGTGGACTTCCGTCAGCAGAATCCGCGCGCAGCGGTCCAGCGGGAAGCCAAAGTTCCCGGTGGCAATCGCCGGCAGAGCGATGGAGGTCAATCCATTACGGTCTGCCAAGGCGAGGGCAGCGCGAACCGCGGAGGAGAGTTTGCGATCCTCGTCTCCTTCCCCCATGCGAGGGCCCACGGCGTGGATTACCTGCTGCGCCTTGAGCTCCCCGGCGCCGGTCATCACCGCGGTGCCGACCGAGGTGCTGCCGATGCGATCACACTCTTCCTGGATCGTCGCTCCGCCGCGTTCTCGAATCGCACCGGAGACACCCGAACCGAGCTGAAGATCCTCGTTCGAGGGGTTGACGATGGCTTGGACATCCAGCTCAGTGATGTCACCTTCGAGAAGGTCCAGCTGGGTTCCATCCAGTTGTATACGAACTTTCAGGTCTGACATGGCTACTTGGATACCCTCCAAAGCAGTAATTATATCTCACCGAACGCGGGTTGTCGGCGTCCTGCCCGAGGATTCGTCGCTGCTGAGGCGGGGGGAAGGCGTACAATGGAGGACTCGTCCCTCGTCGCGCCCACTTTCGCGATGCCTCGACCCCCGTCGATGACCCTCTATTGCTCTTGGAGAACACGCTGCCGATGACCGAGATGGAGACTCCCCTGCAGCCTATTTTGCTGACGGCAGACAGTCAGCTGCTGTTCTGGCAGGTCGACGGAGAGCCCTTCCTCGCCCGGTGTCGAGCCCGTTTGGGAGATGAGCCCCGGGCGGCCTATATCGGAGCTTCCAATGGGGATGTGCTGGACTTCTACCATCTCTTTCGGGGCGCCATGGAGGGGGTAGGAATCAGCCGCTGCCGGATGATTCCGTCGGTGCCCTCCGAGGAGGATCTGGAATTCGTCGACGAGGCCGACCTGATTCTCCTTGCCGGTGGAGATGTAGCTCGCGGATGGGAGGTGATGAAGGACAATGGCATCACCCAGAAGCTCATCGAGCGCTATTACACCGGAGCCCTGCTGGCGGGGGTGTCGGCGGGAGCCGTCCAATTAGGGCTCTTCGGCCTGTATGAGGAGGGCGAGACTGCCCAGCCCTTCGAAACCCTCAAGCTGGTTCCCTATCTCATCGACGCCCACGCTGAGCCAGATTGGGATCGCCTGCGTCGGGCGATGCCAACGGTGGGCGAGCACGTGAGGGGGCTGGGGATTCCCACCGGTGGTGGCGCCTTGATCCACGGCGACCTCGCCGTCGAGCCGGTGCGTCATCCCCTTACCGAGATGACCTACGACGGAGATCGGGTCACTCAGGCGCTGATTTTCCCGCCGGGGCCAGACTCTCCCCAGGGGGCCGCGGAAGACGGCTCTGGGGCCGGTGACCCGGAGAGCGAGATGGCCGCCGAGGCTTCCTCCACCGACGGTGAGATGGTGGCCCCGACGGAGGTCGGCACCGGGCGGTCGACGCAAGCATGAAGCTCTGGGCTCTAGCGGACCTTCATCTGGCCAATCGCTCCAATCGCGAGGCCCTCGAGGAGTTCCCGGCCTTTCCGGAGGATTGGCTGATCCTCGCCGGCGACGTCGGCGAGACGGAGGCTCACCTGCGCTTTGCCCTCGAAACCCTGGCGCCGCGATTTCGGCAGCTGGTGTGGGTGCCGGGTAATCACGACCTCTGGACTCTCCATCACGACCCTTCGCCGCTGCGCGGTGAGGCTCGGTATCGCCGACTGGTGGAGGTTTGTCGTTCCTTCGGGGTTCTGACTCCAGAAGACCCCTTCGCGAGCTTCGTGGTGGGCAGCTCCGAATCCAGCACGTCAGAGGCCAGCACATCAAAGGCCAACACATCAGGGGCCAGCACAGAGACCTACTTGGTCTGCCCGATCTTTACGCTCTACGACTACAGCTTCCGTCCCGACGATGTCGCCGCCGAGGAAGCGGTGGACTGGGCGGCGGAGTCGGGGGTGCTGTGTAGCGACGAAGTCCTGCTGCACTACGAACCCTTCGACAGCCGCGCTCATTGGTGTAAGGAACGGGTGCGCTATACCTCCCAGCGGCTGGATCGGGCGGCGGCTACCGGCGCCCAGCTGGTGCTCATCAACCACTGGCCGCTGCGAGAGGACCTGGTGAATCTGCGGCGCATCCCGCGCTTTTCGATCTGGTGCGGAACCCGGAAGACGGAAGATTGGCACCGGCGTTATCCGGTGGCGGCGGTGGTCTACGGTCATCTCCACATCAAAGGCACCCATTTCCGCGACGGTGTGAGGTTCGAGGAGTGTTCCTTGGGCTACCCTCGGGACTGGAGCCGTGAGCGGGGGGTGCAGACCTATTTGCGCCAGATCTTGCCGGAGCCCCGAACCTGGATGCTGGACGAGCCCTGGCAATGACGCGTGGTCGAGGGGAGCCCGCGGTAGAAGGAATCTGGCGCGGGATTGCGGGCTGCCTAGGGCCTTAAGCCCTTTGGGCAGGAAATCGCTGGGCAAGGCCAGTGCTGGGCAAAGAAAACGCGCCGACAACCCGAAGGTCGCCGGCGCGAGACTCCGTCTCGTCGAGAGACGGGATGAGGGGAGCGAGCTCCCCTCGAGGCGGGCTCAGTAGCGGTAGTACTCCGGCTTGTAGGGGCCTTCCACCGGCACGTCGATGTAGTCCGCCTGCTCCTTGCTGAGCTCGGTGAGCTTGACGCCCAGCTGGTCGAGGTGGAGTCGAGCGACCTCCTCGTCGAGCTTCTTCGGCAGCATGTAGACCTGCACCTCGTAGGCCTCGCGGTTGACCCACAGCTCGATCTGGGCGAGCACCTGGTTGGTGAAGGAGGCGGACATCACGAAGCTCGGGTGACCGGTGGCGCAGCCGAGGTTGAGCAGGCGGCCTTCGGCCAGCATCAGCACGCTATGACCATCGGGGAAGACCCACTCGTCGTATTGCGGCTTGATGTTCACCCGCTGGATGCCCTCCACCTGGCGCAGGCCGGCGAGGTCGATCTCGTTGTCGAAGTGGCCGATGTTGCCAACGATGGCCTTGTCCTTCATCCGCGCCATGTGCTCGGCGGTGATGATGTCCTTATTGCCGGTGGTGGTGATGAAGATATCGGCGGTCTCCACCACGTCCTCGAGGGTGGTGACCTGGTAACCCTCCATCGCCGCCTGCAGAGCGCAGATGGGATCGATCTCGGTGACGATCACCCGGGCGCCCTGGCCCCGCAGAGCCTGAGCGGAACCCTTGCCGACCTCGCCGAAGCCGCAGACCACGGCGACCTTGGCGCTGAGCATCACGTCGGTGGCGCGGAAGATTCCGTCCACCAGAGAGTGACGGCAGCCGTAGATGTTGTCGAACTTGCTCTTGGTCACCGAATCGTTGACGTTGATGGCGGGGAAGAGCAGCTCGCCGTCGCGGTGCATCTGGTAGAGGCGGTGAACGCCGGTGGTGGTCTCCTCGGAGACGCCGCCGATGCCGTCGGCGATGGCGGTCCAGCGGCCCGGGTGAGCGGCCAGCTCGGAGCGCAGGGTGTCGAGGATCACGCCCCACTCCTCCGGCTCGTTGGCGGCATCGAAGGCCGGCACCGCGCCGCCCTGCTCGTATTCCTTGGCCTTGTGGACGAAGAGAGTGGCGTCGCCACCGTCATCCACGATCAGGTCGGGGCCGGAACCGTCGGGCCACACCAGGGCTTCCTTGGTGCACCACCAATACTCCTCGAGGGTCTCACCCTTCCAGGCGAAGACCGGAATGCCCTTGGGGTCTTCCGGGGTGCCACCGGTCTCCGGGCGACCGACGACCACCGCGGCGGCGGCGTTGTCCTGGGTCGAGAAGATGTTGCAGGAGACCCAGCGCACATCGGCACCGAGGTCGGCGAGGGTTTCGATGAGCACGGCGGTCTGCACGGTCATGTGCAGGCTGCCCATGATCTTGGCGCCGGAGAGAGGCTTGCTCTGGCCGTACTTCTCGCGCAGAGCCATCAGGCCGGGCATTTCGTGCTCGGCGAGGCGGATCTCCGCGCGGCCGGACTCGGCCAGGTTGAGATCCGCGACCTTGAAGGTCACGCGCTCGGCGGCGGCGGGGGTTTCGGTCATCGTAGTCATGATCGAGTTCAACCTCGTGATTTGTTCTTTATGAGACAGCTTGATGAGAACGGTTGTGTTGAGAGAGGGCTTGATGAGAGAGCTTGGAAGCGAAGTCTGAAGAGGCAGATCGAGTAGGGCTGGGCTTTGTTGATCTGAGGCTGGAGGGTCCGGGCCCTAGGGTTGGAGAGCATGAGCGAGTGCGGCGCTTCGCCGAAGGTTTTAGGTATGTGGCCTTCGACTAGGCGGCCTCTGCGCTAGCCGCGAAGAGAGCGGGGCCTTTGGCGTCCGCTCGCGCAGGGAGCGAGACGACTCGAGAATTCTTGAACGAGGCTTCCTCGAGCCATTCCGTGATTTGTTGGGAGGGGAATCCGAGCCAGATGTGGCCCATCTGGCTGCGGTACTCCTCTCGAGAATGGGGGGTCATGTCGACCACCAAGAGCCGTCCGCCGGGGCGCAGGGCGCGCCGCGTTTCGGCGAGTACCGCCGAGGGGTCCGGTAGGTGGTGAAGCACCAGCGAGAGAATCGCGGCGTCGAGCTCTCCGTCGCTCACCGGCAGGGCTTCTAGGCGGCCATTGCGCATCTCGACGTTGTTGCGGTTCAGCAGGCGCTGGCGGGCCGCGTCGAGCATCGCGGGAGAATCATCCACGGCGATGACCTGCCGCACGAAGGGGGCTAGGTGATGGGCTAGCTGGCCGGTACCGGCTCCGAGGTCGCCGATCACCCAATCGGAGCTCAGCAGCCCGGCGATGGCGAGGAGATCGAAATGATCTCCGAAGAGCTCCTGGCGAAGCTGTGCCCAGGCGCCGGCACGGGTCGAAAAGAACTCCTGGGAGCGAGTGCGGCGCTGGGCGAGGACCTCTTGAAGCCGATGTTGATCCTGGGAGGCGTCGAAGTCGGCGCTAATCTGCTCTCGTACCAGCGACCAGAGGCGGCGGCCAGAGGCATCGAGCTCCGTGCCGCGGGCCGAGTACAGTCGAGAGGTTCCCTCTCGGCGGGCGCTGACCCAGCCGCCGTCGGCGAGGGTCTTGAGATGACGGCTCACGGTGGATTGGGGGGATTGAATGATGGTGCACAGCTCGCCGACGGTAAGCTCGTGGCCTTCCAACAACAGCAGCAGCCGGGCTCGCAGGGGATCTGCGAGATCGGTGAGCCGAGCGTAGATCGGCGTTGTCTGGAGAGTAATTAATCCGTCCATCCGGATTAAAGGATATCCATGCCGGGTCGGAGTGTCAAGTCGTGGTCCGTTCCGAGACTCAGGGAGCCCTTCTCAAGGCTGATCTCACCCCCGGTGATCAGCCTTTGATTAGCCGAGGTCGTCCCGTTTCAATGAGCAGCTCTTGTCGACAGCCCTCAGCGCGTCCTGCTGGTCTTCTGCTGGTCCGCCTGCCGCTGGGTGCGCCAGGTGACCTATTCATCACCGCGTCCTGAAGCCGAGGTTTTCCGCCCCTAAGGGCTCAAGGGATCCCCAAGCTCTCTGCTGCCTCGCCATCAGCCGCCGAGGTAGCCGAGGGCTTTGAGCTCCTCGACCTCCTGAGGAGTGAGCCCGTCACTGCCCTGACCTTCCTCCTCCGGCACGGTGCTCTGGCGGCGCAATTCCTCCAGCAGCTGCCGGAACTGGCGGTTGTAGGCGCTGTGGAGCTCTCGCAGCTGGCGCAAGGTCACCGGGTTCTTGGCGGCGAGGTCCTCCTGCTCGTCGGGATCTTGACGAAGGTTCACCAGCTGTCCTCCCCCCTCGTCGAAGGTCGCCTTCCATTCGTCCTGCACCACCACTCGCCACCGGGTTCCGGCAAAGATCGGCCGATCGCTGCGCCGCCGCTGGAGCGGGGAGCCGAGGAGCCCGTCGGTGGGCAATCCATAGGCCTCGAGGACGGTGGGAGCGATGTCGATGTGGCTGGATAGCCCATCCATCGACTCTCCTTGGTGCTGCCCGGTCGGCCACTTGATGATCATCGGCACCTTGATCACCGGCTCCAGGCTCTGGCCGTGAAGCAGCTCCCCGCCCTCGCCGAGCATCTCGCCGTGATCGCTGGTCACCAGGATCATCATCGAATCGTAGAGCCCAAGCTCCTGGAGCTGGGCGAAGAGCTGCCCCATGGCGCGGTCGGTCTCGCCGACTCCGGCGTCGTAGAGATAGCGCAGGATCTCCCGCTCCCGCGGAAAGAAGCCCAGCTCGCCGTCATCCATCATCACCAATCGGCGGGAGCCACAAATTCTCTGAGAGCAGCCGTAACGAGGTAACCCCCAGCGTTCGGTAATGGTGCGCCGATCGATGCCTGGCGCTTCATAGGGAAGGCGCAGGAAATCGGAATGGGGCTCGAAGGTATGAAGGAAGAGAAAGAAGGAGCGATCACGATTCTCGCTGATCCAGTTCAGCGTTTGCCGAACGCTCTGCTCCGCATTCCAGTGGCCGGAGCGATAAGTGTCGAAGCCGCGGGCGAAACCGAAGCGAGGGTTGAGCCAAACGCAATCGTGAACGAAGCCGTGAGTGGCGAAGCCCTCGGAGCTCAGCCGCTGGGCGAGGGTCGGCACCGCGGGATCGATGGTGGCGTCGGGGCCGCGGTAGACTGCCGGCGGAAAGCCCGTGAGGAGGGAAGCGTGGGCGGGCTTGGTCCACGCTTCGGTGGAGTAGTGGCGGCGCCAGATTTGACCATCCGTGGCGAGGGCGTCGAGATGGGGTGTGGGAAAGAGCTGTCGGCCGGCGTCCGGAGGCCGAAAGGCGCCGATGGAGTCGTGGCGTAGGGTATCGAGGGAGATCAGCAGGATTTGGCGGGGGGCCTGCTCCTCGCTAGATTCCTGGTTTTTGACCACTGCGTCGGGAGTCGTCGGCGAGGCAGGGGCCGCGGCGTTCGTCCCAGGCTGCTGGACTGGTGCTGAGGCGGAGGGTTCGGGGTTGGCGATCCCGGGGGCGGGGGGAGCTCCCGGAACCACCGCGGGCCGGGAGTCGCCCATCCTCGATATCTCTACACCATTTACGGCGAAGGCAGATCCGCCTCGAGGGTAACCGCTCTCGTCGAGGGTGCCGCCGAGACCTTCCTCGGCGGTGAGCTGGTGGGCGACGTAAAGGCCGTCCAGCATCAGCTCCCGCGGATCCGAAAGCCGGGTTTCCTGGTGAGCTGCTCCCTGGTCAGTGACGTCTTTGTTAGAGGCCGGTCCCGCTAGCTCAGCCTGGGCGGAAGATGGCTGGAAGCGAAGCTCCAGCTGCACATCCCGGCCGGCCCACGAGGCGAGATCGAATTCCTGCTGCCACCAGCCGACGGCGCCGTCCATTCTCAAGCTCTCTTCGAGGAGCACCTCGCCGTTTTGGTCGAGAACCGTCACAGCGAGGGTGGACTCCGGAAGCACCCGCTCCCAGGGGCGTCGGCGTTCACAGCCAGAAAGGTGCAGCGTGGCGCTTTTTCCCAGAGGCTGAACTCGGGCCCGCAGGCCCTTTTCCGGCGCTAACACCAGCCCGAAGCGGGTGGCATCGGCGCAGAACAGGCGCCGCGGAATCAGAGGATCGCCTTCCAGGGTCTCAGCGCCGGCGACGGCAAAGTCGCTGTAGCGTTCCGTCGTTGGGGCTTCGGGGGTGCTGCAGCCTAGGCTGACGATGAGTAAGCCAACAGAGAATAAGCCAACCCAGGGTTGGCGGATACGGGGTTGGCGAATACGGGGTTGGCCGTAGCCGAGCAGACGACCCAAGGTCTGACGCTGAAAAGAAGCGAGACTTCGCCTGAGATTGCCGGGATAGCGAGGCAGCCACCCTTTACCTCTGCTCTTCCCGCCGATGAAGGCACCGGTGCGGGATGAGGGCTGAGGAAGGGAATGGGCGCGGGGAGAAGACGACTCGATCAAGAGGCTCCGCGACCGGATAGTACGGCTGGAATGGTCTTCGCAAGGATCTTGAAATCCAGCAGCGGCGACCAGCTGTCGATGTATTCGAGATCCAGCTCGATCCAGCGGTTGAAGTCTACGGAATTGCGTCCGCTGATCTGCCACAGGCAGGTGAGCCCCGGCTTCATGGACAGGCGCCTGCGCTGCCACGGAGCATATTGAGCCACCTCCTCCGGAATCGGAGGGCGGGGACCCACCAGGCTCATGTCGCCGCGCAGCACGTTCCATAGCTGCGGCAGCTCGTCGAGGCTGAACTTGCGCAGGAAGCGAGCCAGGTGGCCGGTGATTCGCGGGTCCCGGCTGGCTTTGAATACCGGCCCATCCAGCTCGTTGAGGTGCTCGATCTCTTCGCGGCGAGACTCCGCATCTTCCACCATGGTGCGGAATTTGTAGAGCGTGAAGACCCGGCCATTGAGGCCGCAGCGAGTTTGGCGGAAGAGCACCCGCCCCCCGGAGGTGGCCTTCAGAGCGAGGGCGATACCCAAGACGATCGGTGCCCCGAGGGTGAGTAGCAGGATCGAGATGCTGATGTCGACCACCCGCTTGAGCGCCAGCTGCAGAGCGTTGGTGGGGGTGGTGGAGAAGGTGAGCATCGGCAGCCCGTCGAGATCTTCGAGCTGGATGCGGGCCTGGGTATGGGGGAAGAAGTTGAGAGCAAAGCGGGTGCGGATTCCGCGCTCCTCGAGCCTCAGGAAGACATCCTCCATGGCATCGAGGTCGCGATGGGTAACGGCGAAGATGGCGTCGTCCACCGGATGGTTATCCAACACCTGAGAGATGTCTTGGACCGAGCCCAAAATAGGCATACTCGTGGGCGCCTCTCGGATCTCTTCAGGCTTGAGGGCGAGGAAGCCTAGAACCTTGAAGCCCCAGAATCGATGCGCTTCCAAGCCCTGGGCGATCTGTCTTGCGGTCTCGTTGGTGCCGATGATCGCGACGGTGCGGTAGTTGAGGCCCTGCGCCCGGACGTAGCGGGAGGTGATCCGAACGCCGAGCTTCTCGGAGAGCAGCAGCAGGCAGGCGAGGATCGCGAAGAGCACGATCCAGGTGCGGCTGATCTCGTCCTGTCCGAGGAGCAGCTCATCGACCCTCGAGGCGTAGAGCACGAGGGTGAAGACCACCAATCCGGTCACGCAGACTCGGATGATTGCCCAGGCTTCGACCAGGATCGGCACCGTGCGGTGGGAGCGGTAGCGGCCGGTCGTCAGCAGCAGGGCTCCCCAGATCACCAGGGCCAGGGGCAGGAAGGGGAGGTAGTCCTCTAGAGGGTAAAGACTGCCCTGGAAGATTCGCGGGGCAAGCTCCGGAAGAACGTGGGAGCGAAGCCAATGGGCGAGGAAAAATGCCGCGGTGACCAACGCCAGATCGACGGTGAATACCGAGATGGCGAGTAATCTGGCCCTTTCTTTGAGCATCCGTGAGCTTCCCGTAACTAATGATCTGCTTTATGAGCTTTCAGCATATTTTACGGAGAGCACGCGGTCGCTGTCTAGTCATGACAGCTTTCAGAGGCAAATGAAGGGGCTGAGGGGGCATGGAAAGCTTGAGGTTGTGACCCGATCCGAAGAGCTGAAAGGCCTTCGGGCATGGCCTCGGAACATGGCTCCGGGGCATGGCTTTGGGACGGTGAGGAAGTAAAGAGAAAAGCAGCTGCGGGAGTCAGTGGGTTGCCCACCCGGTGGGCGCGGAAGGCTTCAGGCTTGATCAGGCCCCTCGCCGGCGAGATGGCGCAGAAGATCCGCATAGAGCTCACTGACTCGCTCCCAAGAATACACTGATCGTGCTCGCTCGGCAGCTTCTTGCCCGCGCAGCCTTGCTTCTTCGGGGTGGGAGCGCACCCATTCCAGGGCCTCGGCGAGGGAGTCGGGGGTGGTGACGTCGAAATAGAGGGCGCCGCTTCCTGCGGTCTCTCGGTTCTCGGGGGTGTCGTGAACCACGGGGCAGCAGCCATAGCCCATAGCCTCCACCAGCGCTGGGTGGGTTCCCCCGACCTCAGTGGCGTGGATATAGGCCCGCGCGCCTTCCAGCAGCTCGCGGTACCCCTCTCCATAGATCGCGCCGGGGAAGAGTACCCGGGGATCTGCGTCGCGGCGGAAGGATTCGATGAACTCGTTGGCGTAGGGTGCGCCTCCCACCATGGCGAGGGGCTGAGCCCCGCCCACCCCACGATAGCCTTGCGTCACTCGGTGTGGGTTGTTCTCAGGCTCGAAGCGACTGACGTAGAGGAAGTAGTCACCCGGCTCTAGGTCGAGCTTCTCGAGCCACTCCCTTCGCCGCGGAGGGCGAGGATCCACGCCGTAGGTGATCACCGTCGATTCAGCGCCGTAGCGATGCAGGTAGTGGTCATGGATCACCGCTGCATCGGTGATCAATACGTTGGGTACCACGCAGGCGAGACGCTCAGAGATGGCGTAGACCGCTCGCCCGAGAGGGCCCCACTTGGCTCGGCGTTTCTCGATGCCGTCGACGTTGAGGGCGGTAGGGGTGGCCGCCAGACGCAGGATGGGCACGAAGACCGCGTTGGCGGAGTTCACCACCAGCGCCGCGTCAAAACCCTTTCCCCGCAGCCTACGGCCGAGGGCGTGGAGGGCGGAGAGGCAGGTGTGCACCGGGGTATCCAAATACTTGGTGCGGATCGTCGGCAGAACCACCAGGTTGGCCCCGAGGTGAGTCTCGAGACCGCGATCTACGTAGTGGCTGCGGCAGTAGACCGTGACCTCGAAGCCCATTTCCACCAGCCTCGGCGCTAGCTCCTCCATCAAGGTCTCGTAGCCGCCGTAGCTGGCCGGGATCCCGCGGGTGCCCACGAGGGCGATTTTCAGCCTGCGCTCTTGGCCGTCGATCTTCATCGCTCTCGGTCCTCAGGGGGCGCATCTCGTCGTTCGGGGAGAGCCTCCTGAACTTCTGGGATAGAGAGGGCATCGCGAAAGAACCAGCGATCCAGCTCCCGGTCTGGAGCCTTGCGGTGCCGGCGAATCCAGCGTCGCCGCCGCAGGATTTCGTCGCGCTGGCTCCATAACCAGGAATAGGCGGGCAGGGAAGTACGCTCCCGCAGCAGGACGTACACCAGCGCTGCGAGGTCTCGAAACAGAGCCGGAATCAGCGTCTTGATCCAGTTGCCGGGGCTCTGGTGGTAGGCGCGGATCAAGTATCGATTCTTCAACGAGTGATAGTTGATCTCCGGGGCCATCGCCTGGCGCAGCTCCGGCAGGTTCACGCGGCCATGGGTGCAGCGCGCGGAGGGCTCGTAGAGCACCGTCCAGCCGCGGCTTTGAAAGCGAAAGCAGATCTCTGCATCTTCGCGGTACATGTGGAAGAGGGGATCGAAGACATCGCCGTCCACGGCAACGTCGAGCAGCGCCTCACGGTTGTAGAGGGCCGCCGCACCGGTGGCGCCGAAGACTCGTTGGGGGGTGTTGAACTGCCCTTCGTCGGGCTCGCTGGAGCCGCGGTCGAGGTGGCGCCAGGTGGGGGTCAGGCGCATCCCGCAGGCGTCTAGGCGCCGCGGATCTCCTGCCCCTTCCGGCGGCCGCAGGAGCCGTCCGGTGAGGGCGGCGATGGAGGCTTGGGGGTGCTGATGAGCTCGCTCCAGCAGGCGCTCGATGAAATCCGGTTCCGGGCGTGCGTCCGGGTTGAGGGCGAGCACCCAAGGAGCCCGAGTGGCGGCAATGGCGGCATTCATGCCTCCGCCCCAGCCGAGGTTTTCTTCCAGCGGGAGAAGCTTAGCGTCCACTCCAGGGAGCACGAAGGGGGCCAGCTGGCGTGCTTGGTCTAGGGCATCATCGCCGCCGGCGCAATCGACGATCACCAGCTCCAGGGGGCGATAGGTGAGCTCTCCCACCGCCTCCATCCAGCCCTCGATCTCGGCGCCGCTGCCGTGGGTCACCAGGCATAGAGCGACGGTCTCTGAGGTGGCGGTCGAATGAATCTCGGCGCCGCTCATGGGGAATCCTCTGCCGGCTCGGTGGTCGTTTCGAGAGCGACCGGGCGACGGTACCTCTGCGCCATGGCCGCTGGCCAGTGAAAGTCACTGATGGCTCCGGCCATGGTTTGCAGCAGGGCCTTGGCGGCCTCGCCCCGACTTCTGGCGCGCCGAGGGCGGCGCAGCGGCAAGGCCAGCAGTCGGAGGCCGACGCCGAGGGTCAGGGCGCAGCGCCCCAAGAGTCGCCAGCCCTTGCCGTGGTGAACCTCCAGATAGCGGGCCAGGCCACGGTAGTAGATCCACGAGAAGGAGCCGTAGCCGAGGCTGGAGACGCTGGCCCCCATGGCGTGCACGAAGCGCGCCTGGGGCCAGTAGATCAGGCGGTGCCCGCCTTGGTGAAGGCGCAGGGCGATATCGACATCCTCGAACCACGCGGGGTAGAAGCCGTCGTCCAGCCCGCCGAGCTGCAGCACTACCTGCCGGCGCAGGGCCAGCGCCGCGGCGGCGGGCTGCTGGACGGCCGACCCGGCGGCTGGAGCCGTGGTGGACCCCTGGCCGGCGGGCAGCAACAGGCAGTGCAGCAAGAGGGTTCGCCTCGAGGGCAGCGGGCGAAGCTGCCAGCGGTGCTGGGGAGAGCCGTCGTCCCCCTCCATCGCCGGAGCCAGGCCGGCGGCTTCGGGATGCTTCTCGATCCCCTGGAGCAGGGCTTCCAGAGCTCCCTCTACCGGCCGTGCGTCGGGGTTGAGCAGGAGCACCCAAGGGGCACGAGCCCGCCGAATGCCAAAATTGGCGCCGCCGGCAAAGCCCAGGTTCGCCTCGGGCCGCAGCCATCGGGCCGGTTCCGGATCTTGGGGATGGGTGGGCCCCGCCTCGGCGGCGCTGTTGTCTACCACCAAGAGCTCGAAGCGGGGATCTCGGGGCCAGGAGGCTAGGAGCTCCTCGAGATGCTCACCGTCTCGCCAATGCACCACCACCGCCGAGAGACGGGGAGCTCCTGCCGCCGCGGTGGGCGCCGGCGGGGCGTCGGTCTGGGAGGATGTGGAGGGTGGGGTCATGTCCAGGGGGGGTGGTGGGTGTGGCGCAAGTCGCTGCGGGGAATTGCGGCTCGGCGGCGGTGAGCGTACCGCGGTAAGGCCTTCAGCGCAGCGCCCCAGCCTTGCAGCATGGCGCCAGCATCGCGCCAGCGCCCCGCGATGAGGGCGCGGGTGAGGTCGAGGCCGTCTCTCGTCGCCAGGGTCGGCAGCGCCGCGGGGAGGGCACGGCCGAGGAGCCGGGCGACCACCAGGAGGCGATTGCGATAGAGCCAGCGCAGGCGCCTCGGGGGGTGGGAGGTGGTGCTCAGGGCGCCCTGGTGAGCGCCGCCGGCGGCGGGAACCCAAAGGCTGAGCCAGCCGGCCCCCCGCAGTCGGAGGGCGAGATCCGCATCTTCGTAGTAGGAGCCGAGGGCCTCATCGAAGATCTGCTTCGTGGCCGATGCCCCCCCGCCGAGGGCGATCTCTTCCAGAGCGACCTCTTCCAGAGCTGATCGCCGATAGAGGGCGGCGGTGGCGGAGACGCCAAAGACCTCTCGCGGCGGGCTGCTTTCGCCGTTGCCGCCGCCGTCATCATTGTGCATGTCGGCGGAGCGAGCGTGGAGCACAGGTTCGCCGTGGCCCAGCTGCACCGCCTGCAGCCAGCGATTGAAGCCGAGACCGACGCCGTCGAGGAGCTGGGGCTGCTGCGCGCTGCGGTTGATTCCCTGGGCGGCGGCGGCCTTCGGCTGGGCTTCCAGGGCTTCCTGGAGTCGCAGCAGCCAGCCGTCGTCGGCCACGAAGTCGTCGTTCACCGTCGCCACCCAGCGACTGCGTGCCGCGGCGATGCCCAAATTGGTGCCTCCGGTGAAGCCGAGATTGCGCTCCGGGCGTAGCGGGAGGTCCACCAGCCCCGACGGCAGCTCGACGGGCTTGGGCCCTTGGTCTACCAGCGCAATGATCAGGCGGCCGGAGCTCAGGCGCTGCTCCTTGAGCGCACGCAGGCAGTTTTCCAGCACCGGGCTGGCGCCGACGGTGGGGACGACGGCGAGAACGCTGGCGCCGGTTTTGGCGCCGGTTTTGGCGCTGGTCTTGGCGCTGTCGGCGCCGTCGGTGTCGGAGGAGGTGAAGGACTCAGTCGAGCTCCTCGAGCCGGTCTCTAGGGAAGCCATTCCAGCTGAACTCGATCGATGACGATACCGTTGAGCTCTCCGGCGAGAGGGGGCGAGGGGGAGGCGACGGCGAGGGAGAGGGCTTCGCCGTCGCGCCAGGGGAAGGGGCCGAGGCTCAAGTGATGCCAGGGTCCGGGATCCTCTCCCTGCCAGCGCGCCAGGGGAGTGGAGCCCTGGCGTAGGGTGAGGGCGATGGGCCACTCGCTGTTCTTCACCAGCCGTACGTCGAGACGAATCTTCACCTGCTTCCCTCCGGTGACCACCGGAATCTCCATCGACTCTCGGGGGCGCAGAGTCCAGCCGCCGCGATAGCGGGTGCGCTCCACTACCCAGCGTTCCGGATGCAGGTGCCCTCCCCGGTGGTGTACCCAGGGGTCTTCCGCCTCCGCTACCGTGGTCGGCAGCAGGCGAGCACCCACCGGGATCAAGGCCATCAGGGTGACGAGCGTCGCCGCCGCCAGGGGAGCGGCCGCTCCGGAGGAGCGGGAGAGGCGAGGTCGCCACCGCCAGAGGGCGATGGTGCCCACCGCCAAGCCGAGGGGCCAGATCCAGGTGGCGAGGCGCGGTCGCACCGAGCTAGGAAAGAAGCGAGCGACATCCGCTCCCAGCTGAGCGCTGGCGTGATCCAGTAGATAGGTTCGCCCATCGGCAAAGTTGTAGGTCCACCCGGGAACGGCGAGCCAAAGCAAGGTGAGGGAGAGGGTCGCCAGCGCCAGGAAGGAGAGCAAATAGCGAGCTCCGAAGAAGCGTCGGCGAGAGAGGGGGAGAACCAAGAGCAGCGCCAGCAGGGGAAGCAGGAAGAGGCCGTAGCGAAAGGGTGGCGACCAGCCGCCGTACCATTCCCCTCGCGGGCTGACCACCAGCAGGAAGGGGAGAGCGATCCAGGTCAGGTCCCAGGCCAGTCGCCGCTGGAGACGGAGATCTCTGCGGCTCAGCCCTTGGGACGCAATCAGGCAGGCCAGTGCCGGTAGAGCGAGGAGCCAGAGGGGAGCCATGGCGAAGAGCCCGAAGGCGGAGTCGAAGAAGAGCCCCGGCAGACCCTCGGCGTAATCCGTCGAGGATCTTTCGTGGAGGGCGAGCTCCTCCACCGTGTGGATCTTCAGGGGGTTGCCGTATTGAAAGTGGTTGTACACCAGGATCCCGACGCCCAGGAAGCCAACCGCGGCGATCACCGCCGTGAGGGCCAGCCGGTGCCGTCTAGCTCGCCACCAGGCGAGGGCCAGCATCGGCAGCGCGAGGAGCATGAAGCGCATTTTCAGCACCGGCAGCAGCAGCAGCGGCAGGGCGAAGGCCACCATGTCCCGGCGCCGGGAGGAAGCTCCCTGCCCCTGACCGGAGGCCACCAGCAGGTGCAGTCGATCGAGGGCTACGGCGGCGAGCAGGGTGGCGGGGATCTCCGTCCAGATCTGGGAGGAGTAGGTCAACAGCGGCGGAGCAAAAGCCGTGAGGCCGTAGGCGAGGAGGGTCTCTCCGGGTCTTTTGGGAACGTAGTGGTGTCCGAGGCGCAGCACCATCCAGGCCAGCAGGGCGGTCATCGCCGCCATCATGGCGACGGCGCCGGCCTTGCCGAAGAGGCGGTAGGCGGGAGCCAGCACCAGCGGCAGCAGCTCGTTGTGGCGCGAGTAGGGCTCCCCGTCGGGGCCCTGGGGATCGCCAAATTGGGGCTTGATGGGGCGCTCCATGAAGAAGCGCCAATGCCCCTCGTCGTAGTTGTTCCCCAACCGCGCGTCGAAATCGTAGGCCAGGCTGTGGGTAACCAGCAGGTAGAAGGGCTCATCGCCGTCCGGCTGGCGCTGGCTCAGGGCCCAGGGGGCAAGAGCCAGGTAGGCGACCAGCGGGAGCCAAAAGAAGAGCATTGAAGGGCGACGGGGCATCTCTTTGCCCAGCAGGGGGCGAGCGGCGAGGAGTTGCCGCAGCAGTCGCTGGCCCAGCAGTAGAGCCCAGCCGAGAAAGAGGATCGTCTCCGCCCCCGGCAGCCGCAGAGCCCCGTGGTTCAGGCTCAAGAGCAGCAGGATGCTCGCGGCGCTCAGCTCCCATAAAGAGCCCCGGCTCGACAGCCTCCTGCCTCCGAGCTGTTGCGCCCAGTGCTGCAGGAAGATCAATGCAAGGGCGATCGAGGGAGCGATGGCGACGGTGGCCAGCAGACCGGCGGCTTTGGAGTCGCTCAGCGTGGTCGAGGAGAGAGGGCCTCCCGGCAGAGTCGCCAGCACAAGGCTTCCCAAAGCACCGATGGCGAGCTGCACGATTTGACGGCGCTTCACGGGGTGACCTCGAGGCGGTGGAGGGTGAGAGTGACGTTGTCCGGAAGGTCGGGGCGGCGCTGCACGATGACCTCTACGGGAGTGCCCTGGAGCTCGTCTACCGTCAGCTCGTGCTCGCTGCGATAGCGCCGGGCAAAGAAATGACCCTCAGGAGCGACGGTCTCGACCCAGTGGGGGGGAGCGGGAAGCCCCCGAAGTTGGAGATCTTCTCTCCCGCCAGCCCATTCGCCGGTGTGCACCCCGTAGCGAAAGAGGCTCTCGGTGCGCTTCCCATTTCGGTCCTCGAGGATCAGCGTCGCCAATGGGGTGCCGCGATGGAGGTCCGCCGAGTTGGCGGCGGCGGTGACCAGGTCGAGAGTCATGCTCGCGGTGGAGTTTGCGGTGGAATCCGTGCCGGAATTTCCTTCGGAATCTGCAGTGGAATCTCCGTCGGGGGCCTTTGACCCTTCCTCGCTAGAGTTTGCCGCAAGAGAGGAGCTCCAGCGGGGCGAGCGAGCGCTGAGGGTATAGGGAATGTTCTCGATCAGAACGGCGCGCTTCGAAGGCTTGAGATCGAGAGCTCGATCCACCATGCCCTCGAGAACCTCGTCTTTGAAGGCGCTCCCGGGGTAGCTTCGGTTCCATGGGTAGCCAGAGATCACCGCGACGAATAACGCGGAAGCCAGCATCGCGGCAACCAAGGAGCTGCTATCGAAGCTCTCGAAGAGCTTCCGTCGGGCTTCGTCGGGGCTGATCTCGTTGGTTTCTTGGGTACTCCCTCGAGAGTAACGGAGGCGCCAATAAGCCTCGATAGCGACCAGGGCGATCCAGGGAATGATGGCAACCCAAAGCGTCGCGCCGCCTCCGAAGGTGAAGGCGATGGCGGAGAGAGGGAATCCAACGAAGGGGTAGCGCTTGTCCAGCACCCCCGCGCCGACCCCCAGGAGAGCGCCGAGTCCGGGAACGATGAGCGCGCTGCTGTCGCCGGCGAGTAAGGCGAGGATGCTTTCCGGCGTCGCGATCACCGCCGCGGCGGCTCCCACCGCTGCGAGGGCCGAGAATCCTGGGAATCGTTTGAGCCGCCACTGGCAGCAGGCTGCGAAGAGGATCCACGCCGCCAAGGCGGTGGCGGTGGCGCCTCGAGTCGGGCCTGGGGGCATCACTCCGAGGACGGTGAGGGCCAGCGCCGTGGCGAGGGCAAGCTGTGCTCCGCTTCGACTCACCGGGCGAGGAAGAGCGATGCCCGTGGCCAGCAGCACGAAGCTCAGCAGTATACCGAGCAGGGCGTCCTCGGCAGCGGCGGTAGGATCTCGCCGCCCGGCGGTAAGGGTGGCCGCCGCCATCGCGAAGGCTACGCCGGGGGCAAGGCGCAGGGCGAAGGCTGCCAAAGCGGCGACCACTTTCGAGGGAGGGTTCGGCATCGGGATGATTGGGCGCAGCGAGATCGATGAGAGGACGCGCTGTTAGATCTTATCCCTCCATCGCCAGGGGGTCACGGCGAGGAGCTTTCCTGATCTCCGGTAGCCCCTTTCCCCCACGGATTCTTGCCTTTCGGTGGATGCCCTGGGGTAGACTCCCGCCGTCATGATTGCCCGCGACCGATTGCGTCAACACGCCGATGCCGCCCGCCGAGGACTGAATGCCCGGGGTGCGGACTCATCACAGATCGACACCTGGCTGGAGCTGGACAGCGAGCGCCGCGAAGCGGTGGTGGAGCTGGAGAAGCTCAAGCACGAGCGCAACGAGGCTTCCAAGGCCATCGGCGCCATCAAGCGCGAAGGCGGGGACGCCAGCGAGCAGATCGCCGCCGTCGGCGCTCTCAAGGAGCGCATGGAGGGCCGCGAGTCTCGGCTTCGGGAGGTGGACGAGGAGCTGGTGAAGCTCGAGGCGACGATCCCGAATCTGCCCCACGAGAGCGTTCCGGAGGGTGCCGACGAAAGCGCCAACCGGGAAGAGCGCCGAGTGGGAGAGCCCGCCGAGCTGGGGTTCGAGGCGCAGGCCCATTGGGACCTCGGCCCGGCCCTGGGGATTCTCGACTTCGAGGCCGGCGCGAAGCTCACCGGTGCCCGCTTCACCGTCTATCGCGGTGCCGGAGCCCGGCTCGAGCGTGGCCTGATCAACTTCATGCTCGACATCCAGAACGAGGTCCACGGCTATCAGGAGATCCTGCCCCCCTTCATTGTCAATCGGGATTCCCTCTTCGGCTCGGGACAGCTACCGAAATTCGAAGAGGATCTCTTCCACCTCGAAGGGCAGCACGATTACTTCCTGATTCCGACGGCGGAGGTGCCCCTGTGCAACCTCCACCGCGGCGAGATTCTCGATGAGGCTCAGCTACCGCTGCGCTACAGCGCCTACACCCCCTGCTTCCGCAGCGAGGCCGGCTCCTACGGCAAGGATGTCCGCGGGCTGATTCGCCAGCATCAATTCAACAAGGTCGAGCTGGTGCAGCTCACCACCCCGGAGACCTCCTACCAGGCTCTGGAGCAACTCACCGGACATGCCGAAGTAGTGCTGCAGCGCCTCGAGCTGCCCTATCGGGTGATGACCCTCTGCGGTGGCGATATGGGCTTCTCCGCCTCCAAGACCTACGACATCGAGGTCTGGCTGCCGGGGCAGAACGCCTACCGAGAGATTTCCTCCTGCTCCAACTGCGAGGACTTCCAGGCCCACCGGGCGGCGATTCGCTATCGCCCCAGCGGCGGCGGCAAGGCGCGCTACGTCCACACCCTCAACGGGTCCGGCCTCGCCGTCGGTCGCACGCTGATCGCGGTGCTGGAAAATTACCAGCAGGAAGACGGCTCGGTGGTGATCCCCGAAGCCCTGCGCCCCTACGTCGGCGGCCTCGAGATCCTGCGGCCTCCGGAATAGATCTCGAAGGTAGCTCGCGAATCGCTGAAGCCGCACTGCTGAAGACGTATTGACGAAGCCAAGTTCTCGCGCCTGCTAAGCTTCCGCCGATTTCCATCGGCAGCCTCACCCGCGGAGGGGTGGCAGAGTGGTCGAATGCACCGGTCTTGAAAACCGGCGTCGGTTCACGCCGACCGTGGGTTCGAATCCCACCCCCTCCGCCAATTCACTCTGAGCCCCTCTGCTTGGGGGCTCAGCCTTGGGTAGTTCCCGGCGTAGTCTTCAGGGCTGGTTGTCACGGCTGAGCCGCGTTGGCCGTCGGTGTCGAGAGCCGCGTCGAGTGCCGCGTCGACAATTCCTGCCCGAGCTCGAGCACGGCGTCGAGAAAGACGTCGATGTCCTCGAGCTGGGTGCGGTGGTTGGTGATCGCGACCCGCAGTGCGAAGCGGCCACCTCGCTCGGTGCTCGAAGGGATCGCCACGCCGTCTTCCTGGATCCGCAGAAGGATTTCCCGATTGAGCTCCCGCAGCTCTTCCTCGCTGCTCCCCGGGGGGCGATAGCGGAAGCACACGATATTGAGCGGCGCCGGCCCGAGGAGCTCGAGATGCTGCTCCTGGCGGACTCTCGAAGCGAGGTGCTGCGCCTGGGCGACGTTGGCCTCGACTCGGCGGCCGATCTTGAGCGTGCCGTGGGTTTCGAGGGCCATCCACACCTTGAGGGCGCGGAAGCCGCGGCTCAGCTGAATGCTGAGGTCCGCGAGCCCGAGATCGTCCGGCTGGATGCCGCGGCCGGGGGGTTCGAGGTATTTGGCGCGGGTGCGAAAGGTGGCGCTGTGGGCGTCGCCGTCGCGCACCAGCACGCAGCCGAGCTCGTAGGGCAGGTAGCCCCATTTGTGCAGGTCGAAGGCCAGGGAGTCGACCCTTTCGAGGCCCGCCAGTCGGCCGGAAAGCTGCGGCGAGAAGGCGAGCAGCGCGCCGAAGGCGCCGTCGACGTGGAGCCACAAGTCTTCTTCTTCGCAGAGGTCCGCCAGCGCCTCGAGGTCGTCGATGGCTCCGGCGTCCACGGTGCCGGCATTGCCGATGACGCAGATCGGGCGCTCGCCCCGGGCGCGGTCGGCGCGGATCGCCGCTCTCAGCGCCGCCAGGTCGATCCGGCCCTCTCGGTCTGAGTCGACTCGGCGAAAGGCCGCTCGGCCGAGGCCGAGGACATCACAGCATTTCTCCGCCCAGCTGTGGGTATCGCTAGACCCATAAACCCGTAATAACGGCCCGCCGGCGAGACCCTCTCCGCGCACGTCGAAGCCGGCCTTTTCGCGGCGCGCCACCGCCAGGCCGATCATGTTGGCCATGGTGCCGCCGCTGACCAGCACGCCGCTGGCTTCGCTGGGGAAGCGCATGATTTCCTTCATCCAATCGATGACCCGCAGCTCCACCGCCGACGCGCTCTGGTCGTAGCCGGCGAGGTGCGGATTCATCGCCGAGGCCAGCATGTCGGCGACCATGGCGTCCGGCGTGCCGTTGCCCATCACCCAGCCCCAGAATCGGGCGTGGGCGTTGCCGGTGGGGTAGGGCAGGATCGAGCTCAGGGTGCGGTCCAGCACCTCGTCGAAGGGGCTCGGGTCCCGCGGCAGCGGCCGATTGATCTCGGCTCGCGCCTCGTCCGGCAGCGGCCGCCAGGGTTGCTCCCGGCCGGCCGCCTTGATGTGCTCCAGGGCGGCGTCGAGGGCGCGGTGGGCCTGGATAGAGAAAGCTTGCCAGTCGTCAGGGTCGAGGGTTTCGCCGCCGATTGCGGCCCCTAAGTCTTGATCTGCATCATTGGGCATCGCGTGACCTCCGGTGGCCATCATAGGGCCTTTGGCTGCTGGAGTCGTGGATGCTGTGCCGCAGGATACCCCCGGCCTAGCTGATAGAAGTATTGGAGGCCAAGATGACGGCGGGCAGCATGCAAGAACAGCAGATTGCCGACGCGCGGGGGGCTGGAGTCACGCGTGCCTGAGGTCCCGGAAATAGGCGATGGCCGAGAGCAGGATCGCGGTAGCGCAGATATAGGTCATCTGCGGTCCCGGGAAGGCCGCTAGGCCCTGGAGATCGATGGCGGTGAAGTAGCCGAGATCGGCGAGTCCGCCCACCATGGCGGTAACCCAGATGCCGGTGATGTTCTGCCGCCAAACGAAGAACGCCCCGATCAGCGTCACTAGGCCGAACCAGGCGAGGTTGAAGCCGTGCTGGATGAGGATCGCCTGAATCGAGGAGTTGTACTCATCCTGTAGCTCTTCGAGGGGGACCGCGTTGGTGATGGCCTGTACCGCCTCGGCGACACTGCCGGAGGAAACCTGGGCGATGGTGGCGATGCCCGCGAGGAGATGAACGACGCCCCAGATCACCCAGAGAACGGCGGCGATTCGCAGCAACCATCGGGTTGAATTCGATGCGGATGAGGTCATAACTGGCTCCCTGCTGTAGTGGTCCGTGGGTCGTCGCTTCCTGTTTTTATTGTACTTATTTTTGTTACAAATTCGAGCAATCGAATCCCCGAGTCGGCGACATGCCGAATGATTGGCCGAGTCCAGCGCGCTCGTTGCGTGCTCTTCAGTCGCAGCGATCTAGGCAGGCAGCTGGATCGAGTAGGCCCAGCTGACGGCGGATCTGTTCGTCCATCTCGGCGATGGTCACCGCTTCAAGCTTCTGCAGCAGCGCCTCTTCGGCGTCCTCGTAGCGCTCGTTGATGAAGGCGGCGAGGGCCGCCGCGATCCTGCCTTCCCCCTGGGCGTTGTGCCTTCCGAGGACCTTCACCGTCGAGGCGGTCGCCTCGTAGGCGTGGCGCAGGGTGATCTGCGTCGGGTCGCGGGCCAGAACGCTGCCGCCCCCGGCGCCTCGGCGAGTCTCTACCAATCCCGCGGCCTTGAGCTTCGAGAGCACGCGGCGAATCACCACGGGGTTGGTGCCGTAGGTGACCGCCAGGCGGTCGGAGGTTAGCGCTGAGCCCTTCTGGGAAGTAAGAAAGCCCAGAATATGGAGCGCGATGGCGAGCTGGCTGTTCATCTAGCGATTGTACGTCAGGCGAACATGCCCTCCCGCAGGTTGACGCCGTGCTCGAGGTAGGCCTTCATGGCGCAGAGCATCTGCATCCAGCCGCTGCAGTTGCCGTAGGAGGCGTGAACGCTGGAGGCGTCATCGCGAAAACCTTGCTCGGCGATACGCACCAGGGTGCGGCCATCTTCCAGGCCCTCGAAGGAGAGGGTGGTGGTGGTCTCGTAGGGGCCGTCCGGGTGAGTGGCGCTGTCGGCGGCCTCCCACCGCAGCACGATGCGACGGGGCGATTCGGCCTCCAGGATGCTCACCGGGAAGGATCCGGGGAAGTCGTGGAAGGACCAGGTCACCGTCGCCCCGGTCTCCGCCCTCCCCTGGGCCCCGCCGGTGGTGAAGTAGCGGGAGAGGTGCTGCGGGTCGGCGACCGCCTCGTAAACTTCCTCCACCGGGCGAGCGATGCGTCCGCTGAATTCGAAGGTCGCTGCCATGTTTGTTCTCCTCGTTGGCATCCTCTTGGGCCTCCTGTCTTGGTTCTTGGGGAGAGCGGAGAGTCAGCAGACAGCCAGCAGATAGACAGTCAGGGAGTCATGCTGAGTCCCGGCGAGCCTTAGGCGAGAAGTTTCCGGGCTCGCTCCGCCACCTTCTCCGGCGTGAAGCCGAAGTGCTCGGCGAGCTCCTTGTAGGGAGCCGATTCGCCAAAGCCGTCCAGTGCCACCAGATCATCGCCGGGGGCGAGCCAGCGGTGCCAGCCGAAGGGCGCTGCGGCTTCGAGGGCGAGACGGCGCACGCCGTCGGGTAGCACCTCCTGGCGGTAGGCTTGGCTTTGGGCGGCGAAGAGCTCCCAGCTGGGCAGAGAGACGACTCGAACGCGGTGCCCCTCGGCCTGAAGCTTCTCGGCGGTGGCGGCGGCGAGAGAGACCTCGGAGCCGGTGGCCAGCAGCACCAGGGCCAGATCGCCGTCTCCGGCTTCGGAGAGCACATAGCCGCCTCGGGCGACGCCTTCTTTCGCCTTCTCCGCGCTGCCGTCGAGGATCGGCAGACCCTGGCGGGTGAGGCACAGGGCGACGGGGCCTTCCCGGTGCTGCACCGCCACTCGCCAGGCGGCAGCGGTCTCGTTGGCGTCGCCGGGCCGCAGGGTGATCACGTTGGGGATCGAGCGCAGCGAGGCCAGCTGGCTGATGGGCTGGTGGGTGGGACCGTCTTCGCCGAGGAAGATGGAGTCGTGGGTGAAGACATGGACCTGCGGCAGCCCCATCAGCGCGGCGATGCGAATCGCCGGCCGCATGTAGTCCGAGAAGATCAGGAAGGTGCCGCTATAGGGCAGCAGCTGGCCGGAGAGGGCCATGCCGTTGAGGATCGCCCCCATGGCGTGCTCGCGGACGCCAAAATGCAGGTTGCGTCCGCCGCGGTCGCCGGGGGTGAAGACTTCCTCGTCCGCCAGCCAGGTGTTGTTGGAGCCGGTGAGGTCGGCGGAGCCGCCCATCAGCTCCGGCACGTTGGGGGCGATGGCGTTGAGAGCCTTGCCGGAGGCCTTGCGGGTCGCCAACGCCTTGTCGCCGACGGCGAAGGTCGGCAGGTTCGAATCCCAGCCGGGGGCGAGCTCGCCGGCGAGGCGCCGGCGGAAGTCTTCCGCCTCCTCGGGGTGCAGCTCGCCGTAGCGCGCCAGCAGGGCCTTCCAGGCGGCGCGCTCCTCGCTGCCGATGCGGGCGCGGGCAGCGAAGGCTTGGCGGGCCTCCTGCGGGATATGGAAGGTGGGCTCTAAGGGCCAGCCGAGATTCTCCTTCGAGGCCTTGACCTCGTCGGCGCCGAGGGGAGCGCCATGGGCGGCGGCGGAATCCTGCTTGGCGGGGCTGCCGTAGCCGATGTGGGTGCGCACGATCACCAGGCTGGGGCGTTCGGTCTCCTCGGCGGCGGCTACCGCGGCGGCCTCCAGGGCGTCGAGGTCGTTGCCGTCCTCGACCCGCTGCACAAACCAGCCGTAGGCCTCGTAGCGCTTGCCCACGTCCTCGCTGAAGGAGAGATCCGTGGAGCCATCGATGGTGATCCGATTGTCGTCGTAGAACACCTTCAGGCTACCGAGCTTCTGATGGCCGGCGAAGGAAGAGGCCTCCGCGGTGACGCCCTCCATCAGGTCGCCGTCGCTGGCCACCACCCACACCCGGTGGGAGAAGAGGGGCAGCTCCGGACGGTTGAAGCGGGCGGCGAGGTGTTCCTTCGCCAAGGCCATGCCCACGGCGGTCGCCAGGCCTTGGCCGAGAGGACCGGTGGTGGTCTCGACCCCGGCGGTGAGGCCGTATTCGGGGTGGCCGGGGGTTTTGGAGCCCAGCTGCCGGAAGTTGCGCAGCTCCTCTAGCGAGAGGTCGTAGCCGGCCAGGTGCAGCAGGCCGTAGAGCAGCGCCGAGGCGTGGCCGCAGGAGAGCACGAAGCGGTCGCGGTTCGCCCAGTGGGGATCCTGGGGGTCGAAGCGCAGATGCCGACTCCACAGCAGGTAGGCCAAGGGGGCCAAGCCCATCGGTGCGCCGGGGTGGCCTGAATTCGCCGCTTCGACCATGTCCACGGCAAGGAATCGCAGGGTGTCGATAGCGGTGCGGTGGTTGGGATCCTGATTCAGAGAAGGGCTCATGGGGGGATCGCTCGCGGCTGGTTGGTGGCGTGAGAAAACCGGCGGCGAGAGGCCGACGGGGGGAATCGCAACGAATGAGGAAAGTCTAGAAGCCCCGTTAGGGACGACAGTCTCAAGAATAGCCGGGTGCTCTTCTTCTTCCAAGCTCTTCTTCCAGGGGGGATGCTTCACCTCTGATGGAGGCCGACTAGGGAGCGGTGGAAAAGTTCGCCGGGGCGCATTTTGACTCCGCCTCGGGAACCGTATAAGGTCGGCAGTCTCGCGACCGCCGTGGAGAGGTGCCGGAGTGGTCGAACGGGGCTGCCTGCTAAGCAGTTGTTCGGGGTAACCTGAACCGAGGGTTCGAATCCCTCCCTCTCCGCCATTGCCGATTTCCCGTCCTTTTTCCCCTTTCCCAAGCTGCGATGGCCTTTGAGGCCCAACGACGAGTCTGAGCGAGTTCTTCCGCCTAACGTCGTCAGCAGGGATCGTGCGTTGCGGAATTCGGTGGCGCCAGGGGACGATCCCAGTGAACTACCTGAGGAAACCCTGATGAGCGGCAACAATGCAGGCCCTATCCGAGTGCGCTTCGCGCCGTCCCCCACTGGCTTCCTGCACGTCGGCGGTGCCCGTACGGCGATCTACAACGATCTGCTGCGCCAGCGCCTCGGCGGTGCCTTTGTGCTACGCATCGAGGATACGGATCGCGCGCGCTCCGACGAGGCGATGATCCAGCAGATCTGCCAGGGGCTGGAGTGGGCGGGGATTCCCTGGGACGAAGGCCCGATCCTGCAGAGCGCCGGGGTCGAGCGACACCGGGCGGCGGCGCGGCGCCTGCTGGACGAAGGCAAGGCCTATCCGTGCTTTCGCACCCGGGAGGAGCTCGACGCCGCCCGCGCCGAGAAGGAAAAGGAGCGGGTGATCTTCCGTTACCGGGAGGTCTTCGAGCCTCCGTCGGAAGAGGAAGCGAAGCGGCGCATCGATGCCGGCGAGCCCTTCGTGGTGCGGTTCCGCATGCCGGCGGGGCCGGTGGCTTTCCATGATCTGGTGCGCGGCGACGTGGAGTTTCCCGAAGAGACCCAGGACGACTTCATCCTGCTGCGCTCCGATGGCTCTCCCACGTACCACCTGTCGGTGGTCTGCGACGACATCGAGATGGAGATCACCCACGTGATCCGCGGTGAGGATCACCTCTCGAACACTCCCAAGCACGTGCCTCTGTTCCGCGCTCTCGGGGGGCAGGTGCCGGTCTTCGCTCACCTTCCGCTGATTCTCGGATCGGATAAGAAGCGCCTCTCCAAGCGCACCGGGGCGACCTCGGTGGAAGAATTTCGCGATCAAGGCCTGCTTCCCCAGGCTCTCTACAACGCCCTCGCCCTGCTCGGCTGGTCGCCGGGAGAGGACCGGGAGATCCTGACCCGAGACGAGATGGTGGAGCTCTTCTCTACCGAGCGGCTAAATTCTTCGGCGGCGGTCTTCGATCGCGACAAATTGGCCTGGCTCAACGCTCACTACATGAACCAGGTCTCCTTCGAGGAGATCCTGGAACGAGTGCAGCCCTTCCTCGAAGCTCAGGGGCTCGCCGGCTTCGAAGGCGACAAACTGGAGCGGCTCCATCGGGTGCTGGCTCTACACCGTAGCCGAGCGAAGACCCTGGTGGAGCTGGCGGAGATGGCGCCGGCCTACTTTGCCGAGGAGCAGACCTACGAGGTGGAGCGCTGCGGAAAGTTTCTCAAGCAGCCGCAGCTTCCGGCCTGGTTGGAGACCCTGAAGGCGCGCTACGGCGCCGCCAAATCCTTCGACCTCGAGACGCTGGAGGCGATCCTGCGGGAGCTCGCTACCGAGGTCGAGGTCAAGGCCGGGGTGCTGATCCACCCGGTGCGCATGGCCCTCACCGCCACCAAGGCTGGTCCCCCTCTCTTCGACGTAGTGGAGGTGATGGGACGGGAGGCCACCGAGCGGCATCTGGCGAATTTCATCGCCTTCCTTCAGCGCCACGCCGTTGAGGCGGAGGGCTGATCGCCGAGGTGTGTTCTCCGAGGTGTGTTCTCTGAGGTGTGTTCTCTGAGGTGTGTTCTCTGAGGTGTGTTCTCCGAGGTGTGTTCTCCGAGGTGTGTTCTCTGAGGAATTGCGGCTGAGGGCTGCCAGTCCAAAGGGAATGGGTATGGGTAGCGGTCTGAGAGGCCGGGGACGGAATTATCCGCTCGCGGCGCTCAGGTCTGCTGCCGTCGGCAGCAGGCCGAAGCCGTCGGCGCTGCGCACGGCGTTCAGAATCGCCTCGGTGACCGCCCGCTGGGCGAGCACGCCCACCTGATTGACGTGGGCCGGCACGCGCTGGGACGAGAGGGTCATGACCAGGTCGCCGTCGAAGAGGGAGAGGGCCGGAGAGAGGCTTCGATAGAAGCCGCCGAAGGCCATCTGGCAGACCTTGAAGAGGCGCACCTTATCTAGCTGAGCGTCGGTGAGCACCACCGCGAGGGTGGTGTTGCCCTCCCAAACTGTGGGGTCCGGGGGCATCGCCGCCAGGCAGCGCTCGACCCCGGCGAGCTCGAAGCCTTGCGGGTCGAGACGGCAGCCGGCGAGAATCTTGCCGCTGGCGGGATCCTGCACGTCGCCGAAGGCGTTGACCGCCACCACCGCCGCTACCGTCGGTCCGCCCTCCACGCTGAAGGATGCAAAGCCGAGCCCTCCCTTCATCGCGCGCTCGGGTCCTAAGGCCTTGCCGACGGTGGCGCCGGTGCCGGCGCCGACGCTGCCGGTGGCCACCGCCACGGCTTCCCCTTCCTCCCGAGGCCCCCGAGCATCGTCCAGGGCCTGCTGCATCAGCTGCGCGGTGGGAGCGGCTCGGGGATCGCCGAAGGAGAGATCGAAAAGGATGCCCGTCGGCACCAGCGGCACTCGCCGCAGGCCGGTATCGAATCCCCGGCCCTCGGCCTCCAGGGCTTGCACTACCGGGCTGGCGGCGTCGAGGCCGTAGCCGCTGCCGCCGGCGAGCACCGCGGCGTGGGCGCGGGAGGCGACGTGATGCAGATTGGTCAGGGAATCCAGCTGCCGGCTGCCGGTGGCCGATCCCCGCAGCTCCGCGGCGGCCAGGGCTCCCTCGGGGCAGAGGATCACCGTAGCGCCGGTCTTGCCGACGGGGTCCGTCCCGTGGCCGATGGCAAACCCGGGAAGGCTCAGCTCATGGCGAACGGGGGGGAAGGGGGGAATCGAGCGTGGATCGAAGGGGAGGTCCATGGAGATCTCCGCGGTGCGCTTGGGTTTTGGGGCTTGGGTAGTGGAATCGCTTGGGGTTGTCGGGCAGGGGGGCCTGGGCCGAAGAAAAAAGGCCCGCGCGCCGAAGCGTCGCGGGCCCTTTCTAGCATTGATCGAGACGTTTTCTTCTTCTACTACGTCGTCGACTTCGTCTCTTTGCGATCAGCGCTCGTCTTCGGAGGTTTTTACTCCTCGAAGGCCTGCACCGTCAGGTTACGGAAGTTCCAGCCCCACGGCGGCAGGAAGGCGCCGCCATCGAAGGAGCCGGAGAGGCCCATGAACAGGCGCAGGTCCTGGTTCGGGGCAACCCGCAGGTCGGTGAAGGTCATCGCCGGGTTGATGTTGTAGATCACCTGGCCACCGATGGATACCTGGACATTGAGACTGGCGCCGTTGGCGGCGTTGTACTCCAGGCGCACGCTGTAATTGGTGCGCTCCTGCCAGGGACCATCGATGCTGACATCGGTGCCGTCACCGCGGTCGATGATGGTGCGGCTATTGCTGCCGCGCAGGAAGATGCCGAAGTATTGCGGTCCGCCGTTGGTGCGCTTCAGGCCTACCAGGCCGTGGAAGAGGGGGTTCTGCCAGCGGTTGAGGAACATGTCGAACTCCACCACCACGCGCTGGTAGGGGGTGTTCTTGTCCACCGGCAGGTCGACCTCGAAGAGAGAGGCGCCCACCACCGGGTTGAAGAAGCCACCGGGAAGATCCACGGTGGGCACCGGCGGACGCTCGCCGGGGCGCAGGAACTCGGAGGAGAGGGAGGCCGAAGGGGCGACGAATTGCGCTTCCTGAAGACCCTGGAACCACACCAGGCCGTAGGGATAGAAGATGCCGTCACAGGTGACCTCGGCGCGGGCGCCGCCCAGATTGCCAATGTTGGGTAGGTTGAAGGCATCGTCCAGGTAGACCAGAGAGCGGGGAGGCAGGTTACCCACCAGGGTCGGGCCGACCTGAGTGCCGTCCACCCGGAAGAGGGTCACGACGCATTCGATGATGTCGCTCTCCTCGAGATTGACCACGCCGATGTCGGTGAAGGAGCCCGCGTCGGTACGCTGCAGGCCCTGAAGGCTCAGGGTCTCGCCAGCGGCGATGGAGTCGTCGGAATCCACCACCGGCATACTGGTGGTGGCGATGGTCGCGCCGGTGTCGTCGGTGACCCGGATCTGGCCGGTGAGCTTGATCTGCGGGGCTCCACTGACCTCTAGCAGGCCGGCTTTGCCGTCCGGGGTGACACCGGTAAGAAGCTGGGTGGTTTCTGCCGGAAGACCCTGGGCGGTCTCTTCCAGCCCGTCACGAACGGAGCCGTCGGTTCCCTCCTCGAGGAAGAGGGAGCTGAGGGTGCGGCGCTGCTGCCCGGCGTTGGTGACCCAAAGCTCGGTAGAGAAGGTTCGGCCATCGACGGTCTTGTCCACGGCGAGGGGAACATAGGCCGTTCCAGCGATCGCCGGCGTGGCGACCAAGACCAGGCACGCCGCACAAGCGACGAGCAAAGCACGTTTCATGGGTTGAAATCCTCCGGATGCGTTCAGGGAATAGCGATCAGCATTAGCGCGGGAGTGAAGTCGGCAGAGGGATTCTGCGGACGCTGCTCCTCGAGTCGGTCGCGGTTCGTAGATCCGCGATGCTATGACGGCCCCGATGCCAGGTGCACGACGTGAGACGCGTCGATGCGCTTCCTGGGGGGCTGAGGGAGTATTCCAAAGTCTGTACAGGCTTTTCAAGCTAATACAGCATAAAACGCGATTTCGACTTTATTGATCGACATTTAAGAGCGCGCAATAATTCCTGTGGATCCCTTGAAAAGGCTATTTTCGTCAAATTCGGCGAGTCTGACGGGGTCGATGGGGTGCAAAGGGTGGGCGGCAGGTGTATCCTTCAACCTGCCGCGGACAAAGTCACCTTCAGCTCCGAAACCCACTGCAGCTGCGAAACCCATGATGGGTTGACCTTGAATTCCTATCCCCTGAAGTGGCGGTGACTTTGGCGATGGTGCTGCGCTTGCCATACAATGAAAAGCTCTGCCAGCGGCAGAGCGGGTCCATACCAAACGGTGGCCCGGAAGAGATCGTCCGGAAAGGAAGTCCATGTCCTCTGAAAGCTTCGTCCTCTACGAGGAGGAGTTCCAGCGCCTCGAAGAAGCGCTGCGGCGTCTGCGACAGGAGTCGAATAGCAAGGCCGTCTTCTTGATCGACAAGAATGGCCAGCAAATCGCTGCTGCTGGAGAAGTCGAGAAATTTGACTCCACGTCGCTAGCCTCGCTCACCGCGGGCAACGTCGCTGCCACCGATGGCCTGGCCAAGTTGATCGGAGAGCGGGAATTCACCGCGCTTCATCATGAGGGGCAGCAGGATCACATTCATATCTCCATCGTCGCGAAGCGCGCGATCCTGGTGGTGATCTTCGACGATCGCTCGTCCCTCGGCTTGGTGCGCCTGCGGGTTCGCCGGGCGAGCATCGAGCTCGACAAGATCTTCGACGCCATGGCTCAGAAGACCGACGTCGGCTTGGGTGGAGGTGCCGCTGAGGCGAGCCCCTTCTCCGAGATTACCGACGAGGACATCGACGCGCTATTCAGCGAGTAAACTCCGCCCGGACCTTCACCGCTACAGCTTTCATCCACCGCTGCTTCGGGGCGACCATCCCCCGCAGCGGGCCAGGCTCCAGCAACCGCTTGCGGTAGCCGGTAAGCCTCCATCCTGGATCATCGAATCATCCCGTAAACCAGTACCTGATAGTCCGGCTCTGAGCCCGTCGCTGCGGGGCGATGCCTCCTCACGGCAAGGCCTTCGCACTTTATGAGGCCGTATCGATCCGGAGATTCAGTTGAGGTAGATCATGGCGTTCATCAACTACGCCAGCAAAGAAATCAATTGCAAGATCGTCTACTACGGCCCCGGCCTAGGGGGGAAGACGACCAATCTGCAATTTATCTACAACAAGACCTCGCCGGATGCGCGAGGCAAGATGATCTCCCTCGCTACCGAGGCAGACCGAACTCTCTTCTTCGATTTTCTGCCTCTCGATCTAGGGACGATCCGCGGTTTTACTACTCGCTTTCACCTCTACACCGTTCCCGGCCAGGTGTTCTACGACGCGAGTCGTAAGCTGATTCTCAAGGGCGTCGATGGCGTCGTTTTCGTTGCTGATAGCCAAGAGCCACGGATGGAAGCGAACATCGAGTCGATTCGTAACCTGGAGGAGAACCTCCAGGAGAATGGCTTCGAGCTGAAGACCATGCCCTATGCGCTGCAGTTCAACAAGCGGGACCTGCCCGGCGTCGTCGCCGTCGACGAGATGTACCGCATTCTGAACTACAAGCGAGAGCCGACCTTCGAAGGTATCGCAACGACCGGAAAGGGTGTCTTCGATACCCTGAAGTCTGTCGCAAAACAGATTCTGATCGAGCTGCGGAAGCGCTGAACTTCGCTGAGCTTAAGCCCTGCTGACGATTCTCAGCGCAAGATAGAGAGCCCGGTGCTGCCGGGCCGACCTCTTTCGGCGGGGAACGAGGAACATAGCGAGTCGGTGCTGATCGAGAACGCAGCCGAACGCGGCACGCGAGAGCGTGCCGCTCCTACTCAGTGGAGGAAGTGAAATTGAGCGAATCCCAGGTGGAAAGCACCGTTAGCCTTTACGACGACCCGATGGTCGAGCTCTACGGCAAGGCTCTGGAGCAGCTAGGCCAAGGAAAGATCGCGGCAGCCCGCGCCGATTTCGAGAAAGTGGTGGCCGAGAGCGACCTGCGAGAGGTGGTGGATCGGGCGCGCCAGATGCTCTTGGTCTGCGACTCCAAGGAGTCCGGCGAGCTGTCGGTAGAAGATCCTTATCTCGCCGCCGTCTACCACAAGAATCGCGGCGATCTCGATTCGGCGCTGGAGCTGAGTCGCGATGGCGGCCGTCATCTCGAAAACGGCACTTGGGCCTTTTTGGAGGCCTCCATCCTGGCCCTTCAGGAGCAGGATGAAGAGGCCGTAGAGGCGCTGCGCAGGGCAGTAAGTCTGGAGCCTTCGAGCCGAGTTCACGCCTACCACGACCCGGACTTTGGCGGTCTGCGGCGGCGTGCCGAGCTCGACGACCTCTTCGAGGTCTGAGCTTTACTGAGAGCTGCCCGGAGAAGCTGCCCGGAGAAGCTGCTCAGGGCGGCTACTTAGAGAAGCTGCCCGGAGATAGAGCACGGCGGGCTCTCGGCTGTGAGCCTCCGGCTAGATCCTCCTACGGGGAGAGTATTCTGGTGAGCGTCTCGTGATGGCCCTCTAATGGTGAGCCTCTAATGATGAGCCTCCAGCGATGAGCCGCTCCTTGGTCGCCCTCGGCGGTGGGACGGGGCTGGCCGTCGTGCTGCGCGGTCTCAAGCAGGCGGTGGCTTCTTCGCGGCTGGTCTCCCTCTCCGCGGTGGTCACCGTCACCGACGACGGCGGCTCCTCGGGTCGCCTGCGCCGCGACTTCGGGGTGCTGCCCCCCGGCGACATCCGCAACTGCATCGCGGCCCTGGCGGACGACGAGGATCTGCTCACCCGCCTGTTCCAGTACCGCTTTCCCCTGCGAAATGGGGATCGTAATGGGCAGCTCAGCGGGGAGCGGCCCAGTGCTGGGCAACCCAGTGTTGGGCAATCCAGTGTTGGGCAACCCAGTCTTGGGCAATCCAGTGTTGGGCAACCCAGTCTTGGGCAATCCAGCGGGGCGTCTTCGGGGGACGCCAACGGCGACCCCGAAGGCCTCTTCGGCCATTCCTTCGGGAACCTCTTTCTCACCGCCCTCGCCGCAGTGACCGGGGACTTCTACCAGGCCATCTCCACCGTCGAGAACATTCTCTCGGTGCGGGGCAATATCCTTCCCGCAACGCTGACCGATCTGCGACTGGCGGGTCGCGGAGTTTCCGGCCGCCGCTACGACGGCGAGGTGCAGCTGGGGACCGCCAGCGAGCCCCTCGACAAGGTCTGGCTGGAGCCGGCGGATCCTCCGGCCTTCGCGCCGGCGGTAGAGGCCATCCAGCAGTCAGATCTGGTTCTGCTAGGCCCAGGCTCTCTCTACACCTCGATCTTGCCGAATCTTCTGATTCCAGGAATCCGTGAGGCGCTGCGGCAACGCCGCGCCCTTTCGGTCTTGCCGCTGAATCTGATGACCCAGCCGGGGGAGACCGATGAAATGGACGCTCTGGCCCATGTCCAGGCTCTAGAGAGGCAGGCCGGAGCCGGTCTGGTGGATGTCGTGCTGGTGCATCGAGGACCCTTGCCAGCTGGCCGGGTGACGCAATACGCTCAGGCCGGTTCTCGGCCGGTGGAGATCGATCGGCAGGCCCTCGAAGCTCTTGGCGTCGAGGTGGTAGCCTGCGACCTCCTGGCGGACGGAGAGCTCCTGCGCCACGACCCACAAAAACTCAGCGGAGCAGTTCTCGGGCTCCTTCGCCGCCCTGCCGAGGTGTAGGAAGCTTCTTTCCTTCCTGCATCCCACTAGCATCCGGATTGACGATTTTCAGGATCTCGCTCTTCCCGGGGACAGCCTTCTAAGCCCAAGGCCCCGAGATCAAGATCTAGATCGAGACCCTGCGGAAACCAAGCTTTGCCAAGCGACGCCACGACCCCCACTGCCGCTTCCTCGTCGTCTACTACCGCGGTGATCCTCGCCGCCGGCAAGGGAACCCGAATGCGCTCTCAGCGCCCCAAGGTGCTGCACGAGGTGGGCGGGCGCCCGATGCTGTATTGGGTTTTGGAGGCCGCTCGGAAGGCCGGCTGTGATCGCCTAGTGGTGGTCATCGGGCATGGTGGAGAAGAGGTGCAGCGGGCCTTCGCTGACGCCTCGGACGTGCTCTGGGTCGAGCAAAAAGAACAGCGGGGAACCGGCCACGCCGTATTGCAGGCGCGGGAGGTGGTGCCCCCGGGGCCGGTGCTGGTGCTCTCCGGCGATGTGCCTCTGGTGTCTTCCTCCACCCTTCGTCAGCTGCTGGATGCGGCGGCCGCCGGCTGGGGCTCGTTGGCGATCGCCGAGCTGGAGCAGCCGGGCCGTCTGGGCCGCGTGCTGCGGCGCCCCGATGGCGGCCTGGAGCGAATCGTCGAGGCGGCGGACGCCAGCGAGCAGGAGCTCGCCGTCACCACCATCAACGCCGGCCTCTATGCGCTGCCGGCGCCCCAGGTTTTCGAGGATCTCGCCGCCTTGACGCCGGACAACGCTCAGGGGGAGATCTACCTGCCGGATGCCGCCACCGCCGCGGTGGCCGACGGCCGCGAGGTTCGGCTGGTGACCCTGGAGGACCCTTCAGAAGCCTGGGGGGTGAACGATCGCAGGGATTTGGCGGTGGCTCACCGGCGGGCCCTGGATCGCGCCGTGGAGCACGCCCAGAACAGCGGCGTCACGGTGCTCGATCCGTCCTCCACGGTGATCCAGGGAGAGGTCGAAATTGGTCAGGATAGCGTTCTTCACGGCGACGTCACCCTGCTCGGCAACTGCCGTATCGGGCAGCGCTGCGTGCTGCATCGCGGCGCCTGGCTGCGGGATGTAGAACTCGGCGATGAGGTCGAGGTGCGGCCCTATTCGGTTCTCGACGGCGCCCAGGTGGGCTCCGGCTCCGGGGTCGGGCCCTTCGCTCGGCTGCGGCCCGGCGCCGAGCTGGGGCGGGGGGTGCATATCGGCAACTTCGTTGAGGTGAAGAAATCCCGCCTCGCCGACGGCGTCAAGGCGGGTCACCTGACCTACCTCGGCGACGCCGAGGTCGGGCCGGAAGCCAATATCGGCGCCGGAACGGTGACCTGCAACTACGATGGCCGCAACAAGCATCGAACGGTGATCGGCGAAGGGGTCTTCGTCGGCAGCGGAAGCATGTTGGTGGCCCCGCTGAACCTCGGAGACGGCAGCTACACCGGCGCTGGCTCCACGGTGACCAAGGATGTTCCCGCTGGCGGCCTCGCCGTCGCCCGCGGGCGGCAGCGCAATATTGACGATTGGATCGAGCGGCGCCGAAACCAGGAGAAATCCCAGGGGGAGGAGTAGCGTCATGTGCGGAATTGTCGGCTACGTCGGTCATCGGGAAGTAGTGCCCCTGCTGCTCGATGGTTTACAGCGGCTGGAGTATCGCGGCTACGACTCTGCGGGAGTGGTGGCCATCGACCAGGGCGCCTTTCGCTTCGCCAAGGCGGAGGGCAAGCTGGAGCGTCTGCGGAACAAGCTAGAAGCGGACCCGGTGAGCGGCAGCTACGGGCTGGGGCATACTCGCTGGGCCACCCACGGGGCCCCCATCGAGCGCAACGCCCATCCGATGTTCGATTCCCGTCATCGGCTGGCGGTGATCCACAACGGCATCATCGAGAACTTCCTCCCCCTCAAGCGGCGGCTGCAGAAAGAAGGCTGGACCTTCGTCTCGGACACCGACACCGAGGTGGTGGCGAACCTGATCTCCTCTTATCTCGAGGATGATCTGCTGGCGGCGGTGCGCGCGGCGGTGGCGGAGCTGGAGGGGATGTACGCCATCGCGGTGGTCTCCGTGGAGAGCGAGGGGCAGGAGCTGATCGCGGTGCGTCACGGGCCCCCGCTGGTGCTGGGTCTCGGAGAAGAAGAGCAATTCCTCGCCTCCGACCCGGCGGCGCTGCTGGCCTACACCAAGGACTGCATCTTCCTCGAGAACGACGACATCGCCCGCATCACCCCCGCGGGCATCGAGCTGTGGGACGGCGAGGGGAGCCCCCTGGAGCGCGAAGAGCGCCCCGTCCAGCGTCTCGCCTGGGACCCCATTCAGGTCGAGAAGGGCGGATATAAGCACTTCATGCTGAAGGAGATCCACGAGCAGCCCCAGGCGCTGCAGGATACCTTCGCGGGGCGGGTGGACTTCGAGCAGGCGAGGGTCGATCTGGAAATCCCGGACGAGGTGCTCGACGGCATCGAACGGGTACAGATCGTCGCCTGCGGCACCTCCTGGCACGCCGGCCTGGTGAGCAAATTCCTCATCGAGGGGCTGGCGCGGCTGCCGGTGGAGGTGGACTACGGCTCCGAATATCGCTACCGCGACCCCATCGTCGACGACAAGGTGCTGCTGGTGGGGATCTCCCAGAGCGGCGAGACGGCGGACACTCTCTCGGCGATGGAAATCGCCCGGGAGCGGGGCGCGCGACTGCTCATCGTCTGCAACGTCCCCGGCTCCCAGGCCACCCGCATCAGCGATGCGGTGATCTACACCCACGCCGGTCCGGAGATCGGCGTGGCGTCCACCAAGGCCTTCACCACTCAGCTGGTGGCTCTCTACCTGCTGGCCCTGGAGCTGCGCCAGCGACGCATCGGCCCGCTGGAGCGCGAGCACCTGGTGGATCTCGCTCATCTGCCCCAGGCGGTAGACGAGGTGGTGCAGCAGGAGGCCCACTACCAGGAGATCGCCCATCGCTACGCGCGGGCGGAAGACTTCCTCTATCTCGGCCGCGGGCTCAACTATCCCATCGCCCTCGAGGGAGCTCTCAAACTCAAGGAGATCTCCTACATCCACGCCGAGGGCTATCCGGCGGGAGAGATGAAGCACGGCCCCATCGCTCTCATCGACGAGGAGCTGCCGGTGGTGGCCATCGCCACCGGTGACCGGGTCTACGACAAGGTGCGCAGCAACATGCAGGAGGTCAAGGCCCGCTTCGGCCAGGTCATCGCTCTCACCGATCGGGAAGACGAGGATCTCCAGGAAGTCGCCGACGAGGTGCTTTCGGTGCCGCGCCTCTCCCGCTATCTACAGCCCATCGTCAACGTCGTTCCGCTGCAGCTGCTGGCCTATTTCATCGGCGTGCGCCGCGGCGCTGACGTCGATCAGCCCCGCAACCTCGCCAAGAGCGTAACGGTGGAGTGATCGTCTTGCCCTCACCCCTTCGTTTCCGTCCTAAAGCCTGATGACCTGGTCCAGCGCCGAGCTCGAGTCGCTGCTCAACGAGCAGCAATTCGCCGCCGTCACCCACACCGGAGGGCCCCAGCTGGTGCTCGCCGGTGCCGGGTCCGGCAAGACCCGGGTGATCACCTATCGCATCGCCTGGTTGATCGAGGATCAGGGGGTCGATCCGGGCTCCATCGTCGCCGTTACCTTCACCAATAAGGCGGCGGCGGAGATGCGTGAGCGGGTGGAGGAGCTGGTGTCTCGCCACCCGCTGGCCACCTTCGTTGGCACCTTCCACCGCTACGCCTTGCGCCTGCTGCGGCGCTACGGTGCCCGGGTGGGGCTGCCGCCGGCCTTCCAGATCGTCGACGACAAAGAGCAGCTGGGCCTGGTGAGCGAGGCGTTGCGTCTGGAAGAGCTCTCCGACACCGCCTTTCGCCCCCGGGCGATGCTTTCCGCCATCAGCTCGGCGAAGAATCGCCTGCTGGATACCCGCGCCTACGAGCAGGAGGCGGAAGGCTACTTCGAGCGCAAGGTGGTAGGGGTCTACCGCCGCTACCAGGGCCTGCTGCAAAAATCCGGCGCGGTGGACTTCGACGACATGATCTCCAAGGCGGTGGAGCTGCTGGAGGACGACGACGACCTCTCCCAGCGCCTTCGTCAGCGGGTGAAGTACCTGCTGGTAGACGAATTCCAGGACACCAACCACGCTCAGCTGAGGCTGGTACAGGCCCTCGCCGGCGCCGACGGTCAGCTCACCGCCGTGGGCGATGAAGATCAGGGCATCTACCGCTGGCGCGGGGCCGACCTCGACAACATCCTGCGCTTCGAGAGCGGCTTTCCGGACGCCACGGTGCGCAAGCTGGAGCGCAATTATCGCTCCACCCAAACCATTCTCGACGCCTCCGGCGCCCTGGTCGCCCACAACGAAGGGCGGCGAGGAAAGCGCCTGTGGACCGACCTCGGCAGCGGCGAGGCGATCCGCCTCTACCACGCCAAGGACGAGGAGGAAGAGGCCCGCTGGCTAGCCTCTAGCCTGGAGCAGCTGCGCAACCAGGGTCAGGGGCTCGACCAGATGGCCGTGCTGGTGCGAACCAACGCCCAGACTCGCTCCCTGGAAGACGAATTCCTGCGCCGTAATCTGCCCTACGAGCTGGTGGGGGGCACCCGCTTCTACGACCGTGCGGAAATTCGCGACGTCGTCGCCTACCTGCGGGTGCTGAAGAATCCCCACAACGACATCGCCTTCTCGCGGATCCTCAACCAGCCGCCCCGGGGCATCGGCAAGAACACCCGCAAGCTGCTGGAAGATCGCGCCCGGGATCTCGGTCAGCCGCTGTGGGACGTGCTGAGGCTCGATGACCTCGGCACCTTCCCCAACCGCGCCGCCAAGGCGCTGCTGGGCTTCCGGGATCTGCTGCTGGAGCTCCAGCGCCTCGCCGAGGCTCTGCCGCTGCCGGCGCTGCTGGATCAGCTGCTGGAGGCCACCGGCTACCTCAAGCTCTACGACGCCAACGACCCCGATCAGCGGCCGCGGCTGGAAAACCTCGAGGAGCTGCGCTCCGCAGCGCAGCAATTCACCGAGTCCATCGCCTACCGTAGCGAAGACGAAGAGGCCACCGATCCCCTGGCAGCCTTCCTCGATCGGGTGGCCCTGGTGAGCGACGTCGACGGCTGGGAGGGGCGCACCGGCGTTTCGGTGATGACCCTCCATAGCGCCAAGGGGCTGGAATTTCCCATCGTCGCGCTGCCGGGGCTGGAAGAGGGGCTGCTGCCCCACCACAACGCCACCCAGAGCCCGGAGGAAGTGGAGGAAGAGCGCCGCCTGCTCTACGTCGGCATGACCCGCGCCCGCCAGCGACTGCTGCTCTCCACCTGCCGCCGTCGCCGGGTCGCAGGCACCTTCCAGGATCGCCAGCCTTCCAGGTTCTTGGGCGAGATTCCCGAAAAGCATCTCGACGTGGAGCGTTCCCCCAGCCTCTTCGCCCGCGAAGACGCGGCGGCGGCCCGCTCGGTGTACTCCTTCTTCCAGCGCGATGCGGGAGCCTCCGGCGCTGGAACTGCGGCGCCTCCGTCGATGCCCTCCTCTGGCACCACTCGGCGCTCCGGTCCGCGAACCTTTCTGCCGCGCCGAGGGGCTCCCGACGGCGACGAGCTCTACCGCGGGCGCAAGGTGCGCCACCCCACCCTCGGCATGGGGCAGATCCTCTCCCTCGACGGCAAGGGCAACGCGATGAAGATCACGGTGTACTTCGATCGAGTCGGCAAGCGCAAGCTGATCGCCCGCTTCGCCAACCTCGAGCTGCTCTGATTAGCCTTCAGAGGCACTAGGCCTCCTGGCGCTCAGCCTCTCAGCAGCAGCACCGCGAAGAGAATCACCGCCGCGGTGACCGCTCGCTGCACCCAGCGGTGCCCCTTGAGCACCGTCAGCCGCACCCCCACCCAGCCCCCCGCGATGGAGCCCGCCGCCATCGCCAGGCCGGGGCCCCACTCCACCGCCCCGGAGGCCGCAAAGAGGCCGAGGGCGATGGGGGTGAAGGCGAGAATCAGCAGCGCTTTGAAAGCGTTGCCCCGCACCAGGTCGAGGCCCGCCAGGGTGGTGGCGGCGAGGATGAAGAAGCCCGCTCCCGCCTGCACGAAGCCGCCGTAGAAGCCCACGGGGAAGAAAAGGCAGGCGAGGAGCCAGTGGGGAGCGCCGGAACCGGCTTCCGTGGGGCCGCTCTCCAGCTTCAAGACCGAGGGCTCGGTTCCCTCAGTGCTGGCGATGTCGCTCTGCTGCCCGCTCTCCTCTTGGAGCTCAGCCTCTCCCTGCGTGTCTGAGCTCTGTCTCCCTGAACTCCGCTTCCCTGAACTCCACAGAGTCCACAGGGAAACCCCTACCATCAACGCCGCCAGAATCCGCCGGAAGGCTTCGTCTCCCACCTCCAGTGCCGCCCAGCTCCCCAATCCCGCACCCACCAGCGCCGGTCCCAGAGTCCAAGGGATCAGGCTCCGCTCCACCACCCCGTGGCGAGAGAATCCCCACACCGCGGTGACGTTCTGCAGCAGGATGCCGATCCGATTCGTACCGTTGGCAACGGTCGGGTCGAGGCCGAAGAAGATCAGCGTCGGCAGGGTAAGGAAAGAGCCGCCGCCCGCCACGGTGTTGATGGTGCCGGCCACTAGGCCGCAGGCCGCCAGGGCCGGGTACATGATCCAGGGGTCCAAGTGATTGCCTCTGGCCGAACTGTACCAGCGAAGAGCGCACTCAAGACGCTACAATTCCGCCGTCCCGTCCGTCACCATCCAACTCCCTCGCACATCCTGCTGCACTGCATCCCGGAGGCCCCATGAGCTCCCGCCGCGTCTTTGTCGCCTACACTGGCGGCACCCTGGGCATGAAGAAAACCCCAGAGGGCTATGCCCCCGTCTCCGGCTACCTGCAGGGTTTGATGGATTCCATCGCCGACCTCCACCATCCGGACGTGCCGCAGTGGGAGGTCAAGGAATTCGACCCCCTCCTCGACTCCGCCAACATGGCGCCGTCGGACTGGGCCCGCATCGCCCACGCTATCGAGGCCCGCTACGACGAATTCGATGGCTTCGTCGTCATCCACGGCACCGACACCATGGCCTACAGTGCCTCGGCCCTCTCCTTCATGCTCGAAGGCCTGGCCAAGCCCGTCATCCTCACCGGCTCCCAAATCCCCCTCGCCGAGCTGCGCAGCGATGCCCGCGACAATCTCCTCGCCGCCCTACTCCTCGCCGGCAACTACGCCATCCCCGAAGTCTGTATCTACTTCGGCAACAGCCTCTTCCGCGGCAACCGCACTCGAAAGGTGAGCACCGGCGCCCTCGACGCCTTCGCCTCCCCCAACTACCCCCTCCTCGGCACCGTCGGCGTCGACATCCAGGTCTACCATCACCGACTCCTCGAAGCCCCGCCCCCCGGCAACCCCCTCACCGTCCCCCGCCTCTCCGATCCCCACATCGCCGCCGTCCGCCTCTTCCCCGGCATCACCGCCGACACCCTCCGCAACTTCCTCCGCGCCCCCCTCCGCGGCCTCGTCCTAGAAACCTATGGCGCCGGTAACGGCCCCGTCCGCAACCAGGCCTTCCTCGACACCCTAGAAGAAGCCATCCAGCGCGGAGTGGTCATCGTCAACTGCACCCAATGCCACCAGGGGACCGTTCATCCCCAGGCCTATGCGACCGGGAGGGGGCTGGCGAAGATCGGGGTGATCAGTGGGGGGGATATGACGGCGGAGGCGGCGTTGGCGAAGTTGTATTATTTGTTTGGGAAGGGGAATCCGTATGAAATAGTCATGGGGCAGATATCGTTTGCAGTATGCGGAGAGTTGCTGCTAAATCCTCGCTGAGGTGTAGCTACCACAGCTGTATAGACTGACTGTCTGGGACGGTTGTTACTTGCGTGGCCTGTTTTAGGGGTATTGAGGTAGAGCTTCTGGGGGTCGCAAATGAAGTGACAATGGCTATGTTTTGATGGGCTGGCTGGTTAAGGTGGTTAATCTTGCTGTGGTGATGCAATTTGTTTGCCGTGCCTGATGTATCCTGTTCACTCAAAAGGTGTGTCATGTGTGAAGGCCGATTCAGTCTGTGAAATCTGTAGAGCAGTGATCTTGAATCTTCGATGCTTCACTGGGAGGAAAGGCCTCTTCACATTTTGACAGGCAGGATCTTTCGTCAGTTAGTTGCTTGGTCAGTCTTCCGTCGGAGTCGAGCTCCTTCTTTGTGATGCAGCTAATCCAGGGCATTAAACCTCTAATTGTGACAAATCTTAGAATTGAAACGTCATCGAAGGTTGTTATGTCACGAGAGTTAACCATTCCGATAATATGATTAGTGTCCTTGCCGATAAGAGCCAGGGTGCCGCCGCTAACGCCTTCGGTTAGTCCCTCTAGGGCGGTATTTTCTACACTTGTGCAGAGTAATAAGTCAACGAGGAATCCTAAGCTTTCTATCTCTGATAGCCGCTCTAGGCAAGCATCTAGTGACACATCTTTGAGATCCGATTCGAGTGCGAAAATTCTGATATTTCTCTTTCGCTGGAGGCTGTTAGCCTCTTCGAGTTGTATGATTCTGGCCTCTCTGGTTTGCAGAAGTTCAAATTTTTCTCTTTTTTCGGGCGTTGATGTGTCGTTGATGACCGATCGAACGGACGCACTAATTGCCGCTTTCTGCTCTTCGCCGCTTGGCGAGGCGTTGCATTGCATGCTGATTTGAGCTTTTGGATAGCCTAGTACCCGAAGTTTCATGCTTTCAGGAATCTCTTCTGATAAAGATGGAATCGAGCGGTTGCCTTTGGGTTTGACTTGTATTAGCTGCGCATCACCGTGCGCTGGATAGATGCATGGTCCGTCCTTTAAGCGCTTGCATCCAGTCCACTTAGGGTGAATGAATCTTGAATGCGGGCGTTCAAGATAGATGTTGCATGAGGGCGATAAATTGATCGCGCCAATCCCAAAGTCACACCTGGCAGAGCAGTGTGCAGGTGTCAACATCCAATCCTCGTTGAGGAAAAATCCTGAGCAATCAGTCTCGATCAAGATGTCGCCGCGGTTCTTAGTGGTTCGTAGGCCAGTCGTGAAGGAAATCCAGGAATTCTGTTCCTCTAGGTCAATGCAATTGCCTTTTGGAAATCCCCTTGTTAACAACGCTCTGCTGTTATCTGCGCTAGTCAGTGTACGGGAAGGGCAAATAAGATCTTCTGATCCGTCACACCTTTGGCACTGTGACAGGGGGGAGCATTTTTCGTTTGCACTGGAGGAACTATAATTTAAGAGTGTAGCTAGTGAAAATAAAACTAACACTAGGACGTTCTGCTTTCGGCCAATAGTCATAACTTACCATCCCTCTAGTAACGGATAGGCATGCAAAGTGGAAGGCTGTGTGGGTTTAGTGGGTGGAAACTTGAGCCAGTCGCATAGAATTTGCTAAGGTGAGGCTGGTGACATATTCCAGTGTTTAGATATAAGTCTCTCCGTAGGTCGCCGTGCCAGAATAGCCATGATCGGTTAATTCTCATTCTCTCAGCTTCGGCTTTTGATATTCCTAGCGCTCTTAGTGTTAAATGGTAGTGGTGATAAGGTTTAACCTTAAGGCCCTTGCATCCGTTTACTTTTGGGAGGTTGATAATGAAGAGGTCAATGATGTTTGTGTGTCTGTGATTTTCGACTTGTAGCAGCTTGCTTTGGGGGTATATTCTCATGCAGGTCCATTGGTCGTCATTCTCTTGTACTGCTTTATGCTCTTGTTGAATCATTAGCGAACGGTCTTGACTCTCCGGGCGAGTACTTGTGTGAATATCTTGTTGACGGCTGGGCGTCTTATTTGTACAAGGTATACACAACGGTAGATAGGAAGTGCGTGAGTCTGCGTTGCTGGTAAGGTCAACCATTCCATGCGCTACCGCTATTTGCGCAACGGCTTGCCGGTGGTGGAATTCTAGGTCTCGCCTAAAGCTAACATCTCTAGTTTTTTCAGAATTGGATGTTGACGGTAAGCTGTCGCAGCTAGCGACTTGTAGATGTGTAGCAGTAGTAGGCTTTGCTTTATCTAATGGACCTTTCAGTGAGAGGTTTATATAGGCAAAGACAGAGGCTTCTGTTTGAATGGGCCGGTCGATACCAATTAACGGTAGAATCCATCGATGGTCGTGTAAGTCGCCTTTCGACCTTGGTCGGTGATCAGGTGGTAAGCTCAGATTGCCTACGCTTGATGATGTGGAGAAAGTGGGGCCAGGCCATAGAATAAGGGCCTTCTCTCTAGGTAGCGGGCCGCATGTCGCATCAGGAGGAGACCTTAAATCGGTTATTAAGTCGAGCCGGGAGCCATATGGGTCATCAAAGCCTGGCGGGGTTCTCCCGATTACATTGCAATCCCCGCCTCCGCTAGTAGGCGATACTTTGCAGTCGTTATCTGCTATTAATAGGGGCTCGTGAGTGTGACAGTTCCTCTCGCTGGGGGCCTTCTTTGGGTCGGCTTTACTCTTTTGCTCAAGGGCAAAATTAGGGTTTAGGATAAGTGCCGTTGTCTCTTGCTCTCCTTCTTGAAATGCGATCATCCCGTAGAAGAATATTCGCAGCAAGGCTTGTGAAGTATCTGCCATGACTAGTTCCGGGTTTTTTCTAGAGGTATATAGGTAGTTATTACGGTGCGTTATTAAATTCTAAGTTAGCTGTCATCGAAGGAGGATTTGTATCGCTTGGTATTGTGGCGTAATAAGTTACCCATGAAACTAGGGCGGACGATTCGGTCAAGCTTTGATTTGCTCTCTGTAGGGAATGACTAAGCCTCGCTGATTCGTGGGCTCTCGATGAAAAAGTATGTAGCAGATTTGCTGCGTCAATATCCTTTAAGGCTGTCTCTGACAGGGATACTCGTTCAGCCCCAAGCTTGAATAGGTCATTTAGATAAGCATGTAGCTCGGTGTGTTCTGGTCGCTGGTTTGACGGAGAGCAAGCAAGAAGAATCACGTCTCGAAGTGAGGTAAGGTTTATTTTTTGATCTCTGGCTCCGTTTAGTAATTGAGCCAGCCAATCTCCGTGCCCTGTGTAGATCCACTGAGAAATCCCAGAAAGATGATTGAGGTGTATTATGGCCTCTTCCGTTAAATCTTCCCGCATAAGACAAGGTGAGCACTGTTTGATCAGGTCTCCAAGGTGTTCTGTTACCTTTGGGAGTCTTGGTAGGTTAGGTGATGGTGGGTCAGCAATGATTAAAAGCGTGTCCTTGTCGATGCCTTGAGGCCGTTTGGCGAGTCCAAGGCTAATACTTGGGACAAATCCCCAAATGAATCGCTTTCTCCAGCTTTCTTTGTTTCTATTCTGAAGGAGATTGAATGGGATGCCATATAAACCAGCCGGCACCGAGAGAAAGAGATGTTCGTAGGAGTGTCTTGTCAAAAGATTGCCTGTCAGCTGGTCATGAAGCCACATGGCAAGATGGTTGGCAGTTTCTTTTTCAAGAGAGTCGCTTAGTAAGAGATTGGATAGGTTTATGATCTGCTGGAGGCCTGCTGTGATCTCTTTGCAGTAAAATCTCTCGTTAGTTTCGATACCCTCCCCCAAGAGACATGATTGTTGGCCCGTTGGTAGTTGTAAGGTGATCAGGAATGCTGAGTCTTTAGGTAGCTGCCTCCGTAGTGAATTGATATTCGGGCGGGGCTCGCTGGCGCACGAATCTTTGAGGCGTTTGCAGGCGGTGTCACGGATATCAACGTTGCGACTGAGGTCGGCTATTGCAATGCTGTCAGCGACTTTTTCTAGGCTATAAAAGACATGATCAGCGTAAGCGTTGATGATTCCTTCAAGGAGGTTCGACGCTCTGCGCAGAATACTGAGATCACTAGCGTTGCGTCTCGTCTGGTCAGCGAGCTCAAACGCCTGTTCAAAGTCTTCGGTTGCCAGTTCTGAATTGCCTAATGCTCGATAACGAAGGGCCCGCTCAAAGTGAACCCTTGCGAGTTGAAGCTGATAGTTCGCACCCTTGTAAAGGGTAAGTGACTGGGATAAGTCAAGAATGCAAGCATTATGGTCCAGGCGTCCACGTAGGGCGCTACGTTCAAGAAGCAAGTCGGCGCGGCTCAGTGTGTAGAATTGGAACTCTGGTTTACTTTCGAGGATTTCGAGTGCCTGTCCGATAAGACTTCTGGCGGTGCTCTCATTGTCTAGCTTTGCATGCAGAAGTGCTGCTGCACGGCATGAGTAGACTTTGTAAGCAATATCCGGAATTGCTCGTGCTAAGCTAACTTGCTCATCACTCAGCGCCAGATTCGGAGTGGCTATTGTTGGGTGAACGAGAGGGTTTTGGATTTGTATATTGAGTACACCTGCAAGCTCTCGCTCGTTGCCGAATAGTCGATAACTGCGAAGAGCATTTGTCCAAGATGAGAAGAAGATGTCTACGTCTTCTAGAATCAAAGCCCTTGAGGCTCTCATTGTGTAGAGGCGAGCTAGCAGCAGAGAGTCTCCAGCCTTTGTGGCAGCTTCTCCAGCTCGCTCATAGTATTCAGCACTAGTGTCAAGTTCGCTGTCTATAGTATTTAGTAGAGCAACGCTGTATAGAGCGTAAGCGACGCTGGATAGCTCGCCAGCTGTTTCCGACCGTTGTGCTAGCTCCTTCATCTCCTCCAGAGCGTCTCTGACATTCATGATCTCGAAAATTCTCGCCCTGCGAGCAAGCGGGCTAGACGAGGAATGGAGTTCATTCGCTGCCTGATGGAGGTCGGCTTGTGCTTGACTAAGACCTTCATTGGTCGCTTTCCGGCAGGCCAGAGCATAAAGATGGTAGACCCCGGCTAGTTCAGAGTGTTTACTATCGGAAGCTGTTCCGAGTTGAGCTACTGCTGCTCGTAGATCAGGAGCCCAGGTTTCGGAGCGCAGACTAAGAAGGTGCTGAATACCCTGGAGAGCTCGTCGAGCCTTAAATGCTGCGTGGGGGCCCGACTGCTGGGCCGCCTCAGCCCATTGCAGCAACAACTCTTCTTCAATAAAAGCCCGTAGCCAGGTCCCGATAGGCGCTCCTTTCGGAATACCTCGGAAGAGAGCAGGTGTCGCCGCTGGCTGTTGGCTAGCGTTTACCGCGCTGGTGCCAGCGGTCCGCCGGTAGCGCTTGAGTTCCTTTCGCACGAACTCAAAAAACTCGTCCCGATAGAACGTCGGAAGCTGGGGTCGCTTGAGTTGCTCTAATTTCCAGGGGGAATCTGTCCGAGTCCGAACGGGACCTTCATCAGATGCAAAGTAGTCGAAGGCATAGAAGCTCAGCCCGGTGAGCTGAAGGTTCCATTTAGCGACGGGTTCGAGGGCGGGCGAGACAATACGGCGGGGAGTTTGGGTTGGCGCCTCTAAAGGGGGGGCTTCTGTAGGCAGAACGAGAGGCGGCGGGTCATCGGTGAGGTCGGGGTAGTCGGCGCCTCGGCCAACGAGAGCGTCGAAGTGGCTGAGGGCTTTCCAGGCGTCGAAGGCGCTACCTCGGGCTAGGGTGGCGACGCCGAGGTCGTTTCGGAGGGCGTGGTCTTCGGGGCTTATGTTGACGGCTCGTTCGAGAAGCTCAACGGCGCGGTTTGGTTTGCGGGCGACGAGGAGGTTCCAGATACCTTCGGCGTGGAGTCGGTGGGCGCGGCTTTCGGGGCGAGGGGAGACGAGGCCGTCGAAATAAGGGATCTCCCGCAGCTCGTCCATTGCGGGGGGCTCGTCCCAGTTTTCGTCTTGCCCAAGCTCGTTGGCGATGGCCTGCTGGAAGGCTCGCTGGAGTTTGAGGCCCTGCTGGCTGCTGAGTTTGGGAAGGTCGTCGCAGTAGCCGCCGGGGAGCTCTGGAATCGGGGGGATGCCGGCGCAGGGGCGGTAGGGGGCTCCACTGAGTCGTCCGGGGACGATGCGGCTTGTATCGGGCAGGAGCCGATAGATCTCGGCGACGGCCTGGCTGGGGGCCAGGCACAAACGAGGTGGCTTTGCGCAGTCCGTTGGAATGAGGACAAAGCTCAGGAAGACGCCCAGGCCAAGGAGGAGGCGAGTTTTCATTCGCGATCCAAGTGTTAGAGAATGTTTTTGTTGTATGAACACTAGTTGTCTCGGAACTGCATTTTGAGACGGAATGAATCAGAAAATTCTGCAGAAGCTTCCATCTATAGTCCTAGAGAGCCAGTGAATGGATACTTCGAACCCGACATCTGTTGTGGAAGAGCACCGCGCGCTCATCGAGCGGCTCGCGGGCTCGGTTTGTCGACGGAATGGTTGGGGGAAGGAAGATAGAGAGGACTTTCGGCAGCACATCATCCACAAACTCTTGGATGATGATGGTGCCGTCGTCCGGAACTATTCAGGCAAGAGCACCTGGACTGGGTATCTCGCGGCGGTGATCGCTAATGAGTTCCGCGATGAGCGCATTCGCCGCTGGGGCAAATGGCGCCCTTCGGCGGCGGCGAAGAGGCTCGGGCCCTTGGCGGTTCGTCTGGAGCAGCTGCTGCGGCGTGATGGCCACACTCGAGACGAGGCGACGAGGATCCTCGAGATGGAAAAGTGGGGCGCAACGGTCGAGGAGCTCGATGAGATCGAGGGTCAGTTACCCCATCGGCGTCCCCGCCCTCGTTCAGTGGAGGAAGAAAAAGCAGGGTTTGTTCACGCCACGGTCGTCTCGCCAGAGCGAGCCGCAAAGGAACGGGAGTGTCGGGCTCAGGCGTCTAAGCTCCAGAGGGTTCTGAACAGCGCGATGGGTAAGCTGCCGAAGCAGGATCGCTTGATTCTCCGGCTGAAACTTCAAGAAGGGCTCTCCGTTGTGAATATCGCTCGTCAGCTCGGTTTGGAAGGCAAGCCCCTCTACCGACGAGTGACGCGCTGTCTGAAGGATTTGAAGAAAGAGCTCGATTTGGCGGGGCTGACTTTTGAGAACGTACAAGACCTGCTGACCTGGGAGGGCTTCCAGCTGGAGGTGCCCTACGATGCCGAGGGAGAGCAGGGGAGTGATGCGGAGTTGCTGACTCCGTCCCCACAGCGCCGAGAAAGGCTGGACCATGGTGTCGGATAACGGCAAGACTCGCAGCGACGCCCAGCCTGTGGACCTGGAGACCATGGCGGCGATCGCTGAAGGTCGAGTCCAGGAGCCGGAGCTTTCGGAGCTTTTGGAGCAGGTGGTGGATTCGCCGGCTGATACCGAGGTGCTGGCGGAGACGATCGAGATGGTGCGGGAGGAGCGTGAGCGGAGTCAGGCTCAACTCCTGGAGCAGCGTGACCGCTTCTCTTCTCAGCGGGAGGATGAAGCTCCGTCTCCCGACGGAGGTGAGGCCGCAAGACAAAAGAGCGAAAGGTTCTCCATCCTTCCGATACTCCTCGCAGCGGCGCTAGCGATTGCCCTTGTCGCCGCGTTTCTGTGGCGGAGTAGCACGGCGACTCCAACAGCACAGGATCTCAGCGCCGAGCTTCGTCTCGGCAACGAGCTCGGCAACGCGGTGGAGGAGGTCTGGCTGAAGCCGGTGTGGAGCGTGAACCGCAGCGGCGGCTCGCCCCCGGAATCCTCGACCCTCTTCAGCGACCTGGAGGTCGAGCAGCAGGCCTTCCGCCTGGGGGCTTCTCATCTCGACCTCGCGGTGGCGCTTCGCCGCGGGGACGAGGTGTCTTGGCAGACCTCGGCGAGCTTTGCGAGGCAGCTGGCGGATGAGGTCGGCCGTTTGGAGTGGATGCTCGACCGCTACGACGAGCTTGGGGAGGAGAAGATCGCCGACGGGGTGAGCGAAGAGAAGGTCGAGAAGATCTCGGAAGCGCTGCAGGAGATGGAGGCCACCGTTCGCGAGAGCCTCGAGGCCCAGGGTAAGGATCTGGAGCTGCACTTCGATACCGGCCGCTTTGCCCAGGCGGCGCGCATCGCGTCGATCGCGGAGGATCACCGGGCGCTACAGCAGGGTGCTTTCCTGGAAAGTGAGGCGAGCCTGTCGTCGGCGTTGGAGAGGGCCGAGATCGATGCGGAGCTGGAGTCCGCCCTCGAAGTGCTCCTCCGACTCATCCGGGAGCTGAAGGAGCCGGCGATCTCTCTCTCGGACGTCACCACGGCGGCGGAGAGGGTGCTCGCCGACTGGGGAGGGCGCGGGTACTTGCCGGAAGCGGAGGACTCTCCGGGCCCGACCGCCTCTATCGATCGTCGCGGCTAGCGGCGAGCGCAGAGGAAATCGAGTCGGGACTGCAGGGCATAAAGAACAGCCCTCAGCCCGGTCGCTAGGAGGTCGGCAAGGGGGCAGCGGTCGCTCACCGTCTGGTTAGTCGTCTAGTTGCAGCAATGCCGTGATGCCCAGCGCAGCGAGACCCAAGCCCTGTGCTAACATCCCGCCTTCGTATAGCGGTTTCCGCTAGCTTTGGGGAGGCTCTGCGCCTTCGCCAGCCTTGGAAGGAAGCCGCACGCTGATCTTTTCGCTCCCGGGATGATTGAGTCAGGGTGAGAGCCTCGAAGCTCCCATCTCCAGAGGAGCGTGTTGCCATTCCCCGAAGACGGAGGATCTCAGTCATGAGCCTAGGCATCGCCCGGACTGCGGAGCACGTGTCCGCAGGCCATCCCGACAAATTCTGTGACCAGGTAGCGGATGCCGTCCTGGACCGGGCGCTGGAGCTGACCCGCGAGTTGCACCCCGACTTCGTGCCCCGTCTGCGGACCGCCATCGAATGCCTCGCGAAGGACAACCTGCTGATCGTCACCGGCGAGGTGCAGCTGCCTTCTCCCGAGGTGCGAGCGAAGCTCGACGTGGAGACTCTGGCTCGCGGCGTGTGGCTGGGCATCGGCTACGGTACGGATGCGGAAACCCTCACGGTGGTGGACCACATCCGCGGCCAGTCGGCGGATATCGCTCACGGCGCCGGAAGCGGCACCGATCACGGTGGTGCCGGCGATCAGGGCATCATGGTGGGCTATGCCACCGACGAGAACGACCAGATGGTGCCGGAGGAATGGCGCATGGCGCGCGACATCGTGCGCACTCTCCACACCCTGCGGGAGTCCAAGGAGCTGCCCTGGGTGCGCTCTGACTGCAAGAGCCAGGTGACCCTGGACGCCAGCGGCAAGGTCTCCAGCGTGATCGTGGCGGCGCAGCACGACGATGGCGTTTCCGACGAGGAAATCCAGAAGGGGGTCTTCGAGAAGGCCGTGATCCCTTCGGTGGGAGACGTCTCCCGGGATCTGGTGACCATCAACGGCACCGGCCGCTTCGTTATTGGTGGCCCCACCGGCGACGCCGGCGTGGTGGGCCGCAAGATCGTGGTGGACGCCTACGGCCCCCGAGTGGCGGTGGGCGGCGGCGCCTACTCCGGCAAGGACGCCACCAAGGTAGATCGTTCCGCCGCCTACATGGCGCGGCACATCGCCAAGACGGTGGTGGCGCGGCAGGTGGAGGGCGCCAAGGAGTGCACGGTGCAAATCTCCTACGGCATCGGCAAGCACCAGCCGGAGATGGTCTCCGCCATCACCGAGAGCGGCGCCGACGTCTCCGCCTGGGTGCGCAAGACCTTCCCGGATCTGTCCCCGGGCTTCATCATTGAGAGCCTCGGCCTGTTCACGCCCAACGGCTGGAAGTATCAGGACAGCGCCGCGTACGGCCACTACGGCCGCGACATCTTCCCCTGGGAGCAGGTCGCCGGCTAAAGCCCGCCCTGATTCCTGCGATCGCCTCCTGTGCGGGCGATCAGTCCGTCAAGGACTCTTCATCGACCCGGGCGTCGTTGGCCGCAAGCCAACGAGCGGTGCCCGGGTCGAGTCGTTGTGCGCCTCGAACGTCGAGCCCTCTCACCTTGTGGGTGGGCTGGTCGCTCTTGTTGGGGGCAAAGAAGGTGGCGTTGTTGAGGTAGGCGCCGCGCATGGAGACGCCGATCAGGCAGGCGGTGTTGAAGTAGGCGCCCTCGAAGTCCGCGCCGTCCAGGCAAGCGGGGGCGAACTCACCGCTGCGGGTCTCCCGGGCGTCCCCGGGGTCGTCGGCGAATTTGACGTTGGTGAACTTCGATAGAGAGTAATTGCCGTGGCTGAGATCGGCTCCCCGCAGATCGGCGCTGGCGAAGCTGGTGCCTCGGATCTTGGAGCGGTAGCTTCCCTGAGTGAAGCGCCCGCCGGTGAAGTCCTTGGGTAGCTTCACCATTTTGTGGAGATGGGCGGCGATGAGGCGGCTGAAGTCTCTCGCTTCGTAGGCCTGCTGGAAGGTGCGCTCCCAGTCTTCCTCCGCCACCAGCCCGGTGCGATCCTCGTCGAAGCCTTCGTCATCCTGCACCACTTCGAGGATGCGAAACATGCGGGGCTCGAAGCGCTCGTTCTTCGCCACCCGAGCGCGGTTGTGGTACCCGGCGTATTCTTCCCAGGTGCCGCGGCATTCCTCCAGCGGGCGATCGAGGAAGCGAATGGTGCCGAGCCATTTGAGGCTCTTGTAGAAGAAGAGGCCGGGCCCCACCACCAGGCGCAGGGGGCCGCCGTGCTGATAGGGCAGGGGCTGGCCTTCCAGCTCGGTGGCGAGGAGCAGCTGATGCTCCGGATCCAGGGCGTCGGCGAGGGCGAGGTGGGTGATGTGGGGCATCCGGCGCGGGCCGAGGGTGGCGCCGGCCCGGCTCACCCATTCGACGGTGGGGCCGAGCTCGAGGCTCGGTGAGTCCAGCACCCCAACGGCGTCCGCCAGGGCCTGAAAGGGAACGCCGCCGAATTCCGCGCCGTCGGAGCGGCGGGCGATCCTTCCGGCGGAGACGCATTCGACGGGCCGTCGCAGTCGTACGGTCTGTGGAACCAGCGAGAGGAGCTCCTGCAGGGTGAAGGTGCGCGGGGAGCGAACGTGTCCGGAGACTTCGAGGGTCCACTCCTCTGCTGACGCCAGCGGCCGGGGCTGGTGATGCTCGCCGGAGTCTCCGATGATGGTGAGGTGAGGGGCTGGGGAAGACATGCTCACTCCATGGGGCCTGAAGAGCTCCCGTGGAGCTCAAGCGTCAGCGGGAGATTGGATCTTGCCGGAGGTCTTTTCTAGGCTTCTGGCCAGTTACCCGGAGCCAGCACGGCGGTCATGCGAAGCGGGTTCTGGATCCCCTCGGCCTTCATCAGGGTATCCGCCTCTTCCACCATGGCGCGACCGGTGGGCCCCCCCACCAGCTGGCCTCTGCGGCGACGGGCGGCGGCGGCGGAGAGCAGCATGTCCGCCTCCTGGAAGCCCTCGATGGCCTTGTCGAGGAGCGCTTCGGCGCCGTCCTGGTCGCCTTCGGTGGAGGCCAGGCCGGCGCGCAGCAGGTGCACCATGGGGTCGGCCCAGAACAGGCGCTGAGACTCCAGGTTGGTGGCGATGCGGCCGGCTTCTTTGGCGTGCTCTTTGTACGTCGGGCTATCGAGCTCCGACTCTGCCGCGGCGGCGAGGGCCGCGCGGGCTTTCAGCGAGTGGGCTTCGGTGCTGGTGAACTGAATGCGCAGCAGCATCGAGGACGCCAGCCCTTCCCACAGGACCGTCAGCCGCTCCCAGGCTTCGAGCCCCGAACCGCTGTAGAGCAGGCATTCCACCACGCCGATCATGTGCCAATAGTGCTGAAGGTGGAATCCCTGCATGGACCAGCGCTGAATGCCCTGCTCGGCTTCCTTCAGCGCCGCGTCGGGATCGTCGTGGCAAAGCCAGGCGAGCCAGGTCACCCGGGAGCGCAGATTGGTCTCGGCGTAGAGGTCGCCGCGCTCCTGGACTTCCTTGAGCAGCGGCGGCAGCCGGCGATTGACTCGGCCGTACTCGCCGATGAAGAGCAGGGCCCGGAGGTGGAAGACGAAGGCGGTATCGATCTCCCAGGTGACGCCGGTGCAGCGCTCGCGAAGGATCTCTTCCGCCCGCTCCAGGCGCTCCGCGGCCTTGCGCCACCGGCCTTCGAGATAGGCGGCGATGCCGGCGGTGAGATTGGCGAGGCCCAGGGCGTGGGGGTTGCCGACCTTTTGGGCGAGGCGCATGGAGGCGCGGGTGAGCTGCTCGGTGCGCTTGCGCTTCTTGCTGCCGGCGGTGGCGGAATAGCCGGTCTCGATGGCGAGGGCGCGGGCGATGCGGTAGGGCTCGCCGGCCTTGAGGGAGAGCAGCACCGCCCGGGTGCCGAAGTCCATGCCGCGAATGGTGTCGACGAAGCCGAGGCCGACGGAGACGGACCAGCAGGCGTCGATGCGCAGCAGCTCGTCGGAGGAGATCTCGCTCGCCGGGCGCTCCTTGAATTCCAGCCCTCGAACCCGCAGCTGGGTGCGCCGCAGCAGCAGGGAGACCAGGGCTTTCTTCGGGCTGTTGGGAAGCTCCATGCCGACGGTGCGCAGCACGTGGCCGATGATCGCCAGGCCTTTGTCGATGCGGCCGGAGATCAGCAGCTGCTCCGCGGCGCGGCGTCGGAACTCGATGGCCTGGGCCGGCTCCGCGGCGTCGGCGGCGGCGAGGTAGCTCTGGGCCGCCTCGGCGCCGCGGCCGGAGTTGGCCAGGGCGTCGGCGAGCTTGGCCTCGATGGCGTGCCGTTTCTTATTCGCCGGGGCGAGGTCCAGCGCGATTCGGAACAGACGAGCGGCGCGATCGAAGGCCAAGGCGTCGGAGGCCCGCTCTGCGGCGCGGCCGGCAAATTCTGCCGCTCGATCTCGCTCTCCCGCTTCCTGGTAGTGGATGGTGAGAGTTTCGGGATCGGCGCGGCCGGAGGTCTCGAGGGCCTGGGCGAGTCGCCGATGGCAGGCCACCACCGACTCCTTGGGCATCAGGCGGACCACCACTTCCCGGATGCGGTCGTGGTAGGTCTCGACTTCGTCCCGCTCGCGGCCGCTGCGCATCCGCAGCATCTGCACTGCTCGCAGGGCGGCCAGAGCGCTCTGGGTCTCGTCGATGAGCCCGGCGGCATCCTCGGCGACGGAGAGCTCCAGCGGCTGGCCGGCGACGGCGACCACCTCCAGGAGCTGGCGGGCCTCCAGCGGCAGGCGATCCAGCCGTGCCTGCACCGCTTTCTCCAGAGTCGCCTGGCCGAGGGCTTCTTCTACCTGGTGCAGGGAGCCGTCTTTGGATTGCATCGACACCGCCTGGGCGTAGCGCACCAGGGCGTCGACGAAGAAGGGGTTGCCCCGCGCCTCGCGGCCGATGGTGTCGGCGAGCTCTTCCCGTCCACCGCCGGGGCCGCCGAGGAGCTGAAGGGCGAAATCCTTGGCTTCTCCGGGATCCAGCTCCTTGACCACCAGTTCCCGGACTTCGGTAGCGGCGCGGGTGAGCTCGGCGGAGAACAGGCTTTTCAGCAGCGGGCTGGTGAGGGCCTCTTCGCTGCGGAAGGAGGCGATGAGCAGCAGCGGTGGCGGATCCGGTGGCCGCAGCAGCTCGTTGAGCAGCGCCGCGCTATCGAGATCACCCCACTGCAGGTCGTCGATGAAGAGCACCACCGGACAGCGGTCGCAGAGTCGCAGGAAGAGCTCCCGCAGGGCGGCGAAGGCCCTTCTCCGCAGCTCCCGAGAGTCGGGGATCTCCAGCACTCGCCGCTTGGCGGTGGAGATCGCCTTGACCCGCTGTAGCACCGGGAAGAGGCGCGCCAGGGCGAGGATGTTGTACGGCATCAGCAGCTCCGCTTGCTGCTGCGGCAGGCTGCGGAGATAGCGGGAGAGGGAGTCCACCAGACTGTCCAGGGCCTTGTAGGGCACGGATTCTCGCTGGTAGCAGCGCCCGGTGAGCACCACCACTTCCCCTTCCTGCTGCCCGAGATCCTTGAGGAAGCGCCGCACCAGGGCGGTCTTTCCCATTCCCGAGGTGCCGTGGCAGAAGAGGGCGACGGTGCGCCCTTCCTTGGCGCTCTCGTAGGCGTCCTTCAGAGCGTTCAGATGCCCCTGGCGGCCGACGAAGGGGCCGGTGGTGGTGGAGGAGCTGCGGGGGGAGAGATTGATCTCGTCCTGACTGGCGCCACTGCCGAGCCAGCGCAGGATCTCCCGACCGCTGGGGCGGCTCTCCGGGTCGCGGTGCAGCAGGGCGCGGGTCAGGGTGTCGAGGTCCTCCGGCACGCCCTCTACCAGGCTGGAGGGAGGAGCCGGGTCGATCTTCTGCTTGTCGGTGAGGATGCGCATCACCGAACCGGTGTAGGGCAGGCGGCCGGTGAGGGCCTCGTAGAGCATGGCGCCGACGCTGTACCAGTCGCTGGTGGGGGCCACCCGCAGGCCGGCGGCCTGCTCCGGCGACATATAGGCGGGGGTGCCGACGATGTCTTCGTCGAGGCTCTCGTAGATGCGGTGGCCGGAGAACAGATCGCGCACCAGGCCGAGGTCCAGCAGCACCACCCTGCCTTCGCGGGTGACCAGCACGTTGGACGGCTTGATGTCGCAGTGCAGCTTGCCCGCCTCATGAAGAGCGCTGAGGCCCTCGGCGAGCTGCGCCAGGGCGGGGCGCAGACGATCCAAACGGCAGGGGGAGTACACCGGCAGGTCGTCCGCCGTGCTGCGGATGCTCTCCTCGCCGCTTCCGTCGCTGCGCAGGTCAGCCGAGAGGCCGAGGACCGTCGGCGCGGTATCGCTGACCTGGGAGGGGCGGGGGATCGGCGAGGTGCCGCGGACGTAATCGGTAAACGGGCGTCCCTTCACCAACTCCATGGTGAAGAACCAATTCTCCCCATCCGACAGCAGCTCGTAGAGCTGAGAGAGATTGCGGTGGTTGACGTCCGCGAGGGAGCGGAACTCCTTCTTGAAGCGGTAGAGCGCGGCAGCATCGACCTTGCGCAGCGTTTTGAGCGCAACGATGCTCTTGCGTTCTCGGTCGAAGACTTCATAGACCGCTCCTGAAGTCCCTGACCCCAGCTTGCGTTGGACCTGAAAGCGATCGGTGCCCTGAAAATCGGTCATCATCCCATCCGCTGAGAGGGCGGCTGCCATACCGTTGCGCGTTGGCTGCAGGTTCGTTCTGACTGTAGCGGTAGACCCTATACTTTGTCATAGGCGAGGGAGGGTGTCGATGTTCCCGGACGCCTCCTGAGGCACCTCTTGAGGGATTCCGGAGGCTTCCGGGAGGCACCGAGGAAATGTGCTGCTCGCGGCCCCGGTGGAGAGCTGAGGAGAGTGGGGGCCGGATCTGTTTCCGAGGGATGAGAGAATCTTGTTGGGTTGGGCGGGAACCGGGGCGCCGTTGGGGCGTTAGACAGGGTGAAGGCAGGCGCACCGACGCCAACCCAAAGACTCTTACCGACTACCGAGATGATCGAAACCCAAACTGGATCCAATGCTGCTGCGACGCCTCTGGCGATCGACGACGGAGTGCTGATGGAGCGCGCCGCCCATGGGGACCGCGAGGCTTTCGCCTCGTTGGTGGATCGCCACAAGGACGATCTGGTGCGTTACCTCACTCGGCTCTCCGGGAGCTTCGAGGGCGGCGAGGAGCTGGCCCAAGAAACCTTCTTGAGGCTGTGGAGCTCCGCCCCTCGCTACCGCCACCACGGCAAGCTGCTGGCCTACCTCTTCCGCATCGGCGCCAATCAGCTGCGCAGCCAGCAGCGCCGCCAGGGGCGCTTCATGGCCCTCCTGCCGACCTGGCGAGCTAGCCAGACGGAGACCGAGCCCGGCCCCGCCGGCGGTCTCTTGGCGCGGGAGGCGCAGGATCAGGTGCAGTGGGCCATCGCCCAGCTCCCCCTCGAATACCGCGAGGCGCTGGTGCTCTTCGAGCTAGAAGGCTGGAGCTATCAGCGCATCGCCGAGCACCTCGCTTGCCGCGAGGGCACCGTCAAATCCCGAATCTTTCGCGCTCGCCGCAAATTGCGCGAGACGCTGACCCCCTATTGGGATCGAGTTCAGTCGCCCCTCGCTCCGGCTGCCGCCGGATGGACCGAGGGAGCGTGGCATGGAGACGAGTCGTGAACGAACGCCAACTAGATCAAGCTCTCGCTTCGCTGGATCCGGTACAGGCCTCCGAGACCTTTACCTCCAGCGTCCTCGAAAGGCTCCCGGAACAGGACAGCGCAACCTCCCAGGGTCCCCGCCCGACGCTGGCTCGAGGCAGTCTGAGCCGAGGCAGTCTGAGCCGAGGTCGGGGCGGTTTCGGCTCCTGGCCGATGGCCCTGGCCGCAAGCCTGTGCCTGATGGTGGCTTCGGCCTTCTTGCTGCATCAATGGTTCGAGCAGCGCCACGAAGAGCGCCTGGCGAAGATCCAGCAGCTGCGCTCCGAGCATCAGGAGCTCACCGCCGCCCTCGACGAGCTGCGGGAACTGCAGCAGCAGGGAGGGGCACAGCCCCCGGACGCGGTGCTGTTGATGGACGCCCAGGGGGACGGGCTGATGGTTCCCTTCGAGCCTCCCGTCGCCGGCCGAGGTCTGCGCCCCGCCGCCCATCGGGCGATGCCGGTGGAGGTGCGTCCAGCCAGCTATCGCGCCTATTGACGCGCCGACGGAATGGCATCGTCCAAGGTGCTCTCTCAAGACTTCCCTAGAGCTTCAGGCCTCAGCCTCCGCCGAGGTCCGACTTTCAGCCATCGATGGGCCAACGCCCCGAGGGAGCCGTCGACAGCTCACCCTCAACCTCTCAACGCTCTCTCAACCTTTGCGGCCAACCAGGCCCAGCAGAACCTTCGGTCTCCGATCAGGGCATTCGGCTTCTCTACAGCTTCCCCAGAGCTTCCCCCCGGCCGGCATGCTCCTTATCTCGGGACCTTCAAGAAAAAGGAACGGACATCATGATCAGGAATCAGAACGCGTCGCCAAAGAATCACGTGTCGCCACAGAATTCACCAGCTTCGGCCCTTGGCGCTGTGGTGAGGGTTGCCATGATCCTCGCCCTCCTCATTCTTCCGGCCAGCTTGGCGAGCGCTGACGCGCTGGAGTCGGACGGTGACCGACATCAGGCTCATGAAGGGCAGGAGCACAGTGCTCAGGAACACAGCGAAGGGTCTTACCGCTACGCCTACAAGGTGCGCGTCGGCGACGAGGGCGAGGGCGGCCCTGGCGACGTCCACAAGCACATCCACCGCGTCTTCCACTCCGTAAACCGCGGCTTCCTGGGCATCGAGCCGGTGAGCCTGACTCCCGAGCTGCGGGCCCACTTCGGCGTGGCGGAAGATCGCGGAGTGCTGGTCGGCAAGGTAGTGGAGGACAGCCCGGCGGCGGCTGCCGGCCTGGAGGTCGGCGACATTCTGCTGGCGGTCAACGGTGAGGCGGTGAGTGGCGATAGCGGAGTGCGCCGTGCCCTCCGCGGTCAGGAAGCCGGCGATACCGTGCGGCTGGAGGTTTTCCGAGACAGCGCCTACCTCGAGCTGGACGCCACCCTGACCGAGGCCCCGGCGCCCTCCTGGGGCGGTATGCCGCAGATTCACGCCTTCACCACCGACGACGCGGATTTCACCTTCATCGGCCCCGATGGCGTCGAGATCGACCTTCCGAACATGGAGGCCTTCGGGGTGCGCATGGAGAGCCTCGGAGAGATCGGTGAGGAGCTGGGCGAGTACTTCAGCAGCGAAGAATGGGCCGAGACCATGCGCCAGCTAGAGGACATCGAGCCCCAGGTGGAGATTCAGATGGAGGTTTTGGAGGAGCGCCTGAAGGAGCTCGAGAAGCAGCTTCAGAAGCTGGAGGAGGGCGGCGAATAAAGCGAAGGAACGGCCTTCCGGGCTGCCACCCCTGGTCCGGACCGGTCTGATTCGCGCCCTCTCCCCAGCGCTCCCTGCCGCCGCCTCGGCCCCTGTTCTTGGCGCTGTTCCTGGCGCTGCCTCTAGCTCTATCTGCTAGCGCCTTTCGGCGGCCGCGGCGAGACCATCAAGACCCGCTCCCGGGATCCTCGGATCCCCGCGAGCGGGTCTTCAATTTTTGTTCCCGAACTGCCAGGATGAGCCCCTGTCCCGAGCGGCCTGCGCTCGGGCTTCTTCCGCTGATCCCGATCGAAGAGACCTCTCTATGACCGCTGCCTCCTCCCCTTCCTCTGGTTCCTCTGGCGCCGCCGATCTCTCGTCTTCCAAGGCTTCTCAGGTCCTCGAAGCTGCCTTTCAGCGCCTCATCGCCCAGGAGGTGAACTGTCGCCCTGCCCAGGTGGCTGCCGCCGCTGATCTCTTTGCCGAAGGCAATACCGTGCCCTTCGTGGCCCGTTACCGCAAAGAGGCGACCGGCGGTCTGGAGGACGAGCAGCTGGAGTCCATCGCCAAGCGTCGGGAGTATTTCCTCGAGCTCATGCAGCGTCGAGACGCGATCCTCGCCAGCATCGAGGAGCAGGGCAAGCTGACGCCAGAGCTGGAGGCGGCGATCCGCGCCGCCGTCACCAAGCAGGAGCTGGAAGATCTTTACCTGCCCTACAAGCGCAAGCGGCGCACCCGGGCGCAAATCGCCCGAGAGCGGGGCCTGGAGCCGCTGGCGGATGCCCTGCTGGTCGGTGCCGCCGAGGGGGCTGACGCGCGGCAGCTGGCCCAGGGTTATGTCGATGGAGAGAAAGAGGTGGCGGACGAGGACGGCGCCCTGGCGGGCGCCCGCGACATCCTCGCCGAGCGCCTGGCGGAGCAGGCGGAGCATCGCGCGGATCTGCGCAAGACCTTCGTCGAAGAGGGCGTTCTGGCGGTGCGAGCCCTCACCGGGAAGGAAGAGAGCGAGGAGGCTCAGGTCTTCCGCGACTACTTCGATTACAGCGAGCCGGCGGCGCAGATCGCATCCCACCGTCTGCTGGCGGTGCTGCGAGGGGAGCGGGAGGGAGTGCTGCTGAGCGATCTGGAGATCGACGACGAGTCCGAGGTCTTCGGCCTGGCGGGCTCCTGGGGCGTGCCTCTGGGCACCTCCTGCGGGCTGGAGGTGCGGGCCGCTACGGAGGACGGCTATCGACGCCTGCTGCGTCCTTCCATCGCCAATCAGGTGCGCACCGAGCTGCGGCAGAAGGCGGAGGACGAGGCGATCTCGGTATTTCGCGACAACCTGGAGGCTCTTCTCCTGCAGTCTCCCCTCGGCGAGCGCATTGTGATCGGGCTCGATCCGGGCTATCGCACCGGCTGCAAGGCGGCGGTGGTGGATCCCACCGGGCGGGTGCTGGCGACGGAGGTGATCTACCCGGTGCCGCCGCGCTCCGACGAGGCCCGGGCGGCGCGGGTGCTGCTGGATTGGGTGCAGCGCTACGGGGCGACGGCGGTGGCGGTGGGCAACGGCACCGGCAGTCGGGAGACCGAGGTCTTCGCCAAGAAGGCCCTCACCGAGGCCAAGGTGGAGGACGTGATGGTGGTGATCGTTCCGGAGACCGGAGCGAGCGTGTACTCCGCCTCGGCGGTGGCTCGCGAGGAGCTGCCGGAGCTCGACGTCTCGCTGCGGGGGGCGGTCTCCATCGCCCGCCGCCTGCAGGATCCCCTGGCAGAGCTGGTGAAGATCGAGCCTAAATCCCTGGGCGTCGGGCAATACCAGCACGACGTCGATCAGCGCTCCCTGGCCCGGGAGCTGGATTTGGCGGTGGAGACGGCGGTGAACCGAGTCGGCGTGGAGCTGAACACCGCCTCCGCTTCCCTGCTGCGGCGGGTGGCGGGATTGAGCGATCGGGTGGCGAAGGCCATCGTCGACCATCGCGACGCCCACGGCCCCTTCGGCTCGCGGCGCTCCCTGCTGGCGGTCGCCGGTCTGGGGGCCAAGACCTTCGAGCAGTCCGCCGGCTTCCTGCGGGTGCGGGCGGGGGAGCATCCCCTGGATCGCACCGGGGTGCATCCGGAGCGCTATGGGGTGGTGGAGAAGATGGCGAAGATGCTGCAGGAGCCGCTGGATCGACTGGTGGGTAACCCCGCTCTGGTGGCGCGCATCGACTTCGAGGGCTTCGCCAACGACGGCGACGGCCTCGGCTCCTTCACTCTGGGGGATATCCGCAGTGAGCTGGAGGCTCCGGGGCGGGATCCCCGGCCCACTTTCCGCGCTCCCGCCTGGCGTCAGGACGTCACCTCGGTGGACGACCTTCAGCCCAATATGGTGCTCGAGGGCCGGGTCACCAACGTCACCAACTTTGGCGCCTTCGTCGATCTCGGCGTCAAGCGCGACGGCCTGGTGCACCTCTCGGAGATGTCCAACGAGTGGGTGGACGACCCGCGGGAAGTGGTGAAGGTCGGGGACATCGTCAAGGTCAAGGTGATGGAGGTGGATCGCCCTCGTCAGCGGATCAATCTCTCCATGCGCCTGCTGCAGAAGGCGCCGGATCATCCCGGGCCGCGGCGGCCTCCGCGGGCCCGAGATCAGGAAAGCTCGGGGGAGAGATCGGGGAGCAAGCAGCGCCACCAGGGCCGCGCCGCCGCGAAGCCGGGGCCGCGACGGCCTCCGCGCAAGTCTCCACAAGGGCCCCCCGCCGCTTCCCGTGGGGCTCGCAAGGGCCCGGCCTCTGTCGAGGATCTAATGGCAAAGTTCAATCGGCGTCCGCCGGGTAAGTCTTGATGAGGAGTCGTGAGGGGGAGACTACGATGAGCGAGCGCACGATCACCGTCGACGGCATCGAGCTGCATTTGTCCAGCCCGGTGACCTCGATCCCGCAGTGGATCGGGCAGGGCCCGGTGCTGGATCAGCTGTTGGCGGCGTGGTCCATCATCGCCGAGGGGGATCTGCCCCTGAATCCCCGGCTCTTGGGCAAGCCCGGAGTCGGCAAGACCAGCCTCGCCTGCGCTGCGGCGGCCCGCCTCGGCCTGCCGATCTACATTCAGCAGGCGACCATGGATACCCGGCCAGAAGACCTGGTGGTATCACCGGTGCTGGCGCCCGACGGAGGGGTGCGCTACATGGCTTCGCCGCTGGTTTCGGCCCTTCTCTCCGGCGGCGTGGCGGTGCTCGACGAAGGCAATCGGATGAGCGAGAAGAGCTGGGCCAGCATGGCTCCGCTGCTGGACCACCGCCGCTATGTGGAGAGCCTGGTGGCGGGGATTCGAATCCCCGCGACGGACGGCTTTCGCTTCGTCACCACGATGAACGAGGACGCCTCCACCTATGAGGTACCGGAGTACATTCACTCCCGGCTGATGCCCCAGATCTACCTCGACTTTCCGGAAGAGGAAGAGGAGCGGGCGATCCTCGAGGCCCAGGTGCCCTTCGCCACCGGGGAAGTGCTGGATTACGTTCTCGCCTTCCTGCGGGCTGCCCACGACGAAGATTTGCGCTACACCGTGCGGGACGGGATCAACATCGCCCGCTACGCGATGAAGGTCTTGGGTAAGGAAGGCACCGAGGAAACCAAGAAGGCGGTCTCCCTGGCTCTCGAGCTAGCCACCGGCGGGGACGAGCTCGAGGAGCTGGATTGGCTGTGAGGCCTCCGGCGGTCGTCGCCCTGCCGTGAGTACTCCTAAGCCCCGAGAGGGGACTAGCCCGCCGCCCTTCGACCTCGATCTCGCCGCCCCCGAGGCGATCACGGGAGTGCGGGTGCTTCCGGTGGTGCACGAGCGGGTAGATCTGGCTCCGGTGGTGAGGGGTGTGCTGGACTCGGTGGATCCGGCGGCGGTGGCGGTGGAGCTGCCGACCCCCTTGGCGCAGGTCGTGGATCGCGCCATAGGCCGCCTGCCGAAGATCTCCCTAGTGCTCTCGCGCCATTCCGGGGAGGAGGCCCTGATCTGGGTGGTCGCCCCCGGTGACCCCCTGGCGGAGGCGCTGCGCTGGGCTCGGGAGCGGGGGCGCCAGGGCGTGCTCATCGATCCCGACGTGCCCTACGCCGAGCGTCATCAGGATCCGGTGCCCGATCCCCACGCCCTGTGGTCCCTCGGGGCCGGTGCTTATCTCGACCTGCTGCGTCGGGCCACCGCGGGGGGGAAGGTGAGCGAGGCGGATGCGATGCGGGAGTCGGGCATGGCTCATCGCCTCCAGCAGCTGCGCCGGGAGCTGGACGAGGCGGGGGATTCTCGGCCCATCGTGGCGGTGGTGGGCGCCGCCCACAGCGCCCGGCTCGCAGAGCGCCTGGGCCAACCCAACGCCGCGGCCTTCGCTCGGTCCCGTCGCCAGGAGCTCACCCTGCGTCACCTCGCGGCGGAAAGCCTCGCCGGCCTGATGACCGACTACCCGCTGCTCCACGCCGCCTGGGAGACACTGCGACCCTCATTTCCAGGAGAGCCAGGGCCGCCAGGAGAGCCAGGGCCTCCGGGAGAGCCGGGGCTGCCAGGCGTGAGGGCCGTGGAGCCTGGGGCCGACGACCTCGCGGACCTCTCCGCCGAGGAAGACTCGTTGCTCTCGAATGCCGTCTCGCGACCGGTTTCGATGGTGCGTTTCGGCCTTCGGGTGATCACCGGCGGGGCGTCCGGCGATGACGCGCCGGCCCGTCGCCGCGCGCTGGCGAAGGTCTTGGCCCGCCGCGCTGCGCGCTCCCACGCCTCCCCGGATCCGCAAGGGGCGAGTCTGCCGGGAATCGATCGCCAGGCGGCGGCGGTGCAGCTCTGGCAGGTCGCCTCTCGCTCCTATCGCGCCCAGACCCAGGAGCGCCCGGGGCCCTGGCAGCGCAGGCTCTTCCTGGATTTCGGCCGACGCTACGCGAGGCAGCGGGGGCGCCTGGTGGGGGATCTCTTCGAGTGGGTGGTGGCGGCGCGGGGGGTGGCCGACGACAACCTCGCGTGGGAGCTCTACGATGCCGCCCGCGCCTACCCCTGGCAGCACGGAGAGCAGGAGATCGAGGTCGCTCGGGTAGATGGCGAAGAGCTCGACCTGGGCACCCACAAAGTGCGCTTTCGCCGCCGCTTTCTGCGCTCCAAGAGCCGCCCGCTGCCGGTGGGTCTACAGCGCGGGGAGACCTCCGACCCCAGCTCCTGGCTGCGGGCCTTCGACGGCGACAGTCTGTGCTCTTATCCCAAGGAGGACGTGGTGGTGGAAGACTACGCGCGCTACCTCCAGCGCAAGGCGATCTCCATCCTCACCACCGAGAACCGGCGGGTCGAGCCCTTCTCCACCAGCCTGCTGGACGGCATCGATCTGCGGGAGACCTTGCGCAACGCTCATCTCGGTGGGCTGTGGGTTCAGGAGCTGGGGCGATCCCCCGGCGGCGCCGGCAGCGTGGTGGTGATCTTCGACGAGGACGAAGGCGAGCGCTATCCCTATCGCATGACCTGGCACGGAGAGCACGAGCAGGAATCCGACATGGCCTTCTATTCCACCCTGCCCCACGAGCAGGTGGTCGGGCCGGGGATTCTGCGGGCGACCTACGGCGGCTTTCTCATGACCTATCCGCCGGGGCGCCTGTGGGACGTCTGGGCGGATCGCGAATACCGCAGCCTCGCCGCCAAGTCGGAGGTGCTGCTGGCCGCCGGCATCGACTACAGCCTGGAGCCCCTGGTGGTTCACGTCGCTCGTCAGCCCCCTTCTTCCCGCAGCAAGCAGCGCGCCGCCCTGCTGGGCAAGCGGATCGTCCACATTCCCCTGGCCTCCCTCTCCCCCGTCGCTCTGCGCCGACTGAGGGTGGTCCATCTACTTTCCGGTCACGACAAGCGATCCGTGGCGAGTCGTTATATCTGGTAGGCCGGCTATATTGGGCCAGAACGCGGCTGCCTTATGCCTTAGGCCAGGATCGACGACGCTAGGCCTAAAAACCCAGAACCCAATAACCCAGAACCCAACGATGCAGAGCCCAGCGATGCAGGGCCCAAAAATGCAGGCTCAGAGGAGCGAGCAGTGAAGCGGAACGCGAGACCAAGGGTTCAAGGGCGATGGCGGGCGATCCCTCGGCGAGGAGCCCTGCTGGGGTTGCCGTTGCTGCTGTTCGCCCTGTTGGGGCTGTCAGCCGAAGCGGCAGAGGGTCAGAACGCTGCGGCGCCGGTGGCTGCTGATTCAGCGCTGGCAGAGCCTGGAAGCCCTGAGCCTGGAAACGCAGAGCCCGTATCCTCTGATTCAGCCCTCGTCGACCCGTCCACGGTGGACGAGCGTTCCTCCTGGTACGTGGTGGAGCTCTTCGGGTACCGGGCTGGCTGGGCCCATGTCGAGGTGCGGGAGATCTGGGAGCGGGGAGAGCGGGCCATCGAGACCCGCACCGAGGTGCTGAATCAGCTCTCCCGCAGCAACGGTGGGCAGGTGGAGACCCTCACCCTGACCTCCGAGAGCGTGTGGGTGGAGTCCCTCGCCGGAGAGGTGCTGCGCCTCGAGAGCCGGGTAGATCAGGGGGCGGGGTTGGTGACCACTCGGCTGGTCCCCAGCGGAGGGACCGCCAGCGGCAGCATCGAAGGAGCACAGGGAGCCCGGGAGCTGCAGGTTCCCTGGGATCCACCGCCCCTCTCTCCGGCGCAGATCGATGACGAGCTGGACCGCCTGCGCTCCGGGGAGCGGGAGGGGGTTCGATTCACCACCTTCAGCTTCGAGGCTGGCGCTCGCCCGGTCGTGGTCCACGCCCGGGTGCTGCATCGCGGTGAGGATGGCTCGGTGTTGATCCAGCAGCGCATGGAGGAATTGGGTCTGGTCACAGAGGAGCTCTACGGCGCCGGCGGTGAGCTGCTGGAGCAGCGGGTGGGGCCGATGGTGCTGCGGCGCAGCCATCGGGACCAGGCCCTCGCCCCTCTGCCGGGAGGGCTGGGAGCCTTCCGCCAGCTGGAGGTCAAGCTCTCCACGTCGATCCATCGACCGCGCTGGCTGCGTAAGGCCACGTACCGTCTAGAGTCGAGGGAAGACGAGGGCAGCCTGACGCTTCAGGCTCTCTTTCCGAATGATTCCCGGCAGCGAGTGGAGCGAGACGAGGGCGGCCGCGAGGAGCTGACGGTCTTCGCGGGAAGAGGGTTCGAAGGCTCCGGTCCCGGCGAGGAGGATCCCGCGCCGGAGCTGCTGGAGGCCCTGCAGCAGCCGGCGGCGCTGATCGAAAGCGATGATGCGGAGATCGCGGCGGTGGCCGAAGGGGTGCTGGAGGAGCTGCGCCGCGAGCTGGGGGAGGAGCCGACCGACGAGGAGATCGCCCATTCTCTGGAGCTCTGGGTGCACCAGAACGTCGCCTTCTCCGGCGCCGGAATCGGCCTCGCCTCCGCCCGCCGAACGCTGGAGCTGAAAGACGGGGACTGCACCGAGAACGCCGTGCTGCTGGCGGCCTTGCTGCGCGCTCGGGGGATTCCGGCGCGCCTGGTGGTGGGGCTGGTGGCGGCGGGAGACCCGGCGAAGAGGCTCTCTCCCCACGCCTGGGTGGAGGCCTGGGTGGCGGACGGCTGGCTGCCGCTGGACGCGGCGATGCTCTATCGCAAAGGGGAGCCGGTGGACGCTACCCATCTCGCCATGGCGAAGTCCACGGGAGCTGAGACCAGCGGGCTGCTGGAATTGACCGCTCCGCTGCTCTCGGGCCTCGGCCGCTTCGATCTCGAGCTGGTCTCGACGGTGCCTCCGCTGCCCGCGCTGCGTCATTAGAGCGATGCGTTTCTAGGGCAACGTGTCGTTAGGTCATGTCGCTAGGGCTCAGGGTATCGCCAGGGCACTGCGTTGCTGGGGGCACCGCGTCGTTAGGGGCACCGCGTCGCTAGAGCAGCACGTGCCAGTAGGGCGCCCCTCGGCTCCTGAGCTTTTCGTCTTTTCCCGGCCCGCCTTCGTCCTCGGGCTTCATGACGCCCACCCTCCCTCCCGGCCAAGGGCGCCGGGGGCTGGAGCAGGGTCCGTCTATTCTGGATCTGTTCCGGAGCTATTTCGGAGCAGGAGCGCCCGTCGGTGCGCCGCTATGCCACGCCGGCGGAGGTCCGTCGAGGGCCGGCGACGGCGGGGCGAGGTCCACCTCCAGGCGCCAGATCGCCTCATCGCCGGTCTGGAGGTCGGTCACCGCGTGCACCAAGAGGGTGCCCTGGGAGAGCTCGGATTCTTCCGCCCCCGCGGGAGCCCAGGCGAAGGAATCCACCACCACTCCGCCCTTCGAGTGCACGTGGGCGGGGTGATTGAACAGAGTCAGAGGCACCGGCTCGAAGGTCGCTCTTTCGCTGCCTTCCGCATCTTCGTCGCCGAGGTACAGCAGCCACAGATCCCTCGGTTCCGGGCGCGCTTCGGGGATGAAGCGCCCGAGGGCCCGGCGCTGGCCTGGCGGCAGGTTGCGGTTGCTGGTGAAGGCGAGCCAGCGGCCGTCCGGCGACAGCAGGCCTTCGGCATCCGCTTCGCCGCGACTGCGGGTCAGTGGCTCGAGGTTGCGCTGCACCAGATCGTAGCGGTAGAGGTCCCGGCCCGCCTCCGGGGCTCCTGCATCCAGGTTCCCCGAGAGGATCAGGCCGCGGTCATCGGGGGTGAAGCCGTGGACCGAGAGGAAGAGCTTGTTTTGCCCCGGCTGGTGAGTTTCCACCTTGCTGAGACGGGGAACGCCCCGGCCGAGCTGAAAGCGGGCGACCCGGATCACCCATTCCCCCCACTTACCTCGGCGGCTTGCCACCCTGGCGGCGAAGGCGAGCCGGTCGCCCTCGTGGGAGAAGACCGGATGGAGTAGCGAGTTGCTGCCGTGGCCGGTTTGGGTTAGCCGATAGAAGGATCTGCCCTCCGTGCTGATCACCCAAAGCTCGGTGTGCAGCCCCCCCGCCGGGGAGGTGATCTCCGCGGCTCCCATCTTCAGCGCCCGGGCCCGGGGCTGGACCCGGAACACCACCCAGCGGCCGGAAGGGTGCCAGCGGGGATCCATCGCGTGGGCGTTGCGGGTCTCCAGCAGCGGGCAGGTGAGGCAGCGCTCCTGCCCACCCTCCGGCGTGGAGAGGTAGATGTCGTAATAGCCGTCCTCTCCCCGGCGGTCGAAGGCGATGAAGTCTCCCTGCACCGACCAGGCGACCCGGCCGGCATCCGGAATGATCAAGCGCTCTTCGGCGACCCGGGGACGGAGCGGAAGCTCACCGAGGCGCGGCTTGGGGACCGGCAGGGGAGGTAGCTCCACGTCCCTCGAAGCCGCTCGCTCGGCCGCTGCCGCTCGCTCGGCGGTCTCGCCCTGCCCGACGCCGGTCTGGCCCGAGGCGAAGCTCGGCGAGACCAGGATGGCGACGACGAGCCAGTAGAGAAGGGGTGAGAGCTGGGGGAGGGTCCGGCGGCGAGATCTGCGGATCAGAGTGCGGGGGATGAGCATCCAAATTCTCCAGAGACGCTAGGTGCCGGGCTCAGAGGAGCCCGGGCACGGGAAATCGGCGGCCCATACGGCGCTACCGCCCTAGGTAACAGCGCGAGAGCGTACTCTAATCCCGCGATGCCAGACCTGAAAGCGCGGGATTAGAGGGAGAGGCGTCGCGGGGGTGGAGTCAGCGCCCGCTGGAGAGGGATCGGGGCTAGAGATTGGGGTTGATCCGCTCGAAAGGAAGACAGCCGCAGCCGCAGTCGTCGAAATAAGGCGCCTCGTCCTGCCGGCAAGCTGGAGGGGCGCTTCGGCAGGTCGCCTGATCTTGGTGGACGGTGCGAAGGTCGAAGCGGGTAAAGCGCAGGCAGGGACACTGCCCGTCAGGGCCAGCGGCCCAGATAGACCAGATGCTCTCGGGGCTGAGACGACCCAAGGAGATTTGGATTTCGTCGAGGGTGCCTCGCCAGATTCCCGTGCTGTCGAAGGATCGGCGGCCGAGGCGCACGGGTCCACCGTTGACGAGGTTGCCGCGGTGCTGGGTGGGGTCCTGGGCGCCGCCGACGGACTTGCCGTCGAGGAACCAGCGAATTCCCTGGGGATGATCGCGGTCGATGGTGACGGCGAAGTGATGCCATTGGCCATCGGCAATCTCGATCTGCGAGACGTAGTTGCTCCACCTGCCGTCAGCTAGCTGGAGGCCGAGCTTGCCCTGATAGACGAAGAGGCTGTGCCCGCGGTAGACGCTGCCGTTGCGGCTTCGGTTGTCGAGGATCGTGCCGTAGGTCGCGGTGGAGCGGATCCAGCCGTTGATGGAGAAGTTATGTCCGCTGAAATTCGCGGAATTCGCTGGCGCTTCGAGGTAGCCGCCACGAAAATCCAGCGCCTGGCCGACGGCTCCCGTGATGGGAGTCACCTCGCCGTGGAGAGTGCCCGTCTTGGGATTTTGCGGACCATCGTTGCGGCTGTCTGTGAGCAATGAGGCATCCCCCTCGAAGGGCCACCAGGTGCGTAGGCCCGGAACCGCCGGGGCGCACAGGCATTTGCCGATGCTTCCGCTGCGGTGGATCGAGGCGATTTCCTGCGCCGTCAGCACCTTGCGGAAGATCTCCACCTCGTCCATGCGGCCTGCCAGCCGGCCGGCGAGGAAGCGGTCCTTGCCAAACCACAGAGGGGTGGGGGTGTTGAGAGAGCCGGAGCGCGGAGTGGGGTCGAAGGCCTTGCCGACGAGCTGGCCGTCTAGGTACCAGCGGATGCCCTCGGGGTTGTCTCGATCGACGGTCACGGTGACGTGATGCCACTGCCCGTCGGCGACGTTGAGCTGAGTGACGTAGTTGGTGTGGGGCCCGTCGGCCAGCTGGAGCCCGAGCCTGCCGTTGTAGAGGAAGAGGGAGAAGCCGTGGACCCTGCCCCGCAGCTGGCCGCTGCGCTTGTCCACCAAGACTCGAACCCCCGATTGGGGCGGCGCGGCGAGCCACAGGTCGATGGAGAAGTCCCCGGCGCCTAGGTTCAGCGAGGAGTGGTGGGGGATCTCGACGAAGTCATCGACTCCGTCCAGCTGCAGTGCACCGCGAACCTTTCCGGGAACCGTGGTGGCGCCTCCGTGACGCTCGCCGACGGCGCCTCCGCGGCGCTCGAATACGTCGGTGTCGGTCGTATCGTCCAGCGGCCACCAGGCCACCATCTTCGAGGGTGTCGGTGAGCAGCCGGCCTGCGATTCGAGGCAGTGGTTTAGCTGCTCGCAGGTTTTGATGGGTGCAAAGGTTCCGTCCGTGCACTGCTGCTGGGGGACGTCATCCCGGCACCGCCCTGGTCCGCTGCAGCAGGCGCCGGTGACCGGCGCTGCGCAGCCGCCGAGATCGGCGCAGGAGGCCCCGCGGGTCCAGGTACCGCGAGTGCATTGTTCAAAGGTCACGTCGTCCCGGCAGCCGGTGAGCGGATCGCAGCAGGCGCCCTTGGGGTTTCCAGGGGGGCGGCAGGATTCCACTTCAGAGCAGCGCAGGCCGGAGTGGAAGCGGCCCTGACACTGAGCTGCCAGGACGTCATCCAGGCACAATCCGGGGGATAGGCAGCAGGCGCCTCTGGCTCCCTCGAGCTGGCAGCGGTCGTTGCAGCTGGCGCTTCCGTCGGCCGGGTCGCACTCTTCGGAATAGAGGGGGGAGGACTGCACGATTCCATCACCGCAGCAGGGGCCAATTTCCAGCTGGAGCTCCACGATGGGGCACTCCCGGGCTTCCCAGATCGGTTCACAATCATCCTGCAGGCAGGTGCCCTCGGTATCTCGCCGCCGCGGCAGCTCGCAGCGGCCGTCGCGGCAGCGCTCGCCGCCCTCGACGTCGCATTGATCGTCGGAAGAACACTCGCAATAGCTCTCCCGCGGATCCTCGAATCGTCGATCGAAGCAGTTCTCGAGCTCCGCCAGCCATTGGTAGCTCTCTGGGCTCTTCAGTTCTGGAAGCAGATTCTCGTAGTCGTAGGGGAACCCTTCCGTCTCGAGGTCCGGGCGGGAAACGATCTGAGGCTGGAAGATGGTGTCGAGGTCGAGGTTCGACGTGCCGGGTTCCAGCTTCACGCCGGATTGGCTTTCCAGCCACTGAGCATAGGGGCGATCTCTGTCGGTGCAGCCCCAGATTCCGAGCATGCGCTCCGCGAGGTCAGCACACGGGAAGTTGTGGGTCGCTGCGCTGGCGGGGTCGCGGTAGCTGCATTCGGCACCGTCGAGACTGCCGGGGTCGAGAACGCTGCCGTCCTCTCCCACTGTGGGCCTGAGATCGACGAGCCATTGATCCCAGGTCTTGCCGCCGACGCAGAGCTGGTTCTCTGCCCACGCCTCGAGACCGACATCGTAGCCCCACTGGAAGGTGTCGCTGATGCTGACCACGAGATCGTCGTTAGAGGACGGCGCAGGGTCTTCCTGGTGTTGGGGCAGATCGTCCTTGCACCACAGCAGGAACTCGTCGACGCTACCGGCTTTGCCGGGCTCTACCGGCAGAGGATCAGGGTAGCGGCACACGCCGCCGCCCTGGAGGGGGCCGCAATGCCGCACTGGAGAGCTGATATTGGCGGCGTTGGTAGCGCTCTGGAGCTTGGGCGTCGCCGTAGATGAATTCGGTAGGTGATTGGTCACCGGCCAAGGGAGGGATGGATCGCCACATTCGTGGTCGTATTGGGCGGAGAGCCCCGGCTGATACCAGCCTTTGTAGGTCGAGCCGAGGTCCCAGGCTTTGGACGCGTCCAGCAGGGTCCAGGTCTTCTTTTTGCCGAAGAGTTTGAAGGAGGCTTCGACGTAGACGCCGGCCTTGAGCAGCAGGAGCGCTTCGAAATCCGAGAGCGCATAGGTGTTGATGGTGTGCCGAGGGGCGCCGTTGTGGCGTACGCCCCAGACCACTTCCTCAGCAAAGGGAATGTCGTGGGGCGGTCGGCACAGGCCCCCTTCGCATACCTGGCTACCGGCGCATTCTGCGTTCTGGGAACAGCTGCGAGTACAGGCTCCCTTGTCGAATACCCGGCCGGGGGCACAGCTCTGGTCCTCCTTGGCGAGGCAGCTCAACGCTTTCTTAGGGTCGTCACCGGAGGCCCCGTCGGAGCCCGCTCGCTGGCAGAGTCCAGAGCTCTCGTTACAGGCTTCGCCGGGAGCGCATTGAGTGTCGTCGTCACAAGCGCAGGCGCTGGGAAAGCCCTGCTGTAGGGGGTGACAGCCGTCGCCTTCCCAGCCTCTCAGGGTCTCCTCGATTCTGGTCTGGCAGGAGTAGGGAGTGAAGATAGCGCCAGCGTCAATCGCTCCGATCTCCCGCCGAGAAGGCCTGGCCGAAGCGCTGCTGGTGGATCGCCGCCCGTTGGGCGTCGTGACCGCGGTCTCGCCAACACATTCCGCCTCCGTTAAGTCGTGGCGCAGCCCTCCGTCGGGGGAGGTGCAATAGCCGTATCGCCGGCACTCCGAAAGGCCCTGAATTTTCAGCCCTGCGGTGGTGAAGGTAGGCAGGGCATCGCTGCACGGGGCGGAGCGACAGCTCGCGCCCTGGTTCCAGGACGCGTTCACGAGGACTTTGCCCTGTTCAGCAGCCAAGGTGCGGAGCTGCTCGAGAACCATCTGCGGAATCACCCCGGAGGCCTCCAGTCGCTGGAGGGCCTTGGCGAAGGGGGCTTTCGTGCCGAGAGCTTCGCATTGGCTCTGGCTCAGTCCGGTCCAGTCGTCGACGCACAGGCTATGGTTAACGCCAAGGGCTATCACCGTAATGCAGCAGGAGCTTCCTTCGGCAGCCGCTTCGCAGGCGTAGGAGCCGACAGATTCTCTGAAGCGCTCGTTGGAGCATGATTTCGTTCGCTCGAAGCTGAGATCAGCTCTGCACTCAGCCTGCACCGGAGGATTCGAGGCGGTGACGGCGTCGCTCAGGGCGGTGTTGAGATCGAGGACGCCGCCCTGTCCGCCCGGGCGTAGCTTCACGCTGAGGTCAGCGTGAGCCCCAGCGCCGATGGATACCTTCCACACCCGGAATCCCAGGAAGGCATCGATGCCCACGCCCGGCTCGACGAAGACCGCCGTCCGGTTGTCGGTGGAAAGATCCGGGGCCTGGAAGGCGTGCATCTCGCGCTGGAAGTCTTTATCACTCAGCTGAATGTGTTCCGGCAGATTGACGTTCACCATCTCGGTGATGCGATCGCGAAATAGGTTCGATTGATGGGTCCACCGGCTGCCCATGGCGAGGTGGAACCTCGGCGTGGCGGTGAGCACCGCCGGCGGAATGATCACCAGGGTGGGAAGTTCCCAGGTCTTCTTCGGTAGCTCGAAATTCAGGTTCAACCCCGCGGAGATGACCGCCGTGCTCTCATCCTCCCAGGGTTGAGAGACGCCCCTGCGGGGCCAGTCGGGATCGTCATTGGCCGCAGGTTTGGAGGGAAATAGGTCCCGAACGATGGCCTTGCCGAGGGGAAAGGAGCCATTCTGGCCACCGTTGAAAGTGCCGGTCGGCGCGACGTGAAAGACGTCCAGCTTCTCGACGGTATCCAGGTTGACGGAGGCCGAGAGGGGGATTCCCAGCGGGCGCTGCGGATCCCAGAGGCGAAAGCCGTGGATCTGGCTGGTGAGCTCCACCGCCGGCAGCAGGCTGAGGTCGCGGCCAAAGGCGGAAGCCGCGAAGCCTCCGGAGCGGAAGGCGACTCGATGCCTGCGGGAGAGGTTGTGGGAGGTGTAGCGGGCACCGAGGCTGAAGCGATCTCCTCCGAGATTGCCGAGCTGGGCGTAGGCGCCGTGACCGGCGTAGGGCACGCACAGATGCAGATCTGGCCGCAGCACCGAATACGCGCCGAGATGGCTGCCCTCGGTGAAATGATCCACGTACTCTAGACCCTTGCCTAGGAAGTCGATCATCGACTGGACCACCTTTTGAAGGTCGTAGAGGGCCGCCACGGCCTCGCCGAGGCCTTTGGAGAGCTCGTTCTGGAGGCCGCTGGATCCCGACGTACCCTCGAGCCATTGCCGGATCTTGTCCAGCCAGCCCGTTTGCTTCAGGGCAAACATCGCTGCCGCCTGGGCACCATCTAGCGCCGCCTTCTTGGGATCTTGGTGAAAGTCTGCTGGGAACCATAAGGGCTGCGTGCCTAAGGAATTGCAGCGATCAATACATTGGGGGCGGAAATTGACCTCGTAGCAGTTCGGGATCTCGATATCGAGCTCGTCGGCGGCCATATTGAAATGGTCCAGAAAGTCTTTCTGGAGATCCTGGAGCCGGCCTTCGATGCTCAGGATGTTGTCGCTGAGGCGCTGGCTCAACGCGTCGATCTCCCCCTGGAGGATCGCTTCGATTTGCTGTTCGAAGCTGGCGGAGGAGAAGGTTGGGAATTGATGGAGGTTGTTCAAGTCATCGATACAAGGGGCGAAGTCTGAGCTCTCCAGCTGCTGGAGAATCTCTTGGCGGATCGCCGTTCCGAGGTCGGCGATGTAGGACTGTCCATTCCACAAGGAGCGCAGCTGATCCAGCTCTCCTCGAAGGTTCGCCAGGGCGCTTTGGTAGGTGTCGAACGACTTCAGGAGTGTCTGCACTTCCTTCAGGGCCTCGGCTGGAGGCAATCCCCCGGGTTGGGAGACTTCCTGCAGTAGGCTGTGAAGGTGGGCGATATCGGCCTCGATTTGAGGCAGGGTTGCGCCGACCTCGGTGGCGATGTTTTGTAGGCTGGTCCTCACCGTCTCTATATCTGCCAGCAAACGATCCCGGATCTTTACCAGAGCCGCGGCAACGGCGGTTTCCAGATCTTCGGGGTCGATCGGCAGAGCAGCCTGGCACGCATCGGATGGGCTCAACAGGTTGAGCTGCGTCTGAATCTCTTGATCGAGGGCGTCGAATAGAGCCTGCTCCAGCCGGGTCGTTAGGTCACCATCGGCCGCCACCGCCTCTTGGAGGTCGCCATGGAGCGCCGTGAGCTGCGCCTTGGCGCCGGCGACCTGATCCGCCGAGAAGCTTTCCAATATTTGAAGAAGATCCTGCTGGTCGATCAGCTGATCGAAGAGCTCCTCGAATTCATCGAGTATCGCTTGGAGGCTGCAGCCTGAATCGCCCAGGCATAGGCAATGCCCCTGGGTCTGGTCGATTCCTCCCAGGTCGGCGAGCTCGAATTGCTGTATCTGCTGCTGAGCGTCCTCGACCTTGTTGGTGACGTTGGTGAGGACCGAGAGAATGAATTGGAGGCTTTGAAGGATCCTGAGATTATTGGAAATGTTTCGATAATCGGGATAGCGGGACGTCGGATTTTCCTGTGTGCTGTCCCAATGATCGCCTTGAAGGGCGCTCCACTGGGGCCGCGGTGGATTCAGTGGTTGACCACTGGAGTCGAGGTCTTGGCAGAAGCCCTGCCAATAGGTCGCCTCTTCTCCGAAGACAGGGATCAGGGGCGAATAGTCGGTGGTCTGAGCACTCACCTGGATTGCTGTGCCGATGAGCGCGAAACAGACCAAGAAGGTGAGGAAGAGACGGGAGCCAGCATCGAAGCTCTTGGACGTTCGGCGGCGGATCTGGCAGCTGCGATCGCTGACGAATTCACCGCGGTCCGGCGAAGGCTCCGACGAGCAGTGGGGAATAGACCGATTCAACACAGCTGATCTCCTGCGAGGTAATAAAGGGAGTGAGGCGCACCTAGACCATGACGCTCGATGGCGCGCCGAAGGCTTTCAGGCAATGGATCAATACGATCGCCGGACGCCGGCCCGGCAATTTCCGGCGCCCCTTGAAGGGTGCTGAGCTGCGCGAGGAAGAATAATTTTGCGCAGCTCGACGCGCTTGATTTCGCTAGGCGGTAGCTACTTTCAAGCTGCCATCGAAGTCGGCGAAAGGCAAGAGAAACGAGAGGAAATAAGGCTTCTCAGTAGAAAAATGAATCCTTTGATGAATCGAAAGATTCAGGCTGCTGATCCTTACCATCCAATGAAAAAAGGCGGGATCATCAGCAGCAGAGCAAGAAGCAGGAAGATCGCGAAGAGGGGAGCGAGCCAGCGCGCCCAGGCGGCCCACTCGACCTTGGCGAGGGTCAGCACGCCCATGGTGACGGCGGAGGTGGGAATGATCAGGTTGCTGAAGCCGTCGCCGAATTGGAAGGCCAGGACGGCGGTCTGCCGGGAGACGCCGGTGAGGTCGGCGAGGGGGGCCATCACCGGCATGGTGAGAGCAGCCTGACCGCTGCCGGAGGGCACCACGAAGTTGATGGCGCTCTGCACCAGCACCATCAGCTGGGCGGTGACGATGGGGTGAACCTGGCCGATGGCTCCGGCGAGACCGTGGAGGATGGTGTCGATGATGCGGCCGTCGCTGGCGATCACCAGGATGCCCTGGGCGAGGGCGATGACCAGGGCGGTGGCGGTGAGGTCTTTGGCCCCGGCGACGAAGGCGTCGCTGGTCTGGCCGGCGGAGAGGCGGCCGAGGAGGGCGGCGGCGAGGCCGATGCCGAGGAAGACGGCGCAGATCTCGGCGATGTACCACTGGTAGCGCCCGACCCCCCAAACCAGCACCAACATGCCGAGGGCGAAGGCCAGCAGTACGGCGCCGGCTCGCCCTGAAAGGGCTTTACCCTCGGTAGTGGGCCTCTCGTCGCCTGCAGAATCAGCCGTACCGGAGTTCTCCTGCTGTTCAGCCTGGATTCGCTGTCGATGGGCCGCGTCGGCGGCGGGGGTGGGGCTGCGGCTGGGATCCCGGGCGACGCGGTGGGCGTGGAGGCTGACGAAGACGATGGCGACGGCGGTGGTGAGGACCCAGACGACGGCGCGGTATTCCCAGCCGGAGACCAGCTCGATCTCGGCGATGCCCTGGGCGATCTGCAGGGTGAAGGGGTTGAAGAAGGCTCCCGCGAAGCCCGCCCCGGCGCCGACGAAAGGAATGGCGATGCCGGTCACCGTGTCGTAGCCCAGGGCGAGGGCCAGGGGAATGAAGACGAGCACGAAGGGGATCACCTCCTCGCTCATGCCGAAGACCGCACCGCCGAGGGAGAAGAGGATCATGAATACCGGAATGGCGGCGCGGCGCACCCACTCCCGCTTGCGGGAGGCGGCGACCACGGCGTCGATCCCCGCCTGGATCGCCTTGGTCTCGTGGAGGATGCCGAAGACTCCTCCCACCAGGAAGACGAAGCCGATGATCAGCCCCTTGCCCTCGAATCCCTTCACCGGGGCCATCAGCACCGCCCCGGGGCCTTGGGGGTTTGCCTCCACCGGATGGAAGGAGCCCGCCACCACCAGCTCCCGTCCCTCGACCTGCTGCCGCTCGTAGGCTCCGCCGGGAAGGATCCAGGTCAGGGCCGCCACCAGGCAGAGAAAGGAGAAGAGGAGGACGAAGGTATTGGGAGCGCGCAGTCGAGAGAGCATGGCAGTTCCTTCAGGGCGAGCGAGAGGCGCTTACAGCGCTGGGAGCCCAAGGGGCGCCGGGCGCCGAGGAGCACTGGTGCGGCGGCGGTGGCCTTCGCGAGTTGCGGTAGACGGCGGTCGCGGGGCCCGTTCGTCGATGCGCCAACAGAGTCTTGCAGTGGCAGAGCTCAAGAAGGATACCCCAGTCTCCGAAGGGCCCGGTCTTGGCCCTCGCCCCTGCTATCATCCGGCCACCATGAGCGACCATCAAGCTACGATATTCGACAAGATCCTCTCCGGAGAGATCCCCAGCTACAAGCTTTACGAGGATGACCAGGTTCTCGCCTTCCTAGACATCGGGCCGCTATCGGAAGGGCATACCTTGGTCATTCCCAAGGAGCGCAAGGCGCATCTCCATCAGCTCTCCGACGAGTCGTCGGCGGCCATCGGCCGGGTGCTGCCGAGGCTCTGTCGGGCGGTCTGTCGAGTCACCGGGGCGACGCAGTACAACATTCTGCAGAACAACGGCGCTCACGCCCATCAGGCGGTTTTTCACGTGCACTTCCACATCATCCCCAAACGCGAGGATGGTGCTGGCCTAGGCATCCTGTGGCCCGCGGGGGCGCTGCATAGCGACACCGCGGAGCGGCTCCAGGCGTCGGTTCGCGAGGCCCTCGATGCAGAAGCGGCGGAGGGCTAAAGATCATGTCTGAACGTCGATTCCGCGTCCCCCACACCCTGGTGCTGCTCTTTTCCATGGTGATCCTGGCCTATATCGCGACCTTGGTGCTGCCCCAGGGAGAGTTCGAGCGGCAGACCAACGAGAAAGGCCGCGAGGAGGTCGTCGCTGGTTCTTATCAACACCTGGAGGAGGGCGAGACTCAGCCTCCGTGGGTGGTGCTAACGGCGGTCCCGAAGGGGATGGAGGCGGCGGCGGAGGTGATCTTCTTCATCTTCATCATCGGCGGCTTCTTCGGCGTGTTCCGCGCTACCGGCGCCTCCGACGCCTCCATCGGCTGGCTTCTGAACCGACTGCGCCATCGCCCGGGATTGCTGATCTTCGGCGGCATGCTGATCTTCGCCGTCGGCTCCAGCACTATCGGCATGGCGGAGGAATACTTACCCTTCGTGCCGCTGCTCTTGGTGATGACCATCGGTTTGGGGATGGATGCGGTGGTCGCCGTGGGCCTGCTCTGCGTCGGCTACGGTGTGGGGTACGGCACCGCGGTGCTCAATCCCTTCACCGTGGTGGTGGCGTGGAGCGTGGCGGATCTGCCGCCGAGCTCCGGCCAGGGCTACCGCTTGATTCTGCTGGTGGTCTTTCTCGCCGTAGGCTTTCATCATGTATGGAGCTACGCGAAGCGGGTTCGGGACAACCCTAGCTCGAGCCTGGTGGCGGATATCGAGCCGGACCCTTCGCTCCAGGTTCGCACCGACGTGCCGGTGACCTGGCGCCATCTCGGCGTGCTGGCGGCCCTGGCTTTCACTCTCGGCCTGCTGGTGTGGGGCATCAAGGTCCACGAGTGGTATCTGATTCCCATGGGGGCAACCTTCGTGGCTCTTTCGGTGGTCATCGCCGCCATCGCGTGGATCTCGGCGGACAAGGCGGCGAGCGCCTTCTGTGAAGGCGCGGCGGAGCTCACCACAACGGCTCTCTTGGTCGGCGTGGCGCGGGGAATTCAGGTGGTGCTGGACGACGGCCAGGTGGTGGACACCATCATCCACGGCATCTCTCAGCCGCTGGAGTCGCTGAATCCAGCCCTCTCGGCGGCGGGTATGTTCTTGGTGCAGAGCGCCTGCAATCTCTTCATCCCCTCCGGCAGCGGCCAGGCCTACGTCACCATGCCCCTGATGGCTCCCCTCGCCGACCTGGTGGGAATTTCGCGGCAAACGGCGGTTTTGGCCTTCCAATTTGGCGACGGATTCACCAATATCCTGGTGCCCACGAACGCGGTTCTGGTGGGAATCTTGGCGATGGCGCGGATCCCCTATGACCGCTGGGTGCGCTTCATCCTTCCCTTCATGATCAAGGTGTGGATTCTCGGTTCTATCGCTCTGGCGATCACCGTTTGGTTCCCTGAGTTGACCGGTTTTCAATAAGCCTCATTGTTGAGGTCTTTTCCGGAGCTACGGCGTGCCCCTTAGCGTGCCCGTTGCCGAGTTCCTGTAGGAGAGCTGTCGATGCTGAACGAGTCTCGCGAGCCGCGGGTCGCCCATCGAGTGGTGGTGGCCCTCGGCGGCAATGCGATTACGTCGCCCCACGATGAGGGCACCGTCGAGCAGGACTACGCCAACCTCAAGCGCAGCCTAGACAGCATCGTGAAGCTGGTGGAGCTGGGCTATCAGGTGGTGCTCACCCACGGCAATGGTCCGCAGGTGGGCAACCAGATGATCCGAGTGGAGCAATCCAAGGGGCAGGCCCCGGATCTCCCCCTTTCGGTGATGGTGGCGGATATCCAGGGCGGCCTGGGCTACATGATCGAGCAGGTGCTGAGAAACAAGCTCCAGGCTCGCCGGCTCGAGGTGCCCATCTGCTGCTTGGTGACCCTGGTGGAAGTCGATGCCGACGACCCGGCCCTCCACGAGCCAACGAAATTCGTCGGCCCGATCATGGACCAAGAGCGGGCACTGCAGCGCCGGGCGGACGGCTGGGTGGTGCTGGAAGACCGCGGTCGCGGCTACCGCCGAGTGGTGCCCTCACCGGATCCCAAGGCGATCGTCGAGGCGGATTCCATCCGCCGCCTGGTGGAAGCGGGTACCGTGGTGATCAACACCGGTGGCGGCGGAGTTCCGGTGTCCCGGGACGCATCGGGGGAGCTGAGCGGCTGTGAGGGAGTGATCGATAAAGACCTGGCTTCCGTCGTGCTGGGAGAGCAGATCGGCGCGTCGGAGCTCTTCATCCTGACCGCGGTGGAGAAGGTCTTCCTCGGCTTCGGCACTGCCGAGCAGCAGGCGCTAGATCGGATCAACGTGCGCCAGGCTCGCGCTTACCTGGCGGAAGGGCATTTCCCCCCGGGCTCCATGGGGCCCAAGGTCGAGGCCGCCTGTCGCTTCGTGGAAAATGGCGGTCGCCGCGCCCTGATCACGGATATCTACACCCTCACCGAGGCGATGGAGGGCAAGACCGGCACCTGGGTCGTCCCCTGATTGCCTGGATTGTCTCCTCATTGCCTCGGTCTATCGCGGTGATCCGGTCTCAGAACAGCCTTAGCTGATTGGCGTCGCCGACCACCTCGTCGAAGCCGAGGCCCAGGAGCCCCAGCACCGGTTCGGCGATGGGTCGAATCTGCCGCTGCACGTAGTGCTCGCGATCGATGGAGCCGGGGTCGAAGGAGGGGTCGAAGGGCTGCCCGTCTGGCGAGACCGGCTCAGGTCCGTGGCGAGTCATCAGGTAGGAGATGGAGCGACCGACGCTGGTGGATCGGTCATCCTTCGACGGTGTTCGTCGGGCGCCTGCCACGCCTCGCTGCCGGCGCAGGATCTCCACGGCCCGTCGGGCCGCCACCACGTGGGGTGGTGAGGTGGCGGTGTAGTCCTCCAGTCGCTTGCGCAGCCGCTTGTGGTAGAGCAGCTCGTAGTCGAGCTCCCCGGCGCGAGCGGAGGCTACCGTTTGGGCGAGGTAGTGTTCCACCGGTTGGTCCGCGAAGAGGCGTTGGTAGAGCTGCCGCTGGACCCGTCGGGCGAGGGCGGTCCAGTCACGCCGCACCGCCTCCATGCCGATGAGCACCAGCTTTTCCTCGCCTTTGGGACTGAGGCTGAGGCCGACATAGCGCTTGCGGGCGCCCCCTCCGGTGGTGCGGGTGGGGAGCAGCACGAGGCGCAGGAAGAGGCGCTCGAATTGAAGCTCCAGGCGGCTTTCTACCTGCCAGCGTTCGGTGATGTAGCGCTGGAGGTCGGCGTTGAGGCGGGCCGCCAGCTCTTCCCCTCGCTGGCGGGCCTGCTGATTGGAGAGCCGCTCTTGGTTGTCGCTAGAGCCGCTCTGCTGGGCTTCCCCATCGTCGCCGCGATCGCTCCCGCCGCCTCGGTTTGGGAGGCTACGCTGGGCGGTGATGAAGAGACTGTCCGTATCTCCGTAGAGCACTTGGTGCCCGTAGCCCTTCGCTCTTTCCGCAGTCCATAGCAGGAGCTCTCGTCCGAAGGAGGTGATCGCTCCGGTGAGGTCCGGGTGGCGGAAGCGACAGCCGGTGGCGCCGAGGACTCCGTAGAAGGAGTTCATGAGGATCTTGAGGGCCTGGCTGGCCACCTTGTCGCCCTGAGCCTGGGCTTGTTGGCGCTGCGGTGCCAGGCGATCGAGGAGGCGGGGAAGGATTCCCTCACCGCGGCGAAAGCTGGTGCCGTTGGGGGCGAGCACCGGCTGGGTTCGTCGGTGATCTTCCTGAGGCGCTTTCGGGGTGATCTCTTGCGGGCTTTCTTCAGTCTCAGCAGGAGGAACCCAGTCGAGGCGCGCCAAGGGGTCGATACCGAAGGTGCGGATGAGGCTTGGGTACAGGCTCCGAAAATCGAACACCAGAACCAGGGGATGAAGGCCGGGCAGAGGTTCCAGCACGTGACCGCCGCTCCCCTCGGTGCTCTTCGGGAGGTGGGGGGAATCGACGCTGGGGGCGGCGAGTCGAAGCTGCTGGAGCTCTGCGAGATAGAGAGAGTCAAACGCGGCGACCGCGCCGCCCACACGGTCCAGAGGTAAGCCGGTGATGAGGCTGCGCTGGACGGCGAGCTGGATCAGGCCGAGGTGATCGAGGATGCGAACCACCAGCTCGGCGTCGCGAAGGTTGTAGCGCACGAATTCCTGCCTTCGATGCTTGAAGGCGTGGAGGATTGCCGCTCCGCGATCGCCGGTAGCAGCGGAGAGCTCTTTCTGCTCTGCACTTTCTCCTTGGTTTTGGCCTCCCTGGTTCCCGCTAGCGGGTGGTGGGGCCTTGGAGGACGTTTCGAGGTCTACCTTGCCCTCTCCCAGCACTTCTTTCGCGACATGATCCAGGCTATGGCGCTCCATGCGGATGTAGGAGATGAGGAGCAGCTGGAGTCCGTCGAGCACCACTCGGCCGGGAATGCGGGCGCGGCCGGGGGCGAAGCGGCCGCGGCCGCGGCGAAGGGTGAGCGCCCCACCGTCGCGGCCGAGGGGGAGCGGGACGCCGAGCTGGCGGGAGCGAAGGGCGAGGACCACGAAATCAAAATCGATGACGTTCCAGCCGGTCAGGACATCGGGGTCATGGTGCCGTACGCGGGCGGCGAAGGCCCGGAGCAGGCTGCCTTCGTCTGCAAATCCGACGGCGCCCGCAGGGGTTTCCAGGCCCGGAGGAGAGAGCAAGAGGACTTCGGAGATCTCGCCGTGGCGGCCGCGGCCGGAGAGGGCGATGGAAAGCAGTCGCTGGGCCTTGGGGTCCGTCTCGATATCTAGGGAGAGCACCCAAGGCTGCAACGGCCAGCTAGCGGGCCTGAGGCTCGGAGCCTCGTAGAGCCGGTCTACCGCCAAGCCCCGGGGCTTGGGCCGCCAATGCCCCTTCACCGAGAGCGCCCCTCGCAGCTCTCGGTCGATGAGGAAGCGCGATGGAAAGTGCAGGTCTGCCTCGTAGGTCGGGCATTCTCGCTGGTGGAGCCGGTGCCGCCACGAGGCGATATCTCGAGGATCTCGAAGGTGGACCCTCAGCAATCTTTCCCCGTCCCTAAAGCCTCGCAGGCCGACGGTGGGGGTGAAGGGGAGCCCTAACCTACGAAGCGTCTCCCGGTCCCGCTCCCGGACGAAGAATCTGGGCTCGCTGCGGGCATCGCGGATCAGGAAGGTCTCTCCCGACTCGAGGCGGCCAAAGAGATGGATGACGGCGCGGCCTCGCACCATGCGATAGCTCGTATCCAGGAGGAAGCCCCGTTCCCAGGGGCCTTCGGCAGCCGGCTCGCTCCTCGAGCTATCGGTGTTCAAGGCCTCGGCTCCGTGTTCCCCAGCGCTGTGTTTCCCCGATTTGTGTTCCTCGGTCCAGCGTTTCTCGGCTGTGTGCTCCTTGGTTTTGGGGCGGTCATCGGGGTCTTGGGGCAAGTGAATAGCCTGGACGTTTGACGAGATGCTTCATGGTTTTGTAGCATAATGGCTCGCCTCGATGAGTTCCCGCATGTTCCGACCCCACCTCATGATCCTGCATCTCGTGCCTGAACTCCAATTCCCAAGCCCCACGATGTTTTCGAGAGAGCCGGTGTTTTCAAGAGCGCCGGTTCCGGCGACGACTTCGAGCCGCCCGGTTTTGATGACTGGCTGGATCCGCCCTCTGCTTGCGGCCTGGATCCTGCTCGCCGCTGCCGTGTTGCCGGCCTATGGCAGCACGGCCCCTGGGCTGCTGCTCTGGGCTCAAGATCACCATCGTACGGAGGATGGCTCCGCCTGGACCGATGATGTCTTGATCTTTCGCGACGGCGAGATCGTCGTTCACCGGGTCTATGCCGGCGGCGAGGTCAACGTGCTTCGCGGCAGCGCCGATGGCGCCAGGATGGCTTCTCTGGGTGCTGTCTTACAAGCCGAGCAAATTGGCCTGTGGGAAGAAGAGCACTGTCGACTGGAGGTCCCTCTTCCGACTCTCGGAGATGGACCGGCGGCGCAGCCGCCCCGCAGGAGCGTGGTGCTCAGCTGGTTTGGGCGCGAGGGGCGCCGCCAGACTCATGTGGCGATGATCTCGGTGGGGGGAGAGCGGTGTGCCGAAGCCCAGGAGCGGTCGGCGCAGGCGATCCTAGAGTTTGCCGCCGAGGCGTTGGTGACCTCGACTCCCACCGCCATTGGCTCCGAGGCAGAGCCCTCGACGTCCTTGCTCTTCGAGATTCACAACCAGATGCTGGGAGACCCCAGCTGTGATCCCTTCACCTTCATCGATCGCATGCTGATCTTCCGCGACGGTCTCTTCCTGCGCCTTTATCGGGATACCGAGAACGAATTCATGGTCGTTCGCACCCAAATTGAGCGGGATGAGATGGCCTTGCTAGCAGCGAGCCTGCAGCAGCACCGAGTGGGTACCGAGAGCGGAGAGTGCTATCTCTGGTTTCTGCTGCCCTTCTTCGTCAACGTCGATTGCCAGGACTTCAGCTGGGCAAGCTGGGGAACATGGTTTGGCCGCAGCGATCGCCGAGCCACCCTGACCGGCGCTGCCGACATCGTTGCGGAGTGCAGCGATGGGCAGCAGGGGGCGAGGGACGCGATCATGCAGGTGGTTCGCATCGGGGTGTCGAGCCCGGAGCGCAGCGAGGTAAGAGGCACGCTTCCGGCCTACGGGGGATGATTGGCTCACCACGGCGAGGGTCGGGAGGGTGAGGGTGTCGTGGCCCACGAGTTGACCAGACGCTGCCTCTAGCCGAAAATCACTGCTGTTCGGAAAGCGCCTCTGCTCTGCAACCAACCCTGGGCTTGAAGTCGCCCAGAGGTTCGCTACGGTGCTAGAGCCCTCGGGCTGCGGCGGGGAGCAGCGTCTATTCGTTGCGCAGGTGGCGAAGCACCGCCACGAGAGTCGGAAGCACCTGCTCCATGAGCAGCTCTTCGCTCTCGCTCATCCCCGCGTTCGTGAGGCTTCGAATCAGCTCTTCGAGGAGAGGCTCTGCATTCTCGTTGCCCTGCTGCTCCTGCCGCATGGCATCGGTGAGGTCATCGGCGCTGCACCCTAGAGCGACGAGGATCTTGTCGATGGTGGAGAAGCTGGGTCGCTGCTTTCCGGTCTCATAGGCGCTCAGCATGGGCGAAGTGATTCCGGCAGTCTCTGCGACTTCCGATTGTTTCAGTTTTCTGGCTTGTCTTAATTTTCTGAGTGCCTGTCCTATATTCGAGAAGTCCAGCATTATGAAAACTCTATTTAGATGTCGAGGGGGGGCAAAGGAAGAAACTGTATCGAGGATATTCTAGCGGAAAAGTATAGCTTGCATGTCGAGTTCTTTCAGTCCGTAATCATCTTTTTGCCAGTTCAAAGAGTGATGGAAGGGCTATAGCGTGTCGCTCTGGGGAATCTCGAGAGCGGTAATAAGGGTGCTCCTGTGCTCCTCCATGCCGTTCCCCCTTGCCCCTCTGCGGGCATGGACGAAGGGAGAGAGCGGGTTGGAGGACTAACTCTGCCCCCTAGCTCTGGGCCCGTATCCAGCTGCCGTGGCCGCGAGGCAGGAGGGAGAGCAAGAACATCGTCCCGTAGCCGTGGAAGAAGAGATAGAGGAAGGGAAGGGCGAGCCACATCTGCCAAGCGGCGGCGAGCAGAAGGCAGAGAGCTAGGTAGAGAGTGAGGAAACCCTCCAGCAGGAAACTCAGGTTCTTGCGGGCGCGGTAGGCGAGATCCTGCCATCGCTGCTGGGAGTCGACGATGCTGTATTTCGGGGTGCGAACAAAAGTTCCTCCCCGCTCCACCATTCCCTCGAGGACGGCGCGGCAGTTATTGACCGAGAGGCCGATGCCCAAGCCCATGAGGATCGGCACCCAGGCAAAGCTGGATAGCCAAGATTTCCCCCGTGCGCGCTGACTGACGGCATAGAAGAGGAGCACGGAGCCGGTGGCCCCGATCAGCAGGGGGAGGTCGATCCAGGGCAGGGAGGCGTCCAGCCGGTCGCCGCGAACCGCCATGGCGGGGAAGACCAAGAGGGAGAGGAAGATCATCAGCAGGTACGAGAAGTTCGCGCTGAGGTGGACGAAGGCTTCGGTCTTCACGGTCCAGGGCAGCCTAGAGCGCAGGATCCGCCACAGCAGCTTGCGGGCGGTTTGCACCGAGCCTTTGGTCCAGCGGTGCTGCTGGTTTTTGAATCCGTGGACGTCCATCGGCAGTTCGGAGGGGGTCTTCACCTCAGGCAGGAAGAGGAAGCGCCAACCGGCGAGCTGGGCGCGGTAGGAGAGGTCGAGGTCTTCCGTCAGGGTGTCGTGCTGCCAGCCGCCGGCCTCTTCGATGGTTTGGCGGCGCCACACTCCTCCCGTGCCGTTGAAGTTGAAGAAGCGCCCGGAGCGGTGGCGGGCGGCGTGTTCTACCAGGAAGTGGCCATCGAGGAGAACCGCCTGGGCCTGGGTGAGCAGCGAATACTCCCGGTTGACGTGGTCCCAACAGGTTTGCACCATGCCGATGCCGTCGTCCTGAAAGTAGGGGACGGTGCGGCGCAGAAAATCAGCGCCGGGAATGAAGTCCGCGTCAAAGACCGCGACCAATTCTCCCTGGGCTTGCTCGAGACCCGCGGCTAAGGCGCCGGCCTTGAAGCCTTCGCGATTTTCGCGGTGAAGGTGGACGATCGGGACTCCCTGGCGCTGGAGATCATCGACCTGGGAGGCGACCAAATCTCGAGTGTCGTCGGTGGAGTCGTCTAGAACCTGGATTTCTAGGCGATCGCGGGGATAATCGAGCGCCGCGATGGCGGTGAGCAGGCGCCGGGCGACGTAGCGTTCGTTGTAGAGGGGCAGCTGCACCGTGACTCGAGGCCATGTTTCCGGCTCCGCGGGTATCTCGAGAGGGCGGCGAGCGTGGCGCCAGTAGAGGGTGACCAACAACAGTCGGTGAAGGCCGTACAGAGCCAAGATCCCCAGAGTCAGATAGTAGAGTGCCAGAATCACCAAGGCCCAGGAAGGCTCCAGCAACCAGCGCCATGAAGGATCGACCATCAATTCCCAACGAGTTGGGTCAAACCAGCTCAACGGTATTCTCCCGGGAGGTGAAGGAGGCTCCGCGGGTGCCAGAGATCTCTACGTCTCGCTGGCAATGGGTGCCGCGCGGGGCTGGTGGGCGACGCTTGTCCATCGGGATGCTGTTGATAACTCATGGGGCGTGGTTGGCGATCGGGGACCTGGCAGATGCTTGGCCCTGGACCATGGGGGTTGGCGCGCTCGCCTTTGTCGCCCTGGTTTGGGCGATGGCTTGCTTGCGGGGGAGCTCGCCGCGCTGGGCGCTGGTTTTTGGGGTGGCTCTCGCCTTACGGTTGCTGCTCTTGCCTCTCGAGCCGACGCTGTCCAACGATGCTCATCGCTATCTCTGGGATGGCAGGGTCTTGGCGGCGGGCTACGACCCTTATTCTCTACCGCCGGAAGCGGAAGAGCTGGTGTCGCTTCGGGGAGAGCTCTGGGAGCGAATGCACCATCGCGACGTGCCGACGGTTTACCCGCCGATGGCGATGGCTCTGTTCACCGTAGCCGCGAGGCTTCCGGGAGACTGGCTCGCACAGCTAGTGGCTCTCAAGGGGCTGTTGGTGTTGGTGGATTTACTCGCCTGTGCGGGCCTCGTTTATATCGCACGACGGCGGGATCTGAGTACCGCCGCGGTGGTGGCATATGCCTGGAATCCGCTGGTTTGCCTCGAGATTGCCGGCATGGGCCACGTCGATGCGCTCGGGGTGGCCTGCGTCGTGCTGGGAGTTGCGGCTTGGCATTGGATGGCCTGGTATCGAAGGGAACCTCCCGAAGGGTACGGGGCGCAAGGCGCTTTGGATCGCTGGCGGGTCAGCGCCTCGGGGGCGCTGGGGCTGGCTGTCGCGATGGTCGCCGGCGTGCTCTCCAAGCTGGTGCCGGTGGTGCTCTTGCCGCTGTGGGCTCGGGCCTGTCGGCGGCCCTTGTGGTTTGTCGGAGGCGCCCTCGCGGCCTTGGTGGTCGGGCTGGGGCCGCTGTGGGTAATCGTTGGAGGAGTGCCTCCCGGTCTTCTGCGCTACGGCGTTTCCTGGGAGTTCAACGGCCCGCTTTTCGAGCCCCTGTGGCGTCTCTTCGACCTGGTGGGGACGCCGCAGTGGGGGGAAAGGCTGCTCAACGCGATCAAGGCGGCGGACGGACACGATCCCTTTTGGAATCGCTTCTATCCTTTCAACTACCCGCAGCTGCACGCCAAATTGGTCCTGGCCGGCCTCCTGGGGTGTGCCGTTCTGCGCGCCGCCTGGCAGGCGAGCAGGGCAGGCTGGCGTGATCCGGTGACCGGCACCGGGCGTCTGCTGGCGGCTGCCCTGCTGTGCACCGCGACCTTCTATCCGTGGTATTCCCTTTGGGTGCTGCCCTTTGCTGCCCTCTGCGGACAGCGAGCGTGGCTCGCCCTCTCCGCCTTAATGCTGATCACCTATGCTCCTCAACACGGGGAGTTCTCCCACTGGCCGTGGACCTTCGCGCTGGTTTGGATTCCCTTCGCTCTTCTGCTGTGGCGAAACCCGCGGTGGGAGCTGCGGGAGCCGGAAGAGCTGCGAGAGTCGGGAGGTAGGGATGGAATCTGAGCATCAGCCTACAGCTCAGGATCTCCCCCCAGAGGAAGGGGTTCGCGGCGAAACCGAGGAGGCCCAGGAGGAGACCCAGCAGGTGCAGCAGCGGGAGCATCTTCCGGCGGTCCATCAGGTGGTGCTGGCCTATCAAGGGGCGCGCTACGCCGGATGGCAGCGACAGGACAATGCGGTCGCGGTGCAGCAGGTTGTGGAGGAGGCTCTGGAAGAGATTCTGCCCCCCCAATTCATCGGTCGTGGACCGGTTCGGGTGGTCGCCGCCAGCAGGACCGATGCGGGGGTTCACGCTCTCGGTCAGAGCGCTCATCTGCGGCTGCGAAAGCCCTTCCCGGGAAACCTTGCCAAGGCCCTCAACGGCCTGCTGCCGCGGGATATCAGGATCCTGAAGATCGCTGCCCAAAGCGCGGACTTCAGCGCCCAGCGCTGCACCATCGGCAAGATCTACAGCTACCGTGTGACCACCGATCCGGTGCCTTCTCCGCTGCTGCTGCAGCACGCCGCGCCTTCCCGCGACTTGCTGGATCTAGGCCTGCTGCGGCGAGCCGCGGCGCTGGTGGTGGGGAGCCACGATTTCACCGCGTTTGCGCTGCGGCGGGGGAATCATCGCCAGCCGGTGCGAACGGTCTATCGCTGCGGCTGGCAGCAGACGGGACCGGGGGAGTTGCGGCTGGTAATTGTCGGCAACGGCTTTCTTCGGGGCATGGTGCGGACCCTTGCCGGAACCTTCTTGGAGGTCGGCTCTGGGCGCCGGTCTCTGGAGAGTCTCCGTCGGCTGCTGAGGGGAGCTCCGCGGCCGCAGGCGGGGCCGACGGCACCGGCCCAGGGCTTGACCCTGGAGCGGGTGCTGTATCCCTCTCCGTGGGGTACGGACGCCTGCCCCGGGAGTGCCGCCGAGGACTTCCTGCGCCATTCTCGCTCCCCCTGGGAGCGTTCGACCTAAGGCGTCCGGATCGTGTTGGAAGTGTCGTTGGTGGGATCTCCCGATGTGGTACCGTCCCGCAGATCACCATGTTTGATCCCACTTCTATCGCTCCGGACGGAAGCCCGGAATTCTTCCTGCTTCGGCAGCTGGATGTAGCGAGAATCCCGCGTCATGTTGCGGTGATCATGGACGGCAACGGGCGCTGGGCTCAGAGCCGAGGCTGGCCTCGCACCGAGGGGCATCGCCATGGCGTGGCGGCGGTGCGGGAAACGGTGGATGTGGCGGGAAAGCTGGGGCTCGAGGCTCTCACTCTTTACGCTTTCTCCACCGAGAACTGGAACCGCCCTCGCTCCGAGGTGTGGATGCTGATGAACCTGCTCAAGGAATATGTGCGCAGGGAGCTCAGCAGCCTGCAGAAGGCGGGCGTTCGTCTGCAGGTTCTCGGCCGCTGGAGGGAGATGGATCCCGCGGTGGTGAAGGTTCTGGAGCGCGCCCAGCGAGAGACCTCCGGGGGTCAGCAGCTCACCCTGAACATCGCCCTCAACTATTCGGGGCGCAGCGAGATCGTCGATGCCTGTCGGCAAATCGTTCGGGATTGGGCCGATGGCAAGGGCCTGGAGATCGATGAGCAGACTCTCGGGCGCTATCTCTACACCTCCGGCCAGCCGGATCCGGACTTGTTGATCCGCACTTCGGGAGAGATGCGTCTATCAAATTTCCTGCTGTGGCAGGTGGCCTATTCGGAGCTTTGGGTGACCGACACGCTATGGCCTGATTTTCGGACTCGGGACTTTCTCCAGGCTCTGCTGGATTTTCAGCAGCGCCAGCGACGCTTCGGTGGAGTGGAGAGCCACAGTGGGCCTGCCGCTGAGGGGGCAAAGCTCGAAGGAGGAGAGGGGTGAGAGGGCGATGACCAGAGTGTGGACGGGGCTCGGGATGGCGGCGGCCTTTATCGCCATCGTCTTCCTGCTGCCCATCGAGGGTTTCACCATCGGTCTGGCAGCCGTTGCGCTGGTGCTTTCCTGGGAATACGTCCGGCTGGCTCGTCACTGGGCTCCGCGACTCCATCTGGGCCTCACCGCCCTGCTGACCCTGGGAGTTGGGTGGGTGGTCGCGGCGGAGCTTTCCGGTCAACAGCCGCTGACCGGCGGGGGGCTGCCGGAGGGCGGCCTGCTGACCCTCGCTCTGCTGTGCTCCTTGAGCCTCGGTGCGGGCCTGCAGGCGTTGTTCTCGCGAACTCCGGTGGCGGATTCTCTGCCGGTGATCGGAGCGGTGGTCTTCGGAGCCCTGTATGTCGGTGTGCCTTTCGGGACGCTGCTGGAGCTGCGGCGCCACAGCCCGTGGATGGTGGTCCTGGCTCTGGCCATCGTCGCCCTCGGTGATATCGCTGGTCTTTATGTCGGCAGAGCCATCGGTCGCCGAAAGCTCGCCGCGGTGGTCAGCCCGAAGAAGACCTGGGAGGGCGCCATCGCCAATTTCGGGGCGGGGCTGTTGGCGACCGCGGCGATCGCTTGGTGGCGGGTTGGAGAGGTGGAGCCGGCGCTGCTGCTAGTGGGGGGGCTCGCCTCCGTAGCGGGGCAGCTGGGCGACCTGGTGGAGTCGATGCTCAAGCGCGGTGCCGGGGTCAAGGACTCCGGGGCGATGCTGCCGGGGCACGGTGGCTTGTTGGATCGGCTAGACTCCCTGCTCTTCGCGGCGCCGGTGCTGTGGTTGTGTTACCTGCTTCTGGAGCTCGAGCCCCTGCCTTGAAACTCAGCCCTGAGCTTCGGCCTTGAATTCCTGCCTTGAGCCCTTACCTCGAGGTTCCTTCCGGAGCGGGCTTCCCGGGCTTGATGCCCCGATACAGGCTCTACGGTAAACACCTTCCGATCGGAGCTTCAAGAGCTCGCTGCAGGGTCGGGGTGGCGGCAGGGTTGATCCCGCCGAGGCGCGCCGCGCCTACAGTAACCAGGTCCCGACCTCAGCGGCGAACAGCGCGTGGCAGCGGTGGAACAAATCTTGTATTCTTCGTGTTGCTTTGGATCGGCGCACGCCCTGGAGCTGCGCGGATCCTTCACCTTCCGCACTGGTACCTTCAGTCACTGGTACCTTCAGTACTGGCATCCTCCGCACTCTCCAAGGTTGAGCCTTCGGCGACCGGGAGCCCCGGTCCGGAAGGTCGCCATCGATCGATCCCTCGCGACGTTCCCACGAGCCAGCGATGAGACCCCTTCGTCGCCGGCACGAACGTAATTCATCCGTCTTCTGAGCACAGCCTGTGCCCCTGCGAGCGCCATGGAATCATTGCTCCAACTGCCCCTGACCCTCCTCGCCTTCGTCTTTGTGCTGGGGGTCGTCATCTTCGTTCACGAGGCGGGCCACATGCTGGTGGCAAAGGCCTTCGGCGTTCGAGTTCTCACCTTCTCTCTCGGTTTCGGCCATCGCCTACTGGGCTTTCGCCGCGGCGATACCGACTACCGCATCTCGGCGATTCCCCTGGGCGGATACGTGCGCATGAGCGGTGAGATGCCGGAGGAGGGAGAAGATTCGGACGATCCGGCGGACTTCTTGAACAAGCCCCGCTGGCAGCGATTCTTGATTTACCTCGCGGGACCGGCGATGAATGCGGTGCTCACCTGGGCGGTGGTCACGGTTCTCTTCGTGGTGGGCTTCAATCTGCCGATGGCGCCCGGTGGCCCGGCGACGGTCAGTGCGGTAGACCCGGATTCTTCCGCCGCCACCGCCGGCCTCCAGCCTGGCGATGTGCTGGAGAAGGTGCGGGGAGAAGCGATCGGCAGCTGGGATGACGCTCAGGTGCTGTTGATGACCTCGCGGGGAAATCCAGTAGATCTCGTAGTGCGGCGAGGGGAGGAAACCTTCGAGACCACGGTGGAGCCACAGCCGATTCCCGGCAGCGAGTTGACCGACACCGCCGGCATTCTGCCGGAGACGGTGCTCAGCGTGAGTCAGTTGACCCCCGGCAAGCCGGCGGAGGCGGCGGGTTTCCGCATCGGAGATCAGCTGATCGCCGCTGGCGGTGAGCCGATCACCACCTTCGATGTCTTTATCGGGGTGATCTCCAGTCATCCTGGAGAGGCGGTGCCGGTGGAGATCCGCCGTAACGACCGGCTGATGGAGCTCGAGGTGACCCCCGAGGATCAGGGTGGCCGCGGGGTGATTGGGCTCGGGGCTGGATTCCGTCAGCAGTACTCCTTGGGTACCGCCGCGGTGAAGAGCCTGGAATATAGCTGGCGCCTGGTGGATCAAACCCTCTTCGTGCTGAAGAACATCTTTCGCCGCAATATCGCCGCCCAGGATGCCCTATCCGGTCCGGTGCAGATTGCTCAGATCAGTGGACAGGCGGCCCGCCAGGGCTTCGACAGCCTGCTTCACCTCACGGCGATCATCAGCATCTCCATCGGCCTATTGAATCTGATGCCCATTCCTCTGCTCGACGGCGGGCAGATGACCATCCTCGCGGTGGAGGGCGCCGCCGGGCGCGATCTTCCACTGAAGGCGAAGGAAGTGATCAACATCATCGGCTTCGGGTTGGTGATGCTCTTGATGGCGGCAGTCATCTTCATGGATATTGCGAAGCTCTTCTGATCCTGAGAAAGACGGAATTCAACGCGTCGTGAATCTCAGTCCCAAGGCTCCGGTGGCGATCCTCGCGAAAGCTCGTAGCGCGGCGAGGGCTCAGCGTGAGGCCCTCGGCTCTTCTCGCCGAGAGGTAGAGAGTCTCGTCGTTCGCGAGAAAGAGCAGCAGCTCGCAGCGATGGTGCGACTGGCGATGGATTTCAAGAGAGAGCAGCAATGAAGGTTCGTTCTCCTCAGCGGCACCGACCCTCGGCGACGGGGGCAGCGCAAGAGCCGCAGCCTCGAAAGGGCTCTGTGTCCGCCTGGCAGCGGCGATTGGAGGGGTCCCCTCGGCTGGCGTGGGTGTTGAAGTGGTTCTCCCGCTTCGCTTATGCGGGGGCGCTGCTGGTATTGGCGGGGCTAGTGGCCTACTTCTCGTTTTCGACCTTCGTGCGCAGCGGCGTGACCTCGGTGCCAGATCTATTGGGGCTAGATGAAGTCGAAGCGGCCCAGAGATTGGCGGATCGCGGTCTCGAGCTGCGCATCGCGATGGATCAGGGAGCCTACGACGATGCGGTTGAAGCGGGACGCATCCTCAAGCAGCGACCGGCACCTCAGGCATTGGTCAAGCGCGGCACGGAGGTTGTCGCGGCACCTTCCTTGGGGCCCCAGATCATCGAGGTACCAGACCTCAACGGCCAGAGCGCCCAGGAAGTGCAGGTTACCCTCGCTGCCGCCGGGCTCACCCTCGGTCGCTCCCTGCAGGTGGTCGATGCTCGGGCGATGGCGGGAACCGTAGTGGAGCAGCTGCCGGCGGCGGGAGACGGCGTCGCGCCAGCCACCGCGGTGGACGTTTTGGTGAGCCGCTCCAGCCGAGTGGATCAATACGTCATGCCAGACCTGGTCTACCGCCGATATCGCGACAGCAAGCGATTCTTCGAACAGCGTGGCTTTCGCCTCGGCAACGTGAAATATGAAGTCTACGAAGGGATTCCGGAGGGTGTTATCCTCCGACAATTCCCTCTAGCCGGCCATCCTCTGCGGCGTGAAGATGCCATCTCGCTGGTGGTATCCACCAGCGCTGCCAGCTCGATCCCCGAGCCTTAAGCCCCCGAGCTTCAAGATCTCGTCCTTCCTTCAACCCTTGCTCGCTGCAGGCTCTTCTCCCCGCGCCACTAGCCCTACGGCGGTCGGCGCCGGTTGGGAGCGAAATGACCTCAAAATTGGTGAGAACGTTCGATGACGCGAATCGCCCCCTCCATACTCGCGGCTGATTTGGCCCAGCTGGTGCAGGCCGCGGAGCTTTGTGCTCGCGCCGGGTCCGACCTGATCCACTTCGACGTGATGGACGGCCATTTCGTGCCGAACCTCACCTTCGGCGCTCCGGTGCTCGCCGCGCTGACCCGGCATACAGACCTGCCGGTGGATGTTCATCTCATGGTGGAGAATCCAGATTCCCTGCTGGATGCCTATCTCGATGCGGGGGCGGCGCGGGTTGCGGTGCATTGGGAAGCGGCGAGGCATCTCGACCGCACGCTGCGCCACGTGAGGTCTCGCGGTGCGGAGGCTGGGGTAGCCCTCAACCCGGCAACGCCGGTGGAGGTGCTGCGGGATGTTCTCGAAGCGGTAGATTTCGTTGTCATGATGTCCGTCAACCCTGGCTTTGCGGGCCAACCCTTCTTGCCCTACTGCCTGGACAAGGTGCGACGGCTGCGGGAGCTCGCGGGACCTGAGCTCGATATCACCATGGACGGAGGTATCGGTGCTGCCACTATCGCGGCGGCGATCGCCGCTGGCGTCGATACCTGCGTTGCAGGGTCTGCAATCTTCGGAGCGCAGGATCCCTTGGTAGCCCACCAAGAACTTCGCCGCTTGGCGGCCGAGGAGGAGGCGCGATGAACCCCCAAATCGTGAGTCGTCAATCTGTCATCGATCAGCGATGGGGGCAGCTGCGTTCAGCGCTTCTCGTCCTCCTCGCCTCCTGCATGGTGCTGGGTCTCGGCTGCAGCAATAGCGATGATCCCATCCTCCAGCTTTCAGCGGAGGAGGCCCTCGGCCTGGGCAAAGCCTATCTGGAGGATGAGAAGTTCTACCGCGCCAGGCAGCACTTCAACCACGCCTTTGATGTCGCGCCCAATACCCAGATCGGCCGCGAAGCGCTGCTGCTGGCGGCGGATAGCTACTTCAAGGATGGTGATTCAGAGGATCTGATCCAGGCGGAGGCCAAGTATCGGGATTACCTCAACCGTTATCCCACCAGCAACGAGGCGGCCTATGTGCAGTTTCAGATCGCCAACTGCCTAGCGGATCGAATCCGCCGAGCGGATCGCGACCAGACTCCAACGGAGCAAGCTCTGGTGGCCTATGAGGAAGTCTTGCGGCTCTACCCGACCTCGGAGTTCGGTGCGAGGGCTCGGGAGCGCATGGGCGAGATGCGCAATCGCCTCGCGGAGCACGAATACGTGGTCGGGGAGTTCTATAGCCGCTTTCGGATGCCGGGCTCTTGTATCAACCGTCTCGTAGATCTCCTGGAGGACTTCCCGGACTATCAAGAACGGGCCAAGGTCTACCTCCTGTTGGCGGAGTCCTATAACGAGCTTCGAATCAAAACGAAGACCGTGGAATACATCGAGCGGCTGCAGCGGGAATACCCCAATACGGAATATGCCAAGGATGCGAGAGACATCGACGTTCGCGAGCCGTTGGCTACCTTCGAGCAGCAGGCCGCGAATGCAGCCGCAGGAGTGTCCCCGGATTCCGGCGCTGAGAGCTCGGAGGGCAACGCGGAGGGTAGCGCCGACGGCGAGGCTTCGTCCGAATCCTCCGGGGATCAGGCTGCCAGCGACGAAACGGCCGGAGAGTCCCAGCCGTAAGATCAGTAGCCCTAGGGAAGCCCCGGGGAAGCACCGGAAGTACAGAGGGAGAGAGCCGGGCTCGCTTTCTTGGGGGGACGGCCACCGGCTGGCGTGCTCCTCGAGACGCAACATGCTCCTCGCGTCTCCGTCTTGATTTTTAGCTTAGAGACTCTGTTCGGACTCGGAGGCCCTCCCATGAAGTCGATTTTGACGCTCGATGCTTCGCGATCCTGGATGCTCATACCCTGGCGGGCTTGGCTCATGGCTGGGCTCGTCTCTTCGCTGACCTTGGCTGCCGCGATGCCGGCCCATGCCCGCTCCGACGAGCAGGAGGAGACGATCCAGGAGCTCAGTCGCCGTGTAGTGGATCTGCAGAAGGTCGTCACCGTCCATGAAATCGAGATCGAGCGCCTTCAGAAGCAGCTGGTGGAGCTGCGGCGAGAGCTCGCCGCTATTATCGCTGCGCCGCCGCCGGCTCCAGAGCCCAGCACCCGTCCGGTACCCCCGCCGCCACAGGTGAACGAGGAAGACCTCGACCTGGAAGCCTTCGGCCAGCCGGTGCAGCGCCCCGGAGAGGCCCTGCCTTCGATCCAGCCGCTACCGGCGACCGCCCCCGATGAGGCCAGTGAGGAACCCGAGCCGTCGCCGGACTTGGCCCAAGATCTGCCCTCGAACGATGCCCAGGCGCTTTACGATCAGGGCTATACGCTCTACCACCAGCAGCGCTATCTCGACGCCGAGGCTGCCTTTCAGCGATTCCTGGTGGCGCATCCTGAAAGCTCGCTGGCGGATAACGCTCAATATTGGGTCGGGGAGAGTCGCTACGCCCGTCGAGATTTCGAAGGTGCGCTGCAGGCCTTCGGGGAGACCGTGCGGCGCTTCCCAACTGGAAACAAGGTGCCCGACGCTCTGCTGAAGGCGGGGCAGAGCCTCGAGGAGCTGGGGGATCAGGAGGGGGCTCGGGAGACCTACGGAGAGTTGCTCTCGAGGTATCCCGCCACCGCCGCTAGCGCCGTGGCGGAAGAGCGCCTCAAAGAGCTGCCCTGATCCCGATCACCTCAGCGCCTGAGGGGGTGGGCTTGCTCCAGGACATGCTGCTCGTTGAGTTGATGGCTGGGCTGCTGATCGTTGCGGTGTTGATAGCGGTGGTGCTGAGAATCACGTGATTTAATCAATATTTAGAGTTAAACTCCTCAAGCGACGCTTCAGACATCCTGGTGATCCTTGACGATCTTCCAGGAAACCTATAGCGTCGGCTTTATAGCGACCTCGCTATAGACGCCTCTCCACCTCGCAGCAGTACCCGAGAAGCCCTGGCCCTAAAAGGGCGAATCGGCTTCGACGAGCTGCTGGTGAGAGGTTTCCTCGATGTTGGGATGGCCGCAATGGTGAATGGCCATTCTGCAGCCAGCTGCCTGCTCGATCCAGTGGGGTAGCGTCACTCGGGAGCTGCAATGAAAATGTTTCGGCGCGCAAGTTTGCCTCTTACCCTCGCCTGCTTTGCCCTGCTCGTTCTCGGAGCGGGAGCGCCGCCGAGGGATCTCAAGCAAGTCGGCGATCACTGGACCGCATGGGATCCTCCAGGGGACTTCCCGGAAGGTGCCCAGGTCCACATCATTCAGCCGGGAGAGACGCTCTGGGGGCTTGCGGGCCGCTTCTATGAGAACCCCTATCTGTGGCCGCAGCTGTGGGAGCTCAACCAGTACATCCATGACGCCCACTGGATCTATCCCGGGGATCCGCTGGTGGTGGGACTCGACGTCGTCGATCCGCAAGAGCTCGCCCAGCTTCCTCCTGGGGAGGAGATTCCCGCTTCGCTGAAGACCGGGGGAGAGGCCGTGGTCAACCTCGATGCTCAGGACTCTGGTCTCGGCGTCCTGTCCTTCGAGAAGGCCCTCGGCGCTCCGGAGGCCCTGGGCACGGAGTCGGACGTCTACTGCTCCGGCTTTGTCGGTGGGCTGGAGGAGAACCTCGCCTACTCGATCATCGGAACGGAATTCGATGTCCTGAGCCCGGATCTCGAAGGCTCGACCAGCGCGATCAGGATCGAGACGGAATACGGCGTGGTGGATACCGTCAAATACGGTCTCGCCGGTGGGGATATCATCTACGTCTCCGGAGGTCGCAGCAGCGGTCTCTATCCTGGCCAGGAGCTCACCGTGATTCAGCCTCGGGGCGTGGTAGAGCATCCTCACACCGAGGAAGTGAGCGGTCGCTACTATCGTCAGAAGGGTCTCGTGAGGATCCTCTCGGTGCAGGACGACACGGCCATCGCTGAGCTGGCCCTCCTGTCCTGCGGTGAGGTCACCGTCGGCGATTTCCTACGGCCCTTCGAGCCGACGCCGGTGCCCCTCGGCCGCACCGGAAATCCGCGCCCGCTGAACCTGCCGGAGAACCCGGACGTCGTCGCTGAGGGAGGAACCATCATCCTCGCCGACGATGAAGTGGTGAGCATCGGACAGAATCACATCGTGCACATCGACCTCGGCGACGAGGACGAGATCATTCCCGGTGATCTGTTCACGATCTATCGCGAGAATCGGCGCGGCCTCCCGCCGGTGGTTCTCGGCGAGCTGGCGGTGCTGACGGTGGTCGGGCCCAGCAACGCGGTAGCGCGGGTCTTGGAGTCTCGGTATCCGATTTACATCGGGGATCGCCTGACCCTCAAATAAGAGTCGGGGAAAAGCGCCCGCAGTGCGTTGGGTTGTGCTCCGGGCTCTGTTGAGCCCAGGTTGCCTGCACCCAAACCTGCTGTGCTCCGGTCTGCTCTAACCTCATCTGCCCCACCTAGTCGTGTGCAATCGGCACCGGCTGGCGTTGGCCATGCCGGACGAAATCTTGAGATCGAGGCGAGTTTGATTCAGGTTCGAAATCGCGCCGCCGGGCGCTGATTTTCAGCGGGCGGTAGGGCGATGGGCGGACCTTGGTAGGCCTATGTCTCCGTGATACGCTGCCCCTCTACCCTCTCGATGGCAAAGATCCCCGGCGACCTCGCCTGGGGCGATGACTAGCAGGATTTTCCAGCGTGGATCCCATCTCCCTCAATGGCCGTTTGCGCTCCCTCGTGGACGAATTGGTCGAGAAAGGCCTGACCTTAGAGCAGGCCAGGGCGGAATTCGAGCGCCAGTATGTGGTCTGTAGCCTGCAGCACCACGGTGGCAGCATCGGTCGCTCCGCCTCTGCCTTGGGCATTCATCGCAACACCCTGCGCAACAAGATCACTAAGCTGAAGATCGAGCCTACCGAATACTGAGTGGCTGGGCCCTGAACGACCGGTCCTGGGCGACTGAGTACCGGGTGGGAGAGTACCGGGCGGCAGAGTACGGAGTGGCTGGGACCTGAGAAGCCGGGTACCGAGCGGCTGGGTTCTTGGAGGATGGGTTCTGGGAGGCGCGGAGGCTTGGTCGCCTCAGCCTGGTGGTTCCTGCTGCCCGGGCTGAAGGGGCTGTTGGACTCCAGGCCTGGTCCAGGGTCCGGCATGGTGCGGTTGGTTGGGACGAGGTGATTGAGCGCTCAGCGTTAGAAGAGAGGCTTGCCCAGTGAAGGGACCGAACGGTTCGGTTCACCGTGCAGGGTTCTTGCTGCCGGTGCTCGCTTCTGGCACCTCCTTCTGGCACCTCCTTCTGGCACCTCCTTCTGGCACCTCCTTCTGGCACCTCCTTCTGGTGCTTGCTTTGGGCGACTCCCCGAGGTCCTCAGTTGGCACGTCTCTCGCAGGGCTAATGAGCACCCAAACGCGGGGTTCTCCGAATACCCCGCCACTGCGCTCCGATCAGCGCCATTTCTCGCCGCAGGCACGCCAATCCTGCCCCCGGCATCCTGCCGACCGTGCCAAAGCGGCCGATTCCCAGACTTTCTCGCCCTCTTCTGCCCCGCGACCGGTCCTCTATTGGATCCATGGTCTCGCGGCGAGGCTCATGGAGGCAGCAATACGATGCGTTCCAAGCTCTACAAGTACTCCACTGGTCTGTTGACCCTCGCTTTTCTCGCCCTACCGGCCTCTGGCTGGACCTTCGCTCCGGAGGGGTGGAGACCGCCCGCTCCTGATCCGACGGAGGTTAGGGCTTTAGAAGACATCTCTTCTTGGTTCGGCGACGTTGCCGTAGATCGAATCCGTGGGCGCTACCATGTGCCGCCGGGGGTTCGCGAAGCGGTGAGGGAGAATTCCGCCAGCGTTGATTTCTTCCTCAACTACAACGACAAGGCGGCACGAGATGCGCGACTCAAGACTTTCCCCTACGGTGAGCTGATCGCCGAGACTGCCGATTCCGCGGGAATCGACGGCCTCCTGCTCGCCTCTGTCGTCGAGGCCGAATCGAGCTTCGTCTCCCAGGCCGTCTCACCGGTAGGCGCCATCGGTCTCGCGCAGGTGATGCCGTATACCGCCGAGGGCTACACGGTGGATGAGCTACGCGAGCCGGAGGTCAACCTGCGGCTGGGAGCCAACTATCTTGCCTCTCTGCTGAAGCGCTACGACGGCGATCTCGAGCGCTCCCTCGCCGCCTACAACGCTGGGCCGACGGCGGTCCGCCGATTCGGCGGTATCCCTCCCTATCGCGAGACCCAGCGCTACGTATCCAAGGTGCTCTCGATCTACTTCGATCACCATCAAGAGCTTTGGAGCGCCACCGAAGAAGGGGCGCTGCTGCAATAAGCCGCAGTCTGGAGATCGTCGAGAAGATCTCCAGCTTAAAAGAGTAGAGATCGCAGCTAGCGTCTTCCGCTAGTGCGTCCTCTAAAAGAATCCTGTAGGCGCCTCTTCGGGGGCGCCTCTTTGGTGGCGCCTTTTAGGGCGCGCCTATCCTTCTCGAGAGCTACGCTCAGGAGCTAGATAGGGAGCTTGCTCAGGAGCTAGGCTTCTGAGCCTGATCATCCGCGCTGGCGTCGCTGTCCTCACGGCCGGTGAGGGCGCGCTTGAAATTGCTGATTCCTTCACCGAGACCGCGGCCAATCCCTGGCAGGCGGCTCGACCCGAAAAGCACCAGGATGATCAAGAAGATCACGACCAGCTCGGTCACGCCGAGGGTCGGGAGGAAAGCGAGGGTCGCGGGTGCGACGGGAGTGAGCATGCTGGAATCCCTCGATGGAGGGCTGCAGGAGCGCAGCCGCTCAGGGGAGGAAGTTTAGCAGATCGACCTAGAGGGCAGGTTTGAGCGGGGGTGCCCCCTCTCCGGGGCTCTAGGTCGGATGCAGCTGCGCGGACCAGCGTCGAAGGAGCTCCTGCGCGAGGTCGCGGGTCTCGTCCAGGGCCGCGAGGTGATGAAGGCCGCGGCGCAGCGTTTCCGGGATCAACGGCAGATAGCGATCATTGCCTCGCTGGGCAAAGGCCGAGTAGGTGCCCACGGCCTTGAAGGTTCGCTGTACCGCAGCCTGGTAATAAGCCTGCCGCTGCTCTCGTGATGGGCAGTGGAGCTCGAGTAGCTCTCCCTCGAGCCGGGCGGAGGGAAATAGGCTGTCGTTGAGCAGCGAGGCGAGATCGTAGGCTGCCGGCCCGAGTCGCAGGTCCTGATGGTCGAGGACTATGATCTCGGGGATAGCCGCTGCACGGCTTTGTGTTGCCTCTTCATCCATATCGCCGGCAGAGCCCGAACTGCCGTTGGAGCTCGGCGAGCGTAGAACTAGATTGCGCATCATGTAATCGCGGTGGCAGGGCACCAAGTCCTTTGACCCGATGCTTTCGCAAACCCAGGAGAGAGCCTCTCGCAGCTTCTTCTCGAGCCCCAAGTCTGGGACTAGAGCTCGCGGCTCGAAGAAGGTTCTCCAGGTCTGTTCGAGCTCCTGTTCCAGGGCGCTTGTATCGAGGGATGGGTTCAATGCCGAGACCGACTCCGGATCGAGGGTGGCGAAGCGCGAGAGGTGCTCCGTCGCGGCATGAAACCAGCCGTCGATCACAGAAGACGGAGGGGTAGCCCCGGTGCTGGCGACCTGGTGGACGGTTTGTGGGCCGGCGTCTTCCACTAGGCTCCAGCCGGCCTCTTCCTCCTGAAACAGTAGCCGCGGCACGGCGACACCGGCTCGCTGCAGCCACTCGGTGGTGGTGGCAAAGCGGACTTGAGTGGAGCGCATATCCGTCGGATACCAGGCGACGATTGCGCTTCCGGAGTCGGTGAGTCGGGCGCGGTAGTAGCACCGCCGGGAGACATCGCCGTCGAGGGCTTGGCAGGAGAGTACCGGGAAGCCTCGGTCCACGAGGGTCTCACGGATCTCATCTGCGGTAGGCGGGAGCGTCCTTGGGGTCGGGGTCATGAGCGAGAATCCTTGCGTTGAGGAAATCTAAGCATAGCCCCCGAAAGACAGGATGTGTGCTCTTTACGATCGAGTCCTGCGTTTGACAGGCCTTGGAGGCGACGGGATAATCGCGCTCTATCAAGTCTGCGCCGAAGAGCCGAGTGCCCCTGGGTCAGTCCTTTGTTACGGCTCGTGCAGAGGGCGGGGGGAGTGGAAAGAGGCTGGTCGAATCTGCTGGATTGACGCGGGATATCCAGAATGCGGCTAGCGATACAGGTCGCGGCGTGAGACGGTGGAATGGCGGTGAAATCGATGAGTGAAGAACAAAATCTGAAGGCGATGCTTCGAGACTTTGGTCGCGCCCTCGCCGAGGCGATCTCGGACTCCGATGATGTAGAGCGCTCTCTCGAGAGGCTACAGGAAGAGGGGTATGACCTGATGCTGTTGGTGAATTGCCGGCGCGGTGATGACGATCGACGTCAATTCACCGTGCCCGCCATCGGTCTTGGGGATCAATCCGGGGATGTGGAGTCCTCCTCGAAAAGGGATCCGGGGCTCGCGCGTCTCGGTCAGCGTAAGGCAGGAGACCGAGCGACGGAAGATGGTGCCGCCGCGCTCCGCCGAGGCGAGCGGCCGGCGCCCCCTACGCCTCGGGACCCGACCTTCCGGATCGACGGTCGGGACCTCGCGTTCCTGCGGTCGATGGGGATTGATCCCACCCGACGCTTGCCCACTCGCCGCTCTCGAACCCGTCAGCGGCAGCGTCGAATTAGCGATGACGAATAAAGAGGTGGCTCCTGACCTGCTCGGTCTCGAGCCGGCGGCCCTCGCCTCAGCCCTCGACGGTGTGGTCGATCGATCGTTTCGGGTGAAGCAGATCTTCGCTGCTCTACATCATCGCGACGCTCTTGTCTTCGAGGAGATGACCGATCTCAGCAAAGGTCTCCGGGCGCAGCTCCAGCAGCGCTTCCGCATCGCCGCGCCGGAGGTGCTGGAAGCGAACACCAGCGCCGATGGAACGACCAAATATCTGTTGAGCCTGGTGGACGGGGCGCAGATTGAGGCGGTGGATATCCCGGACGGTGACCGCCGGACTTTTTGCATCTCCAGTCAGGCGGGGTGTGCCCTGGCGTGTAAGTTCTGCGTCACCGGCTATTGGGGAGCGGGGCGCGATCTCTCCGCCGGGGAGATCGTCGGCCAGGTCACCACCCTGCGCCGTAGGGTCGGAGAGCTCCCCAAGGGGCTGAACCTGGTGTTCATGGGAATGGGGGAGCCGCTGCTCAACGCCGGCAATGTCTATACCGCCCTCAAGCTCCTTGCGGAGACCATCTCGTGGCGACGGATGACTCTCTCCACGGTGGGAATCCTGCCGGAGATGGAGAAGATGCTCGGGTGGCCCAAGCGCCCGAACCTGGCGATTTCCCTACACGCTCCGGACGACGAGCGGCGCTCGAAGATCATGCCGGTGAATAAGAAATACTCGCTGGCGGACCTACTCGAGCTGCTGCATCGCTATCCCCTGGAAGGGCATCGACGCATCACCTTCGAATATCTCCTGATCCGGGACTTCAACGACTCGCCGGCGGACGCGGACCTGCTGGCGCGGCTGATGCGGGGGCTGCGAGCCAAGGTCAACCTGATCCCCATCAATCAGGACGGGGTGCTCGGAGCGCGCATGGAGCCCCCGTCCCGACAGGCCGTCGAAGGCTTCAAGGATCGCCTGCGCCATCACGGCCTCGTCGCCACCGTGCGCAGGCAGCGGGGGGACGAAGTCAGCGGCGCCTGTGGCCAGCTGCGCGCGGCCCATCGGGAAGCTCGAGGCTTTCGCACGCCGACGGCGCTCTAGCTCGTGCTGAATCGCGACCTGCGTTGATTCCCAACGCGCGGAGCATTGGCGGGGGCCACGCTTTCTTGGACTGCGTAGCAGTGAGCTAGCTGGAGTGGTAGGAGCAAGCGAGCCCCGTCGGGCCCGCTTGCTCTCTAGGTCGCAGCCAGTGATCGCGAGGAAAGCGCTGGTAGGCTCCTCTTGGGTGCTGACTACGGCCTGACGTCGTAGTCCATTTCGACGGGGTCTGGGCCTTCGATGGGGCCGACCAGCTGCTCGATCTGAGAGCGGAAGCGCTCGACCAGCGGTCGCCTCATCATGAAGCGATGGAAGTCGCCGGGGGAGGTGTGGTGATGGAGGACCGACTTGTTACCCCCGGAGGCCTCGATATCCATACGGGTCGGGAATTGAAGCCAGCTCGACTGGAACTCGTCCGACAGCATCCAGTTGAGGTAGAGCCTGGCCGCCGCCTTGTTCTTCGCCTGAGTCGGAATCCCGGCGCCCTGGAACCAGGTCAGGAAGAAGTCATGCTTCGGGAAGGCGAAGCGGGTCGGGCTGTTGGGCATCGGCTCGAAGGCCCAGAAGGTGGTGAAGCTCGCGGCGTACCAGCCTTTCTCGATCGCAACGTAGGGCATGGCGGTCCCGCGAATCCACTTGGGATCGGTCTGCACCAGTCGTTCGAGATAGTCCCATCCGTACGCCTGCTTGAGGTGCCAGAACTGATAGAGGACCGCGTCATCACTGTGCGGATAGGTCAGAATCACCTTCCCCCGCAGCGCGGGTTCCAGGTAGTCCAGGGCGTCCCGGGGCGCGTCGCCCTCACTCAGGATCTCCGCGTTGAAACAGTTGCTGAAGGTGACGCCGTAGAGGCCTGTCCAGTACCCGTGAGGGTCTTTGTGGTCTGGGAAGATCTTGTCCCAATTCTTGGGCTTATAAGCCTCGAGCAAGCCGTGCTCGGTGTAGTGATCCATGTCGTGCTGGGTTTGCAGCTGCAGCACGTCGGGAATGTTCACCTCACCGCCGGCGTCGCGAGCGTTGTCGAAGCGCGGGGCGTGGTAGATGCTGAGCTCAACGCTATGGGTGACGTTGATCTTCGGGAATCTCGCCTTGAACTGATCTAGGTAGTAGTCGATCTGATCGGGCTTGTCGCCGCCAGCCCGAAGGACAAATTCTCCACCCTCTTGTTGTGCGAGCTCGTAGAGCTCTTCTAGCGAGCGTTCCTCGATTTCGGGGCTTCTTCGATTCATTCTGTTCATGCCTCTTCTGACGTGGTTTTGGGGTGGGCGAAGGCATGGGATGCCGCAATCAGCTGCTTTACGACCTTGAGCTCCCCGCGGTCCCGGGGGCCGTACACCATGACGACATTTCTGGGGATCAATCCTCGACCCGCCAGCGGGTGGAGCTCGGCCCAGCCCTTCTCGATAGCGATTTGTGCCACCTCGATGGGGAGGTTGAGGTGAAGGCTGCCGTCACTCGGCGGGTGGAGGTGGCAGAACTCGCGACCGATCATGAACGCGGTAGAGGGACCGGTCTCGCATGAGTCCTGCAGCCACATGGCGCGGGCGCCCGGAACGGAGATGACGGACGCCGTCTCTCTCACGCACGGTAGGCCGAACATGAACTCCGCCGTCTCCCTCTGGAGACTCTCCGGAGCGTTCTGGTCGAGCTGGGTGTGCGGGTTCGTTGGAGTGGTCTTGGGCCTAGGGCCTCGACGCTTTGGGATGGGATGAAGGTTTGAGGACACATCGTTCTCCTGATTTCTGCCGGGGCCTCTGGAGCTATGAAGCTGCAGCCTTAGAAGCTGAGGAGCCTTGAAGCCGAAGCCTGTGAAGCCGAAGCCTGTGAAGCTAGAGGCCGTGAGGCAGGTGAGAACGCATCATCGGTCTATTGGTTACTCTTCGTCAAGTAGGTACCCTATGGTAACCTAGGGCTTAATGAGTAAGGAAAGCTATGAGTAAAAAAGCAGTTCGTCACGACGGTGCATGCCCCATCGAACGCGTTCTCGACGTGTTCGCGGGCAAATGGAAACCCGCGATCCTCTTTGCGCTGGAGAATGAGGGCACGCTTCGCTTCAACGAGCTAAGGCGCCTGACCATCGGGATTAGTCAGCGGATGCTCACGCAGCAGCTGCGCCAGCTAGAGCGGGATGGCGTGGTGAAGCGAGAGCAATTTCTGGAAATCCCGCCTCGGGTCGAATACTCGCTCACGGACTTGGGCCGAAGCCTGAGCGCGGTGGAGAGCGCCATCGACGCGTGGGGTGACGCGCATATGGATGAGGTCGAAGAGGCGCGGATACGCTACGACCGCGAGGCGAAGCAGGCGTAGTCGCCGCCGTCAGGCGGTGAGTGCGCCGGTGGCCGGATTCTCTTCGTCAACCCATCCCTGTGGGTATGGGGGCATCAGATGATGCCTCGCTCAGAGCTCATCGGATCTACGATCTCTCGAAATTCTGATCCATTCAGCTCTGACCTGGCTCAGCGAGAGGGCTGAAGGATGCTTTGCCTTGCAAGCCTATGGAGATTCAGCGAGAGGTCGTCTCACCTCATGCTCGAAGGTCTAGGTTTAGCCTTCTTCGTCCTCGAGCTCGTCCGGGGGAAACCCGGCGGCGGTGAGGGTCTCGAGGATCTCGTCGCCGTGGTCTCGGTTCTGGGTCTCGACGGTCACGGTGACCTTGGCTTCCCAATAGGGCGAGCGGGTGAAGATGCGGTGGTGCTGGATCTCGACGACGCTGCCGCGGCTGGAGGCGATGACCTGAAGCAGCTCGGCGAGGGAGCCGGGGCGATCCGGCAGGCGGAAGGTCATGCGCATCAGGCGGTGATCCATGATCAAGCCGCGGGTGATGATCAGGTCGAGCACCGGAAGATCGATGTTGCCGCCACACAAGATGGTGGCCACCCGCTGCCCCTCGATGTTGGGAATGCGACCAGCGAGCAGGGCGGCGGCCCCGGCGGCTCCGGCGCCCTCCACCAGCGTCTTGTCTCGCTCCAGCAGGAAGAGCACGGCGCGCACCAGCTCCTCCTCGCTCACCGTCACCACGTCCTCCACCAGCTCCTGGATCATCGCGAAGGTGATCTCCCCCGGGCGCTTGACCTGAATGCCGTCGGCGAGGGTTCGCGCTCCCTCGATCACCTGGGGCTCACCGGCATCCAGGCTGCGGCGCATGCTGGCGCTGACCTCCGCCTCGACGCCGTAGACCCGGGTGTGGGGGGAGAGAGACTGGACGACGGCGGCAATGCCGGCGATCAGGCCGCCGCCGCCGATGGGCACCACGATGGCGTCGAGCTCGGGCTCTTGCTCCAGGAGCTCGAGGGCGAGGGTGCCCTGGCCGGCGATGACGTAGGGATCGTCGAAGGGGTGGACGAAGACCAGTCCTTCTTCCGCTTCCAGCCGCCGCGCCTCTTCGTAGGCCTCGTCGAAGTTCTCGCCGTGAAGGATCACCTTCGCACCGTGCCCGCGGGTATTGGCGATCTTGATCTTCGGGGTGGTCTTGGGCATCAGGAGGGTGACCGCAATACCCAGCTGCTGCCCGTGATAGGCCACCGCCTGGGCGTGGTTCCCGGCGGAGGCGGAGACCACGCCCTTCTGTCGCTCCTCCGGTTTCAGCTGGAGCAGCTTGTTGAGCGCTCCACGCTCCTTGTAGGCGCCCGTGATCTGATGGTTCTCATACTTCAGGTAGATCTCCGCGCCGCAGGCCTCGGAGAGGTTGCGGGAGCGGGACAGCTGAGTGTTGCGCACCGAATGGCGGATTCGCTGGCGCGCCCGCTGAACGTCCGCTAGACGGATCAAGGGAGACCTCCTGAAGCTGATGGAAGCTGCGGTTGGGGGAAGGGGGAGAGAGCCGGTGCAGAGAGGTGAAGATCGGGGCGTGCCGAGGCCGGACAGGCCAGCCTGGTTGGAGGCAGGGGGTGGCTGCCGGCTACGAAGCCTACTGAAAGAGGTCGCTTCGCTAGTCGAGGCCGGTGGAGCCGAAGCCTCCGGAACCTCGCTCGCTCTCGCCGAGGGCTTCGACCTCTTCGAAGATCGCGACGCCGTGGCGGGCGAAGACCAGCTGGGCGATGCGCTCACCTCGTCTCAGGGTCACCGGCTGGTCCCCGAGATTCACCAGCAGAACGGCGACTTCTCCACGGTAGTCGCTGTCGATGGTGCCGGGGCTGTTGAGCACGGTCACGCCGTGGCGGCGGGCGAGGCCGCTGCGGGGGCGTACCTGGGCTTCCCAGCCCGGGGGGATCTCGAGGGCAAGGCCGGTGGGGATCATTGTACGCTGCCCGGGGAGCAGCTGAAGATCCTGATCTAGCGCAGCTCGTACATCACATCCGGCGCTTCCCGCAGAGGCGTAAGCCGGCAGCTCTAGGTCTCCCGCGCCGGGCAGCCTACGAATTCGTACTGGGAGCGTCCACGCGCTGCCGCTACTCAACTCCCGGCACTCACCGAAGCGCGATCAGCCACCGTTTCCCCGCTGTTGCCCTGGCTGTTGTTGTCCGCCGGAGGAGTTGCGGAAGAGCTCGCCGGGGCGACCGCCGGGAACTCCGAAGGCGGGGCCTTGGCGAACCGGTCGGCCGTCGGGGCCTTCGGTCACCGGCAGGGTCCGGCGCTGGCGACCTACTCCCGTATTGGCTGCATTGCCGGCTCCCTGGCCGGGACCGCTGCCCTGAGCGACGCCCTGTCCCTGGCCAGGGACCTGGAAGGCGAGCTGAGGCTGTACGCCCTCTGGCCACGGGCGCCCTACGAGGCGAGGGGTGGGAACCAGGGGGATGCGATCGGGGGTCGCCTGGGCAAGGCCCTGCACCATTTCGACGGTGAAGGCCCATTGGTCGTATTCCGTCTGCCCCATGAACACCCGGAAGGTCCCGGTCTCTTTGCCGGGGGCAGCCTTGGCATACACGCCGATGATCGGCTGGCTGCTGGCGCCGCGGATGCGGTTGCCCTGGCTGTCCCGACTCACCTCCAGGCCGTTGTCTCCGATCTCGCGGTCCCCATTACCCACCCGGTTGCGGTTGAGGCCGGCATCGAAGTTGGTGTTGCCGGGCAGGTTACGGCCGTTGGCTCCCCGCCCGCGATTCGCCGGGCTGGCGCTGAGGCCGTTGTCCTGCTGCTGTCCGGGGCGGATTTCCGTGCCCGGGCCACCCTGGTGGATCAAGGCCCACTCCCCGTCTTCCCGCATCGGGTTGGGGTAGAGCTGGCGAATGCACCGCGGCTCGACCTTGATCAATTCTTCCAGCTTGGTGGGGTAGCGCCCGAAGCGTCGCTGGAACACCCGAATGGCCTCGGCGTATTCGAAGCCTCGCTGGATCAGCTCCGCCTCTTTTTCCCGCTGGGCCATGGTGGTCCACATCTGCATCGCGGCGCCGGTGCCGATGGACAGTATGGTGATGGCGATGATGACCATCACCATGCTGTAGCCCGCCTCGCCGGAGCGTCGGCGTAGGCGACGAAGGCCCGTCATCTCCCGTCTGGGCGTCCTATGGATTCGGCGCGTTACCACGGGGCTCTTTTACCATTCAGCATAGGGAGTGCCGTCGAGGCTGTTGAGCGTGGAGCCGGAGTAGACGTCGATAATGCCCGGCTGCCCGTCCTCGGCGAGATCGGTTTCCGGGGGAATGTCGTCGCCCTCGAAGTCGATCTCCTCGTATTCCACCTGCCAGGTCTCGTTGCTCTTGGTGATGGGGTCGAAGGGAACGTCTCGGAGATAGCCTGCGTCCACCAGCGCGGACAGGGTTTCTGGGTACTTCCCCTTATCGGCGTAATGCTGGTTGATGACGTCGCGCATCGCCCGAAGATTGCTCTGCAGCACCGCCTCCTGGGCTCGCCGGGGGGACTCCTTGAGAGCGGGAATCGCGAGGGTGGCGAGAATTCCCACCATCGCCACCACGATGATCAGCTCGAGGAGGGTGAAGCCACCTTCGGCGGCGCGCTGTCTACGGATTTTAGGGCTGTGCTTGATCATAGCTTTCTGCGGCAGAGGCCGACTCACCACTCTTTATAGGGTAAGCCATTGAGGCCGACACCCTCACTGCTGGAGCGTACGTCGAAGATGTTCTCCCCGCCCCAGGACGAGGCGTCCGGCTCGTCTTGATAAGACAACAGGATCCAGTCTTCGTTGTTTCCCACCATGGGGTCTATGGGGATGCGGCGCAGGAATCGCACCTGCCGGTCCACTTGTCCCACCAGGTCCACCGGCTCCAGCAGAGTTTCGAGATCCTTGGGGTAGCCGTCGGTACCCAATTCGATGGGAATGAGCGAAGCGTCGCTGTAGCGCTTGAACTCGTCGACGGCGGTACGCATGGTGCGTAGCGCCAGGCGCAGCTCAGCCTCTTTACTGCGCCGCAGCGAGTATTTTGCCACCGGGATCGTCGCGCTGGCGAGGATCAGCAGTAGAGTCGCGACGATGATCATCTCGACCAGCGTCATGCCACCTTGGCGGCGTCGGTGAGGAGAGAGTCTGCGAATCAGGGACATCGGGCTCTATGTCTTCTAGGGCTCTGCGTCTTCTCGAGCTGTGTATCGTTTCGAAGAGGTGGAGGTTGCGCGCTGCGCTGGGGTGAATCTTGCCGCTTGCGGCGTCGCCGAGGGCAAAGGTTGCTCTAGGAGGCTGGCGTCATCCTTGCGCTGCTCAGCAATTCATACGGATCGAAGGCCTCGATCGTTGAGCCTGGGAGCCGGGCTCTCCAGGGTCTGACCTATCAAGAGCTCCGACCGTGAAGAGCTTCGTGATGGCTCCGGCCTTCGTCCCTCGGCGTCTCGCTTATTGCGGCAGCTGATCGTGTCCCCGCGGCGGCCGCGAGTCACCGGAATCCGAGGAGATGCTCAACATGGCGGCATCCGCCGAAGCGGCGATCGCCTCGCGGCCGGGGGCCAGGGCGTCGATGTTGGCAAAGGCGATCTCGGCGTTGCCGATTTCCAGCGAGCGGAAGACGACGGTGGCGAGAGTGCCGGATCCGCTAGCGCCTTCCCCGGCGCCCAGCTGGCTGGCGCCGAGAAGAAGTCGACCCGCCTCGCTGGTGTCGCCGAGGATCAGGCTCTCACCCTCCGCGCCCAAGAAGCTGCCGGCTTCCACCGACTGCACCTCCAGCTGTCGGGGGTCGAATCGCAGCTCCAGGGGTAGATGGGCTACGGCGGAGTCGGCGTCTACCTCGATGGCGACCGCCACCGTCTCGCCGCGCAGCACTCTGCGCTGCTGAGGAATCAGGCGCAGGCGCACGGTGGCGGGCTCGGCCCCCTGTTGCCCCCACAGCGTTCCCAGGTGAGTGGCAACGGTAGCTCCCAAGAAGCTAGCACCTAGCGGGCTAGGACTCTGGGAGCCAGAAGTGCTCACTCCCTCGTCTTCCAGGATGGAGGGCGCGAAGGGCGACTGCCAGGGGAGGGGCTGGGAAGAGTCGAAGGAGGAGTTGGTCGGCGGCTCGTCGCTGCTCTGGCCTCCTCCGAAGAAGCTTCCCGGGCCGCCGGTGGGAGCGAGGTCCATGCCCGAGGGCTGCTGCTGCTCCTCGAGCTCCGGCTCGCCAACACCGGTGGTGTTGCCGTTCTCACCATCCCGCAGGCCGCGGGGCAGTCGCTGCAGTCGCTCCCGCAGCATCTCCTGCACCCGTCCGGCGTCTCCCTCGCCGTCGAAGGGACCATCGACGTCGGACTCTACCCGCGGACTGCCGCCGCGGAAGGTGATGTTGGCCTCGGTGCCCACCCAAATTGGCAGCAGGTCTTCCTCGGTGAGGTCCGGCGTGCGGATGATGTGGGGAGTCATGGTGAGGATCACGTCGGTGCGGGTGTTGTCGGTATTGGTGTTGGTGAACAGCCGGCCGAGCAGAGGAATATCCGAGAGCCCGGGGATTCCGGTCATGCCCTCGAGGTCCTCGGTGCGGATCAGGCCGGCGAGGAAGTTAGTCTCGCCGTCCCGCAGCCGAATGGTGGATTCGATGGTGCGGGTACCGATGATCGGCTGTCGCTGTCCTCCGGCAGCCTCCACGAAGGAGGAGATGTTGCTCACCTCCACCGTCACCTTCAGAGTGATTTCCTTGTTGTGATGCACCCGGGGCTCGATCTCGATCCGGATACCCACGTCGGTGTACTGGAAGGTGGTGAGCGGCACGATGTTGCCGCCGACGGTGTTGGAGGTGTTGAAGGAGGTGGTGGGGATCGGCACCCGCTCACCGATCAGCAGACGGGCTCGCTCTCCCTCGGAGATTCGCAGCTGCGGTTTGGCCAGAAGCTGAGCGTCGGTGTCGGTCTTGAGGAAGTTGTAGAGCAGATCCGGAATGGTGAACGACCAGTTGTTGGAGGTCAGGTCGTCGAAGTCCGAGAGCCGCAGCGGAACGTCGTCGCCGCCGAGGTCGAGGCTTTGGGTGACGCCGTAATTCGACAGCGAGAGGCCGATGTTGCGCATCTTGGAGGAGTTGACCTGCAGCAGCTCGACATCCACCACCACTTCGGCCTTGGCCTTGTCGTTGGCCTCGATGATCTTCTCGGCAACCTTGACCTTGTCGGCGGTGTCTCGCAGCACGATGGCGTTGAGCTGCTCGTTGACCGCGATCTTCTTCGCCTCTACCAGGGAGCGCAGCATGGTCATCACGCTCTTCACGTCGGCGTTGGAGAGGAAGAAGGTCTGGATCACCAGATCTTCGTAATTCCTGCGGTTCTGCGGCGTGTCGGCGACGACGATGATGGTGTGCTCGTCCTGGACCTTATAGAAGTGGCCGGCGGAGCGCATCACGATCTCCAGGGCATCGCGAGCGGCGACGTCCTTGAGGCGGATGGTCAGCGGCTGATCCTTGAGGTTGGGATCGAACAGGATATTGATGTCGAAAGCCTTGGCCAGGGCGCCGTAGATGGTCTTCACCGGAGTGCTGGGGAAGTCCATGTCGATGGGCTCGTTGGAGCGCGGGTTGAGCTCCGGCGGCTGCGGCCGCACGCCCCGGGTACGATCCTTGAGCTCGTCGATGGTGCCGTTACTGTCCCGAGCTTCCTGGCGGGCCTGGATCTCTTCTCGAACCTTTTCTAGCTCCACCTGGGCGTATTGATTGGTGGGGTCCAGCTGCACCGCCTGCTGAAGCTCCACGAGGGAGCGCTCCAGCACGCCGGCTTCGCGGTATTCCTTCGCCTTTTCAAAGTGATATTGCGAAGCCTGGATCTTGGTGCGCAGCAGCGCAGCCTTGTAGGAGAGGTTTTCGGGCTCCTTCTCCACCGCTTCCATGTAGAAGAGCACGGCGGAATCCCAATCGCCCTCACTAGCGGCAATCTCTGCCTTGCGGAAGCTTTGATGGCTCGAGCAGCCAGCGGTGCTGATGACCAGCACCAGCGCGGCGAGGGCCCAATGGATGTGTCGCTTCATCTCTTATCTACCTCCAAATCCGTGGGCCTTCAGCCTCCGGCTTTGAGCTGTTTCGCGGGAAGATCCTGGAAGTCCACGTATTTCAGGTACACCGATTCCAAGCCAATGCGCTCGACGATGAACTTTTCCTGTAGCACGGCACCCTCACGGACGTTGTATACCGTGTCGTCGTCAGAGAACACGGCGATACGCCGTGAGTCCGGTCCGAAGTAGCCCATGTAATCCACCGTCACCGTAGGTAGACGAGGTCCCCGGGGTGGGGGCGGGCCGGCGGGCGGTGGTGGGGCGGCTCTGCGCTCCACCACCGGCGGTGGTGGGGGAGGAGGCGGTGGCGGGGGCGTGTAGTAGGCCCATAGATTGCGCCCGACCTCGAAACTGCCGTCCTGGGGTTCTAGGGCGGCGAGGTGAAGGGCGTTCACCTCCTGAGGTGCCCGCGCCGCGTTGCGCGCGCGATCACCGCGAGCGCGCTCGTTGCTGCGCCGCGCGTCGACGAAAGCTTCGCCACCGCTCCCCTGGCCCGAATCGGGCCAGGAACGCCACAGCATCAGGATGGCGAAGAGCACCAGGACCAGGGCGATCACCTTTTGCTGGGTGGTCGCCGTCTTCGATGTGTCCAGCTTCATAACGAGCCCTCTCCGGCTTCGACGAGGGAGTACTCGTATCCCTGAGAATCCGTCCCCTGGGGGTTGTCCGCGTTGGCGATCAACCAGCCGGCAGCATTGGCGTCGGCAAAGAGGGTGGAGATGCGCAGAGAGATGCTCAGCTGACCGTTGGCGGAGCGTCCACCGCTTTGGGAGAGCCCGATTTCCTCGAGGGTGAGAAAGGAGTCGGTGAGCTGCAGGGCGTTGATCAGCTGCCTCAGCTCGGCGTAGGTCCCCTCGACGTTGAACACGAAGGCCATCTGAACCAGGTCGTATTCTTCGAGGCTTTGTCGGGGGTATGAGACCTGCTTGGGCTTGAGCCCCGCCTGGGCCGCCAGGGTGCGAAGCTCGGCGATCATCTCGGTCAGGCGACGCTCCTGGGTGGAGAGGCGCTGGGAGTACAGCTCCTGAACGCGATCACGGTTCAGCTGCGCCCGCTGGAGCCGGCCTTCGAGGGCCATCGCTTCGTTCTCCAGCTCTGCGGCGTTGCTCTGCCTCGCCTGGACCCGCTGGTCCAGGAGGTTGACCTCGGAGCCGTAGCCGCCGGTGAGGTAGGTGATCACCAGAGCGGCGTTGATCAAGAAGAAGAGGGCAGCCGGCAGCCAGCGGCGCAGGTGTTTCTGCCATACGTCCAGAGCGCTCATGCTCGTGTTCCCCCGTCGGTGAACCGGAAGTGCCTCGGGTCGTTGGCGACTGGGCTTCTCATTGCTGGCCCTCGCATTGCTGAGCTTCTCATTCCTGGGGCTCCAACGAGCCGGAGGCGGAGAGGCGGCGGCCGGTGGGGCTGGATGGCAGCGTAGATCCACCGGTCGTGGTGGTGCCGCGGCTCGGAGCGCCGGCGCCGCCGCCGCGGGGGAAGTTGACGGAGGAGGGGCTCTCGGTCGTCGTGCTGCCGCCGGCGCTGCCCTGGCTGCGACCGGCTTCCTCGGCGCGGACCCGCTCCAGGAGCTCCTGGCGAGCGGAGGATCGTCGATCTGTGGGAGCCGCGCTTGCCTCTGCTGCGCCGTCCTGGGTCGCGCCGTCCTCTGTGGCACTGTCAGCGCGACCCGAGCGCCGGCGCTCTCGACGCTCTTCCCGAGCCTGGCGCTTCTCTTCGCGAGTCATGCCGGGAGGGAAGGCGGCGAGGGGTTCTTCTCCCTGTTGCAGGGCTCGATTCGAACCGTTGCCGCTGTCGTCCGTCGCAGCGCCGTCCGTCGCGGCAGAGGCCGTCGAGTCGGAGCGCCAAGCGTTTCCGGCGGCACTGTCTCCAACAGAGCCCGGAGAGGAGCCCTGGCCGCTCGCGGATCCGACGTTGACCTCCTCGAGCTGGGCCTGCTGAACCGGCGGCAGCTGGTCCTCTTCCACCATGAGGGGCGGTGCGAGGTAGAGGGTTTCGAGATCGAATTGCACCTGACCACCGTCTTCGCTGGACTCCCGCCTCAGGATCGGGCCGACGAAGGCGGGGCTGGAGAACAGGCGATCCAGCAGCTGAAGCTGAGCATCGTCGTTCTTGGCGATGGCCTTCAGGGTGAGGCGCACCGGAATGCGGTCACCGACGTCCGGGAGTCGAGGTCCGCGGCCGCTGCCGTCGTTCTCTACCTCTCGGGGCGTTAAGGAGAGCAGCCGGACGTCGTTGGGCAGCACCCGCTCCATCTCGTCGAAGAGCTCACTCCAGCCGAAGACTCGCTGGGCGATACGGCGGTTGAGAAAGTCCACCTGGGCGTTCTGGGCCGAGAGATCGAGGGCGGAGAGCTGCTGGCGGGCGCTGTCGATGCGCTGCTGGTAGCTTTCGATGGCCGCGTTGGTGCTCGCCAGATCCCGCTCCCGATCGTCGGAACTGGTGAAGTAGCTGCGCCACAGCACCACGTTCAGCACCAGGAGGGAGAAACCCAGGAGCCAGAGCACCATGGTGATCCGTCGCACCGGGCGAAGGTTGGCGAAGGGCCTGCTGGCGAGGCTCGGCCGGCGATAGCTCATGCCACCTCCTGCTGAGCGATGCCCAGGATCGGCAGCACTTCCAGCCAGCTGGTGGGAGCGTCCGGAGCGCCGCGATCGAAGTCGGTGTTGACCGGCAGGACATGGTTCTCACCGACCAGCTCCACCGGAGCCTCCAGCGTCTCCTGCAGCCACTCCTCCCAATGCCCCTCGAGGCCGGCGGAAGCGGCTAGCAGCACTCGCTGGAAGGGAGCCCCAGGGAATCGCTCGTCGAGGAAGTTCCGCGACAGTTTGAGATCTCGTTCCACCAGGCGGCGGCGGGCGTCTTCCGGCAGCGGGCTGTCGGCGGCCTTGAAGCGGTGCAGGATGGGCTCTTCGCCGCGGCAGAAGATCAGGGTGTAGCCCCCTTCCTGTACCAGGGCGAGGGCGGTAAGGGCCTGATCGTCTACCGGGCGCAGCGCATCGAGGCTCAGCAGGCTAGCGCCGGTGATCCAGCCGAGATTGATGCCGGCCTCCTCGAAGCTGGCTTCGAGACCGCGCAGCAGCTCATCCAGCGCGAAGCCGATCATCACCCGCACCGGCTCTTCCTGCTGCGGCAGGGAGCTCAGCACGGTGCCCGAGAGGCGCAGGTCTTCGACCCGGAAGGGCACCAGGCGCTTGAGTTTCCACTGCAGCACCTGCTGGCGTTCCGCCGCCGCTGTGGGCAGGCTCGCAACGTCGGCGAAGACGACGCGGAACCACTCTTCCGGCAGCACCAGGCTGGCTTCGCTCACCGGTTCCGGTAGCGAGGAGCAGAGCTCCTGAACCGCTTCGGTGAGAGCTTGGGGCTGGCGCACCGCTCCTCCCAGCAGGCCGCTGGCTACCGCCGGCTCTTCCAGCAGCACGGAGCGGTAACGCGACAGCTCCACCTGCCTGCCCTGCTGTGCGCAATGGGCGTAGGTCAGGCGGCTTTCGCCGAGAACGAAAACGTGGGGCGGCGGGGGCACCGGTGCGGTGCCCAGCAGGCGCTCAATCCACGAAGGTAACTTTATTGATCTCACGAAGGGTGGTTACTCCAGCAAAGACTTTGTCGAGGGCGGATTCTCGCAGAAAGCGCATCCCTTCGTCTCGGGCGGCGCGCTTGATGTCCGAGGCCGGGCGCCGAGCGAGGATCAATTCACGGATCGGGTCGGAGAGGTCCAGCAGCTCGGAGATGGCGAGGCGGCCGAAGTAGCCAGCCCCGTTGCACTCGATGCACCCGGCGCCCTCGTAGAAGGTGTAGTCGGCGTAGACCTGCGGGTCCAGCCCGCTCTCTTCCAGCAGCTGGGGCGAGGCCTGGGTCTCGCGCTTACAGTGGGGGCAGATCTGCCTCACCAGGCGCTGGGCCAGAACGCAGTTCAGCGCGGAGACGAAATTGTAGAGGTCCACGTTCATGTTGAGGAAGCGCCCGAGCACGTCCACCACGTTGTTGGCGTGGACGGTCGTGAACACCAGGTGACCGGTGAGGGCCGACTGCACGGCGATCTGGGCGGTCTGTTCGTCACGAATCTCACCGACCATGATCTTGTCGGGATCGTGGCGCAGGATGGAGCGCAGGCCGCGGGCGAAGGTCAGGCCCTTCTTCTCGTTCACCGGAATCTGGGTGATGCCCCGCAGCTGGTACTCCACCGGATCCTCGATGGTGATGATCTTGTCTTCTGAGCTTTGGATCTCCGACAGGCAGGCGTACAGGCTGGTGGTCTTACCGGAACCCGTCGGGCCGGTCACCAGCACCATGCCGTAGGGCTCGCGGCTCGCCTTGCGCAGGCGCCGCATGGTGTCTTCGTCGAAGCCCAAGATATCCAGCCGCAGATTCTTGAACTCCTTGTTCATGGACTCCTTGTCGAGAATACGGATCACCGCGTCCTCGCCGTGCACGGAGGGCATGATGGAGACTCGGAAATCGATGGTGCGACCACTCATGCGCAGCTTGAAGCGCCCATCCTGGGGGATTCGCTTCTCGGCGATATCCAGCTCCGCCATCACCTTGATGCGGGAGATGATGGTCTGGTGGTGGCGCTTGTCGATGGGCTCCATGGCTTGGTAGAGCACGCCATCGATGCGGTACTTGATGATCACCTCGGTGTCCCGAGTTTCGATGTGAATATCGCTGGCGCGGCGCTGGATGGCGTTGAACAGGGTGGAGTCCACCAGCTTGATGATCGGGCTGGTGTCCGCGCTGATGCGGTCGATGGAGAGGACCTCTTCCCCTTCCTCGTCCTCCTGCACCAGCTGAATGCGGAAATCCTCGCTGGCCTCGTCCAGCACCCGCTGGGCGCTCTCGGATTTCTGCAGAATCTCTGCGATATGGCTCGGCAGGCCGATCTTTGCCTCCACCGGCTGACCGAGGAGCATCTCCAGCTGGTCCAGCGCCACCACGTCCGTGGGGTTGGCCATCACCACCGAGAGGCGACCCTCCAGCTGCGCTTCCGGGATGAACTCGTAGCGCAGCATCAGCTCGAAGGGCACGCGGCGGAAGAGATCGGTGTTGATGCGGATATCCCCCGCCTCGACATACTCCAGGCCGTAGCGCCGCGCCAGCTCCAGGGCCGTGCGACGTTCCTCTTCGAGCCGCTCTTGAGCCTGCTCGGTGGTTTCGATTTTTGGTTCTTGAGTATCGGAGATCATCGCGTCGCCTCCGCGGAAGTCCTCTAGCGTGGGGCGTGCTTGTTATAACGCACGGAAGGGGCGGAGCGTCTAGCCGCGCCGCCGAAGGTCGCCCAGACTTCCCGGATTACTGAATTTGGGTCATCAAGCTGAACATTGGCAGGTAGATCGAGATCAACAACACGGCGATCACCAACCCCATGAAGACGAGAAGAATTGGCTCGACCAGGGAGAGCAGCCGCTGAGTTCGCGTTTCCACCTGGTCGTCGAGAAAGTCCGAGACGTTGGACAACATCTCGTCCAGCGCGCCGGTAGCCTCACCCACTTTCACCATGTCGATGGCCATGTCGGTGAAGACATCGCTGGCTTCCAGGGTCTCGTGGAAGGGACGTCCTTCTCGCACTAGCTGAATGGTCGGTTCGAGCCGTTTGCGAATGTAGGCATTCCCTACGCCGCCGACGGCGATATCCGCGGCGGAAACCAGAGGAATGCCGCCGGAGAGGAGAGTGGCGAGGGAACGGCAGAACTCTGACAGACCAAAGCGGTGCAGGATAGAGCCGACGAGAGGAATGCGCAGCTTGAAGCGGTCCAGGGTCTCTCGCCCGGTGGGGGTCTGAACCCACTGCTGGAAGAGGAGGTACCCGACGATGAGACCGACGGTGAGGAGAATCCACTGGTCTTGGGCAAAGCCTGCAACGCCCATCAAGACCTCGGTAATCAACGGCAGGTCGGCGCCGACATCTTGGTAGAAGCCGCGAAACTTGGGCACCACCACGAGCCCCATGACGGTCATCATGGCGATGGATAGAAAGATCAGCACCGTCGGATAAGCCAGCGCCGAAACGATCTTCTTTCGCGCCGTCGTGACCAGGTGGAGATAGCGAATGAAGCGGCGCAGCATGCCTTCTAGATCACCGCTTCGCTCTCCGGCCTTCAAGGAAGAGGAGTAGAGCCGCGGGAACATGTCGCCGTAGGCCGAAAAGGCCTCCGACATCGCTTCACCGGAGCGCACCCGATTGCGGATGTCGTCCATCACCGGCCGCAGCTGAGGATCCTTCATTCTCTCCAGCATCAGGTCCAGGGCCTGCAGCAGCGGCAGGCCGGCGCGCAGCAGGGCGGCGAGCTCCTGATTGAAGATGAGGAACTTCTCGTGGGGAATCTTCTTCGGGCCACGCTGCATCCTGCCGGCGGAAAGCTTGGAGAGCAGGCCCGGGCGGTGAATGTCGAAGACGTGGTAACCGCGCCGTTCCAGCTCCCGGCGCAGGCTGGGCTCGTCATCCCCCTGGTGCTGTTGCTCGACGATGCGACCGTCGGGGGTTCCCAGACGACAGATGAATTGCATGCTTATTCCGCGCGCAGCGTGCGCGACTCCTGCGGTGGGCTGACGGCGGTGAGAACCACCATCAGGGCTTCGGGGCTATCTTCGCTGGCGGCGAGGCCGAGATAGAGCGTTTGCCCCATGCGTAGGTTGACGTTGGAATGAAGAAGAATCTCGCGGCCAAGGTCATCCTGCCGGGTGGTGGGGGTGGCGCGACGGGGGGAGGCCGTGGGGCTGGCGGCCCGCGGCTCGGCGGAGGGCGCTGCCTCTCCCCGCAGCCCGCGGACGATGCGGAAGCCATGGAGCTTCAGGCGATCATCCTCGGTGAGGGTGCCGATGCGAAAGTTGACCCCGAAGCTCTCGCCCAGCTGGTAGTCCAGGTGTTCCCCCTCGGAGGAGCTCAGTCGGGTGCGGGCGATGAGGCGGTAGGCGTGGTACGGCAGCAGCTTCCTCAGCGGCGCGAGCATCTCTTCCGGCACCTGGGTCTGAATCGGCGGCGAGAAGCTCTCCGAAGTGGCGCGGACGATCTGGATCTCTACCTCCACCGGCTGGCGCGGATGGTCGAAGCGCGCCAGCATCGGGGCGATGCGCTGGATCCGGGCGAGGGTGTCTCGGATCACCACCGTCTTGAGGTCGGAATGGACGTCCGCCTTGCCGGATGAAGACAGCAGCGGGCGCACCAGCTCGACGGCGTCCTGGGCCTGCTGGTTCTCCATGCGGTATGCGTGGATCGCCATCACCGGCTCTGTCGGCGGCTCCGGAACGGCCGCCGCCTGGGCGTAGAGCGCCGCCGTGCCCGATCCCGACAGCATGGGCGAGGCCAGCCATGGGAAAGCGAGGAGCAGCGCGAGGCCGAACCAAAGAGTCCGCCGAGAGTGGCTCGAAGGCCGACGGCGGACGGCGGAGGAGACGGTGGAGTGCATGCTGGGAGAGGGTGAGGGGGTGACGGGGGGGAACGCGGCCGTGAAGCGGCGTCGGATCACACGTCGAAGCCGGAATCGATCACCATGACGACGGCGATGTCCTCTCCGGACAGGGCATCGCTGCTGTAGACGCGGGCGTCGGGACGCCCCGTACCCTCCAGCAGGGGAAGGTCGCGGAAGCCGTCTGCCGCGGGCTGAGCCAAGGGCTGAAGCTGTCCGAGCCGAGGTGCGGTGGGTTCTCCGCCGCGGGTGGGGGAGCGCAGGATTTGCGGTTCGTCCAGGGCGCCGATGCCCGTTGCGTTGCTACCCATTCCGTTATTGCCCGTGCCCAGAAGCTCATCCACCGGATTGGGGATGTCGAGACTTCCAACCTGCCAGGAAGGAGCCTGGGGGGGCTGGATTTCCGCCACCTGAGACGAGGTCTCGGCGCTGTTTTCGCCCATCAGCTGGGCTTCTTGGGTCGCTTGGGTATCGTCCCCCGACGGGGCCTGAAGGCTCACGGTGGCGCCGAAGGTCATCGCTGCCACCAGGGCCGCCGCGGCGGCTAGGCGCCGGGACGGTGGCCACCCTAAAGCCCAATGCCTGGAGGCTTCCGTCGCCCGGGCGCGCCGCAGCACGGCGACATCGTGAACCATCGTCGAGGGATCCGCCGGAGCGGGATTCGGCTCGGGGTAGTGAGCTGCCGTCAGGCGGCGGAAGAGCAGCGAAGGGTCCAGCTCGATGGCCTCTCGCCAACAGGACTCGCATTGGTCCAGATGCTCCAAGGCGAGGTCGAAGCCCTGGGGCTCCGGGCCGCCATGGAGCCGATGCTCCAGCAGCTGGGGCCAGGAGAAGGCGGCGCATTGGTTCCCGGATTGGTTCCCGGATTGGTTTTTTGGCGAGCCGTTCCTCAGGGAGTCTCGGGACTCGATCCCGGTCTCCGAGCCGGCCTCGCGGTCGAGGGTGGGCAGCTGGCCCTCCACGCCGCGGCGAATACGCTCCAGCAGATCGCGCTCTATAGTCATGCTCTCTCCTCGCTGGTCAACGCCGTGTCCGCCTGCAGATCACCGCCATATTTCCCGGCGTATTCGGGATAGCGATGGAGCACCGCTCGGCGCAGAATCTTGCGGGCGTTGAAGAGATGGTTGCGCACCGTGGACTTGCGACAGCCGAGGATCTCCGAAACCTCGGCGGAGGAGCGTCCCTCGATCTCCCGCAGCACGAAGATCGTCCGCTGACGCTCGGTGAGCTCTTCCGCCAGATCCTGGAAGATCGCCATTACTTCCCGCTCCGCCAGGCGGCCGGGCCCGGTGGGACTCTCGCTACTGACCTGCCGTAGGTGATAGCGAACCGGTTCCTGGCTGCGCTCCCGGGTACGCCGGCTGCGCAGATGATCGATGGCCAGGTTGGTGGCGATGCGGTAGATCCAGGTGTTGGGGCTATAGCGACCGTCGTAGCGCTGGCGATTCTCCCAAATTCGAACGAAGGCCATCTGCACCACATCCTTGGTCTCTTCGGCATCGCCGAGGATGCGGTAGACCGCGTGGCTCAGGGCTTCCGTCTTGCGCTGGATCAGCAGGTCCAGTGCGCTCTCTTCATCCTGCTGAAGTGCCGCCAGCAGGTCGCGGTCGCTGGCTTCGGCGAGGCGCTGCTGACTATCGCGTCGGGAGTACGCTAGGTGGGGCATGGTGTCTCGATGATTCTCGGTCACGGGAGGTCAATCGGTCGCAGAAGCAAATACCGCCTTAGCGGTGCAGGGCGTCTTGGTGCTGAGGGCTGTCTAACAGTGAGGAGTGTAGCTCTCTCGATGAGCGCTCCAGGGTAGAAGCCCTCTCTGCTGGTGGTGTACGGACCGCGCCGGGAGAGCGTCTAGCCCCCGCGGAGGAAGAGCCGCCGGAGGAGGACGGAGAGGGTCGGCGGATCGCAGAGCCCCCCTTTGGGCCCCCCTTGGGGACAGCCTGCGATTATACTCGCGCCGCCATGTCCCCTTCGCCGTCTTCCTCCTCCGGGCCTGCTTCAACGGCCTCTGCTGCTGCCGCGGCCGAGGATTCTTTGCTGTCGCGCCTCGGCTGGGGGTTCTACGGCGTGGGGTCGGCCCTGCTGACGGCAACGGCGGCGCCCTTCTTTCTGCTGCGCCGCGGCGGCCGCTACCGTGGATCGGTGCTCCCTCGCCTCGGCTGGCCGGGAGGCGACGAGACTTCCGCTCCCGGCGCTGGCGTCGGGGGCCTGTGGATCCACGCCGTCTCGGTGGGAGAGGTGGGAGTCGCTCGCACTCTGGTGTCGGCGCTGCCGCCGAATCTCCCGCTGGTGATCACCACCGTCACCCCTACCGGCCAGGGCCTGGCCCGCAAGGCCTTCGGCGACCGCGCCGCCGTGACCTACCTACCCTTCGATGTCGGCCTTTCGGTGCGGCGCTTCTTTCGGCGCTATCAGCCGCGGGCCCTGGTGCTGGTGGAGGGAGATCTCTGGCCGCGGGTGCTGCGGGAAGCGCACCGCCACGGGCTGAGTCGTACGGTGGTCAACGGACGGATCAGCGACCGCTCCTTCGCCCGCCTGAATCGATTGGGTTCGGTAGCTACCTGGTACTACCAGCAGGTCGATCAGCTGGGAGTGCAGACCGAGGACGATCGCCAGCGCCTGCTGCGCCTGGGCCTTGCCGAGGAGCGAGTACAGGTCACCGGGAATCTGAAATTCGATACTGCGGAGCCGAAGCGCAATCTGGATTTGGAGAAGGCGGTGGAGCTGTGGGCCGCGGCGCGGCCGGTGGTGGTGGCGGGTTCCACGATGGCGGGGGAGGAGGAGCAGGTGCTCGACGCCTGGCGTGTCGCCGGGGGCTCGCGGTCCTTGCTGATGCTGGCGCCGCGGCATCCGGAACGCTTCGATGCCGTGGCACGGCTGCTCGCCCAGCAGGGTGTGCGCTTCGAGCGCCGCAGTGAGTCCCGAGATATCGATTCTCGGGAAGCTGGAGCTCCCGCCTCTCCGAAGAACCGGGCTCCCGAAGTGGTGCTGCTGGATACCCTCGGCGAGCTGGCGACGCTGTACCGAAACGCCACTCTGGCCTTCGTCGGCGGCACCCTGGTCCCCACCGGCGGCCATAACCCCATCGAGCCAGCCCGTTTCGGGATTCCCGTTTCGGTGGGCCCCTCGATGGAGAATTTCCGCGAGATCGCCGTTCTTTTCGAGGCCGCCGAGGCCTGGGGGCAGGCGCCGGACGCCGAGACGCTGGGGGCGATGTGGAAAGGGTGGCTGGACGATTCCGCCGCGAGGGCCGAGGTCGGGCGGCGAAGTCGTGAGCTGGTGGCCTCTCATCGCGGGGCGACCCAGCGCACCCTCGCTCTGCTGGAGCCAGTGCTAGAGCCGCTGATGGAGGCGCTCCCGGAGACCCCTCCTGGCGATGGCGGGCTAGAATGACGACACCCTCGATGATTCCTGATCTCACACCTCCCCGCCGCACTCGGTCGCCGTGGCAGCGCTTCTATGAAGGGGGCCACGCGTTACGCCGTCGCTATTGGTCGAGCCGCGCGCGCCGGCTGCCGCGCCCGGTGGTGAGCATTGGAAACCTCCATTGGGGAGGCGCCGGCAAGACGCCCCTCACCGCCGCGGTGGCGGCTCATCTGCGAGATGCCGGCTGGAGGGTAGTGATTCTCTCCCGGGGCTACGGCAGCAAGGGGGAGGGAGTGCGGGTGGTGAGCACCGGTCAAGGGCCGCTGCTGGGCCCTTCCTCCGCGGGGGATGAGCCGGTGCTTCTCGCGGGGCTGCTGCCGGGGGTTTCCGTGGTGGTGGCGCCGGAACGCTGGGAAGCGGGGCGCCATGCCCTGGAGCGCCTGGAGCCAGCGCCGCAGATCTTCCTGCTGGACGACGGTTTCTCCCATCTTCGCCTGCATCGGGATCTGGACCTGCTGGCCTTTCCCGCTGCGGATCCCTTCGCCGGTGGGCGCCTGCCCCCGGGGGGGCGTCTGCGAGAGCCCATGGTCGCCGCGCGTCGGGCGGATGCGGCGCTGCTCACCGGGCTGCCGCCGCAGGCCCTTTCTGCAGGAGCAGGAGAGTCGGCCGCCCTGGGCGAGCGGCTGGCGGCGGCGCTGCGAGGCTTCGGTTTCCGGGGCTCGGGCTTTGCCTGCTCGCTGGAGGCGGAGTCGCCGCGCTTCGATCGCGATCGCCCGCTGCCGGACGGGGCACCGGTTCTGCTGGTGAGCGCCATCGCTCGTCCAGAGCGCTTTCGCGCCACGGTGGAGAACCAGGGCTGGCAGGTGGCCGACGAGCTGACCTACGGCGATCATCACGCCTATCCCGAGTCCACTCTCAAGGCGATCCAGCAGCGCTTTGAAGAAAGTAGCGCCGCGGTGGTGCTGACCACCGCCAAAGACCGGGTCAAGCTCCACGGCCGCCTCGATCTGCCGCTGGCGGAGCTGCCCATCGCCGCCCGCCCGGAGGATTCCTTTTTCCGCTGGCTCGACGCCCGGCTGGCGCCGCTGCGGGATCAGAGCGAGCAGGGCGCCGAATGAAGAACGCGCCGCTGCGCCATGGGGCGGAATACCTCGCCTACCTCGGCGTGCAGGGTCTGCTGCGGGCGCTGCCCCACCGCGGTGCCCGGGGAGCAGGGGAGGTGCTCGGCTCCCTGACCTGGCGCCTGTTGGGGAAACGGCGGCGCATCGTGCTCAAGAACTTAGAGATCGCCTTCCCCGAGCTGAGTGATGCTGAGCGCTTCGAGCTCGGGCGCCGCAGCTGCCGAGCGACGGTGATGTCTTTCTGTGACGCCATCTCTTCCAGCCGCTTCGACCGGGTCTCCTATTGTCAGCGCCTGACCCTCGAGGGCTGGGAGCATCTGGAGGCGGCGGAGGCCGACGAGCGAGGCTATTTCGTGATGTCCGCTCATTTCGGCTGCTGGGAGGCGGCGGCCCATCCGGTGGGCCTCTATCTCGGCCCCCTGGCGGTGGTGGGGCGGCCGCTGGACAACCCGCGCCTCGATCGCTACCTGGTGGAGCAGCGCACCCGCTTCGGCAACTCGGTGATTCCCAAGAGCGGTGCGGTGCGGCCGATTCTCTCGACCCTCAAAAAAGGAGGGCGGGTGGGGCTGCTCATCGATCAGCGGGCCAAGCCCGGGGACGGCGTGATGGTGCCTTTCTTTGGCCGCGAGGCCCGCACCAACGCCATCCTCGCCCGGCTCTCTCTGACCACCGGAGCCCCGGTGGTGCCGATCTATGGGTATCCCGAGCCGAAGGGGAGGTACCGGGTGGTAGCGCGGCCGGCCATCGAGGCCAGCGAGGTGGTCGGCGAGGGGGCCAGCGCTAAGGATGAAGGCACCATCGCCCGCCTGACGGCCCGCTACATGGAAGAGGTGGAGGCCGAGATCCGCCGCCAGCCGGAGCTGTGGATGTGGCTCCACGATCGCTGGCGCCTATGAACCCTACAACTGCAAACCCGACGACTGCGACCCCGTCGCCCTCGTCGGCCAGCTCCTCTCCCACTCTCGTCACCGCCAGCTTCGGCCTGCGGCGCCTGGTGCAGGCGCTGCCGGCCATTCACTCCATCGTCGCCAGCGGCCGCGAAGTGGCCCTGCTGGTGCCGGACGAGCTGCGCGCCCTGGCGGAGCAGATCCCGGGGGTGGTGGCAGCGCCGGAGATCTCTCCCTCGGAACAGGGCAGCGTCGAAGGAATCCTGCGGGCCGGCTGTGAGGAGGCGGTGATTCTGGACGGCTCGCTGGATTCCGCCTGGCTCGCGCAGCGGGCGGAGATCTCCCAGCGCTGGGGCTACGGCGGTCTGCTGCGCCGCTGGCTCCTGACCTCGGCCGTCGAGGCGCCGAAAAAATCTGCCGCCAAGGGAGCGGGACGCTACGGCCCGCTGCTGGAGGCCCTCGGGGCGCCGCTGCCGGAGAGCTGGGTCCCGAGCCTGTCGCTGCCGCCGGCGCTGCAAGAGAAGGGAGGGCAATATCTGGAGCGCGCTCGGGTAGAGCCCGAAGGCGGCCCCCTCATCGCCTACGCGCCAACCTCCGAAGAAGTCACCGCTCCGCGCTGGCCGTGGAAGGAATTCGCTACCCTGATTCGCTCCATGCGCAAGGCTCACCCCAGCGTGCGCCAGGTGCTCATCGCCCGCTCGGACGAGCTGTGGCCGGTGGTGCGGATCCACGAAGAGACCGCCCGCTACTATCCCGTCATCGGTCCCGATCTCTCGCTGCCGGACCTCGCCGCCGTCCTCGCCCGGGTCGACCTGCTGGTCTCCCCCGCCTCCGGATTTTTGCACCTCGCCGCCGCCCTCGGCGTGCCCACGGTCGCCCTGCTCTCCCGTCGCGCCCCCGCCCCGCCGGGTCCCGGCCACGCCATCCTGCGCGGTCAGAGCGCCTCCGGCCTACTGCTTTTTGGACTCAACTACCTCGGCCGCAATCCCCTCACGGGCATCGATGGCGAGGCGGTGCAGCTGGCCTGTGAGGGGCTCTTGGGGCTGCTGTGATGATCTGGGCCTCAGTGGTCTTATTGCCCTTCTCTAGACGAGCCGATGCTTCTTGGCGAGTAAGCCAAAGTAGATGAATCTCTATTTTCTCTTAAGTGGCGATTACCAGTTGAATTCACTGATTGGTATGGGTTCTTCTGCCTTTGGAGGTGCATAGTGGAACACCTGCTGCTCAACACCCCGAAAGAAGAAATAGTGATCAGGGCCAATCATCGCCGCGTTGCATTTTTGCATTATGCCAGGCCATACGTTTGAGATGCTGTCTTTGTGTGCCGTGTCTGTTGTGGAGTTATGGACCCAGAAGTTCTTGTCTTTGAAGAAGCATGTTAGAGATGGGGAGGCTCCGCTAACTACGCAATCGGCAGGGCCTCCGAGGTGTACGCCTCTCCACTTGTCGGTTATTTTTCCGGTTTGTACTAGTTCATGCTTGGGTGAGCTGAATTGATAATAATTATCGTCAATGAAGAAGTAAAAGCATTTCTCTTGGTGGTTGTAGGTGACGCCGTCAATTTGTGTTTTTCCAAGGCTTGGAAAGCCTTTGAATTCGCTGCTGATCTTGATCGGGTTCCCTAGGGAGTTGCTGCGATTTAGGCTCCGCTTAATGAGTATGTCTCTAGAGAAGAACCAGTAGTGTTGTTCTGCAAGGACGGCTGAGTCTATGTAGTAAAGATAGGTGGTTTTGAGGGCGTCGTGAAAGCTGTTGGTGAGCGGGTGGGCCGATTTGGAAATATTTTCATTGATCGCTTTGACGTAGTTGCGCCGGTGGGAGTCAATACGTTCGCGGGCCTTTTTCTTGCCATCCGGGCAAGTCCATGCCTCATGGTGTACGTTATGCTTAAGAGTGCATCGCCAGGTGTCATCGGGATGTGGTGTATGGCCGCTATTCCATCGGATGTAGTCATCCCAGTATATGAAACTCCTTGTGCCATCTGGGTGAAGACTGTCATCCACTACATAAGTGATTTTCTTTCGCCGGTCAGTGATTGTCTGACGGAAATCCCCTGGCAGTCGATTGATATTACGATTTAGAAAGTTGAGGAATTTGTCTCGCGTCATGCGGACTTTTTGACTGGAGTGGTCTAGAATGTACTGATTCCAGTACATCATCTCGCAGCGAAGGACGGCTGCAAACATTATTAAGTTTGCGTTTAGGCCAAGTAGTCGTCTTCGGTCAAAACTTTCATGGTCATCTCTCGACTCGTAAACGCTGTGAGCTTCGACTAAAGCTGAGCATTCTTGAATTCTGTCGAGGATTACATTGAGGTCGCCGTAGATCTTTGTGGGTGTGTACAGGGGGTCCGGTTTGTCTACGGGGTAATTTTTCTTGACGACTGCATAGTCGTCTCGAAGCCAAACTGTTCTCTCTCTGAGATAGGCGCCGATGTCTTTGATTTTCTGGTCTTCGATATAGCGCTTGAGGTCATCGAATAGCTCCTGCATTTCCCGAGGGCTACATGCCCCGAAATCGTTGAACAGTTGTTTTAGTATGCCTGTGCCAATTTTTGATCCAATTGCTTTGGCCAGCGTTGTTATGAATAGTTTAATTAATTTATCTTTAGCGCTGGCGGGCAGTTGGCGCTCGTTTGGCCAAGGGGAATCTTGTTGGATTAGAAATCCTCTTTCTATGCGGTACTCAAGAAATAAGTAGTAGAAGCTCCCTTTGTTTGTTTCCCGAAAGAAGACTGGCGTTCGCCGTGGCGCATACTCAGTGTCTTCTTTGAGATAGGAGAATTTCTCGGAGTGAATGATTTCATCTGGCAAGGTTATCTTTTGATGCCTGATATATCTTGTGAATAATTTCTTCTGAAAATCGATCTCCCTTTGGCTCTCAGGGAAGGCTTCGTCGAGCTCTTGTGTTGGTTTTAATGGCAGCTCTATGGGGAGTTTTTCAATCTTATTTAGTAGCTCTTGTGGCTCTGTTGTAGTGGGTGCGCGAAAAGATCTATATAAATGCGATATGTAGAGGATGGGGTCTTGTGCTGAAATTGATTTGATCAGAAGCATTTTGAGATATTTAACCTCAGCAGGTTGGGTGGTTGGATGTGCTTACTTGGTGTTCAATGTTTCATTTTTTGTGTTATTTTGAATGGTAGCATGAACGGGTCGAATTTGCGGGCGATCAGTTGAGTGTATTCAGAATAGCTTTCTCGCTTGAGAGGTCCTGTTCTGTAACTCTTCTTGACGAAGAGCTATGTCGGTTAATTGCTGAACTAAATTACATCCGCTGCTGTCCCGCCATCGCCCCCGCCCTCTCCCTGCCGGACCTCGCTGCCGTCCTCGCCCGGGTCGACCTGCTGGTCTCCCCCGCCTCCGGCTTCCTCCACCTTGCCACCGCCCTCGGCGTGCCCACCGTCGCCCTTCTATCCCGCCGGGCCCCGGCCACGCCATCCTCAGCGGCCAGAGCGCCTCCGGCCTACTGCTTTTTGGACTCAACTACCTCGGCCGCAATCCCCTCACGGGCATCGATGGCGAGGCGGTGCAGCTGGCCTGTGAGGGGCTCTTGGGGATGGGAGACGCCGCGCGCCGCGCCTCGAACCCGGCATCATCCGAAGGTAGTTGAGGCGAGAAGGGTCGGCGGCTTCAGGGAACGGTATTCGTCCACGGGGTCGTGTTCCCGCCCTCGTAGCCGTCAGCGAAGATGGAATCGGGGTCGAAGCCGAAGAAGACTTCGTCGAAGCGGGTCTCGAGGGTGGGGCTGGTACTGGCGGGGCCGAGGATGAGGGCGACGCTGGCGGAGTTGGCGTCCAGGGGAAGGGTGCCCAGGGCGCCCCCGAGGACGGACCATTGGTCCTGTAGCGCGAAGCCGGTGAGCTGAACGTCGCTGAGGTTGTTGCCGAGGCAGGCGGTGTCGTCGAAGTAGACCACCACGGCCAGCGCCTGAAACGGGGTGTAGCCGATGGGCTTCACCGCTCCGCTCACCTCCAGGGTGCGGGTGCGGTCGACGCCGGTGAGGTCGACGCACTGTCCGATGCCGGTGGCCGGCGGGAAGGGGGGCATGACGACGACGCCGGTGACTTCGGCGGCGCCCGGTGCGGTGAAGCCATCGTTATCGATGAAGGCTAGGGTGAGACCGTCGGCGATCTGCCAGGAAAGCACGTCGGTGTCGAAGTTGGGGTTGGCGAGGAGATTCTGGGCGCCGGCGGCCGCCGGGAGGAGGAGAAGGGCTGCGAAGGTCGCAAAGAGGGATCGGATCACGCTGGAGCTCCTGGGATCGAAGGGCGATGAAGGGGAGGGCAGAGGAATAGGAGAGTCGCGTCGATGGCGGGATTCCGAGGGGAAGCCCGCAAAGGCGCTCTCACAATCTTGTAGCGAATTTCGGTTAAAGGATGGGTCCTGCGAGTGAGCAATCACAAGATCGCCGTGGAAAGAGTCACTCGGTCGTCACCCAGCCTGGCTGAGCTGGTGTAGCCCGAAAGGGCTGGTAGCTAAATCCACCCCTGCCCCACCACCCGAGTTTCGCCCTCCACCATCTCGACCTCGATGGGGTCCACCTTCGCCGCGCGGCCGACGAGGTCGGCGAGGGGCCGGCTGTGGGTGGTGAGCCAGATTTGAGAGCGGCGGCTGGCGACGGCGATGCGCTGGGCGAGGGGAGGCAGCAGGTCCGGGTGGAGGCTGGTTTCGGGCTCGTTGAGGGCGAGCAGGGAGGGCGGGCGAGGGCTCAGCAGCGCGGCCAGCAGGCAGAGATAGCGCAGCGTGCCGTCGGAGAGCTCCCGGGCTTCCAGCGGCCGCAGCAGCCCGGGCATCACCAGCCGCAGGGTGAAGCGGCGGTCGTCGGTGAGGTGGATCTCCACCTTCGCGCCGGGAAAGGCGTGGTCGATGGCGGCGCTGAGCTCTCCCCCTTCGCCGATCTCGTAGATGGTCTGCAGGGCGGCGGCGAGGGTGTTGCCTTCGTCGTCCAGCACCGGGGTACGCACCCCTTGGCGAGGGTCCCGCAGCGGGGCCCCGGGATCGGTGCGGAAGCCGTGGTAAAAGCGCCAGCGGAGCATGCCGTCCCGCAGCTGGGCGAGCTCGGGGAAGCGGGCGGGATCCCGCACGTGGCCCAGGAGGGTCTCCCAGGCGTTGAGCTCCATGCCGTATTCGATGCGGCGGCCGTCGTCGTCCCGCAGCCAGGCGCCGGCGCCGCGGCGCTGGGCGAGCATCACTCGCCGCCCGCCGGTGCGATGCCATAGGGCCTCGGTCTTGACCTCTGGGTCGAGGAGGAAGAGGGAGCTGCCGCGCACCTGCCCGTCGGCGCCGGCCCAGCCTCCCGGAGGGGAGGGCAGCCCGCAGGACATCTCATAGCCGAAGCCCTCGGAGCTCACGGAAACCGTGAGCCGCTTCTTGTCCTGCCGGCGCCGGGGCCCGGCCCACATCGCCGAGGGCATGCCGCCTTCTTCCAGCAAAGCCTGAGCGAGGCTTCCTCGGGCGGCGGCGGCGAGAAGCTGAAGGGAGCGGTAAAGGGTGGTTTTACCGCAGCCGTTGGGCCCCACCAGCACGTTCACCGGACCGAGCTCGAGGCGCAGGTCCCGGGCTGATCGATAGCCCTGGACCTGCAGTCGATCGACAAACATGGTGGTGGTGGGGCGTGCCGGACTGAGAGGTGCCGGGTTTAGAAGAGGGAGCCCTGGAATTTGGGGTCCTCGGCGGCGCTGGCGCCGATTTGGACCACGCGATTGCCGGTGGCTTCTTCCTGAACCTGGGTGGCCTCTTCGGCGCTGGCGGCATCGCTGTGGCAGGCGGCCTTAGCTCCTTTGGCGCCGACGGCCTTCTTGGTCTTGGAGGCCAGCTTGTGGATCACCTCCGGAGGCAGCACGCCCCGCTGCTCTAGGATCTCCTGCTGCTCCTCGGTGAGGGCGGCGGAGAGCACCGGGCGGTCCCGGCGGTAGCTCTCGTCTTTGCCGCTGGCGAATTCCTGGATCTCCTTGGAGATGCGCACGCTGCACCAATCGTGGCCGCACATGGCGCAGAAATCCGTGTCGACGTCTAGGTCTTCGTCGTGGAGGGCGCGGGCGAGATCCGGGTCGAAGGAGAGGTCGAAGTGTTGCTCCCAGTTGAGGGCCGCCCGGGCCTTGGTGAGCTCGTCGTCCCAATCGCGGCTGCCGGGAATACCCAGGGCGACGTCGGCGGCGTGGGCGGCGATCTTGTAGGCGACGCAGCCCTGCTTGACGTCATCTCGTTTCGGCAGCCCGAGGTGTTCCTTGGGGGTGACGTAGCAGAGCATCGAGGCGCCGTGGAAGCCGGCGTTGGTGGCGCCGATGGCGGAGGTGATGTGGTCGTAGCCGGGAAAGACGTCGGTGACCAGGGGGCCGAGAACGTAGAAGGGGGCGCCGTGGCACAGTCGCCGCTGAAGCTTCATGTTGTACTCGATCTGGTCCAGGGGAACGTGCCCCGGCCCTTCCACCATCACCTGCACGCCGTGGGCCCAGGCGCGCTCGGTGAGCTCGCCGAGGGCCTTGAGCTCCGCCAGCTGGGCGCGATCGGTGGCGTCCGCCAGGCCGCCGGGACGCAGGCCGTCGCCGATGGAGAAGGAGACATCCCAGCGGCGCATCAGCTGGCAGATCTCGTCCCACAGGGTGTACATGGGGTTCTCCCGGCGGTGGGTGAGCATCCACTTGGCCAGCAGCGAGCCGCCGCGGGAGACGATGCCGATCAGGCGGTCCCGCACCAGCGGCAGGTGGCGGCGCAGCGTGCCGGCGTGGATGGTGAAGTAGTCCACCCCTTGGCGGGCCTGGTGCTCCAGGGTCTCGAGAATGATCTCCTCGCTGAGATCCTCCAGCTTGCGGCCGATGATCATCGAGTAGATGGGCACGGTGCCGATGGGTACGGTGGAGTGCTCGATGATCGCCTTTCGGCAGGCGTCGAGGTCGCCTCCGGTAGAGAGATCCATCACCGTATCCGCCCCCCAGCGCTCCGCCCAGCGCAGCTTGTCCACCTCCTCATCGGTGCCGGAGGACACCGGGGAGGCTCCCATGTTGGCGTTGACCTTGGTGTGGGCGGCGCGGCCGATGACCATCGGTTCGAGACGGTGGCGCAGATGCACCTTATTCGCCGGCAGGATCATGCGTCCCGAGGCGATCTCGTCTCGCACCTGCTCCGGCGTGAGGTGTCCCTCGCGCTGCGCAGCGCGGCGCATCTCCGCCGTCACCAGGCCCAGGCGAGCGTGCTCCAGCTGGGTGATGGGCTCGAAGCCTTCCGGCGCGACGGCGACCAGCGGCTGATCTCCGCGACCGTGACCGAGGCAGCCGCCTTCGCGCTGCTCCAGGCGCCAGCCGGGAGGCAGGAAGTCCCAGGCGCTCTGCTGGGAGGGCGCGGGCATCCCCGGAGTGTCCGGCGAAGAGTAGGTATAGGGAGTACCGACGCCGGCGGCTCGAGCGAAGGAGCCGGGAGTGGTGCCCTGGGCGCTGGACGACGGGTTCTCGGCGCCGGCCAGGGGAAGCGCAGCGCGGAAGTCCTCGTCGTTGCCCTCGGACCAATCGTGGAGCGGGTTGGGATGCGAGGAGAGCGGGCTATCGGGCATGGGGCAAGCCTCCGAGGAGGTCGTTCTTGGAACAAGAGCGACCGATTGAAGCTAGCCCGGCGGAGAGGTTTCGATGCGGGAGTCGCGAGTAGAGAGGCGGTGTTCGCTTTCCCTCCGCCGGTACGAGCCGGATCAGGTTCTACGGGTACTTCTCAGCGGCTGGAAGCCGCGCCCCGAGCGATGAGCCTTGAGCATACCGCACCGCTGGCGGCTGGAGATCGCTGATTCACAAGCGTCCTCAGAAAGGGACGAAGTGAGTCGAAGGGGGGGCGAAGGCTGGGCCTAGAGTAGATGAGCGAGGACAGCATGGGTTGCGAGTAATAAGTTCAAGTTGCTTGTTTGTAAGGCTTTAAGGGGCAACTCTTGTTGTTGGCACAGGGGTTGCTGTATTGAGGCACACCGGGCGACGGCCCAGCGCCAACAAGTCAGCGCCAACGAGCCGCCGCCGATCAGCAACCACTACGAGCCGATCTTCTCCTTCGGCCTTCGTTCAACCCACCGGAGAATTCTCATGACTCGCCGCAGCTCCTCTCCCTCCTCCCGCACCGGGTCTTCGTGGGTCGCTCTTTCCGCCCTCGTCGCCGCCGCTGCCCTTCTGGCTACCTCTTTCCTCGCCGCGCCCGCCCTCGCCGAACCCAATCCCTCCGCCAGCACCACCGTGAACGTGTACAGCGATCTGCCGGAGGTGATCGGTGACAACACCGAGCTGGAGCAAGATATCCGGCGGGTTCTCGACCGCACCCTCGCGCGCAATATCTTCGATTGGGTGTACGCCACCGTAGAGGGCGACACGGTGGTGCTCCACGGCTGGGTCTACTACGGCTCCGAGGCTGAGCGCATCGCTCGCGGCATCGCGAAAATCGATGGTGTCGCCGTGGTGGAAAACCGAGTGGAGCTGCTTTCGGTGAGCACTTTCGACGACCGGCTGCGGGTGGAGACCGCCCGGGCCATCTACCGCCACCCGCTGTTCAACCAATATCCGCGGCTGGGCACTCTGCCGGTGCATATCTTGGTGGACGGTGGCCGCATCACCCTCGAGGGCACCGTCAACACTCGTGCCGAAGCCTACGCCGCGGAGCTCGCCGCCCGCAGCCAGGTCACGAGCTTCGGCGTCGACAGCAACCTGCGGGTGGCCAGCGAGCTGACCCCGTAAGTTTGAAAGCTCTATCAGTGGAAAGCCCGTGGGATGCATCCCGCCGGCGCCTGGGGGTCAACGGGGCGTCGGCGGGGTGGCGGGCCGGAAGCGCCGAAGTCAGTGCTTCCCAGTGAGCGTTCCCCCGTGAGGGCTTCCCAACCTGCGCTCTCCCCTTCAACTCCCAGGGCTTTCCCCCGCGCCTCTTTGACCGAGTCTCTTTGACAAAGCTTCTCCTCTCTCCTCAGGACTCTCCAGACCTGAGCCCGGCTCCGTTCGTCTCCACGGGGCCGGGATTTTTTCTTTTGAGGGAGGAGCTTCCGCTAGCTCGCCATCGGCGAGCTATAGCCTGTGATCAGGGCGAATACCGTGTAGATCACGATGGCGGTGAGCAGCTGGATACCGGCGGCTAGCACGAGCACGCCGAAGCTCTTGCGGTAGGTTCCCCGAAAGGCCATGCTCACAAACGCTGCACCGGCACCAAAACCAAAGAGATAGCCGAAGGGAAAGCCCATGGCTCGGCCGATCACCGGGATGATGCTGAAGGGGAGGGCGGCAAGGGTGGAAATGAAGAGGGTGATGGAGAGGATGATCAAGTAGAAGCCGAGGAAGACCGGATAGGAAAAGCTGACTTCCTCGAAGCCGAAGGCGCGCGTGCTGTGCATGAGGGCCCAGGCTCCTACCGGGAGCGTGGCGATCAGCAATCCGCAGGTGATGGCACAGAAGAGGGGGATCGGGTCGCCGGCAAAGGCGTTGGGATCGAACATGGGGGGGCTCCGCAGCGCTCGGCGCTAGGGCTGGCTGAATGGCTCGTTAAGCGGCAGGGCTCGTTAAGCGGAAAGGCTAGTCGAGGTGGCGATCGAAGAAGTCGCGAATGGCGTTGAGGCGAGAGACTCGATGTCCCGGCCGGCCACTGCGGGAGAGGCCGTGGCTCTCGCCGGGAAAGACCATCATCTCGACGCTCTTCCCCTGAATCCGGAGGGCGTTGTAGAGCTGTTCGCTCTGCTCCAGAGGGGTTCGCCAATCCTCGTCGCTGTGGATGATCAGGAGAGGGGTTTGGATCTTATGGGACCACTGCAGCGGGGATCTGCGCAGGTAGTCTTCCGGCTCGCTCCAGGGGAGCGTCCGGAACCAGCGGAAGATGACGTAGGAGCCGATGTCCGAGGTGCCGGCGAAGCTATGCCAGTTGGTGACGTTGCGCTGGGCGACGGCGGCGGTGAAGCGCTCGGGATAGTGGGCGATGATCCAGCTGGTCAGGAGCCCGCCGCCGCTGCCTCCGGCGATACCTAGGCGCTGGGGGTCAAAGCGCCCGCTGGCGAGGACTTCCTCCAGCACCACGATGATGTCGTCGGCGTCCTTGCCGGGGAAGTCTCCCTGAATCGTGCGGGCGAAGTCGGATCCATAGCCGGAGCTGCCCCGGGGGTTGGTGATCAGCACCGCATAGCCGGCGTCCACCAGAGTCTGGAACTCATGGAAGAAGGTGGTCCCATACATGGTGTGGGGGCCGCCGTGGACGTAGACGATGAGCGGCAGCTTCTCGCCCGGAGAATTAGCAGCGCCGGAATCAGCGGTCTCCCCATCTTGTGCAGCCGCGTTGGGCAGCAGGAGCCAGCCCTGGAGGTCTACCCCGTCCTCGGTGGTGGTGCGCACCTCCTGGTATTCGGTGCGCGGCCGGTGTGCGGCCAGAAGCTCCCCGTGAAGGTCCGTAAGCCGTCGCCAGTCCAATGCTTGACCGGCCTTCGGTTCCGACGGGAGCGTGGTGGTGTAGAGGTCGAAGGGAGAGGTGGGGGTGGAGCGGATGGCGACCACCAGGCCGTCGGGGCCGAGGGCGAAGGCGTAGAGGTCGGCGCCGGGCTGGGTGAGGGCCTGGACCTTGGCGGATTCCACATCGAGTCGGGCGAGATGGGTGCTGCCTCGATCGGCGGTGGTGAAGTAGGCGTAGCGTCCGTCGGGGCCGATACTGAGGTTGCGGGCGCCTCCCAGCGGGCTGGCGACATCGCGGGAGGTACCGTCGCCCACCGAGCGGGGAAAGCCGGTGGTGAGGTTGCGAATGCGCTGCTGCGGCAGCGGCACCGGGCCGTAGCGATCGAGCAGGGGAAGCTTCAGCAGGTCCCGCTCGACGTAGGTCGGGTAGGGGTCGGCGTCGTCGCTCCCGAGCCACAGTAGATAGCGACCCTGGGGATCGATGAGGGGCTGATCGTCGATGCCCAGGCGCAGGGAAATGCGCTCCGGCGGGGCGCTCTCCGCCGCATCGATGGCGCTGAGGGCAATCCGATAGATTTCCGAATCCGGTAGCGGACGCCCCGCCCGGAGGTCCGGGTCATGGCGGATCGAGAAGTAGAGAATCTCTCCGTCGGGGGAGAAAACCGGCGTGTTTTCCTGTACTCCGACGCTGCGGGTCACCGGGCGTAGGGCGCTAGAGGCCGGGGGGAGCGGCTCGATGTTCTTTAGCGATTCATTCTCTAGAGAAGCGGGAAGATCCAGAAGCCAAAGACGAGTCGGGTGCTCCGGGGTGAAGCCCGGGTTGCCGTCGGAGCGGAAGCGGTCTCCCTTCAGGTGGACGGGGCCTTCGATCTCCGCCCAATCGTCCTCGTCGGGATCGAGGCCCAGCGCTGCGGCGGCCTGCTGGCGAGCCTTCCGCTCTTCGTCCTGGCGCTGCTCTTGGCGCATCGCCGCTTCGGCCCGGAGCGCGTCCCCGGGAGTTCTGGAGGAGAAGGCGATGTGGTTGCCTCGAGGAGACCATACGGGCTGAGAGACGCTCTCGGGCATCTCCGTCAGCTGCCGGGCCTCGCCCCCCTGAAGATCCAGCAGGAAGAGCTGCGCCGGCTTCACTCGCTGGGAGACGAAGAGCAGGTAGCGCCCATCGGGGGAGAAGCGGGGGGAGTGATCGTTCTCTGGGTGGGTGGTGAGCTGGCGGCTCTCGCCGGTCCCGAGATCGGTGAGCCAGAGGTCCGAGCGATAGCGATCGGCGACCGGGTCGGTATCCACCCGTACCCAAACCACCGCTTCTCCCGACGGCGAGATCCGCGGATCCGTCGGATAGCTCCACTGATAGAGGCTTTCAGCCCGCAGCGCGGGGCCCGGAGCCTGCCCTTCCTCGGCGTAGGCGGGGGCCGCCCATGGCGCTACCCAGAATGTGGCCAGCAGCACCAACAGGGTGGCCAGCGGCGCGGGGCCTAGGTAGCAGGCGGTGAGCAGGGAATGCCGCCGTCGGTCGGGTGGCGTCGATAGAGTCTCGTCGCGCCCTGAGGAGCGAGAGGTCAGCGGCACGACGGTGGTGAGGAGCGAGGTAGGGAAAGCGGGGCGGGGGTGGAGCATGGCCGACCTGACCTTTTGACGGGGGCTGAGAAGCGGGAGTAAAGGGGGGGAGGGGGTAAGAGCGTGCGCCCGCCGGCGTCAAGCACGGCGGGCGCGATCTTCGAGTCGTCGAGAACCGAGGCGAGAAAGGGCTCAGTCCTTGAGGATGAAGGTCACCTTCATCAGCACTCGGTACTGCACTACCTTGCCGTCCGCGATGTCCAGCTTCTGGCTCTCAACCCAGGCGCCGGTGATGTTCTGCAGCGTTTCGTTGGCGCGAGCGATGCCGACCTTGATGGCGTCATCGAAGCTCTCGGAAGAAGATGCGGAGATCTCGGTAATCTTGGCAACAGACATTGCGCGCTCACTTTCCTGAGGGGCCGACGGGGGCTGGGCGATTCGGCGGGCCCCACGGTGGAGCCGGATCGCCGCATGGATCGAAGGAACCTGCGGGCAGTCTCCGGAATTGGGCCGGAGCTGCACTCTGCGGAAGCTACACGATTCAGGGGAAACACGATTCAGGGGAAACGAAGCGAGGGAAGGGCGATCGAAGCTTAGCGAAGCCGTCAGACGGCGAAGCAAGCCCAGGTTCTGCTGAATCAGAGGGGCTGTGCTCGCGGGCTTCGCGGGAAGCTTGGTGGAGAGATCCGCGGCGGAAGTCACGGTCTTCCAGCTGCCAAGGGTATACGCCACGGAGCCTTTTCGAAAGCGGGGGGAAGGCGAGAGATGGCGAATAGGGAGAGACCCCGTGGGCTGGGCGATCGGGGCGATCCGCGGGATGAAGGCTCAATGGAGCTGGGATTCGTCCACGTCGTCGGGGACATCGTCCCCCCGCTCTTTGAGCCAGCGGCGGAAGGTGTCTTTGTCCAGCGCCTTCTCCAGAGCGTCCGTGCCCTCGGCCTTACCCTGCTCCACCAGCTGCTTTAGGCTGTCGTCCATCGCCACCATGCCCATCTTCTTGCCGCTTTGGATCACGTCGGGGATGGAATGACTCTTGCCTTCACGAATCACCGAAGAGAGGGCGGGGGTGCCCAGCAGCAGCTCCACCGCGGCGACTCGGCCGCCGCCTTTGCGGGGCAGGAGCTGCTGCGCCACGATGCCTTGGATCACCGAGCCGAGAATTCCCCGCACGCCGTCGGCGCGGGTGGAGGGGAAAACGCTGACGATGCGGTCGACGGTTTTGGCAGCGGAATTGGTGTGCAGCGTCCCCAGCACCAGCAGGCCGGTGTCGGCGGCGTTGAGGGCGATCTCGATGGTCTCTAGATCTCGCATCTCGCCCACCAGAATGACGTCTGGATCCTCTCGCAGCGCCATCTTGAGGGCGTGGGAGAAGGAATCCGCGTGGGTGCCGATCTCCCGCTGACTGATCAGGCTGCGCTGGTTGTGGTGGGTGAACTCGATGGGATCTTCGATGGTGATGAAGTGCAGCGATCGGGTGTGATTCATGTCGTGGATCAGCGCCGCCAGGGTGGTGGACTTGCCGGAGCCGGTGGGGCCGGTGACCAGCACCAAACCTGAATCCAGCGCCCCCAGCTGTCGCAGGGCCGCCGGCATGCCGAGCTCGTCGAGGGTCATGATCTTGCTGGGGATGATGCGAAAGACCGCGCCCATGCCGCGGTGCTGGCGGAATAGGTTGACCCGGAAGCGCGCCAGGCCCGGCACCTCGTGGGCAAAGTCCACGTCCCCGGTCTGCTGGTAGCGTTCCCAGAGCTCCGGCTTGGCGATGGGCTTGAGCAGGCCGGTGAAGTCGCGGTCATCGAGGATGCGGTAGCGCACGGTGTCGATGCGGCCGGATTTGCGCAGCATCGGCGGACGACCGACGGAGAGATGGAGGTCCGAGGCGCCGCGATCGGACATCAGCTGGAGGAAGCGATCGATGCGGTGACCCTTCGCCTCGGTGGTGGTCGTCGGCGGTGCGGGCTGGGCCGCCGGGCTGGGCGCCGCTGGCGGTGTGGGCTGGGCTGCTGGGCTAGATGCCGCTGGCGTGGGCTGGGCTGGCGGTGAGGGAGGGCTAGTTGTCGCTGGCGCGGGTTGGGCTGCCGGCGCCGCTGGACTGGCTGGAGCGCTCGCCGGTGCCGTAGGGGCTGCCGGCGCCGCGGCAGGGGCCGCCGACGGCTCCAGGGACGGGGTCGCCTCGGGGGTCAACGAGCCCAGCTGCTGCTGGGGCTGAAGGTCGCCGGGTTGGCTCATGGGGCGCTCCAATCAGGAACCTGAATCTTTGAGGGATCGCAGAGGCCGACGAAGGTCTCTTTCTTCTCGGCGTGGCGCCAGGCCGTCTCCGGGGAGATCAGGCCTTCCTCCAGAAGATCCTGGAGGGCGTGGTCCCGGGTGCGCATGCCGAGATGGCGGCCGATCTGCATCAATCCCGGAATCTGGAAGGTCTCGCACTTGCGGATCTTGTTGGCGATGGACAGGGTGCCCTTGATCACCTCGAAGAGAGCCACCCGGCCCCTGCCTCCCTTCATCGGCAGCAGCCGCTGGGAGACGATGTACTTCAGCGATTCCGAGAGGGAGGTGCGCACCTGGGACTGCTCGTCCGGCGGGAAGCTCTCCACCAGTCGATCGATGGTCTGCACCGCGCTGGTGGTGTGCAGCGTGGTGATCACCAAATGACCGGTCTCGGCGGCCTCTAGGGCCATGCGAATGGTGTCCGTGTCCCGCAGCTCGCCGACGACGATGATGTCTGGGTCTTCTCGCAGGGCGGCGCGCAGGCCGTTGGCGAAGGCCAGAGTGTGCGCGCCCAGCTCCCGCTGGTTGACCAAGGCCATCTTCGGCGGATGGACGAATTCGATCGGGTCTTCCAGGGTGATGACGTGGGTCGGCTTGGTGGTGTTGATCAGGTCCACCAGGGCGGTGAGGGTGGTGGACTTGCCGCAGCCGGAGGGGCCCGAGAGGATGATCACTCCCTGGTGGTAGTCCAGCAGCTCCTTGAGCTGCTCCGGCAGCCGCAGGTCGGCGAAGGTCGGGGCGCGGTCCGGGATCACCCGGAACGAGGCGCAGAGCCCCCGGCGCTGAATGTAGGCGTTGGCGCGGTAGCGGCCGACGCCGGGGATCTCGTGGCAGAAATCCAGCGCCTGTTCCTGCTTGAGCACGCGGCGCTGCTGGTCGTCGAGAATCCCCAGGATGTAGCGCTGAGTGTGGGCTGCCGAGAGCTTACCCAGCTTCTCCATGCGAGCGAGGACCCCGTCGATTCTCACCAGCGGCGGCTCGTCGACGGAGAGGTGGAGATCCGAGGCCCCCTGAACTCGGATCCGATGGAGCAGTTTGTCCAGCGGGTTTTGCAGCTGGGGCGTCGCTCCGCTGGGCGCTGCGCCCTGCTCTTCTATCCCCACCTGGCGGCCGATCTCCTGCAGCACTTCTCCGGCCCGCTGGCGCACCGCGTCGGCGGGGTCGCGATCCCGCACCGAGCGCAGCACCGGCAGCAGCCGCTGATCCTGGAAGCGGCTGAAGGCCTGGAGCACCTCCAGGCGAACTTCTTCCCGCGGATCCTTGAGCAGCTGGGAGAGGGGCTTCAAGGCGCTGGTGGCGCCGATTTGGGCGAGGGAGTCGACGGCGGCCCAGCGGGTGTCCTCGTCGCTCAGCGCCTGCACCAGCGGCGCCACGGCACGCTCGTCTTCCAGACCGCCGAGGACCTGGCAGGCGGTGACCCGCAGCCACCAATCGTCGTCCGCCAGCAGCTGGCTGAAGGGGGCCACCAGGCGAGGGTCCTTGAAGCCGTCGGCGAGAACCATGATGGCGTTGGTGCGGGTTTCCCGATCCGGATGCTGGAGCAGCGCCAGGGCGGGCTCCAGCACGCGGTCTCCGGATTCCCGCAGCACGTCGATGATGCGGGTGCGCATCCAGCCGGCGAGGCGGCTGCAGAGATCGAGGATCTGAGGCACGATCTGCTGCGGGGAGCCGGAATCCAGCAGGATGCCGATGGCCAGGCGCCGGGTTTCGTCGCTGCCTCGGGTGAGGACTTCCAGCAGAGTCTCCCGCAGGCCTTCGGGATTGGCGTTGGCCACCCGCCGCAGATAGGTATCAGCGATCTTGCGCTCTTCCTCGTCTCCCTCGGCGAGGCGGTCCAGCATCAGTTCCAGAATCTCTGGGCTGTCGCTGCTGGCGAGCTTCTCGAGCACCTTCTGGCGCAGCTGTCGATCCTGGGCGGCGGCGGCCGGGATCAATAGCTCCAGCTGGCTCTCGACGGCGCTGACCCCTCCGGCGGTAAGCTCCTCCAGGGCCTGGAGGCGGAGCGTCGAAGGGGCCTCCAGCAGCGCGCGCCGCAGGTAGCCTACCCTCGCCGTACCGGGCATCGCGAGAGCCAGCTCCCAGGCGGGCCGGCGCAGGTCCTGCTGGGTCTCCACCAGCAGCGGATCGAGCGCCGTCTTGACCAATTCCGACGGCAGCCGGGCGGCGACGGCGACGATCACCTTGCGGGCCTGGGGAGTGCGCTGGCCGTAGCTGGTGATCAGCTGGCGGGTGGTGTCTGCATCCGGCTTCGCCAGCACGATCTCGGCGCCGATTTTGCGCACCACGGCGTCGGCGTGCCACAGCATGGGCAACACGATGGCGGGTTTCGGCGGCGAGGAGCGCAGCTCCTGCAGCAGGGTGTTGCGCTCCGACTCGTCTGCCCAGCCGGAGGCGAGGATCGTGTCGAGGGTATTCTTCCGACCGCCGAACAAGGCCATGATGCGTTTCTCCCTTCGCGATCTCCCAGCGGCTTATTCGATCTCGAACAGGGCGTCGCCGCCCTCTACCGCCTGACCTTCCTCCACCAGCAGGCGGGCCAGCACGCCGTCGGCCTCCACCGCGATCTCGTTCTCCATCTTCATCGCCTCCAGCACCAGCACCCCCTGGCCGGCTTTGAGCTCGTCGCCCTCCGCCACCAGAATCCGGGTGACTCGGCCGGGCATATAGGCGGTGACCCGCTGCGGCCCTCCCGCCCCGGCGGCCTCGGCGGCCTGGCGGGCGAGATGGGCGAGGGGATCGGCGACGGTGATCTGGTGGCCCCCCGGGGAGCCGTCGTCTACCTGGTAGACGCCCTTGCCCCGAGCCCGCACCGAGAGCTCGAGGTGAGGCTGCAGGATCGTCGCCTCCTCTTCAGAGCTCGTCTCTTGCGCCTCGACCCCAAGGAAGAGCAGGCTGCGGACGGAATCGCTGACCTTGTTGGCGTCGATTCGATAGAGCTTGTCATCGAGGTGAACGACGAAGGTCTCGCCGTCCCTCTCGATGCGCAGATTGGCTTCCCGCTGGCTGCCGCTGACGATCAATTCCATGATTAGCGAACCCCCTGGAGGTTGGCGAGGCGGGCGGATTGACGCCAGGCGTCGCGGCGGCCACCGCTGGCCGGCGCTGCGGCGGAGCCCCGTTCGGTGGCTTCGACGTGGGCCAGAGCGGCGGCGATCAGGGGGGCGTCCCGCAGGGCCTCCTCGAGGGTCGGCTGCCGCAGGTCTTGGGCCGCTGCTTCCTGCTCCGCTGCATCTTGCCCGGCGGCTTCAGCCTCGTCCGAGCCTTCGGCTTCGTCGGAGGTCGAGTCGGAATCTTCCTCTTCCGACGGGTGCAGCTCACCGGAGGCGAGCTTGCGATCGAGCATGCTGATGTCCATCTGGCCGGTGAGGAAGTCCTCGTCTTCCAGCAGGGCGAGGAAGAGAGGAATGGTGGTGCGAATGCCCTCCACCTTCATCTCCAGCAGTCCTCGCCGGGCGCGCCTCAGGGCCTGAGCCCGATCGGTGCCGTAGAAGATCAGCTTGGCGAGCATCGGGTCGTAGTGGATCGAGACTTCCGATCCCTCGTAAACGCCAGCGTCGACTCGCACTCCTGGGCCTTCCGGCCACCGCAGGCCTTCGATCAGGCCCGGGGAGGGGACGAAGCCGCGGAAGGGATCCTCGGCGTAGAGGCGCAGCTCCAGGGCGTGGCCCCGGATCTGAGCGTCGCGGGCTTCGGCCGGCAGCTCCTCGCCGCGGGCGACCCGCACCTGGGCCTCCACCAGATCGAGGCCGGTGACTAGCTCGGTGATGGGATGCTCCACCTGAAGCCGGGTGTTGACCTCCAGGAAGTAGAACTCGCCGCTGACGTCGAGGAGAAATTCCACCGTTCCGGCGTTGGTGTAGCCCACCGCGCGGGCGGCCTGCACCGCGGCTTCACCCATGCGCTGACGCAGCTCCGGCTCTACTACCGGCGAGGGAGCTTCCTCCACTACCTTCTGATGGCGGCGCTGCAGGGAGCATTCCCGCTCTCCCAGGGAGACCAGGTTGCCGTGCTCGTCCCCCAGCACCTGGATCTCCACGTGGCGGGGCTCGACGATGAACTTCTCGAGGTAAACGTCGTCGTCGCCGAAGCTGGCCTTGGCCTCGGAGCGCGCGGTGCGGAAGGCCGTCGGCAGCTGCTCGGCGCTCTCCACCACTCGCATGCCCTTACCGCCGCCGCCGGCGGCGGCCTTCACCATCACCGGGTAGCCGAGGGTCTCGGCGAAGGCGAGGGCGGATTCGACGTCCGGCAGCGGGTCGCGGCCTCCGGGAACCACCGGAACGCCGGCGTCGATCATCAGTCGGCGACTCTCCACCTTCGATCCCATGGCGGCGATGGCGCTGGGGGGCGGGCCGATGAAGATCACCCCGGCCTCGCGGCAGCGGGTGGCAAAGCCCGCGTTCTCCGACAGGAAGCCGTAGCCCGGATGAATGGCGTCGGCCCCAATCTCCAGCGCCAGCTGAACGATGGCGTCGGCCCGCAGGTAGCTCTGGGCGGAGGGCGCCGGCCCGATGGGGTAGGCCTCGTCGGCGAGGAGCACCGGTAAGCCGAGGCGATCGGCGTCGGAATAGACCACCGCGCTGCGAATCCCCATGTCCTTCAGCGTGCGCAGGATGCGCACGGCGATTTCGCCACGATTCGCGATCAATACCTTGCGAATGGGACGAGTACCCGTCGCAGAAGTGCTAGAGGAATTTGATTCCGTTGGCACGGTCGCCCTCCTTGAGAGGCAGGGTGGAGAAGATGGGATTGAGCGCCGACGAACCCTCGGAGGAGCGGAGGCCGCGGGAAACGGTGAGAGCTGTGGCAGAACGCAGAATCATAGCATCGCCTAGGCTGCCTCCCGGAGGCTCGGCGCTGGAGCCTCGGGGCGGGATCGCAGGGCGAGGATCAGGAGCAGCAGCACCCCGAGAATGGCGAGGGCCAGATCTCGCTGGCGGGAGTCTTCGACGGCGATCTCCACTCGGTGGTGGCCCGCCGGAAGGCGTACCGCCATGCGGTGCAGGTTGGCGATCTCCACCGGCGCCTCTTCTCCGTTGACGGTGGCGCGGTAGAGGGGCAGGTGGGAGCGCTGCCACACCAGGGCGCCGGGCTGCTCGGCGTGGAGCTCGACGATCAGGCGCTGGCGGTCGAGGGCGAGGATCTCGAGGTCGCCCGTCGATGATGCACCGGTCGATACTGCTCCTGGGGCCGCTCGCTGAAGCTCTCGTCCCGCCAGCACGACCTCCTGCCGAGGGTCGAAGCCCGGCGAGCTGAGCCGCCCCAAGGCGTGGGAGAGACTGGGGGCAACGCTCACTCGGGTGAGGAAGCTCACCGGCGGGGCGGCGTCGAGGGCATAGGCGGTGATGGTTCGGGTCGGGCCTACCGCCTGGCCTAGGGGGCGAGCCAGGGGTCTCGCCGCCGGCGCCAGGGGGCGGTGGAGCAGCAGGCGGTCGACGCCCCAGGCGGTGAGCAGGCGCAGGCGCTGTTCGTCATTGCCCTGTCGCAGGGCGTCCCGAGCGGCCTTGGTGAGGAAGGAGGAGAGGCCCTCCGGGGAGAGGTTGAGGTCGTAGCGCCGCCCCGCTAGGATGCCTATCATCGGCGCCATCTCAAAAGCGCGGCGACGGTTGTAGTCGTGGAAGGCGTCGATGCCGGAGTATTCCTGCGCCGGGTTCTGGGCCCCGAAGAGCCGATCGTAAGAGCCGTGGACGATTCGGCTCGACGGCGGCAGGTGCTGGGCCAAGGGAGAGCTCTGGATCGCCTCCGGGCTGTAGGGGGCCGCGGCGTCGGTGGGCAGGGTGGGGGAGAGCAGCGCCAGCTGGGTTGCCCAATGCAGCGCCAGCAGCAGCGCCAGGGAGGTTCGTGGCCGCCGCTGGGTGGCGACGATCAGCGCCGCGAAGGTGGCCAGCAGACCGAGGCTCAGGGCGCTGAGGGAGAGCCAGCGGGTCCGCTCCGATGCAACGAAGGCATCCGGCCACGATGCCGGCACCAGGCCGCGCAGGAGCTCCGTGGCGAGCTCCGGAGTGAGCAGCAGAAAGGCGAGGGCGGCGGTGAAGATCGCCGCCAGAGGTGCGAGGGCGAGGAGTAGCGACTTCGGCCCCCGGCGCAGAAAGGCTTCGGCGCCGAGGGCGGCGAAGAGAGCGCTTCCCAGAGAGACCGCCGGCCACAGCTTGACCGGGAAGCGCAGGCCCCCGCCGCCGAAGGTCTCCACCAGCCAGCGCACCATCGGATTGGCGGCGCCGAGGGCGAAGAAGAGCCCGCCGCTAAGGATGAGGAGAGCGAAGAGGCCCAGACGCCGCTGGGCGGAGCGCTCCAGGGGATCGGCAGTAGAGACGGAGTTGATTCCCGGGCTTGGGGGGCTCTTTTCTCGCCCCTGGGCTGCTCTGGCTCTCAGGCTCAGGGCCCAGATCGCCATTCCCGCCACCGCGAGGGCGAAGGCCAGGATCCCGGGATAGAGGGTGTAGAAGAGAGGGGGAATACCGTCGTAGAGGGGGGCCGCCCAGAAGCGGCCCTCGGCGAGGCGGTCGGGACGACCGAAGGCGAAGGGCAGCAGCCAGTCCAGGGCCATCAGGGGCTTGAAGCTGGTTCGCAGCACCTCCTCGCTGCTCAGTCCCCCGGCGGCGCGGGCGCTCAGCGGCAGAATTCGGCTCATGGCCAGCAGCTGGGGCGCCGCCATCAGGGTGCCGGCAAGTCCCGCCAGGGCCGCCGGGAACCAGACTCGGGGAGCCAATACTGTTTCCCGCAGGCCGTGGCGGCAGAGAGCGGCGATGAGGGCCAAAAGCAGGGCGAGGGCCGCCAGCATCGGATCACCGGCCAGCAGCATCAGCCACCAGAGCAGGGCCAGCAGCACTAGATCCCAGGGGCGGCGCAGCATTCCTGGGAGCCGACCTTCCAGGGACTGGCCATCCTTTCCTGGTTTCCGCGGCGCCACCGCGACGACCAGCGCAGCCGCCAGGAAGGGAGCCAGGGCGCTGCCGGCCACCAGGTTGTAGAGGTTCATCTGCGAGGCGAAGAAGCCGCTGGCGGCGTAGGCGGAAGCTCCCGCCCACGCCGCGGCATGGGAGAGACCGAACACCCGGCCCAGCCACCACACGCCCCAGGGGGCGAGGAGCCAATGGATCCAGAAATGAGCGTTGAGGCTCCAGAGGGTAGGCGCCACTCGGTAGAGCAGATTGTTCGGATACAGGCTGACCGCGTTGAGGTTGCCCAGCAGGGGTTGGCCTCCGGCGATACGCGGCGCCACCGCCGCTGGAAAGACAGAGGTCGGCTGGACCTCGGCTCCCGCTAGCTCCGGCGGTGAGGGCAAGTGCTGGGCCGCCTTCAGCGGAAGGTGAGCGCTGAAGACGTCCCTCAGGTAGAGGGTCTCGAGACCGAGGATCAGGGGTGCCAGGTAGAGCACCAGGATCGCCGTGGTCGGCAGGGCGAAGAGCAGCCACCATCGAGGCTGAGTGGTGCTCCCGGTAGCGGCACCTTCGGTTTTGGCCTCCCGGGATTGGGGTCCGATGCGTTTCAAGCCCCGACCTCTCGGCTTTCCGGCCCTCGGCTTTCCGGCCCTGAGGCTTCCAGCCCTGGGTTTTCGGGCTGGTTGCGCCGTCGTCGCAGAATCCACAGGCAGCCGATGGCGGTGAGCAAGGCGATGCCGCCGCCGAGGCGTTCTGGACCGTGGTCTACGGCGAGGGTGATGCGGTGGGTGCCGGCGGGCACCGCGATGCCGGTGAGGGCGAGGTTCACCGGCGTGGTGGGAACGGCGGTGCCGTCGTCCAGAGTGGCTTCCAGCAGCGGGTGATAGGCCCTACGCAGCACCGCCAGGCCGCCTTCGCTCACGACCTCTAGCTCCACTCGATCCGCCGCCGCCGAGAGAATGCGCACCCGGCCTCCGGGGCGGTGTTCGAGGCTGCCGGCCACCACCGCCCGCTGTCGCAGGTCCCCCTCTTCCACCAGCTTGCGAAAGACGTCCACCGGCCCCTGGGAATCCTCCACCCGCTGCGGCCACCAGGCGTCCGGCCCGATATTGACTACGCGGTACAGGGTGGAGACGACGCCATGGCGAGCCTCCACCGCCAGGGGCTCGAGACCGGGACTGAACAGTCGCTGATTCCCCTGCACCACGATCCCCTCGACGCCCAGCAGCTGCAGCCAGCGGATGCGCTGATCCCAGTCCAGCCTCACGAGATTGATGTGCAGGAAGGTGGAGAGGGCGGTGCCGAGGCCTTCGAGATTTGGCGCCAGAGGGAAGGAGAGGCCGTGGAGAGCGCCGGGAGTGGGGTGGAGGTCAGCGCAGCGGGCCTGCTGCGCCCGCCAGCGGCTGCCGGCGACGTGGCGATAATTCGGCGGCGGCACCCAGGAGGGCAGGGCGAGGGCGGCGGAGAGGGCGCCGATCTCTGATCTGGCTTGATCGTTGTCGGCCGGGATCTCTCGCTGGGGAGTGCGCTGGGGAGTGGAATTCAGCAGCCGCTGCTCGAAATCCGTCACCGCGGCAGCTTCTTTCACCGGGGCGGTATCCAGCAGCGGCGCCAGGGGAAGCAGGCAGAGCAGCTGCAGAGCGACCGCTGCGCTGGCGCGACGGCGGCTCACGGCGTAGGCCAGGCCGGCCAGGGCCGCCGACGCTAGGGCGAGCTGAAGACTTACCCACTGCCCCTGAAAGAGCAGCGTTTGAGCCAGCGCTTCGCCGTCTCCGGCACCGGTTCCGCCGCGCTGCCGAAGCCCCTCGGCGAGGGGGGAGCGCAGCAGGAAGACGACCAGGGCGGCGAGGGTGGCGCTGGCGCTGGCGATCCCGAGGGCCAGACGCATCCGCCGGCGGGCGCTATCGGAGGCCGCCATCGCCCGCTGTAGGCCGAAGCCGGCGGCGAGGGGAGCCGCCAGAGCGGTCCAGAAGAGGAATTTCTCCGGGAAGCGGAAGAGGCCGAAGCTCACCGCCTCGAGGGCCGAAGGGACGGTGCCCCCGGCGACCGCTGCCGCCAGGCCGAGGATTGCCAGGGCCTGCCAGCTGCGCTGCCGCGCGAGGAAGAAGAGGGTCAGGGCCACCAGGCCGAAATGAGCGGAGAAGAAGAAGGGCAGGGTGTCCGCCAGTCCCTCCACCCACACCCCCCGAGGCCCGAGCCAGGTGGGCCAGCCGAAGGGCAGGGGAAGCACCAGCTCCAGCAGGCGCAGAGGCTCGAGGCTGTAGGCGCCGGCCTGGCCCTCCAGATTGCCCCGGCCGCCGCGGAAGGAGGCGCCGTAGATGCGCGCCGTGGCGATGAGCTGGGGGAGGGAGATCAGGGCGCCGCCAATGCCGGCGAAAATACAGGCCATCGTCCCTCGAACCAGCCGCTGGATTCCCGCTCTCTGGACTCTCGATAGGGAAGCGGCCCCGGCGCAGGCCGCCAGCAGCAGAGGGAGCCCTCCCAGCAGCGTGGTGACGGGGTCTCCGCTCAGCACCGTGAGGCCAATACCGAGGCTGGCGAGGGCTAGTCCGCGCACGCTTAGGCCCCGGGGGTTTGCGGCAGAAAGCAGGGTCTCAGGGCTCTTGCCACCGTCTTTGCCCCCACCGCCTCCGCGCGCCGCCAGGGCCACCCCGGCCATCGCCAGGGGCCACCATGCCGCCACTCCCACCAGGTTGTAGAACGAGAAGGTGGAGAGCACGTACCCGCCGCCGGCATAGCCTAGGGTCGCCAGCCAGGCCGCTGCCGGGCTCTGCCCCAGAGCGCGGGCCAAGGCCCGGAAGGTGAAGAGGGCGATCAGCCAATGAAGGGCGAAGTGGAGATTGAAGGCGCTCCAGAAGGGCAGCAGCAGGTAGAGCAGATTGTGGGGGTGAAAGGAGGCGAGGGCGGCGTTGCCGCGATGGGGTTGTCCGAGCCCCCAGCCGGGATCGAGGGCGGCGATATGCCCTTGCTTCAGCTGCTCGGCGGCGAAGGCCTTCTGCGGCAGCGCGTTGGAGAAGGCATCTCGCAGATACACGGTGCTCTCGCCGCTGGCCATCGGCCACGCCACCCAAAGCCAGATCAGCAGGGTGGCGAGCATCACCCAGCGCAGGCCGCGATCTGTCGCTGGCCCTCTCGCTGGCGGTTCTGTGCCTAGCGCCGGCGCGGTCTGCGGAGCGTTCTCTCCCAGGGTCGTCTCCTGAGGGGGCTCTTGCTGCAAGGGCTTCTCCTATGGGCCGCTCTGGAACCTTAGGTCTGGAGTGTTGGCTCTGTGGCCTGGTCTGTGGCCTGGTCTGCAGCCTGGTCTGGGGCTGGAGAGTTCGTGGATGGTTGCAGGAGTTGAGAGGAAGGCGATCTAGCGTGTTGCGGGCTTGCGCCGCGACCGTACAATAGCGACCATGATCTCCGCACTTTTGAAGGCCCTCCGCCCGGCTCAATGGGTGAAGAATTTCTTCGTGCTGGCGCCGCTGGTTTTTGGCGGCAAGCTCTTGATGCTGCCCTGGGCGCTGCGAGGTGCAGCGGCCTTCGGCCTGTTCTGTGCGGCGGCGAGTGCGGTGTACTTGCTCAACGATATAAGGGATCGGGAGGAAGATCGACAGCATCCCGCCAAGCGCCATCGGCCCATCGCCTCGGGCAGGCTGCCGGTACCGGTGGCCTATGTCGTAGCGATTCTGTTGGTGCTGGTGGCCACGGTGGGGGGATGGCTGCTCACTCCCGTCGTCGGTGCCCTGATCTTCACCTACCTAGCGATCAATTGGGCCTACAGCTTCGGCGCCAAGCGGGTGGTGATCCTCGATCTGATGATCGTCGCCGTGGGCTTCGTCTTGCGGGTCGAGGCGGGCTCGGCGGCGGTCGGGGTCGTGACCTCCCGCTGGCTGATCCTGTGCACCGCCTTCGTGGCGCTCTTCTTGGTGATGTCCAAGCGGCGCCATGAGCTCACCCTGCTGGCGGACGGAGCCGCATCTCAGCGCTCCGTACTGCACCTCTACAGCGTGCCCTTCCTGGATCAGATGATCAACGTGGTCACCGCCTCTACCCTGGTCTGCTACGCCCTCTACACGGTGGATCCAGAGACGGTGAGCAAATTCGGCACCCAGCATTTGGTGTACACCGTGCCCCTGGTGCTCTTCGGGATCTTTCGCTACCTCTACCTGATCCACCGCGGCACTGGGAACACCACGCCGACGGAGGCGATCCTCACCGACCTGCCTTTCGTGCTCAACGTGATCCTGTGGGTGATCGTCGTGGTGGCCATCGTCTATCTACCGAAGTGGATGCCGGCGTGAGCGAGCGAGAGGAGCGAAGGCTGGCTGGCCTGGTGCCGTCGAGCTCTGCGGCAGACTCTGAGACGTTAGGTGCAGAGACGTCAGGACCGGAGGCCAAGGAAGCACCTCCCAAGAGGACTTCATCTCCTACCCGCCGTCGCCGTGCGGTGAAGCGCTGGGCCCTTCTTCTTGTTCTGCTCGGAGTTCTGGCCACGGCCAAGTCGGGGTTTGCGCCGGAGCTGGGGCGCAACGCTCTCGATGGGTCTTTTTACTACCAGATCGCTCGTTCGGTAGCCGAGGGGGAAGGCCTGGTGACTCGGGTGAGCCTCTACCACCAAGGGTTGCCGGAATTCCCTCACCCCACCAACGCCCCACCGCTGTGGCCTTTACTGCTGGGCTCGGTAGGAGCCTTGGTGGGTCTCGAGGCGGCGACCCGCTGGCTTCCGCCGCTGCTCTACTTGGTGAGCCTGATGCTGCTCTACGCGTTGGCTCAGGCGATGGTTCCGGGCCTGCGGGGTAGCTCCGGGCGCAGCCGCTGGGACGGGGCTTTGGGGACAGGGCTCCCGGTGGTGGCGGTGGGGCACGCCGCGGTGCTGATCTTCTCCCTCGATCATCGCTTCTACCAATTCACCTCCCTGCCCTACACCGAGGGGCTGGCCTTCGCCATGCTCTTCGCGTCGCTGCTGGCGGTGCATCGGGCGCGCTACGGGCACCTCGGGTGGGCAGCGCTGGCGGGAGGCTTCGCGGGGCTGGCCTTCCTGTCCCGGGGGCAGATGTTGCCCTTGACCCTCGCCGTGGTGATCGCCCTGGGTGTCGGGGTCCTGCGCCGCGGAGTCCTGCAGGATGGTTTCCGTGGCGGCGGGGGGCGCCGCCTGGTGGCCGCGGGAGTGGCGGCTCTGGGGAGTGCCGCGGTGGTGGGTCCCTGGATCTTCTGGCTCTACAGCTGGATGGACCCCTTCCAGCCGCGGGGAGTGATCGGCGTTGGTTCTTATAAGGGCACTCCCGGAATCGGTTCCTTCCGCTCGCAGGTGCCGGTGGAGGGGTGGTCCCAATGGCTGGAGTCGCGGGGAGATGGCTTGGTGACCGCCTTCTCGCTCACCAGCCCCAACTCCTATATCGATTCCTTCGGCTTCGTCGCCTACCTCGTGCCGGCAGTTCTGCTCTCGCTACTGGCCTCCCAGCTTCGAGGACCGAGACCGTGGAGAGGCCGCATTCGCAAGCGCGCCGCTCACCGCCAAGCAGGCTTTGCTCCCCTGCGCTGGATTCGCTGGTGGCGTCATCCGAATCGAGTGGTGATCCTGGCCTCGGTGCTCGCCGGTCTTGGCATGTTGGCGCCGCTGCACAACGCTCAATTCCGCTTCTTCAAGGAATGGCTCTTCGGCTTCCGTCATGGCCTGCCCTTCGTGCTTTTGTTGATTCCAGCGTTGATCTACTGTCTGCGGCCGCGAGCTACTCGGCGATTGAAGGCGCTGGCGGCGGTGCTGATGCTGGCTTCGGTGGTGATCGGATGGGAGCGGGTGCAGCGTTTTCCGAGCATCGACTTCGGCTCCGGCCTGCTGGGTCCAGAGGAGGAGCTAGTGGCGTGGCTGGACGAGCAGGAGCCGACGCCCTCGGTGATCACCACCAACGCTCAGCCCCTTTCAGCCTTCAGTCGCGCTGGCTTCCACTGGATGGATTGCGACGAGTCGGCGGAGCGCACCCTGGCGCTCCTGGAGCGGGCCGGGGCAAATATGGTTCTGCTCTACCCCCAAGAGCAGAATTGCGCTTTCCTCCAGGGGCTGACCTCGGACCTCGAATTGGTCAAGGTCTTCTCCCGTCGCGAGGAGGACGGCAGGGTCTACCAGGTAGGGGTTCTAGCGCCGCCTTCCAAGGTGAATCCCTCGTCCATCCTGTTGAAGGACTCCGGAGGCGGGCGATGAGCGAGGCCCGGGCCGGATTGCCCGAAGGGTCGGCGCCGACGGTCACCCTGGTGATTCCCGGCTACAACGCCGAAGCGACCTTGCGGCCCTGTCTGGAGGCGGTGCTGCCGCTGGTGGAGCCGGGGCTGTTAGAGAGAATCCTCTTCGTCGACGATGGCTCCACCGACCAGACCCCGGAAATCCTCGCCGAATACGGCTTTCAGGAGCCCGACTCGGTCTTGCCTCTCGTGCGCCTCGCCACCTCCGGCCTCGGCCCCGGAGGGGCCCGCAACGTTGGCTGGCGCGCCGCGACGACGGAGTGGGTGTGGTTCATCGATTCCGATTGCGTCGCCGAGGAGGGAGCGCTGGAGCGACTGCTGACGGAGATCGAAGACGGCGTTGTGGGCGTCGGCGGCAGCTACGGCAACATGCTGCCGGAATCCCTGGTGGCGAGCCTGATCCACGAAGAGATCGTCGCCCGCCATCGCCGCATGCCCCGGGAGGTGGACTTCCTCGCCACCTTCAACGTGCTCTATCGCCGCGAGGCTCTGGCGCAGATCGAGGGCTTTGACGAGCGATTGCAGCGCGCCCAGGACGCCGAGCTGGCCTATCGCCTGCGCTCCGCTGGCGGTCGCCTGCGCTTCGTGACGGATTCCCGAGTGGGGCACTTCCACGCCCGCCACCTGCGCCGCTACCTGCGGGCCCAGCGCTGGCAAGGCTATTGGCGCATGGCCCTCTACGCCGCCCATCCCCAGAAGCTCGGGGGAGACCACTACTCCGGCTTCGTCGACCACGTCCAGCCGCCCCTCGCCGCCGCCGCCGTGGGCAGCGGAGTCGGCGCTGGTCTGCTGAGCCTCCTGCGCCACTTCGTCCTCGGCGAGGAAACTCCTTCTTGGCTCTTTCAGCTCGAGACCCTCGGCGCCCTGGCCACCGCCGCGGCGTTGCTGCTTCTCGCCCTCGCCCAGATCCCCATGACCTGGAATCTGCTGCGCCACACCGGCGAAACCCGCATGCTCGCCTTCGCCCCCATGAGCTTCCTGCGCGCCTTTGCTCGTGCCCGAGGCCTTGTCGAAGGCGTGCTGGCGGCGGCTACCGGGCGCTTCGCGGGGCGGGGGCGCAGCGGGTGAATGGACTGCCGAACTTCCGGACGTTCGGGCGCTGTGAAGCCCTTAGGAAGCCTTTGTCTTGTTGGCGGCCTCGCTTCGGCAGATAGATGAGATCCTGAAGCGAATGACTAGATGGGAGCCTCCGAGCAAGAGTCAGTTCGGGCAGCTTGGGAGGAGCAAATAGAGGACGCCCGCAAGAGGTTGCGCCTCGATGAAGAGTTTGCTGCCAGCGGGCGCCCTTACGCTGAGCTCGACAAAGATGGTGAGATTGTTGTTCGCCGTCCGAAAGGAAAACCCTCCGACCCGAAATGAGCCCAACCACAGCAGGAAGATCAGGGCCCCGCAGCGACTCGAATCTGTCGCTCATACAGATCGACAGACGCCGTCTCGGATAGTTCTCTCCGGCCAACCCGCCAGCCGGTTTCCGACACCGCCAACTAGGTAAGGCTGCTAGGATCGCGAGGAAAGGATCTCTCCTCGTGACCCCTAGCTCGACCCCCAACAACTTCGCCCTCGTCGGCGCCGCGGGCTTTGTCGCCCCGCGCCATCTGAGGGCGATTCACGACACCGGCCACCGGTTGGTGGCGGCGGTGGATCCTCACGATTCGGTGGGGGTGCTGGATTCTTTCTTTCCGCAGGCGGCCTTTTTCACCGAGATCGAGCGCTTCGATCGGCATCTGGAGAAGCTGCGGCGGCGCGGGGAGCAGGAGCGGGTGCATTGGGTGAGCGTGTGTTCGCCGAATTTCCTCCACGATGCCCACGTGCGACTGGCGCTGCGGGTCAAGGCCCACGCCATTTGCGAGAAGCCGCTAGTGATCTCGCCCTGGAATCTGCGGGCGCTGGAAGAGCTGGAGGAGGAATACCAGCGGCGGGTTTACACGATCTTGCAGCTGCGACTGGCGCCGTCGGTGCAGGAGCTGCGGGCGCGGCTGATGGAGTCTGCGGGGAGATCTCGACCCGAGGTGGAGCTGACCTACATCACCCGCCGGGGCGCCTGGTATCACCGCTCCTGGAAGGGCACGGAGGTGCGCTCCGGGGGTCTGGCGATGAATATCGGCATTCACTTCTTCGACCTGCTGCTGTGGCTCTTCGGCGCGGTGGAGAAGGCCGAGGTCCATGTGGCGGACGACTCGCGCATGGCGGGGCTGCTGGAGCTGGAGGGGGCCCGGGTGCGCTGGGCGCTCTCGGTGGACGGCGATGATCTGCCGCCGGAGGCGGTGGCCGAGGGGCGCCACGCTCATCGGGTGCTGGCCATCGACGGCGAAGGGGTAGAGCTCTCCCAGGGCTTTACGGATCTTCACACCCGCGCTTACGAAGAAATTCTCTCCGGCCGCGGCTTCGGCATCGCCGACGCGCGCCCTTCTATCGAGCTGGTACACCAGCTGCGTACCCTCGACCCGGTTTCGGCCCGGGGCGAGGGGCATCGGCTGCTGCGGGGTTGAGGAGGGAGGCTGCGATGGCTCCTATTTCTTCCGGTACTTCTCCCGATAGCTCCTCCAATAGCCCCACCGGCAGCTCTCCCGGGCTGGACCCCGAGGCTTTTGTGCACGCCAGCGCCATCGTCGACGACGGCGCCGTGGTGGGGAAGGGGACGAAGATCTGGCATTTCAGCCACGTGATGCCGGGGGCGCGCATCGGCGAGCGCTGCTCCCTAGGTCAGAACGTCTTCGTCGCCAACGACGTGGTGGTGGGGGACAACGTCAAGATCCAGAACAACGTCTCCCTCTACCAGGGGGTGCATCTGGAGGATGACGTCTTCTGCGGTCCCAGCATGGTGTTTACCAACGTGCGCACTCCGCGCTCGGCCTTTCCCCGCAACCAGGCAGAGGATTATTTCCCCACCCGGGTGGGGCGAGGGGCCTCCATCGGAGCCAACGCCACGGTGGTCTGCGGGGTCACGCTGGGAGCCTGGTGCTTCGTCGCCGCCGGCGCCGTGGTGACCCGCGACGTGCCTCCCTACGCGTTGATGGCGGGGGTCCCCGCGCGCTCGATGGGCTTCACCTGTCGCTGCGGGGTTCCGCTGCCGAAGACGGCGGACGAGCAGGGGGAGCTGCGCTGCGGCGAATGTGGGCGACCGTATCGACGGACGGACGACCCTCGAGAGCCCCTGGTCTACCTCGGAGAGAGCGATCCATGAGCGACGAGAGCAAGGTCGAGAACAAGGCAGCGGCAGAGCTGGAGAGCATTCCCAGCTTCGATCCGACGCCGGAGGTCGAGGCCCTGTGGCCGGAGCTCCAGGCCGCCGCGGAGGGGGTGCTGCGATCCGGGCGCTACATTCTGGGCCCCGAGGTGAAGGCCTTCGAGGAGGAATGCGCCGACCTGCTCGGATGCCGCTATGCCCTCGGCGTCGCCAACGGCACCGACGCCCTGATTCTCGCCCTGGAGGCCTTGGGTATCGGGCCCGGGGACGAGGTGATCACGACCGCCTTTACCTTCTTCGCCACTGCCGAGGCGATCATGAGGCTGGGGGCCCATCCGGTCTTCGTGGACATCGATGAGGCGACCTTCAATCTCGACCCGGCGGGGCTCGCCGCGGCGCTGACGCCGCGCACTCGGGCGGTGCTACCGGTGCATCTCTTCGGGCTAGCGGCGGATTTGGAGGGGATTCAGACCTTCACTTCGGAGCACGGTTTGCACGTGGTGGAGGACGTCGCCCAGGCCTTCGGCGGACGGTGGAACGGCCGCCGGCTGGGAACTTTGGGCAGCGTCGGCACCTTCTCTTTCTTCCCCACGAAGAATCTAGGTGGCTTCGGGGACGGGGGGCTGGTGGTCACCGACGACGAGGAGGTGGCGGGCAAGGTGGCGAGGCTGCGGGCCCACGGAGCGCGGCGCAAGTACGCCAACGAAGAGCTCGGCTGGAATAGTCGCCTGGATGCCCTGCAGGCGGCACTGTTGCGGGTCAAGCTACGCCATCTCGATTCCGCCAACGAGGGGCGCCGGCGAGCGGCGCAGCGCTACGATGAGCTGCTGGCGGACGTACCGCAGGTGCAGACTCCGTGCGCCGAGAGCGTCGGCGAGAGGGGTCGAGGAAACCACGTTTACCATCAATACACCCTTCGTCTGCCGGTGGCTCACCGCGACTCGGTGCGCGCCGCGCTGGCCGAGCGAGGCGTGAACACGATGGTCTACTACCCGGTGCCGATCCACCGCCTGCCGGTGTGGGATAGCGCTGATGAGGAACCGGAAGGGGTGAGCTTTCCCGCGCTGCCGCGGACCGAGGCCGCCGCCGCGTCGGTGCTCTCTCTGCCGCTGTGGCCGACGATCTCAACGGCGGTTCAGGAGCGGGTGGTGGAGACGCTGGTGGAGGTGCTGGCGCAGCTTCCGGAAGAGTCTTCTGCACCCCTGGAGGATCTCGCCTCAGTGCCGGCGAGAGGCTGAGGAGAGCAACGCTGATGCCGAACCTCGCGTCCTGGCGACGCTTTGCGATGCGGGGGGCGGGGGCTCTTCGCCACTGGCTGCGCCGCGAGAAGGCCTGGCGGCTGAGGGATCGCTGGCTGCAGCAGGGAGACGGGGAAGATCACGTGCGCCGAGTGCTGGGGGCTCCGGCTCTCTTCGTTCTGTCCCCGGGGCGCAGCGGCACCGAGCTCTTGAGCCGCATCTTCCGCGCCGCCGGCGGCTGCGACGTGCACCACGCACCGCGGCCGGAGCTGGCGTATTCTGCCCGCGAGGCCCACCGCCAGGGAGTCGGGGACGAGGCCCTCGAGGCCGCCGTGCTGGCGGCCCGGTGGGAGATGCTGGAGACCGCGGTGATGCGTCAGCGGCTCTACGTCGAGACCAACAATCGATTGAGCGCGTACGCCCCCGGCATCGCCCGCCTGCTGCCGGCGGCCCGCTTCTTGATCCTGGTGCGCCACCCGGCGGCCTTTGTGCGCAGCGCCGTGCGCCGCGGCTACTACGATGCGGCGGACCACCTCCACTGGTTTCCTCGCGATACGCCGGTGGCCAGCTTTCGACAACGCCCACCGGTGGCCCGCGCGGCCTGGCTGTGGGCCGAGACCTATCGCCAGATCCGGGCCTTTGAGCAGGGCCTGGGGGCAGGCCGCTGCCGCACGGTGAAGTCGGAGCAGCTCTTTCTGGATCCCGAGGCGGCGTCTTCGATTCTCGCCTGGGTTGGGGCTCCGGCGCTGCCGCGCCGCAGGCTGCAGGGGCTGCTGGCGAGGCCGGTGAACGTACAGCGGGGCGGCAGCTTCCCGGCCTACGAAGAATGGAAGCCGGCGGAGCGAGAGCAGCTCGCGGTGGAGGCCGGGGAGCTGGCTCTGCACTATGGCTACACGCTGACCGTGCCTTCAGATGTGCCTTCAGCCGGGACCTCGGCGGGGACGCCAGAGAGTGCGCCGGGGGAGCCGACTCGACGGTCGTCCGAGAAGTCTTCCGAGCCATCGTCCGAGGGCGTGGCGGGATGACTAGCGGTGGAGGGCGGAGAGCCGCTCTCGACGTGGTGCTGGTCGCGGCGCTGCAGGCCATCGGCGGCCTCAAGAGCTTTCTGCTGCTGCCGATCATCGCCCGCACGCTGGATGCCGAGGCCTACGGCATCTGGTCTCAGGTTTCCGTCTCCGTCGCCCTGCTGACGGCGGTGGCGATGCTGCGTCTCGATTCCGCCTGCATTCGCTACTACGCGGGCCCCCTGGCTCGGGCCTTCGGCCCTGGGGAAGGGGAGCCGGCTCCCCAGGTCCTGGGGCAGGTGCGGGAGGGATATTTCTCCGCCTTGGCGATGATCCTCGGGACCCTCGCGGCCCTCGGCGCCTTGGCCTGGGGGCTGGCGGAGCCCCTGAGCCGCCTCTTCTTCGGCGCCGGCACCCCCAGCCATTGGGCTCTGTTGCTGTGGGCGAAGCTGGCCACCGCGGTGCTGCTGACCTTCGCTCTCGCCTATTACCGGGCGCGGCAGCGCATCCGCTTCTTCGCCTCGATGCAGCTGGCGGTGGATCTCGGCGGGCTGGCGACGATGACGGCGCTGCTGGTGCTCGCTGGGGTATCGCTGGAGCTGGCGGTGATCGCCCTCTGTGCCCTCGAGGGCTTGGCGGCGGCAGGTCTGCTTCTCGCCACCGCGATGCAGTTGACCCGCTGGAGCGGCGGCGGGAGCTGGCGTTTTGCCCAGGGGGAGCTGCGCCGCCTGCTGGCCTTATCGGCTCCCCTGGTGCCCTACATGCTGGCGATCTGGGTGATCAACTATGTCGATCGTTTCGTGATCCTGGATCAGCTGGGCCTAGCTCAGGTGGGGGTGTATGCCGCGGCCTACATGCTCGGTAATCTGGCTCAATTCGTCGTCGGGCCGGTCAACGTGGTGCTCTACCCGCTGCTGGCCGCCCGCTGGAGCGTGGGCGAGAAGGCTTCCGTCGCCCGGCTGACGGCGGATACGGCGAGGATCTACGTGGCTCTCTCGGTGCCCCTGCTGTTGGCTTTGGTGGTGGCGGCGCCGCCTCTGCTGGTGTTGCTGACGGGGAATGACTCCTTCCGCGTCGCGCCGACTCTGGTTTTCATGATTGCCGCCGGGGTGCTGCTCTCCGGTCTCGACCAGCTCTTCCGCAACGTGCTGATTCTCGCCGAGCGCACCCGCTGGTTCTTCCCCCTCACCGCCCCGTTGGCGGTAGCGAATCTGCTGCTGAACCTTTGGTGGGTTCCACGTTTCGGCCTCTCGGGGGCCGCAGCGGCGACCCTGCTGGTGCTGGTGGTCAAGGCGTGGCTGCTGGGCACGGCGGCGCAGCGCACGCTGCCCCTCGGCCTGCCCTGGAGGGATCTCGGCTTGATCCTCGGCGGTGGTGCGGCGCTCTCCGTGGCCTGGTGGTGGGGGCTCAGCTTGGTGTTCGAAGCGCCCAACCCCTGGCTCTACCTGATCCTGACCTTGGGCTGCTACGCTGGCCTTCTGACCACGGCGGGGGTCCTTCGGCGCGTGGATCCGGTGCTCGCCGCGGCTCTGCTGGGGAACCTGCGCCGCTTCTCCACCCGGATCTCCTCCAGAATTGCTCGGAGGGTGTTGGGCTCGTCGAAGGAGAAGCCGAAGGGGAAGGAATGAGGAGACGATGAAGAGATTCTTCGGCTGGTGGGCCTACCAGCTGCTGCGCCTGCGGGCGGTGTTCTTCAAGGCTCAGGGCTGGCTCTACACCCTCGCTCTGACCTCCCGCTTCGAGCGTTGCGGGCGAGGCGTGCGGATCAACGGACCCTGCACCGTGGTGGCTCCGGAGAAGGTGCGCTTCGGCGATAACGTACATCTCGGCGCCGGCGCCTATCTCTACGCTCGCGGGGGCTTAAGCATCGGAGACAACACCCATATTTCCCGCAACCTGGTGGTGTACACGGCGAATCATGACTTCCGGGGCGAGCGGCTGCCCTACGACGATCACCTGATCTCGAAGCCGGTGCACATTGGCCGCAACGTCTGGTTGGGAATGAACGTGGCGGTAGTGCCGGGAGTGACCATCGGCGATGGCGCGATCATCGGCATGGGCACCACGGTTTCCCGTGACGTCGAGCCCCTGGCGATCGTCGGCGGGGCAGGGCAGCGGGTTTTGGGACGGCGGGACGAAGAGGGCTATCGCCAGCAGGTGGAGGAGCAGGCCTTCGGCGGGCCCAGCGGGCGCCCGCTGCCGGACTCTTTGCGTCTTGCCATCTCTTCGGAACTACCTTCGGAGCTCCGCCAGCCGGGGGAAGAGAGCAGCTCGTCCCGGGCTGAGCCCGGGACCCCGCGATGACCCCTGCCTCGTCTTGCCCGCCCCACGTGCTGCGGGTCTACACGCCTCCTGGCTACGTCGAGGAGCGTCGCTGGGTGCTGAAGGTCCTCTTCGAGGAGCATCTCGGCTACGAGCTGCAATGGGTGGAAGAGGCTGAGCCGGAAGTCCGCCGGCGCCTCGGGGATGCCGAAGGCCGGGGCCTCTGGCGGCGATCGATGCTGGAGCGGGAGTGGACGCTGTTGGTCACCGCCGACGACAGAGCCCTGTGGCTGGCTGATGGCTTGTTCTCCCTGAGCCCCGACCGGTGGCTGAGCGCGGGGTCGGTGCCGACGACCCTTCGAGGCGAGTTCTCTGGGAATCTCGACGGAGGGGAGAATCCCCTGGCGGTGCTCTTCGGAGAACCGCTGGAGATTCCGGATGCTGCTTCCTGGAAAGGTGCCACCTACCGCGATCGCGACGGCGCTCTTTGGGCCGCCGCGCTCCCAGCTGAAGCCTCAGCGACAGAGCTTCCCGCGGATTTACTCTGCGCCGCGGATCCCCTCGGCGCCGCCTTCTTCTGGCTCAGCCGCTACGAGGAGCGGGCCCTGGCGCAGGAGGATGTCTTCGATCTCCACGGCCGTTTTCCGGCCGATCAATCGTGGATGGGGCGCCACGGGCTGCTCGGCCGCGCCCTGGTGGACGAGTGGGCCGATCAGCTCGACCACTGGCTGCAGAAGCTCGGGGCGGCGCCGCGGCCCAGCCGAGAGTATGAGCTGGAGCTCTCCCATGACGTAGATCATCCGCTGGCCGGCGTCGGTCGAGGGCTGACGGCGATGCTGCGGGGAAGCGCCGGGGATCTGCTGGCGGGGGAGGTCGTATCGGCGGCGCGGCGGGTTGGGGCCTGGGCGACGAGAAGCGTCTCCTTAGATCCGTACAACACCTTCGACTGGCTGATGGAGAGAGCGGAGTCCGTCGGGCAGAGGGCGGCCTTCTTCTTCATGGCCGGGGCTACGCCGGGCCGACCGGACGGCAGCTACCGGCTCACCGATCCTTTTGTCCTCGACGTGATGCGGGAAGTTCACCGCCGGGGCCACGAGATCGGCCTCCACCCGAGTTACGAAACCGCGACGGATGCCGACCTGTTGGGGCGGGAGCTGGAAGCGCTGCGCTCTGCGGCGGCGACGGCGGGGTTGGCGCTGCCCCAGGTCCTCGGGGGGCGTCAGCATTACCTGCGGTGGAGGGCGACCCAAACCTGGCGCCAGTGGGCGCAGGCGGGCCTGGAATACGACAGCACCCTGGGCTTTGCCGACGTTGCTGGCTTTCGCTGCGGCACCTGTCGGCCCTATACCGCCTTTGACCTCGAGTCAGGGGAGCCGCTGGCGCTGCGAGAAATCCCGCTGGTGGTGATGGAGGTCACGCTGAGCTCCTACCAGCGGCTGTCTTGGGGTCAGGCATTGGAGAGCATCGAGGAGCTGGGGGCGGTCTGCCGTCGGCATCGAGGCACCATGAGCCTGCTGTGGCACAACAGCAGCCTCGGCAACGCCGCTGCCCGGCGATGCTACGCTGAAGCGGTGAAGGTTCTTGCTCCATGACGGCTGAAGCCCGCCCCTCCGCGGAGATGCCCCAGGAAGCTTCCGCGAAGGCAAAGCGCCCGCGGGTAGTGCATCTCTCCACCTTCCACCGCTCCTCGGATATGCGGATCTTTCACAAGGAGTGTCGCAGCCTGGCGGCGGCGGGTTTCGAGGTCCATTGGGTCGCGCCGGAACCGGCGCCGGAGCCGCTGGACGGGGTGATCTTCCATCCGGTGAAGGATTGCTTCTATCCCTATGGGCTCCGCCGACTCTGGGCTTCCTCTCGCGACGCCTGGCGGATCGCCCGGGATCTCGACGCCGACCTATACCATTTCCACGACACCCTCTTGATCCCCGTCGGCTCCCTGCTGCGTCTGCGCCGGCGGCGAGTGATTTTCGACGTCCACGAGGATGCGGTGCCTCAGGCCCTATCCCTCGGCCGAGATGCCGGAAAGCCGCTGCTGGGGGTGGCCCTGGCAGCGGTGCGGTGGGTGCTGGAGGCCTACGCCAAGCTCTTTTGGAGCGCCTTCGTTTGCGTCACTCCCCACATCGCGAAGAAGTTTCCCGCTCGCCGTACCGTGATGGCGCGGAACTTTCCGCTGCGGGAGGAGGTGGAGGCCCTCGTCGAGGCCGGCGAGCCCTATGCTCAACGCCCTCCGGAGGTGCTCTATGTCGGCGGCATTACCGCGATCCGCGGGGCTCGAGAGATGGTCGCCGCGGCGGGGCGCTGGCAGCAGGCGGAGGCTCGATTGGTGTTGGTGGGGCCTTTCGCCGAAGAATCTCTGGAAGCGGAGCTGCAGGGCGACCCGGCGTGGGATCGAGTGGAGGCCTTGGGGTACCAGCTGCGGCCGGGAGTGCTGCGGGCTCTGGGCCGGGCGAGGGTCGGTTTGGCGGTGCTGCACCCGAGGCCGAATTACCAGCTGGCCTACCCGGTGAAGCTCTTTGAATACATGGCTGCGGGGATTCCGGTCGTAGTTTCGGATTTTCCGCTGTGGCGCTCCATCGTTGAATCGGCAGATTGTGGTCTCGTGGTCGATCCCCTGGATCCCGAGGCGATCGCTGCGGCGGTGGATCGACTGCTAGAAAATCCTCAAGAGGCGGAAGCCATGGGGCAGCGAGGCCGTAAGGCGGTGATGGAAACCTTCAACTGGTCTCGCGAAGCCGAGACCCTCAGCGCCCTGTATCGGCGATTGATGGGCGAGTAGCCGGCCTCCGAGTCACCAACCACCGAGTCATTGGTGGATGGGGCGCCAGTGGATGGCGATCGACGGATCGCTCCCGACGTCGAGCTCTCAGCTCCCGATGGCTCGAGCTTGGAGGGTGTCGTGGCTGGAAATCGGAAGGGTTGGAAGCCTCGGCGGGGGATCTCCCGGGACGAGAGGAGGGAAAGCTGTTCAAACGGGCTTAAAATGGAGAGCCTGCCTAGGACGGTGTCTTTTATCCGTTTAGCAATGGTATAGTTACATCCAGTTCAACCTCAGTAGACGAATATTCCCTCTCCAGGTACTGAAAAGATCCTCCTCAAGAGATTTTTCTCAGCCGCAAGTGCCGATTCCTAGGAAAAAATGCCCCTTTCCGCTAGAATTGGCCTATTGTCCAAAGGGTTGGCCCGGTCGTTCCCGTATGTGTGTCGATGTGAGTCTTGGGACCTCGTATGAGCTCCCGATCCAGGGGTGGGGATTCACACCGACAGCGGGCGACCGGGCCCTTTTTTCTCTCTGAGTCGCTTTTTCTCCCGCTCTCACCGCATCTCCCCTCCGATCTTCCTGCCCGCTGCTGGTCCCGCTGACTCTCTTATCCGTCGGGCTTGTTTGACGGGGTAGGCGAGGGGCCTAGAGGCGCAGCAAGCCTGTCGTGAACCCGAGCCGGTCGAGAATTTCTAAGCGCGGAGGTCGGGGGCTGGGTGGATTGGTGGCGACTCAGCCGATGCCTGAAGAGTCGGAGCGCTCGCGATCCGCGGCCGTGCTTCGGCTTTTTGGAAGACTCTTCTGGGCGTGGAGAATGGCGATCCGACGGGTGAGCTCCGTGATGTGGTTCTCCGCCTGTCGCAGCCGCAAGAAGAGAAGAAAAAAGGCGGCTAGGGCGGCGAGGATCGCGCTGTAGAAGACGAGGTCGGCGCCGCGGGAGATGCCGAGAAAGCTAGCGGCCACCTTGGTGGTCTCCGGCCAGCGCAGGGCGATGGCGCTGCCCACCCAGAGGGAGAGCCAGCCGAGGCCCGCGCGGCGGGAGATGCGGTGGCGCAGGCTCGCGGTGAGGGTCGCTGCCGCGGCCAGGGTGAGGAAGGTGAGCCCGACGGCCTGAAACATGTTGAGGTCGTTGAAGAAGCTCATCTCAGCACCCGTCCCAGGAGGTAATCCCAGGCCACCCGAAAGGCGGCGCTGGCCCGTTGTCCCTTGCCGCGGGAGTACTCGGTATAGCGAATGCGTACCGGGACCTCCTGATAGGGCAGCCGGGAGCGGTGGATCTGGTCGACCAATTCACTGGCGTGGGCCATGCGGTCCAGTCGGATTTGAATTCTTTGCGCAGCGCGCCGAGAGAACGCCCGAAACCCGTTGTGGGCATCGGTCAATCGGGGCCCAGAGACCATGCGGGTGAAGAGGACCGCCCCTCGCAGCAGCAAGCGGCGAGTCCAGGGGACGGCCTGAGTATCGGCGCCGCTGAGGAAGCGGGAGCCGAGAACGACGTCCGCATCGCCCTGCAGGATCGGGTGCAGCAGGCGCGGTAGGTCCTCTACCCGGTGTTGCCCGTCGCTATCGAAGGTGATGACGATTTCCGCTCCCTGCTCCAGGGCGAAAGTGATGCCGGTTTGTAGGGCAGCACCCTGGCCGCGATTGATCGGATGCCTGAGCACGATGGCGCCGGCGTCGGCGGCGACTTGGGAGCTGAGATCTCGGGAGCCATCGTCGATCACCACCACCCACCGGTAGTGTTCTCGCAGCTCTCGCACTACGTCGCCTACGGCTCCGGCCTCGTTGTAGGCCGGCACCACGATGTAGATCCCCTCGGTGGCTACAGGATGAGCTGGCTGGCCTGCGGTGTGCTCGAGGTCTGCGGCTTCAGAGCCGGAGCTTTGGGTCGCCTGGGGCGACGGGTGGGAGCCCGGGTTTGCTCGCTGCGTCATCGTCCCTCCTGCGCTGTCGGAGCGGCGGGTGCTGGCGCCATCGGAGCGCTGGGTGGCTGTCGCTGCCACCACAGCAGATCGTCTTCGTCGGGGACCGGTCGCTCGGCCCAGAAGGCGTCGACGGCCAATTTCCAGCCAAGAAGTTGAGCCTCTAGGTTCAGCAAATCCTCTTCGCTCATGTCCTCGGCGAGGTTCTTGCGCTCCAGCGGGTCCTCGACGATGTCAAAGACCTCCATCGGGCGCAGGCGATAGTGGTAGACGATCTTGCGATCTCCCTGCGGCCCTCGCTGACGACGGGAGAGGCAGGTGTCGGTAAACCAGCAGGAAGAGGTCACCGCCTCGTGCCCTGGGCTGGTGAGCAGGCTGTGTCCCGGTAGCTGCCCGTCCCAGGAGACCCCGGCGAGATCGAGGATCGTGGGCATCAGGTCGAGGTGAGAGCGCAGGCCGCCGACGGAGCGAGGCTCGGCGAGCTCCGGCCCCAGGGATGGAGGCAGGCGCAGCAGCCAGGGGACGCGCACCGCCTCTTCATAGGGCACGATGTCGTGCTGCATTCGGCGGTGCTCGCCAAAGGCCTCTCCATGGTCGCCGATGAGGATCACCACGGTGTTTTCCAGCAGGCCCGCAGCATTCATTCTCTCCAGCAGAGCTCCAGTGAATTGATCTAGGTGCCCGATGGTGGCGTCGTAGGATTCTCGCTTCGGCACGCCGCTCACCGCCGGGCCGCCGGGCACCTCGTAGGGGTGATGGGGGGAGAGGGTCAGCAGGGTGAGAAAGAAAGGGCGCGGGTCGCCGCTGCCGCTCCACTGCAGAGCTGGATCCAGCATCGCCTTCTCGTCGATGCCGAGATAACCGGTGGGGGCGAAGCCGGGGCGCTGCAGGGTCTCGTGAAAGGCGGCCAGAGAGAAGCCCAGGTTGCGCACCAGCCCCGGGCGATTCTCGAAGGCTCCGTAGGCGGTCTGCAGGAAGGCGGTGCGATATCCGGCATCTTCCAGCAGCTGCGGAAGGCAGCTCAGGGGCAGGGCATTCTCGAGGGTTTCGTGAATCGCCATCTCCAGTCTAGGCATCATGCCGCAGAGCAGCCCTACCAGAGCCTTGGAGGTATGGGTGACGGAGGCGTACGTGGTCTCCACTGCCCAGCTTTCCTGAGCCAGCTGATGGAAGTGGGGTGTGCGCTCCTGCATCTGCGGCGGAGAGAGGGGAGGAATCACATCCCAGCGGGTGGATTCCAGGATCAACAGCAGAATGTTCGGCGGCTGCCGGGTTGGCTCGCTGGTGGAAGGGGGCGGATCGAGGGTGCTAAAACCGCGTCGCAGGGCTGGAGGGGGATCCAGCTCCGCGCCGGGATCTACAGCTTGGGAAGATCGCGCCTGGGGGGCGATATAGAGCTGCTGCGGGTCTGGCTGATGTTCTTGGGCTTGCCGCAGAACTGCCGCAGGTAGGGTGCGGATCTCCACCAGCTCGAAGAAGGTGGAAGAGTCCAGCTCCGCCCGCAGGACCGGGCGGGTGGGAGGAATCTGCAAGAGCACAACCCCAACCAAAAGCAGCGCAACTCGCGAGGCGAAACGCTTCTGGATTCGTACCCGGCGGGTCAGCAGGGTCCCCAACAGCAGGCAGAGGACAGCGGTGACCAGGCGCGAGATGAAGCCGCCGTCGACGCCGTAGGCGATCAGCCCTTGGAGCATGCGGAGGTTCTCGGCGGCGTAGGCCACCATGTCGAGGTGGAGTCGAATGCCTGAATGCAAATAGAAGGTGTGCTCGGCGGCGGCTATCAGGTAGGCCAGCAGGTGGACCACGGCGAAGCCGATCCACCACAGTCTCCGCTGGCGGCGATTGCGGCAGGGGATGAGCAGCAGCGCGGCCTCTACCACCAGAACGGCGCCGAGCTCCGGCAGCAGTAGGCTCAGCCAGTCGAGGACGCTACCCTCGAAGCGCAGAACGCCTGCCTTTTGAAATCGAAAGCTCCACAGCACCAACAGGAGTAGCAGGCCGTGGACCAGCGCCGCCCCCGGACGGCTCCAGCCTGCGGGGGCGGCTTCGCCGGTGGTGACATCCTGTGGGGGGGAGGGGGACGAGCCCTTACGCCGCCTCATGGCAATTCTCTCTGGGAGGCTCCCTCTGGGAGGCCGATTCACGGGGGCGCCCACCGCTGGTGGACTCTTCGAGCGTCGCTGGCGTCAAGGCCGCGAGAGCTTGGGCATTCTGGGGGGTAGGATCTGGCATACTGCGGAGACCTCAGCAGCCTAGCATGGTGCTGGGCGGCAGCTGGTTCTCGCTGTGAAGGCTCCGTCGGCCTGCAGCGAGCCTGCCGCAAGATCTCTGCCGAGCCCGCCGGCACTCTTTCCGAGGCCGCATAAGCGACAACTCAATCCAGCGTAAATATGGCTGCACAAATTTCTTCCCCACAGACTCCTGCCTCGACCCCACAGAATGGCGGTGGCTCTGATGCCGAGAGCCTACGCAAGGCCCATCGCAAGGCGGCCCGCATCGCTCTCTATGTCGCCTTGGCGATCACCGCTATTGGCACCTTTGCCCTCAACAAAGTTTCAGAGCTGGCGGTGCAGAGAGGGGGCATCGATATCGACGCGCGCCAGAGCTGGCACCTGGTGGATTGGGAGCGGGTGCCGGAGGTGCAGCTGCTGCAGCGCTACCTGCGGGTCGACACCAACTCCCGGGACGGCTCGGATCTGGCGGGGGCGCAATTTCTCGCCGAAGAGCTGCGGGACATGGGCTTGGAGCCTCATATCGAGCAGCTCGGTGAGAACAACGCCAATCTCTGGGCCATCATCGAGGGGGATCGACCGCAGGCGGTGGTGCTGCACAGTCACATCGACGTCGAGCCGATTTTCCGCCCCGAGGAGTGGACGGTAGAGCCCTTCGGCGGCGAGATCGAAGTGCCCTGGATCTACGGGCGCGGCGCCTTCGACATGAAGAGCGTCACCGTCGCTCAGCTGGAGGCGGTGCGTCGCTTGGTCGAGACCGGTGAGAAGCCGCGCACCAGCGTGATCCTCTTGGCCACCGGCACCGAGGAGACCGGCAGTGATCTCGGGGCCCGCTGGTTTGTGCGTCAGCACCAGGATCTTCTACAGCGTTTCGAAGTGGTGCTGACGGAGGGCGGCCTGGTGGAGGCCCTGGACACCGGCGAAGGGAAGTATTGGGGAACGGCCTTCGCCCAGCGGCGTTTCTACACCCTGATGGTGTGCAGCGATAGTCGCAACGAGCTGCGCTGGGTGCGCCAATACCTGCGCGCTAACAAGGCGGTGCCGGGGGAGGCTCGGCTGACGCCGGAGGCGCGGATCATGCTGCCGCATTACGGGCCCACCCGATCGAGCCCGGCGCTGCGGGCCCTTTTGGAGGATCCAGAACGCTTAGTGAAGGATCCCGTCGCCTTCGAGCGGCTGACGCCGGTGCTCCAGGCTCTGCTGCGCAGCGAGGTCTATGCCTCTCCGGTGCGACGCTCCGCCGAGGGGGGCGGGTTCGAGATGCGGGTCACCCTCCACCTGCTGCCGGGAGAGGATCTAGAATCCGCCCGCCAGCGGCTGGTGCCGGATTGGTTGCTCCACGGCCTCCATTGGTGGTTGGTGGACCGCCCCATCGCCGACGGCGGCAGCCCGGTGGATCATCGCGCCTTCGTGGAGATCGATCGGGTGATGTCGGAACGCTATCCGGAGATCCCCCACGGTCCCTTCTTTCTGCCCTGGACCGGAACCGACGCCCGTTTCTTTCGCCGCGAAGGAATTCCGTCCTATGGATTTTCTCCCTTCCTCATCCTGACCCCGGCGACCTATAGCGGCGCGAATCCCAATGAGCGTATTTCGCTGCCCGGTTATGTCGAGGGGGTCGAGATCTACGCCGACCTGCTGCAGCGTCTGGTGCTGGAAGATTGAGTCGGAGCTGCGGGCTGGTGGGCTGGAAGAGCTTGAGGACAGAGGCTCATAGCCGACTGTCAATTTTTGTGGAGCCAGGGTGGCAAAATTTGGCAGCTAAGGCCGCCGAGAGCACCGGAGCAAAAGCAAAAGCCTAGGAAACCCGGGGGTTCGGCGCTTTTGCCAAGGCTGGCACGCAACCTGCATCATGGGGAAGAGCAACCGAGTCGTAGGCCATCAAGTCGTACGACTCGCCTCATCCCCAAACGCTTCAGAATCGTCTCTTAAAGACAGAACCTAGGAGGGCTACCTATGCTCCGCAAGCTCCAGAATCGTCAGCGCGGTTTCACCCTGATCGAGCTGCTCATCGTCGTCGCCATCATCGGCATCATCGCCGCTCTGCTCATCCCGAACTTCCTGGACGCTCTCCAGAAGGCTAAGCAGAAGCGCACCGTTGCTGACATCCGCAACGTTGGTACCGCCATGATGTCCTGGCTCACCGATCAGGTTGCCGCCGGTGCCGCCGGTGCCGACAACGACTGGGCCGCCGCTGACTACAGCACCGCTACGATCGATGAAGTCAAGCAGGAACTCGAGACCCGCTACATCCAGGTTGTGCCTCAGAAGGACGGCTGGAACAACGACTACGTCTACTACCTCGCCACCTCCGGTACCCTCAGCGACAACGTGATGGCTGTTGTGAGCCCCGGTCGTGACGGCACCACCGATGGCGACACCTACTCCGTCGGTTCCTTCGCTCCCACCGAGTACGCCACCGACATCGTCTGGGCTGACGGCTTCTTCGTCTCCTGGCCCTCCGGCTCCGTGGGCGGTCAGGGTAACTGATCGCAGCGACAGCGCTTCGAGGCTTCTCTAGAAGCTTCGTCGGCTGAGAAAGGGCGCCGCTTCCGCGGCGCCCTTTTCTTATTTGTGGCGATGGTTGCGGGGCCGCTGAACCCTTTTTCCCTGTTTTCGCCGCCCCAAGAACGGCTTTCTATTCGCGCCTGTCTGTGCACGAGGTTCTTCGTCACACTTGCCTCGGAATCGCGGGTTTCCCCGCAACTATCGATAGGATGCAGAGCATGATGCTGAGCCGACGCCCGTTTCGCCGTCCTGTAATGCTTCCTTATTCCGCAGCTCCCATCACGGCAAGGTGCGGGTGGATCAGAGCGCTGGTCGTTTCTGCCGTTCTCGTGCTGAGCTGGGGGCTGATGCCGCCGGTCTTCGTCTCCGGTGGATCTCAGGTTTTAGCCCAGGCTGAGCCTTCGCTCTCCGAGGCGGCGAGCTGGCTGCGAGACTACCTCCGGACCGACACCACCAATCCTCCCGGCAACGAGCATCGGGGGGCTGCTCTATTGGCCCGAATTCTTCGAGACGAAGGCATCAACTATCGGCTACTGGTCACGCCGGAGGGGCGTACCAGCCTCTATGCTCGCCTCCCGGCGACGGTAGAGACCCAGGAGCAGGGAGGCGCTAGCGAAGATGCCTCCGGTGACGCCTCCGGTGATGCCCTAGTGCTGATGCATCACATCGATGTCGTTCCGGCGTCAGACGACTGGGATCATGAGCCCTTCAGTGGAGATGTGGTCGACGGCTATTTGTGGGGCCGCGGGGCGATCGACGTCAAGAGCCTGGGCATTGCTCAGCTAGCGGCGATGGTGGAGCTGGCCCGCAGCGACGCTCCGCGCCACCGCGATGTCGTGCTGCTGGCGGTGGCCGATGAGGAGAACGGCGGCGGTCGAGGAAGCGGCTGGCTGGTCGAGCACCATCCGGAGCTCTTCGAAGGGGTCGGAGCGATCCTGAACGAAGGCGGCGCCAATCGCTTCGTTGGCGGCCGAGTGCTGTGGTGGGGCATCGAGGTCGCTCAGAAGCGCCCTCTATGGATTCGTGTGTCTGCCAGCGGGCGTGGAGGCCACGCTGCGGGTTTAAATCCCTTCAGCGCGACGCATAAATTGGTGGCGGCTCTCGGCCGGCTGCTGGAGATGCCGCCGGAGTATCGGGTGACGCCAGGGGTGCGGCTGTACATGAAGGCGGTCGCGCCGCTCCATGGGGATCGGTTGAGGCCCCTGATGGAAGATATCGACTCGGTGATTGGCCCTGAGGGCGCTAAGAAGCGGCTGATGCCGGGGATGATCGGGCTGTTTATGGATACCGTCCAGATCACTCGCCTCGAGGCCGGGGATCGCATCAACACGATCGTTCCCGAGGCGTGGGCGGAGGTCGATATTCGGCTGTTGCCGGATATCGAGTCCGAAGTCTTCTTGCAGCGGGTGAAAGATGTCCTGGGAGACGATGTCGACGTGGAGGTGCTGGTGACCTCTCCTCCCGCGCTTCACGCACCGGTGGATTCGCGGGCCTATCAGACGCTGGAGGAGGTCTTCGCGCGAGAGGGCGATGTGGTTCCCGCCTTTATCTCCGGCTTTACGGATTCGCGCTATTTTCGCGCCCGCGGGATTCCTACCTATGGCGTGTCTCCTTTCGCCCTCACCGGAGAGGAGCTGAGGGGAATTCACGCGCGCAACGAGCGGATCTCTATCCAGGCCTTTGATGACGGGGTAGAGAGAATGACGGCGATCCTTCGGGCCTATGTCCGGCCGGAGAAGGACGAGGAGAATTGACGGGCTGAAGAGCTCGATTCGCCGCCGTGAGGAGTGGGCGTATTAGGTTAGTTCGATAGGACTATGGTATGTGGTATGGCTCTTGCTTTTCATATATCCCCCAGCCGGAGGAAAATGAAATGAAAAGACGAGTTCTATCTCCAGTATCGAGTCGACGCGGTTTTACCCTTATCGAGCTGTTGATCGTCATTGCGATCATCGGGCTCCTGGCGGCGATGATCATTCCGAATATGATCGACGCCGTGCAAAAGGCGAAGCAGAAGCGGACGATGGCCGATGAGCGCATGATCGGCACCGCGATGATGGCCTGGCTTACCGACCGCACGGGTGCGGCGGCAGCCGGTGCCAACAACTTCAGCTTGGCGGATTACTCCGCCGTCGATGTCACCGAAGTTCAGTCAGAATTAGTGCCTCAATACATCCAAATCATTCCTGAAAAGGATAGCTGGGGTACTGATTACGACTACTACTTCAATAATACCTTTGTCTCGGCAGATAAGGTCATGGCGGTGCGCAGTAAGGGGCGGGATGGCCTTTCTACCGGCGACGATTACACCGTGGGTCCCTTCTCCCCCACGGAGTTCGGCAACGACATCGTTTGGGCGGACGGGTTCTTCGTCAGCTGGCCTCGAGGTGTGCGTCTCGAGGGTTCCGGGAACGGCGACTTCTAAGCGCCCAGGGAAACGAAGCAGAGCCGCGGGCTGGGCTTTGCTTCGTCTGTAGAGCTGGCGATCAAAGAGGGAACCCGGGTTCCCTTCGCCTCCTTCTAGGCTGATGATGGTGTCTCCCCGCTGAGTTGCTCAGCGGGGAGTTGCCAATATTTGTCGCTTTCCCCTGGAAGGGTTGCCAGATTTTGCTATCTAAGGCCGTGGTAGCCTCGGGATCGAAAGCTCCCATGGCGTCTTTCGTCATGGCATTGAGGTGACATGTTGCTCGACCCAGGTGATCCTTCTCTCATTCTTTGGACCGGGCTCCTGGTCTTCGCTCTGGGTCTGACTGTCGGCTCTTTTCTGAACGTTGTGATCTACCGTGTGCCTCTGGGGCTCTCGGTCGTCAGCCCTAGATCCTCCTGCCCGAGTTGCGGGTCTTTGATTCGGGCCTGGGATAACGTGCCGGTGCTCTCCTACCTGTGGCTCAGGGGCCGCTGCCGCGACTGCGATATTTCGATCTCCTGGCGCTACCCCGCGGTAGAGACGGTGACGGCTATTCTTTTCCTCGGCAGCTGGTGGCTCTTTGGCCCTGCTCTTCCGTGGCTGCTGGTGGCGGGGTTCTGCTCTCTGCTGGTAGCGCTAGCGCTAATCGATTGGGACCACTTGATCCTGCCCGACCGGTTGACTATTCCGGGCACGGTGCTCGGGATCTTGCTGCATCCGGTGATGCCTTGGGGCGGTAGCTGGCTCGATGGTTTGATCGGGGCGATCGTCGGGGCGGGGGTCCCCCTGCTGCTCTACGGCGTCTGGTATCTGCTGCGCCGGGTGGAGGGACTAGGGCTTGGAGACGTCAAGATGCTCGCCCTCGTCGGCGCCTTCCTCGGTTGGGAGGGAGCTTTGGTCACCCTCTTGGTGGGCAGCGTGGTGGCGACTCTCAGGGCGTTATGGGGAATGGTTTGGGGCCGCTTTGGCTTCTCCCACCGTTTGGCCTTCGGCCCCTTCCTCTCCATCGGTGCGCTGGCAGCGTTGATTCGGTTGGGATTGCCGGAGACGGTGCACATGCTGCTGCGGGCCTTGGGCTGAGGGTGGCTTTGGCCCGCTGGCGGCCTTTTCAGCTCGGGTGGCGACGAGAGGCGGCAATTCTGTTGCCGGCGGGGCTGCTGTTGGTGGTGCTGCTGTCGACCCTGACCCTTGTGGCTTATCGCGGGGCGCTCGATGAGCAGTGGATGGAGCGGCGTACCGAGGCCGCGGTGTGGGCTCGGACCCTCGCCCCGGAAGCGGAGGCGGGGAGCAGTCCGACCAAGCTGCTGAGCCAGGGGGCGACAATTCTTAGGGTCGCTCTGCTGGATGAGCGCGGTGATCCCCTATCCGCCGCCGGCGAGCCTCCCTTCCAGCGCTTTCCCGGAGAGCTGGAGGAGGGGGCGATCTTCGGACCTGAGGCCCCGGTAGAGGATGCGGTGGTCGCCCTGGTGGCGGTGGAGGGGCTCGGCGAAGCGCGTTATTTGAGGGTCGATCTACCGGCCCGCGGGCTCGCGGCGCGGCGCAGCTCAGCGTGGATCCTGACTTGGGTGGTCATCGGGATCGATCTTGCGGCGGTGGGCTTGCTGCTGGCCCTCTTTCGGCAGCTGATGGCTCCCTGGCGGCAAGTGCTGGAACGCGCCCGATCGCTGCAGCCGGAGCTACAGCCGACGCCGATCGCCGAAGGCGGAGCGACGCTGGGGGAGGAAGTGCAGGTGTTGATCTCGGCCCTCGAAAGGGCGATGGAGGCACTGCACGACAGAATGCACGAGAAGATGTACGACAAGGTGCAGGACAGGCATCTGCTGGTCGATACGGAAGAGGCAGGGGGAGAAGGGAACGGTGCGGAGCCCGGAGGGGAGATCGGCCGGCTCGGGCGAACCCTCGAATCGTCCGCGGAGAGCGGTCTGCTGTTGCTGGATGGCGAAGGGCGCCTGTTGGCGATCAACGCGGTAGGGATGGAATTGTTGGGGCTCGAGGGAGCGGCCACCCTCGGGCTGCGTTTGGAGAGGGCTCTCGCTCCCTGCTGGCAGGTCATCGCCGTGCTGCGCCAAGCGGTCGCTAGGGGCTCGGGGATCCAGCGGCTGGAGCTGCCTCTGGCGGGACCTGAGCAGAGCCGATTGTTGGGTATGACGGTGCACGTGCTGCGCCGTCCCTCGGGGAGTCCGAGGGGCTTTCTCGCTCTGTTCACTGATTTGACGGAAGTGCACCGAGAGGCGCGCCAGGCGCGCCTGGTGGAGAGCCTCGCTCAGCTGGGGGAGATGGCGGGGGGGATCGCCCACGAGCTGCGCAACAGTCTAGGGACCTTTCGTGGCTATCTCGATCTTTTGGAGCGGAGGCCAGATGCCGAAACCGCCAGCGAGTATCGCCAGGAGATGCGGCAGGAGGCGGAGAATCTCGAGCGGGTGCTGGAAGATTTTCTTGCCTTTGCGCGGCCCGGGACCGCCCGCTTTCAGCCCCTGGATCTCGGGGAGTTAGTACGTGCTGCGGCTTCGGACCCTAGTCTCGGTGAGGTGACCCTGAAGGAAGATGGCGGCGGACTTGGGCCGGGGGTCGGTGGAGGGAGAGTTCTCGGGGATCGGCAGCTGCTGCTGCGGGCGCTGCGAAACCTTCTGCATAATGCCTGTCGCGCTCAGCGAGAGGCCGGTTCCTCGGATTCGGTGGAGCTGCGGTGGGCAATGCATGGAGAGGAAGCGGTCATCACCATTGTGGATCGAGGCCCTGGGGTGCCTCGGGCGGTGCGGGAGCGTCTCTTCCAGCCCTTTGCTACCGGCTCTCGAGAGGGGGCCGGCCTCGGTCTCGCCTTGGTTCATCGCATCGTCTCTCTTCATCGCGGAAGCATCGATCTGCGGGACCGAGAGGGAGGGGGCACGCTGGCGGAAGTGCGGATTCCTGCTGACAAATCTGTAACCATTGGTAGCGATGGCGTGACCGAAAGCGCTCGGCCAAATCAGTGAATCGTCGATAAGCCCCCTGTTATCCTTGGTTTAAGTCCCGCTTCTTGGATTGGAATCATCTTTGCTTTTCAACCGGTAGCCGACGGTCCCCTCTCGATGGGGCCTCATCCTGGAGAAACCCATGCCCCATCTCTCATTCCAACGCACTTCCGCGGAGCGCAAGCCCTCGTTTCGCCGCCGCTTTCGGCGCACCCAGCGAGGGTTCACCCTCTTGGAGCTCATCTTGGTGGTCGCTATCGCCGCGGTGGTGCTGCTGGTGTCGGTGCCAAAGCTGCTGGACCTGGTGACTCGGATCAAGCTTCAAGGCTTCGTTTCCGACGTCACGAATATGGTTCGTCAGGCGCGCTTTGAATCGATCACGACCGGCTACGAAACGGTGGTGGTCTTCGATACCGGCACCAACGAGGTGAGGGCCTACGTCGACGTGCCGGAGTTCGACGCCAACGGCAACCGAACCGACACGATTCGGGCTTTCGATCCGGAGCTGGCCAACGAGCTGCCGGAGCGGGATCACTACCTGCGGGTGTTGGAGATCCCGGAGCAGCTGGCCTATACCTCCCCTGGAGGAGCTGCGGTGAATGTTGGATTAACGACGATCGTCGATCCGACCTTCGGAAATCTCGACGGAGCGGTTTTCCAGGCTGACGGCTCCATCGTGGATACCGGGGCGACGACCTTCGGGGACGACCTGGGAAATTACTTCCGGCTTTACTTCCAGCCGGCGGCCACCGCGGAGATCGAGCCTCATAAATGGCCCTGCGGTGGGGGTGACGCGACGGATCAAAGCAAGTGGGTCGGTCGCGGTCGCCGCAGCGGCGATACCGTGAGCTGGCCTTGGTACACCCCGTCGAATCAGTGTGGCGATTGAGCTCCGGCCCGTGATTTGGAAAGCAGGGCCCTGGAAATCAGTCCCCCGGACAGCACCACCCACCTTACATCTGATCGCCGCACCTCAACGATGCCCATCTACAGCCCTCATTCGACGCCATCGCCCGCCTCTGGCCGAGGCGAAGCCGCAGCGGAGGACAGCTCCTTGCTCCCAATGCTAAGAACCCTAATCGTCAGCTCAAAGGCTCCCCACGGTCGTCGCGGGTTGCGCCGCCGAGCTTCTCGGCCTCGCCCCGAGTCCGGTTTCTCCATCGTCGAGGGTTTGGTGGCGATGCTGCTGCTCACCATCCTTGCGGTGGGCATCATTCCGCTCTTTACCCAGAGCCGGGTGAACAACGTTGCGGCCCGCCAGCTCACCGATTCCAGTCAGCTGGCGACCGCCGGTCTCGAGGCCCTCGGGCAGCTGGACTTCCGCGGTGATCCTCTGCTGGAGATCAACGGCGGCAGCAACGCCCGGCGCATCGTGCAGGTGCTTCGCGGCCAGGACGACGCCTTCGAGGTGGTGGATTCCGCCTCCTTCGACATCACCGAGAACGTTGCGGATGCCGCGACGGACTTCGAGGCGGTCGCCAGTGGGGCCTTCACCGCCGCGGAGCTGGCCGCCGCTGACTGGATCCGGGTGCTACACATTCGCCAATACGGAACCGGATCGTTGCTCGACGGCTCCCTCACCGCTGACGAGCAGCTCGACGGCTCCTCGCTGGCCTCCGCCGTTCACTTCAAGGTCTATGAAGCGATCGTGATTCCGGTGGACAACATTCGGCTGCTCTCCCAGGGGCGAATCACGGCACGCACGATGGTCTCTAGCTCTCCCGGAGAAGAGGGCAACAGTGCGGGAGGTACCTGACGTGAAGACTCTGCATCCATTCTCGCGCCGATCTCATAGCTCTTCGCCGCAGGAAGTCGCCTCGGCGCAGGAGGTCTCTTGGGATCAATCCGCCCTGAAGAGGTTGAATCGACGTGGGGCCGAGGGCGGCTTTACGGTTACCGAAATGCTGGTGTCGGTCTTGATCACCTCCATCGTGATCCTCGCCGCCTCGATGCTCTTCGACTTCAATCGCCGGGTTGCCACCTCGGAGATTCAGGTGGCGGATCTGCAACAGAGCCTGCGGGCAGGACTGCGGGAGGTGACCAAGACGGTGCGGGTCGCGGGCCGCGGCGGCATGCCGGCGAGCATCGACGAGGGGAATGGCTCTGGGAACGACGTGTTCCGAGCGGCCTCCGGAGCCGTCGAGATCTTGAACAACGTGACCGACGCCAACCGCACTCTGGTGGCGGGGGGCGTGAAGGCGCTGCGGGGGAGCGACGTGTTGATCGTTCGCGGCGTGCTCGAGGGCGCGGTCGTTCGCGCCGAGCCGCCGACCTACAACAACTCGGATCTCAGCCTGGCCACCGGCGGCACGATCGTGATCAATCGCAATACCGCCGTGGTGGTGGACCAAGACCTTGCGGATCTCACCGACGCGGTGACCGACGGCAGCGCCGATCCGGCGATCATCATGCAGTCGACGCCCTCGGAGCCTTACATCGTTGCGGAGATCTTCTCCGGTGGCTCCAGCGCCACCTCGGATCAGGTCAGCGTGCGCTTCGGCCTCTCCGGGGGAACCCATTCGGCCGACTATCGCGCTCTGTGGACCGACGACGCCAACGAGGATGCCTTAGCCCTCGCCGATGGTGCCTACGTGGGCGTGCTGCGGGAGCGGCGCTTCTTTGTCTACAACGCCTCCGGTAACGATTCCGATGAGTCGAGCCCTACGGCCATCGAGCCGGTGCTCGGGTACCTCGACTTCTATCCCGGGACCTCCACCGCGGTGAACAACAACCCGACGCCCATCGCGAACGGGATCTACGACCTCCAGGTGGCTCTGGGCTTTGACTCCACCAACGATCCCACCGGGGCTCAGCCGATTCCGATGACGGTATGGGAGTCGGATGATGGCCTCAACGATGACTGGCTCTTCAACGCTGCGGGGGAGACCGATGCCGCTGCCCCCTGGCGCGGCGCCTCCCTGGATGTCGTGGCCCCTCTGCGCTACATCCGCATCAGCGTGGTGGGCATCGCCGATCGTCCAGACCCCTATTACGAGGGGGATCCGGTAACGGCTCTGGAGGATCGCGCCTACGGCACCGATGCGGTGCTCAACTCGCCGACGGCGCTGAGCTATCAGCGACGCCTTCTCACCTCCCAGATCTCGGTACGCAACCTGTAATCGCGGGGTGCCAGCTAGCCTAGCCCTTCGCCTGATCTCGTCTCGGTTTGCCAGTCAAGACTTCTCAGCTAAGACTTCCCAGCCACCGCTTCAGTGAGCTTTCGCCATGATCCGATCCAACTCGACTCGCCCTTCATCTCAGGCCGGCAGCGCCTACGTCATCGTGATCTTCGTGCTGCTGCTGCTCACCATCTTTGGCCTCTCGCTGGTGTACGTCACCCAAACCGAGCGTCAGATCGGTGACAACGTTCGCACTGAGACCAAGAACTTCTTTGCCGCCGACGCGGGCATCGACGCGAGTGTCGCAATGCTGCTGACGCGCAATCAATACGAGGGGTTCACGGTGGATTTGCTCACCAGCCCCAACGATCAATCCGTCGCTCGTTACGACGTCGAGACCAACCGAATCACGCCGGTGCTCTCGCAGCCCTGCGCGTTGTGTGACGTCTCGACCACCAGCATGGACCCGCCGCCGATGAAGGTGAATCACGATACCGAAGTTCGCGCCATCAAGCGTCTCGGCAATCTGCAGCTCGCCCAGAAGCGTATCGGAGTGCAGGTCGAGCTTCAGCCGAGGCAGACCACCGCGGACGCCCTCTACGACGGTCCTCTCGATTACGGCCCCTGATGCTCGGCTCGGTGTAGGGCTAGATGGCGGATTTCCCCTGTCCGAAGTCCAGCACCCCTCGCCCTGGCGGCCCGCCGCGTAGCGAGTTTCCGGTCTAGCGCCGGAGCTCGCGCGCCGAAACAGCTCTTCAGATCGCAAAGCTCAGTAATTCCCCAGACCCCGTGTCAGCTCGTTCCTCGAGGAGATCCCCAATGAAGATCCCCACTCTTTCCCCGCTGCCGAATGATCGCGTCCTGCGGTCATTGAGTCGACTCATCGCCGTGGTTGCCGTTTTGGCCCTGGCTCCCTTCGCCATCGGTGACGATCGCGACCTGCTTCGGGAGTCAGCCGAAGATCCCTACGTGATGATCTTGATGGATACCTCCGGTTCGATGAACTGGAACATCGGTGAGCTGGAGCTGCCCTACGCTCACGCCGATTCCCCTGATTCGAAGATGTATCAGGCGAAGGAGGCGATGTACGAGGTGGTGCAGAATCTCCAGGGAACGGTGAACTTCGGCTTCGCCACCTTCAATCAGAACGATCTTCGGGTGCGCCGCAAGCATTGGCTGTACCGAGTGGCGGAGGACGGAATCGACATCCTGGACGACCCCTACGGCAGCGGCAACGTGGTGTGGACCTACCCTCAGAGAGGCGAGATTCACTCCTTCGGTCGCGAGATTCCCTATTCCGAGTGCATCGAGGATCGCGACGACGGCTGCTGGGACGGGGATCCGGCGCGCCTCAACGACGAGTGGGAATACGAGCGCATGTTGCGCAACCCGAAGATGGGCATGTTCGGTACCGACACCACCTTCTACTACATTCGAGCCGACAACTCCCAGAGCACCAATTGGCGCTATCAGGTGATCTTCTATCCGGTGGCGGGAATCCCCGGAGTCGACGCCACCATCGAGGTGGATGTTCGCATTCGCTCTTGGAACTTCAGCGGCGTGGATACCACCAAGCGGATCACCTTCGAGCTGGCGGACGACCTGGCCGAAGACGGTTATGTCTACGTCGATCTCGGAGCCAACAAGTCCACGGTTGCTTCTCCCAACGGGCGCCAGCAGTTCTTCGACCACCAGGGCAGCTTCGCCGGCGGTACCTGCGACGGGTGGGACCCCAACGACGACGAGAGTGACGACAACTACCGTGGCTCTTCGGAAACTACCTATGTCAATCTCAAGCGGGCGACCACCAATACTTCTCTGCCCGCGGTGAGGGAATACGGTGACGTGATTCCCCTCAACTGGGATGACGATAACTTCACCGAGGTGCTCGACCGGCTGGCGCTCAACCGCCTGACCTTCTCGGGGGATCCAGATACCGACGCCACCTTCGAGCCGGACTTCAGGATCGCTCCCTTCCTGGAGGATTTCCCCACCGACAACAAGCTCGACTGGATCGCCGGGGTGCGGTCTGCCGGGGGCTCGACGATGATTCCTCGGGGCTCGACTCCCCTGGGTAATTCCCTGGACGACGTGAAGAATTGGTATGCCGCGTGGGATGACATCGCGGCCACCGATGATGCGGATTGGGGCTGCCGAAGCTCTTACATCGTGTTCCTCACCGATGGTCTCGAGACCTGTAGCTCCAATGGTGAGACCGCCGCCCGAACGCTTTTCGAGGATCTTTCGGTACAGACCTACGTTATCGGCTTCGGCGTCGAGGATACCGCCGGCACCGATTCTCTCGATGAGATCGCCGCCGCCGGCGGTACCGGGGAGCCCTTCCGCCCCCAGAGTCCCGAGGAGCTCGTGGCGGTGCTGAGCACCATCTTCAACGAGATTCGGCAGGACGCCACGACCTTCGCCGCGGCAGCGGTGCCTTCGGTGCAGCAGAACGTGGCGGACAAGATCTATCTCACCACCTTCACCCCGGTGCAGGTGCAGCCCATCTGGGCCGGTCAGCTGGACGCCTATCTCAAGCCGCTGCCGGTGAACAGTGACCTGACTCCCGATCGGGATCGAATCTGCGGCGCGACGGATACGTCCGCCTGCCGCGCCTGGGACGCGGGCGAGGAGCTCTATGACCAGAGCCTCAGCGAGACGGAGCTGATCGCCGCGATCGCCGGAAGCGGAACTCCGGTGGGCCCGGAGGAAGATCGTCGCCGGGTGTACTACGCGCCGGATACCGCCGCCGCGGGTACGGTACCGCTGCCCCGCTCGGACTTCTGGCTAGAGTTTGCTGATTCCGATTCCGATTGGGAAGACCTGCTCTTCGGCCTCGGCATTAGCGGCTACAGCACCCCTCCCTCGGCGAGCTTCACCCTCGCCAAGGTGGAGGGCGCCGACGTGCTGGTGGACATCTACAAGCAGAAGACCGAAACGGTGACGGTGACCGACTCCAACGGCAATTCGGTGACCGAGACCCTCAACTACGTCCTCGGCGACATCTTCCACTCCGATCCGCTGGTTATCGATCGGCCCAACCGCTTCGATTACTTCACCCTGGATCTGGAGAGCAACGACCGGCCTTGTGACGACGCATCGAGTCCCAACCCCGGCTATCGCTGCTACTTCGAGAAGCATCAATGGCGCCGCAAGGTGCTCGCGGTGGGGGCCAACGACGGCCAGCTGCACTTCTTCGATAGCGGCATCATTCGTGAACAGACCAGCGCCGGCGAGGTCGAGCGGGTGTTCGACAACGGCACCGGTCGCGAGCTCGCCTCCATCGTCCCCCGGGACACGATGCCGGTGATCAGGACCCAAACTGATTTCTGGGACGACGACAGCACCACCGCTCCCAACAATGTCGGTATCACTCACCAATACTCGGTAGACGGGCCGCTGGTGGCACAGGATGTGTTCCTCGATCCCTCTCATAGCGGCACGCCAGCCGCCGGGGATCGGGAATGGCGAACGGTGGTCTTCGGCGGCATGCGCGAAGGCGGTAAGTCGGTGATCGCAGTGGACGTCACCCAGCCGGATGTTCTGACCACGAGTATTGATCCGAGCTACACGCTGAGAAACATTCCCGATCCGAGAACGGGTAGCCTCGACTATGTGCCCTCTTGCTATGACGGCACCACCGGCTGCGGCCCCATTCCCTGGCCTTCGTTGCTGTGGGAGTTCACCGATACGGGTGACGAGGACGGTAACGGATCGCCGGACCTCAGCTTTACCTGGTCCCGCCCGGTGGTGGGAATGGTCAAGGTGGAGAACGGTGGCAATACCGAGACTCGTCACGTAGCGATCTTCGGCGGTGGTTACGATCCCAACGATCTCGATGCCGGTAACCATCTCTACATGATCGACGTGGAGACCGGAGCCATTCTCTTCAAGGCCGTGCTCGATGGGGCGGCTCCCGCAACGCCAGCAGCGATCGACGTGGCGGGGGACGACGGTATCTTCGACACCGTCTATATCGGCACCGTGAACGGCACGATGTACAAGGTGGACCTCTCCACCGCCGGAACCCTGGATACCTCCACCGGTCGGGTGAGCGATACGGATTGGGATCCCTTCCCGATGTTCAGGACCTACGATTCCTCCGAGACTCGCCCGCGGCCGATCTTCTATCCGGCGGCGGTGATTCGAGTGTCCAGTATCGATCGCTACGCCGTGGCCTTCGGTACCGGAGATCGCGAGGATCTGTGGAGTGATCGCACCTCGCCCGTCACCGGGCAGTTCTACGTCGTCGTGGACGATGCCTATGTCCAGGGCGATGTGGGTTCTTCGCTGCCGCTGGATCCCGATGATCTGACCGAGGTGGATATCGATTCCACCGCTCGCAGCAGCGACAACTATCTCGAGAGCGGTAACGGCTGGTACTTCGAGCTGAGGGACGGGGAACGGCAGATTTCCAACCCCTTCTCCATCGGTGGAGTGACCATTTTCAGCAGCTACCAGCCGGACGTGGTGCCGACGACCAACGCGGCCTGCGCCAGAACCGGTGAGTCTCGCGTCTACATCGTGTTCACCACCAACGGTAATGGTCTCCAGGCGGCGGACGGTGGTGGGTTCTCGCGCTACCGAGCGATCTCGGAGTTCATCACCAACTCCTACGTGGAATCGAGTCTGACTCAGAATGAGTCCAACCCCAGCTCTTCGAGCAATAGTGGTCAGCCGACCACCAACGACGTGCTGACGGATAGTCTCGAGGCCCTGATGCTGGAGCTGCGGGATCTGCTGCCGGACAACTGTCAGTTCTCCGGCGCTACGCTGAACCTCAAGGCCAGCCGTACCGGCACCGGTCAGGTGTTCATCGCGCCGATTCCGATCTGCATCGTCGAGCACAACTGGCGAGAGGAGATCTGATCTCCGGCCTCCCCCAGGGGCAGGTATGCGACAATCCCCGTGGCGCCCAATGGGGGCGCCGCGGGTTTTGTTTCGTTTCGACCCTTGACCACCGTATCGCGCCGCAGGAGGTCCCATGAACGCTCCCCCCTCGCCCCGCCGAGTTCTCGTCGCGCTTCTCTTGACCGCGGCATGGATCGCCCCTCAGACCGCCACTGCCGATTGGCTGGTGACTCGAGATGGCTCGCAGATCGAAACCGAGGGTCCCTGGGAGCAGAAGGGCCGCCTGGTGGTCTTCACCGATGCGGAGGGGCAGCTGCGCTCCCTGCGGGCTTCGGACGTGGATTTCGAGGCCAGTGCCGAGGCTACTGAAGCCGCTTTGCGGCCGCCGGAGGCACCGGTAGAAGTGAACGTAGAAGAGCCTCCGCCACGCTCCGTGCTGGTGCTGACGGATGCGGACGTCAACCAGGTGGATCCCGAAGACCTGCTGGCTGAGGCGGAAGGGGATACGGAGGCGGCGCCGAGCGCCGCGGCCAACGCGCTGGTGGTCTCCAACTGGGATCAGCTCTCGCAGCCCGAGGGCGGCCTGTTGGTGAGCGGGACTTTGGTGAACAATGCCTCGTACCTGGCGACTCAGATCTCCGTCGAGGTCAGCGTGTATGACTCCGAGGGCGTGCTCGTCGGGGAGCTGCCGGCGCGACTGTCTTCCGATAGCCTCTCCCCGGAGGAGTCCTTGACCTTCCGGACGATCTTTCCGGAGCTGGTGGGGGTGGCCAATGCCACGTTTCGGATCACCAACCGTGGGTTTGAGACCACTCCGGATTCGAACCCCGACTCGGACGAGTTTGGAGATGAGACCGGCGAGGCGACCGAGGTCGCCCTGCCGCAGACCCCCGTAGTCTGACTCTCATCGGGTGGTCTCACCGATCGGGAAACCCCACCGATCGAGAGGCATCGGTGCTCAGGAGCGGTAGCGGGGGAAGCCCTCTAAGTCCCAGCGGCGAATGCGGCGCTGTAGGGTGCGGTAGGAAATGCCCAAGATCTTTGCGGCGCGCTCTTTATTTCCTGCGCTTTCGGTCAGCGCTTGGCGCAGGGCGAGCTCCTCGGCTTCGATGGTGCCTTCCGTAGAGGGCAACCCAGATGTCGGTGAGGAGTGGCGAGGGTCAGCGGATGAGGAGCCGGCGGGGGGCTGAGTGGAAGCCTGGAGGCAGGCTTCGATCTCCGTGCGCCCGAGCTGTTCTCCGTCGCTGAGGATCGAGGCTCGCTCGAGAACGTTGGCGAGCTGGCGCACATTGCCCGGCCAGGGCTGGCGAGTGAGGGTTTGTTCCGCCTGCTGGCTGAGGCTTCGAGGGGCGTTGGGGTTACGCTCGGAAAGTCGCTGCAGCAGGTGGTGGGCGAGCTGAGGGATATCCGAGGAGCGCTGGCGCAGGGGAGGCAGTTCGATGGGGAAGACCTCCAGGCGGTAGTAGAGGTCGCCCCGAAAGCTGCCCTCTTCGACCATCGATGCGAGCTGCCGATTGGTGGCAGCTACCCAGCGAACATCCGTTTGCAGGGTGGTTTCGCCACCGATGCGCTCGAAACTCTTCTCCTCCAGAGCTCGGAGCACTTTGCCCTGCACCGCCAGGGGGAGCTCGCCGATCTCGTCCAAAAAGAGGGTGCCGCCATCGGCCTGCTCGAAGCGACCTTTCTGGCGGCGGTCGGCACCGGTAAAGGCACCGCGCTCATGGCCGAAGAGCTCGTTCTCGATCAGGCTCTCCGGCAGGGCGGCGCAATTGACCGCGATGAAGGGGCCGGAGCCGCGGGGCGAGAGGGCGTGGAGCGCTCGGGCAAAGAGCTCCTTGCCGGTGCCGCTCTCGCCGGTGAGCAGGACCGTGCTGGTGGTGGGAGCCACTCTTTTCAGTAGCTTCAGGGCAGCTCGAAGCAGCGGGTGTCGCCCTACGATGGGGGGAGCCCCGGGGATCTCCATCATCGGGGGTGCCTTCGCCTCTGCGCTGCCTTCTGCCGGGAGATAGGTGGAGCACAGCTCCAGAAGCTGGTCGATGTCTACCGGCTTCTCGAGGAAGTCCCGGGCGCCGAGCTTCATCGCTTCTACCGCTTCGGTCACCGTGCCGTAGCCGGTGAGCACGACCACCGGCAGCTGGGGGGAAAGCTCGCGGGCGACGGCCAGGACTTCCAGACCCGAGGCTTGCGGTAGCCGCAGGTCGGTGAGGACCAGATCGACGCTCAGGGAGCGCAGCCGGTCGATGGCCGCTGCGCCATCACTGGCGGTGTGAACTTCATACCCCTCCGCGCCGAGGGCGCGGCGGAGCATGCGTCGCAGGGAATCGCGATCCTCCACCACCAGGATCCGCTGCCCTGAGCTGGAGGAGGTCATGGGCGACTTGTGGAAGCTGGGGATGGCGTGAGGTGTTGCCCCTCTGGGACTTGCTCTGCGGCGTCTTCTGGGGCTGCTCGCGGGGCTTCTGGGACGAGCTGCTGGGCCTCGGAGGGCGTCGAGGAATGCGCTCTGGGGGCGGTCTTCGCCGCGAGGATCGCGCCGAGAAGGGCCTCGTCATCCTGTGGTGCGATGGTGCGTAGATCGAGGATCAGTCGCTCCTGGCGCAGGTAACCCACTACCGACGGCGAGCCGGCGCGGAGGCGGTGGAGGAGCTTCTGGCTCCCCCGCAGGGCGATCGCCTGGCCCGGAACCGGGGCTTCGGGGGCGGAGCCTCCTCCGAGGAAGGCATCGGCGTCGATCAGCTCCACGCTTTCGACTCCGCTGTGCTCGAGACTGCGCCGAAAATCGTCGAGTCGCTGGCGGTGGTGGTGAGGGTCGGGCCAGAGAGAATCGAGGGGCAGGGGTGCTCCGGCGAGGTGCCGCCTCAGGGTCAGCTCGAGGGTGGCGAGGGTGCCTCGATGGGGGCGCAGCGCACGGTATAGGGGGTGGCGCCGACAGGCCGTGATCAGCTCCCGCCGACCTACCAATAACCCTCCCTGGGGGCCCCCCGCCAGCTTGTCCCCGCTGCCGCAGGCGAGATCCACGCCCTGCTGCATCAGCTGCTGCAGGCTGGGGTGGGCGCGCAGCTGAGGGCGTTGCGAGGGGCGTAGCAGACCGCTGCCCTCGTCCACCAGCAGGGGGACCGACCGGCGCTGGGCAAGCTGGGCAAGCTGGGCCGGTGAAGTCTCTTCGGTGAAGCCTTCGATGCGGTAATTGCTGGGATAGACCTTCAGCAGCAGCGCGGTGTTGTCGCCGATGGCGGCCTCGTAATCCGCCAGTCGGGTGCGGTTCGTGGTGCCCACCTCCACCAGCTGCGCGCCGGCTTCTGCCAGGATCTCGGGAATGCGGAAGGATCCCCCGATCTCCACCAGCTCGCCACGAGAGACGATGACCTCGCGACCGCGGGCGAGAACGGCGAGGACGAGGATCATCGCCGCCGCGTTGTTGTTGACCACCAGGGCAGCTTCCGCCCCCGTGAGCTCGGCGAGGAGCGCGCCGACTCGCCGATTGCGGTCCCCTCGCTGACCGGTGTCGCGATCGAATTCGAGATCACAGCCGGCGGTCAGGAGCGGGACGAGAGCGTCGACGATCTCCGGGGCCAGCGGGGAGCGACCGAGATTGGTGTGCAGGAAGATGCCCGTGGCGTTGAGCACCCGTGCTAGAGGAGGACCGAAGCGCTGGTGGAGGTCGGCCTCCAGCCGCTGGGCAAAGCGGTCGATCTCGCCGTCGAGAGTGGCGACATCGAGCTGGTGGAGCTCGATGCGCTGTCGGATGTCCTGTAGGATCCTTCGTCCTTGGACTCTCACCGCATCTCGTCCGTAGTATTCTGCGAGCGCAGCTATCGCGGGCTGATTCAGCAGGCGATCCATCGGCGGCAGGCGCCGTCGAAGGTCGGTTGCCGATTCAGAATGTCGGTCCGAAGACGCAGCGTTCATGACCGTGACGATACTACGCTAAGCCCACCATGGCCCAATACGACCCTCGCTCCAGCTACAAGGCTCAGCGCGAAGCTCGCGCCGCAGCTGCCAAGCCGAAGAATCGAGACGCTGAGCTCAGCCGCTTCGAGACTCGCCTGCGGCAGCTGCGCATCGAATACGAGAAATTCTTCAACGGGGCTCTTCTGGTGCCCCCGGAAGAGGAGCGCCTGAACCTTCAGGCGGAATTGCGCCGCCTGCGTCAGCTGCCTCAGCTGACCTCGGTGGAATCCTTCCGCCTCAACGGGCTGGAGGCTCGCTTCAACAGCTTCAGCGAGCTCTTTCAGCGGCGAGTGCGGGATCGGGAAGAGGGGCGCACCCCGCGCGCCGCTGCCGCCGCCCCGGTTGAGGAGCGGCCGGATGCGAGGGCCGGTATCGTCGTCGATAGCTCGTTGCCGCCGGATGCCGTGGAGGCTCTCTATGTCGGCTTGGCGCAGGGAGGCTCTGCCCCGAAATTTGATCTCGATAGCTTTGGTCGCTACCTCGGCCAGCAGCTGTCCTCGATCCAGCAGAAGACCGGCGCCTCGAGGGTGCAGTTTCGGCTGCAGGAGAAGGACGGCAAGCTGAGGCTCAAGGCGAAACCCATAGGGCGTCGAGGAGGTTCCTGAGCGCGCTATCCTTCGCCCTCCCCCCTCTCGACGACCGATTTGATTTTGCTCAGCTCCCCCCTGCGTCTCTACCTCGAAGGTGCCGTGGGGGAGCGCGTTTCCCAACATTGAGGAGATTCCACCTGTGCACATCATCATCCGCTGGGGCCTGATCCTCGTCTGCCTCATCGCCGCTGGCGCTCTGGCGGCCATGACCCATGCTCCACCGAATCTCGCCAAGGCGCTGGAGGTCCAGCAGCAGCTGGTGACCGAGCGGCCCAATGATCCTCAGGTGTACAACGACCTGGGGAATCTTCTGTTGCTGGATCAAAGAGTGGAGGAAGCTGAGCTGGCCTATGAGCGGGCAGTGGAGCTCGACTCGACTCGGCCGACGCCGCACTTCAATCTCGCGCTGCTCTATCAGCGCCGCGGGGATACGGAGCAGGCCTTGGAGACCTTTCAGAAGGTCATAGAGCTGGAGCCGCGCTATGCCTGGGCTCATTTTCAGATCGGCTCGATCCTGGAGCGCCAGAGCGGAGCCAAGGACGAGGCGGTAGAGGCCTATGGCCGTGCCTTCGCCCTCGATCCGGATCTGGCGGACTCGAAGGTGAACCCGCAGGTGATTGAGAGCCGGCTGGTGATCGAGGCGATGCTCCGGGGTTTTGAACAGCGAGCAGCCCGTCCCCTGGCCCCCTACGCCTACGATGACCCGGCGCGGATCGCCGGCCTGCTGGTGGCGGCGGAGGAGCTGAGCTCTGGCCCGAGCGAGGCGGCGGCGGATGGCGAAGGGGTAAATGACGAGCAGGTCGAGCAAGGCAGCGGCGGGGCGGCCGCGAGCGAGGCCTCTGCGCTGCGGCCTGAGCCGACCTGGAGCGGTAGTGAAGAAGAGGAGCCGGAGGCCGAGGCCGAGCTGGTGCCGACGTCTTCCTCCTCCGGCGGCACCGAGGCTACGCCTCAGGTCACCACTACGGCGGTGGCTGCTGGAGCTGCCGTCGTCAACGAGGACCGCCAGGATCAAGAATCGGCGCAGCGCTACCGTGCCCGAGAGGGTTCGCAGGTGGGCGGCACCGCCGCGGATCAAGATGCCGATCGCCCTGCCTCGTCCCGCAGGCCCGGCTTCCGGCCGCGGTCACAGTCGACCAACCGCAGCACCGGCAGCCTGCAGTGGCAGCTGAAGCCGGCGACGGAGTCGCCCTTTCGTGCGCCTGCTCAGGCCCCTGCGGAGCAGGTTCAGCCGGGCTGATACCGCTGTTTCAGTCGGGCTGATGCGGCCTGGCTAGACCTGGCTGACGGCGGGCCTAGGTTTGGGGTCACCAGCCGGGAGCTCAGTCGCCGCGCAGCTCGAGGCCCGAGATCAGCAGCGTGGGGCTGCCGATCATGCCCCGGCCGGGGAAAAAGGTGAGATCCCGGCCGGCGGCCTGAAGGTTGCGCAAGAGGGAAGTGATGCGCCCGCAGAGTCGAACCTTCGATATCGGAGCGCTGGCGTTGCCGGAGTGCATCGCGAAGCCGAGGACGGGGAGCTCGAAGCGGCCGGCCTGATAGTCCATCGAGACTGGGCCATCGGACTCTAAGAGGTAGTAGCCGCGGGAGATACCGCCCAGGAGCTCGGCGACCGGGGTGTCGGAGGGCTGGAGATAGAGGTGGGTGGGCCCCAGGCGCGGGAGCTCTCTCCAGCCGGGGCGGAGGCAGCAGCCGCTGGGGCGCTGGTTCGGGGACTCCAGCCGATTCCACGGCAGTAGCGTTTGGCGCAGCGCTCCGTTCTCGACGATCACCAGGTCGCGAGTTGGAACCCCCTCCCCGTCGAAGGGCGCCTCCAGCGTGCCTCCCGGTAGCCTGCCGTTATCGCGCAGAACGAATTGCGGTGCCGCAAGGTGCCCCCTCGCATCGACGAAAGCCTCACTGCGTTCGCGGGCCTGGGGGCCGACGAAGAGGGGAGAGAGGGCGGTCAGGAGTTTGGCTCCCACCGCCGGGGCGAGGAGCATTTCGCCTCGGTCGCGATCCTTCCCTTCTCCGCGGTCGTGGATCAGCAGCAGATCCGCCAGCCGGCGGGCGATAGCGTCGGGGGAAAAACGGCGAACTTCCCGCTGCGCTAAGTAGAGCCGAACCACCCGCTCGCTGCGCCGTGGCCCCACGGCTTCCACATACAGGCTGGCGAGGCGCTGGCGCCAGCGCTCCTGCATGCCGCGACTGCTGAGGACCGACGACTCGCTGGCGCCGTCCTCTACCGCGGCCCGCAGCAGCCTCGCCCCCGGCAGCTCTCGGGTGAGCCTGGTGTTGAGTTTCTCCAACATGGCGAGGCTGTCTCGCTCCCCGGCTAGGGGATTGAGCAGATCCGCCGGTTCCTGCCATGGTGGCGCCGCCAGTGGGGCCGGAAGCTCCAGGGCCGGGCCGTCCGCCGTGGGGAAGGCGGCATCGGGGTTGGGGAGCCCCTGGGCAGCGAAGAAGAAGGAGCCTCTGCGGTCCCCGGCGCGGGCTGCCCATCCTTGTTCCTGACTGTAGAGGGTGTGCCAGCGTCCCAGCTCCCACTCGACGCGGCGGCTGCGCCCGCTCTTGGCGAAGACCTCCGCCTGATGGAAGCGGCCGTCTTCGAGCCGGCCGATGGCGTCCAGCGTGGCGTCCGCGGCCTGTTCCACGGCGGTCATGGAGAGATGCTCACTTCGGCGAGGGCGAGGCCTGGAGTGGTGGCCCAAACCGGAACCTTGACGCCCTGTTTGGCGCACCAGCCGGCGCCGCAGGAGGCGGGCCGGTCGCCGACGCCTCGAAGGCTGGCGAGCATCTCCCCGACTCGGCTGGTCAGGATGCCGGGACCGACGGCGCCCTCGAGAACGCCGCCGCGAATGCGCTGGGCGAAAGGAAAGCGCAGCTGGAAGGTGCCGTCGAGGGGGTTGAGCTGCCCTCCGCTGGCCTCGGGGATATAGAGGCCCCCGTCACTGAGGCTGAGCAGGTCTTCCTCGCTCTCCTCCCCGGGGAGCACCTCGAGGTGAGTGGAGCGCGGCGCCGGGAGCTGATGGCGGGTGCCGCGGCGGGCGGCTCCCGGCAGGATCTTTTCCGATCCTCTAGCCCAGGACAGATCCGCTAAGGGTTGCTGGACCACCCCGCGGTTGAGCAGCCACCGGCGGCAGGTGGGCACTCCTTCATCGTCGCTGCTGCGCCGAACGCCCTCCGGGGCGGTCTTCGGATCATCGAGAACGCTCAGCCTTGGGTCCGCCAGCTCGAGCCCGATGGCCGCTTCCGGGTTGCCGCCGAGGGTGAGGGTATCGACTTCCAGGGCGTGGGCGACGGCCTCGTGGAGCAGCACCGCGGCCGCCGCGGGGCCGAGGGTCACGGGAGCGAGGCCGGCCTGTGGGGGCTTTGCCTTGTGGTACTGAAATGAGCAGGCGAGGGCCTGGGCGCAGCGGATGATCTCCCCTTCGCCGAGGTCTGGCAGCAGGCTTCCCCAAGAGCCCCAGGGGAGCTCGACCCTGCAGCTGTAGAAGCTTTCCTGCTGTAGGCCGGGCACCAACTGGGTGCCCACCACCTGGATTGCCCGGCGGTGCCTGCGCACCGTCAATCGCATCGGGAAGGCGACGTGGAGTTGTCGCAGACGTCGCTCTAGGGCTCTCGGAAGCTCCGCTAGCTCCTGGGCCTCAGTGCTCTGCTCCCAGGGCGATACGGGGAGTTTCGGTTCTGGGTAGGGAGCTGGAGGCAGCACCCTGGCGACTTGCCGCAGGGCATCGGTGAAGAGATACGGGGCCACTCCGTCTCGGGAGGCGAACCAGGTGCGATTTCCGCGAATCAACCGCAGCGCCAGGCCTTCTTCCCTCACCACTTGATAGCCGGGGATGCCCTCTTCCATCGGAAGGGTGATCTCTTCCCGGCGTTCGAAGAAGGCGTCCGCCAGGTCATCGGGCTCGTCAACGAGTTGAGAGAGCGCGCGAGCGACGGCGGCGGTATCGAGGTCAGCGAACGGCACGACCGTGCATTGTCCCATAAAAGACGAGAAGCGAGCGCAGCCGAGGACCCCTTGCGAAGGGCCGCCGATTTCGAGGAATAGAGCTGCTAGGGTACGGTGTGATAGAGAATGCCAGGCGGAGGCCAAGCGGAGATCGTGCGCCGATGAATCGTAGATCGAAAGCCACCCTCCGTTCATCCCAGATCGCCAGCATGGAAAACGCCGCGCTCGTTCTCGGTCAGGCCGTCGACGGCAGCCGAGCCGCTGCAGCTCTATAGTGAGAGCACTACTGAGAGCACTCGTGAAAGCATCGGTGAGAGCCCCGAGCTTCGAGGACGCGACGATGAGGCCCCCGGCCCAATCTTTGGAGGACGATTCCAGCCATCATGAGTAATTCGACGAAGGAAGCGATCAGTGGCCGTCAGGCGGCCCTGGAGGATTTGCGGGAACGCACCGAAGCTGCTCGCTTGGGGGGCGGAGAGGCACGAATTCAGCGCCAACATGAACAGGGGAAGCTGACCGCCCGGGAGCGGGTGGAGCTGCTTCTGGACACTGGCTCCTTCGTGGAGATGGACTCGTTGGTGACCCACCGATGCCGAGATTTTGGAATGGACTCGACGCACATTCCCGGTGATGGGGTGATCACCGGCTACGGCACCGTCGATGACCGTTTGGTCTATGTCTTCGCGCAGGACTTCACGGTGTGGGGAGGATCCCTGTCGGAGACCAACGCGAAGAAGATCTGCAAGATCATGGATCTCGCCATTGAGAACGGGGCGCCGGTGATCGGCCTTAACGATTCCGGTGGGGCCCGGATTCAGGAAGGCGTCGCTTCCCTGGGCGGCTACGCAGATATCTTCTTGCGCAATACCCTGGCTTCCGGAGTGGTTCCGCAGATCAGCGCGATCATGGGTCCCTGTGCCGGCGGGGCGGTGTACTCGCCGGCGATCACCGACTTCATCTACCTGGTCGAGGGGACGAGCTATATGTTCGTCACCGGTCCTGACGTGATCAAGACCGTGACCCACGAAGAGGTGACCAAGGAGCAGCTCGGTGGCGCCTCGACCCACAGCGCCAAGAGTGGGGTGTGTCATTTCACCTCTCCCAGCGACGCGGCGTGCCTCGCGGCAATCCGCGAGCTGCTGTCCTATCTGCCCTCCAACAACCTGGACGATCCGCCTCCGGGTACCAGCGAGGACGACCCTCATCGCTCGTCGGCCAAGCTCAATGAGCTGGTGCCGGTGGACCCCAACAAGCCCTACGACATGCGCGAGCTGATCCAGGAGGTGGTGGACGACGGGAAGTTCCTCGAGGTGCACGCCGGGTACGCGCGCAATATCCTGGTGGGCTTTGCCCGTTTAGGGAACCAGAGCGTGGGCATTCTCGCCAATCAGCCGGCCTACCTCGCGGGGGTTCTCGATATCGACGCCTCCCTCAAGGGGGCTCGATTCGTCCGCTTCTGTGACGCCTTCAACATTCCCATCCTGACCTTCGAGGATGTACCGGGCTTCCTGCCGGGAACCCAACAGGAATACGGCGGGATCATCAAGCACGGTGCGAAGCTGCTCTTCGCCTATGCTGAGGCGACGGTTCCCAAAATCACGGTGATCACCCGTAAGGCTTATGGTGGGGCCTATTGCGTGATGGCTTCGAAGCATCTGCGCACCGACGCCAACTTCGCCTACCCCACCGCGGAGATTGCGGTGATGGGGCCGGAGGGAGCGGTCAATGTTCTCTATCGCCGCGAGCTGAAGGCCGCCGGAGACGAGGCCGAGGCTCTGCGGGGCAAGAAGGTGGAGGAATATCGCGACAAATTCTCCAATCCCTACGTTGCGGCGGAGCGAGGATTTGTGGATGCCGTCATCGAGCCCCAGGACACCCGGGCTCACGTCATCCGCGCCTTGCGGCAGCTGGGGAGCAAGCGCTCCACCGTACCGCCGAAGCGTCACGGGAACCTGCCCCTCTGATCCCTTCGCTAGCTCAGCCCTCGCTTTTCTTGACAGGAAGCGAGGGCTGAGGGAAGCTCCGCTCTTACGACCGTCTCAAGAGGTCTTCAGCCTTGGCTAGACCTCTGTTGTTCACCGTGGATCGGGGCTCGAGGCTCCGCTCGATGTCTCAGGAGTGCATAGAATGCGTGAGAAAGATCGCAAACTGCGCCGTCGCCGTCAGCGTCGCCGCAAGCGTTTGACCCAGCGTCTGCAGGAGCAGAAGGCCCAGGCCGGCACGAAGGAAGCCGCCGCTGCGCGGAAGACGAAGTCTACCGCCAAGCCCAAGGCCGCGGCGGCGGAGCCGGCAGCGCCCGCTGCTGCGTCCAGCGAAGAAGAATAAGAGCTTCGGCGGATGATCCGAGAGCCGGCGGCGGGAGCCGGGAAGAGCCGAGCCCAAAAGCATAGGGAGACCGCATCATGAGTACCTTGGCGGAGGCCGGGCGACGAGTGGCCGTGGGTTCCGATCACGCGGGGCTCGAGCTCAAGGATCACCTCGTGGCCTATCTTCGGGACCACGGTTTTGAAGTCGAGGATGTCGGACCTGCTTCGACGGCGAGCGTGGATTACCCTGACTTCGCGCAGCAGGTGGGCGTAAAGGTTGCCGCCACGGCAGCGGATTGGGGCCTCTTGGTGTGCGGAACCGGCGTTGGAATGGCGATCGCCGCCAACAAGGTTCCGGGGATCCGGGCGGCGAATTGCTTTGAGCCGCACACCAGCGCGCTGGCGCGAGCCCACAACAACGCCAACGTGCTCACGCTAGCGGGGCGGATGCTGGCTCCCAGCTACGCGGAGCAAGTGCTGCGGGCTTTTCTGGATACGCCCTTCGAGGGGGGCCGGCATCAGCGCCGGGTGGACAAGATCCACCATCCGGAGACGACCGCCGCCGATTGAGGCTCCGGCGGCTTCGGTTGCGGTGAGCTGGTTCAGCTCTCCGCTTGCCGGAACTGCCAGCAGCTCGCCTTCTTGCCTATTTGCTTGGCGGTGCCCAAAGGGGTGCGGTGGCGGGTTGCGGCTGTCCGAAGCGCTGGTGCAGCCATTGGCGCGCCGCGCCGGTGAGGTAGAGAGAGCCGCAGACGACGAGACTCTGCCCCGGGGAGAGGGCGCCGATGGCGTGCTCCAATGCCTCTTCGTAGGCATCCCTGCCCCAATCGGCGGGAGCGTCGGTGGTGGTGCGCCACAGGTCCAGGGCGGCCGCTGCCGGTAGCCCCCGGGTGGTGCCGGGAGGCGTGGTGAAGCTCGCACCGCGGACCGCGGGGGCGAGCTGCTTCAGCATCTCCTCGACGTCTTTATCCGCAAAGGCGCCGAAGAGCAGCCAGGGGCGAATCTCCGATTGCCTGAGGTAATTTGCCAGCTGAAGAGCCCCGTTGGGGTTGTGGGCGCCGTCGAGCAACACGCTCCGGTGGTTCGGCAGCTGCACCCATTCGAGGCGGCCTGGCCAGCGGCAGGCGGCAGCGCCGGCGCTGATCGCTTCTCGATGGATCTTTGGGAAGCCCAGGGTCGCCAGGGTCTCTGCGCCGCGGAGGGCGAGGGCGAGGTTGTGGACCTGATGCGCCCCCGGCAGCGGGGAGGCAATAGAGTAGCGCGCGCCGTCGGTGCGCAGCCGCAATGTCGGCCCCGGCTTGCTTGGGCCCGGCGGCTGGGATGCCTCTTCCACCGCCACCTGATCCCGCGCGCAGGCGTGGAGCGCTCCAATCTCCTGAGCGTGAGCCTGCACCGCGGCGAAGGCTCCGTCGTCGCTGATCCAGGATAGCGCCGGCCTGCCGGCACGCAGGATTCCCGCCTTCTCCCGGGCGATGGCAGGGAGGGTGTCGCCGAGGAACTTTTGGTGGTCGAAGGCGATCTCGGTGATCAGGCTGAGGATCGGTTCCGAGACGTTGGTGGAATCTAGGCGTCCGCCGAGGCCGACCTCGAGAACCGCTAAATCCACCGGCTCCTGAGCGAAGGCGAGGAATGCGGCGAGGGTGAGGGCTTCGAAATAGGTCGGTGGTGCCGCAGATTCTCCCGGAGCCGCCTGGCGACGCAGGGCTTCCGTCGCGTCGATGATCTGCTGCAGCACGGCGGCGAGCTTTTCCTCGCCGATGGCGGCTCCGTCGATGCGGATTCGCTCCTCCGGCCTCTCCAGATGGGGAGAGGTGAAGAGACCGACCCGGTAGCCGCTGTGGGCCACCATGGCGGCCAGCCAGCTGCTGGTCGACCCCTTGCCGTTGGTGCCGGCCACCAGGACCGTCGGCACGCTGAGGTGAGGGGAGCCGAGCTGGGTGAGCACAGCTTGGCTGGCCTCGAGGCCGAGGCGAATGCCGGAGCTCTCAAAGCGCTGGAGCAGCGGGTCTGCGGCGCCCATGGTTCAGGAGCTGGCGGTTCAGGAGCTCACGATTCAGGAACTCGCGGGCTCAGCAGCGTTCGTTCCCTGGAGGGCCTGAGGCAGGAGAGCTAGGCGCTATTGCCTTCAGCCTTGAAGTGCTTCAGGCACCGAGAGAGCGTCGCTTTGAGCTCGGTACGGGGAACGACGAGGTCGAGGAAGCCGTGCTCGAGCAGGAACTCGCTGCGCTGGAAGCCCTCCGGAAGGCTCTGGCGGATGGTCTGCTCGATGACCCGGGGTCCCGCGAAGCCAATCAGGGCTCCAGGCTCGGCGATGTTGACGTCTCCGAGCATGGCGAACGAGGCGGTGACGCCCCCGGTGGTGGGGTCCGTCAGCAGGCTGAGATAGGGCAAACGGGCCTCTCGAAGCTGGGCGAGGGCCGTCGAGATCTTGGCCATCTGCATCAGCGAGAGCACGCCCTCCTGCATGCGAGCGCCTCCCGAGGCGGAGATCACCAGCAGCGCCGCGCCGCGCTCGAGGGCTAACTCCGCCGCTCGGGTGATCTTCTCTCCGACCACCGACCCCATGGAACCACCCATGAAGCGGTAGTCCATCACCGCGATCACGATGGGGTGCCCATCGAGGCGCCCTTCTACGACCTTGACGGCGTCCAGGGCGCCGACCTTCTCCTGGTAGGTGGTCAGGCGCTGCTTATAGGGCTTGGTATCGGCGAATTGCAGGGGGTCGCCGGGGCGAACGCCGACGAAGTGTTCCTTGGGGGCCTCGTCGTCCAGCAGCATGCGAAGGCGCAGCAGAGCGTCGATGCGGAAGTGATATCCGCATTTGGGGCAAATGCGGGAGTTCGCCTCGATCTCCTTCGAGTACACCACTTCCTTGCAGCCGGGACACTTGGTCCACAGCCCTTCCGGCACGGGGCTTCGCTGCTCCGTGCGGACGGGCTTGGGGCGCTTCTGCTTCTTGAACCAGGGCATGGATGAGGCTCCCGAGGAGAGAGATCAGGCGAAGGGGAGATCAGAAGCCGGACTCGTCGTCCTCTTCACCTTCCTCTGCGGCGAGCTCGTTGGGTACACCGAGGCGCAGGCAGGCAGCGTCGTACATCTGCCGTGCGGCCTTCTTGGCCTCCTGGAGGTCGGCGATGCGATCTCGCACCTTGGCCAGCTCTTCTTCGATGCTGCGGTCGATCTCTTCGAGATCCGCACGGGCCATGGACAGGCTATTTTCGTAAAACTGTTTTTGTTCCGGAGTCAGGCTCATCAGGATGCTCCTGGGTCTCGACGGTGGGGGCGATCAAAAAGCCTCAGTCGAGAGGAAAGTGTTATCTCGGGCCCACGAAGTCTGATTCCTCGGCGGGAATCCAGGGCGAAGGGGGGGATCCCCTCGCGGGCACGGCGAGCGGGGGGAGAATACTTGGCTTTGGTTAGGCTGACAAGGTGGACGTGGGGATGGGCCGTGGGCTCGGGCGTAGGGGGCTGGCGAGAGAAGGTCTTTTCTCGCCGCATGCCGACTCAGCTGCCGTCGTCGCCCTGGTTCTGCTCCTGCAGCTGCTCAATCTGCTGGCGTAGCTGTCGTTCCCGCTGCTCGTAGTCCCGGCGCAGAGCTTCCTCTTGGTCCTTGAGCTGGGAGTCGATGGCTTCTTCCGTCAGGCCCTGGGTTTGCATCAGCTCGCGAGCGATCTCTTCCGCGGAGGGCTGTGGGGTCTCAGACTCACCCTCCGCGCCTTGTTCCGCTCCTCCTGGGGTGCTGCTTCCCTGATTCGGAGCCGCCGGATCCACCGGCGCTGCCGGTCCTTGCGGCACCTCAGAGGTGAGGCCGGGAATGGCGGGCAGCAGACCCTGCTGATGGAGGAAGAAAGCGGCAGCGGCCAGCGCCAGGAGCAAGAGAAAGAGGACAGGCCACAGCCAGCTGCGCTTTTTCTTCTCTGGAGCTTGCGGGACGCTGGGGGGCGGCAGAACCGCCTCGACGGTAGCTCCTGGCCCTGCTGCTCCTGGAATGGGCGCTCCTGGGGCGGGAGTTAGGGGATCGGAGGCTGGGTCGATGTCGCTCGCTGCGGGGGCGACGGCCGCCAGAGGGGGGAAGGGGGTGCCGCTGCCGTCCTGTTGAGTCGACGGCTGGGCCTCGAGAGAGGCGGTTGCCGAAGCTTCGGGGGAGGGTGCAGCGGGGAGATCTAGCAGGTCGAGAAGTTGTGGTGGGGACTCGCTTCCCGCCGCGGCGGGGGGGATGAGCGGCCCTGCTGCGGCAGTGGGTTCCGGCTGTGGGGGCTCCGGCTGTGGGGGTTCCGGCAGCGAGGTCGCGGGCAGCGCTCCGAGGCTTCCAGGGTCGGAGCTGTGGTCGGATTCGTAGGGAACCGAGTCCACCTCCAAAATATCCGCGTGAGGGGCCTCTACCGGCGGAGCCTGAAGGGAGGGGAGGACCTCCTCGGCTTCTACCTCGGTCTCCAGTGGTGGCAGGGAGGCTGGGCTGCTCGACGCGTCGTCCTCGGAGGGCAAGAAGGGAGATTCCGGCGTGTCGAAGGCGTTACCGTCGCCGGTGTCCGTGCTGATCCCGACGGCTCCTAGGTCGGCGGCGGCCCTCGCCGCGGCTCTCGCGGCGGCATGGGCAGCGAGGGTTTCCTCGTCTGCTTCTTCCGCCGCCAGCAGCGACTCCAGATACTGGCCGAGATCCGAGCTGGATGGGCGGACGGTCATGCGCTCGTGGCAGGCCTCGAGCGCATCCCGCATCTCGCTGGCCCGCTGAAAACGGTTCTCGGGGTCTTGGGCCAGGGCGCGGAGCACCGCTCGCTGAACATCTTCAGGAATTCTAGGGTCGAGCTCCCGGGGCGTGCGGATCGTTGCGCTTCGAACCATCTCCAGCACCGCGAGCTCGGTCTCTCCGGCGAAGAGGCGCTCTCCGGTGAGCATCTCGAAGGTCAGAGAACCGAGGGCGAAGATGTCCGCCCGCGAGTCGACTTCCCGACCCCAGGCCTGCTCCGGGGCCATGTATTGAAGCTTACCCTTGAGCGCCCCCATCTCGGTCTTGCTCGCCTTGGATACGGCCTTCACGATGCCGAAGTCGCACAGCTTGATGTCGCCTTCATGACTGAGGAGAACATTCTGCGGTGAGACATCGCGGTGGACCAATCCGAGCTCTTGGCCTTGGGGATCGCGCTTGCGGTGGGCGTAGTCGAGGGCGCTAGCGAGGCGAGACGCGATCATCAGCGCGAGGGGCAGCGGGAGGGGCATCGCCTTGCGCTGGGCGATGTTGAAGAGAGAGCGGAGATCCTTGCCCTCCACGTACTCCATGGCGATGTAGTACTCGCCGTGGATTTCGCCGAGATCGTAAATGTCGACGATGTGGGGATGGGAGAGTTCCGCAGCGAGTTTCGCCTCATCCACGAACATCGTCTCGAAGGCCTTGTTCTCCGTGAGGTTGGGCAGAACCTTCTTGATCGCCACGGTTTTCTGGAAGCCGGCGACGCCGTCCATTCGCGCCTTCCACACTTCCGCCATGCCCCCGACGGCGATGCGCTCCAAGAGGGTGTATGGCCCGAAGCGGCGGCCGGGCTCCGGGGTGGTCAGGGAGCTGGTGTCGAGGAGCGCGGCCTCATCATTGGAGCTAGCGTCGAGGCTCGGTGGTGCGGCGAGGCCGTCGGCAGCTTCATCGGCGGTTAAATCAGCGGAGATTGGCTCGAGATCCGGCAGGGAGAAGGCGTCGCCCGCTGCGTCTTGGGGAGCCCCGAGGTCGATCTCTGGAAGAGCCCCGGTGGGAGCGTCGAATTGGAAGGGGTTGCCGGTATCAAAGGCGTCATCCACGCCGGTCTGCTCGTCGGAGGAGGTGGGCTGAGCGATCGGGTTGCGAGGCAGCGGTGGAGGGGTCGCGCCGAAGCTCCCTTCGCCGGTGATGCTTTGGCTGGTGCCAATCTCGTTGGCGTCGGCGGTCAAGGCGTCGGTTTCGCCGCCGTCCACCGATAGGTCGAGGGAATCGAGATTCCAGGCGTCGTCACCGGCCTCTTCCCGGGAAGGCTCGGAGATCTGGCCGAGGGCCTCGGCGGGCTCGACGATCGACGGGGTGGCGTCGTCGGCCTGGTCGAGGTCCGCCGCCGACAGATCCTCGAGGTCGAAGTCGCTGAAGTCCAGAACCTCCGGGCCTTTCGGTCGAGCGGGGGTCGGGATGCCGGGTGCTGGGGCACTGGGAACGGGGGGAGGGGTTGGGCCCCCAGCTTGGTCACCGGGGCCTGCAGGCTGCGCCGCTGCTGCTTCGGCGGGAGGGGCCGGCGCTGCTCGTTCTGGCGGCGGTGCTGGGGCCGGAGCTCGCTCTGCTCCCAATGTCGGGCCGGTGGGAGGAGCACTCGAGGGCGTTGGGGGCTCTGGCGGCGCTGGGGGTGGTTCCAGAATGTCGCCGAGCTTCTGCCCGATGTGAATGGTCTCCAGCCCGGGGTCTTCGGCGGGAGATGTTGGAGCAGGGGTGGTGGCTGGCTCCTGGGGTGGTGGCGCCGCGGGGGCCGGCCGCTTTCGAGCCTTGGGGATGTCCAGTCCAGAGAGCGTCTTGCTCAAAAGGGCATCGATCTCCTGCGCGGAGCTGCTCTTGCGCTTGCCGGCGGCGGGCTGTCGAGGCGCCTTCGGGGGTTCGCCGGCAGCGGGCGAGGACGGTGCGCTACCGGGGCTGGAGGGAGTCTGTTGCGGACCCTTGCGGCGGCCGCTGTTTCCAAGGTCCAGAACCCCGGAGAGGGTTTGTTCCAGTCGCTGATCGATGGATGAGCTCTGCGGCCGTTTGCGAGCGCTCGGCGTCGGAGTCGCTTGTGTCGGGGCTGCTTGTGTCGGGGCTGCTGGCGTCGGGGCTGCTGGCGCCTGAGCTGCTGGCGTTGGGGATGCCGGCGTGGAGGCTGGTGGTGGCGCTGGGCGCTGGGGGGCGGGCGCTTGGGGAGCCGCCGGTGGGTTCGCTCGGGGCGCCGCTGCTTGGGGCGCCGCTGCTGGGGGCGCCGCTGCCGGAGGCGCTGCTGCTGGGGCGGGAGGCGCAGGGGTTGGACTTGGGGCCGCCGGCGGGGGGCTCGGCGCTGCCGGTGAGGCGGCGGCCTGAGGAGGCGCCGCGCCTTCATCGCCGAGATCGCTGAGCAGGTCGCCGAAAATCTCGGCGGAGGTCAGCTGCTGGGTTTCCAGCGCTGAGGGTCGCTGCTTACCACCGCCCAGCAGCTCGCTGATAGCGGCACCTAATTGTTCCGGCGTGAAGGGCTTGCCGAGGCTGCGGTCCGCCGCCTGCTCCAGCCCAGAGATGTCCGCCATCATTGGCCGCAAAGCGAGGGAGCCGCAGCCGCCGCGGCGTTTTGAAAAGCTAAAGAGGAAGTCCACCGCCCCCGGCAGTGATGCGTCCGCCAGCACCAGCTTGGGGCGCAGCTCCGCCGCCATCGCCACGGCGACCGCCGGGTCGTGGCTGACGGTGACCTCGTAGCCCTGTGCTGCGGCCACGGAGCGGATTTGCGCCACCGTCCGTTCGTCGCGTTCGACTACCAGGAAACTACCCATGACCTATGTTCTCCAATGGGACCTGAGGGAGTCATTTTTAGCATTCGGAGCAAATCCCGTCAATCGCGGCAGAGGGCTAGAGAAGTCCTTCTCAACCAATACCTTGCAGGTCTCTCGGCAGCTCCCGGAGGGGGTTTCGGGGCCTCTCCGCGGAGAGTGACCAACCGTACCCCCAATACCCTCGGCGTCGTGGCTGCGTCGCCTCTGCTCGACGGCTCGCCGACTCTTGTACAATGATCGCTCTGCTTTCGTTCGATCCGGTCGTCGAATTGTCATTTTGGCGGCCTGCGCACCTGATAGGAGTTTGCCATGGCCGGTCACAGTAAATGGGCCAACATTCAACACCGCAAGTCTAGGGTGGACGCGGCGCGAAGCAAGTTGTTCACCCGCCTGATCAAGGAGATCACCGTCGCTGCTCGCTTGGGCGGTGGCGATCCAGAGGGCAATCCACGGCTGCGGGCAGCGCTGTCGGAGGCGCGCTCGAGCAACGTGCCGAACGACAATATCGACCGCGCGATCAAGAAAGGCACCGGTGAGCTGGAAGGGCAGGCGCTGGAGGAATACACCTACGAGGGCTACGGGCCCGGCGGTGTCGCGGTGATGGTGGAGGCGGTGACAGACAACAAGAACCGCACCGTGTCCGAGCTCCGGAACGTGTTCTCCAAGAATGGTGGAAGCCTGGGGGAGAACGGCTGCGTGGCCTGGATGTTCGAGCGTCGTGGCTTCATCTCTCTGTCGCGGGAGGCGCTGGCCGAAGAGGATTTCATGGAGTTGGCCCTCGAGGTCGACGCCGAAGACTTCGAGACCGAAGGCGAGGAATACCTTTTGACCGTCGCTCCGGACTCCTACCTTGCCGTGCTGGAGGAGCTGGAAGGAAAACAGCTGACTCCAAGCCGTACGACCCTCGCGATGGTGCCCAGCACGACGGTCGGCGCGGAGACGCCGAAAGATGCGGAGAAGGTCGAGCGCCTGCTGGAGCGCCTGGAAGATCACGACGATGTCCAGCGGGTGTGGGCGAATTACGAAGAGAGCGAAGTCGGCGCCGAGGCCTCTTGATCGGCCCTCGCTGCGTTCGCCCGTGCTGAGCCGTGAGGGTACTCGGGCTAGATCCCGGTAGCCGGCATACCGGCTACGCGGTGCTCGATGCACTGGGGGATCGCCTCGTGCCGCTGGCCCTCGGCAGGTTGTCGCCGCCCGCCTCGAAGCAGCTACCGTCCCGCTTAGCGCTTCTGGCGGCAGGGCTGCGGGAGCTGCTGGACGAGCATCAACCAACCCTCGCGGTGCTAGAGACGCCCTTCCACGGCATCAACGCTCGTTCCCTGATTGTCCTCGCTCAAGCCCGCGGGGCCTTGTTGGCGGAGCTCGCCAGTCGCGATCTCGAAATCTTGGAGTACAGCCCGGCAACGGTGAAGCAGGCGGTAACGGGCTCGGGGCGGGCTACCAAGGAGCAGGTAGCCCGCATGGTTTCGCTGTTGTTGAGGCGGGATCTCAGCGATCTGAGCTCCGACGCCAGCGACGCTGTGGCGGTGGCGATCTGCGGTGCTCGCCGCGTGCATTGGGAGCGATTACGTCAGGGAGGGGCCGGGAGAGGTGACGGATGAGGCTGCGCATCGTTCGGTAATGGGCAATTCAGCGCCTTCTGGAAGACCCCTTGGATGCCATGTAGAGGCGCTGCAAAGGTCTGAGCGCTAAAGGTTTATCGCGTTCAGAAGTATTCTTGACCGACCTTGGGGCCCGTGCTAACATCTCGCCCCTCGGCCCCGAAGCATTTTGACCCTCTCCTCGGAAATTTCCGTGCGCGTCGGTCTGCGATGAATTAGGGTTACGACGCGTGTCTTGCTGTGGATGATTACGAGGAACAACTTTTCCGCCCATCTCATCTGCTTTTTGGCCGCGCTAGCCGAGATCGTTCGGCACGAAGCGAGTACACTACATAAAGTCGTACACGAAGAGTTCTACAAGAAAGTTCTACACTAGAACACGAATACAGAGATCTCGACTCGGGCGCAGTGGTTAGTGTTCTCTGATCGCGGCCTGTTCGATGACCAAAGAAGTGACTACGGACCCGGGCAAACCCAACGGCTCACCGAAAACTGGGAACTCGATCGTTCCCCCTAGGGTCTATACGGAACGAAACAGGAGGAGTAAGTCGTGAACGAAAGTTTCCGGTTTTGGGAATTGATGGAACAGGGTGGCGTGGTGATGTGGTTGCTGTTGGTTCTTTCCGTGATCGCTGCGGCGATTTCGGTGGAGCGCTTCATCGCCCTCTGGCGCGCCAAGATCAACGTGAGTGAGTTCCTCAAGGAGATCCGCAAGGCGCTGATCGTCAACCGTTCCGTTCTCGAAGCCAAGAAGGTTTGCGAGCGCTATCGTGGCCCCGTCGCCTCGATCCTCAAGGCTGGCCTGCTCAAGTACGGCGAGCCCAAGGAGGACATCGAGAAGGCGTTGGAGAACGCGGCCCTCTACGAGATGGGGCGCCTGGAGCGTGGCCTGGTTTGGCTCGCTACCGTTGCGAACGTAGCTCCGCTGCTCGGCTTCTTCGGTACGGTGACCGGCATGATCCGCTCCTTTGACGCTCTCGCTCAGGCGGGTCTCTCCAACCCCGCCCTGGTTGCTAGCGGTATTAAGGAGGCGTTGACCACCACCGCCGGTGGTCTGGCTGTCGCCATTCCGGTGCAGATCCTCTACAACTTCTTCATGAGCCGCATCGCTCGCTTCGTGCGTGACATTGAGACCGCCGCGAACATGCTGCTCGAGACCTTCTCCCAGATGGAGCGCGAAGGCATCACCGCCGATAACTCCGCCGCGCCGCCGGCGCCCGCCGCTAAGAAGAGTTGAGGCCGCCGCGTCATCGTCGCTCCACGTCGAGCGGCGGTGACGCGCTTCGCCGATCACTTGGTGCGCTCACCCTGAAGGGACGTATCGAATATGGACCTACACGCCAGTCAAACGCAGGATGCGGTCATTCCTACCGCTTCGATGGCGGACATCGCCTTCCTGCTGATTATCTTCTTCATGCTTACCTTCACCATCGAGGTCGATAAGACCCAGGTGGTGTTGCCGAAGACCGTTCTCCGCCAAGAGATCCCCAAGAAGGCGGCCTACGTATCGGTCACCGAAGACGGCCAGATTCGCGTGAGCGATGGCGAGCAGATGGCTTCCGTCGTGCCGGGTCCCTCGGACGTGATTTCCTTCGCCAGTGAGGTCGTAGCGGTGCAGCCGGACAAGGAGTTCGTGCTCAAGTCCGACGAGAAGACCCCCTATCGCCACATCGACGAAGTGATCGATGCCCTCAAGCAGGCTCAGGTTCGGCTGATCTACCTGCTCTCCGCTCAAGAGACGGTGGACGATGCTGGAGCGGCTCCTTAAGGCGCCTCGCCTAACGGCCCGCAGCTGGAGATTCCTTCATGAAAGTCACGCGTAAGAACAGTGTAAGCGACGAGATTCCCACCTCGTCGATGGCGGATATCGCCTTCTTGCTGATCATCTACTTCATGCTCACCACGACCTTCGCAGCGACTCGCGGAATCGATTTCGCTCTGCCGAAGGAAGAGGACAACCCGCCGGTGGTGGAGAAGGAAGAGTCGGTGCTCATCGAGATCCTGCCGGACGGTGCCCTGATCGTCGACCAGGAGCCGATGGCTATCGATGCCGTTCTCGACTACCTGGCTCCGAAGCTGGAGCGGAACCCTCGCAAGCCGGTGATCATCCGACCCGACCCAGCCGCTCCTTATGGCTCCATGGTGCAGGTGTACGACACCCTGCGCCAGGGCGTCGATCAGGGAGTCGAGGTCAAGAACATCACGATCCCGACTCAGCGGGAGATCGACCGCTTCTGGTACTGAGGCGCTCCTAGGAGGCAATGATGGCTGACAAGACGAATACATCGAAGGCTGCCGCTAGTGCTGCTGATGCAGAGGCGCTACGCCGAGAGCAAGCGCTGGGCGCAACCCTGGCCTTTCTCGATGAAGACAAGCAGGACAACAAGAACTTCTGGCTCGGCCTTGCCATTGCGGTGGTGTTTCACGCCGCTCTGCTCTTCATCTACTTCCCGAAGGCGGATGCCGGTGATGAGGTAGAGCAGGAGAAGCCGAAGGTCTATGTGGTGCAGCAGGTGCGCTTCCAGCCCCCGCCGCCTCCTCAGAAGCAGGAGATTCCCAAGCCTCGGTCCCGCAAGGTGCCGATTCCGGATCCCACTCCTGACGAGCCGGAGCCGATTCGCATCGAAGATGAAATCGAGCCCGAGATCGACATTCCGGATAGCGACATCGTCTTCGACGTGCCGGCCGGACCGCCGCCGGTGGAGCCCACTGGGCCGATCCGTGTCGGTGGAGATGTCCAGGCCCCGGTGAAGGTGAGCGCGCCGAATCCGGCCTATACGGAGATCGCCCGTAAGGCGAGAATCCAGGGCGTCGTGATCGTGGAGGCCATCATCGACAAGGAAGGTGATGTCACCAATGTAAAGGTCCTCAAGGGCTTGCCCATGGGGCTCGACCAGGCTGCAGTTACGGCGATCAAGAAGTGGAAGTTCAAGCCGGCCACCCTCAACGGCAAGCCGGTTTCGGTGTACTACAATCTGACCGTGAGCTTCACGCTGCAGTAAGCCAAGCCCCGCGCCCGGAAGGGTCCCGGTCATCGACCGGGGCCCATTTGCATTGCGAGGGGTCCTTCCGGGGAAAGGATTCGATGGCCTTTCAAGGCTCGCTTAAAGAGCTTCCGCTACCCGACATCATTCAGCTGGTCTCTGTCTCGGGGAAAACAGGGAAATTCTCCCTGACCAACGGTCGATCGTCCGGGGAGATTCATCTGCTGGACGGTCGCATCGTTCATGCTCTCGCTGGCGAGCTGGAGGGCGAAGAGGCGGTCTACGAGATGGCCATCTGGACGGATGGAAATTTCGTCTTCTCGCCGACCGAAGGTGCAGAGAAGACCACCGTTCGGAAGTCGAATACCAACCTGCTGATGGAAGCAGCGCGGCGAATCGACGAATGGAAAGTGCTGTCGAAGCGCATTCCATCGATTCGCCTGGTGCCGGTATTTACCAGCGAAGCGACCAAGACTTCAGTTTCCCTCGCGCCTCAAGAGTGGAAGGTGATCAGCAAGATCGATGAGAGGCGAAGCATCGAAGAGCTGGCGATCGCCATCGATACCAGCCCCTTCGAGGCTTGCAAGCTGCTCTATGGCCTGATCACTTCCGAGCTCATCGTCCTCAAAGAAGACCTGAGTCAGTTGCCGACGGACCGCCTCGGGGAGCTGAATGATGAGCAGCTGAATGGTCTGGTTGCCGCGGTGCTGGACATCGCTCGCCAGAAGCTCCAGGGACGACAGGCCGAGCTCGACGAGGTAGATCGCCACGCTCGCCTCGCGGAGGCTGTCCTCATTGCAGGACGTCCTGCCGACGCGGTGCTCGACTTGGTGCGCGCTCTGGAGAAGATCGTGTCCACGACCGGAGGACCGAACCAAGCCAAGGAGTTGATGACCGAGGTGCAATCGCTTCTCAGCGCACCGTGATGATTTCCTGCTGGGCTCGGTGCATTGAAACTCGATGCATTGAAAGCTGACGGGGCGCTTTGCCGAGATCTCGTTCGCCGGCGAGGGATCCAAGGAACTCAGGTGCAGCATCTGAGGTCTAGACGATCAGGCCGATAAATGCAGGGATAGGAGCCGGAGTCAGGTAGTTGAACCGTGTACTCGTCACATGCTGCAGCGCAATCTCATCTTACGCCACGGCCTGTACTCTGAGGCAGCGTGAAGCCCTCACTACGGGAGCACCGCAATTCGAGCATCTCACTCTCCCGAGTCTCCCTCGCCCCCACAGTTTCGACGTCCCTCACCCCTAGGATCTAATCTACTTTGCCTGCTGGCAGCTACCTTGCATAACGAATAGGCAAAACATCCGCTCGTCGCGCTCCACTCAGCGACGGGCGCCGAAGTTCCCAACCGCTTGGGCTTCGGGCAGTGAAAGGAGCTTTTGGAATATGAGCAGGAAACTTGTCACGACCCTGATTTTGGCCGCGCTGATCGCTTTCCCCGCCACTCTGTTGGCGGAGTGGGAAGCTGGGATCAACGCTTTCAAAGGCAAGAACTACGCTGAAGCCGCCCGTCAATTCGAAGAGGTGACCCAGACTCATCCGGAATGGCCCGATGGCTTCTTCTGGCTCGGTCAGTCGCTGGAAAAGCTGAACCGTAAGAGCGAGGCGCTGCAGTACTTCCAGAAGGCCTATGACCTCAAGCCGGACAACGTGAGCTACCAGCTTCAGCTGGGCAACGCGCTGGTGAAGAACAGCCGCTATGGCGACGCCGCGACGCTGCTGAAGAGAATCAATCCTAGCTCCCTGCCCAAGGCTCAGCAGGGCATCTACCACAAGCTGCTGGCGGCTTCCCTCAACAAGAGCGGCCAGAGTGGTCAAGCGCTGGCCGCCATGAAGAGCGCTGCGGAGGCCAACCCCAGGGACGCGGCGGCCTGGTTTAGCTACGGTGCGGCCGCCTTCAACGATGGTCAGACCAATGCCGCGGTGAACGCTCTGGCGAAGGCAGTCCAGCTCGATGGCAAGAACACCAAGGCCCGCGAGGCTTACGTCGACGCGCTGATGCGCCAAGGCCGCGAGACCCGCGGCGCCGGCAAGGCTGGCGTCTACAAGAAGGCCGTCACTGCCGCTCAGGCCCTGGCTTCCCGGGCCGGCACCTTCGACAACTTCCTGACCCTCGGCGAGGCGCAGCTCGGTGCTAAGGACTACGGCGCCGCGGTAGCCTCCTTCGAGAAGGCTGTCGGTAAGAAGGGCAACGACTGGCTGGCTCACTACTACCTCAGCCAGGCGGCGACTTCTGCCGGAAACTACGCCCGGGCTTCAGATGTTCTCGCCAAGGCGATGAACCTCGCCTCCAGCGCGGACCAGAAAAAGAAGGTCTACGATCAGCTGGGCTTCGTCTACGAGAAAGAGAAGAAGCTCGAAGATGCACTGAAGGCCTACCAGCAGAGCGGTAACCAGGCTGGTCAGCAGCGTGTGGCCAACAACATCGAGATTCGCGATCACAACGAGCAGGCCGACGACGAGGAAGCCGAGTACGCTCGACTGAAGGCTGAGGAAGAGCGGCTGCAGCGCGAGCTGGAAGCCCTGGAGGGCGGTGGCTGATCTTTCGCCACTAGCTCCCGCCGGGCTTTGAGCCCGAATTCGAGGCTCCCGTGAGGGAGCCTCGTTTCTTTTGGGGTGGCGAACTCGTGCTGACTCGAGGGGGCGTTAGCTCTCCGGGAGAGTTCGGCGCTGCTCTGCGGGGTTCGGGGCAGAGGGGGACTTCCATCCCGGGCTCCGCAGCCCCTTTGGTAGACCGATTGGGGATGATCATCCACCGGGTCGCAGCGCGGCTCTAGCTCCAGTTCTAGCTCCAGGAGCGCAGCCTACCGGTACCCTTCGGGCAGCTCTCCTGGCAGGAGACCGGCCAGATTGTCCTGCTTTAGTCTTCGGAAGGTGCGGGAGCGGCGGGGGGCGGGGGGGCTCCAAGCTGTTCCCGCCGCAGTGACACCACGGCACCGGCGAGCCCCGCGAGGGCTCCCACCAGGACCAGGAAGACCTGTCCCCGCCAGGGCAGGAAGCCTTGAAATAGCGCTTCAGCCCACAGCTCGGCGGGGGCGTCCAGCAGCCAATGGCCTAGGTAGAGGCCACCGAGGGCGAGGATGCCTCCGAGGAGACCCTGCAGAAAGCCCTCGACATAGAAGGGCCCACGGATGAAGAACTCAGTGGCCCCCACCAGGCGCATGATGGCGATCTCTTCTTTGTAGAGATAGGCGGTGAGCCGAATGATGCTCGCGATGGTGAACACCGCTGCGCCGAGAAGGATGGCACCGAGAATCAGGCCAATGCCGCGCAGAATGGTGACGATGGCCGCCATCTGCTGCAGCCAGTCCCGATCGTCGTCCACCTGAGCGATGCCTTCTAGCTGGCGCAGCTCATCGCTTCTCAGGGCGATCTCCGATCGTTCTGCCTGCGCGGAGAGGCGGATCTCCAGAGAGGCCGGCAGCGGCTCTTCTTCCCAGTCGCTGACGAGGTCAGCCAGCGAGGGAAAAGCGCGCTGAAAGCGCTCGGTGGCCGCCGGTCCGTCCACCAGCCCGACACTTTCGGTCCAGCTTGCGGCGAGTAAGTCCTGCTGTAGCTGCTGGATCTGCTCTGGTTCGAGAGTATTGTCGAGATAGACGACGACCCGGGCTCTGGACTGCCAATCCTCGACCAGCTGGGCGAGGTTCGAGGTGAGGAGCAGCAACGCTCCGCCGACAAAGAGGCTCACCGCGATGGTGAGCACCGCCAGCACGCTGACTTTCCAGCTTCGCAGGAGGCTAACGCTCGCCTCGCGAAGAAAATAGCGAAGAGCCTGTCCCCAGGTCATTTCTGATCCTCGGAGGTCATCACCGGCTCTGTGTCTTCACTGCAGGACACCGCGTCCTGCTCTGACAGTTCCTCCTGAGGCTCCTGAGGCTCCTGAGATTCCTGCGAATCCTTGCTGACTGGATCCGTCATGGATGGATCTTCAGAGTCAGCGCTCTCTTCTTCAGGGTCTTCAGTGGAAACTCCTATGCCGAGGCGAGATTCATCCCCCGCCAGCGAGCCCGCGTCCAGGGTGAGGATTCGCCCTCCAACCCGGTGAATGGTGTCGCGATCGTGAGTCGCCACCAGCAGCGTAGTGCCTCGGCGATTGATCTCCTGGAAGAGCTGGAGGATATCTCTGGAGAGGTCAGGATCAAGATTCCCAGTGGGCTCATCTGCGATGATCAGCTCCGGCTCGTTGATCAAGGCTCGCGCGATGGCAACCCGCTGCTGCTCACCGCCGGAGAGCTGCATCGGAAACGCGCTCAGGCGGTGGGCGAGGCCCACCTGCTGCAGTGCCTCCACCGCCAGCCGCTTTTGCTCGCTGCGGTCGTGGCCGAGGAGTCGGGGGAGATAGGTAACGTTCTCGAAGACCGTCTTGCGCTCGAGGAGTCGGAAGTCCTGGAACACCACGCCGATGGATCGCCTCAAATAGGGGATCTTGCGGGAAGGGATGGAGGAGACGTTGCGTCCATTGACCAGGATCTGGCCGCTGCTGGGCACTTCCTCCCGGAAGATCATCTTGAGCAGGGTTGTCTTGCCGGCGCCGCTGGCTCCGGTGAGGAAGACGAACTCCCCCCGAGGAATATGGAAGGACACGTCCCGCAGGGCGACTTGACCTCCGGGATATCGCTTCCCGACGCTGAAGAAGCGAATCATGCCTGGCCTCCCTGTGGTGCACTATCGGATGCTTCAGGGTCGCTTTTTCGCAGCACCTCGAGGAGCAGCTGTCGAACCTGTTGGGGGTCGGCGCGGCCGCCGGAGAGCGTCATCACCTTGCCGATAAAGAAGCCGAGCAATGCGTCTTTTCCCGCGCGGAACTCTTCAACCTGTTGTGGATGGGCCTGAAGAGTCGAGTCGGTCCATGTTCTTAGGCTCTCGGCATCTCTCACCTGACTCCAGCCACGATTCTCTACTCTGCGGCGGATGCTGGCGACCCAGGTTTCGCTCTTCTGCTGAATTCCGAGAGGCTCTCGCAGCAGGTCGAGAATGAGGTCTTGGCCCGCGGTGGAGGAGAGCTCTCCTCCGTGAACGAGACGGACCACCGCAGCACAGGCGGCCGCTGGGAGGCGATCCGGGGGTGGAATCTCGGAATCACGATGCTGGAGACTGTCGCTGCTGGCAACTTGTTTAGCGACCCTCTCTTGCTCCCGCCAGGTTCGCAGCGCTCCGAGGGTCTCGTTGAGGACCCAGTTGGTGACGGTGCGCGCCATGGAGGTCGGTAGATCGTTGAGGCTGGCCATGGCGTCTTCGAAGTATTGGGTGAGTGCAGCGCTCGAGGTGAGCTCCCGGCTCATCTTGGCGCTGAGCCGCCAGCGCGACTCGAGGCGCTGCCGTCGTTGCCAGGGGAGTTTCGGGAGCTTCTTGGCCAGCGGGTGGAGGCGCTCTTGGTCTGCGCGTAGAGGCGGCAGATCCGGCTCCGAAAGATAACGATACTCCAGGGAATCCTCTTTGTTGCGCTGGGGTAGGGTGCATCGCTGCCTTGGGTCAAATCCACGGGTCTCGCTGGTGATCGGCTGCCCGGAGTTCAGCAGCCTCCGCTGGCGGGAGATCTCGTGCTCCAGGGCCAGGCCGAGGTGCCGAACGGAATTCAGGTTCTTGATCTCGACCCGCGGGCCGAGCTGCGTTCCACTCTTTGGGCGCAAGGAGATATTCGCGTCGCAGCGCACGGCGCCTCTCTCCATCGCCCCGCTACTCACCTTCAGCCAGCGGACGAGATGCTGCAGGCTTCGCAGAAAGTCCTGCGCTTCCTCCGCGCTTCTCATGGTCGCCTGGCTGACGATTTCCGCCAGCGGTGCACCGGCCCGATTGAGATCCACGAGAGTCTCTGCCTCTCGATGAAGAAGCTTGCCGGCGTCTTCTTCGAGATGCATTCCGGCCAGGGGAACAGCGTGGGGATGACGCCGAAGGGGGAGCTGCCCGCCGCTGGCGAGGGGATGGCGATGCTGAGTAATTTGAAAGCCCTTGGGAAGGTCTGGATAGAAGTAGCTCTTGCGCTCGAATCTAGACTCAGCGTGGATCTCACAGTCTAGGGCCAGGGCGAGCAGCAGCCCGAGGTCTACCGCCTCCTGATTGATGACCGGCAGGGCACCGGGATAGCCAGCGGAGGTAATGTCCAGCTGCCGGTTTGCGTCTTCGCCGAATTCCCAGGTTGACGAAGAGAACATCTTCTTCGCGCTGGCTAGCTGAACGTGCACCTCGAGCCCGATCACTGCCTCATAAAATTCGCCCCCTGACGTTGGGGCCCATTGGGGCATAACCCGAGTAGTCTAACCCAGCGAGAAGCTTTCGAAGGCTCGTCGGTGCTTGTTCTCGCCATGGTCTGTAGACCTCGAGATAGGGCGAGGGGTGGTGCAGAGCCAGGCCTTGGAAAGGGGGATTGAGAGCCCCCCTCAAGAAGGGCCCAGAGAAGAGCCCAGAGAAGGGCCCAAAGAAGGGCCCGGAGTAGGGTCAAAGAAGAAGGTGGCCGCGAAGGGCTCAGAAAGGGCCATAGAGGCTTGCTGACTCGATCGATTCCCGTCTAGGTAGATTCCGCTGGCCGCACCCTCATCCGCGTCATCGGCTCGATTCACGAAGGCCCGTCCCATACGGTGGTACGGGCCCGCCGAGCTACAATAGCGATCCGCTATGTCCTCCTCTCCTAAAGCCAGTCCTGCGGTAGAACGACTTCCTGGAGCCTCCGACTCCGTGGAGTCGGACCGAGGGAAAGCCCTTCCTTGGCTGGAGGAGCTTTCTGTAGCGCCGGTTGTGGACCAGGGCTTTTTCCTGTGGAGAGGAGTCACGCAGAAGGACGGAGCCCAGCCCGTCTTTGTTGGCCGGCTGCTAGATCAGGCCGAGCCGTGGGCGGCGACCGGTGAGCAGCGTCCACCCCTCGAAGACTTCATTCCATCCGTGGTCGCCCGCCTTGCCCCCACGGCTCCGCCGGCCGCCTGGCTCCGGCAGATCCATGGGGCCGACGTCGCGGAGGCCCAGGCTGGTTTTTGCGGCGCCGGAGACGCCTTGGTAGCCGTCGCCGAAGGGGCTGCATCCCCGGCCGTCGTTACGGCGGATTGTGTCCCTGTTCTCCTGGCTCTAGAGCTCGGAGGGACAGATGAGCCAGCAGCGGAGGATACCGGCCTAGCGGAGCCCGTGCTGGGAGCCGCTCATGCCGGCTGGCGGGGTCTGGTGGCGGGTGTGCTGCCGAGGGTTGTGGACCGGCTCAGGGAATCCTCGGCGACGCACCGGAGGCTGCGGGCCTGGGTCGGGCCGACCATTGGACCCTGCTGCTATGAGGTGGACGAGGAGGTCGCCCAGCAGGTTATCGACTCGACCCCCGAGGGTGCCCGGGCGAGCGTGAGTCACCGGCCTAAGTTGAAGCCGCACCTGGATCTGCCGGCGGTGGCCGCCCATCAACTTCACGCTGCGGGGGTCGAAGAGGTGACGGTGCTTCGGACCTGCACCCGCTGCCATCCGCAGCAGTTGTGGAGCTACCGAGGCCATGGACCCCGGGCGGGCCGGAATCTCGCCTTCATCTACTCAGCCGACGCTGGGGCTGGGCGAGCTAGTACTGGTCAAGCCGATATTGGCCGCGCTAGTACCGGGCCTGAGGCCGAAGAGAGCGCTTGATGGACCGCTGGCTACAGCGCTGCGGAATCGTAGTGCGCGCTGTCGACGCCTTCCACGATTGGGTTGGCCGGGCGATGGGCTGGCTTGTGTTGCTCATGGTTCTGCTGGGGGCCTTCAACGCCGTGGCCCGCTATGCCGGTCGCAGCCTGGGGCGAGATCTCTCCTCCAACGGATACCTCGAAGCCCAATGGTATTTGTTCAGCGCCATCTTTCTCCTCGCCGCCGCCTACGGATTGCGTCGCAATGCTCACGTTCGGGTGGATGTGCTCTACGGTCGCCTGAGCTCGCGCTGGCGCCACTGGATCGACCTCGTGGGCAGTCTGCTGCTGCTGTTGCCCTTCTGTCTCTTCGCGATCTGGTCCTCGTGGCCCTCTCTCTTGGCCTCCTGGAGAATCCTGGAGCAAAGCCCTGATCCTGGAGGCTTGCCCCGCTACCCGCTGTGGGCATTGATCCCTATCGCCTTCGCGATGCTGGCCTTGCAGGGCTTTGCCGAAGTGATTCGCAATCTGGCGGCGCTGCGGGGGATTGAGCTGAAGTCCAATGGGCCCGAGTCGAATGGGCCCGAGTCGAATGGGCCGCAGTCTACTGAGATGAAGTCTGGCGTGGCGACGTCCGATTCGTTCACTGCTGCCGCCTCTGCCGCCTCGCCGAGTCTCGCCGAAGGTGAAACGGGTCCACCACAGCATCCCGGGGAGGCTTCATGAGTCCCGAGCACTTGGCCCCCTGGATGTTTGTGGTTGCCTTTGCGCTGATTTTCTCTGGCTATCCAGTGGCTTTCGCGCTGGCCGGAAGTGCTCTGGCTTTCGCTGCCCTCGGCGTGCAGCTGGGCTTCTTCGAGTGGGCTCTCCTCGGCGCGGTGCCGGAGCGCATCTTCGGCATCATGCAGAACTTCCTGCTGCTGGCGGTTCCCTACTTCATCTTCATGGGTACCGTGCTCGAGAAGAGCCGCCTAGCGGAGGATTTGCTCACCACCGTCGGCCAGGTCTTTGGGCGGCTGCGGGGCGGGCTGCCGCTGGCGGTAGTATTCGTCGGCACCCTGCTGGCCGCCGCTACCGGGGTGGTGGGGGCGTCGGTGGTGGCGATGGGGCTGATCTCGATGCCGGTGATGCTGCGCTACGGAACCTCCCCGACGCTGGCGGCGGGAGTGATCAGCGCCTCCGGGACTCTGGGCCAGATCGTTCCGCCGAGCGTGGTGCTGGTGGTGCTAGCGGACCAGATGGGTGTCTCCGTCGGCGATCTCTTCCTCGGATCCCTGATTCCAGGCTTGATGTTGTCCGGCCTCTACGCCCTCTACGTCGCGGTGGTGGCCTGGGTGAAACCCGCCGCGGCCCCCGCCCTGCCGCCGGAGGCTCGAGGCGACGGGGGCTGGAGCCTCGCGTTGAGGGTGGCGAAGGTGATGGTGCCTCCGCTGGTGCTGATCCTGGTGGTCTTGGGAAGTATTTTCGCGGGCGTCGCGACCCCCACCGAGGCTGGCGCGCTGGGGTCCGTCGGCGCACTGCTGCTCGCCGCGGTGCATCGTCGTCTCACCCGAGAAACGCTGCGCGCCGCGCTGATGGAGACCACGCGACTCACCACCATGGTGGTTTTTCTGCTCGTCGGGTCGACGGCCTTCTCTCTGGTCTTCCTCGGCTTCTACGGCGACCTGTGGATCGAAGACCTGCTCACCGGTCTGCCCGGGGGCGTCATTGGCCTGCTCTTGGTGGCCAACCTCACCATCTTCCTGCTCGGCTTCTTTCTCGACTTCTTCGAGATTGCCTTCATCCTGATACCCCTCATCGTGCCGGCGGCGACTCTGCTGGGGGTGGACCTGGTGTGGTTCGGCGTAATGATCGCGATGAACCTGCAGACTTCTTTCCTGACCCCGCCCTTTGGCTTCGCCCTCTTCTATCTCCGGGGGGTCGCGCCTCCGGAAGTGAGCACCGGCCAGATTTATCGGGGCGTGGTGCCCTTTATCTTCATCCAGCTCATCGGCCTCACCCTGATCATCCTCTTCCCGCAGCTGGTGACCGGGCTGATCCGCTGATCTGCTGATTCGTTGATCTGTCGCTAAGCCGGGCTAGCCGCGGAATTGCTTGAGGAAATTCCTCTCTGCTTCCTCGTTTCCGAGCAGCAGTAGCTGCTTGCCTGGCGCTAGAGGCTCGTCTGGATTCGGGTGCGGATCCACCACGCCATCGCTGCGCACCGCGACCACCGAAAGGCCGGTGCGCTTGCGAATCGCGCATTGGGTCAGGCTTTGTCCGGTGAGATCTTCGGGAACTTCGAATTCCACTAGGCTGACTCCCTCGGCGATCATCAGGACCCGATTCTGCTGCAGCCGATTGAAGAGGAAGCTGGCACCCATGGAGGCGTAGGACAACACGAAATCCGCGCCGGCTCGGTGGAGAGTGGAGACGTTTCGCTCGAGCTTGGCTCGGGACAGAATCTGGAGGTCCGGTCGCAGGCGTCGGCAGTACAACGTGAGGTAGACGTTAGTGTCGTCATCGTGGGTGGTGATCACCGCCGTGCGGGCGGTGTCGATACCGGCCTGTTTGAGAACCTCCAGCTCCGCGGCGTTGCCGTGGATCGTGCGCTGGGGATCGTAGATCCGCTCCTTTCGCTTCTCCACGATGCGGTAATCGACGCCTCGTCGAGCGAGAGCGGCGCCGGCCGCACGGCCCACACGACCGCCGCCGAGGATGACCACCGGATCGAAGGATAGGTGATAGCCGCGAAAGGCCTCGTTGTAGCGGTTCAGCTGCGCTTGGGAGCCGGCGAGGAGAATCACCGTCTCGTCCGTGAGCTGTGAATCCGCGTGAGCCTCGTGAAGCTCGCCCCCTTGCCATAGACCGATGGGGGCGAGGCCGAAGCGCTCTACCAGATTGGCCTCTGCCAGCGTGCCGCCGGACATCGGGGTCTCGGCAATGCTGGCCTCAGCGATGATCAGGTTGTCGAAGCTCCCCAGCGGGTGGGCGAGGGCATCGTTGCCCACCACCCGGCGGGCGAGGGCTTCGCCCATGCGGCGTCCCAGCTGTAAGACTTCGCTGGCGCCGGCAAGCTCGAGAACGTCTACCGAGGCGCTATCGTTGGCGGTCACCACGATGGGGACGGACTCGCTGACATCCCGCACCGTGAAGGCGGCGTTGGTGTTGGCCTCGTCTTTGGACGTTGCCGCTACCAGCGAGGCGTGCTCTACCTGGGCGGCGCGATAGGTGTCGGGATCGTCCAGGTTGCCCACCATGACCTCGTAGCCTTGATCGTGCAGGCGCAGCGCCTCCGCGAGGTCCGCCACCAGCAGCGCGTAGCGAATGCGGTAGCGCTCCAGCCGCTGCATCAGCGCTTCGGAGACCGGGTCGAGATGGGTAAAGAGCACATGATTGCGCCAATTCAGCGGCAGCTTGCGCCGTGCCCGCGCCTGATTCTGGGCTTCGACCCAAGGCGCGTAGAAGAACTCGATGAAGGTGAAGGGCAGCAGCACCAGCATGAAAACGATGCCGGTGAGCAGCACAAGAATGGAAAAGACCATCCCGAGGTCCGTGGTGAAGGTAATGTCACCAAAGCCCAGGGTGGACATCACGGTGAGGGTCCAATAGAGGCCCGTTATCCAGCTGTAATCGTTGCCTTCCCAAGCCATCAGGTAGTGGAAGGCCACGCTGTAGCTCAGGATGAGCCCGGCGAGGATGCCGAGAAAGCGCCCCAGCAGGCCGAGATTCTTGCGCCCGCCGCGATCGCGCGCAAAGTAGGCGAATTCCGAAGAAAAGAACTTCATCGCGTATCCAGTCTAGTCTTGAAGATCTTCTAGAAACTGCCACCGCCCGTAGGCGGCTTCGAGCTCGGCTTCGACCTCTTGCAGCTGGCTGCGGCGGGCCGCGATCTGCTGCCCGTCTTCGTTCTGGTAGCTCAGCGGGTCGGCCAGAAAGTCAAATAGCTCCTGGCGCCGGGATTCGAGATCTTCGATGCGTTGCGGAAGGGCTTCCAGCTCTCTTTCTTCCTTCCATTTCAGCTTGCGCTTTGCCGAGGATTGGGACGTTGAGCTGCTCGGCTGTTCGGAACCCTTGGCTTTCGTGTTGCTCCCTTGTCCGTCTTTGCGTCCGGCCTTTCCGTTCTTACCCCGCGTCTTGCGCTGGCTTTCCGCCGCTTTCCGCTGCACAAGCCAGTCGCTATAGCCGCCGGCGAACTCCCCGACTCGCCCGTCTCCCTCGAGCACCAGGGTGGAGGTCACCACCTGGTCGAGAAAGGCGCGGTCGTGGCTGACCGCCAAGACGGTGCCCTCGTAGCTCAGCAGCAGCTCCTCCAGCAGTTCTAGGGTCTCGATATCGAGATCGTTGGTGGGTTCGTCCAGCACCAGTAGATTCGAGGGGCGGACGAAGAGCTTGGCCAGCAGCAGCCGGTTGCGTTCGCCGCCGGAGAGTTGGGAGACCGGCGAGCGAGAGCGCTGGGGCGGGAAGAGGAATTGCTCGAGGACGCCGAGGGCGTGCCGGGTCTTGCCCTGAAAGTGAATACGGTCGTTGTCGCCGGCAAGGTTTCGCACCACGGTGCTCTCTTCGTCCAGCGGCTGTCGCACCGGGTCGAAGTGAGCGATCTGCAGCTGGGTTCCCAAGCGGACTCGTCCGGCGGTGGGCTCCAGATCACCGAGGAGCACCCGCAGCAGGGTGGTCTTGCCCGCTCCGTTGGGTCCGAGGATGCCGACTCGGTCTCCCCGCTGGATGATCGTGGTCAAGTCGCTGAAGATCGGGCGGGCTCCCTCTTCATAGGCGAAGCTGATTCCCTTGGCGTCGACCACCTTCTTGCCGGAAGGGGCTGCGCTCTCGGCCGCTAGGCGCGCCTTGCCGAGCCGCTCCCGGCGCTGCTGGCGCTCTTGGCGCAGGCGCTCGAGGGCCCGTACTCGCCCTTGATTGCGCCGCCGGCGGGCTTCGAGGCCGCGGCGAATCCACACCTCCTCCTGGGCTAGCAGCTTGTCGCGGCGCTCCCAGTGGACGAGCTCGGTCTCCAGCTCCGCTTCTCGCCGCTGGCGATAGCTGTCCCAGTCGCCGGGATAGGAGGCCAGGCGCCCTCGGTCCAGCTCGATGATCCGAGTCGCCAGCTTGGAGACGAAGGCGCGATCGTGGCTGACGAAGATCAGGGCGGATCCCTCCGGCAGCAGATCTCTGCCGAGGGCCGACTCGAGCCAGGCGACGGTCTCGATGTCGAGGTGGTTGGTGGGCTCGTCGAGAATCAGGATAGAGGGCTCTTGGGCCAGGGCTCGGGCGATCAAGACCCTGCGCTTCATGCCCGCCGAGAGAGTGGCGGTGGCGGCGTCCGGATCCAGCTCCATGCGGCTGAGGACCCGCTCCACGACGAGGTGGCGGCTCCACGCCCCGGTGCTCTCCAGGCGCTGCTGGAGGTCGCCGAGCCGCCTCAGCTGATCCTCGGAGCTCTCGCCTCGCTGCCCGGGATCTTCTTCTGAACCCTCTACCGCACCCTTTTCTGAGCCTTGGGCGATTTGATGGCTGAGCTGGTAGTAGCTCTCCAGCAGCTCCCCGCTCTCCCCCAGCTGCCCGGTCACGCAGTGGAGGATGGTGCCGCCGAGGTCCTGGGGGACATCCTGGGGAACATAGGCGACGGTGGTGCCGCCGCTGGCGGCGATCTCCCCACCGTCGAGCTTCAGCTCGCCGGCGAGCACCCGCAGCAGGGTGGTCTTACCGGCCCCATTGCGCCCCACCAGGCACAGCCTCTCCTGAGCCCCGACGGCGAGATGAGCACCGTCGAGGAGCTTGGGCCCACCAAAGGCGAGATGGGCGTCGAGAAGTTGTAGCAGGGGAGCCATGGAGAGATACGGACCGCCGTCGATCCTGAGCCGGTTCGCTCCGGCGCCGCGAGGGCTCGCGGAAGGCCGAATCAGCCTTCGGTGACGGGGTTCCCGCTGAAGCTCATGCCGATCACCATGCGAAGGTCCACCGCCACCGGCTGGCCATCACATTGGGTGGGCTCGAAGCGGAAGCTGCTGATGTAGTCGGTCGCCGCCTGCACCGCCGTCGGAAGCGTGGCCTCGTGCTCCACCGCTACGCTCGAGGGGAGCCCGTTCTCGGCCACCCGCACCGTGAGCATGACGTTGTAGCTGCCGTCCGCCAGCAGCTCCTTGAGGCCCTCGGGGAGCTCCAGATCGCGACGGGAAGTGAGCTTCGCCGGGGTGATGGTGGTGCAGCCGGTGCGCTTGTCGGCGCTCACCAGGGAGCGGCGAATGAGCTCCTGCTGGTCGAGGTACGAGGCGAGATCGACCTCGCCACCGCTTTCTTTCTGCGCCGCCTCGGCCTGGGCGATGGCCTGGGTCTGATATTGGTGAGCCGGCAGCTGGGCTACATCCACCCAGGGCAGGCGGGCCGCACCGTCTTGCGCCTCAATGGCGTCGAGGCGAGTCTTCAGGGCGCTACCGCCGGCCCCCAGGGAGGGCAGATTGCCGCGCTGGAACTTCGGGTAGACGGATCTCGCCACGTCCCAATCCCAGAGCGCGCCGATCTCGTTGCCGAGCCCCAGCTGGGCCACGGCCCGCAGCGCCAGGGCCTGCCCTACCAGCCGCTGGGCACCCTCGCCTCCGGCTACCTTCCAGGCGAGGTCATCGAGCAGCTTCTGGCTGCTCTGGAGACCGCTTTGGTAGTCGCCGCCGCGAACCTGGGTGCGCGCTTCCTGGAGCCGCTGGTCCCATACCTTGGTGCTGGCGGCCTCGGCTGCCGAGGGCCACAGAGTCAGGGCGATAGCGAAAGCGGCAACCAGCAGGACGAGGCGTCTCGAGGTCGATCGAAGGGCTTGAGAGGTCAGGGGATGCGATAGGAACGAGGGCAAAGCCATGGCAGCTCTCCGGGATAGTGAAGAAGGCGGGGTGGGGTATCGATCACCGACACCGCCAAAAGATTAGGTGCAGTCGGGACGCTAGCACATCAGTGAGAGAAACTCAGCGGACAATCGCTTTCATTCCGCCCTCTCAGCTCTCGACCTGCTCAGCCCTTAAATCCCTCGGCTCTTACACCCCTCGGCTCTTGCACCCCTGCGCCTTTCAAACCCCAAAGCCTTCGAACCCCTCAACGTCTGATCACCGAAAAGTCATAGCTGATCTGGTAGTGAGAGGGAACGGACTCTCCGTCACAGGAGGCCGGCCTGAACTCGGCCTCGCGCATGAACTCGGCGATGGAGATCGCCGCCGTAGGGAATCGCGGCGGCTCGGGAAGAAGGAAGGCCTCGGGAGTTCCCTCGGCGTTGATGTAGAGCTGGACCACTACGGTTCCCATCTCCGCGCGGAAGCGCTCGTATAGGGCCATGGGAATCTCTGGTGCTTTGCTCCTGGATCCACGGGGTGGGGCGACAGAGTCGCAATTCTCGGGAACTACGAGACCATCCAGCTCTTCTTGGTGCTTCTCGACGGCCTGCTGCAGGGCTTCACCTCCGGCGCCGACCGCCGGAAGATGCTCCGCGAGCAGCTCGGGATAGATCGCCTGAGCGACGGTGAAGTCCCAGACGGCATCTTCGGGATGACCGAGGCCGAGCTCTGCGACCGCACGAAAGGCGAGGGTCTGGCCCAGGAGCCGGTTCGCCGCCGGACCGTCGAAGATCCAAAAATCGAAGTCTTTGAGCAGGCTGCGGCACAGCTTCTTAGCCTTCTTATAGTCCTGCTCGTGGAGCTTCTCTCGCACCTCCGCGAGCTCTTGGTCCCACTCCGCGACGTTACGGCCGGCGTGGGCGGGAGCAGCGAGGCTGATCAGCAGCAGCGCCGCAGCGACGCAGCACAGCAGGTGGTGGAGGTGGTGAAGATCGCCGGACGAAAATCGGATAGGGCGCATAGGGGGCCTCCTCGGGTCAGGGAATGAATGGGTGGACTGTGGGAGTCTCGGACTCGGGAAAGAGTAAGCAGAGGCTCTTTCTGTGATTCGACTCCACGGAATAGGGATCACTGCTCAGTGGGAGAGGGCTCTTCCCTTTCCCTTCGACCTCGGTGGGGCAAGTTAGGGGGCGGATTGAGCCTCCTCGAGCTTCCGTGGGCCTCGCTCAATGGCGAAGGTCATCCACATGTCGTACATGAAGGCAACCGGCTCGCCATCGCAGGTGCCAGGCTGAAAGGTTGTTGCTCGCAGTTCCTCCGATGCCTCCAGGTTGATCGTGGGGTACTTCGATTCGGAGACCAGATGGAAGCGCCGGAGTTGTCCTGCAGCGTCGATTTCGGCGCCGACTTTGGTGTAAGCCTCGTCCTGTTCCTGCCTCAAGGTCCTCCACAGACCCCTAGGTACTGAAGGTTTGACCTTGTTCGTGGGAGCTGGCAGCTGGAACTCTTCGCAGCCGTCGACTTTCTCTTCAAGAAAACGATAGACGGTCCCCGTCGAGGCTGCGCTCTGACTCAGGCGCAGGTGAAGTTTCTGCCCCGCGGGACCGAAGGTGTCGAGATGTTCCGGGAGGATCTCGGGGTAGAAGGCTTGGGCGACAGAGAAATCCCACATCGCAAGTTTGGCCTCGCCTCGTCCCATGAAGGCTATGGCTCGGTACGCCATGGTTTTACCGATGAGGGGATAGAGGGCGCTTCCCTGAATGGCCTTCTCGTTGATCTCTTCCAGCAGCTTGCGGGAGTTCTTCTCCGCTTCGCCATACTTCTCGACCTTGATCAACTGATGGATTTCGTCCAGGTCCCGAGTCCATTGGTTGGTATAGCGATCTGCCGTGGCGGGCGATGAGGGGATAGTCAGCAGAAAGACCCCGAGGAGGGTGAGGGAAAGAAGGTGCTTCCAGCTGGGAAGGTGGGCAAAGGAGCGTCGATCATCGTCCATGAAGCCTCCTCACGCGCGTCAAGTCAGCAGGCTGTATAGCCTGAGAGTCGAAGCGAAAAATTGATTAAGAACCATTAAGCATACAAGCTTTCGCATGCGACGCTGTTTTTCGGGTCGCCGGGGGAAGCATCAGGTGTACTTTGAGAAGCCCAAGGCGCTAGGGCCTCGGAACCTCAGGAGGGATCGATGGGCTTGCAATCCCCGGGGAGGGGGCACTGCTCTAGCGAACTCGTGACTCGACGAGTTTGGCTTCTTTTTTTCTAACGCTGGCGACGGCGCGGTACGCTGAAGCTCTGCCCGATGGGGTGCATCGCGTAGGGGAACGGAGCGAGGGCATGAGCTATGTCCCCGAGGCAGAGAGTGCGATTTGGACTTCGTGAGCTTCGGTCGCAGGGGAGACTACGCGAAGGGTCCGCTTTTGATTCACCCTCGCCATAATCCACGTCTACCGTCGACGCGAAGAAGCTGCTGAGGTCGCCCTCAGGCGTCGCCGGAAAACACCACCGTCCGCGCGCCGTCTAGCAGCACCCGATGCTCGAGGTGAGCCTTGACGGCGCGGCTGAGCACTCGGCGCTCGATGTCGCGGCCGATGCGGGAGAGCTGGCGGGGGCTGTGCTCGTGGCTGACTCGCTCGACGTCCTGCTCGATGATCGGTCCTTCATCGAGGTCGGCGGTGACGTAGTGAGCGGTGGCGCCGATCATCTTCACGCCCCGCTCGTAGGCCTGGCGGTAGGGGCGGGCGCCCTGGAAGGCCGGCAGGAAGGCGTGGTGAATGTTGATGATGCGGCCCGCCCAGGCGTCGACGAAGTCCGCCGTGAGCACCTGCATGTAGCGGGCGAGGACCACCAGGTCGATGTGGTGCTGACGCAGCAGTCGACGCACTTCTTCCTCCTGCTGGGCCTTGGTCTCCCGGCTGACGGGAAGGCAGAAATAGGGGATGCGAAATTGCTCGGCGACCTCTTCCAGATGAGGGTGGTTGGAGAGGATCAGCGGAATATCGCAGTCCAGATCGCCCTCTTTTTGCCGCAGCATCAGGTCGTAGAGGCAGTGGGATGCCTTGGTGACCAGCAGGGCGACCCGCTGGCGCCGATCGCTGTAGTGCACCGCCACCTGGGCCTCCAGCGGCTCGACGAATTTGCGCAGCTCCTCTTCCAGCTCCCGGCGGCTGCTGCTGAGGCCGGAGAGATCGAGCTTGAGGCGCATGAAGAAGCGTCCCGCCCGCCGGTCGGTGTGCTGCTCGCAATGCAGCACGTTGAAGCCCCGCTCCCAGAAGAAGCTGCTGAGTCGGGCGATGAGCCCCGGCTGATCCGGGCTCTGGATCCTCACTACAAGGTTCGGGGCGCGCCCCGCATCACTTCCGGAGGTGGTGGATGGAGTCGAGCTGCCCATGGTGCCTTTACCGTCCAGCCCGGCGGGCCCGGGGTACCCAGCCGAGAGCAAAGAGGCGGATCACGACATCCCGCCGCCTCGGTTTGACGTGGATCGTCTTGAAGACTTCCTTCGACGCGTCGTAGTCGCTGGCGATGTCCTCCAGCTCTCGCTGCAGCTTCTCCTCCATCTCCTCCAGCTCGAGCTTCTCTCGCTCCAGCCTCTCTTCGGCGCGGCCGACGTCGTCGGATTGTTCCCGGGAGCGGGAGATGCCGCGCATCGCGGTCTTCGCCTTGCTGATGCTGGTGGCGGAGAGTTTTTTCCGGCCGAAGAGCACCTGGGCGGCGGCGCCGAGGACGCCAAACAGGGCCTGGCTCTTATGGCTGCTGGCCTGGCCTTCTTCTTTCTCCAGGCGCTCGCCGGCTCTTTCGATCTGTTCCTGCTGGCGCGCGAGGCGCGGGGCGTATTTCTCTCGCAGGGCCTCGGAGGCCTCGTCTCGGCGCTCCCTCATGGTCTCGGCGAGACGAATGCGAAAGTCCCGCTCGCTTTCTAGGGGCTGGGAGCGCTCCTTGGTGAGGGGGCTCTCGAAGATCTCTAGACGCCGCTGGCGATAGAGGAAGTCAGAGAGCGCCTTCTCCTGGGCCCGCAGCTGCTTGGATTCCGCCGCGGCGGCCGGCAGAGAGCCCCAATGGGCGCCGTCTCGCGGATCCCGTTCCAGGTCCTCCTCAGGGATCTCCTCCCGCTCCGCCTCAGCCCAGTCGTGGACTAGCTCTTCGCCGCTTAGGGGGAGGATCAAAACCTCTCGCTCTTGGTGCTCGATTCCCCGCCGGGCATCGACGAAAGACACTTCGGTGGAGCCGAGGTAGGCGGGCTCGTAGAGGATGCCGTCTCCCCGCAGGCCGCCGCTGGGGGGGACAAAGATTTCCTGGGTTCCCGAGGGCAGCACCGGGCGCTGGGCTTGAGGATCCGTCACCGCCGCTGGGGCGGCCGGCGCAGCGGCAGCTTCTTGGCTCTCGTCGTCTACCTTGGCGGCCTCTAGCTGCTCTTTCTTCGGGCCCATCAGCTGCTGAATTTCCACCCGGGTCATGGGGCCTCGGAGGTAGGACATGGCCCATCGGGTGTGGAAGAGCACCGGGCCGTCCTCGTGGACGTTGAGCAACAGGAAGACCCGCTTGCCGAGGCCGGAGATCAGGCGGCTGAGCTCCGCGCGGTCGAAGCTGCTGCCGGCGGCGCCCTCGAGGCCGTCGAGGATGCGCGCCTTGTCCTGCTCGGTCTGCAATCGGCCGAGAAACCAGGTGCCGGTGTTGGAGAGTCCCTTGTAGTCCAGGTCCACCGGGTTCTGGGTCGCCAGCAGCACGCCGAGGCCGAAGGCTCGGGCCTGCTTGAGCAGGGTCAGCAGGGCGCGCTTGGAGGGAGGGTTGGCCACCGGCGGCATGTAGCCGAAGACCTCGTCCATATAGAGCAGCGCCTGCAGGCTGGAGGAGCCGGGCCGCTGTCGCATCCAGGCGAGGGTCTGGTTGAGCAGCAGGGAGACGAAGAACATGCGCTCCGGTTCGGAGAGGTGGGCGATGGAGAAGATCGCCTGCCTCGGCTTGCCCTCGGGGGTGTAGAGCAGGCGGTCGACGTCCAGGGGCTCGCCGCCGAGCCAGCTGGCGAAGGTCGGGGCGGCGAGGAGGTTGTTGAGGGCCATGGCGAGCTCGCGGCGATCCTTCTCCGGGAAGAAGGATTCGAGGTCGAAGACCCCCACCTTGTCGAAGGGCGGCGCCTGTACCGCGCGGATCAGGCCGCTGAGGTCGTAGCCCTCGCCGGCGCTCCAGGCGCGGCTCAGCAGGTTGGCCAGCAGGATGTGCTCGCGGCTTTTGAGGGGGTCGGCGTCGATGCCCAGCAGGCCCAGCAGGCTGGCGGCGGTGGATCCCACCCGCTCGTTGAGCAGGTCGCCGTCTTCCCGCACCGCCGGCGGCGGGGCCTGGAAGGAGGCGAGAATGGAGACCGGAAGGCCGGCGTCGCTGCCGGGGGTGTAGACAGTGATCTCGGCGCGCTCCGCCAGGCGGGCGATGCGTTCCCCGTCCTGCCCCCAGGAGGCGAGGCCCTCAGTCCACAGCTCGGCTTGGGAGGCAGCGAAGCTCTCGGGGCTTTGATCCCGGCGCCGGGCCTCGGCCTCGTCGACCCAGGGCAGGAAGTCCTCCGGCGCGAGCTGCGGGAAGCGCAGCAGCAGGTTGCCGAGGTCCCCCTTGGGGTCCACGATCAGCGCCGGGATGCCGTCCAGCGCCGCCTCCTCCAGCAGGGAGATGCACAGGCCGGTCTTGCCGCTGCCGGTCATCCCTACGCACACGCCATGGGTGAGCAGGTCTTTCGAGTCGTATAACAGGAGGTCGTCGGTGGTGCGCTCCTCCTCGGCGTCGAAGGTCTTGCCGAGATAGAAGACTCCGAGCTTCTCGTAAAGATCTGGCGACGGGACAGATTCGGCCACGGCGAGCTCCTTTGGCGCGATGGAGGAACAGGATTCTGTCGAAGGATGGGATCGGGGACTCCCGACAGAGAAGTTTGGCATAGCCATCCTTCGGGTCTCAACCGCTCCGGGGGTCCCCCTCGAACCCTCTATTGCCGGTCTCCGCCCTGGGGCTAGCTCTCAGGTCTTGGCCCGCCGGGATCGCCGTCGTACCATCGAAGGCCCCCTCCGTTGATCGAGCACCCCGCTCGAGAATTTTCCCCCATCGGCTTTGTCGAGACTCTCCTCGGTCTCGCTAGATTCTGGCCCTCCTCGGTTTCGCCGGATTCTGGCTTCGCCGAGGGCAGGGTCATTCGCCGACCTCGCTCCGATCTGCCGATTCGACCGAAATCATCATCCTGCCAAGCTGCCGCAATCTTTTGCTGGAGGGACCATGACCGATTCTTCGTCCGCGACCTCTTCGTCCACGGATTCTTCCTCGGTGGATTCCGGCGCTTCGCCGATGATCCATATCGAGGGCCTGACCAAGCGCTACGGGTCGAAGCTGGCGGTGGACAACCTTGACCTGAGCATCGGGAGCGGCGAGTTCTTCTGCTATCTCGGCCCCAACGGAGCGGGAAAGACCACCACCATCAAGGTTCTGACCGGCTTGGCCAGCGCGACCTCCGGCCGGGTATGGGTGGGGGGCTTCGATATCGCTCGCCAGCCCCTGGAGGCCAAGCGCCTGCTGGGCTACGTGCCGGATCACCCCTATCTCTACGAGCGACTCACGGTGCGTGAGCTGATGCGCTTCGTCGCCGGCCTCTATCGTATCTCTCCCCGGGGCCTGGATGAGCGCATCGACGAGCTGCTGGAGATCTTCGAGATCCTGGCGGTGGGGGACGAGCTGGTGGAGCGGCTGAGCCACGGGATGCGGCAGAAGCTCTCTTTCGCCTCGACCTTCCTGCATCAGCCGCGAGTGGTGGTGGTGGACGAGCCCTGGGTGGGGCTGGATCCGAAGAACATCCGCCGGGTGAAGACCTATCTCAAAGAGCAGACTCGGCAAGGCATCACCGTTTTCATGTCGACCCACAGCCTGAGCATCGCCGAGGAGCTGGCGGACCGGGTGGGGATCCTGCACCGCGGGCGCCTGCAGCACGTGGGTTCGGTGGAGCAGATCAAGGCCCTCGCCTCGCGCCCGGGCTCGCTGGAGGACGTTTTCCTCGAGCTCACCCGGGAGGATGATGACCCCGCGGCGGCTCCGGCGGCGAGCCTGAGCGCCGGGGGGCAGAGTTGATGGCGGGCTCGCTGCTGCAGCGAGAGCCGCTGCTGGCGATTCTGCGGGCGAGGCGACAGGCGGGGCGCCACTCCCTGGCCCAGCTGCGTCACGAATCGAGGCTGAAGATCGCCCTGGTGGCCTTGTTCACGGTGGGCTTGTGGCTCGCCGCCTTCGTCGTCGCTCGGGCCGCCTTCGCCTATCTCGAGACCTTCGGCATCGCCACCTTCGGCACCGGCGACCTCTCCCTCGGAGACCTGGTGATGGCGCGGCTGCTGTCGACCCTCACCTTCTCGCTCTTCACCCTGCTGATCTTCTCGAACATCCTGGTCGCCTTCGCTACCTTCTACCGCTCCCGCGAGGTGATCCCCCTGGTGCTGGCGCCCCTCTCGTGGCGCCGCCTCTTCCTCGCCCGCTTCGTGGAGTGCGTGGTGGTGAGCTCCTGGGCGACGGCCTTCCTCGGCTCGCCGATTCTCCTCGCCTACGGCCTCGAGGGGCAGGCGCCGCCGGTCTTCTACCTCGCGCTGGTGCTGATCTTCCCTCCCTTCGTGGTGCTGCCGGCGGCCCTCGGCGCGATGCTGGCGATGCTGCTGGTGTACTCGGCGCCGAGACTGCCCCGCTGGGCGCTCTTTTCCCTCGGTGGTCTGATCCTGGGAGGCTTCTTCCTGGCCCTGCGCCGGGCCTTCAGCTCCGAGGCTTTCTCCGGCGCCGCGACCTTGGACACTCTGCTCTCGGCGCTGGACTCCACCGCCCAGGCCTGGATGCCCAGCCATTGGGCAGCTCGGGCGGTGCTGGAGACCGCCACCGGCGCCGCCGGGGAGGCGTGGCTGCGGGGGGCCTGGCTGGCGGGGGCGGCGATCCTCGCCACGGTGCTGGCGGCGGAGCTGGCGAACCGCATTTACTTTCCCGGCTATAGCGGTCTGTCGAGCTGGTCGAAGGCGAGAAAGCGGCGTCAGCGGCAGGACTCCCAGCGCCTGGAGCGCTGGCTTTCCTTCCTGCCGCCGCATCTGGCGTCGCTCACCGCGAAAGATCTGCGTTTGTTCTGGCGAGACCCGGCTCAATGGTCTCAATTCGTGCTCTTCTTCGGCATTCTGCTGCTTTATGTGGCGACCATGCGCCGCGCTTCGCCGATCTACGATCCGGAGCTATGGCGCGCCTGGATCACCTTGCTCAACGCCGCGGTTTGCATGCTGATCCTCGCCACCCTCACCACCCGCTTCATCTTTCCCCTCATCAGCCTCGAAGGCCGCCGGTTGTGGATCCTCGGGCTGGCCCCGATCTCCTTTCGCCAGGTGCTGATCCAGAAGCTCTGGCTCTCGGTGGTCACCACCTCGGTGCTCACCGTCGGCCTGGCGATCCTCTCGGCCTGGCGGCTGGAGCTGCCGACGGGGCCCTTCGTCGTTTCGGTGCTCGCCATCGCGCTGGCGGATATCGCCCTCTCCGGGCTAGCGGTGGGGCTCGGCGCTCTCTACCCCAACTTCGACGAGATCAACCCTTCGCGCATCGTCTCCGGCCTTGGCGGCACTCTCACCTTCATTCTCAGCATGGGCTACATCGTGCTCGCCGGCGCCATCCAGACCCTGATGCTTCAATGGCCCTTCGTGCAGCGCTATACGCAGTCGACTCTCGAGGTGGAGACGGTCTATCTCTTGGGTCTGGGGGCCCTGGCGCTGCTCTCTCTGCTCACCGCCTACCTGCCGATGCGCCTAGGCCTGCGGCAGCTGGAGAAGGTGGAGATTTGATGTCTTGGGCGGGTGCGAGAGATACGGCAGAAGTCCAATCGAGAGGCCCAGCCGAGAGGCCCAGCCGGGAGACCCAGTCGGGAGACCCAGTCGAGAGGCCCCGCAGCTGGGGCTATACTCGTGAACCAAAACCGGGAGCCCGCCGCGAGGGCGGCGACCGTGGATAGAGGGTGGATAGAGGAAGGAGCTGACGGGATGGTGTTCGGAATGGGAGAGCTAGAAGGTCTTCGTTCGTCCAGGAGCCAGGGGATTGGCCTCGCTCGAGAGGGATCATTCTGGGCACCCACGCTCCTGGCCCTCACGCTCATGTTGGGGCTCACCTTGGGGGTTGGTTGCACTCCTCCTGGAGAGCCCGGTGCCCGCACGCCGGAGCCTCGCGCCTCCGCGACCAGCGCGGAATCGGCGAATGCGGGAGCAGCAGAGAGTGAAGCTGCACCGGTGGAGTGGGCCTTGGCCATCCACGGCGGCGCGGGGGTACGGCGCTCTTCCATCGAGGCCTCGGCGGAGCCGGGGTACCACGAAGCTCTGGCCAAAGCTCTGGAAGCCGGCCAGAAGATTCTCGCCGAGGGAGGGAGCGCCCTGGATGCGGTGGAAGCTTCCGTTCGGCTACTGGAGGACGACCCTCTATTCAACGCCGGTCGGGGCTCGGTGTTCACCTCCGCCGGCACCAACGAGATGGACGCCGCCATCATGGACGGTCGGGACCGCTCCTGCGGCGCCGTTTCGGGGCTGACCACCGTGCGCTACCCGATCACCCTGGCGCGCCGGGTGATGGATACCTCCAAGCACGTCTTCCTAGTGGGTCAGGGGGCCGAGACCTTCGCCGACGAGGTGGGCGTAGAGCGGGTGGAGCCGGACTTCTTCTTCGTGCAGCGGCGCTACGATTCCTGGCAGCGGGCGGTGGAGCGGGAGCGAGTGGAGGGGGGAGACAGTGCGGCGCTAGGGCCGGAATTCAAGATCGGAACCGTCGGTGCCGTGGCTCGGGATCGCGACGGAAACCTGGCCGCTGCAACCTCCACCGGAGGCATGACCAACAAGCGCTTCGGGCGAGTGGGGGACGTGCCGGTGATCGGTGCCGGTACCTACGCGGACAACGCGACCTGCGCGGTCTCCGGCACCGGCTGGGGCGAGAAGTTCATCCGCCATACCGTCGCCCACGACATCGCCGCCCGGGTCGCCTATCGCGGGCTGTCGGTGCAGCAGGCCTCCGAGGAGGTGGTCGACGGCGTATTGGACGAGAACGACGGCGGCGTGATCGTGGCCGGCGCTGACGGCAGTCTCGCCGTAGTCTTCAACACGGAAGGGATGTTCTACGGCGCGGCGGACGCCACCGGACGCTTCGAGACCGGCATCTGGGACGAGCCAGGGGCTGCAGGGGCTGCAGAGGCCGCGGCCGCCGCGGCGGCGGGCGGCTGAGGGATGGCCCGCCGCAAGTTTCATCACGCCTTGGTGGTGGGGGCGTCCTCCGGCATCGGGGAGGCTCTCGCCCGCCGACTGGCGGCGGACGGCGCCCGAGTGGCCCTGGTGGCCCGCCGGGGAGAGACCCTAGAGCGCATCGCGACGGAGATCAACGAGCTCTGCGGCGAAGAGAGGGCCTTCGCGGTGGAGCACGACGTGCGCGCTATGGAGAAGGTGTCGGAGCTCTTCGAGAGCATCCCTCGCCTGCTCGGGGGGCTCGACCTGGTGGTCTATGCCGCCGGGGTGATGCACGCGGTGGCCTTCGATGAATACGACACCGCGAAGGACGTGCACACCGTAGAGATCAACCTGCTCGGCGCCATGGCGTGGCTGAATCCAGCGGCGGAGCGCTTTCAGCGCCTCGGCCAGGGCACCATCGTGGGCATTGGCTCCATCGCCGGGGATCGCGGGCGCAGCGGGAACCCCGCCTACAACACCGCCAAGGCGGCCCTTCATACCTATCTCGAGGCGCTGCGCAATCGCATCGCCCGCCGCGGGGTGAGGGTGGTGACCATCAAGCCCGGCTTCGTCGATACCCCGATGACCCGCGGGCTGCCGGGCCTGTTTTGGCTCATCAGCGCCGACCGAGCGGCCCAGATCATTTTGCGCAAGGCGAGCGGTGGGGCACAGGTGGCCTACGTTCCTGCCCGCTGGCGCTTGGTGAGCCTGGTGATCCAGTCCATTCCCTCGGTATTGTTCCGCCGCCTCAAGATCTGAGCCGGGGCCGGTCGTCGTGGCATCTTCAGCACCCAGCTTTTCGGAGTCCCCTGCAGCGTCTTCCACCGCGCCTTCCAATGGGGTTTCTGCCGGGCCCTTGGGGGCGCAGCGTCTAGAGTGGGTTCCCGGCTGGGGAGAGGCGGTGGGGGCGGCGGGCTACGTCTATCGACCGTCGACGGAGGAAGGCGTACGCCAGGTGCTGGAGCGCGCCTCGGCCCGGGGGGCATCGGTGGTGCTGCGAGGCGCGGGGCGAAGCTACGGCGATGCGGCGCTGGCGGCAGAGCAGGCGGTGCTGGATCTCTCCCGCATGCGGCGGGTGCTCTCCTGGGACCCCGCCGAAGGCCTGCTGGAGGCCGAGCCGGGCCTCATCCTGCGAGAAATCTGGCGCTACACCCTCGGCGATGGCTGGTGGCCGGCGGTGGTCTCCGGCACCATGCACACCTCCCTCGGCGGCTGCGTGGCGATGAACGTTCACGGCAAGAACAACTGGCCCCGGGGCACGGTGGGGGACCACGTGGAGTCGCTGGATCTGCTGACTCCCGGTGGCGAGCGACTGACGCTGTCTCGTGAGCTGGAGTCGGACCTTTTTCATGGCGTGATCGGCGGCTGCGGACAGCTCGGAGTGGTGACGCGGATCCGCTGGCGACTCAAGGCGGTGAGCTCCGGGCTGCTGGAGGTCAAGGCGGTGGCGGTGCGGAATCTCGAGGAGATGTTGCGGGTGGCGGATGAGTCCAAGGAGCGCTACGAATACGTGGTGGGGTGGATGGACGCCTTCGCCCGCGGACGCCATCTGGGCAGAGGGCAGCTGCACCTCGCCCGCCATCTGGAGCCCGGCGAGGATCCGGCGCCGGCCCAGAGCCTGCGGCTGGAATCCCAGGATCTGCCGGATACCTTTTTCGGGGCGATCCCGAAGTCGATCCTCTGGCGATTGATGAAGCCGTGGGTGAATCGACCCGGCATGCGCTGCGTCAACTGGGCGAAGATGCGCGCCAGCCAATTCGGCGACGGAGCGGTGTATCGCCAGAGTCTCGCGGCCTTCTCCTTCCTGCTGGATTACGTCCCTGGATGGAAGAAGGCCTATTTGCCTGGGGGCTTGATCCAGCATCAGAGCTTCGTCCCGGTGGCGACGGCGGAGAAGGTTTTTCGTCAACAGCTAGAGATCTGCCACCGACGTCGGCAGCCGTCCTTCCTGGCGGTGCTGAAGCGCCATCGGGCCGATCCTTATCTCTTGAGCCACGCGGTAGATGGTTTCTCCCTGGCGCTGGATTTCCCGGTGCGAGAGAAGCGCCGAGAGGCGCTGTGGAGTCTGGTGCGGGAGCTGGCAGAGCCAGTAGTGCAGGGCGGAGGGCGCTTCTACCCGGCAAAGGACGCCGCCCTGCCCCGGGAGCTCTACCGGGCGAGCTTTGGCGAGGGGCAGCTGGATCGATTCGCCCAGCTGCGACAGCGAGTCGATCCCCAGGGGCTGTTGACGTCGGCCTTGGCGGATCGCCTGCTGCGGCCTGACGATCCTGTCTGATCCAGGTCACCGAGTGATCCGGCGGAGTGGGGGACGGCAGAGTCATGTCGGGGAGCTAGGGGATCGGGAGTAGAGGAGTGGAGGAGGGGGAGAGGGTGGGGGAAGAAGAGGGTAGGCCTTAGGGGATGGCAGCAGAGAGTTGGTAGGTCTCTGGTGGACAGGACTGATTCTGCGGTCTCTTACCTGTCTTGGTCTTTGTCCAATTTTTAGTATATTTGAATTAATTAGCTAGGCTTGATGTCGCCTTGGCGTTTTGTTTGTTCAGCGGTGCGTGTAAAAATCCTTTTTTTTTGAGGATTTTTTGGCTTGAGGGTATTTCGTTGTTTTGGTATAAACGAGATCCCAACGCCTCCCCATGCTATGTCTTTAGCTCTCAAGAAGTTCGACGAAGAGATTTGATGGTCATAAATCTGTACAAGATCGAGACATGAGTGGCTCCCGGTCGAATCCCCGATGAAGCCCTCTGTCGACATTCAGAGCTCGCTCAGCGATAGGCCTCCTTTCGCTCGAGCTCTCGATCTAGCGGATACCTCTCATCTCGTGGACCGCGTGGGGAGACGAGAGTTACGAGAGACCGTTGCCCTAGCGCGCTAGCGCTCTCTCCTGATCTGTCCCCTTCGATTGAGCGCAAGCTCCCTCGAATCCTCACCCTGAATGGCATCTAGAGACACTCCTTGGAGAGAAGAGGACTTATGACCCGCTATCGAGCTTCTCGATTGGCTCCCCTCGCCGCCGCGGCGCTGGCGATTCTAGGACTGGTGATCGTGCCCTGGGCACTGGCCACGGAGCAGCCGGGTGCGGTGACCGTCGCCGGCAGCCTGCAGGAAGAGCTGGGCTGCCCCGGTGATTGGCAGCCGGACTGCCCGGATACCCAGCTGACCTACGACGAAGAAGACACCGTTTGGCAAGGAATCTTCGACGTGCCGGCAGGGGATTGGGAGTACAAGGCCCCGATCAACAACGCCTGGGACGAGAACTACGGCCTGGGAGCGGTGTTCAACGGCGACAACATCCCGCTGAGCCTGGCGGAGCCGACGGCGGTGAAGTTCTACTACTCCCACGAGACCCACTGGATCACCGACAACGTCAACAGCGTCATCGCCGTGGCGCCGGGCTCCTTCCAGAGTGAGCTGGGCTGCTCCGGCGACTGGCAGCCCTGGTGCCTGCGCTCCTGGCTGCAGGATCCCGACGGCGACGGGACCTTCATCTTCCGCACCGGCAGTCTGCCCGCCGGCGACTACGAAGTGAAGGTCGCCCACAACGAGAGTTGGGACGAGAATTACGGCGCCGGCGGCGTGCAGGGCGGGCCGAACATCCCCTTCAGCGTGCCGGCGGATTGCTCCGACATCGAGTTCTCCTACGATCTGGCGAGCAATCTGCTCTCCATCGACGAGGCCACCGCGGCGCCGCAGCCCAATAGCGTGACCATCGCCGGCTCCTTCCAGGAGGAGGTCGGCTGCCCCGGCGACTGGCAGCCGGATTGTGCCGTCACCCACCTCGACTTCGATGCCGAGGATCAGGTCTGGCAGGGCACCTTCGACATTCCCGCCGGAGCCTGGGAGTACAAGGCGCCGATCAACGACAGCTGGGACGAGAATTACGGCGCCAACGCCGCGTTCAACGGCGCCAACATCGCCCTGGATCTCGGCGAGGCGACCGAGGTCAAGTTTTACTTCGACAGCGACACCAAGTGGGTGACGGATAACGTCAACGCGCCGATCTTCACCATTCCCGGCTCCTTCCAGAGCGAGCTCGGCTGCGCCGATGATTGGCAGCCCTGGTGCCTGCGCTCCTGGCTTCAGGACCCCGACGGCGACGGCGTCTACACTTTCTCCACCAGCAAGCTTCCGGCGGGCAACTACGAGGCGAAGGTCGCGGTCAACGAGAGCTGGGACCTCAACTACGGCGCCGACGGCGCCCAGAATGGCGCCAACATTGCCTTCACCGTTCCTTCTTCCTGCACCGAGATCTTCTTCGTGTTTGATTCCACCACCAACGTCCTGACCATCGGCACCGAGGGCGGCCCGCGGGGCAATCTCGCTCTGGCCCAGAGCCACTTCGTGGAAGAGGATCTGCTGGCCTGGAACTTCGGCCTGATTCCGCCGGATACCGGCTTTGCCCTGCACTACGCCCAGCAGGGCGGTCTCGGCCTCTCGGAGGAGGGCATCACCGGGACGGACGGCTCGCTGCCGCTGACCCTCGACCCGGCCGGTCTGCCGGCCTCGGTGACGGAGAAATTCCCCCACCTCGCCGGCTATGCGGCGCTGCGTCTCGGCGCCGGCGACCTGGGGATGGTGCCGGAGGTATTGAAGGGGCAGCTGGCCCTCTCCGCTACCGATGCTCAGGGCGGCCTGCTGGACGCCACCTCGGTGCAGATCCCCGGCGTGCTGGACGATCTCTACATCTACGATGGGGACCTCGGCGTGGTCTGGGACGGATCGGTGCCGACCCTCAAGCTGTGGGCCCCCACGGCGCAGAACGTCACCCTGCATCTCTACGCCGATGCCGGCCCCGCCACCGGCGGCACGCCGGTGACCATGAGCCGAGACGACTACGGAGTATGGAGCGCTACCGGCGACTCCTCCTGGTACGGCCAGTTCTACCTCTACCAGGTCGACGTTTTCGCTCCCTCCACCGGCAACGTGGAGCAGAATTTCGTCACTGACCCCTACTCGCTGAGCCTGGCGGCGGACAGCACCCGCAGCCAGATCATCGATATGAGCGATCCTTCCCTGCAGCCCTCCGGCTGGGCCAGCTTCGCCAAGCCGCCGCTGCCGAAGCCGGAGGACGTGGTGCTCTACGAGCTTCACGTACGGGACTTCTCGTGGACCGACCCGGGGGTGAGCGAGGCCAACCGCGGCACCTTCCGCGCCTTCACCGAGGGCGACTCCTACGGCATGAGCCATCTGCGGGCGCTGGCGGACGCGGGCCTGACCCACATTCATCTGCTGCCCTCCTTCGACATCGCTACGGTGCCGGAGCGGCGGGAAGATCAGGTGGAGCTGGACTTCGGTTCCCTCGAAGGCATGGCCCCGGATTCTGAGGATCAGCAGGCCACGGTGACCGCGGTGGAGGATCAGGACGGCTTCAACTGGGGCTACGATCCGTACCACTACACCGTGCCGGAAGGCAGCTACTCCACCGATCCCGACGGCTCGGCCCGAGTGCTGGAGTTTCGCGAGATGGTGCAGAGCCTCAACGAGAGCGGTCTGCGGGTGATCATGGACGTGGTCTACAACCACACCAACTCCGCCGGGCAGAACGATAAGTCGGTGCTCGACAAGGTCGTGCCGGGCTATTACCACCGCCTCAGCGGCGACGGCGCCATCGAGCAGTCCAGCTGCTGCCCCAACACCGCCTCGGAGCACGCCATGATGGAGAAGCTGATGGTGGACTCCCTGGTGACCTGGGCGACCGCCTATAAGGTCGACGGCTTCCGCTTCGACCTCATGGGCCACCACATGCTGAGCAACATGGAGAAGGTGCGCGAGACCCTCGACGCTCTCACCGTGGCGGAGCACGGCGTCGATGGTGAAGCGATCTACGTTTACGGCGAAGGCTGGAACTTCGGTGAGGTGGCGAATAACGCCCGCGGCGTCAACGCGGTGCAGGCCAACGTCGCCGGCAGCGGCATCGGCTCCTTCAACGACCGCATCCGCGATTCGGTTCGCGGCGGCGGTCCCTTCAGCGGCCTCCAGGAGCAGGGCTTCACTACCGGTCTAGCCTACGATCCCAACGCCACTGATCAGGGCAGCCTGGCGGAGCAGGAGGATCGCCTCAAGCTCTACGCCGATCGCATCCGCACCGGCCTTGCCGGTGGTCTGGCGGACTATCCCTTCACCGATCGCTTCGGCAGCTCGGTGCTCGGCAGCCAGGTCGACTACAACGGGCAGGCCTCTGGCTACACCCAGGATCCCCAGGAGATCATCAACTACGTCGCCGCCCACGACAACGAGACCCTCTTCGACGCCATTCAGCTGAAGGTGCCTCAGGGCACCGCGATGGCGGATCGAGTGCGGGTACAGAACCTCTCCAACGCCATTGTCGCCTTCGCCCAGGGGGTGCCCTTCTTCCACGCCGGGCAGGACATGTTGCGCTCCAAGTCCATGGATCGCGATAGCTTCAACTCCGGCGATTGGTTCAACCGACTGGACTTCACCTACACGGTGACCGGCTGGGGTCAGGGGCTGCCGGTGGCGTCGAAGAACCTCGACAACTGGCCGATCTTCGGTCCCCTGCTGGCGGACGCCACCCTAGCTCCGCAGCCGACGGACATCGTCAGCGCGGCGGAGGCCTTCCGGGACTTCCTGGCGGTGCGCAACAGCTCCGGGCTGTATCGCCTGCCCACCAAGCAGGACGTCATCGATCGTCTGGGCTTCCTGAACGTTGGGCCGGATCAGATCCCCGGCGTGATTGTGATGAAGCTCAGCGACGACGACGGTGCCTTCGACCGGCAGCGCACTCGCCTGGTGACGATCTTCAACGCCCGCAACACGGCGGAAGACTTCAGCATCGCCGAGTACGCCGGAGCCGGCTTCCGGCTCCATCCGGTGCTGGCGAGCTCCACCGATTCGGTGGTGGCCTCCAGTGGCTATGACGCCGACACCGCGACCTTCACCGTGCCGGCTCGCACTACCGCGGTCTACGAGCTGGTGCGCCCGCTGAGGGCTCAGATCGAGCTGCTCGGGGCCGACGTCGATGCGGCGGAAGCTAGCGGGTCGCTCAACGCCGGGCAGGCGGAGACGCTGCGCAAGAGTCTGCGGCGGGCGGAGCGATTCGCCGAGCGCGGAGCGCCGCTGCGCTCCCTGACCTTCGTCAAGCTCTTCGCCACCAAGGTCACCCTCTTCCAGGCCAACGGCCATCTCGATCCTGAGGTCGCCGCGGCGCTGCGGAGCGAGGCCTTCGCCGTCTGCGCCTCTATTCTGCAGGGCTTCTGATTCCCTGGCTCGGGCGGTCTGCGGACCGCCCAGCAACCTTGAGACCGCCGCCCTTCGGGGCGGCGGTTTTTTCATGCCCGCGCCTGCGGTAGAGTCGAGGTTCTGCGCCCACTTCTCCACGCTCAGCTCTTTGCGCCCACGTCCCCGTGGCGCAGCTTCCAGCAGCGTCCAATCCTTTCAGGTCCCCTTCTGCCCCGCGATTCCCCCCACCATGAGTGAACGTACCGTCATCGTGATGCCGGCGTATAACGCCGCCAACACCCTCGAGCGCATCGTTGCCGATATCCCCGCAGGCTCCTTCGACGAGATCATCGTGGTCGACGACTGCAGTCGCGACAACACCGTAGAGATCGCCCAGCGCCTCGGTGTGACCCTGATCGAGCATCCAGAGAATCGCGGCTACGGCGGCAACCAGAAGACCTGCTACCGCGCTGCCCTCGATTCCGGGGCCGATTACGTGGTAATGCTGCATCCCGACTATCAATACGACGCCCGAGTGATCCCCGCCTCGGTGGATATCCTGCGCCACGGCATCTGCGACGTCATTCTCGGCAACCGCATCCGCACCCGCCGCGAGGCCCTCGCCGGCAATATGCCGCTGATCAAATACCTCGCCAATCGCGGCCTGACCTTCATCGAGAACATCCTCTCCGGCCAGAACCTAGGGGAGTGGCACTCCGGCTACCGCGCCTACAGCCGCAAGGTGCTCGAGACCGTGCCCTTCGAGAACAACAGCGACGACTTCGTCTTCGACTCCCAGTTCCTCGTGCAGAGCGTGCACTACGACTTCAAGGTTGGCGACCTACCGATTCCCGTGCGCTACTTCGACGAGGCCAGCAGCATCAAATTCGGCCCCGCCTCCAAATATGCCTTCCAGACCATGTTCGCCTTCGGGTCTTGGTACCTGCACCGGATGGGAGTGCGGAAGAGCCCGCTCTTCTCCGGCTGAGCTCTTCTCCGGCTGAGCTCCTCCAGCTGAACTTCTCTGGTTGGCTGCTCGCTTATTTGGCCAGATGCTCTTCAAGCCACTGGCGAATCAGTGGATCCACCTCATCCCGGTGCTCTCGCAGCCCGTGGTCACCGCCTTCGTAGAGCGCGAGGCGGAAGGGGTGGCCGGTTTCCAGCAGGGCTTCGGCCATGGTGAGGGCTTCTTTGGCGTTCACCCGCTCGTCGGCGGTGCCGTGGAGCATCAGCAGGGGAGTGCTTTGGGGTAGCTCGTCGGCCCAATAGACCGCTGAGCGAGCGCGGAGCTGTTCTTCGCGTTCGGTCGCGTAGTTGGGAATCAGCTGCGAGAAGACCTGAGATTCCATCCGCGGGCGGTCGCCGGCGGTGCGCAGCAGGTCGTAGGTCCCGGCTCCCAGCACGGCGACGTCCACCCGGTCGGTGAGGGTGAGGGCGCGAAGGGTCATGAGCACCCCGCGGCTCCAGCCGTACATGGCGAGGCGTTCGGTATCCGCCTCCGGCATGGCGTCCAGCAGCGGGATCAGGCTCAGGACATCCTGAACGTCTCGTCCTCCGAACTCGTCCTCTCCCTCGCTACCCGTGCCGCCTCGGTACTGGCTGGCCACCACCACGTAGCCCCAGCTGGCGATGGGACCGAGGATGAAGGCGGCCCGCTGCTCGTCCAGCGAGGCGAATTCTCGGTTTCCGCCTCGATTCCAGATCACCGTCGGGAAGGGGCCTTCACCTCGCGGCTTCGCCATGTAGCCGCCGATGCGCAATCCGTCGCTGCTGTAGGTGAAGTGCTGCAGCTCAACCTGGGAGAGGAGGTCGTCGATCTCCGGAGCGAAGGGGCGCATCTCTTCGAGCTGCTCCTCGGTGAGGACCACCGAAGTCGAGCTGAGAAGCTTCCCGTCGGCTCCCGCAGTCGCCGCTGGTGCGCTGGGTTGAGCCGGGTCCGCCGCTTCGGCGTAGAGGAGGACTTTTCCGAGATCCACGGTGGGAGTGTTGCCATCCAGCCCGCCTCGGCCTTCGGAGAAGGGCTCGCTCTCGTAGGCGCTATGTCCAGCGCAGTAGACCTTCGCCCGGTATTCCTCTTTCCACGGAGACACGATGAAGGTCTCATCGAAGGTGGCGACGGACTCCGTAGAGCTCGTGAGCTCCCTTGCGTCGGGAGAATCAGGCCACTTCGTCGGAATCAGCTCCAGCACGCAGTCTTCGAGAGGCTGTTGCGCTGTGGAGACCATCTCCCCACGCACCGCGAGGACTCCGTCGCAGCCGAAGAGGCTGAGGGCCAGGAGGGCGAGCAGTGGCCAGGCGAAGAGTTTGGTGCTCCGGGCGGTGGATGGCCTCATGGTGAGATTCCCTCTCGTTATTTGAAGAATGGCCCTCGGAGGTGCCTGCTTTTGGTGGTGCCAGGGACCTTCCTAGAGGTGCCAGGGACCTGACCCTCGGGGACCTGACTTCTTATGTCGATTCCTCCGACCGTCAGTCGAGATACCCCAAGGTCTTCAGCTCCTTCAGCGCCTCCTCGTCCTCCTTGATCAGCCGAGGCTCGAAGTGGGGCTCTTCGGCGAGGCGGCGGCGCAGGGCCTGGGCGAGCTCGGCGCGCAGGGGGGTATCGGGAGGCAGGGGGGAGAGCTCGCCGGGATCGTTGCGGAGATCGTAGAGATCGCCGAGCTCGGAGGCGCCGGGGCCGTTGTGGCGGATCAGGACGTAGCCGTCCCGCTCGAGGCGGAAGGCGCGGTAGGTGAAGGTGGGAGGGAAGAGGTAGTAGCCCAAGCTGTCGTGAGGTTCGTACAGACTCTCGAGGTCTGCGCCGGGGGCGGGGGGAAGGATTCGGCCCTCGGAGGTCTTGGGGCCGGGGATGCCGGCGAGGGCGGCGAGGGTGGGGGCGATGTCGGTGAGCTCGACGAGGGCGTCGACTGTTTCGCCGCAGGCTGGGCTCGCGGGAGCCGAGTCGCTAGCGGGTTCGCCAGAGTCGTCGGTAGTGGAAGAGGCTGAGTCAGTCGCGGCAGAAGCCGAGTCAGAAGAGAAATCGTCAGCACCGCCGGCCACCTTGATCAGCAGCGGGACGTGGAGCAGGTTGCGGTAGACCTCCTGGTGCATCAGCAGCTGATGCTCCAGAAAGGCCTCGCCGTGATCGGAGGTCAGCACGATCACAGTGTCATCCCAGAGGTCCAGCTGGCGCAGGGTGTCGAAGATGCGGCCGATGTGGTGATCGGTGAAGCGCAGGCCTTCGTCGTAGAGATCCGAGAGCACCTGGATGTCCTGCTCCGGGAAGGCTCTCGGATCGAGATCACCGTCGAGGAAGTCCGCGTTCAGGGACCATAGATACTGCTGCCCCTGGCCCCGCTCCTCGTCTTCCCAAACGCGGGTGGCGTCCGCCGGATCGAGATAGGCGAAGCGCCACGGGTCGGGCTTGTCGTAGGGGAAGCAATGCTCGTCCAGGCAGGGGGTGTTGGGGGGCAGGGCGTGGACGGCTTTGGAGTGGACGAAGAGGAAGAAGGGGTCCGCCTTGGGGCCTTCTTCGGGGCCATCTTTGGCCGCCACGGCCTCTTCCAGCCACTGGATGGTCTGGTCCGCGGTCTCCGCCATGTCGTACTTGGTCCACGGCGCTGGCTTGACGAAGGGGGCGTGCTCGTAGCTCTCGAAGCCGCGGTCGAAGCCCCGCTCGGCGCCGAGGTAGCCGCCCTTGCCGGAGTCGACGAAGGCGGCGGTGCGGTAGCCGGCATCGAAGAAGGCCTCGGCGACGGTGGCGGCGCCGTAGGGGAGAGCCGAGCTCTTATGGCGCATCCCGAGATCGTAGGAGTGGACGCCGGTGAGCATGGCGGCGTGGCTGGGCAGCGTCCAGGGGGTCGGGGCGCGGAGCTCTTCGAAGCGCACGCTCTCGGCGGCGAGGGCATCGATGTGAGGGGTAATGCCCTCTCGCGGATAGCCGTAGCAGCCGACTCGATCCGCACGCAGAGTATCGATGGAGATCAGCAGGACGTTCGGGCCGGTGGCCGTCGGCCGTTCTTGGGATGGCGGAGCTTCCCCCTGCGGTGAGCCGCAGGCGCCGAGGGCGGCCATCGCGATCAGGGCTGCTGATGTAAAGAGGCGGCGTACGGAAGGGATAGGTAGCGTGGCAAGCATGACGGCGTGAGCTTGCCCCGGGTCGGCGCGGATGTCAAAGCCTTGGGAGAGCTCTTCCCTCGAAATGCTTCTTTCTGCGCTGAGAAGCTGACTCTATTCCTCGATGCCGAGTCGTTCGCCGCCGCTGTACACGTTGCAGCGCCCTTCCCGCAGAAAGCCGACGAGGGTGAGCCCGAAGCGCTGAGCGGTGGCGACGGCGAGGCTGGAGGGGGCGGAGACCGCGGCGAGGAGGGCGGCGCTGGCGCGTACGGCCTTGTGCGCCAATTCATAGCCGGCGCGGCCGCTCACCAGCAGGCCATAGTTGTGGAGGGGGAGTAGGTCTCGCTGCAGGGCCCAGCCTATGACCTTGTCCAATGCGTTGTGGCGCCCGATGTCTTCACGCACCACCAGCAGCTTTCCGTCCGGCGAAAAGAGCGCTGCGGCGTGCAGACCGCCGGTGCGGCGGAAGGTGCTCTGGGCCTGGCCTAGGGCCGCTGGCAGACTGAGGAGGACCGAGGGCTCGAAGCGAGCTGGCTTTCGTCGCGCGCTTTCATCGCTGATTCCCCCGTTCGCCGGCTCTAGCCAGAGGGCAGAGAGGTCCACCTGACCGCACATGCCGCAGGCGCTGGAGGCGACGAAGGCGCGGGGTGGCCCTTGAGGCACGAGGCCGGCCCGCAGGCGGGCCACGGCGACGCTTTCGCGGCGCACTCCGGCGGCGGGGGGGAGGTGCTCGAAGGCGAGCAGGTCCTTGGCGCTTTGGATCACGCCTTCGGCGAAGAGTAGGCCGCGCACCAATTCCTCGTCCTGTCCCGGAGTGCGCAGGCTAATGCCGTGGCTGCGAAGCGCTGCCCCGTCCCCCGTCAGGCGAATCTCCAGCGGCTCCTCGCGAGCGAGGGCGTCCGGCATCGGCACCGCCCCCTCTGAGTCCAGGGCCCAAATCTGCGCTGGGGTAGAGCTGGCCTCCGCATCGGTGCTGGCAACAGGGGTAGTGTCCGAGGCGTGGCGCGGCTGCCCGTCGGGAGGAGAGGAGCTCATGGCTCATTATGGCTCGATCCAGTAGTCGCCGCTGGCTTCTCGGCGTGTGCGGCGGAGCGCTGGTGAACCGGCTGCGGAGGAAGCCTCTGGCGGTGGTAGCATTTGTCTCAATATGCCTCTGCTTTCCCTGCTCGATCGATGGCCTCTGTGGCGCCAGCTCACCCGCGGTGGGGACGGCACCGGGCCGGAAGCCTATTCAGCCCGCACCGAGGCCCTTCAGCCGCGAACCGATGGGGCCAAGGTAGCGCGCTCCGTTTGCCCCTATTGCGCCGTTGGCTGCGGGCAGCGAATCCTCCACAAGAAGGGCCGAGTGGTGGCGGTAGAGGGGGATCCAGAGAGCCCCATCAATGCCGGCAAGCTATGTCCCAAGGGGGCCGCGACCTTCGAGCTGCTGACCCACTCCCACCGGCTGGAGAAAGTGCTCTACCGTGCGCCGAAGGCGGCCCAGTGGCGAGAGATGCCGCTGGAGGAGGCGATGGATCGGGTGGTGGAGCGGCTGTGGGAAAGCCGCAAGCGCACCTTCGAAGAGAAGGACGAGCAGGGACGTCGATTAGGGCGCACCACGGCGGTGGCCCACCTCGGCGGAGCGACTCTAGACAACGAGGAAAACTACCTGATTCGCAAGCTGTTCACCGGAGGCTTAGGCCTGGTGGCGGTATCGAATCAGGCGCGAACCTGACACAGCTCCACGGTGCCCGGTCTGGGCACCACGCTGGGGCGGGGCGGGGCGACCACGGCGTTGCCCGACCTCGCTCGGGCGAATTGCGTGTTGATTCAGGGGTCCTCCATGGCGGAGGCTCATCCGGTGGGTTTTCGCTTCGTGGTGCAGGCGAAGGAGCGAGGGGCCTTCATCATCCACGTCGACCCTCGCTACAGCCGCACCAGCGCGCTGGCGGATCTGTGGATCCCCCTTCGCGCTGGCAGCGATCTAGTGCTCCTCGGCGCGCTGATTCGGCAGGTGATCCAGCGGCAGCGGGAAGGGCGGCTGGCGATGGTGGAGTACTTGCGCTGCTACACCAACGCCTCCTTCTTGGTGCTGGAAGACTTCCAGGGGCCGGAGGAGCTGGACGGGCTCTTCAGCGGCTGGGATCCCGAGTCCGGAGCTTACGACGCTTCGACCTGGGCCTATCAGCGGGGAGAAGACGGCGAGCCGCTGCGGGACGAGACCTTAGAGGATCCTCAATGCGTGCTGCGGGTGATGGAGCGTCACTTCGCCCGTTACACCCCGGAGCGGGTGGAGCGGGCCTGCGGCGTGCCGCCGAAGAGCTTCCACCGCCTCGCCGAAGCCCTGCTGGCCAACAGCACCCCCGAGCGCACCTCCGCCTTCTGCTACGCCGTCGGCTGGACCCACCACTCCAAGGGGGTGCAGGTGATCCGGGCGGCGGCGATCCTGCAGCTGCTCCTAGGTAACATCGGTCGCCCCGGCGGCGGCATTCTGGCCCTGCGGGGGCACGCGTCGATTCAAGGGTCGACGGATATCCCCACTCTCTTCGACATCCTGCCGGGCTATTTGCCCAGCCCGGAGGCGGTGGAGGGAGAGGACACCGTGGCCTCCTATGTCGCTCGCCACGGTCGCCGCGGCGGCTGGTGGTGCCATATGGAGGCCTATCTGGTGAGCCTGATGAAGGCCTGGTACGGCGAGGCCGCCAGCGCCGAGAATGATTGGGGCTTCGGCTGGCTGCCGCGACGGGATCGGGATCACAGCCACCTGGCCTACTTCCTGGAGATGCTCGACGGCGGCCTCGAGGGCCTCTTCGTGATGGGCCAGAACCCAGCCGTCGGCGGCCAGAACGCCAAGCTCGAGCGCCGTGCCCTGGGTCGTCTGAAGTGGATGGTGGTGAGGGATCTGGTGGAGATCGAGACCGCCAGCTTTTGGAAAGACAGCCCGGAGGTGCTCAGCGGCGAGCTGGCGCCGGAAGACATCGAAACGGAAGTCTTCCTCTTTCCCGCCGCCGCCCACGCCGAGAAGGCCGGCACCTTCACTCAGACGATGCGCTGGCTGCAGTGGCGGGAGAAGGCGGTGGATCCGCCGGGGGAGGCCCGCAGCGAGCTGTGGTTCATCCATCAGCTGGCGAAGCGGCTGATCGCCAGGGCAAAGGAATCCGAAGATCCCCGGGACGAGGCTCTGCGGGCGCTGGACTGGTGGTACCCGGAGTTGCCGGACGGTGAGCCGGATCCGGAGTCGGTGCTGGCGGAAATCAACGGCTATCGGGTCTCGCCGCAGCCAAAATCTGAAGAAGTTGAGAAGGCGGCCGCCGTTCATCCGAGGGGCGGCTCCCAGCTGGCGGGTTTTGCCGAGCTGGCCGCAGATGGCTCCACCGCCTGCGGATGCTGGATCTACAGCGGCGTCTTTGGCCCCGACGGAGTCAACCGCGGGGCCCGTCGACAGGCTCGCGGTCCTCTCGGCCAGGGCTGGGGCTGGGCGTGGCCGGCGGACCGGCGGATTCTCTACAATCGCGCCAGCGCCCGCCCCGACGGCAGCCCGTGGAGCGAAGAGAAAGCCCTGGTGTGGTGGAGCGAGGAGGACGGCTGGACGGGAGAAGACGTTCCGGACTTTCCGGCGGGCAAGGCGCCGCAGACCCCGGCCCTAGTTGGGAGCGAGGGCCTGGCGGCCCATCGAGGCAGTGATCCCTTTCTGATGCAGGACGAGGGAGTGGCGAGGCTCTTCGTGCCCCAGGGTTTGAAGGATGGTCCGCTGCCGACCCACTATGAGCCTCTGGAATCGCCGGTGAGCAACCCGCTCTATCGGGAGCAGGGAGAAAGCCCCCTCGCCCAGCGGGCAGAGCGGGAGCTGAATCCCTGGGCCGAGCCCCAGGATCCTCGCTACCCTCATGTGCTCACAACCTACCGGCTCACGGAGCACCACACCGCCGGGGGCATGAGCCGCTTCCTGCGTCAGCTGGTGCATCTGCAGCCGGAGCTCTTCGCCGAGCTGCCGGAAGAGCTGGCCGAAGAGCTGGGGGTGGAGGCCGGCGGCTGGGTGACGGTGCGCACCCCTCGCGGGGCGATCGAGGCCCGGGCTCTGCCCTCGCGGCGCATGCAGCCGCTAAAAGTAGACGGACGATGGATCTACCAGGTGGCTCTGCCCTTCCATTGGGGGCAGGGAGGCCTCTCCCGGGGCGACGTCGTCAACGACCTGATTCCCATCGCCTTCGAGCCCAACGTGCGCATCCATGAAGCCAAGGCGCTGCTCTGCGCGGTCGAAGCGGGGAGAAGAGAATGAGTGGTGCAGCGCCCGCCAAGGGCTTTCTCACCGACGTCTCCCTGTGCATCGGCTGCAAGGCCTGCGAGGTAGCCTGCCGGATCTGGAACGAGGTGCCGGAAGCGGATTTCGAATGGCGGGGCCCGACCTACGATCACACCGGAGAGCTGGGGGCCTGTAGCTGGCGCCACGTGAAGTTCCTCGAGCTGCCGGCGGAGCCGGCCGAGCCCGCTGTGGAGGAAGAGGCCGCGCCGGACCTGCTCCACCAGGAGCTAGCGCCAAGCCCCGATGAGATGTCCGAGGATCCCTTCCGCTGGGTCTTCGCTTCTGACGTTTGTAAGCACTGCGCCGTGGCCGGCTGCCTGGAGGCCTGCCCCACTGGAGCGCTGGTGCGGACCGAGGTGAGCTCGGTGCTGGTGCAGGACGACATTTGCAACGGCTGTGGCTATTGCGTGGTCACCTGCCCCTTCGGAGTCATCGACCGCCGCCCCAACGGCGCCCCTTCGGAGCAGCCTCGGCGAGAGGCTCAGAGGGCAACGGCGCGGACGCCTAGCGTGATCGCAGCGACTAGCGCCGAGCCCCTGCCGGGAGCCGGCGGCGCCTTCAAATGCACCTTCTGCCTCGATCGCCAGGCGGGGGGGCTGGAGCCCGCCTGCGCTACCGTCTGCCCCACGGAATCCATCCGCTTCGGTGAGGTCGACGCCCTCGAGGAGCGCGGGCACCGCCGGGTTGAAGAGCTGCAGCAGCGAGGCGAGTCTCGCGCCTTTCTCTACGATGGTCGACAGGGCAGCGTGGACCAGACCCACTCCCTCTTCGTGCTCTTCGGCGAGGCCCGAGACTACGGCCTTCCGGAAGCTCCCCAGCTGCCTCAGCGGCTGCTCGGAAAGTCCTGGGCGGCGGCTCTGCTCACCGCCGCCGCGGCCCTGCTGGCGGCGGTGCTGAGCTTCGGTGGTCTCGGGGGGTGACGGGAGTGAATCAAGGCACCTCAAAGGAAGAGCAGCTAACAGATCTTCGCCAGCAGGCCGGCCAGATGGGGCCGCCCAAAGGACGACGATCTCGTCAGCCGGCGACGCCCTCAGAATACGCCCAGCGCTCCTTCCTCAAGCCTCCGGTGTGGACCTGGGAAGTGCCCCTCTACTTCTTCATCGGAGGCCTCGCCGGAATGGCGGCGGTCATCGCCCTGGCGGCAGAGTGGAGCGCGCCGGGAAGCCTGATTGTGGAGGACGCGCTCCTCCTCGCTTTCCTCGGCTGTGTGCTCTCCGGCCCCCTGCTGATCCTCGATCTCGGGCGTCCTCTCCGCTTCCTGCACATGCTGAGAGTTTTCAAATGGCGCTCGCCGATGTCCGTCGGCGCCTGGACGCTAATGCTCTTCTCCGGGGCGGTAACCGTCGCCTGGCTCTCCCTGGCCCTCGATTGGCTCGCTGCCTTTCCTAGCCTACGCCCGCTCTTTCTCCTCGCTCTGGTGTCCTCCGCCGCCCTCGGCGGCGTCCTCGCCACCTACACCGGCGTGCTCCTCGGCGCCACCGCCGTCCCCGTTTGGGCCCGCCACGCCCGCTCCCTGCCGGTGCACTTTGGCCTCGCCGGCCTCGGCAGCGCGGCGGCGGCCCTGCGACTCTGGGGGCATGAGCCGGGGCTCGATACCCTTCTCACCATCGCTGCGGCCGGGGAGAGCCTGTTGTGGCTTGGTCTGGTGAGCCTGTTCTGGACCAGTCATCGAGGGGGAGGAGAGGGTGCAGTCGTAGACCGGGTGCTGGTGCGAGGGAAGGCGGGCGCCGCCGTGCAGGTCAGCGCTGCCCTCACCGGTCCGGCCTCTCTGATCATCTTGCTGACCGCAGGGGGAGTCGCTGCCGCTCCGATCTTTCTCGCGGGAGCACTGCTCAGCCGCTACGCGTGGTTGGCGGTGGGTCGAGATAGCGCGCAGGATGCCGAGTCGGTTTTTGTCGTGACTTCAAGTTCGTGACCGCTGCTTGGGTTCTAGTCATTGGGTACGCCCTTCTTGCTGAGAGCCTACTCAAGTCGACTTAGGGCAGACTGTAGATAGTGGATTGGGTTATGGTCGGGAGCGGTGTGTGATGAGAGTTCGGTCCGACCTTGAGAAAAATCCGCTGAGATGTACGTAGAATAGGGGTATATGTTGGCTAGAGCAGCAACTCTCCGATTGCCCCCAACGAGTGGGCGTACGTGCCAAGACAATTGGCTGCTAGATCGGCGAGACTTTGTTTCAGCCTGCGAGGCCTGGTTGTTAGCTCTTGGAGGTGACGATGCCAGGGTCAGAGGGGCAAGGGCCTTATGTGCTTATCTAGTGGATGAGTTTCAGCTCCGTAGATTTAGAGGGAAGCTGTTGGGATGGTCCCCTTGGGGTAAGGAGGATGCTCCAGAAATGCCGCTTGAAATTGGGCGCTTGGGACATAAGGTGGCGGCCTCGCTCGACAATATAGATCTTGTTGAGGCTTCGTTCTTAATCAGCTCGATTTATACGCAGCTCCTTCCGAGAAAAACAAGAAGCGAGTTAGGAGCCTTCTACACGCCACCCATTCTTGCTGAGAGACTTTTGGATCTTGTTGAAGCCGAAGGAGTCGACTGGTCAGTTGTCTCCGTACTTGATCCAGCCTGTGGTGGAGGGGCGTTTCTATTACATGTTGCCCGACGGGTTTTGTTGGATGATGAAGTACGCTCAAAGGGCATAGATTTCCAAGTCGATCACCTTCAACGTTGCTTGACTGGTATCGATTTAGATCCCTACGCTGCCTGGATGGCAAAGTCATTTCTGCAAATGTTGACTCAACCATTATGTGAGCAGTTGGGGAGACCTCTTTCTCTAATTATTGAAGTAGGTGATGCGCTGGATTATGTATCTCGGGATACTCGCTGTTTTGATTTAATAGTTGGGAATCCGCCATACGGCAGGGTGCGCTTGGGTCAAAGCGCACGAGAGTTTTTTGAACGCTCGCTCTTTGGGCATGCGAACTACTATTCGCTCTTTCTGGATGCTGCTTTACGGTGGCGGAATGAAGGCGGCTGGGTCGCGTTTGTTACTCCAACATCTTTTTTGGGGGGACAGTACTTCTCAAAGCTCCGTGCCCTCTTAGAATTAGAGGCTCCGCTGCTTGTGGTTGATGTCGTCGAATCAAGGAGGCAATTTTTCGAATCAGTGCAACAAGAAACTTGTCTCGCAGTATTCGGGAGCAGTCTCGATTCTGAGACACAGGTGAACTTACTTCAATTAGATGAAGGTGAGCTAAGTATCTCCCAGGCTGGAAGATTTAAGTCCACTTCTACACAAGGTGGCCCTTGGTTTCTGCCACGAACGCCTGAGCAGGCCCTTGTTGCACCAGCAGCGCTGAAGCTGGATACCCGTTTGACAGATTTGGGTTACCGTGCGTCGACGGGCCCTCTGGTCTGGAATCGTCACAAAGATCAATTACAGGAGGAGGCAAGTACTGACAGTTATCCGCTTGTTTGGGCAGAGGCTGTTAGGTCAAATGTATTCCAGTTTAAATATAACCAGAGAGCTAAGGTTCCCTTTTTGAGGGTGGAAGATCATCAGCAGCACTTAATAATGAAGAGTCCCTGCGTGCTGGTTCAAAGGACTACGGCAAAGGAGCAACGGCGGCGACTTGTTGCATGTGCATTGCCAGATATTTTTATAGCTGAATGGGATGGATTTGTTGTGGAAAATCATGTAAATGTTCTCGTGAGTGAGGCTGAGCCAGTAGTCAGCCCTGCATCCCTCGCAGCCGTGTTGAACACGAGAGCCGTTGATCTGGCGTTTCGTTGTTTATCTGGGTCTGTAGCTGTCTCCGCGACTGAACTCAGTGCTCTGCCACTTCCTGAATTATCTGTGTTTCATTATGTTGATGAAATCCTTAATTCTGGTTGGTCTTCGGAGAGGTTCAAGAGAATTGAGACGTTAATTGCTTCGGTATATGGAGTTGAGAGATGATTCCAAAATGGCTGCTTGGACAGTTACCAAGCATTGATCTCATTAAGAATCGAATCGGTGTCGCGATACCGGAGGTCGCGGAGTCTAGTCGATTTATCCGAAGGGAGATGGGGGCGAAGACGGTCTTTGTAATGCTCTACGGTTATGCCCTTGAGGGTAGTGATGTTTGGATCCGGCCAACTGCTGTGACAGATATGACAGATAAACAGTCAATACAGCAGAATGCGGAGGTTCGACGCCTTTGGTTGGAGCGTGTCCAAGGGCCAAAACGGCCTCGAAATGTCGAGCGCAGATGGTATAGCGAGAATACGCGTGAGCCGATTCGTGATGAGACGCTGCGTACGATGGTTGAGTTAGGGGTGGCTGTTGAACGAAGCGGACTGCCAACTACATCCCCTAAGCCTCGTTATGCTCTGGCATTGGATTTTGCAGAGTTGCTGAACCCTGGGTTGAACACCGGAGCATTCGAAGAGCTTGCCGAGAAATGGAGGCAAAGACATTTAAGTGCTGCAACGATCGCCCGCAGCGTTTTGATTCGGCATGGTGCCGGAGGCGATGGAGATCACCTACTGATTAAGTTACCGAACGGCGAAGCCCGAAAACTTGCCCCAGGGCCAAGTGCGATCCTGACTCGTGCTGTCGTGGAGGAATTTGCTCCACGATTTCTTGAGAAGCCAGCGGTTGCCTTGATTAGCGAATCGGCACGGAAGGTCTCTTATCAGGATGAGGCGACGTTAAGCGCGATTCGCCTGAGTGTTGATTCATCGAGAACACTTCCGGATCTGATCCTGATCGATTTACAGGTGGATCCACCGTTGCTCGTCTTTGTTGAGTGTGTTGCTTCTGATGGTCCTATTGATGCGAAGCGGCGGAAGGACCTAGAAGCGCTTGCACAATCTGGCGGTTTTAAGCCAGGGCGCTGTGCTTTTGTTACGGTATTCTTGGATAGGTCTCAGGCCCTTTATCGCTCCTTCTCAGGATCACTTGCCTGGAATTCGTTTGTTTGGTTTGCTGCTGAGCCGGATTCGATCATCTCCTTAAGGCAAATAAGTAAAAAGCTTGCATTAAGCCTTTCAAAGTTGATGTCGATATAAGACAGCTTTGTGCTTACCGTTGGCTTCCAAGGGGTTTGCTGCTGTAGAGCTGTTTTCTGCAAGATTAGCGCACCACCTCCAGCGCCTCATCCCGCTTCCACCACCGTCGCTTCGGCGGAGTCGCGCCACGGCGGAAGAGATCCTCCATGGTCTTATCGCCGGGCTTGCGAACGGCAAGGCCAGTGTCTCGCTGGACGCTGAGCTCGAGGATCTCCCGGGGGCGCTGGGGCTCTTGGGGAGGCCGCAGGGGAGCGAGGGATTCCATCAGCTCTCGCCACAGGGGGGCGGCGGCGCGGCCGCCGGAGAGGCCGAGGGGGGAGCCGTCGTCGAGGCCGACCCAGACGGCGGCGACGAGGGGGCCGACGCCGCCGACGAACCAGGCGTCTCGCTGGTCGGAGGAGGTGCCGGTTTTGCCCCAGGGGGCGAGGTCGCGGTGGCCGGAGGGTAGGTCTTCAGGGGCAGCGCGGCGACCGGTGCCGCGCTCGACAGCGTCGGTCATTAGGTCGCGGATCAGCCAGGCGGTGGCGGGGCGCACGACGCGCTCGGGATCCGGCTCGAGCTCCTGGAGGCGGCGCCCTTCGGGGGTGGAGACTCGGCTCCAGGGTCGGGGCTCGACTCGGCGGCCGAGGTCGCCGGTGAAGAGGGTGAAGGCCGAGGCGAGGTCGAGGGGTCGGGTCTCGACGGCGCCGAGGGCGAAGGCCGGCGGGGGATCGCGAGGGAGATCGAGGCCGGCGTCTTCTACGGCGCTGGCGGTGCGCCGGAGGCCGCACCATTGGGCGACGCGCACGAAGGGAACGTTCAGGGACTGGACGAAGGCTTCCCGCAGGGTGACGACGCCGCGGTATTCATCGTCGTCGTTCACCGGGCTCCACAGGCCGCTGGGCAGCTCGAGGGTCAGGGGAGCGTCGTCCACCCGACGAGCGGGGTAGAGGGAGGCGCGCCGGCCGCAGCCTTCGAAGGCTTCCAGCAGCAGCAGGGGCTTGATGGCGGAGCCCGGCTGGCGCCGCGCCTGGCGGGCGCGGTCGAAGGCGTCGTCCGCGGCGGGGTCGCCGCCGATGTAGGCCAGGATGGCGCCGCTGCGGGCGTCCAGCACCACCGCGGCGGTGGAGAGGGGGCGGCCGCGGAGGGAGCGATGGCGGCGGCGCAGGTCTCGCAGACCGCGGGCGATGGATTCTTCCGCCAGCTCCTGCATCAGCGGATCGAGGCTGCTCTCGATGACGAAGCCCTTGCCCTTGGTGAGGCGGCGCTCAAAATCCTCGGAGATTTGCTGCCGCAGCAGGCTGCGGAAATGTCGCGCGCCGGGCTCCCGGGGGGACTGCAGGCGAGTCTTCGGCAGGCCGCGACTGCGGGCGGCGGCGACCGCTTCCGGGGTGGCCCAGCCGAGCTCCTCGAGCCGGCCGAGAACCCAGGACCAGCGGGTTTCCAGGCGCTCCCGATGACGCACCGGGGACAGCCGGTTGGGGCCCTGGATCATCGCCGCCAGGGCGGCGGAGCGGGAGAGATCGAGGCGCTCCGGCGGCAGCCCGAAATAGGTGCGGGAGGCGGCGCCGTAGCCGTAGAGGGAGATGCCGTCGACGTGGCCGAGGTAGACGTGATCGAGGTAGGAGGCGAGGATCTCCTCCTTGCTCCAGCGGGCCTCTAGCTCCAGGGCGCGCAGCGCTTCGTTGACCTTGCGGCCGAGGGTGCGGCGGGGGCTGAGGTCGCGAATCTTGATCAGCTGCTGGGTGATGGTGCTGCCCCCCTGCACCACCTTGCCGGCCCGGGCGTTGGCGAGGGCGGCTCTAGCGACTCCTCGCGCGTCGACGCCGCCGTGGTCGAAGAAGCGAGCGTCCTCCGCCGCCAAGATCGCTTTCCACACCACCTCCGGAAGGGCCTCGAAGTCCACCGGCCGCCGCGGGGCGCGGCGCTCGGTGAAGGATTCGGCGAGGATCTCCGGCTCGAGATGCAGCGCCTCGACTTCGTCGTCTCCATCCTGTGCAGACGCGACGGCGACGATCCTCCCGTTCTTGCGATCCAGATCCAGCATCAGGGATTCGGCCGGCAGAGTCTCGCCTTCGAAGGTATGGCTGCGGCGGAAGATCCAGAAGCGGTCGTGGCCCCAGAAGAACTCTCCGGCTCGCTGCGGTTTGCGGTGGACGCGGCGGTAGCCGAGGCGTTCCAGGCGCTGGGGGATGCGCGCCTCGGTGAGATTCAGGCCGGGCTCTAGGGAGAAGGGAGCGCCGTAGATTCGAATCTCGCTTCGTCCTACTTCGTCTTCGACGCTTTCGGCCCCGGCGGGGGTGAGGAAGAGGAAGAAGAGGCCGAGAGCGAGGAGGAAGGGAGCGCAGTGGGGGGTAGCTCTCGGCCTAGTGGCGCGAAAGCCGAACTGATGGAGGCCTGTGCTCACGGGAGGATCTGCGCTCACGAGGCTTCGAGGCTCGCCGCGACGGAGTGATCGGTGCGGCCGGTGAGGTGCAGAGCGGCGTAGGGGCCGGGCTCGTCTTCCCACCGGGCGTAGATCAGGGAGGGGATCTGGATCCCGCGGAGGGTCTTCCAATCCTGCAGGTCGAGGCGCCAGGGGGCGAGCTCGCCCGCTTTGCCTTTGGGCTTGAGGGTGCGCACTCGGTGGGCGAGGCCGGTGGTGTGGTCGAAGTGCACCAAGAAGATCTCGCTGCGCTCGCCCACCGGAACCTCCAGCACCGCGGCGTCCATGCCGGCTTCCTCCTGCTCTGCGGCGGAGCCCCGCAGGAAGGTGGCGAGGAGCGCGGGGTCGACGCTGCGCCAGCGGGCCGGCGGAACGGCGACGGCGGCGGGCACCCAGGCCAGAAGCTCCGCCCAGCCGGCGAGGCCCAGGGCGCGATCGGTGACCTCGCTCTGGACGTCCCGCTTCAGCCAGCCGGAGACTTTTCGCCGGCCGCGGAGAGAGCTCTCCGCGCCAGTACCGGAGTCCGCGCCGGAGTCGGTGCTGGGGTTGGCGTCCAGTTCGTTATTTGGGCCGTGGAGGGTGGGGGGCGCCGCGCTCAGCCGAGGGCCGAGGTGAATCTCGTCCACCACCCGCAGCAGGGGAGTGCGGAACCAGGTCACCTCGAGGCTGCGACGGGATCGCACGCCGAGTCGAATCTCGCTGCGAAAGCGTACCGGCAGCAGAATCGGGCCGATTCGAATTCTCCCGCGACCGCGCAGCTCGACGTTCTCGAGGTTGGGCACGATAGCCCCCGGCGGCAGCTTGGAGAAGCCTTCCTCGTCCAGATCGTCGAGATCTAGCTCATCTTCTTCCGGCTGCGGAAAGATCGCTTCGAAGTGGCGGCGAACGGCGGGGGGCAGGGAATCTGGCAGAGGAAAGTAGCCGGGCCCCTGGGGGCGCTGGCGACGGTCCTTGGGAGGGGGCGAAAAAGGGTTGGGAAGGGTTTGGAGGCCGACCCAGAAGATGCCGAAGGCGATCAGGAAGAGGCCGGCGAAAGTGCCGAGAAGGGCGCTCAGGGATTCCACGATGACCGGCTCCTAGGCGCTGCCGGGCCAGTAGAGATCCGGCCGCAGGAAGGGCAGAAGGGCGAGCACTACCGCCGGCTGATAGAGGTCGGTACGGGTGATCACTCCCCCGGTGAGCAGGCCGACGGCGCCGCCCTGCCGCTTGGATGCCTCGGTAGCGAAGACCTGGTCGTCAGCGGCGCCGAGCTCCAGGCCGTCGCGCACTAAGCGAGCGACCGGAGGCGGCAGGGGAAAGGTCGCGCTGCGGGCGCTGCCGGTGGTGTGGGGAGCACCTTCCACCGGGGAGGGGGCGAGCACCACCGCCCAGGCGAAGGCGCGCATCACTTCGCTGTCAGGGTCATCGTCGATGCCCCCTTCGAGCCCTACCCAATAGGATGCCCCGGGGATCGCCCGGGCGAGGCTGCGGGCGCGGTTTTCTGCCCCGCGGCGGGTTTCCGCGTCGCCCATGGGCTGGTCCGAAACTCCCGAGGGCACGGCCATGGAGCGCAGGGTGAGTTCGAGATGGGGGAAGAGCGCCTCGAAGGCGAGGCGGGTGGCCTCGATCTTCACCGGATTCTCGGAGGCGACGGCCACCACGGTTTCGGTGGCCTTTGTCTCTTCGGTGGACTGGGCCGTTTCCGGGGATTGGGCCTGTTCCGTGGCCTGGGGGGAGGAGGGGGACACCATAGCTTCTCTAAGGTCTCGGAGCGCTCTTCAGGAGCGAATGTGGCCGTCGCCCCAGCCGATCCATTTGTAGGTGGTGAGCTCTTTCAGCCCCATCGGGCCGCGGGCGTGGAGCTTCTGGGTGGAGACCGCGACCTCCGCGCCGAGGCCGAAGGCGCCGCCGTCGGTGAAGCGGGTGGAGGCATTGACGTACACGGCGGCGCTCTGCACCTGGTCGACGAAGGAGCGGGCGCGCTCCAGGCTGGTGGTGAGAATGCCGTCGGAGTGTTCCGTGCTGTGCTCCTGAACGTGCTCGATGGCCTCCTCGAGGCCGCTGACCACCCGAATCCCGAGGATCAGGGAGAGCCACTCCTGGTCGAAGTCCTCCGGGCCGGCGGCCACCGCCTCGATGCCGGCGCCTCGCAGCGCGCCGAGAGCCTCGTCGTCCGCCCTCAGCTCGACGCCGCGGCTGCGCAGCCGCTGGGCGATGGGGGCCAGATGCTCGAGGGCCTCGCGGTGCACCAGCAGGGTGTCGAGGGCGTTGCACACGCTGGGCCGCTGGACCTTGGCGTTTTCGACGATGTCCACGGCGCGGTCGAAGTCGGCGTCTTCGTCGAGGAAGAGATGGCAGATACCGATGCCTCCGGTGATCACCGGGATCGTCGCCTGCTCGCGGCACAGCCGGTGGAGGCCTGCACCGCCCCGGGGGACGAGCATGTCGACCCAGCGGTCCAGTCGCAGCAGCTCGCTGACCCAGCGGCGATCTGGATCATCCAGGCTCTGCACCGCCGCCGCTGGCAGACCCTGGGCCTCCAGCGCGGCGGCGATAGCGGCGCGCAGGGCGCGGTTGGAGTGCACCGTCTCCTTGCCGCCCCGCAGCAGCGTCGCGTTGCCGGTCTTCAGGCACAGGGCGGCGATATCCACCGTGACGTTGGGGCGCGCCTCGTAGATCGCCGCCACCACTCCGAGAGGAATGCGTCGCCGGCTGAGGCGCAGGCCATTCGGCAACAGGCGAGAGCCGAGCTCTTCGCCCACCGGGTCCTCCAGTTCGGCCACCTGGCGGACGTCCTCGGCGAGGCTCTCCAGCCGGGCTGCGTCGAGTCGCAGGCGATCCAGAAGAGATTCGCTCATCCCCTGCTGGCGGGCCGCTTCGATATCCGTCGCGTTGGCCTCGAGAATCGACTCCCGTCGCTCCAGCAGGGCGTCGGCGATGGCTAGCAAAGCCCGGTTCTTTTCCGCCGATCCGAGGGTGGCGAGGCGCCGGGAGGCGGCGCGGGCTCGTCGGCCCATGGCCTCCAGGTTGACGGTCGGAGTGCTGGAAGAATCGCTAGGGGTAGGATCGCTGAGGTTCGGCTCTGGGCTCATCGCCTCGGACTCCTGAGGAGGGGTTGGTGTGGGATCACATCAGGATCATGTCTCGGCGGTTGACCGCCACGGGGGTGTGAAAGGCATCCCCCAAGCGCTCTCGGGCGCTTTCGGTACGCAGGCCGCGGATGCGGTGCATGTCGTGGCTATCGTAACGGCTGATGCCGCGGGCGATCTCCGCTCCGTCGCCATCGACGATGCGCACCGCGTCTCCGGAGTCGAAATCTCCGCTCACCTGGGTGATGCCCGCCGGCAATAGGGAGCTGGTGCCGTCCTGCAGCGCCCGTACGGCTCCCTGATCGACCTCCAAGACGCCTCTCGGCTTCTGGCTGGCGAAAATCCACTGCTTGCGGCTCTCCAGGGGAGTATCGATGGCGGGAAAGTAGGTGCCCAGGAAATGATTCGTGGGTGCAGGGTCCGCTGGGGCGGCGGAGTTGGGGAGACTGGTCTCGGCTGGTCCGGGCTCCTGGGGCGCCCCGGGTTCCTGGGGCGCTTCGCGGAAGACCGATTGCAGGATCGCGTCGGGGGTGTGGCCGGAGGTGATGACGACGTCGATGCCGCTGCGGCGGGCGCTATCCGCCGCCTGTAGCTTGGTGGCCATGCCGCCCACTCCCAGCCCGCTCACCGAGCCGCCGGCGATGCGCCGCAGGGTCTCGTCGATCTGTCGCACCTGCGGGATCAGGCGGGCGCCGGGATCGGTGCGCGGATCCGCCGTGTACAGGCCCGGCTGGTCGGTGAGCAAGAGCAGCAGGTCGGCTTCCGCCAGGATCGCCACCAGCGCCGAGAGATTGTCGTTATCCCCCACCTTGATCTCATTGGTGGCGACGGCGTCGTTTTCGTTGATCACCGGAATGATGCCGTGATCGAGCAGGGTGCGCAGGGCGGAACGGGCGTTCAAGTAGCGGCTGCGGTCGGCGACGTCGGCGCCGGTGAGCAGCACCTGCCCGACCCTCAGCTCGTAGAGGTCGAAGAGTCGCTCCCAATACAGCATCAAGCGGCTCTGCCCCACCGCGGCGAGCATCTGCTTGTGGCGCACGGTGTCCGGAATTTCCTGGTCGGCGAGCCGCTCGCGGCCGGCGGCGATGGCCCCCGAGGAGCAGAGCACGACCTCCACCCCCCGTCGTCGCAGCTGGGCACATTGCCGTACCAGCTCCACCATGTGGGCGCGATCCAGCCGCTGCGTGCCTTGGGTCAGGACGCTGGTGCCGAGCTTGACGACGATGCGGCGGTACACGGGAGCCTCGAGAGCGTTGACGATAGGGCGTCGGAGATCTTGGGCCGAGGGCGGTCGGCGAAAATCTGTGGGCCGAAGAATGTTGCGGCGGACGCTATCATTGATCGACGATCATGGTGAACGCAGCAACAACGCGAAGGGGCGAGGCGATTCCCCGCCGACGAGAGCTCGTCGACCCCGCCAGTTTTGCCCTCGAGGACTCCATCCTCGACATCCCCCGGGCGGTGCAGAAGGCCGGAGGGAGAGCGGTGGTAGTGGGAGGCTGGGTGCGGGATCGGCTCTTGGGTAAAGAGACGAAAGATTGGGACTTCGAGGTCTACGGTTTGCCCCTGGAGCGGCTGGAAGAGGTGCTCGCGACCCTCGGTGAAGTGATCGCCGTGGGCAGAGCCTTTGGAGTGCTGAAGATCAAGGGCCTCGACGCCGATGTCTCCCTGCCGAGGCGAGATAACAAAGTTGGTCGGGGGCACCGGGGCTTCGTGGTGGAGCTGGATCCCGATCTCTCCTTTGCCGAGGCGGCGAAGCGGCGAGACCTGACCTGCAACGCTCTGGCCTTCGATCCCCTCGACGGGGAGCTTCTCGACGCCTGGGGAGGGCTGGAAGATCTCGCCGCGGGCGTCCTACGGGCGGTCGACGAGGAGACCTTCGCCGAGGACACCCTGCGGGGGCTGCGGGCAGCGCAATTCTCCGCCCGTTTGGAGATGCCGCTGGATCCTGCCCTCAGCGCGCTCTGCGCCCGTCTCGACTTGCGGGATCTGCCGGCGGAGCGGCTGTATGAAGAGATGCGCAAGCTGCTGCTCAAGGCGGCTCGGCCGTCGGTGGGGCTAGAGGTGCTGCGGCGCACCGGCATGTGGTCGATTTTCCCCGAGCTCGAAGCGCTGTGGCCGGTGCCCCAGGATCCCGAATGGCATCCGGAAGGGGATGTGTGGACCCACACTCTGATGGTGGTGGACGAAGCGGCTTCCCTGCGTTCCGGAGACGAGGAGGACGATCTCACCCTGATGTTCGGCGCTCTTTGCCACGATCTCGGCAAGGCCACCACCACGGTGCTCGATCGAGGCCGGGTTCGCTCCCCGGCCCACGAGGGGGAGGAGGGCTGCCGACCGACTCGGGAATTCCTCCAGCGCCTGCGGGCTCCTGGCTGGTTGGTGAAACGTGTGGAGGCGCTGGTGCGCCACCATTTGGCGCCCGCCCTGCTGCCGGCGGGGGGCGCTACCCCTCGCGGCTATCGGCGACTGGCGCGCAGACTGGCGGAGGCCGAGGTGCCCCACGCTTTGCTCCACCGCCTGGCGACGGCGGATCATTTCGGGCGCGAGACGCCGGATGCCCTGGCGCGGGAGTTTCCCGAGGGCGAGGCCTTCTTGCAGCGTATGGAAGAGGTCTTGGCGGAAGCGGCTACCGGTCGGGATCTGGTGCTGGGGCGTCACGTTCTGGCCCGCGGTTTCTCTCCCGGCCCCCTGGTAGGGGAGATCCTCAAGGCCTGCCGGGAGCGCCAGGACGAGACCGGCGCCAGCGATCCAGAGGCGCTGCTGGATGAGGTGCTGGCGGTGGGGCCCTGGACGGTCTCTTGAGTCGCTCCCTGAGCTTGCTCTCTCAGCTGGGTCTTGGAGCGCTTTAGAAGCTGTTCTTGGAAGAACTACGGTGCTCAGGAGGGCAGAGCGCCGCGGATCACGCCGCAGCCAAGGCAGATCTCGTCGCGGTAAAACACCGCGAACTGGCCAGGGGCGATCCCCGGGTCGGGGCTCTCCAGCTCGACGAGGCCGCGCAGATCCCCCTGAGGCTGAAAGCGACAGCGGGTGAGCTGGGGCCCGTGGCGCACCTTGACCTCTAGGGAGAGTTCCTCCTCTGCCGTATTCGTCATCGAATCACAGAGCCAATGGAGGGAGTCCACCTCGAAGCGGGTCGTGCTGTGCTGCGCCAGCTGCTGCCCGTGGGTGACCAGCAGGACGTCGTCTTCCGGCTGCTTGTCCACGACGTACCAGGGCCCGCCGGAGAGGCCGAGGCCTCGCCGCTGCCCGATGGTGTAGAACCACAGGCCTCGATGTTCGCCGAGGCCCTCGCCGGTGTCCTGACGTACGATGGGGCCCGGTCGCTCTCCGAGATGGTGGCGAACGAAGTCATCGAAGGGGATCTTGCCGAGAAAGCAGATCCCCTGACTGTCCGGCCTTTGGCTGTTGGGTAGATCCAGGGCGAGGGCCCGCTCCCGCACCTGCGCCTTGGTCCAGCGGCCGAGGGGAAAGCGGCAGCGCTCCAGCTGTACTCGATCGAGGCGGGCGAGGAAATAGGTTTGATCCTTGACGGGATCGGGGTTGCGGGCCAGCAGCGCGCGGCCGTCTCTCTCTAAGCGCTGAGCGTAATGCCCGGAAGCCACGCTTTGAATCTCGCCGTCCACCGCGTCGAAAAAGGCGCCAAATTTGATCTGTTGATTGCACAGCAGGTCTGAGCTCGGGGTTCTGCCGGCGGCGAGCTCGTCGAGGGCATAGCGAACCACTCGCTGGTAGTACTCCCGCTGAAGGGGAATGACCTCCAGCGGAACTCCGAACCTGAGGCAGACGGCGCGGGCGTGCTCGAGATCTTCTTCCCAGGGGCAGTCTCCCAGGAAGGCTTCGTCTTCCTGGAGCCAGATCTTGAGGTAAAAGGCGCGCAGGTCGGCGTGCCCCTCGTCCTTCAAGGTAGCGAGGGCGACCGAGCTATCGACGCCTCCGGAGAGCAATACGGCGGTGGTCATAGGGATTGTTGTGAGCGTGATGACAGAACGGAAGGTGCAGGCTCAAGCTGGGTGAGCGTATCCCCGGTTAGCGCGGGGGAGAGGGCTCCGGCACGCGCACTCGAATCCTGAATTCTATGCCGGATCCTGAGGCTCCGCTGGGGCGGCTCTTCTATCGAATCTAGACAAATCGTGCAAGTTCAGGTGATCGGCGCTCTAATTCTTGCGCTTTTTCTCATGGGCATCTGTTTTTATGGGCTGAGAAAGAAGAAATTCAAGGTCCAGCAGGATTTTCGTTGCCACATCATCACCTATAGACTAAGCTTGATCGTATGAAAGATTTTAAGAACATCGGCATGGCGCTGCGTTTCTTGCGGACCCAGAGATTCCAAAAACAGCGCGAGGTTGCAAAGAGCGCGGGAATCACGCCGGCGATGTTGAGCGCTTATGAGACTGGGAAGCACCGCCCCAGCCTCGAGACCACCGAGCGAGTTCTGGAGGCCTTGGGCTGTGACGTGGTGGACCTCACCGCTGCACTGCAGCACGCCGATGACGCGGCGGAGGAAGAGCGCAAGAAGTTGATGCGGGTGACCCTGGCGGAGTCGCTGGAGAAGGGGCTGACCACCATCGAATCTCCCGAGGGAGAGGTGCTGGAGATCACCGACGAGCTGATCGAATATCTTGCCGAGAACCCGAAGAAGAAGGACAGCGGCGAGGAGGCGCGCACCACGACGCCGACCCCCGCGGAGTCCAGCGATCGGGTGCGTAAGCTGGTGCAAGGTCGATTCGAGTCGATGAAGTTGAGTAAGGACGAAGAGGCGGTCCTGGTGAGCCTGATTCCGGGTATCCTAGCTGCGCTGAGGTACCTGAAGAAGACGTCCTGAAGCGTCGACTCCGAGGGCCCGGCCCCGATCGACATGCTGAAGAAAAAGGTGGACTCCCGCTTTCGGGAGTCGGGTAGAAAGCTTTGGATGCTTCGCCTTTCAAGAGAGGGCGGAGTGTCGAGTCGCGTCGTGCGGGATCGTAGGGTGCCAACTCCTGAGCTACAGAGTCCTGGGGTGCCGACCGCAGGGATGCCTAGGCGTTGCCGGCGGCTAGGTTTTTCGATGTGCTGGCTGCCGGTGCTTTGCCTCACCCTGTGCGTGTTGGCTGCTTGCGGCGGTCCTGAGGGTTCCTCCCATCAGGAGGCTGCTGAGCCCGTCGAGGAGGCGGCCCAGGGCACCAGCGATGGAGCGGTAGCGGGCGGCAGCGAGACCAAGGCCGGGCAGGGGATCGTTGCAGGAAACGGTCGTTCCCTGGTGTTGATCAGCGTCGATACCCTGCGGGCGGACGCCCTGGGGATCTACGGCGGCGGCGGCTCGCCACGGATCGATGCTTTCGCAGAGGGAGGGTGGGTATTCGATCAAGCGATGACGCCGATGCCGGTGACCCGGCCGTCCCACGCTTCGATGCTCACGGCTCTCCATCCTCGATCCCACGGTGTCGTATCCAACGCCTATGTGCTGGATCCTTCCATCCCCACCGTCACTGAGGCGCTGGCGGAGGCGGGGTGGCGAACCGGTGCCTTTACCGGGGTGAAGCTGCTGGCCCCTGGTTCGGGGCTAGAGAGGGGCTTCGAGGTCTTCGAGGCTCCCCTTAAGGGGGAGCACGTGGTGGCTTCGGAAGTGATTCCTCCAGCGGTGGAATGGCTCAAGGAAGTTGCCCCTCAGCCCTTCTTCCTGTGGCTTCACGTTTACGATCCTCACATGCCCTATTCGCCCCCGGAACCCTGGTTTGTGCCGCCACCAGCGCCCTGGAGCACGGAAGAGCTTCCGGAGTTCTCTCGACCGGCCCTCTATCCCATCGCGGAGAAAGAGGGGGGAAATGTGCCAGCGGCGCTACTGGCCTGGGCGCTGGAGCAATATGCCGCGGAAGTGAGCTACGTGGATGCTCAGCTGCAGGAGCTCTTCTCGACTCTCGAGGCGGTGGCGCCGGAAGCCGCGGTGATCCTCACCGCCGATCATGGCGAGTGCTTTTCCAAGGGCTATTTCTTCGAGCATGGGCCCTGCCTCTACGAAGGATCCCTGCACGTTCCGATGGTGCTCAAGGCTCCAGGGCGTGTGGAGCCGGGTGGCCGGTCTCAGGCTCAGGTTTCGGTGATCGATGTCGCCCCCACTTTGCTGGACCTTGCGGAGTTGACGATTCCGCAGAGCTACCGCGGTCGCTCCCTGCTGAGCCTCATGGACGGCACTCCGAGCGGTACTCCGGGTGACACTCTGAGCGCTACCGTGGATGGCGCCGGGGGAGCGGAGGCAGCTCCGCTGCTGCTGCAGCGCCCGCTCTATGACGAGGATGCTCAGCGACGCAGGCAGCGGCGCCGGTCGAGGATCTCTTCGGTGGCGGGAGAGCCTGTCGCAACCTGGATCCCTGGGGAAGTGCTGGGGCTGAGATTCGGTCCGGAGAGCGGGACCTCCTGGAAGTACCTCGCTTCCGCGGCCGGAGAGGAGCTCTACCGGCTGCAGGAGGATCCCGACGAGCGCAACAACCTGGTGACCTCCGAACCTCAGGAGGCGGCCTCCCTGCGAGCACAGCTGCGGCAGGAGCTCTCCGCCACGCCGCTCAAGGCCGGTGCCGAAGCGCTGGACGATGAGATGAGGCGCACTCTGGAATCTCTGGGGTATTGAGTCCTGATGAAGATGCCAAAAATGTTGCGAAGAGCCCGTCGATGGCAGGGTCGATGGGGTCTGATTTGTTGGCTGCTGCTGGTGCCTTTGGGGGGCTGTGCTGTCGGGGGTTGTGCTCCCGGGGGCGGGTCTGGGCCGTCTCCAGAGGAAGGGCCAGAGGCCGCGGCGGATTCTCGCCAGGGGCCGCTGAACGTGGTCTTGATTTCCATCGACACCCTACGGCCCGATCACCTGTCCTGCTATGGATACAGCCGGTCGACGTCGCCCTACATCGACCAATTCGCTGCCACTGGGGTGCTCTTCGAAGAGACCGTGTCGACGACCGCATGGACCCTGCCCGGCCACGCATCGATGCTTTCGGGGCTCAGTCCTCGGCGTCACGGCGCGCTGCGTCGGGATCTGGCGATTCGCCCTTCGGCCAAGCTGCTGGCGGAGTATCTCGACGAGCTGGGGTATTTCTCCACCGCGGTGGTGGATGCTCCTTTCGTACAGGCCAGTTATGGCTTCGATCGCGGCTTTGATCACTACCTTTGGGATAAAGAAGCGGGTCGGTATCAGCATCAGCAGTCGGTTCTCGCCGCGCTACAGCAGGCCCACGATCTGTACCGCAAGGAGGCTCGGCCTTTCTTCGCCTTCTTTCACTACATGAGTGTTCACAGCCCGTATCGGCCGGAGCCGGAGTTCGATGTTTTTCGCACTCCGGGAGCCGAGGAGGGGTCCTCGCTGGATGGGCGCAACTTGTCGCGCCTGCGCAAGAAGCTAGAGGCCGGCGAGATCACCCTGAGCCCGCTGGATGTAGCGCGGCTGGTGGACCTCTACGATGGCGAAATCCTCTCCATGGACGAGCGCATGGGGGAGCTATTTCGGCGCATCCAGGAGCTGGATCTCGAGGAGTCGACGGTGGTCGTGCTGACCGCCGATCACGGTGAGGAGTTCTACGAGCACGGCAATATCCTCCACAACCGCACCCTCTATGAAGAGGTGTTGAGGGTTCCCCTGATCGTGCGGGGACCGGGGATCCCCGCGGAGCGCCGGGTGACTGCTCTCACTTCTTTGGTGGACGTCACGCCGACACTGCTGCAGCTGGTGGGGGCGCCGTCTCCCAGCGGCCTCGACGGCATTTCGCTGGTTCGTTTCTGGCGCGACGACGCCAGGCCGCGGCGAGAGCTGGAGCTGGCGACCTCGGCACCGGACGGTAGCCACGCCAAGATCGGCATGCGCACGGCTGGGGAGAAGCTGCAAATCGATCGAGAGAACAGCCTGCGGGAGCTCTACGACCTGATCGAAGATCCCGGGGAGACGAAGAATCTCGCGCCGGAAGATCCGAGGACCCAGGAGCTGGAGGATCTGCTGGTGAAGGAGATCTGGAGTGAGGGCTCTGGGGAGGTGGAGCTCTCCTCGGAGGACGAGGAGATCCTCCGCTCGCTGGGCTACCTCTAACGCTGCCTTGCTGAAGCCGGGGCGAATCGATCCGCTTCAGGGCGCCGTCCGTAGCGCGTCCACCAGCTCCGGGGGGTGGCGACGCATGCGCACGATCGTGGCTCGCCGATCTCGCTCGTCCAGGTAGGGGCTGAAGTATTCCCAAGCGATCTCTCCATCCCGAGTGACCTCGAGGGCTCGTCCGGCGTCCGACTCCGCCATCAGGGTATTGCCGTTGGGCAAGCGCTGAGCGGAGCCGCGGCTCAGGGTGTAGAAGTTCTCCGGCTCGTCGGCGGACCAGCTCCAGGAGATGCTGCCGTCTTGCGGGTCGAGCTCCAGGGGTCGAGACCAGCCTCGCTCGATGCCGTTGTCGAAGACCAGCATCTTCCCGTCCGGCAGCCAGGAGGCGTCATGGGGGCCAGAGAGAACCCCCTGTCCCCAGGCCCAGAGGAGCTGACCTCGGCGCCAGTCGATGAGGAAGACGCTATCCTGATGGCGGCTGGTGAGCAGCACGGTATCTTCCGCCGCGGCCCCGACACCATCCAGGGAGGGGGTGTGGGCCGGGTTCCAGACCACCGCGTTGCAGTGAAAGAGATCGACCGCCAGGATGCCGTCTTGGTTCTTTTTCGGCGGCACCGGCTGTGGAGTAAAGGGAAAGGGTCCGGCGTGGACGGCGTCGAAAAGGGAGATACGGTCGAGAATCTCGCCATCGGGAGCGATGCGCAGCAGGTAGTTGTCGTAGATGGTAGAGGTTTCAGCCTGAAGGCCCTCGCCCGCTAGCCTTTCCTCGGTCCGGCCATCTCCTTCGGATTCGAGGTAGCCGGCGGCGAGGACGAAGAGACTCTCACCGGGGCCCGGTGCGGCATCGTGATGCACCGGTAGGAAGTGTTGGAAGAGCAGCTCTCCGCTCCAGTCGAAGCGTGCGATGAAGCGTGCATCGAAGGGGCGCTGGCCGGGCTCGGGATGGTTCATGCCGATCACCAGGAGGTCCCCGTTGGGCAGCAGCCGGCTATTCGCCCAATGCCTGCATTCCTCTCCGCCGGACCAGGCGCGAAGCGCGTGGCCGGTGGGGGTGAGCAGCTCCGCGCTGCACAGGCTGCGGAAGGTGGTGAGGTTGTAGCCCGCCGCCGAGGCTTCGCGATCGAGGGCTGAGACCCCCTTCTGCTCAGGGTTCTCGGCGGCGGTGCGGCTATAGCCGGCATAGGGCAGCGCCCGCAGCTCGTCGAGGGAAGGGTTGCCGCTCTCCGTCGTCTCCTCGATCTGCCGGGCCTCTTCTTCGGAGGGCAAGACCTGCCCGTTATCGCTTGGGGAATCGGGAGAAGCTCCCCCGCAGGCGACGAGACCAGCAAGGACAAACCCACCAAGGATAAAGCCACCAATGCTGGCCCCACCAACGGTGAAGCCAGCAGCAATGAAGCCCGTCAAGGGCCTGGCGACCCTCGCCAGCAGCGGGAACCGACTCATGGGTGTCCTTCGCGCGGCGGTTAGGATCCCGTGAAGCGCTGAAGGCCTCGAGAGCAAAGCTGGATGCTCCTCTGCCAGGAGGTCAGGAACGAGGGCCCTTCGGGTCGCCCTGAGCCTGATCGTCGCCTCCGCGCTTTCGGCTGCGCGAAAGAGTGCCTAGAACTCGGCTGGCGAAGTCGTCGGAGAGGCCGAGACGCCGCTTGATTCCCGAGTACAGCGCTACGGCGACCTTATCTGCCCAAATCAGACCAGCCTTCCAGCCGTCTCCGGGGCGCGCCCGGTAGTTGGTGGAGCGCGGAACGTAGCCTTCCTCCGCCTCGGTGTAGTAGTAGAAGGCGAGGCTCTTGCGGGTGGTGGTCTCCGGACACTCGATCGGTTCCGGATAGCCGTGGAAGGAGTCTTCGTCGGTGTTGAAGATCACCGCGTGGTTGAGGCGGGGAAAGTAGGCCTGTTGGCAGCCCTTCATCGAGCGATCCCAGAGCTCCAGAGCGCCGCCCCAGGAATCCTCCCAGCCCTCGTTGAGGAAGAGGATGAGGTTCACTCGCCGCTGCCACCGCGGGCGGTGATGATGCATGGTGAAGTCGGCGTGAATGTTGAGAAAACCGCCGCGCTCGGTCTGGTGCATGCCGCCGCCCTCGAGACTGGGGTCTGCCATCAGGCCGTCGATGCCGGTGAGCTTCGAGAGCCAGGCGCAGAACTCATCCGAGCACAGCTCGTCGGCCATGCGGCCGATAGAGAGCGGAAATTCATCCCTCTTCGTCTTGCCAAGCTTGTTCTCGTTGAAGTGCTTGTACTGAATCCACGAATCGTCCCGCGGCCCCGGGAACTCCTCCATCAGCATTCGGGCGACCCCGCTGGGGAGAACGCCTTCGAGATGAATATGGGGATAGGGCTCCGCCGCTTGATAGCGCGAGGAGAGAGCCGGCAGCTCTTCCTGGAGTCGGTGGAGAGGTAGTAAGGATTCGAGGTCTGGCAGTTTCTGCTCCACAGCGAGGGTTTCAGGGCTTTCGGTGCGGGCGGTCATACGGTTGAGTCCTAGCGATTTAGCAGCCCATGGGCGATGAACACGCCGGGCGCAAGGTGGTCTTCAGGGCATGGAATGCCGCTCATTGAGTGTAACCGAGAGCCCGCAATGCCGCGCGGCTCTCTTCGTCCAGTTGATCGAGGTTTTCCGACTGGAGCGCCCCCTCGAGCTCTTGCTCGAAGGTGCGGAAAAGCTTGCGCAGCGGCTCTTGGAGAGCAGGGGGGACGTCCTCGGCGCTAGCGAGGTGCACATCCGTCCCGGAGACCGAAGGCAGCAGCTCCTCTTCGGTGCCACGGTAGAGCTTGCCGTCCCGGTCGACCATGTAGAAGAGAGGGCCGGAGATCTCCACGGTGGTGCCGTCCAGCCGACGGTCGGCGTAGGGCGGATCATAGAGTCGTCGCATGCCGTAGGCGCGGGGAGGGCGTTGGGGGGTCGCCAAGAGGTTGCGGCCCTGGTTCCTGGGAGCTTGCGCGTCGGCCAGCACCAGCAGCGTTTCGCCGACATCGACGGAGCCCGCAACGTGGTCCACGACCCCTGGTTCCGCGAGGGAGGAGCGAATCATCAGCGGCGTATGGATTTGGGCAGGGGTGACTCGCCGACCGTGGGCCAAGGAGTTGTCTTCCCCGAAGCTCTCCCCGTGATCGGCGGTAATGATCACGTGGGTCTTGAAGCGGTCTTCGTCTTCCAGCAGACGCTGCAGCAATCGGTCGAGCTGTCGATCGAGGAAGGAGACGTCTCGAGAGTAGAGTCCCTGAGCGCGCCGCACCTCTGGCCACGGATCTTCCCCGGCGGCGGCGGCCTCGAGAATTGGGCGGGGGCTCATCGTCTCGGCCGGTCCGTCACCATCCACCGCCGCCGTGTTGCCGTAGGGGCTGTGGGGGTCGAAGTAGTGGAACCAGAAGAATTGCTGGTGCCCCTCGGTCTTGTCGAGGATGTCCAAGGCTCGTTCGGTGATCACGTCCGCCAGGTTGTAAAAGCCCCCGGGGGCAGCGAAGTCAGGGTCGTTCTTCTTGGCGTCTTCCACCCAGCGATCTCCCACGGAGCCGCGGGAGAAGTCGTCGCGGTAGACATCGAAGCCCTGATGGAAGCCGAAGCGGGCGGCGACGGGAAAGGAGGCCACCGCGGCGGCGGTGCTGAAACCTTGTTCCTTGAGAACCTCGGGGACGGTGAGGGCCTCTGGGGAGAGCACCGCTCCGTTGCGATCGACGCCGTGCTGCCAGGGGTGTTGGCCGGTGAGCATCGAAGCGTGGGAGGGCTGGGTCGAGGCGGTGGCAGAGAAGTGGCGGGTGAAGACCTTCGCCTCCTGGCTCCAGGCCGCCAGGGCGGGCATCCCCGAAGCTCCCTGCTCACCGGCGGTGGCGTCGTAACGCAGCGTGTCGAGGGTGATCAGGACCACCCGCACTCCCGGGTTGGAGGCGGTGGGCTCGGAGCCGGAGGGGGTGCAGCCAAACGCCGCCCCGAGAACTACCAGGGCAGCGAGCAGGATGGCGGTGAGGGACGAGCTAAGAATGGGGCGCAGAGAGTGCATGGGGCTGGCAGGGATGGGGCGTTGAGCTGATTCTTCGTGGCGGGATTGGGGAGAAGCTTGGAGTCAGAGATCGATTCTCGAGCGTTTGGAAGCTACCACAGCGTCAAGGGGCCTTCCTTCGGGGCTCGACTTCAGCCGCGTTCAGGCTCCGAAGCTCCTCGAGATCCCACACCACGATATCCCGTTCCTGACGGTGCGGCGGACCCCACGCTGCGGTGAGGCGTTGGGCCATCTCCGGTCCGGCTTTCTTCATCACCTTCCACTCTCTGCCTCGGGCCTTCCAGCCTCGCTCCGGAGAGCGGTGGTCTCCCTGGACCTTCTCCTCGAGGGCTCCGCGATCGCGGAACACCACGAGCCATCTCGCCTCGCTGCTCAAGAAGACTTCCGGCGCCTGTGGTGGCGGCACGGTGATCAGATTGCGGAAGCTGAGGCTCGGCTCCTGGATCTCCGGCTGTGTCGGCGCGAGGAGCAAAGGGTGGCGATGACGGTTCTGCAGGACGTAGGGAGTCCGAGAGAGGCGCCAGCTGGTGTGCCACGGGTACTCCAGCACCATGTCCCGCTGGCTTGACGGCGTGGTGTTGGCGAGGCTCTCTAGCTCGCGGTAGAAGTCGGGGACATCCGCATCCTGCAGGGTACCCAAGGGTTCGTAGAAGCCGAGGAAATCCTTGTGGTGCGTAAACGCGCTGCTGCGATACTCCCACCGCGTGAGAGGGTGGGTAAGGACGAGGGCCAGAGCCAGAGCGACAAGAGCGCCGCGCCGCAGCCAGGGGGGGGCCGGCCCACGCTGCCACAGGGCGGCGATCCCGGCAGAAGCCCACAGCAGCTCCACCGGCAGCAGTACCAGGTTGTAGCGCGCGAATTGGGGCGGTAGGTGCATCATCAAGGGCTTCAGGAGCGCCAGGCCGCCGAGGTGGGCGAGCACGAGAAATACCGTCAAGCGCCCGAAGCGCCGCCGCTGGGGGGACGGGTGGCGCAGGATCGAGACGAGACCGGGCAGGGCCATGAAGAGCAGCAGGAAGCCCGGGATCACCCGCATGGAGCCACCGTGCAGCTGCACGAAGCCGGCGAAGGTGCCGAGGTTCGGCAGGGTGCTCTGGCGCTTGGTGCGGACGAGCTCCGTCAGGCTCTCCCAGCCGGGAACCAGGAAGAGGGCCATTAGCGCTCCGACGCTCAGGCCCAGGGCGGCGATAGGAGCGAGCCGACGCGCTGCAAGGCGCCAGGATTGGCGGTGGCGAAGGGCGTCGTAGATCTCTTCGAGAGCGGCGTAGGCCAGGGGAGCGAAGACGAAGGCGGTGGTCACCAAATGCAGGTAGACGGCGAAGCCAGCGAGGAGCACATAGGCGATGGCGGCTCTGCGGCTTCCGCCCTGGGGCCCTCCGGTGTCCAGCCAATGCTCGCAGAGGATCACGGCGGCAAAGGCGACCAGCACTACCGGCATGTAGGAGCGGGCGATTCGGCTGTAGAGCACCAGCAGCGGAGAGGTGGCGAGGAGAGCCGCGAACACCAGGGCGGTGGGGGTGCCGAGCCTGCGCGCCGCCATGCGCGGCAGGACGATGAGGGCGAGCACGCCGCATAGCAGGGCGGGGGCGCGCATCACCCACTCGTTGAGCGGCAGATGGAGATCGACCCAGGCCCGATAGAGGGAGGAGAGGGGCAGGCAGCCGTCTTGGGGGCGGTAGGTATAGAGCAGCTCCGGCAGGCCCATTTCGAGAATCGCTCGCACCGCGTGGAGCTCGTCTCCGCCGAGAGCTTGGGGATTGAGGTTGAGGAAGCGCAGCACGCTGCCGACGGCGGTAATGGCCAGCAGCACCAGCAGCCACGGGCCCCGCAGCGGCGACTCCGCTTCGCCTCTGCGCCTCGTCTCGGCGGCGGTGAGTGGCGGCAGGGGCCGGGATGAAGAGCTCAAGGAGCGCCCGTCCCCCGCATCAGCGTCTCCACCTGGGAAGGCTCGAAACGGCGAATTTTCGGAATGATGGCCCGCTCGCCCTTGGCGTCGACGTGGGGGCTCCAGTATTCCCACACCACGTCTCCTTCCGGGGTCACTTCGAGGGCCCGCCCGGCTTCGCTCTCGGCGATCAACGTATTGCCGTTGGGCAGGCGCTGAGCTGAGCCCCGGGTCGCGGTGTAGAGATCGCCCGGCAGGGCCTCGTCGGCCTCGCCTGGCTCCGTTACCTCCGCGCCTCGGTAGCTCCACACGATCTCTTTCGTCGAGCTGTCGATCTCCAGAATTCGCGACCAGCCGCGGCCGAGTCCGTTGTCGAAGACCAGCACCCGGTCTTGTGGCAGAGTCGTCGCGTCGTGGGGGCCGGCGAGCTCTCCCTGCCCCCAGGCCCAGAGAATCTGCGGCGTATCGGTCCAGGCGACGGCGAAGATCAGGTCCTGGTGACGGCAGGTGACCAGAGCGCGGTCGACGTTGCTGGCGCCGAGGGGCCCGGATTGGAATTGCGCTGGAATCCACTGCACGCCGTTGCAGTGAAGGAGGCCGATGGTCTCTCGGCCGCTGGCCTTCTCGCGGGCGGCGACCTTCTGCAGCCGGGCGATGGAGGGGTCGGCATCGAGGAAGAGCTGGGTGAGGGAAAGATCGATCTCCACCTCTCCCTGGGGCGAGATCATCAGCAGGCGGTTGTCCTGCACCGGGACTTCCGGGTCGATGGCCTCGATGGTGCGAACCTTCGAGCCAAGGGCGAGAATGCGGCCGTCCGGCAGGAGATCTAGCTCGTGATGGGCTCTCATTCTCTGCTTCCAGAGAATCTCGCCCTGCGGGTCCAGGCGCAGCAGGAATCTCCGCTTCCGCTGTCCCCCTTTGTCGTTGCCGGACTTGGCTTCGCCGAGCCGCTCGGTGTGGATCACGACGGCCGAGCCATCCTCCAGCACTTCGCCGTGACCCCAGTGCTGACAGCGATCCTGAAGCTCCTCCGGCAGCTCCCAGCGCCGCGCCACGTCCCCCCGCGGGGTGAGCAGCTCCATGGCGCATTGTCGCTCGACGATGACCAGGTTATAGCCTTGGCTGGAGCGTTCCGGGTCGTAGACGACGACCCCGCTGCGATTCGGGTCTGCCGGGCCCGCGGAGCCCGCATAGGGCAGGGCGCGGAGAGCATCGACGTCCGGCGCTGACTGCTCCGCTGCTTCTGCTGTCGCTGCCGGTGGTGCCGCTTCCGTGGTGGGGGCTCGATCGCAGCCGGTGGCAAAGACTCCCACCATCGCGAGAAGAAGGCCGCTCGCTAGAGAGCTCCCCGGGCACCAACGCCAGCGGTCTTCCGCAGCCTCAGGCTCGAGGCTGCGGGCAAAGCGGGGCTGCTGGCGCTTCCGAGATTGGAGCTCCCAAGACTGGAACTCCCGAGACTGGGGCTCCCGAGACTGGGGCTGCTCAGGGTATTGAAGAAGCATCGTTGTCTTGGCTGGACGGACGAAAGTAGATGGCGTTGGTGAAGGCGATGCCGCGCTGCTGTTTCCAGATCTCGGCACGAACGAAGGTCGCCTGCCGAGTATCGATCTGCAGGCGGGCTCGATACGCTTCGCCTTCTTGGGGTGGAGGAGCCGGTAACCGCTGGTCTCCGACTACGAAGTAGACCTGGGAGCCCGGGGGCAGGTGGGGAGCTTGGAGAAAGACCTCGTGGTGCGCTTGGGAGGTGGAGACCACCGAGCCCATGGTCTCGCCGGTGTCGGTGTGGAGATCGAGTCGCCCGGCGTGAAACTGAGCTGGATCGCCAAAAAAAACTCGGCCACTGTCGATACCCTGAATCAAATCCGCGGGGCTGGAGCTCGCGGCCCAGATCCAGGTGACGTAGTTGTTGCCATCGATCCAGCCTTGGGTCTGGACGTGGGAATCACTGGCTCCGGTGGCAATCACCCGCTGGCCGCGCTGAGAGAGGTGATCCCAGATCTTCAGATGCTCCCGTAGCGGCAAGACCCGCAAAGGGTAGCCTACCTCCAAAATAGGGATTCCGAAGTTTCCTTCGCGGACCACCCGGTCACCGCGGATGCGCTGTTGACCGGCGCGCTCCGGAGTCGATTCGATATCGGCTCCGAAGATGTGATTGTAGCTTACTAAGCCTCCGCGATCAGAGGCCCAGCGCAGCGCCTCCTGAGGGGAGAGGCCGTGGGGATGGGTGGAGAAGTCCGGTAGTTCGGGCCGAGGTAGCCAGGCGTTGAGATGGTCGCCGTAGCTCACCTCCACCCCAACGTGGTTCACTAGCCCATAGCGCTGCTCTAGGGAGCGAGCCTCCTGGAGCTGCCACTGCAGGATTTCCTCGCCTCCTCGCCGGCAGTCGATCTCCAAGCTGTCGAACCGGGCCGAGGCGATCTGCTTCTTAGGGGCCCGCAGCTCGAGGGTCAGGGTTCGCAGGCTGTTGTCGAGACCTCCGAGGCGGAAGCCGGCCTGGGTCGCCAGCGGGTCGTAGCGCAGCACATCTCGGCTCACCGGGAAGCGTAGCTGCTGCCAGCGACCTATGGAGCTACCGGGAGTTGGGATCACCAGCACGCGGCGGGTGCCTTCCTGGGTGACGAAGGGGGTGATCTGTTCCGGCGGATGCTCCGGCGGATAGATCTGGTAGCGTAGCTCCGTGGGGTAGTGGGCTGGGAGGTTCTGCGCTGAGCTCTCCACGGAGCCCTCCAGGGAGCTCTTCGATGATGACGAGGATTCGTCCCCCTCCTCCGGCTGGAGAGAGAGCTTCATTCGCACCAAGACTTCGCAATCCGAACAGGTCGAGTCCACCGCAACCGCTAGAGATACCGTGACCTCGGCGGCCAGCGGTGCGGAGAAGCGGCTGCCGCTGGCAAAGAACGACCCCTGAAGGGCGCTGATCCCGGGCTGTGGCTCTGCTGAGGGGGCGCTGGAAGAGGAGGCACCGCCTTCGAGGCTCAAGGCCAGAGCCCCCTGTCCTTCGAAGGCTCTCGAGGTCAGCCCCCAGGAGCTCGACTCGGGCTCCGGCCCGCGCACGGCGGGTCGAACTCCGAAGCGAATATGTCTCGGTCGCTTGGACCAGGGAGTTCCTCGATGCGGGATCTCCGCACTCTGTTCCAGCGCCTCGAAATCGAAGCCCTGGAGGTAGGTGTGACGGGCGATACGCCAGTCGTGATCCGTCCACCACACGCCGTCGACGTTTCCTAGGGCACGAGCCGCGACATTGTGTCCGGCCATCGATCCTGCCCCTTCGCTGAGGCTGCCGTGGAGCTGGAGCTGAAAGGCCCAATAGCGTTCGTTGTCATTTCCACCGTCTCCAGCTTTCTTGGCCGCTTCGTCCACGGGGGGGGCTGGAGCCGTGCATGCTGTCGCCAGGCCCAGAAAGATCATGGCGGTGAGCAGCGCTGCCGAGGGAAGCATCGGGATTCGCCGCTCGCTACGGCAAAGGCTGCGTCTTAAGACGCCGGGGTTCATGGTGCCGCGGTCGCTTTCCAGGCCCCCTCCAGCGCCCAGGCGGCGCGGTGGAGAACCAGGACGAGGAAGAGGATCAGCGTTCCCGCCGCTCCTTGTTTCCGCCACGGAGCCGCTCGCTTCCAGACGCTCTTCGGAGCGGCGAGCAGAGGGCCGGCGTAGAGGCAGAGGATCGGCAAGACGGGAACGTGAAAGCGCGGAATGGCGTTGGCCAAGAGATGCACGGCGGCGGTGTAGAGCAGGGCGCCGACGGCGAGGCTCTTGAGCCGGGGGTCCGGAATCAGCCAGAGGCCGGCAAGGCCAAAGATCGCAAGCCCCAAGTAGGCGGCTACGTCGTAGGCGATGAGCGCCCGCCCGGCGGGGGGAGGAGGCGCAATCCAGCCTCTCTCTAGAAAGCGCACCGCCTGGCTGTGAAGGGAGATGAGGCGTCCGCCGTTGCGGATCAATTTCTTGCCGAGCCACCAGGGTTGTTCCTGCGCAATAGCCTGAATCGCCACGTCTCGCCACCAGCGTTCCGAGTCCAGCTCCGAGAGTCCCTGAGGCAGCTCTTTCTTCACTTCGGCGGCGCGGTTCGGGGCGAAGATCCAATCGTCCGCGGGCAGCAGATTGCCCACCGCGATGGGGAACCAGCGATTGGTGGAGACGAGCACCAGCTCCCCGTGGAGCTTGGAGTTGCGGAGCGCCCAGGGGGTGATCCACGCGGCGACGAGGATCAGCAGCAGGCCGGCGGTGAGGAGCCCGCGGCGAGGAGGCCGGATTCGGAGGAGTTCGCTAGGGCTCGGCGGAGCGTTGGGGCTGCTCCCGGTGTCGCGCCTCCAGCGAGGGTCTACGGCCACCCAGAGGGCGAAGGGAAGGGCGAAGAACAGCCAGCTCTCTCTGGTCAGGGCAGCCCACGCCAGAACGCTGGCGGAGAGGGCCAGCCAAGACGGAGCCAGCCAAGACGGAGCCAGCCAAGGTCGGGCGGAGACGGAGTCTGCGCGCTCTTCCCAGCGGGTTAGGGCCCAGAGCCACAAGGCGATGAGGAAGGCATTCAGGCCCTCGGACCAATAAAAGTGGGCGTAATGGGCGAGGGCCGGCATCAGCGCGGCGCTGAGGCCGGTACCGACAGCCGCGACGGTCCCGAAGCGGCGTCGGGCGGTATCCGCCAGCAGCAGCACCAGGGCGAGAGAGAGGCTGAGCTGCAGGAGCTGAGCGCCGCGCTCTTGCCCGAGCTGCAGGCCCAGGGCCAGGAGCGCCGGATAAAGAGGGGGGCGCACGGAACCGGGGTGACCGTCTCCCGCCACCAAGCTGGCCGCAACCCGCAGGTAGTAGGCTTCATCCCCTCGAGGCTCGGCCTCGGCAAAGGGGAGAGCGACCACCAACCGTACCGCCAACGCGAGGAGCACGATGGCGACCAGCTGCAGCCACCAGCGACGCCTCGACCGGCTGATTCCGCGGAAGGTGGGAGAGAGCGGGGCAGGCCCCGAATCGGACAGCCCAGGAGCCTCGAGGTCTTCCTTTGCGGCGGAAGACAGGGGCTCCTGATCCGAGGTCATCAGCCTACGGTCTCGCGCACGACCTCCTCGATCGTGCTGACCCCGTCCCGAATCTTCTGCAGGCCGCTGCCGCGCAGGGAGATCATGCCGTTTTCCAGGGCTTTGGTACGGATCTCGTAGGAGCTGGCGCCGGAGAGGATCAGCTCCCGCAGATCATCGTCCACCACCATGACCTCGTAGAGGCCGACTCGTCCCTTGTACCCAGTGGTGTTGCAGCGGTCGCAGCCGCGCCCCTGATAGAGCTTGATGGTGCGGGCTTCACGCTCCGAGAAACCGATGTTCACCAGGGCCGCGGGGGGCGCATCCACCGGCTCCTTACAGAAGGTGCAGATGCGGCGAATCAGGCGCTGGGCCACCACTAGGTGGACGGAGGTGGCCACCAGGAAGGGCTCGATACCCATGTTCATCAAGCGGCTGATGGAGGACGGAGCATCGTTGGTATGGAGCGTGGACATCACGAGATGGCCGGTCATCGCCGCCTTGATGGCGACCTCCGCCGTCTCGAAGTCACGAATCTCACCGACCAGCACGATGTTGGGATCCTGGCGCAGGAAGGAACGCAGGGTTGCGGCAAAGTTCAGGCCGATCTGCTCCTTCATCTGCACCTGGTTGATGCCGGGGAGGTTGAACTCCACCGGATCCTCGGCGGTCATGATGTTGACGTCCGGCGTATTCACTCGGGAGAGCGCCGAATACAGCGTGTTGGTCTTTCCGGATCCCGTCGGGCCGGTCACCAACACCATTCCGAAGGGTTTGAGAATGGCCTGCTCGAAGTGGCTGAGGGATTCGGATTCGAAGCCGAGCTTGGTGAGGTCCAGCATCAGGTTGTCCTGATCCAGGAGCCGGAGCACGATCTTCTCGCCAAACAGGGTCGGCAGCACCGAGACTCGATAATCCAGGGCCTTGACCTTGCCGCTGATGCGGGTGCGGATCTTGATTCGGCCATCCTGCGGCAGTCGCTTCTCGGCGATATCCAGCTTGGCCATGATCTTGGCGCGGCTGGTGATCGCCTCCCGCAGCTTCAGCGGGGGCCGCATGACCTCGTAGAGCAGGCCATCGATGCGGTAGCGAACCCGGAACTCTTTCTCGTAGGGCTCGATATGGATGTCCGAGGCGCCGCGCTTGATGGCGTCGGTGAGGATCAGGTTGACGAGCTTGACCACCGGAGCGGTCTCGGATTCCTCCTCCAGAGCGGAGAGATCCAGATCTTCCTCTTCCTCCAGCACCTCGAGATCGGAATCCGCATCCTCGGTGAGGTCATCCATCACCTTCTTCAGCTCCACCGCGTGGGTAGAGCCGTAGTAGGTGTCGATGGCGGCTCGAATCGCCGCCTCGGAGGCCAGCACCGGCTGGACCTGGTAGCCGGTCATGAACTTGATGTCATCCATCGCGAAGACGTTGGATGGGTCACTCATCGCCAGGGTGACCTTGGCGCCCGCCTTGGAGACCGGCAGCACCGTGTACTTGCGGGCGATATCCGCCGGGATGATCTTGATCACCGACTCGTCGATCTCCATGTTGGAGAGATCGATGGACGGAACACCGAAGTGTTTGGAGAGGAATTGCACCAATTCCTGCTCGTGCAAGAAGCCGAGACTCACCAGGGCGGAGCCGAGACGTCCTCCCTTGTCTTTCTGAAGTTTGAGCGCTTGTTTCAGCTGGCTCTTGTCGATCTTGCCGGCTTTGATCAGGGCTTGGCCGAATCTCTCTTGCATACTGACTCGGATGACTTTCTGGGGAAGGGATCCCCGAGGGGAGATTCTTCGATCTGGGAGACGAGCTAGAGGTCTAAAGGGTGATCGAGGGGAAAGAGAGGATCACCCTCATCGATCGGAGCTATCGCGCTGCATCGACGCGACTCGTAGGGCGCAATGGAAGGGAGAAATCTTCTGGACTCTAAACCTTAGCTCAGGAAATAGCAGTCTAGCAACGGCGGTCCCGGAGGGTCAATTTGGCTACCTTTGACCGGGCCTTGATCGGGCCGTGACGCGATGAAGTCAAGGGAGAAAGCGCTAGAGGATAGCGGAGTGAGGCGAGCTGGAAATTCGGTTCGGGAGTTCGGGGGGGAGGGGGAGATTCAGCGGTTGAAGGATCTGTCGGTGCTGGCGGATTCGGATGCTGGCGGATTCGGATGCTGGCGGATTCGGGCGATGGCGGCGTCGGCAACTCTGTGGGGAGAGAGTCTCAGCAGGCAGGCCTTGGGAGAGTCGAAGCGCTTGTGGCAATAAGAGCAGGGCAGGCGGTGAGCGAGACTGTATTCTTCGGCTCGCCATAACCCGTGGCGGTGCGGATCCGTCGGGCCATGAATCATGATCGTGGGAGTGTGAAGAGCGTGGGCGAGATGTCCCGGGCCGGTATCTCCTCCGAGGACCACCTCGGCATTGCGCAGCAGGGAGACTAGGCCAGGGATGGAGAGCACGCCCGCGGAGCTGATGCGCAATTCATGTTGGGCGGACTGCTGAAGGATCGCCTCCGTTAGGTCTTCTTCTCCTGGGCCTGGGGCGAGGAGAGTGGGCAGCTCGATGCGTCGTTCCAGTTCTGCCGCCACGGCTGCCCAATGGGAGGCGGTCCAGGTCTTATTGCCCCAGCCGGCTCCCGGCAGGATTACCGCATAGCGTTGAGGGAGCGTTTTCAGATGCTGATGCTCGTCTGGGGTCAGGTCGGGGCGCAGTAGCTCACCCCCAAAGCTGCTGCTCTCCGTCAGAAGATCTAGTCCCTGAAGCACCGAAAGCATGCGGTCTACGGCGTGATTCCCCAAGGCCGGCACCGGCTGATTGATCCACAGCGAGCTCGAGGGCTCGCGGCGGTCTTCGCGGCGTAGACCGACTCGGCGGCGGCAGCCGGAAAGGCGGGCGATGAATGCCGCTTTGTGGTTGCCCATCAGGTCAAGGACGACGTCTGGTCGTAGCTGCCGCAGGTGCTGACGCAGCCGGAGCCAGTGTCCTAGGTGGCGGTGCCAGGGGAGGCGGCGCCAGGAGCGCAGGGAAACCTCTACGATCTCATTGAGATCCGGATCGTTGGCCAAGAGCGGCGCGATCCAGCCTTCCAGCACCCAAGAGATGTGCGCGTCGGGAAGCTGGCGGCGAAGGGCGCGCAGCACCGGAAGGGCGTGGACCACATCCCCCAGGGCGCTGGTCCGAATCAGCAGGATGCGCACGGTACCCTTCGATTCACTGACTGATGCGACAAAAGGCTTCGGAGCCTAGTCCGGCAGCGCTCTAGCGGCGGAGATGAGATCGCTGGTGTTGTGATCCTTGGGATCGCCGACGAGGCGGGTTTCTCCCCCGTAGGCCTGGACCACCGCATATTCCGGGACTTCCTCGGGAATGCCGTAGTCCGGCCCTTTGCAGTGGATGTCCGGCTTCAGCCGGGAGAGCAGCGGCGCCGGAGTGTCGCCATCGAAGATGACCACCCAGGTCACCGGGTCGAGGGCGGCGAGAAGCTCTGCTCGTTCGTCCTCCGGCACCAGCGGGCGTCCCTCTCCCTTGAGGCGGCGGACAGAATCATCATCGTTGATCGCCACGATCAGGGCGTCGGCGGTGGCCCGGGCAGCCTGCAGGTAGCGCAGATGGCCAACGTGGAGAAGGTCGAAATGGCCGTTGGCGAAGGCTACCCGTCGGCCGGCCTGGCGAACTGAGCGAATGGCTAAATCGAGATCGTCGATCGTCAGCACGAAGCCCATCGAATTCTCCTGGGAAGGTCGGGGTCATTAGAGATCGCTTGGTGGAGCTCCTGCGGTGAGAGGGTAGCGGTGCCCATCTTCATCACCACCACGCCGCCGGCGTAGTTGGCCAGGATCGCGGCCTCTAGAGCCTTCGCTCCAGCCGCCAAAGCCAGCGCGAAGGTGCCGATGACGGTATCGCCGGCTCCAGTGACGTCCGCCACCTGATCGGTGCCGTGCACCGGAAGATGGGCTGCCACCTCCTGCTGCCCCTGGAGCAGCGTCATGCCGTCGCTGCCGCGGGTGATGAGAAGGAAATGAGCATCGAGAGCCTGGCGCAGAGCCTCTCCGTTGGCCTCGAGGCCGCTGCTCGGCTCTCCCAGAGGGCCTCCATGGAGAGTTTCCGCCTCTTCCATGTTAGGTGTGGCTCCATCGATGCCCTCGAAGTGGCGTAGTCGGTAGCGGCTATCGCAGAGAATGGCCGAAGAGGTGCCGAGCTGATCTCGCAGCGCTTCGACCCAGAAGGGCTCGACGGCCCCGTAGCCGTAGTCGCTGAGCACCGCCACGGTGGGCGCGGTAGCTTCTGCTCCCAGCACCTCGCTGAGACGGGTCGCCATCTGCTCCCGTAACGGTTCATCGAGGGTTACTTGATCTTCGATGTCGTAGCGAACGATCTGCTGCTTGATGGCGTGGCGGCCACCGCCGAGGATCCGGGTCTTGGTGGGCGTTCGATACCCCGGATGGACCAGAATGCCCCGCGGGTCGATGCCTCGATCGACGAATGCCTGGTTCAGCTGACGACCGGCCTCATCATCCCCCACCCAGCCGAAGGGAATCGGGCGACCGCCGAGGGCCGCGACGTTGGCGACGGCGTTGGCTCCGCCTCCGGGGACGACGTGCTCCCCTTCCCAAGACAGGATCAGAACCGGGGCCTCGCGGCTGATGCGCTTCGGCGTTCCGGTGATGAAGCGATCGGCGACCAGATCGGCGATGATCGGCACTGGCCGATCCTCCATGGCGTCCACCAGGGAGCGAAGTCGATCAACGCTGGGTGCTGCCATGGGATCCGGTGGAGCTCAGGGGGTAAACGATCGCTGGACGCCCGGCGTCCTCTTTAGCAAGGGGATTCACGTCGCGGGACTCTAGCATGTCCCCGAACCCCCAGATCTTGGGCCGCCGGCGCCCGCATTGGAGAAAAGGCGCGGCTTCCAACGAGTGTCACCCTGCACGGTTCGTGATCTCGGATGAGTGTCACTCCGCAATGTCGGGCCTGCCGAATTGGCAGTCGTGGGGCGAGCCGATCCTCTTTTCACAGCTCGCTAGGGCCGTCCTTGTAGGGGGACACCATGGTCTCTCGTCGCCCCCTCAGCAGGACGTTGTAGAAAGCCCTTGATCAATCATAGACGCTCTCTAACGCCCTCTGACTCACACTGTGCCCTCAATATATGCAGGGCCCTCAATGAATGCAGGAGGCCTCAATGCATGAATGCAGGGCCTGATGAAAGCAGAGCCCTCAATGGATTGAGGCAGGCGCCGAGTGGGGGATGGAGAAATCTGCGCTACTGGACCAAAACTGCTGGCATCGGTTGTGCGTATACATTGCTGCGAAGGATGAGGTTACGAAACATGGCTGTACCCAATGCAACAAGATCCGCTAGCGAAATGCCCCGGGGCTGGGATTTCGAAGTGGCCGCCATGCCCTACGTAGATTCCCTCTACAACACGGCTTATCGCATGGCGCGCAACTCGGAGGATGCCGAGGACCTCGTCCAAGAGACCTACCTGAAGGCGTATAAGTACTACGACAAATTCCAGGAAGGCACGAACTTCAAGGCCTGGCTCTTCAAGATTCTGAAGAACACTTTCATCAATTCGTACCGCAAGAAGCAGAATGCACCTCGGGAGAGCGATTTCTCCGAAATCGAGGAATCCTTTGAGAGCATCTTGAGCGAAGAGGTCACGCGGCAGAATAAGAATCCAGAGGATGAGCTGCTGACCAACGTGCTGGATGACGATATCCAGAAGTCGCTGAACGAGCTGCCGAGCGATTTTCGGATGGTGGTGGTGCTGGCAGATCTGGAAGGCTTTTCCTATAAGGAAATTGCGGAGATCCTCGATGTGCCCCTGGGAACGGTGATGAGCCGCCTCTACCGAGGCCGTCGACTGCTGGAAACCACGATGCTGCGCTACGCCCGCAAGCAGGGATACATTCGCGGTGATGAGGTACCGGCAAAGATGAGAAGTCGGGAGCGTCGTTCATCCAATTGAGCGAGGTTGGTGGAGGGGTGGTCGGCCGGTAGCCGAGAGTGAGGGAGGGAGTTGAGGTAGAACTTTGAGCCGTCCCAAACGGGCCGGAGCGGTACTCCCTCGGTGAGCAATCAGCGATGTTCTGCAACGGCTCTTCGCCGCTGTGGAGGTCGTATTGAGAGAGTTCAGAGGCATGGCTCGGGACGGGATCCGAGTGAAGGCTTTGGGGGGCAGACTTTGATTGGCGCGAGATTTCAGGAATTTCTCGCCTTTCGGCCCCGTTTTGGACCGACGAAGCCCGAAAGCACTTAGGCATCGGGTCATCCTACGAAGAGTGACGACCGTCGGCATTCCCGCGCCCTGACTTCGAAGACGAACAGGCTTTCTCGCAGGGGAAGGCATTACGATTCCCTCCCGGCGAGGGTGCGTCGATGGAGGGTCGTGAGAATGCCTGGGACGAAGAGTCCTCACGGTACGCTATCGACGAGAGGTTTAAAGGCGATGGAGCGCAAGGAGATCGATAGAGCCAGGGCCGAAGAGAGGCTTGAGGAGGACCTGGTGGAGTTCGACCTCTACATGAAGGAATGCGGCGACTGTGAGACGCAAAGGCGCCAGACGATCTTTTGTCTGCGCCTGGTTCGTACTCGCTGCGTTCGGCTTCCGGCACCGGAGGAGCTCCGCCTGCGGATTTTGCATAGCCTGCCCCATCGCCGCAGTAAAGTCTGAGCTCCTATGAAGGCCCGCCCTGGAGTCGCAGGCCCGAATCTTTGAAGGCTCCGGTCTAATCGGGTGACCGCGAAGACTCCGAGGAGGTTGCGGAGCTCATGCTGTTGAGAGCCGGGATTTTCTCGCGGCTTTCGAGAACTCGACGTGCTACGATCGAGCTGCGTTCCCGTGGCTGTCGAGGTCGGTTTGCCCAGCTTCCTGCCCTTGCCTTTGCAGGCGCTACAGCAGCCGCCCTAAAGCCTTTGATGCAGAGCCACGCTGGCTCGGGACGAATGGCTTTCTCTGTAGTGGCTTTCTCTGGGAGAGGTTGATCCGTGAGGAATATCTCTGTGAAGAAATGTTTGCGGTGGGTCTTGTTGCCGGCTCTGGTGCTTGGAGCCTTGGTGCTCGACTACCGCACGGGAATCCTTCAAGAATCGTTGCGGGAGCTGGCTCCCCTCTGTGCGCCTACTCCTTTTCAGCCGGCTCTGGCTCGCACCCTGCCGCCGCCATCGGAAGCTCTCGAGCTAGAGCGATCGGAGATTCCTATCCCCTTTGAGTTGGAGCGGGGCCAGACTCTCGGCGCCGTGCTCGAGGCTTTTGGGCTGGAGTCCAGGGCGGCTCGAGATCTCACTCAATCGGTGGCGGAGCATCTCGATCTGCGGAAGCTGCGGGCTGGAGCGGTCTACGACGTGTACTTCGATGACGGCGGATCCGTCGCGGGCCTTTCCCTTACGGAAGGTGATCGCGGACGGGTCAAGATCCGCCGCCAGGGTGCCGAGTGGGCGAGCGCGTTTCACCCCTTTGTGGAGAGACGCACGCTTTCGGTGGTCAATGGACGGCTCGATAGCTCTTTGGAGGGCTCATTGCGAGCTGCCGGGGCGCCCGTCACCCTGGCGTACCGCATGGCGGATGTCCTGCAGTGGGATCTGGACTTCACCCGAGATCTGAGGCTGGGAGATGAATTTCGAGTGATCTTCGAGAAAGTCTCCGTCGATGGCGTAGATCGCGGCGCCGGACGAGTGTTGGCGCTCGAGTATCGCAACCGTGGGCGTCTGCTGGAGGCCTACAGCTTCCCTACGGAGGTTCAGGCCGCTGCGGTGACGGCTGAATCGACCGCCGAGGCTGTAGAGCAAGGGCGGGGCTCGGTGGACGGCTACTACGATGCAGAAGGCCGGCCGTTGAGGAAGATGTTCCTGCGTTCGCCGCTGCGCTTTTCCCGCGTCACTTCGCGCTTTAGTCATCGGCGATTCCACCCGGTGCTGAAGACCTATCGGCCCCACTACGGGGTCGACTACGGCGCTCCTACGGGGACCCCGGTGCGCGTTACGGCCAACGGTTCTGTTAGCTTTGCGGGCTGGAATCGTGGAGGCGGGTGGGTGGTCAAGGTCCGTCACCCGAATCAATTCGAGACGGCGTATCTGCATCTTTCGAGCTTCGCTTCGGGAATCTCCCGTGGGCGGGCGGTGCGCCAAGGCGAGGTGATCGGCTATGTTGGCTCTACCGGTCTGTCGACGGGGCCGCATTTGGATTACCGGGTCAAGCATCGCGGTCGATACATCGATCCTCTCTCGATGAAGAGCGTGCCGGCGGAGCCGGTTCGGTCAGAAGATCTAGACCAATTCCTGCAGTGGAGAGACCAGCTGCGTCAGAGCTTGGGTCAGGGAGAGGTGAGCACGCTGGCTTCATGGTTCGAGGTGGAAGCTGCCGAAGATGGAGCGTTGGCGAAGAAGGCCCAGCAGGTCGAGGGTGGCAGTCCGAAGTCCGCCCTGCCGGACGCCGCTCCTTCGCGGGCGCCGCGGCCTTCCAATTTGCTTCGGGCTCGCTAGGCTTCTAGGGATCGACTCATGGCGGATTCCAGAATCGTCAGCGCAAGGGCTTGGTGTCGGGTGGACCTCGCCGGAGGGACCCTCGATCTATGGCCCTTGGGTTTGCTGTCGCCAAACGCATCTACGGTAAACGTGGCGATCCAGGTGCCGGTCCGGGTGGAGCTCCACGGGCGGGGCGAAGGCTTCGCCGTGGAGCAGGGAGACCAGCGCATCGAGGCTACGTCCATCGAAGAGCTGCGAGGCCACCCCGATACCGCCCTTGTGGGTGTCGTCGCGGAGGCTTTTTCCCTCGACGCCTGCGAAATTCGAATTCATAGTGGCTCCCCCCGTGGTGGTGGCCTAGGCGCTAGCTCCGCGCTCACCGTCGCCCTGGTGGCTGCGGCAGAAACCTGGCTCGGGTCACAGCCCTCTTCGGCACGTCGACGGGCAGCGATTTCCCGGGATCTGGAGGCGCGGCTGATGGAGCTCCCTACGGGGCAGCAAGATCACATCGCTGCTCTGTTGGGAGGGGCCCATCAAATTCGTCACGTTCCCGGTGGGGTTGAGGTCGACCCTATCAAGACGGATTTGCGGGCGTTGGGGCGCTCGTTGGTGGTTGCCTATAGCGGGCGAAGTCATTTCTCTGCGGGCAATAACTGGCAGGTGCTTCGCCGCCGCCTCGATGGAGACCGGGATCTCGCCGCTGTCTTCGATGGCCTCGCGGGGATCGCCGTAGAGATGAAGGGGGCGCTGGAGGCCGGAGATTTGCCGCAAGCTGGTCGTCTTCTGGATCGGGAATGGGGGTTGCGGCGCCAGCTTTCGTCGGAGATCTCCACTCCAACCATCGAGCAGCTGCTGCAGGCGGCGCGCTCCCTGGGAGCTTGGGGAGGGAAGGCCTGTGGAGCGGGAGGGGGCGGGTGCATCGCGATGCTGTGCCCGCCGAACCGCAAGGAAGGCCTGACTCAACAGCTCACCCTCGGGGGCTTCCAGGTGCTGGCGGATGCCGTGCCGGCAGACCGGCCGCTGCTGGTGGAAGAGGGCTCTTCGAGCTAGCTCACCCTCGAGCAGAGTCAGGCCTGGTGGCGGAGGTTGGCTTTTCCGCGCCGCGTAGGAAGCGCTGTTCTAAGAAGCCCCGGGGCAGGTTGATCTTGCTCCGAGGCCGGCCTCAGTCTTGATGGGCGTTCGCGCACCCAAAGGGCAAGCGCTGAACGGGATGCAGGCGGGAAGCCCCTAGAGAAGCTGCGCTGAATCGATATGCCGAATTGCTAGGCCGGGCCGATGGGGCGAGTAGCCGGCGGCGGCTACGCGGGCAGACGCAATGAAGCACACCGCTAGCGGTGTGCTGTTCATCGAGGGTCTCGCCCTACCGGTTCAGCGCGCGCCAAGATCGTCGGCGGAGGCGAATCGCTGGCAGAGAGACAGTGTTAGCCCTAGAAAGAGTGCTGGCCGGGGAGATTCAGCGAGCGTCGGTTCTCTGCTGAAGCAGGGCGTAGGCGCTCTCCGCGCTCATCGTGTCGAGGCTGAGGCTCAGCACCTCACTCCAGCCACCTTCCACCGTCTCGCGGTAGTAGAGGATTCCGTCCTCTTCCCAAGCCAACAACATATTCTCACCGGAGTCTGAGATGAGGATTCGGTTGGGCTCTGAGGTCAGGTCAGGAATTGCGTGGCGGGAGATGATCTTCATGTCCAGCAGATGGACGGGAGCTCCATTCTCAGAGCCGCCTACCTCGACGATGTCGTGAGGCTCGAACGCGTCGTAGAGACGGGTGCGCTCATCGCTGAAGATGGAGGCACCGACGCCGATCAGCTCTTGCCGCACATTAGAGGCGAGGGAGGGCAGAGCCATGATCTGTCCCCGGCGCCCGATCTCGATGATGTGAGCGCGGACCTCATCAGCAACGAAGGAGAGGTTACGAGGGTTGAGGTGGCGCCCGATCTCGATGATGTGGGCGCGGACCAGATCGGAGAGAACCCCCATCTGGTGGCTGCTCGTCCAGCCAATCTCGATGATGTGGGCGCGGACATCGTCTGCTAGGAAGCCCATTTCGCCCGGGAGCACCGTGATCTCTACTCCCGTCATTACGCCGCTGACGGCGTCGGTAAAGCCGAGGATGATCGAGCGGTGGTCGCGGCCGTTGCGGATCACCGTCTGCTCTAGGAGCGAGCGGGGAGCGTCGCCACCGACCGCCGAGGCCAGGAGATCGTTCAGCGCGAAGACGGTCGGCGGTTCAGAGCCGTACTGCCCTTCGTTGAGGAAGATCGGCGCGTAGAGGGCGCGCATACCTTCGGCCCGCTCTTCCCACCACACGAGGTGAAGAACCGTCCGGTTGAAGTCGATGAGCTGGCCTTCGAGATCGGCGGAGTAGGAATCCCGAGTAACCGCTAGGCGAGGGGAACCCTTGGCAGCGAAGATGTTGCTCTGAATTACCAGGGGCTCAGACCAGGAGGTGCCATCGAAGCCAGCGATTTTCAACACCGGATGAATGATGTTGCGCCGGCTTTCCCACACCAGGAAGAGATTTCCAGAATCATCGTCGAAGAGCAGGCTGGAGTTGCCTTCCAGATCGCCGTCGAGGTCGTCCGTTCCGGGTACCAAGATACGATCTACGCTGCCATCCGGTGAGGTGATCTCCAGTGCCAGAACCGGCGTGCCGCTGGGAGTATCACTGCCCTCAAAAACCTCTCCGTAGGTGCCCGAGATCGCTTTGACCAATTCACCGTCACCGTTCAGCACGACCTCTCCGGCGAAGCTCGGAGCGCTGAGCAAGGTCAGCAGGGCGAAGCAGAGGGCCAGGGGGCGCAGGATGCGGAGGCGGTGGTGGAAGTTCGGTAGAGCGATCATGGTGGTGGGCAGCCTTTCGTCGGCCAGCAATTCGTCAGAGGCTAGGCCGTTGGGCTTGATGGGGCGTCTCGAGAGGGTAGGGCGTGGGGTACTCGAAGGATGGGAAGCGGAGCTTGGGAGATTTCGTTGAGCTGCTTCTTCAGGTTCGGTTTACGCTTTCAGGTTGATCACCTGGCGAACGTTGACCATCATCAGGAAGTGAACAACTTCCGGTGAATTCGGGTAGTAGCTCTGCTGCAGCTCCATCAAGTAGCGCTGCGCTTCATCCGGCGCATCGCTCTGTCTCGCCGCATCTCCTAGTAGGTAGAGGGCATATTTGACGGAGTCGTCGTTGTGCATCTCGCGCGCACCAACCAGAGCCCGCAGGCCGTGCTGCATCGCACGCTGCGGCTTGCCGGCTTCCAGGTAGGCGTAGCAGAGGCTGAGGTGGGGGTAGAAGTCAAAGCCATGGGCCTCGAGGCGCCGCAGCATGCGCAGGCTCTCAAAGAGCAGCGAGAAGCCCTCTTGGGGACTTCCCTGAACCACACGGCAGTAGCCGACGTTCTCGAGGATCAGCGCCCGCCGCAGGCTGGGCTCCTCACCAATCATGCCCAGCGTTCGATCGTATTCGGCGCAGGCTTCGTCGAAGTAGCTCTCCGCCAACAGCAGGTTGCCGATCATGTTGTGGCAAGCGGCAATCGCCTCCGGCTTCTTCGTGAGGCGGGCGAGATCTCTGGCGCTACGGGCGTAGAACAACCCCTTCTTGTAGTCCTTGGTGAGCTCGTAGATGCGCGCGATGTTGTAGGCGGCGAGGCGACAATTCTCGATGTTCTGCCGGGCGACGAGAATTCGCCGCAGCGGTCCGAGGTTTTGCAGCGGCGTGCCCAACTCGATGGCTACGGCGGACTGGTTACAGAAGGCACGATCCTCGAGGGTGGGGTTGCCCAATTGCTGGGCTCGACGCCAAGCTGCCTCGAAGTGGGAATGGGCTTGCTCCATCCGTCCGGAGCGCAGAGCTTCTAGTCCCTGGCTTCGAAGGTCGTCGTAGACCGCATCTTGGGGAAGCCCTGAATCCTCCTGCGTGCTGGTGGCTCGGGGCGCAGGGGCCTTAGGACCTCGGGAGAGGTCATTGGAGCTGGAGTAGACGAGTCGAATGCTCATGCTTCGCGACTCCGGCGGGTGGGGGTATCTCGTCGCGACGACAGCCGATCGACGGCCTGGCTAGGGGCAGCCTGGCCATCATGAGCCTGGCCATCAGGAGCCTGGGCGTCGGTCGTCTGGCTGCGCTTGAAGGCGACGAATTCCTGCACTTCCCGCTGTGCGTCTGGGGTCAGGTGATTGAAATCTTGGATAAGTCGGGCATCACGGTAGGAGAAGGTCTCACGAGCGACCTCATCAAAGAATTGCCCGATGCCCATGTCGAACTCACTCAGAATGCGGAAAAGCGTATCGAGACTGACTCGATACTCGCCCTTCTCCATGCGAGAGAGATCGGATTGCTGTATGCCGATGCGGCCTGCCAGCTCCGTTTGCGTGAATCCGCGCTGCTTGCGCAGCTGGCGAATCTTGGCGCCGACGAGCTGAACTTGACGAATCTTCGCGCTAGCCATGAAAAATCCTGTTCGGAACTCAATCTCAGCGAGTATTGCGGAAGGTCCAAGACGACGATGGTCAAATGAGTAGAGACCAGCCACAGCATGATAGGTGGTGGCGGTAGTATGTGTCAAACCCATAGTAGTTCTAGAGGCTGCCCCGGTTCATCGGTCGCGGTACCAGGCGAGCCTACAGGGCCATTGCTGCCCCTCGACCAGCAGGAATTGAGGGCGTTGAGCTAGCTCATGCTTGACGGGAGTAAAAATGCTGATCTAGCATGTGCGGTACCTCATCACCTGAAGCGCCGATAAGCTCGATCTTCAAAGAGCAGGTGTGAGAGCTGCCTCATGCAAGATCTGCTTCGTTGACAGGGCCCATCCGGGGCGAGACCATAGGGAGAATAAGCTCCGATGGGTCTTTAAGGCTCGCGGAGTATCTCCGCTACGCCATCCAAACCCGGAGTACCCGCGTAACTCTGTTCAGGGTGCGGCGGCTGAGCGCGATTCAGATTGTCAGCACTGTTCACGTGGCATCAATTTTTCAGGAGAGGATCTCAGTCTCGAGCACGCCATCCACCAGACTTCTCGTCGAGAGATTCGAGGTCTTGCGCGCCCGAGGGTGAAGAGAGGAATTTCGGCATCCGAATGAGCTCATCAAAACAACGGTACGAGGCATACCTCCAGCTGCGGGATGAAGGCAGTGAGGCTCTGCGCCTAGGAAGCTTGGAAGCGGCGCTGGAGAGCTTCGAAGAAGCTTTGGTCCTGGCTCGCGAGCTGGGGGACCGGGATCTGGTGGATCGCGCGATTTGTAATCGCTGCCGCATCGCCCTCGAGGTTTCCCTGACCGATCGCGAGCTTCGGGAGCTGAGTGAAGTCCTGCTCCGTGCCCGCGATCCTGAGATCGGTTTTCTGGCAGCCTACAACCTGGTTCGCGCCCACCTGATCCGCCAAGATGCCCAGAAGGCGATGTTCTATGGGCGGATCGCTAATGAGCGGGCCCGGCAAGCGGAACGTGACGATTTCATCGCCGACGCCCGCAACGGATATGGCCTCGCCCTGCTGGCGGATAGCCAGTTTCATGAGGCGGAAGAGGTGTTTGCGGACGCCCTTGGGCACGTCGACGGAGAGCGTTCGACGGTTCGCGCCGCGATCTTAGACAACCTCGGATATTGCCAGGTGGTGCGCGGTGAGTACCGCTCCGGTTTCCGCGCGCTGCTGGAGAGCTTGCGCATCCTGATTCGTGGCCAGCAGCCATGGAACGAGATGAGCACTCGAGTCAGTCTTTGCTTCGCTTATCTCGACTTCGGGAAATACCGCCCGGCGCTGCGCCACGGTCGCCGCGCTCTGGGCCTAGCGGAGGACTTCGGCAATCGCTCGATGGAGAAGTCCGCCCTCTTCTTATTGGGAGAGGCCTCGAAGCTGGTTGGAGATGACTTCGGTGCGCGACGTTATTTCGACCGCCTCCAGGCGGTGTACTACCCCGATCTTCCCTTCCTGCCGGAGATGCTGATGGTGGTCGACGCCCGCAGCATGGTGAACCTGAAAGCTTAGGCGTTTCGCCTAGAGCATCTAGGAGATCGTCTCTAGGGAATGACGGCGCTTTGGAGCGCTCTCCCAATCATCGAAGCGCAGACTGAAGAATCGAACGATATCCCTCCCGGATTGACGCCCCTCAACAAGGCACTCGGACTATGCACTACTCACATCTCCCGCAGCTCATGATCCGCCGCGCTGGCCTCCCCAGGAGCCTGTCCGCGACCTTGGGCGTAGCGACTCTGCTGATGACTCTGCTGTTGGCTTTCGCTCCCGGAGCGGCGACGGCAGAGCCGGCGCGCACCGCGCTGCTGGATTCCGAAGGCCGGATCTACGAGATTCTGGAAGGCCGCTACGGAGATCTCTTCCCGGAGGGGCAGTCGGCTCCGGTAGGTCGCTCGGTGCTCGCCTTGCGCCTGACGGAGGTGGATGGTGAGGTGCGCCAGCTGCTGGTTCCCGGGACCGCCGATACCGCCTGGGATCGCGGTGCTAGCCTGGTATTGGACGCTCCCAGCGACTCGGTGTACGTGCTTTGGGAAAGTCGCTCCAGCAAGCGATCCCTGATTCGGGTGAGAGCCTTTGATCACGAGGTTTGGCGGGACCCCATCTCGGTGCGAGCGGATCACGCCCTGGTCGGTTCGCCGCGTCTGCGGGTCACTCGGGATCGTTACCTCGCGACCACCGACAATCGTACGGTCCGCCGCACTGTGCTCCACGTCTTCTGGGCTGAAGAAGCGCAGGGGAACGAAGGAGAGAAGGTGCGCTACGCGCCGCTGGTGCTGCGTAACGGGCGATGGGTCGGCGATACCCAAATCGTGGATTTGGCGGCGCTCGATCCCAATCCAGACAAGGGAGCTCAGGGCCCTGACCTCTCCGCTTCCCTAGTCGTGGTGGACGGTTCCGTTCCGGCTTCCGTCGTGGTGGGTTTCTTCAACCCCGGCACCGGCCGCCTGCTCACCGCGGAAGCACAGGTGATTCCTGGGGGAGTCGGTTCTCTAGCGCGCACCATGCGGCAGCGAGTGATCGACGAAGCCGCGGGCACGGCCCCTGGAGATTTGGAAGCCCTTGGCCAGGTGGTCGGCAACATGGTGATCGAGATCGGTCGACACCAATTTCACGACAGCCTGGTGAATTACATGGCGGCAGAGGTCCACGCGGCGGTGGTCGCCGCGGGCAATGGCTCTTCTGGCCCTGGGGGGCCGGGGATCGTGCTCGAAGCGTTGGGAGACCTGGTCGGCAACATGGTGATCGAGATCGGTAGCTCGTACTTTGGGCGCGACGTTCTCCATCGCAAGGTGCTTCCGGCGACGCCGACGATGCTCTATGTCGGCGCTGGGGTGGAAGATGATGCCGGGCCGCTAGAGGGCGATAGTGATCCGCATCTGGTGGCGGTGAGGTTAATTTCGGACCTCACCATTCCCAAGAGCGGACAGCAGCCAGATCTGATCGTCTCCGGCGATGGTGCTCAGGTTGCGGTGGTGTGGGAAGAGCAGGACGGCTTGCGCTACCGGGAGAGCGAGGAGGGGGCCGCCTGGAGCGAAGCCCACGTCTTGCTGCACGACGATGATCAGGATCTCGAGCGCCTGAAAGAAATGGTGCGAGAGCGTATCGAGGGCCGCTGACGGTTCAGCGCTTCGATACGCGCCGATTGATCCATCGATTGCTTTGAGGGGGTTGCTCGCGGGAGCCTGCCGAGGGAGAGTTGTTCTCCCCGGTCTCTGAGCCTGTCTTGAGCCGGTCGCTTTGTTTGTCCGTGTGTATCGATCGGTCGACGTTTCCCCCTGGCGGTGCTGTAGCCGCTCAGCAATGCATCTTCTGCCTACCGTTCTCAGCCTGCAATTCGAGGAAATTGAAGCATGAGTCGGGAAATCTTCCTGCTGCGCGAATTGGTGCGCCGTGATTTTGCTGCTCGATATGCAGGCTCGGTGCTCGGCTTTCTATGGTCCTTCGTTCAGCCGCTCTGGCAATTGCTGCTCTTTACCTTCGTGTTCTCCACGGTGATGAAGATCTCGCCGGTTGGGGAGCGGACCGATAGCTTCGGGATCTTTCTCTTCTGCGGTCTGTTGCCCTGGACGGCCCTATCAGAGGGCGTCACTCGGTCGGCGACGGCGATCACCGAGAATGCGGCCTTAGTGAAGAAGCTTTCCTTTCCCTCGGAGCTGCTGGTGGGGGCCGTCACGCTGGCAGCGCTGCTCCATGAGGCCATCGCCGCCTTGATCTTTGTTGTGGTCTTGGTGTGGTTGGGAGAGCTCTCGGTGGTCAGTCTTCCCCTGCTGCTCTTGGCGCTTCCGGTGCAGGTGGCTCTGACCCTCGGGTTGGGGATGATTCTGGCGTCGGTTCACGTCTTTTTCCGCGACACGGCGCAATTTGTTGGGATGTTCATGATGGGGTGGTTTTACTTCACTCCCATCGTCTACCCCGTCAGCCTCGTGCCGGACGATTACCGGCCCTATATCGATATCAATCCCTTGACTCCCCTGGTGGGGCTCTACCGCGCGGCCTTTCTCGGCAGCACGGAGCCCGGTCTGCCTCCTGGCACGATCTACTTGATCATCTTCTCTCTGGTGCTGCTCTTGGGCGGCTGGTGGCTCTTCCGCCGGCTGCGGGCTACCTTTGCCGACGAGATCTGAGCCCCTCGCCCCAGTCTGTGAAATGGGCAAGGTGGGAGCCCAAAAAAGCAAAAAGGAAGGCGCCTTGGTGAGTCAGCTCACCTAAGCAAGGCGCCTTCCCTTCGAAGCTCGGCGCTTCGAGAATCGTTGCACCGAGATTCGGAGCCTCGAGTCCCAGCGCAGGCTGGTGGCTTTGGCTCTGATGATTCGACTTATTCGGTTGCTGCCGGATCGGCCGCGGTCGTGTTGTCAACAATCTGGTGAATGTCGAAGATCGACTCCGCGGCGCGGTAGAAGTAGCCTTCGCTGACCTTGCCCCGGCGCGGCTGGACCCGGTTGAATCCAAACTGGCCGCTGGGGCGGTAGTACCAACCCCAATAACTGATGGCCTGTCCGTCGACGACTTGAGTTCCAGGAGGCGTCAGGTCCCGTGGCGTGGCGGGGTCAGAGACGTCGAAGAGCCATTCGAATTGATCCCCCTTGAGGCAGTCGACGTTGTAGCCAGAGTAGAGGTAAGGCGGGGCGGACGAGGTGGCGGCGGTCACCGTGAGCTGGGCATTGCTGGCGGGCGGCGCACCGGAGGGAGGAGATTGGGTCCATAGCGGAGCTCCGAGACTGCAGTTCGCCCCGTTGCTCAAGCAGGAGAGGTCGTAGGTCCGCAGCTCACGGTCGGTCTGTACCGTGATGGCATAACCCTCGCTGCCGTTAATCTCGGCCGACCAAAGGGCGACGGCGTAGGTGTTCTCGGTGTCGAGGCCGTGGAAAACGCTGACCGGCGCTGCCGGGTTGGAGACGTCGTAGATCTCGAAGCCCTTGGTGGAGAAGCTCGAGGTGACGGCGAGATAGTTGCCTGCGAGGCTGAGATCCCAGGCGATCTTGCGATCGCCCACTTGGCCGAGGAAGACCCCGGGGCAAGGAGATGGATCCTCAGAGGGCTGGCGATCGGTACAGATCGTGTTCAGGGCGACGGCCTTGTCGAGGTCGTAGGCAAAAACCCCTCCGGTTCCCTGGCGGGCTCCAACGAAGGCGACGTTCTGACCTCCGATCGTGCCGGTGGCTACGCGGTAGGCCCAGCGACCGGTGCCTAGCCCGACATCCTGGTAGCGCAGGAGCGGGCTCGCTTTGTTTTCGGAGTCATAGACCGCAACGCCGACCCCGTAGCCGCCCACCAGGGCGAAGAGGGAGTCATTGCCCGGTGGGGCGTCGATGTCTTGGAAGACATCGAAGGCGTGGGCATCGGGAGTCCAGGTGAGGCCGAGCTGGGAGAAACCCTTGTCGAAGGTGCGGGTCGGATTTCCAGGGTTCGGCTGGGTGTTCCAAGTTTGAAGCCGGAGGTTGGCCACGGTGAAGATCCAGCCTCCCTCGGCATCGAGGGCCTGCCACCATGGGTTGATCTCAAAGTTGCCGTTGCCGGAATAGGAGGTCGTGTCGCGGCTCGCCGGCAGCTTGCCGGTATCCGTCGGCTGAAGGCTGCCCCAAAGAGCCTGGTCGGCGCCGAAGGCAGGGGTGTGGCAGTCGGAGAAAGTGCATTCGCCGTTGCCGCAGTCTGCGGGGACGGATTGGGCGCCGTCCTCGCCCCCCGGCGCCTGATTTGAGGCGGTATCTACCGGGGCGTCGCCTCCGCAGCCCAGCAGCACGGTGGTCGCCAGCGCCGCAAGGGACATCGAGAGCCATTGATGTGCCTTGGGGCGTAGCAATCGAGAGCAAGTCGGCTGAATTGACATCGGGAATCTGCTCCTGAAGAGAGGTGACGCCGCCACAGAGGTTGTGGGGCTCTTGGAGATCTGGCTGCTTCGATGATCTAGGCGATGGCCGGCGGAAATCGTAACAGCGACCCGAAAAAGGAGGCGCAAGATTTAGGACCGAGGGATTGGTGGGGGCAAAAGAAAACTCCCCGCGGACGCGAGTTCGCGTCCGCGGGGAGCTTCAGGATTGCGGGAGTTTTTAGCGCTCCTGGAATAGGTGCCCGCTTAGGGGCCCGGATCCCCTCCGACATGGAGGGTCCATTGATCCACAGTGCCGGTCTCGAAGCCATCGACGAAGAGCTCCTCTGGAGGAGTGCCGTTGACGTTGACCGTCAGCTCGCCGGTAATGCCAGCGCAGCCGGAGTTGGTGACTTCGACGGTCTTGACTCCAGGAGAACTCCAGCTGAGGGAAATGTCGGGCCCGTTCGTCGAGGCGCCGCCACCGTCCGTGCTCCAGCTCCAGCCGTCTACCGCGTACAGACAGTCGAAGCCGATGGCAAAGAAGTCGGTTTCGTCGCCGACCTGCACGTTGGTAGCGCCGGTGATCTGAAGGCGCGGATCGAGGGCCTGTCCGCCGACGTTGATCAGCACGTCGGTGGTGTCGATATCTTCGATGCCGGGCCTGCGAACTCGAAGGCGAGGGCGATAGACGCCGGCAGAGCTGTAGCTGTGAGAGGTCACCGCCGCAGCGTTATCGGTGTCTTCGAAGTTGCCGTCGCCGTTCCAGTCGTAGTCCCAGGATTGAGGACTGCCGGAGGACTTGTCGGTGAAGGTGATCGGGTCGTTGGTGTCCGCCTGGCAGATGGGGGGCTGACAGAAGAAGATCTGCGGTTCGAAGTCAGCGATCAGAGGCGTCGAGTTGGTCATGTCCAGCTCTAGGGTGGCGCTGGTGCGCGCTCCCTCGGCGCAATTGCGAACCTGGACCTGTACGGAGTAGATACCAGCGAATTGGTAGGTGAAGGTCGGATTGGGGCCGGAGACGGGGTCCGAGGTCCAGCCCTGGAAGCCGCTACCGTCGCCGAAATCCCAATTCCATTCCGTCGCGCCGGCGACGTTGAGCTGGAATTGGACCTCCGGCTGAGTCGGTGGATCCGGCGCTCCGACGTAGGTCGGCGTGAAGGTGCCCGCGGCGGGGAGCGCGGCGAGGGGCTGGAGGCTGACTCCGGGGCTAGTGCGCACCGCGTCGTTGGCGCCACCGTTACTCACCGTGACTTCCGCCGTGAAGGTCGCGGCGGTAGAGGCGCCGGGGCCGGAGGTCCAGACGAAGGGGTTGACGTCTCCACCGGTGTCGATCTCAGTGCCGTCCTGGAGAATGCGCCAGGCGAATTCCAGCGGCGGCTGGCCGGTGACTCCCTGGGCGGTAAAGGTGATCGGCTGGCAGAGTAGCGCGGGGTTCGGGCTCGCCGAGACGCTGGCCACTACGGGGTCTGGGGAAAGCACCTCGAGGTTCATGCTCTCGCTATCGTTTCCGGCGCTATTCGAGGCCGTCAGGCTGATGGTCTTGGTGCCGGTGCTGGGGAAGGCGACTCCAGACGGGTTGCGGGCATTCGACGAGCCGGGGTTGCCGTCCGGCGAGAAGGTCCAGGCCCAGCTGCTGGGAGCCCCTTGGCTGAGGTCGTTGAAGTCGATCAGGGTTCCGGGATAGACGAGGTTAGGAGACCAATCGAAATTCGCCGTCGGCGCCGTCACGCCCACTCTCTGGTGAACGTCGAGAATGGAGTTCGCCGCGCGGTAGAGATAGTCGCCGGCAAACTTGGCCATCCGGGGCTTGACTCGGTTGAAGCCGTGCACGCCGTTGGGGCGGTAGTACCAGCCCCAATAGGAGACGCTTTCCCCGTTGACCACCGACGTGTTCGGAGGCGTGATGTCTCTCGGGTTGGCGGGGTTCGATACGTCGTAGACCCACTCGTGCTGATTGCCGTCGATGCACCAGCTATCGGTGCCGATGTAGAGGAAGGGCTGCCCACCGCTGATGGAATCCGTCACCATGGTGTCTCCCGCGATCGACGGCAGGGTGCGGCTCCATACCGGGCTGCCGGGGGAGCAGGATCCGTTGGTGATGCACTCGACGTTATAGATCCGGAAGTCGGAGGTGGTTCGCATCGCGATGTAATGCTCGCCGTCGGCCAGGAACATCGACAGTGCGTAGACTCCCGTTGTCGACAGCGCGTCCATTACCTTGGAGGGGCTGGCGGGATTCGATACGTTCCAGATCTCGAAGCCTCGGGGGAAAACGGTGGAGCTCAGCGCCACGAAGTCTCCAACCCCGTCGATATAGAAGGCTGTTATGCGACTTCCCAGCTGCCCCAGGAAGACATTGGAGCAGGGAGTGCTGTCGCCGGGCTGTTGCTCGACACAGGTGCTGCCTAGCTGGGACGCCTCGGTGAGGTCGTAGACGAAGGCGCCGCCGGTATCTTGCTCTGCCCCGACGAAGGCGTAGTCGCGGCCGTTGATGCGGGTGGAGTACACGGCGTCCGCCCAGCGTCCAAGGCCTAGACCGACATCCTGGTAGCGGATTACCGGGCTGTCCTTCACGGTGGTGTCGAAGACCGCCATGCCCATGCCGTATCGACCGCTGACCGCGACCAGGTTGCTATTGCCCTCCGGTGCGTCGATGTCCGTGAACACGTCGAAGGCGTGAGCGTCCGGTGTCCAGGAGAGGCCCAGCTGAGAGAATGCGGCGTCCTCGACGGCGGTGGGGGAGGCGGGATTGCTGGTGATGTCCCAAATCTGGAAGCGAAGATCGGCCACCGAGAAGAGCCAGCCGTTTTCCGGATCGAGGGATTGCCAATAAGGATTGACCTCGAAGCTGCCCACGCCGTTGAAGCCCGTGGTGTCCCGGTTGATGGGGAGCTGTCCGGGGACGGCGGGCTGTAGCTCGCCCCAGAGCGCGCTATCCGCGGCGAATGCGGGGGTGGAGCAAGTGGAGAAGCCGCAGTCGTCGCCGTTGCATTGTGCGCTGGCGCTCGAAGGTAAGAGAGCAGAGCTTCCCAGAATGAAGGCGGGCAGCATGAGAGACGCTATCCCTAGCCCACGGCGTCTCCATGGTATTTCAGCAAGGCGATTTTGAATGCCTGGAATGAGAGTCAGGCATTCACCGATCAGTTGAGCACTGAGGTGCATATCGAGGAATCCTCCTACAGTTCCCGGGGGGCAGGGCGGGAATCGGATGGGTTCGAGACATGATGAAGGGTGTTCTCGAGCCCGCGGAGTATGACATTGATACATATCGATGACAAGATAAAGGCCTCCTTGATTTGCTGATGCAGCATATTTGGGAGAGAATTCCGCCGGGCCTTGGACGCCTCTGTTACGATGCTCCTTCGGTCCGGCGGTGGGGTTGCCTGGGGACTTCGCCCGATGTATCGCTGACCGCCTCAGCTTTTGCCTGCCTCAACTCTTGCCTGTCTCGGCCTCTGGCCCCTTCAGCCTTCGACTGCCACAGTCTTCGATTGCCACAGTCTCCGCTCGCCCCTGCCTTCGGTCGCCTCAGTCCCCGATGATGGCTGACTGGATATCGAGCTCTGAAAGGATTCCTGCGAATGCATCGACATCGTTTGTCTACTGACCACTGCAAGCTAGACGGTGGAGGAACTTCGCTTACCAATCTCGGAGGGCTGACCCGCGGCGGGCTCTCTTTTTGGAGACCGGCCGGTCGGGGCGTATCCTTGCTCGCCCTTCTCCTGGTCCTCGCTTTCGCCTGGGGACTCGATGCGGAGCGCCTCGACGCTCAGAGTGACCCCTTTGCGGAACCCAGCGGTAACAACGATGCCACCCGTGATCTCGGCTCGCTCGAGCCTCCAGATGGTCAGTGGCTGAAGGGTGATGACGGCAGAGAGTATTTCGTCACCACGTTGCCGAAGGGAGCTCCCAGGACCGAGGTGCGAGATGATGGCCGCCTTCGCTACAAGCACTGGTTCCTCTTTGATCTGGTTCGAGAGGATGACGACTTTTATTACGTCAAAGTCTTCAAGCCGGCAGAGATCGCCCGTACTCGGGCGGAAGTCGAGGCAGAGCGTCAGCAGCGACTCGATGAAATCGCTGCAACGTATGTCGCCGAAGGCGGGGTCGTAGACAAGGTCCGCTTCACCAGGTTTTCGGAAGGCCTGCCGGAGAGTGGTCGTTGGCGCAATGGATTCGATCTGAAGGACATCAACGGCGACGGTCATCTCGACATCCTTCATGGGCCGCTGCGTAAGGGGTCCCCAATACCGCGCATCGTTCTTGGCGATAGCGCCGGGAACTGGACGCTGTGGCGAGACGTGAAGTACCCCCGGGCGCCCTATGAGTACGGTGACGCCGCCGGCGGCGATTTCGATGGCGATGGTCTGATGGATCTGGCCATGGGCTGGCATCTGCGCGGGCTGTACGCTTTGCGTCAGACTGAGCCCGGGGTCTTCGCCGCTGCCGCTCAGGGTCTCGATCTTGAGATCCCCGGCGCTGGAGGGTCCGCCGAGGGCTTCTCCAGTCGAACCATCGAAGTGGGGGACTGGAATGGCGACGGCCTCGAAGACATCATCGCGGTGGGAGAGGGCCCCCGGCCAGTCGGTCAGAAGGGCAATAACCAGGTGGGGGCTATCGAGTCCACTGCCTATGGTTTGGTCGTTTATCTCAGTCAGGGAGACGGCACCTGGCAACGCCTCGACGAAGGGGAGAAGAGAGAAGGAACCTTCGGGGACGATGTCGAGATCGGCGACTTCAATAATGATGGCAAGCTGGACGCGGTCATTTCCTCCCACACTCTGGGGCGAAAGGATGTCCTCTACCTCGGTAAGGGAGACGAAGGTTGGGACCTACAAGAGCTGCCGACCCTACGGCCTCGCGCCTATATCCAGGGGGTCGCGGTGGGGGACTTCAACCGCGACGGGTTGACCGATATCGCGACGACTTACGTCAGCTGGGAGATGAAGGTGTGGCGCAGCGGTATGGACGTTCATCTCGCGTCAGAAGATGGTGAGTGGACCCGTCGCGCCATCGTAGTCAAGGATGGTCGGGCCAATCAGTGGGCTCTGACTGCTGGAGACCTGGACGAGAACGGCACGCTGGATCTGGTGGGCCTCACCGAGCGAGGGGAGTATGTGATTTACCTCGGCGACGGTGCCGGAGGCTTTGATGTCGAGCAGTCCCCGGAGCTCCGGGGACCACTCGGTTGCCGCGGATATCAGGTCAAGATCGCCAACATAGACGGTAAGCCCGGTGCCGAGTTCGTCGCTGCTTTCGCCGGCGATAAGGAGATTCGGCCGCTGCCGATGCAGACCGGCCCTGAATGCGACTCCGGGGGAGCTATCGCCGCCTGGTCGACGGAGCCCGTGGTCAAGCCCTGAGGGCTCTCTGGACTGTGTTCAAGGAGGTATTTATGGGCCCGAGGGGGTATTTAGGGGTGAAAGTCACCGCAGAGACCTGCTTCGCTTGACACCTGGTCTGCGGCCCCCGTATAGTTCTGCGGTCTGATCCCATACAGACGCCTCTCTACAGAAGGAATTCTCGAAGATCTCCGAATAGGAGAGCCGTCGCTAACGGATCGCGCCCAAAACAGAATCTAAGTTCGAATTTTTCGAAATACTCGCCAATTTCTGAATCTCAAATATCCAAAGCAAACTGCGGATACAAAAGTCTTTACCGGGAGGTGATGTAGCCCACTGACAAAAGAGGAGAAGGAGTTAGAGACTCAAGATGAAGGGTGTGCCTGATTCGAGAGTCATAATTGACGGGCACCGTGACCTAGTTAACTCAACCCACGGGCCCATCACTGGTTGAAAAACCAAACTGGAGATTGTCAGTAATGAGGAAGATCATTGCCTCTCTGGCTATTGCCGGCCTGCTTATGCTGGGCGGTACTGCCTTCGCCGAGATCGGCGCGATCGATTCCGTCCCTGCGGCTACCCTGCTGCTGCCTTATTTCGAGGTTTCTGCGGACGGTAGCGTCGACACCCTGTTCTCGATCAACAACGCCTCGGCCGCCCCGGCCCTGGCTCACGTTACCCTGTGGACCGACCTGTCCCGCCCGACTCTTGACTTTGACGTTTACCTCACCGGTTACGACGTTGTCACCCTGAGCCTGGCGAACCTGTTCATCAACGGTGCGATCCCGCAGACCGGCCCGAACTTCACCGCGCCTGGCGACGTGCCCTTCGATGTGCCGTCCCCGAACGCGCCCGGTGAGTTCTCCGACGCTGACGTGAACTTCCCCGGCTGCGCCTTCCCGCTGCCGGCGAACATCCCGGCCAGCCTGCTCGCCTACATCCAGAACCTCCACTCCGGTGGCGCGGCCCCCAACGGCTTCGCTAACTCCGGTCTTTGTGGTGGTGTGGACTACGGTGACGGCGCCTACCGCGGCTACGTGACCATCGACATCGTGAACGAGTGCTCCCTGGAGTTCCCGGGTAACGCTGCGTACATCGCTGACGGTGGCACCGGCATCATGGCCAACGACAACGTCCTCTGGGGTGACTACTTCTACGCCGACAGCAACGCTGACTTCGCTCAGGGCGATCAGCTGGTCCACATCGAGGCCACTGGTTCTGTTGGTGGTGGCTTCTGGGCCCCCGGTGACTACACCTTCTACGGCCGCTACGTCTCCTACGACGGCAGCGACAACCGTGAGCCGCTGGCCACCTCCTGGGCCGCCCGCTACTTCGCTGGCACCCTGGGTGTGTTCACCGAGCCTTCGGACGTCATCTGCTGGCGTGACACCGGCCGTAACGAGAACGGCTTCTTCGCCTGCGGCTCCGCCGTTGCTGGCAACGTTGCTGTGACTCCTTTCCCGCTGTCTCAGAACCAGATCGTGATCTTTGATGAGAACGAGAACCCGGTCGTCGTTGAGGGCTCGCCCTTCTCGCCGCCGCCGACCCTCGACTCCACCAACCCCTGCCCGTACGAGGCCACCCGCGCCTCTGCTGCGGACTTCGGTACCATCTTCGATTTCGGTTGGTTCTACATGAACCTGAACACCACCACCGGCAGCCTGGTCGACCCGATCAAGCAGTCCTTCGTGACCTCGGTGCATCAGGCTGACGGCCGCTTCAGCGTTGGCTACCAGGCTATCCACCTCGATAGCGCGCTGGACAAGACCTTCACCGTCACCACCGCTCCTTCCGACGTCAGCCTTCCGGTTGCCGACGACTGAGTAGTGGAACTTGCTGAGCCTCGGCTCAGTGAGCGGCTGCGTTAAGCAGCCAAACAAAAGGGCGAGTCGCTTAGCGGCTCGCCCTTTTGCTATTCCTCGCTGTTTTTGAGCAGGACTCTCTTCTCGCAGGACTTCCTTTGAGCGCGACTTTCCTCTAGCTGCACGACCTTCTCGCAATCCATCGGCAAATTTACTTCCCCCTCAGAGACAGCCTCTTTCCCCTGAGGCGCTGCAGACTGGAGGGGGGCATCCGGGATCCATCGTGAAGGGCTGAGCGATGGGGGGAGGAGGTGCGAGCGTTGGCAACGCAACGCCCAAAGCCATCAACTTTCCATCCGTGGTGTTCGGCGGGGCCTTCCTGAGCTCCATCTAGCAGAGCCTGCGGTTTTGCAGTGCCATCAGACAGCAAAAAAACGCCGGCGTGGTGGACAAAGCTTTTATGCTTTTGTAGCATGCGAGCTGCCGACGCACCGTGACAAGGATTCTTCATGTGGTGCTTCTTTTCAGAGGTCTGCCTCTGACTTAGAGGCAGTCACGGTGCTTTCTGCCTCCCGACTCGCTAGCCTTGTTTCGATTCCTGCCGTTTGCTATAAAAGCATGCCGGAATCCTGACGTCCAACCTACCGTCGTCTCGGCCCTCGGGCTGTTAAGGGTAGGCGTCGCGAAAGGCTTTTCATCTCTCACCCTCCGCAGACACTTTCGACCGTATCGATCTTCGGTATTCCGAGAGCGGAACAGGAGTTCTGATCATCATGAGTTTCACCCATCGAAACACGAAGTCCTTCGCGCAGGTCTTCGCCGTTCTCGCCGCTCTTCTCGTGGTTGGCATCGTGCTGGCCCCGTCGGCGGCTCAAGCTCAGGCGGATTGCACCGGAAGTGTTGGCGATGCTTGTGGATTCGATAGCTGCGCCACTCCCGCGTACCAGGTCCCTTCTGGGCTTTGGGACGAGCTCCGTCCAGTTGGAAACGCCGGCGACGGCCGCCTTCCGCTCTCCCGAGACACCACCGATTACTCGGGCAACGGTAACTTCGAGGTCAACCCCTGGTGGGAATCTCTGGATATCGAAAACGGCTGGCTATTCACTGTAGCCAACCTTCGATTCCAGATCTGGGATGTTCGCGGTGGCAACGCGGCGACCCCCAGCGTGGTTTACGATCGCGGCTTCTCGTCCCTGCCGATTCAGTGGGCGAATGACGCTCATGCTTTCGACATCCTGCTGGACGTTGATGCTCCCAACGGGGTCGACGATGTCTTCGCTGCTGTCGGTGGTTTCGGCATGGGTATGGTGGTCTTCCGCGCCACCGATAAGTCCAGCCCGACCTTGATCTACCAGGATCAAGGCCAGACTCGATGGTCCCGTGAGGTCTACTCGGCGCGCATCGGTGCGCGTGAGTATGCTTTTGTTGCCGCGGAACAGGGGACCGGCGGTGTTTTTATATACGACCTGACGGCGGCGAAGAATTTGACTTCCCTCTGTGTCGACAGCAATCCCGGCGGCACCAGCAACTGCCCCGGTGTTTACCTCGGTAAATTGGGAACCCGAACCTTCGCCAAGCATATTGACGGCGCCGGCAACTTTGTAGCGGTGGCTTCGACCTTCAGCCCCAAGGGCTTCGAGATTTGGAACGTGGCCAACCCGTCGAATCCCCAGAAGGTGATGGACGGGGCAACCTCGGACAACATCTACTCCCTGGCGATGTGGCAGAACGGCTCGTCCTATTACTTGGCGACAAGGACTGACTCCCAGCTGCGGATTTACAACGTGAGCTGCATCACCGGAGGAGCTTGCGGTGCTGGCGCTCCGATCTGGAGCACCGCCGGTGTTGGTATCGCTTCCGATGCCCTAGTGACCAATTCGGTGAGCAACGGCACCCCCTTCCTCTACGTCGGTACGGATAGCTGGTGTCTCCAGGGCAACCAGCACGAGTGGCTCTACGACGTTTCCAATCCCTCGAGCCCTCGCGATATCTCTCCGCAGGGGACGATCATCGACAACGGTGACCCGGTGGGATATTGGAATTGGTACTACCGCCCCAATGGCGTCCATGGCTACAACCGAGTGAAGCCCCGGGTCGGCAAATTCAACGGCAACTACTTCTATCGCGCCGCCTATTCGATCTTCGATGTGCATGAGCGCACCACCGGATCTCCACCGGTCGCCAACTTCACCTACAACCCCACGGAGGTATACCCTGGGGAGAACGTGAACTTCGTGGATACCTCCACCGGCAACCCCACGAGCTGGAATTGGAACTTCGGCTCCGGCGCGACGCCAGCAAGCTCCACCGCGGAGAACCCCACGGGAGTGACCTACAGCACGCCCGGCAACCGCACGGTCACGCTGCAGGTGTCGAACGCCGTGGCCTCGGACAACACCAGCCAGACCCTGACGGTGATCGATCCGGCACCGGTTGCCGGCAGCGTAGCAGCGAGCCCCAACCCGGCTCTGCTCTGTCAGCCGGTGACCTTCCAGGCCAACGGTGCTACTGGTCGTCCCCCTCTGGGCTTCGCCTGGCAGGTTCGGGATGACGATGGCACGGTGGTCTCCAGCGGCAACGGCAATCCCTTTGTCTGGACCTCGAATCCCAACGATACGACCGGGATCTCCTATACCGCTGAGGTCACCGTCTCCAACGGCGACGGAAGCGATACGGCGACCAGCCTAGGGGTGCTGCTCAATGCTCCGCCGGATCTTCCCGGGACCGGCAACTTCACGCCGACCTACGCCGGAGCGCCGAACCCGCCGTCTACCGGCTCGGTGGATTTCAGCGTCAACGTGCCCGGCGCTACGGAATGGAATTGGGATTTTGGTGACGGTGACGGATACCAAGGTTGGACAGCTGATCCGATCAATGGTCCCAGCCCGACCTTCAGCTACGACACCATCGGTGACTACTCCGTACGCGTGAAGGTAAGGAACTGCCTCGAGGCCGAGCAGGAGAGCAACCCCGTATCGGTGAGCATCACCAGCGTAATCGACCTCTCCGCGAACTTCCGAGCGCAGCTCTTCTGTCAGGCGGGAATCTGCTTCGCGACCCGCAACGTCGCCTTCCCGGTGATCGACAACTCCACTGGACCCCCGGACTTCTGGGACTACGACTGGAATGGCGACGGCAACTTCGAGGACGTCAACAACACCAGTCCTGTGACTACCCACACCTACACCTCGACCGGTGACTTCACGCCGCGCCTGAGAGTTCGTAAGGGGTCGCAAACCGACACCTTTACTCACGAGTTCCTGATTCGAGTCGAGAGTGGTACTCCTCCTCCCCCGCCGCCGCCGCCGCCGGGTGCCAGCATTACGGTGAACGGTCCTAGCTTCGCCACGGTGGGGCAGGCATCGACCTTCAGCGCGACGGCCTCGAACTGCAACCCGTCCGCTACCGGCTGGACCTGGACCACCGCCGGCGGCAGTGGTACCTCGAACACCAGCTCGATCTCCATCACCTGGTCCACCGCCGGCTCGAAGACGATCCAGGCGCGCAACAGCGCCTGCGGTACCGTCACCGGCTCTCGCACCGTGACCGTCAACACCGGTGGCGGTGGTGGTGGTGGCGGTGGCGGTGATGTCGGCGCCAACTTCACCTATTCACCGTCCGCACCGACGGCCGGTCAGACGGTGAGCTTCGACGGCAGTTCCTCGACCGGAAACCCCGGCAACTACAGCTGGGACTTTGGTGACGGAAACACCGGCAGTGGCGCGACCACCACTCACGCCTTCAGCTCCAACGGCAGCTACCAGGTGACCCTCTCGGTCAGCCGACAGGATTCCTCCTGCACCTTTGGAGTGTGCGAGGACAGCCAGACCAGAACCGTCGCCGTGGGCGGGGTTACTCCTCCGCCACCGCCGCCACCGACCGAGGTCAACGCTAGCTTCACCGCGAACGTCTGCGCCTTCGGCTCAGCGGGCGGTGCCTGCCCGGCGGAGACCGGTCAGGAGGTGATCTTCACCGACACTAGCTCCGGTCCGGTGACCAGCCGTAGCTGGAACTTCGGTGACGGCACCACGGGTACCGGTAGCACCCCTACTCACACCTGGACTCAGCCTGGTACCTACCTCGTCACTCTCACCGTGAGCGGTAGCGACGATCAGGATTCCACCAGCCGCAACTTCACCGTCACCGGCGATCCGCCGACTCCGGATCTTGCGGGAGTGGTGCTGCCTTGGGTGGTGCAGGGCCAAGCGGCGCTGGACCAGGTGACCGCCCTCTACATTCACAACGGCGAGGACGTCGATCGGAGCTATCAGGCGACCTTCTACCAGCGTCCTGGCGGCACCGGTGAGGAACCACCTACGTCGACCATCAACCTGGATGCTGGTGCGACCGCCTACTACGACGATCTGATCGACGCCCTCTTCGATCTGGACAACGTCTCTGGCTTTGTGCACTTCACCGCCGAGGCGGATGGCGCGGCGAATCCGGTGGTGATTGGCTACCACCGCACCATCCAGCCCGACGGGACGCTCTTCGGGCAGGCGGTGCCCGGCGTCGATGCCCAGCGCTTCCCCAAGTCATCGGATAACGATTCGATGGTTCTCCACCTGGCGGGCCTGAACGACAACAGCAACCGACTCGGATTCTTCGGGATCACTAATCCTTCCGATGAGCCGGCCCGGGTGCAGCTGCGCTTCTACAACGCCTTTGGTGAAGAGATCGGCGCCGACATCACTCCGCTGACGGTGGCGGCCAAGGGGCAGCGGCAGTTCCAGATCCGGACCATCCGGGATCGCTTCGGAATCACCGATGAGGACGACTATCGGGTGGAGCTGGAGGTCCTCTCCGGAGGTCCGGTGTATCCCTATGGCGCCAACCTGAGGATCGCCACCGAGGATCCCTCGTTCATCCGTGCCGGTAACGCTGGCCAGAGTCGCTCGTACCTCATCGGCGCTCTAGCCACCGCCGGTCTCAACGATACGGTGTGGCAGACCGACGCTCTGATTACGAACATCACGGGCTCCAGCCTGCAAACCCACATCACCTATCTGAACGTCGGCAATACCGCGACTCCAGAGACGACCGTCAACCTCGGCCTCTTCGCTGGAGAGTCGGTGCGGATCACCGATATCCTCGAGGATCGCTGGAATCTCTCCGCCGGCGCCGTGGGCTTGTTGATCTTTGAAAACGACGGCTTAGACGATGTCTACCCGATGATTCACGGTGAGACCTACGAGAACTCCAACCCTGCCCAGCAATACGGCCAGTTCATGGCTCCGCTGGAGGAGAGCGAGGCGGCGAGCTTCGGTGACAAGCAGATCCTCGTCGGGCTTCAACAGGATGAGAACAGCCGGACTACGGTGTGGTTGTTCAACCCCAGTGATGAGCCTCTGGACGCCGATCTGAGGTATCGAGCTCTGGACGGCACGCTGATCGAGACCACTCGCAGTTATCGCGTGCGTCCGGGCAAGATGCGCCAGATCTCTCCGGGTCAGCATCCGCTTCCGGGAGGTCAGGTGATCGGCGGTTTCACCATTCAGATCGTGCCTCGCAGCGGCTCTATCTTGTCGGCTGCGCAGGTGGTGCGGAACGATACCGGTGATCCGGCCTTCCTCTCCGGTATCACCGTTGGCCAATGACCTGAGAAAAGGATCTGCCATGCTCGAGACCTGGTCAATCCATCAAGGTCTGAGAGCACAGTAGGTCGTCGAGCTGGAAGCCTTTCGGCACCGCGCTCGGCTCCGATTCCTCAACGGGCCGCTGGGATTCTCCCCGGCGGCCCGTCTGTTATTGTCCATCCCGAGGATTCCCTCACCCGCCTTCGAGGAGGCGGTCGCAGCAAAGAACTCCTACGACGACAATCCTCCCCAATGAAAGCCTCCAGCCTTCCCAGCGAAATCGCTGAGCCGCCACCGAGGGTCGAAGACTCAGGCGCCAGCGTGGTCTCGGTGCGATCGGTCAGCAAGACCTATCGGGTCTACGATCGCCCGTGGCACCGCCTCTTCGAGGCCGTCACCGGCCGCCGCCGTCACCGGCCCTTCCATTCTCTCCACGATGTCTCCGTGGAGCTGCGTCGAGGGGAGTCGCTGGGGATTATTGGCGAGAACGGTGCTGGCAAGAGCACCTTCCTGAAGATTCTGGCTGGGGTCACCTCCCCGTCCTCCGGAACGGTTGCGGTCAACGGTAAGGTGGCATCTATTCTGGAGCTGGGTTCGGGTTTCCATCCAGAATTCACCGGTCGGCAAAACATCCACCTCAACGCCGCGATGCTGGGTCTTACTAGGGCAGAGGTGGAAGTGAAGATGCCGGACATCATTGAGTTCTCGGAACTCGGCCACTTCATCGATCAGCCAGTGAAGGCTTATTCCACTGGAATGTCGATGCGTCTCGGTTTTTCCATCGCGACTCAGGTGGAGCCTGATGTCTTGATCATCGACGAAGCCTTATCGGTTGGTGATGGCTACTTCCAGAAAAAATGCATCGACCGCCTGAAGGTCTTCCTAGACAACGGTGGCACTCTGCTCTTCTGCTCCCACGCGATGTACTACGTGTCGAGTTTCTGCCAGCGAGCGATCTGGTTGCGCAACGGGAAAGCTGAAGCGATCGGCCCAACCTCTGACGTGGTGCGCCGCTATGAGAGTTTTCTGGTGCGCAAGACCGAGGCCGCCGCCGCGGGGCAGGATGCTCTTCCCTTTGCGTCGAGAGAGGACGACCATCGTGCGAGCCCGGGGCGGTGGACGCGAGTCGAGCTCCACGGCGGTCAGCGTCGTGAAGATGGGAGGGCCATCGCCTTCGATGAACCTCTCGATATCGATCTCGAATGGGAGAGCGACGACCCTCAACGGAGATTCCACGTGGCGGTAGGAATCGATCGGGTAGATGGTGTCCAGGTCGCCGTGTGCTCCACTTTCCATGACGACTGGGAGCCGATCCAAGGCAAGCGAGAGTATTCCCTGCGCCTCAACCTGCCCCGCTTGAGTCTGCTCAAGGGGGAATTCAGCATCTATGCTTTCTTGCTAGATGAGCGGGCTCTGCACGTCTATGACGCGAAGATCATCGAGGGTGCCTTCCACGCCCATTCGACTCGTTTTGAAGCAGGCTTGATGCGTATCGAGCATCAATGGCTGGGGGCGGAGCCTGCGCGGCTGGTTGCCCCGGACGAAGTTGCTGCGGTCTGAGCTAGCGCTTGGAGAACTTCAGCTCTCTAGGAGCTAGAACAGCGTTATGATTTCAAGTTCCTCTTCCGCACAGTCTCCCGAGGGAAGCCAAGGTCTCCTGTCGGCTTTTGAACATCCAGCACCGCCCTTCCTCTACCCGGTTCCGGAGAGTGAGCCTCGGAGCCGATCTGAGCTGCAGGAGCAATTTCGCCTCGAGCGCTGGCTTGCCCGCCGACTGCGCTCGGCCTCCGCAGAGCAGCGCCGCAAACTCTATCCCCGGGTTTACGATGAGCTCTTTCAGAATCTCAAGACTCTACGGCAAGGCGCCAGCGCAGAGGAGAGTGTCCCTCAGCCTGCTCCTGACGATGCTGCCCTTGGCCTCCAGGAAGCCCTGCTCGAGCCGTGGCTGAACCCATCCGTCCGATTTCTGGAAGTCGGTGCCGGGGACGGGGCCCTCGGCCGACGTCTTGCTCCGCAAGTGCGGGAAGCCATCGTGCTCGACGCATCCATCGAGCGACTGGAATCCAAAGACCCGAGCTCCGATCCTCCGAACCTTCGGCGGGTCGTAGCGCCGGCTCTGAGCGGCGTGATCCCGCCTCGTAGCGTCGATCTCATCTTCAGCTGCCACTTCATTGAGCATCTTCATCCAGAGGATGCGGAGGAACACTTCCGAGAAGCTCTCGACACTCTGGTGCCCGGTGGCCGCTATGTCATCGTCACGCCGAACGCGCTGTGGGGACCCCACGACATTTCGCGTTACTTTTCGTCCGAGCCCCTGGGCCTGCACTTGCGGGAGTACACCCATCGTGCCCTTGGCGGGGTTCTGCGAAGCTGTGGTTTTACCGACGTCCAACCCATTGGAGTGAAGAGCTCTTCTACGCTGAAGCTTCATCCACTACCCCGTTTCCTCGTGTTTCCAACGGAGCGAGTGCTGGACCGTTTGCCCTTGAGCTGGCGTCGCTACGCAATCCAGCTGCTTGCCAACAAATACCGGGAACCCTTGAGGCCCTTAGAGCAGGTTCTGTTGGTGGCTACCAGGCCTCAATAAGGCCTGACCTCCAATGGGTGTCTAGGTGGTCATCCTTAGCGGGCGTCACCCTGCGCTGCTAGCGCGAACTTTCGAGTGCGAAGGTTCTCCGCGGGATGATTCAATGGTTCTAGGCAGGTCGCCTATGGACATGGTCCACCGGTGTGAGGAATATCCCTCGCTGTTGAGCACGCCCTGAAGCCCTGAGGGGTTGTTCAGCAGCGCCTATCGAGATCGTCCTATGTCGTCATCGCCCCTATCGATTTGCTACTTACTGGAAGACACCACTCTCTTCGGCGGGGTAAAGGTCTTGCTGCATCAGGCGAACCTCCTGGCGCGGCGAGGCCATCGGGTGATCCTCGCTTCCAAGGGGGCTGCGCCGGATTGGTATCCGGTGGAAGCAGAGCTCGTAGAGGTCGCCGAGCACCGGCCGGGCCTGGTGCCCCGAGCGGATATCACCGTCGCGACCTTCTGGACCACCCTGCGCCGAGCTCAGGAGCTACCGGACACGCAGGTGCTGCACTATTGCCAGGGATATGAGGGGCTACACACTCACAACGTCGCGGATCATCCGGAGATCGAGGCTCTCTATCGGCAGCCTCTTCCTGCAATGGTGGTGTCGCCACATCTGAGGGAGATGCTGGCCAGTCGCTACCGCCGACCTAGCCGCATGGCGCCTCCGCCCCTCGCGCCGGAATTTTTCCAGGGGACTGGCGGCTCCTGGCTCTCCTGGATCTCCCGTCGCCGCGGCCCTAGGACTCCGGCTCGGATCTTGGTCGTGGCGCCTTGGGAGATGTATCTCAAAGGGGTTCCGGTGGCGGTGCGGGCGGTTCGAGAGCTGCGCCGCCGAGGCATAGAGGTGCAGCTGGTGCGCCTCTCCCAATGGCCTTTGAGCGCCGAGGAGCGAGGGGTGATGGAGCCCGACGAATTTCATCTGTGCCTGCCTCCCCACGAAGTGCCGGCGCTGGTGGAGGGATGCGACCTCCTCTTGGCTCCCTCCTGGGAGGCGGAAGGTTTCGGGCTTCCTACGCTGGAAGCGATGGCCTGCGGCGTTCCCGCCATCACCTCGGAGATCTCCAGCTATCGCACCTGGGCGCAGGATGCAGTGCTGCGGGTCGAGGGGGACGATCCGCTGCGCTGGGCGGATGCCGCGGAGCACCTCCTCACTCAGCGGAAGGTGTGGCGCCGACAGCGCCGAGCTGGTCTTCAGCGAGCTCGGGACTATCGAGAATCGAGGGCGGCGGATCTTACGGAAGAGGCGCTGTCGTGGGTCGCTAGCGGGGCCTGGCAATTAGAGCTGGAAGCGCTTCGAGGAGCGCCTCCAGCTTCCGCGAAAGTCCCTGTTGCCCGATGAGGGAGCGCCAGATCGAAGCTCTGAGGCAAGGCGATGCGGTCGATGTAGTGCTGGTTCACTACCGTACACCTGACCTGCTGCTGGAGTCGGTGGAGGCGCTGAGGCGAGACGGGGAGAGCAGCGGACTCCAGGTGCGGCCGGTGGTGGCCGACAACGGTTCGACTCCCAGGGATCGAGAGCGCTTCGAGGCTGCCGGGCTATCGGTCCTCTGGGACGGCGAAAACGGTGGTTATTCTGCGGGTGTCAACCGAGGAGCGAGCGCGGGCCGGGCTCCTTGGGTGGTCGTAATGAACCCCGATGTGCTGGTAGAGCCAGGCTGTCTGGGAGCCTTGATAGAGGCGCTGAGGGAGGGTGCGGATTGTGTCGGTCCACGCTTTTTCTGGGATCGGCAGCAGACACTCCTGCTTCCCCCCAATGAACGACGAGGTCTATTCCAGGAACTTCTATCCCTGCAGCGTTTCCGCAGCGCTGCCGCCGGCCATCGCCACCGCCGCCGCTGGCGCCGCCATGCTCGCCGCTGCTGGCAGGCGACCGGGCCCATCTCTTGCTTTGAGCTCTCGGGAGCGCTGCTCGCCTTTCCGCGCTCCGTGTGGGAGCGAGTGGGCCCTTTCGATGAGGGCTACCGGCTCTATTTCGAGGAGACGGAATGGTTGTTGCGGCTGCGGCGCCGGGGGCTCTGTGCCCGCTACGTCCCGTCGGCCCACGCGGTGCACCTCTACAATCGCAGCGCGGCGGCGGAGCCGCATACCGCGAGGTGGTTCCAGGAGTCTCGTGAGCGATATCTCCACCGCGCCCATGGGTCTTGGGTCGCCCGTTGTGCCCTGGCTGCAGAGGCGCGCTGGATTCCGTCGCCGCAGGATCTCGCCGCGTCGGTCGCCGGTGCTGCCGGGCAACCACTGGATGGCCCATACCTCGAGCAAGAGCTGCTGGCTTCGATACGAGGCAAGATGGCGAAAGGAGAGACTCTGTGGCTCGAGATCTCGCCCGCTCCCTTAGGAGTTCCGGCGGCGGCGGTGCGCTTCTCGTCGGGGGAGCAGAGCTGGCGCTTGCCGGAGGAAACCCAGCGCAGCCTCGAGGCCGGCGAGTGGTCTCTGCGCCTGGTTGGCGATACGGGCCCGGAGCTCTTTCGCGGTACCTTTCAGGTTTCCTGAAGGGTTCTGCAGGAACAATTCTCTGTCCAGGGGGGTGCAAGAGCTCAGAAGAGGTCGCTATCCCCCAGGGTGAGGTAGGCGTCTCGCAGTAGTTGGGGGGCGTCGGGCTCTTCGAAGCCAAGGCAAATCCAGCCGAGATCTTGAGGCTCGGGCTGGCGGAGAAATCCGAGCTGGGTGAGCCAGGATCCGAGGCCTGGAGGTTGATGGGCAGAGAACCATCCTGCTAGGTAGTCGGCGCCGTCCCCTAGGCCATCCTGCAGGGCTTGATTGAGGGCGCCTGTGACCACCCAGCGAAAGCCCCGGGGCGGCAACAGGGCGTCTCCCCACAGCAGCCGATGCCCGTCTCGACGCAGAACACACCACCCCATGAGCTCTTCATCCTCAAAGGCGGCGTAGAGGTGGTACTGGAATCCAGGCCGCTGGAAATATCGCCACCGCAGTCGTTCTGCGGAGCGCTCCACCGCGATACCCAAGCTTGGGGCTAGCTGGCTGAAGAGTCGGTCGAAGCGCTCGTCGAGCTCTCGAACGTCATGAATTTGGCGCAGCCTGCGGCGCGGCTGGTGCTCGTGCTGGTGCTGGTGCGCCCAGTGCACGGAGGGCCGATGCCCAGCCGCTAGATCGAGTTGCCAATAGGTGAGATCTCGGACTTTTTGGCCGCTGAGGTAGCGCAGCGTGAAGCGCTGGATGTTGCCCTCGTTGACCCCGTAGTTGAAGGCGACCTGCTGCTCAGAGAACGAGGCATAGAAGTGCCGCGCGCAGCGGCTGAGTACGCTGGTCGGGCCTCTTCCAACGGATCGCACTCGCTGCGCGGTCATCGTGTCTCCAACCTGAAGCGCGATCAGTCTTCGAGGAGCGTTGGGATCGCGAGCATCGACAAAGCACATCGGGAAGCCCGCGTAATGCGCCACCAGCTCTTCTTTGTCGAATGCTAGGCTGATGTGTCGCGGAGCCTTATCCGATCGGGATTGCGGAGCTCGAGGGTTCTCTACCGGGTTGTCGAGATAAAGCCAGCGCCACTGAGCCGAGGAGCGGCGGTGATGGAAGGAGCGTTGAAAGAGGTCGAGAATCTCGTTTTCGTCTCGAGCCTCTGCGGTTCGCAGGGTGAAGGCGATGGCTCTGGCGTCGAGCCATCGCAGCTCTTGATCTTCACCCTGGGCGCGCAGTGCGAAGCCCGCCTCCAGTAGGGCTCGCCGCCGATCTGTGCCGTCTTTCGGCAGATCATCCCGCCGCCACCACAGGATCGCGAGCCTGCCCCCGTCCGGCGACAGGGCGCGCAGTCGCGAGGCGTCGAGGGGGGAGATCTTCGATCCGATCCAGGAGAGAGGAGAGGGGGAGGCGGTGAGGTCTTCGCGGTGACTATCGATCTGCTGAATCTCGATCTTCAGCGCTTTGAGCTCAGAGACGAGCTCCGGCTCGAGGGCTTGAACGACCCGGACTTCACGACAGCCCGAGGGGAGCAGGTCCGCAAGGGCCTGCGCTAGCCGACCAGGGGAGCTTCTCGGTGAATCCAGGAGAGGGGAGGGATTCTTTTCCATGATTAGCTGGGCTACCTGAATCGTTGCCGGCGGCGATCGTCTTTGGGGTTAGGGAGAGTGCCAAGGGGGTTGGGCGATGAGCTCCCGAGCCCCGTAGGAAGGACATCATATCTGTTGGTGCTCCTGGGAGAGATCTGCAGGATGCGCAGCTGCGATAAGCTCGCGTCCCGACGATCCCGAGTCGGCTGCCTTGTCGAATTCCCTGACGCAAACCTAACGTATCGACCTCTCTGTCTAAGCTGCTTGAAGAACCCTCTGCTCCATCCTTTTTCTCGCCGTCGCTGCTCTGAGCCTGTGAGCTGGATTCTTTCCCTGGGCGCTTGCGTCGTCTCGCCGCTGATGGAACTTCGGGGGCAGTCTAGACGAGCCGTGACTCGGCTGGCTCTCGGTCTGCCAGGCTTCCCTGGCCTCTTTGGCTACGCGGCGGCGTTTCGCCTCAAGGGGATCCTCGGCGCGCTGGGGCTCGTGGTCCTCAGCCTTTCCACTCTCGGGCTTTCTGCCTGTACGCCGGATTCGCCCGGTGACGAAGCGCTAGAGCCATCTTCTTTCGACCTGCTCCGCAGCATAGAGAGAGGGGAGTACTCGGTGGCTTTTGCGGCGGCGGAAGGGGTTTCGCTCCCGGATACGCCTCGCAGCCGGGAAGTGACGGCGGACTACGAGCGCCGTAGCGCCGTCGTGCTGCCCCAGGGGGCTTGGTCCTGGACGGGGCCCGTACCCCGGGGCGGGCACTTGGTGGTAGGGGCGGCGCCGGTGGATGCCGCCGGAGGCTATGCGGAAGGTGGTGATGGGACCGTCGAGCTCATCGTGACGGTGACCTATTTGGGCACCTCCGAGGTGGTGCAGGTCGCCCGATCTCGCCCGCAGGCTCCCGGCTGGGTGGATGTGGTGGTGGATCTCGAGCGGTGGGCGCGGCGCGACGTGACGATCTCCGTCGAGGCCAGCTCCTCCACCGGGCAAGTCGCCTTTGGTCCGGCGCGTATTTCTGCCGGTGTACGGCAGCAGGGGCCGCCCAACGTGCTGGTGATCTTGGTGGACACCCTGCGGGCGGACCACATGAGCGTTTACGGCTATGACCGAGACACCACCCTGGGCATCCAGCGAACCCTCGCCGACCGCGGAGTGACCTTCGAGAGCGCGTACTCCCAGGCCCCCTGGACTCTGCCGTCGATGGTGTCGATGTACACCGGGCGCTATCCTGGCGAAGTGCTGGGGCCCACCATGCCCGACTATCGCCTGCCGTCAAGTATTCAGAGCCTGCCGGAGCACTTTCAGGCCTTGGGCTATGAAACCGGGGCTTTCTACGCCAATCCCGTTCTTTTTCACCGCGCCGGCTTCGATCGCGGCTTCGATACGGTGTTCCTCCCGCCTCCGAAGCTGGAAACCTGGTTGAACCGCCACGCCGACGACCTCAATCGGCGAGTGCACCCGTGGATCGAGTCGAATCGTGATCGCCCCTTCTTCGCCTGGGCTCACTACATCGATCCCCACGACCCCTACATCAACCCGGATATGGTGAACATGCGTTCCCCCTACTACCCAGACTACTCGGGGAACCTCACCGGGCTGATGGTGCACGGACTCTATGCCCTGGTCCACCGCCTCGAAAACCCGCAAGAGGATGTCGCCCACCTTCGCGCCCTCTACGACAGCGAAGTGACTTACGTCGATCGCTGGGTGGCGAACCTGCTGGATTCTCTGGAGCCGGAGCTGCTGCGCAATACTCTGGTGGTGCTGACCTCGGATCATGGCGAGGAGCTCTACGAACGGGGAGGCTGGAAACACGGCCACACGCTCTACGAAGAGCAAATCAAAGTGCCCCTGATCTTTCGCTGGGATGGCCAGATCCCCGAGGGGCGTCGTCTCCAGGGCATCGCCCAGCTCTTGGACCTCGCCCCAACTTTGGCCTCGGCGGTGGGGGCGCAAGCCGATCCCGGCTGGCAGGGGGTCGACCTGATGCCCATGTTGCGCGGGGAGCAGGAGCTGCCTCGGCGGGCGGCCTTCGCCCAGCATTTGGCCACCGGGCCGCTGCGAGCGGCGGCGATCCTCGATGAGCAGAAGCTGATGCTCTTCAACCACCGCCGCCCCTACGAGCCGCCGGATCGGCTGCACGCCCGGCTGTGGAGCCTGGATGTAGAGCGCATGGCTCCGGTGGAGGTCTACGATCTGGCCTCGGATTCCGAGGAGCGCAGAAACCGAGCCGCTCGTCCCGAGGGGCGCGAATCTTCCCAGACCCTGGCGCCGCTGATTCACCAGCGCCTCGAGCCCCGGCTGCCGGGCCTGCGGGTGATCCCGTCGCGAATCCCTAACGGGGCGCGGCTCTCCCTGCGGCTTCGCTTCAGCGAGGCCCCGGCGGGCTGGATGCCTTACTTTCTGGCGGACGGCGATACGGTGAGTTTAGAGGGGGAAGAGGTCATCGCCACCTTCGTCGGAGGATCCTCCCTCGGCGCGCCCATCGCTCCTTCCCGCGGCCTGCGGGTGGTGGGCGACTTCGTCGCCCTCGAAAGCGTGGAGGCGCGCCTCGATGGGGTCCCCGTGGAGGCCCAGGGAGCGATCCAGGTGGCCGGCCGTCCGTGGACCGGAGGCACGGTACCGGCTCCTCGCCTGCGGGCTCCGGAGTGGCCGCTGGCGGGAGCGCAGGGAGAGGGAGTGAGGGTGGATCTTTGGCTGCCGGCTCTGCCCGCCGAGGAGATCTCGAGCCCGGAGCTGGACGCCGATCGAGAGGAGCGTCGCCGCAGTCTCCAGGCGATCGGTTATTTAGGAGGAGCTCCGTGATCGAAGCCGGAGGCGATGACGCCCTGCGACTACCGCCCGGGGTGGTGACCGAAGTCAAGGCCAAGAAGGCCTTGGTGCTGGCGCCCCACCAGGACGACGAGGTGCTGGGCTGCGGTGGAGTGATCGCCGAGGTGGTGGGCGCGGGGGGAGAGGTGGAGGTGATCTTTCTCACCGACGGCTCCGGGGGGGTAGAGGAGATCGCCGATCGCGAAGCCTATGCCCAGCGGCGTCGGCAGGAATCCGCCGAGGTCGCTGACTTGATGGGCTTCCACGCGGTCTCCTGGGAGTTTCCCGACGGAGCTCTGGCCCACCATGGCGAGGAGCTGGAAGAGAAGCTGGCGGCGGCGCTGCAGAGCTTCGAGCCAGATCTGCTGCTGGTGATCTCGCCGCTGGAAGTCACCTCCGATCACCGCGCCACCTTCGCGGCGCTGCATCGCCTGCTCGGGCGCCAGCGCCCAGGGCACGGGCTCGCGGAGCTGCTGCGGGAAACGGCGATTTGGGTCTACGAGATCAACCATCCCCTGGATCCAGAGATCTTGGTGGACGCCGGGGCGCACCTTCCGCTGCTGGAGCAGGCCATGGGCATCTACGACAGTCAGCAGGAGCGCCACGACTATTGGCGTGCTGGCCTTGCCCTGCGGCGCTATCGAACTCTTTCCCTCGGTCCCGAGATCGAGGCCGCGGAGGCCTTTGTGGCCCTCACCCTAGAAGATTTCACCACCCGCTCGCCGAGCGGCCTGATTCGGCGCCTCGGCGGCGTCCCGGAGCGTCTGGAGCTGCGGGAAGGCCCCTCGATCTCGGTGATCGTGCGCACCCTCGACCGGCCGGAGATGCTGGCGGAAGCGCTGGATAGTCTGGATACGGGGCTCTATCGCCGGGTGGAGATCGTCCTGGTAAACGACGGCGGCGAGCCGCCGAAGGTGCCGGAGTCTCTGGGTCTCGAGGTGGTGGAGGTCAACCTGGAGCGAAATCGAGGGCGGGCCGGCGCCGCCAACGCGGGGATCGAGGCCGCCACCGGCGAGGTGATTGCCTTTCTCGATGACGATGACCTCGCCTATCCGGAACATTTCGCCACTCTGGCGAGAGCCCTCAGCGCTCTGGAGGTCAAGGTGGCCTATGTCGACGCGGCGGTTTGCGTTTACGAGCTCGACGGGAAGACCGGCCGCCGCCCGGCGGAGCGCCGCTTGCCCTACAGCCGGGATTTCGACCGCCATCGGCTGCTGCTGGACAACTACATCCCCTTCCACACCGTGGCCCTGAGGCGGGAGGCGCTGGCAGATCTAGAGCGCATCGAGGGCCAGGTCTTCGACGAGTCTCTGCCCTTCTTCGAGGATTGGGACTTCCTGCTGCGGCTCTCCCGGGAGGTGCCCTTTCACCACGTGCCGGCGGTGACCTGCGAGTATCGTCACTTCCGCAGCGCCGGCCACCACGTCTTCGGCGAGAGCCCCCGACAGCGGGCCGACTTCCTGGAGGTCAAGGGTCGAGTGCTGGCCCGTCACTTAGGGCTGCCGGAGGCGGACTCCGCGGCTCTCGAAGAGGTCCTGGGCCTGGCGACGGCCATCGATGGTCTGAGAGCGGAGACGGTGGCGGCCCAGGAGGCGGAGGAGAAGCAGCGCAAGGCGCGCCGTCGCCTGGAGCATCAGGTGAGCGATCAGGAGGGCAAATATCACGCCCTCAACGGTCGTGCGGTGGCGCTGGAGGGGGATCTCTCCACGGTGAGCGCCGCCCATCAGGAGGCGCAGCAGGCTCTCCATCAGCTGCAGGAAGACTTTCAGCGGGTGGATGCGGTGGCGGCGGAGCGGGACCGAGTGCTGCAGCGCGCCTTCGAAGATAACGAGCGGCTGGGGGCCGCCCATGGGGAGCTTCAGGCCAGGGTGGCGGAGCTGCACCTCACGGTGGGGCAGCAGGACTCGGAGCTCCAGCGTCAGCGAGAGGCGAGGGAGGCGGTGCAGCAGCGCCTTCACGATCTCGAGTCCCGCTGGGCGGTGAAGTGGCTGCGCCGGTTGTGGAAGATTTTCGGGAGAGCTTTTTGAGGCCGCGGCGTTGACCCGAATCGCGCTGCTCTGCTCCGAACCTCTGCGCCATCGCATGGCGGGGATCGGCATTCGCTATTTGGAGATCGCCCGTCGTCTCCCTGCCCTAGCCGGGGTGGAGGTGGTGGTGGTGACCCCCGGCGAGCCAGAGGAGGTACCGTCGCTGCCGGAAGGGGCTAGCGTACGCCCCTTTCGCCGCGGCTCCCTGGCGGCGGATCTCGCCGATTGTGACGCCGCCGTGAGCCAGGGGCAGCTGGCCAACGATCTGGTGCTGGAGTGCCCACAGCTGCCGGTGGCGATCGATCTCTATGACCCCTGGCTGGTGGAGAACCTGCATTACGTCGAGAGCCTGGGGCTGGACCCCTACCGCAACGATCACGCCACCTGGGTGCTGCAGCTCAGTCGCGGAGACTTCTTCCTCTGCTCCTGCGAGGAGCAGAGGCTCTTCTACCTCGGCTGGCTCAACGCTCTCGGCCGAGTCCATCCCCACAATCTGGCGCAGGATCCCGACCTAGCGGAGCTGATCGCCACCGTGCCCTTCGGGGTGCCGCCGCAGATCGAGGCCCACCGCCCGCTGCTGCCGCCGTCGGAGCGCAAGCGCCTGCTCTTCGGCGGGCTCTACGATTGGTACGACCCCTTCACTCTGCTGGAGGCGGGAGCCCGGCTGCGCCGGGAAGGTCGTGGGGACTTCGAGGTGCTCTTCATCCGCAATCCCAATCCTGGCTCGACTCCCCAGCGCCTGCTGGAGGCGGTGGAGGCGTTCCGGCGCCGGGAAGGAGATTGGATCCAGCTGCTGGACTGGACTCCCGCGGAGCGGCGCTACGACCTGCTTCGAGACGTGGACGCCCTGGTGGCGCCCCACCGGCCGAGCCTCGAGACCCGGCTCTCTCTGCGCACTCGATTCCTCGACGCGCTGGCCGCCGGCTGCCCGGCGGTGACCAGTGAGGGGGGCGCCATGAGCCGAATGCTGCTCTCCCACGGAGCCGGATGGGTGGCCCCGCCGGGAGATTCCGCCGCCCTCGCCGGGATCCTGACGGAGGTCCTGGATGACTCCGCGGCGGTGGAGAGTCGGCGCTCTGCCGGGTACCGTCTGCTGGATTCCTTTCGCTGGGAGACGGTGCTTCAGCCCCTGGTGCGCTTTTGCCGCGACCCGAAGCGAGACGATTCCAAGGAGAGCTTCGCCTTTCGCCCCGCCACCCAGGCTCCGCCGGATCGCCTGAGCTTCCGAATTCGCCGCAGGTTGCGTCGTCAGCTGGAGGCCCTGTGGCCGAAGCGGGGCTGAAGGGGCTAAGGGTGGCTCGAAGGCTTGAGTGCCCTCTCTCCTTGAGAGCCCTCTCTCTAGGTGATGATTTGCCGCAGTCTTCTTCCTGCTGAGACGTATCCGTTGAGCCTTTCCTGTTCGAGCGCATCCTGTTTGAGCCATTCCCGTTTAAGACTTGCCAGTTTGAGACCTTCATGCCGAAGCTAGAGAGCGTCGCCGTCGCCATCGTCAGCTGGAACGGTCGCCAGCATTTGGAGACCTGCCTGCCGGCCCTCGCGAAGCAGCGCGACCCCGGAGTTCCGTGGCGGGTGATGGTGCTGGACAACGGCTCCTCCGACGGAACGGTGGAGTGGCTGCGCCGGGAGCATCCGCGGGTGGAGGTGGTCGCCAGCGAGGTGAACCTCGGCTTCTGCTCCGCCAACAATCGCCTGGTGGAGGAGAGCGACGCCGACGCCGTGATCTTCCTGAACAACGACACTCGGCCTCAGGAAGATTGGCTGGCGGCTCTCGTCGATGAGTTCCGGGCGGCCCCGGAGGACGTGGCGGCGGTCTCCGGCATGATCGTCGACTGGGAAGGCGAGCGTCTGGACTTCGCCAAGGGCGTGATGACTTTCGACGGCCACGCCTTCCAGCTGGATTTTCGCCGTCCCCTGGATCAGGTGAAGCTCCCCGCCGCCGGCAGTGAGCTGCCCTTCGGCTGCGGCGGCAACGTGCTGGTGCGCCGCGACTCCTACCTTCAGGCCGGGGGCTTCGATCCGGCCTATTTCGCCTACCTGGAAGACGTGGATCTCGGCTGGCGGCTGTGGTCCGGTGGGGAGCGGGTGCTGTTCACGCCGCAGGCGGTGGTGCACCATCGCTCCAGCGCTACCTCCGATCTCCTGGGACTCTACAACCGGGGCTTCCTCTTTGAGCGCAACGCCTTTCTCACCGCCTACAAGAATTTCGACGACGAGCTTTGGCCGCAGGTGTTGCCGACCATTCTGCTGACTCTGAACCATCGAGTGCAGGAGCTGCTGGAGAAGAACAACCCCGGGGGAGCTCTGCTCGCTCTGGATCCCTACGCCGGTCATATCGCCAACACCGCATCCGGAGCGGCGGCCTCCGCCCTCGACCCGACCCTTCATCGCTCTCGCCTCGATCGCTGGCGCAGCTACGGGCCGCGGGAGCTGGTAGGGCGCCTGCTGCTGCGCCTCGCCCGATGGGCCTGGCCGGGAGCGCCGTCGCCGGCGGATCCAGTGCTGCGGGACGAGCGCACCGTCGCTCAGCTGCGGGCTCACTCCTTCCTGCTGCGGCACCTCGATCAAGCGGCGGCGGACCGTCACGCCGTTCAGCAGCGCCGCAAGAGGCCGGATCAGGATTACTTCCAGCGCTTCCCGGCCTACGTGGTGCCCACCTATCCCGGGGATCAGAAGCTCTTCGGCTCCTCCGGCTTTCGCTCCTGGCTGGCGCCGGATCTCCCCATCGTCGAGGCGACGCTGGGGGAGATCATGAGCCTGGAATAGCGCTGGCTCATTGCCTTGTGCAGTCGACTGTTTAGCCGGCCTGTTTAGTCGATACGGGCTGGAGGCTGGCCGGTGAGCACCATGCGAACCAGGGGGAGAAAGCCGATGGGCTTGGCGAGTCCCTGCCGGCGGTTGTATTGACCGATGACAAAGGCCCAGCGCCACTGCCGGAAGAGCACCTTGTAGGCATCCAGAACCGAGTGGGAGGGGTCGTAGATATGGGTCGCCTCGGAGGTCACGCCGTTGAGTTCGAGGACCCGGAAGTCGCCGGCCCGGAGAGCCTCCTCGGATTCTCCCCGCAGGTCATAGCGCCCGAAATCCATCCCTTCGACCTGCTGGGAGAGGGCCTCTACCGCGCTTTCCAGCTGCGGCGTGCGGAAGCGCTCGCCGTTGAGGAAGACCGCGCCTCGGCAATGGGTCCCGAGCTCTGTGAGCGGTACCACCTGGCCGGCCTTGGGGATCTCTTCGATTCGGTACTCGTTATCCGCTAGGTAGTAGGGAGCCATGGCCAGCAGTTGCCGATCCGCGAGGATCAGGTCTTCTAGATTGCGCTGCCCGTCGCCGGTCACCGACGGCAGCACCTTTTCGGTGATGGCGAAGACTTGTCCCTTGCCGGTGGCGGGATCCCGCAGCCAGAAGACTCCGAGCTCGGGGCCTCCGACATATTCCTGGAGGATCAGGCGAGAGTCGGTGCGGGGCTCGTTGTGGAGAGATCGCCACAGGGAGTCTTGCCCCGATTCCTGGCTGGACTTGGCAGAGTCGTTGCCCGTCCCTCTGTTGCTTCGGCTGAAGGCCTCCACCGCGCTTTCCGCTCTGCCGCGGGCCTGTCGACGGATCACGTCCTCGACGGTCTTCCAATCCCGAGCGACCACCACCCCGGCGCCCCGCTCCCCCAGCTCGGGCTTGAGCACCGCTGGAAGAGGATGTTGGTCGAGGAATTCCCGGGCGGCCTCGAGGGCGAGCTCTTCTTCGAGGGGAAGCAGCCGGTGGTGCGGTGCCCGCTCGGGGTCGGCGGCCCGCACCAGGTCGAGGATCTGCTCCTTGGATTCGCCAACAAATCCGCCCGCCGGCAGGGCAGGATTCACGCAGGTGAAGAGCGTGAGGCTGCGGTAGCGCATCCCCAGCCACAGAATCCACAGCACCACCGGCGGATAGAAGACCCAGGGAGACCAATACTCCCAGCGCAGCAGCCGGCGCAGCTTGCCGAGCAGCAGTCGGCGCCCCCGATAGGTGAGGGAGGGCAGCAGAATTCGGGTGCCGATCAGCAGGGCGGCAATGATGCCCAAGAAGAGCAGCCAGCCGAGCTGACCGGCTTCCTCCAGCAGATGCTGCGCCTGCTCCCCGCCAAGGGTGGCGAGGCCGACGAGAATTGGCGTCCACACCGAGACGGCGATAGCGAAGTAGAGAGCGAAGCGCAGGAAGTTGGCGCGGAAGAGGCCCGCGGCGAAGTAAGTGGGAAGCCTCGTGCCCGGAAGGAAGCGGCTCAGGAAGATCACCGTCAAGCCTTTGCGGTCGAACCAGCGGGCGGAGCGGCGCACGTCCGTCGGGGTGATCATCCACGAGAGCGGCGGCCGAGAGAGAGCGGCTCCGCCCACCCAGCGGCCGGCGAGGTAGAGCATCATGTCGCCGATGAAGATGCCCAGGCCGCAGGCGACGGTGGCGGAGAGAAAGGAGATGCGGCCGGCGGCCACCAGGAGACCGGCGCCGATACAGCTGAGATCCTCGCTGACCATGGTGGCGGCGGCAATGGAAATCAGGATCACGAAGAGCGGAAAGCCGGTGGCGGGGGGAATAGAGGTGGGGTCGAAGGGCTCTGCGGCGAGGCGCTGGAGCTGCGCGCTGACCGCGTCGCGGTGCAGCGTCTCCCCGGCGTCGCTGCGGGCCATGAAGCTCGCGAGGGGCTCGGCGGCGAGCTGAGGCTCCATAAAGGGGAAGAAGTGATTGCGGTCTAGCATCACCAGCTCGCTCTGGGGCACCAGGCGGTGATGCTCCCTCGCCGCGGCGGCGGGCACCAGCATGTCTTCCTCACCGTGGAGGATGAGCATCGGCCCCGGGTATTCCCGCAAGATCTCCCGCAGCGGTCGCTGGTCGGTGTCGAAGAAGTTGCGCGCGTATTCGTAGCCGAAGAAGGCTCGATCCCAGGCGCCGAAATGGGGCACCAGCTCCCGCGACGCCCACAGGGCGGCTGCCTGCAGGCCGTGGACCGCGTGGTTGAGGTGGTATTCGCCCAGCAGCTCCAGCTCCTGCACGCCGATGGCCGCCAGCAGGGTGACCGAGGCGGTGGCATCGGGGGAGCGCTGGGCCATGTGCAGGACGACGCCCCCGCCCATGGAGAAGCCCACGAGATGAGCCCGCCGGATTCCCAGGCCTTCCAGCAGCAGTTCGCAATAGCGGGCGTGGGCCTGGATGGAATAGTCCGGGATGCTGCGGGTGGAGTCACCAAAGCCCGGTAAGTCCACCACCAGCACCCGGCGCTCCGCCGAGAGGCTCTGGGCGATCGCCTCCATCGAGCCCATATCGCCAGGGCTGCCGTGGATCAGCAGGGCCGGTGGTGCGTTCGGGGGAGCCTCCGCCGCTGCCGGAAGGTCGCGATAGGCGAAGCGAATGAAGTCTTCAGGATCTTCTGTCGTCGCCTCGAAGCTCTTCTGTGGGGGCAGCTGGAGGCTGGCGAGACCGCTGGGCAAGGGGGGAGCTTCTTGGCTCCAGCGCACGCCGTGGGAGATCACCAGCAGGATCAGGTAAAGCCACAAGAAGCGTCGCCACCACCGACCACGCCGCGACGGCGGGGTCTCGGCGCCTGCTGGTGGAGTGCCCTCGTCAGCCATCTCGCTGCATCCCTGAATCTTCGGTGCTTCGTTCTCAGGGATCCAGGGCCGGTAGGTCTAATTGCCGTCGATCGAAGCCCTGAATTCGTGCCGACTGCAGTCCCGGATTCCTGCCCACCGGGGCTCCAGCGGGCAGTGATTCAGCCAGCGGAGGCGGGCTGCCGCTTCTCATGGTCCAGGGTCGAAGGCGCAACCCCGAATCCACTCTCCGGCTGATGCCCGGTAGCCTTGAGCAGCATGCTGATCAGGGCGTAATGATGCACGGTATGGGACACCAGGCTCTGGAGCTCCCGCAACAGGCTGGAGCGGCTCCACAGGGTGTCGGTTTCCTGGCCGCCGGGATTGTCGAGGCTGACCTCCAGCACTTCGCCGCCGGAGCGCTGCGCGACGTTGTGCTCCAGCTGGTGGAGGATCTCGTCGATGCGCTGTATTGCTAGGTCGCGCTCCGAGGCTACCGAGGTGTCGCGGCACCGCGCATCGTAATCGATGCGTCCGCTCTCGAGTCCCGCTAGGAAGCAGCTGTAGAAGTCGAGGCAATGCCGGAAATGGGCTCCGATGCCGCCGCCCGTTAGCTGAGGGGGGCTCGGGGCGCGATAACGCTCGTCGTCCAGGGAGGCGATCAAATCGCGCCCCTGCCGCAAAAAGGCGGCGTTTTGTCGGACCAAGAGATCAACTACTTGCATAGGGATGCTCATCCAGAGACGGGATCGAATTGCCCTACCATGGCGTCTCGAAGAATCGACGCGAGTCGCTTGCGATCGGGTTCTAGAATCGGCGCCGGACCAAACACGACGGTAGCATAGAAGAAGGGCAAACGGGTAAGGGTGAGAACGTGGGGCAGGAGCGAGGCATCGCCCCACCAGGAGACGCTATTGCGGGCCGGCGGGCAGCCTACCGGGACGGCGTAGGTGACGGTGGCGTAGTGCACCGGGCGTTCCTTACCGGAAGCCAAGAGCGGGGTTTTGAGCGGCAGAATGGTCGAGCCGTCGGAGGTGGTGCCTTCGGCGAAGATCACGATGCCCCGAGGGCTCTCCATCAGCTCGCCAATCCTCTTGGCCACCCTCAAGGCGTCACGCCGCGCCGAACGGTCGATGAACAGGGTGCCGACGGATTTGGCCAACCGGTTGACGATGGGCCAGCGGGAAATCTCCGCCTTGGCGACGAAGGTGCAATCGGCTTGGCTAGCCAGCGCAATAATGTCTACGTAGCTCACGTGATTGCAGATCAATAAAAAGGGCTCTTGGGGTGGCGTACCGCGTACCGTGAGGCGGCAGCCCAGGTCCCGCAAGGCGCCATCAGCCCAGCGCTGGTAGATCTTCAGCACCCAAGGTCGGTCATCGCGGCCACGGGCCCGCAGCAGCGCGGCGCCGGTGACCAGGAGCGGGTATTCGATGAGGGTGCGAAGCAGGAGTCGGGGAAGGCGGTACGCTACTCGCAGCCAGCTCAGGAGGCCGAGTCGAGTCACTGGAAGAAGAGCTTGTAGCGTCTCTCGTCCAGGGATTCAAGGTCGAGGAGCATGAAGAAGTCGATGGTCTTGAATTCTCGATCGATGGCCGGAATGCCGCAGATCTTGGTGCCGTAGCGCAGGTAGGTGCGGAAGAGCTTCGGCAGCTCGGTTTCCGTCCCCGGATTCGTCACCAGAGATTCGTCGAAGCATTCATAACCCGGCTGAGGGGGAACGACGAGCGCTGGGTGGAGATGATCGTTGGCCGCTAGCTGGTGATAAATGTAAAGGCCCTCGAGGGGGTCCTGAGAGGTGAGGGAGGAGCAGCCGAAGAGAAAACGCTTCTGGTTGTGCACCATGTACGTGGCGAGTCCCTTCCACAGCAGGAAGAGGACCGCGCGGTTGCGGTGAGCCGCGCTGATACAGGCACGGCCGAGCTCGACGCTGGAAGCCAAGACTTCCTGCGGCAGGGCCGAGAGATCGAATTCGTCGGCAGAATAGAAGCCGTGATGACTGTGAGCCATATCGTCGGTCTGCAGACGATAGGTGCCGACGATGCTGCCATCGGTGGAATCCAGCACCATCAGATGGTGGTAGACGCGATCGAATCGATCCTGATCCAGACCGGTGGCCATGGACTCTTCCAGGCCTTCCCCGAGCTCCAGGTTGAAGATCTGGAAGCGCAGTCGCTGCACCTGCCTCAGCTGGGATTCGTCTCGCGCGAAGGTGAGCAGATATCGTCCCTGACGGATGCTCACATCCGGCACGCGGTCCGGCATGATGGGGTAGGTGGAGATCGAGTTGTCGTCCGAAGGTTGTCCAGTGGTTTCAGGCAGCATGGCGGGCAGGTACCTCGGTCACGGAAGGGTTCGGCCTAGGGCGGGGCGGCGCACCTCAAGATCAACACCCCCTCAAGGTCAACGCATAGGGGTTGGCGTCGGCAGGCAATCTAGCTCGCACCGATCTCACAACCGAATGCGAATTCGCTTCGGGGGCCTTAGCGAATCTCAGATTATTGCTGCGGGAAGTGAATCCAGCGCCACTCCACCAAGAGTATATCGATGGAGGCCTTACCCCAGCTCAGGGAAGGAGATGTCACCGACGTGGAACAAGGCTTTCGCATGGGGTATTTTCTCAGTTCATGGTAGCCTATTTGTAAGTGATTTGGTCAACATATAGGCCGGTCGCTCTAATCCTGGAGAGGGAGCGTCCACAATCGAAGCTGACGGATCTTCCCGATGTCTTTCAGTACGCGCCTCTCTCGCTGCTCTTTCTCGCCTCGCGATATCCCTATCGTGAGGATTTTGACTCTAGGAGATCGAAGGAACATGACTCAATCCACTGCTCAGCCATCGAGTATCGAGGAACGTGGGTACGCTCAGCCGGAGGTGTTGGTCTCTACTGAGTGGGTCGCTCAGCACAAAGACGATCCCCACGTCTTGCTCGTCGAATCCAATGAGGACGCTCTGCTCTACAGCTCCGGCCATATCCAGGGCGCTGCAGAGGTAGATTGGACCCGGGATTTGAACGATCCGGTGCGTCGCGATTACCTCGATCGGGAAGGCTTCGAGGCCTTGATGCGCCGCCTCGGCGCCACCGAGGACACCCTGGTGGTGTTCTACGGCGACCGCAACAATTGGTGGGCGACCTACGCCTTTTGGGTCTTCCAGCTCTTCGGTCACGGCAACGCCCGCATCATGGATGGCGGCCGCATGCGCTGGGTGCAGGAAGGTCGCGAGCTGACTCGTGAGGTGCCGACCTTCGAGGCCTCCGGCTATCAGGCCAAGGAGCGTGATGACTCCGCCGTGCGGGCCTATCGCGATCAGGTGCTGGCTCACGTCGAGAAGACCGGCAAGCTGGTGGACGTGCGCAGCCCGCAGGAATTCTCCGGCGAGCGTCTGCACATGCCCGACTACCCCAATGAGGGAGCGCTGCGCGGTGGACATATCCCCGGCGCCGCCAACGTGCCCTGGGCCCGGGCGGTAGATCCTGACACCGGTGTGTTCCTGTCGGCGGACCAGCTGAGGGCGATCTACGAAGAAGAGAAGGGTCTCGCCGGCGGCGACGACGTCATCGTCTACTGCCGCATCGGCGAGCGCAGCTCCCACACCTGGTTCGTGCTGACGTACCTGCTGGGCTACGACCAGGTGCGCAACTACGACGGCAGCTGGACCGAGTGGGGCAACCTGGTGGGCGTGCCGATCGAGAAATAAGCCTCGGAGTCCCTTCTCTGGGGACGAATCTGGAGCTAGGTCCGGAACGAAGCCCCGCGAGTGCCCGCCGCCCGCGGGGCTTTCTGCATCCTTCAACACTCATCCTTTAAACCCTGCGCGAACCTTCGACACGCCCCAGGGTTCGCCGCTGCGTTAGCATGGCGCCATGAGTGAATCTATGATCGATCGCGAAGCCCTTCCCGAACGACTGCGGGACACCCTCGAGCTGCTGGACCTGATGCCCGAGCGGGGAGATCGAATCCAGGCGCTGATCTCCTTCTCCGATCGCTTCCGGGAAGTGCCCGACGAGATCGCCTCCCGCCCCTTTCCGGAAGAGCATCGGGTGCAGGGCTGTGAGTCCCAGGCCTTTGTCTGGATGCAGCCTTTGGCCGAGGGGGATAGCGACGGCCTGACCTTCCACTTCGCCGTCGAGAATCCCCAGGGGGTCTCCGCCATGTCCCTGGCGGTGATCCTCAAAGAAGCCCTCGATGGGCAGCCCGCCACCACCGCCGCCGCCGTGCCCTGCGACGTGGTCTACGAGATCTACGGTCGCGAGCTTTCCATGGGCAAGAGCATGGGCCTGATGGGGATGGTCAACGCCGTGCGCAGCCTGGCCCGCAGGCATCTGGAAGCGCGATGAACGGGCAGGCAGGGTCGTTCCGGCGGTGGCTGATTCCGGCTGCTGCTCTGGCGTTGATGCTTCTGGCATCCCCGATCTCTTCGCTGACTTCCTTCCCTGCCAGCGGGCTGGAGATCGAAGGGGCAGGGCTTCGCCCCGAAGGTTCTCAGGGAGAAGGAAAGCAAGGGAGTACGGATCAGCCGGCGGCGGAATGCTCAACAGGAGCCGATTGTGCTGTCCGAGGCATGGAGGCCTACGAGCGTCAGGACTACTCGCTGGCGGCGTCTTTCCTCGATAGAGCGTGTCAGCTCGGTGAGATTGTGGGCTGCACTAATCTTGGATTTCTCTACAGCTTTGGTCTCGGCGTGGAGAAGGATCCCGTGCGGGCTCGCACCCTGAACCAGATGGCCTGTGAAGCCGGCAGCGTGGAATCGTGCACCAACCTGGCGGTTTACTATCGGGATGCCGAGGGTGAGGAGCGAGATGTGGCGAAGGCGGTGGACCTCTTCCGGCGTGGTTGCGTAGGGGGAGTGGATGCTGCCTGCACTCAGCTAGCCTTTCTCTACCTCGAAGGGGACGGCGTTCCGAAAGACCTTGCGAGAGCTATCGGTTTCCTGCGTCGCTCCTGCGACCGGGACTATGGGCCGGCTTGTACCAGAATGGCTCATATGCATTGGGAAGGGGCCGGTGTACCGCGCGATGACGAAGCGGCGGTGGGGTATTTCCAGCGCGCTTGTTCCAGCGGTTATGCCGATGGCTGCAGATGGCTCGGTATTGTCTATGCCGCTGGCAAGGGGGTCGAGGAAGATCTAGTTGAGGCAGCGAAGTATTTTCGGCGTGCCTGTGAGGGACAGAACGAGGTTGCCTGCCATTTATTGGCCTCGATGTACGACGAAGGGCAGGGAGTGGAAGAGAACCCCTCGGAGGCGCTGCGCATCTATCGGAAGAGCTGCGAAGAAGGCCAGAGCGCCTCATCCTGCAACATTCTCGGCGATCGATACGAGCGTGGCCGGGGAGCCGGGAAAAGCCAGGAGAAGGCTGAGCACTACTACCGATTAGGCTGCGACGGAGGAAACGAGCTAGCCTGCCTGCAGCTTGAGCGGCTGTCCCACGGTATTGGGCTCGATCCGTCGAATTGAGTTATTTCTTGCTGATTCGAGTTGCAATTGAGTTTCCTGAAGCTGGTCAAGAATCAGATTCCTCAAGACAGACTCCGAAAGGAGCCAGGGGGCCCATCGGCTTCTTGGGTCCTATCACTCCGCAGGTTCTCATTGTGCTCGAAGGCTGCGTCAATTTTCGTTTGCTCACTTCCTCTTTACGGTTTTTTACCGGAGCTCTTCCCCTATTGCTTGTCTTCGCCTCTAGCGCGGCGGCTGATCTTCAGGAGGCTCCGAGTGTGGCCTCTGAAATCTGCAGCTCCGCCGAGGGCTGCTGGGTCAAGGCTTTAGAGGCCAACGGCGAGAGTGATTCTGCACGTGCTGCTCGGTTCAGCATCGTGGCCTGTGATTTTGGCCATGCCGAGGCTTGTACCGAGGTGGGCTTCTTCTACGACAAGGGTGATGGCGTGGAGAAGGACTTTGTCGAAGCGACTGCTTACTATCGCCGCGGCTGTGAGGGTGGGCATGCTATCGGCTGCACCAACCTCGGGGTGCAATATCTGTGGGGGGATGGAGTGGAGGTGGATGAATCGAAGGCGGTGGGTTATTTCCGCCAGGGCTGCGAGGGCGGGGACGGCCTCGGCTGCACCAATCTCGGAGTGGCCTATCGCGGAGGCAGCGGAGTAGAAGCTGACGACGCAGAGGCTGCCCGCTTCTATCGTCTCGGTTGCGAAGCCGGCAATCTCGGGGGCTGCACCAATCTAGGAGTGCTCTATCAGCGCGGCGAAGGGGTGAAGCAAGATACCCGTCGGGCGGCGCAGCTGTATCAGCGCAGCTGCGAGGAGGAATACGCGATGGCCTGCGCCAACCTCGGCGTGCTCTACGAAATGGGAGCCGGGGTGGAGGAAGATCACGGGGAATCAGTCCGGCTCTACGCCTTGGGTTGCGAGCTCGGCGAGCCCGCCGGCTGCACCTGGCTTGGGGATATGGCCGAATTCGGCAAGGGCATCGCCAAGGATCTGGAGCGGGCGGTGGAGCTTTATCGTCAGGGCTGCGAGGGTGGCGACGAGGGCGGATGCGAGCAGCTGGAGCGGCTGCGGCGCTGAGGCTTTCTCTGCGGTGATTGATGTAGGCTGAAGGCCCATCAGATCGACTCGCGCTACGGAAAAGGAATCCCTGGGGATTGTGCTTTCTAGGCCTTCTCGGCCGAGGGTGGTCTGTGGTGGCTCACTAGGTTCTAATTTTTCATAGGGGCTTCTCTTGCCGGCAACCTTCAGTCTCATCATCCTGGTCGCAGCCCTCGTCTACTTCCTCACCCTGGTCGTCGAGGCCTTTACGAAGGGGGTCTCGAAGCGATGGGGGCTGGAGCTCGCCCTGCTCGCCGTCGTCCTGGTGGGGCTCTACTCGCTGGTGGGTTTCTCAGCGGCCCCCCAGCGCACCTCCTTCGGCCCTGGCTCGGATCTCGCGGCGGTGGTGCTGATGTTTGTTTGCGTGATGCTGGGAATGGCGGCTCGCTATGCCTTCTACCGCCGCGGAGCCTTTCGCTGGAGCACCTTTCTCAAGCCCTTCTGCATCTCGCCCCTCGTCGTGCTGCCTTTGATTGGCGTGTTTCCTTTTGGCTATGAGCTGCAGGTGGAGCAGACGATCTACTTTGCCATTCTGGCTTTTCAGAATGGTTTCTTTTGGAGGGTGCTCTTTGAGCGCGCAAAAGACTCGACTTGAGGAACGCTTCCGATGGCGCTCTCTGCCTCAGCCGCTTCGCTGTGTCGGGCTTCTTGGCTGGGTGTTGGCCTGTTTGGTGAGCCTTCCGGTGAGCGCTCAGCAGGTTCCCGAGAGATACGAGCAATACATCCAGCGTTTCCCGCAGAATCAATCCCTCCTCGAGGAGACTCTCAACCGCTTCGGGCTCACGAATGAAGAGGTCGGCCCCGGCTTCGCGCTGGTGGTGGGGGTGGACTTCTACCCTCAGCTCAAGGGTCGCGAGGAGCTGAAGCCCGCTGGGGTGGATCTCGACAAGCTGGTGGCGTACCTGGAGGGGCAGGAGCGCTTCCAGGAGATCGTAGTGCTGCGCAACGAGGCGGTGACGCTGGAGAATCTGGATTACTTCCTCAAGCGCTACTTCCCCAAGCAGCTAGAGAGGGTGCCCGGCAAGAAGGGGCGCTTTCTGCTGGCCTTCTCTGGGCATGGAGTGCAGGAGGGCGTCGACGGCTATCTTCTGGAGCCCGACGCCAAGCGCTTCGACCCTGAGTTCGGCATTAGCTTCAGCGTCATCAAGGGGCTCTACCGGCGGATTCTCCAGCACTCCCATCAATCCCTGGTGCTGATCAATGCCTGCCATTCGGGGGCGTTCCTGGAGCGGGAATCCTACGGCCAGATGATTCCCCGGGATCCCGGCCATTGGGCGATCACCGCCGGCGGCAGCGTTGATGAGCTGGTGTGGCACGACGCCGCCATTGGCCCCGGAAGCATCTTCTTCGAGAAGCTCTTCGCCGCCCTCGACGGGCGCGCGGATACCTTGCCCTATTGGGAAGAAGGCCCTTCGGGGGATGGCCTGGTGACCGTCGAGGAGCTCTTCGCTTATCTCAAGTCGGAGGTACAGATCGCCACCCGGCAGAGCCAAACTCCGCGAATGGGCAATATCTCCATACACGGCGATCAGGGAAGCTTCTTCTTTTTCGATCACGATCGAAAGGTGATTCGCAAGACCGGGCGAACCAAGGTACCGCCATCGGAGCGAAGGACTAGCTTTGGAAGCGTCGACTGCCCTAATGGAAAGACCTGCCTCGATCTCGCTGCCCATCAGGCCCGGCGGGACAACCTCGAGAGCGCGAACGCTTTTCTCTACCGCGCCTGCTCCTTGGGAGATCTCACGGGCTGTACCTACCTAGGCCTGCATTTCTATCGAGGCCTGGGAGTGGAGCAAGACTACGTGGAGGCCGCCAGGTTTTTTGGCGAGGCCTGTGAGGCCGGTGGAGCCGTGGCCTGTGCCTCCTTGGGCGTGATGTATCGAGACGGGGTGGGGGTGACCCAGGACCTCGCTGAGGCTGTCCGGCTCTCTCGCCTGGGATGCGATGGGGGAACCGCCCTGGGCTGCTCGGTGCTCGGTCATCTCTTTGAAAGCGGCTTTGGGGTGGACGCGGATCTCTCCGAAGCGGCTCGCTTCTATCGCCTGGGTTGCGACGGTGGCGATGCGATGGGGTGTGCGAATTTGGGTACTCTTTTTTCGGAAGGGTCTGGCGTAGACAAGGACTCTGCTGAGGCTTTTCGGTACTTCACGCTAGCGTGCTCTGGCGGAGACGCGCGGGGGTGTTCATCGCTGGGCAATCTCTACGAGCGGGGCGAAGGAGTAGACGCCGATAAGGGATTTGCCAAGCTTTTCTACCAGCAGGGCTGTGATGCTGGGGATGCTTGGGGTTGTGAGCAGGTGGAGAGGCTGCAGTAGAGCTCTGAATGATCAATCGATCGGGAAGCTGATTCCTCTCCTCAAAACAGAAAACGCGCCTCCATCCCGCAGGGGACCGAGGCGCGCCTTCCGTTGATCGATATCAACGAGGCGTAGGGCTAGGGGGCTTTATCCAGCCAAATCCCTCCCCATCACCTCCACCATCGCCTGGTTGAAGGCCACGGGGTCTTCCAGTTCGGAACCTTCCGCCAGCAGGCCGTAGCCGAAGAGCAGCTGGGCGTACTGGTCGAGGAGCGGATCCTCGGTGTCCTTCTGGAAGCGATCCTGGAGGTTGGCGAGGATCTGGTGCTCGGGGTTGAGCTCCAGGATGCGGCGCTGCTTGGGGCCGCCGAAGTCGCCCTTCTGGAGCAGGCGCTCCATCTGCGGGCTGTAGTCGTGGTCGGCGCCCACCAGGCAGACGGGGGAGGAGGTCAGGCGGTTGGTGAGGCGCACGTGCTTGACGTGGTCGTCGAGCTTCTTCTGCAGCAGTTCCAGGAGGTCCTTGAGCTCTTCCTCCTTGGTCTCCAGCGCCTTCTTCTTCTCTTCCCGCTCCTCCTCGTTGCCGAGGTCCACGGTGCCCTTGCCGATGGACTTGAGCTTCTTGTCGTCGAACTCGGTGAGGCTCTGGGTCATCAGCTCGTCGACGGTGTCGACGAAGTAGAGGACCTCGTAGCCCTTGTCGCGGAAGGCCTCGAGGTGGGGGGAGTTCTCCACCACCGCGCGGCTCTCGCCGGTGAGGTAGTAGATCTCGGTCTGCTCCTCGGGCATGCGCTCGACGTAGTCGGCCAGAGTGGTGAGCTTCTCGTCGTCGGCGGAGGACTGGAAGAGCAACAGCTTGGTGATCTTGTCCTTGTTGTCCCAGTCGGAGCCGATGCCTTCCTTGACGGAGCGGCCGAACTGCTCCCAGAAGGTGTCGTACTTCTCGCGGTCGTCCCGCATCATCTCGGTGAGAGAGTCCAGGACCTTCTTGGTCAGCCAGCGGCGAATCTGGGAGATGTGGCGGTCTTCCTGCAGGCGCTGGCGGGAGATGTTCAGCGGCAGGTCGGAGGAGTCGACGACGCCGCGCACGAAGCGCAGGTAGCGAGGCACCAGGTCCTCGCATTGATCCATGATCATCACCCGGCGCACGTAGAGCTGCAGGCCGAATTCGTAGCCGTGGTAGTAGAAATCGTAGGGGGCGGTGGAGGGGATGAAGAGCAGCGACTGGTATTCGATGCGGCCCTCGGCGCGGAAGGAGAAGTGATTTAGCGGCTCGTTCCAGTCGTGGGAGATGTGCTTGTAGAACTCGTTGTATTCCTCCGCCGTGACCTCGCTCTCGGGGCGGGTCCAGATCGGCTTCATGGAGTTGACGGTCTTGTGCTCCACCACCGTCTCGGTCTTGCCCTCCACCGGGTTGCCGTCCTCGTCCTTGACCGGCTCCTCGCGCTCATCCTTCAGGATGATGGGGTAGCTGACGAAGTCCGAGTAGCGCTTGACGATGCGGCTGACGGTGTAGGTCTCGGTGAAGTCCTCGATGCCGTTGTCCCGATCCACCGGCTTCAGGTGGAGGGTGATGATGGTGCCGCGGCTGGACTTCTCGGCGTCGCGGATCTTGAACTTGCCGTCGCCGGTGGATTGCCACAGGGTGGCGCCGTCTTCGCCGGCGCGGCGGGTCAGCAGGGTGACCTTGTCGGCGGCCATGAAGGCGGAGTAGAAGCCGACGCCGAATTGACCGATGAGCTGGGCGGCGGCATCGCTGGATTGGGCCTCCTGGAGCTGGTCCATCAGCTCCCGGGTGCCGGAGCGGGCGATGGTGCCGATGTTGGAGATCACCTCGTCCTTGCTCATGCCGATGCCGTTGTCGGCGATGGTCAGAGTGCGGTTCTCGCCGTCCGCCTCCAGGCGAATCTCTAGTTCTTCCTCGCCGTCCAGAAGCTCGGGATTGGTGAGGGCTTCGAAGCGCAGCCGGTCGCAGGCGTCAGAGGCGTTGGAGATCAGCTCCCGCAGGAAGATCTCCTTATTGGTGTACAGCGAGTGGATCATCAGATCCAGCAGCTGCTTGGTCTCCGCCTTGAATTGCAGGGTGCGAGTCTTCGGCTTGGCTTCTTTCTTCGTCTCAGTAGCTTCGGTGCTCATGGAATGGTGATCCTCTGCAAAGTCAGCGAGCTTCGCTCTGGAAGCGAGGAGCCCTCGTCGAGAGGGGATCCTCGCTAGCTTGGCGCGAGGCCGAGGTTCCTGTGACTGGAACATCTCGGCGATGGCTCGGGTTGGGTTCAGTGGCTGGGGAAGGCAGACCGGCCCAGGGGAGTGGGGTGGAGTGGCTCCGGCACCGCTGTGCTGCGCGGAAGGTCTGCTCCCGGCTGAGTCGAGGCGGCAAGCTGCGGCCGACTCGCGACGAGCTCGGGGAGCGGGCCTAGATCAAGAGAGTGGTGCTGCCCGAGCGTCTCAGCAGCGCAGAGGATACTACTTGCGCGAACCGTGCGCAAGTTTGAAATTCTTGATCTTCGTCCCGAGGACTAAGATATTGATTGAAGTGGCAGGGCTGTCTGGTGGGGTTCGCCTGCTGGGGCTCTTCTGCTGAGCTCCGTCTATTGGAGCTCTTCTACTGGCTCTGATGGAGCTGGTCGAGCTGGCGGGCGATGAGTCTCGCGGCCTTGAGGGCGGCCTGGGCTGTCTCTGGGGCCTGATGGAGCGGCATTTGGTCGAGGCGGCCGGTGAGGCCGAGGGCTGCTTGGGCGGGGGGTGGGGGGCTCGGATCGCCCTCGGCGAAGGGCAGGATCGGGGCGGCGACGCAGCGCACCGCGTCGTCGCTCTCTTGATCGTCGATGGCCCAGCCCTGCTGGCGGACGGTGGCTAATTCTTCCAGGAGATCGGAAATCGTGGTCAGGGATTTTGGCGTGAGGCCCTGGAGCGGCTCTGGGCCGACGATCTCGCGAACCTCGCTCTCGGGGAGGTAGGCGAGCAGCGCCTTGCCCACGGCGGTGCAGTGGAGGGGAAGGCGGCGGCCGACCCAGGTGTCGACTTTGAGCAGGGAGTCGACCTGGGCTTTGTCGATATATACCGCTTCCGCGCCGTCGAGGATCGCCAGGTGAGCGGTCAGGCCGGTGCGCTCGGCGAGCTGCCGGAGCATTTCCTGGCTGGCCCGCTGGAGATCGGAGCCCCGCGGGGTGTTGTTGGCGAGCTCGCCGAGGCGGGGGCCGAGGGTGTAAAGGCCCTGTTCGCTACGCGATAGATAGCGGCGCTGCTCGAGGGTGTTGAGCAGGGCGGTGAGCGTGCTCTTGGGGATGTTGAGCTCGCGGCTGATTTCTGAGTGGTTCAGGCTGCTGGAGCTTCCGCTGCCCGCGCGCCTTTCGCCCGCGCCGGCAGGGGGGCTGCGGCGGGCGATGAGCTCCAGGATGCTGAGGGCGCGGTCGGCGCTTTTGGAAGTGGATTTCTTGGCCATGGCGGCTGAGGTAGGCGGGGTGGTTTGTTCGTTATTTTGAACGAACCCCTGGTGATGAGTCCAGCGATTCGCGATGACGATTCTGTTGTCGTGGTCTGTTTTGGGACGCAGTGGCCGGGCATTCATGTTCGAGATTGGATGAAATGCGCCAACTGAGTTCGGTATTTCGGATGATTAAGCCACTGTAATTGCTGCTATTTGCCGTGATTTGGGCTAAATCGGCCGAAAATTTTACGATTTCCGGGGTTGACTCCCTCGACGGGCTGCGGCATAGTTCGCGTTGTTGAACATTGGTTCGTCATTTTGAACAAACTAATCAGGCGACTTTGTCCCACTCCGAAGAGGCCACTGAGTCTCTAAACCTTTCTCTTCAGTCTTGGCGGAGACCCGTTCCTCCGAGGTTCCGCACCAGGGAGATCACAGTCATGAACCCTCTCGTACCCACGGCTCATCCCGACCGCTTCCAGGGCGTTCAGCGTCCCTACGCCCCCGCTGATGTCGACCGCCTGCGCGGCTCTGTTCCGGTGGAGCACACCTTGGCCCGCCTCGGTGCTGAGCGGCTGTGGCGATTGATGAAGGAGCGTCCCTACGTCAACGCTCTCGGTGCCCTCACCGGCCACCAGGCGGTGCAGCAGGTGCAGGGCGGGCTCAAGGCGATCTATGCTTCCGGCTGGCAGGTGGCGGCGGACGCCAACGGCGCCGGGCAGATGTACCCGGACCAGAGCCTCTATCCAGTGGACAGCATGCCTCGCCTGGTGCGGGCGATCAATCAGGCGCTGCGTCGCTGCGACGAGATCCAGCACGCCGCCGGCGAGGACGAGATTCACTGGCTGGCGCCCATCGTGGCCGATGCCGAGGCCGGCTTCGGCGGCAACCTCAACGCCTTTGAGTTGATGAAGGCGCTGATCGAAGCCGGCGCCGCGGGGGTTCATTTCGAGGATCAGCTCTCCAGCGCGAAGAAGTGCGGCCATCTCGGCGGCAAGGTGCTGGTGCCCACCAAGGAATTCGTCGCCAAGCTAGTCGCGGCGCGCCTCGCCGCCGATGTTTGTCGCGTACCGACGGTGCTGATCGCCCGCACCGATGCGGATTCCGCCCGCCTGCTCACCAGCGACGTCGACGAGCGCGACCACGCCTTCCTCACCGGCGACCGCACCCCCGAGGGCTTCTTCAGCGTCACCGGTGGCCCCGACATGGCCATCGCCCGCGGCCTGGCCTACGCGCCCTACGCTGACCTGCTGTGGTGCGAGACCTCCACGCCCAACCTCGACGAGGCGCGCCGCTTCGCCGAGGCGATCCACGAGCAGTACCCGGGCAAGCTGCTGGCCTACAACTGCTCCCCCTCCTTCAACTGGCGGGCGAAGCTGGACGACGCCACCATCGCCCGCTTCCAGCGGGAGCTGGGGGCGATGGGCTACCGCTTCCAATTCGTCACCCTGGCGGGCTTCCACGCCCTGAACCTCTCGATGTACGAGCTGGCCCGGGGTTACCGCGAGGAAGGGATGACCGCCTATGCGGCCCTGCAGCAGCAGGAGCTGGATCTGGAGGCCGAGGAGACCTACCGCGCCGCCAAGCATCAGCGCTTCGTCGGCACCGGCTACTTCGACGCCGTCACCCAGGTGATCCAGGGCGGCGAGAGCTCCGTAGTGGCCCTCGCTGGCTCGACGGAAGACGATCAGTTCACCCTCGCCAAGGCGGTCTGAGGCAGCGATCATGAGCGTGATCACCGCTGATCCCGTCGCTGCTGCGGCGGTCGTCTTGGAGGCTCCCGAGGCTGCTCCTCTGGAAGCCCAGGGAAACTCCGCAAAGGTTCTCGTGGAGGCTTCTGGGGCGGCCGAGAGAGAGGCCATGGAGGCCGTGCTGACTCCGGAGGCCCTGGCCTTCGTGGCGGAGCTGGAGCGTCTCTTCGGCGCCCGGCGCCGCGAGCTGCTGAGCTTCCGTCGGCAGCGAGCCGAGAGGATGCGCCGCGGCGAGACCTTCGGCCTGCTGCCGCAAACCCTGAGGGTTCGCGAGGGAGATTGGAAAGTCGCCGAGACGCCAGAAGCGCTTCTCGACCGCCGGGTGGAAATCACCGGGCCCGCGGAGCCGAAGATGATCATCAACGCCCTCGGCTGTGGGGCGAAGGTGTTCATGGCGGATCTGGAAGACGCCCTCTCTCCGTCCTGGAGCAACGTGGTGGTAGGCCAGCAGGCGCTGGCCGCCGCCGCTCGCCGCGAGCTCCGCTTCACCAGTCCCCAGGGCAAGCACTACGCGCTGCCCACCGACCCGGAGGTGCCGCTGGCGACGCTGGTGGTGCGTCCCCGGGGCTGGCATCTAGAAGAGGGGCATCTGGAGGTAGACGGGCGCGCGCCTTCCGCCTCCTTAGTGGATTTCGGCCTCTACTTCTTCCACAACGCGCGCTATTTGGCACAGCGCGAGCTTGGTCCTTACTTCTACTTGGCGAAGCTCGAGAGCCATCTCGAAGCTCGGCTGTGGAACCAGGTCTTCGTCTACGCCCAGGAGCGGTTGGGAGTGCCCCGGGGCACGGTTCGCGCCACGGTGCTCATCGAGACGCTGCCGGCAGCCTTCGAGATGGAGGAGATCCTCTATGAGTTGCGGGAGCACAGCGCCGGTCTCAACGCCGGGCGATGGGATTACATCGCTAGCGTGGTGCGCTCCTTCCGCGATCAGCCGATTCCCTTCCCGGATCGCTCGGAGATCACCATGGGGGTGAGCTTCATGCGGGCCTACACCGAGAGGATGGTGAAGACCTGTCATCGTCGCGGCGCCCACGCCATCGGCGGAATGGCCGCCTTCATTCCCAGTCGGCGGGATCCGGAGGTCAACGAAAAAGCCCTCGCCGCCGTCGCCGCCGACAAGGAGCGGGAAGCCCGGGCCGGCTTCGACGGCACCTGGGTGGCCCATCCGGATCTGGTTCCGGTGGCGGAGAAGGTCTTCGCGCCGATGCTCGGCGAGGGGCCGCATCAGAAGCATGCCCGCGTCGGCGAGGATCTCGGCGACGCCCAGGCGCTGGTGAAGCTGGAGATGCCCGGTGAGGTGACTCGGGCCGGCGTCAAGACCAACGTTTCCGTCGCCCTGCGCTACCTCGCCGCCTGGCTCAGCGGGCGCGGGGCGGTGGCCATCGACAACCTGATGGAGGACGCGGCGACGGCGGAGATCTCCCGCTGCCAGCTGTGGCATTGGATCCGTCACGAGGCGGTCACCGAGAGCGGGGAGCTGATGGACGAGGGGCTCTATCGCCAGGAGCGAGAGCAGGCGCTGGAGGATCTCGGCGACGCACCGAAAGCGGTAGAGGCCGCGGCGCTGCTGGATACCCTGGTGCTCGCTCCGGAGCTGGTGGAATATCTCACGCCGCTGGCCTATCGATCCCTGCTTCGGGAGGAGGTTCGCTGAGGCCTTTTCGAGGTCCAAACAGCAATTGCTGAGGTTCTGCTCAGCCCTGAAACCACGGCTCTCCGCTCAGGAGGACCGTGGTTTTTTGTTGCTCCTAGCCTTTGCTGTGGGAGATAATACGAGGGAATGTGCAATTTTACTGGAACAAGTTAAGGGGCTAATTGTGGGCTACCGGATTGGGGAGCGGTGTGTGCAGAGTCGTGGATTTCGATCGGCGGGATCTTCCGAGGGGAGCCGCGGTATCGCGAGGCGTCCACTGCGACATCCACTGCGGCGAGCTCTTCGATGGGCGCTGACCATCTTTTTGGGCAGCGGTCTTCTGCTCTCCGCGGGGATCGAGGCGAGGGCCGAGTCCGAGGGGGACCTCAGCGCTTCCTCGAGCAGCCCCGAGGAGCTGCTACATCAGGTCTTCGACGACTTCTGGCAGTGGAATCTGGAGCGTCGCCCTATTGCCGCCAGCCAAATCGGGGACTCCCGCTACGGTGATCGCCTGCCGGATCATTCTCCCCAAGCTTTTGAGCAAGAGGCCCAGGACCTCCAGGCTTTTCTCGACCGCGTGGAGGCCATCGACCGGGGCGAGCTCGGGGTCGAGGATCAGCTGAGCTACGACCTCTTCCTGCGTCTGCGGGGCGATGATCTCGAGAACATTCGTTTCGGCGCCCATCGCCTAGCGATCACCAATCGGGTGGGGCTGCATCTCGAGCTATTGCGTCTGCCGAGCACCACGCTCTTCTTCGGCATAGAGGATTACGAGAAGTACCTCGATCGATTGCGGGCGACGCCCGCGGCCATCGACGATCGCATCGCCTTGCTCCAGGAGGGTATCGATAGCGGCTGGGTCGCCCCGCGGGCGGCGGTCTCGACGGTCTCCGGCTGGCTGGCGGAGCAGTCCTCGGTGGAGCCGGAGAAGAGCGTTCTCTACTCTCCCTTCCTGCGGCTTCCGGAGAGCCTCGACGAGGCGACCCGCGAGCGCCTTCAGGAAGAGGGCCGGAAGGCCATCGCAGAGTCCGTCTTGCCGGCCTTCGCGACGCTGAAGGAATTCTTCGACGAGAGCTACTATCCGGCGACCCGAGAGGCGCCGGGAGCTCTCGGTCTGCCGCAGGGCAAGGAGTACTACCAATTTCGGGTCCGGCACTTCACCACTCTGGACGTGACGGCGGAGGAAGTGCACCAAACCGGCCTCGAGGAGGTGGCGCGGATTCGCCAGGAGATGCAGGCGATCGTGGAGGCGGTGGAATTCGAGGCAGACCTGGCGGCTTTCTTCGAGTACCTGCGCACCGATCCCAAGTTCTATCCCGAGACGGCGGAGGAGCTGCTGGCCGCCGCCAGCCACATCTCCAAGCGGGCGGACGGTCAGCTGCCGGCTCTCTTCGGTCATCTGCCCCGCACGCCCTATGGCGTGCTGCCGATTCCCGACTTCCTGGCGCCGCATACCACCACCGCCTACTACCAGCCGTCTTCCGGAGACGGGCGCCGGGCGGGCTTCTACATGGTCAACACCTACGCGCTGGAGAGTCGTCCACTCTACGAGCTGGAGGCCCTCACCCTCCACGAGGCGGTACCGGGGCATCATCTGCAAATCGCCATCCAGCAGGAGATCGAGGGGCTTCCGATCTTTCGTCGCTTTGCCGGCGTCGGGGCCTATATCGAGGGCTGGGCCCTCTACGCCGAGCGCCTCGGCCTGGAGATGGGCTTCTATACGGATCCCTACAGCGACTTCGGCCGGCTCTCCTACGAGATGTGGCGGGCGGCGCGCCTGGTGGTCGATACGGGAATCCACGCCTTTGGCTGGAGCCGTCAACGGGCCATCGACTACATGGCCGAGAACACCGGTCTGACCCTGCACAACATCAATACCGAGGTCGATCGCTACATCGGCTGGCCCGGTCAGGCCCTCGGCTACAAGATGGGCGAGATCGAGATTCGGCGCCTCAGGGCTCTTGCCGAGGCAGAACTCGGGGAAGACTTCGATCTGCGAGCCTTCCATGACCGGATTCTCGCTTCCGGACCGATTCCTCTGAATAGCGTCGCGGAGCGGGTCGTGGATTGGGTGAATGAGGTGCGATCCGCCAAGGTAGATAGCGATGCCGAGGTCGAGGGCGCCCGATGAGCGTTGGTAAGGCAGCCTCCCCTCGGATCACCTCTTCTCGGGGCGCTGGTTCTCGGACCGCTGAAGAAGGCTCCAGGCTCCTTTCCCATGAAGCGAACCGAGCGTCGATCCTGCAGCAGGTGGAGGCTGCCTTTGTCGAAGGGCTGGCCGGCAATTCGGTAGATCCAGGGCTGATGGAAGAGGTGCGGGACTACTACGCCCTGCGCTTCGACCGCCGCCCCGGTGAGGTGCTGAGTCAGTGGCAGGAGCGCCGAGCCAAAGTTCTGCAAAAAGTGCGAATCATTGCCAAGCGGGCCGTGCGGGAGTCGCGTCGACGCCGGACCGCTGTTGAATCTGAAGGTTTCGACGCGGCACAACGACAGGTACGCCCCACCGTGTGGTGCGAACTCGATACGCCTTGAGCTCGAAGGGGAGAATCCATGAGCGATGTAAAGCAAACGATTTTGAACGAATGTCTCGAAGCCTTCCGCAAGGGGTGGGGAGACGACCTGCCGGCGGAGCTGGAGGAGACCACTCGCCGGAGCTTCGAAGACTTCATTGCGGCCAAGGAGAAAAGCCTCGAGGGGTCTAAGGTGACCCTGGAGGAGCAGTGGAAAGCAGATCGTGGCGACGTGCTCCACTGGATCACCTTCAAGGCGGAGAAGACCAAGAAAGCCGAAGAGGGGGCGCCGACCGTGAGCTACGGCGACCTCAAGGTGGCTCGCAACGGCGTGCACGATACCGAGTGGTGTTGAGGCTCGGCGCTTCTCGCTGAGTCTCTGATTGGATTCAGAGGCTGGATTCAGGGAAATGGATTCAGCGACTCATAGGGTGGCGCCAATTCTCTACAGGAGCTGACGGTGAACGAGCTGGGGAGCACCAGGCTGTTGGTGTGGGTCACTGCCTTCAAGGTGGTGGTCGGCATGCTGTGCCTCACCTTCGTGGACCTCAGCCTGGTGACCGGCGCGGGAGGCGGGGCGCTGCCTCCGGTGCTGAATTTCGTCACCCTCACCCTCTTTGCGGCGGCGGCGGGGCCGCTGCTCATCGGAGGTCGTCGGGACGCTCGGGCGATCTATCTCGGTGCCACTTTCTTGGCGGTGGCCTCCTTTTTTATCAACCGCCTCCTGCTAGAGCCCGGGGAGGCGCTGGAGCCAGGGCTTCTGCGCTTCCTGGTGCTCACCGTTCACTGGATTCCGGCGACGGCTCTGCTGCCGCTCTTTCTGTGGCTCTTCGCCCGGGAGTTCCCGCAGATTCCGCCCCATCCGGTGGTGGACCGGCTGCTGCGATGGGGTTATTGGATTAGCGTTACGGTCGCCCTGGGCCTCACTGTAGTCACTCTGCCGAAGCTCTTCGAAGCCTGGTCCGTGAGCTATCAGGCTCCGTCCTGGAGCCTCTCCTACATGGCCGGCGCACCGGCGCCGAAGCGCCACGAGCCTCTGGTGATTCCCCTCGCTCTGGTGGCGCTGCTGGTGATGGGATGGAAGCGGCGCTACGCTCCGGTGCGCGAGCGCCGACGGGTCACGCTGCTGATCGCTGGCCTGGCGGCGGGGCTGTTGCCGATCATGTCGATGGTGCTCTTGGAGCAATCCGTTCCGCCGCTGGATCGCTGGCTGGACGATCCCTCTCATCGTCGCTGGATTGCTACGCTGATCTATCCGGTGCTGCTTTCGATTCCCTTCACCACGGCCTATGCGGTGCTGGTGCAGAACGCCCTGGAGCTTCGCTTCATCGCCCGCAAGGCGCTGCAATACAGCCTGGCGAAGACTTCCGCTCTCACTCTGGCGGCGGTACCGATGGCGGGGCTTCTGGGCTATCTCTATCGCGAGCGGACCCGCACCCTGCAAGACATCTTTTCTGGCACCGACGCCTTCTTGCTCACGCTGGCGGCGGTCTTCGGCGTTGCCGCGGTGCTCAATCGGCAGGCGCTGCTGGATAGCGTCGATCGGCGCTTCTTTCGCGAGCAATTCGATGCCCGGCAGATCCTCACGCCGCTGGTAGAGAGAATCCGCAACGCGTCGAATCGCCGGGAGCTGGCGAGCCTGGTGATCCACGGAGTCGATCGCGCTCTGCACATGGAGACCGTCTGCCTGCTGGTGGAGGATCCCGATCGCGGAGAGCTGGTGGATCCCGGAGATCGGGTGCGTCCCCTGCCCAGCGCCAGCACCCTCAGCGCTTTGGTGGGCTCGAACCCTCACGCCCTGCCGGTGGATTGGGATCCCCCTTCTCGGGCTCTGGAGGCGATCGCCAATCGGGATCGGCAATGGCTGGTAGACGGCGATTTCCGACTGCTGGTGCCGGTGTTCTCCCTCGACGGTGCCCTGACCGGGATGCTGGCCCTGGGAGAGAAGAAGAGCTCCCTGCCCTTCTTGCGGGAGGATCGGCAGCTGCTCTCCGCCATCGCCCACGCGGCGGGCCTGGCCCTGGATGTCGAGCGCATGAAGGGGGGCTCCGGGGCTCACGAGATTTCCGCCTCGTCGCCGGTGCGCGCTCCGGCCCGAGGGGAGCAGCGGGGAGCCCGAGAATGCTACGGCTGCGGGCGTCTCTATCTCGCCCATTCCGTGACCTGCACCCATTGTCAGCGAGATCTGGAGCCGGCGATGGTGCCCTACGTGGTGCCCGGCCGCTTCCGTTTCGAGCAGCGCATTGGCACCGGAGGGATGGGGGTGGTGTACCGAGCGGTGGATCTCGCTCTGTCTCGTCCGGTGGCGGTGAAGACCATGCGCCGGGTTTCGGTGGAGGATTCGGTGCGGCTGCGGCGGGAGGCCCGAGCCGCCGCCAAGGTGGTGCATCCCAACTTGGCGCTGATCTACGGCGTCGAGATCTGGCAGGGCACGCCGATGCTGATCCTCGAATATCTCGCCGGGGGGACTCTAGAGGAGCGGCTGAGCGAGTCCCCGCTGACGCCGGAAGAAACCCTCAGCATGGGTATCGATCTCTCCGCTGCTCTCGAGCAGCTCCACCTGGCGAATATCCTGCACCGGGATCTCAAGCCGAGCAATATTGGCTACGGGGCCGATGGATCTCCCAAGCTGATGGATTTCGGTATCGCTCGGCTGGAATACGATCTGCGCTTCGAGACCTCCGGTACCTCCAGTACGGGAGCGCTGAGCGGCGGAAGCTCCGAGGCGCGCTCGATCACCGCCGCGACCTGGACCAGCATGCGCAGTCATGGTGATGCGCCGGGGAAGCTGGTGGGAACACTCCACTACCTGTCGCCAGAGGCGGTGCAGGGAGAGCCCCCGGATCCGAGCATCGATCTCTGGGGCCTATGCCTGGTGCTCTACGAATGCCTGATCGGGCAGCGGGTGTTCCGCGGTACGGTGCGGGAGGTGATGGAGGCGGTGTCCCAGGCCCGGATTCCTCCCCTTTCCTCTTTTCGCCCCGATGTGCCGGAAGCGCTGGAAGAATTCTTCCTCGACGCCCTGGCCAAGGATCGCTCGCGGCGGGCGGCGAGCGCGGAGGAACTCCAGCGGGAGCTTCGCCTGCTGCGGAATCGCCTCTACGAGAGGGTGTAGTCGCCTCGACGAGAGCGTGGCGGACGAGAGCCTGGCTCTAGCGAGAGCCTCTCCCCGTATTCTTGCTTTCTGCTTCCTCTCAGCTCTTCTCGAACGAGCTATTGGAGGCGTCGCCGGAAGTGCTGTCTGAATTTCAGTCTGAAGCGCTATCCGAGGCGCTGTCGGAGACGCAGTCGGCAAAGAAATTGGCCAGGGTTTGCTCGTAGGGAAGGCCGCCGCGGCGGTGGAGATCGTTGTGCCCCGCGCCCTCCACGGCGAAGAATCGCTTCGGTTCACGGGCTCTGGAGTAGAGCTGCTCACTCATGGAGAGGGGCACCATCTCGTCTTCGGTGCCGTGAAGGAAAAGCTTTGGCAGTCGCAGGGTGCGCACCTTGCTGAGGTTCTTGAATTGGTTGCGGGTGAGCCAGTGGACGGGGGCCTTGGGGTAGCGGCTGCGGGCCATGGCGCGCAGGTCGGTAAAGGTGGATTCCACCACCAGGCCCGCCGCAGGCACGCTTCTCGCCGCGTCGATGGCGACGGCGCCGCCGAGGGAATGGCCGAAGAGAATCACCGTCTCGGCAGAAACTCCAAGGGGGCCGACGAGGTGGTCGAAAGCGGCGCGGACATCGCGAAACACGCCACTCTCACTGGGCTTGCCCTCGCTGTAGCCGTAGCCGCGGTAGTCGAAGGCCAGGATCGAGGTGCCGATGCCGTGGAGGTGGGCCAGGGCCTCGATCCACTGACCGAGACTGCCGTTCTTGCCGTGACAATAGAGCACGGTGCAGCGGGCCTGGGAATGTGGGATCCACCAGCCGTGGAGGCTCACTCTGTCTACCGTCTCGAACCACTGGTCCTGGGGCCGGAAGAGCGGCGTCTCCGGTGGCGTCTCAGGCGGCGCTTCCGGCTGCTCCTGCCCCTGGTCTTTGCCCTTTGCGCCTTGGAGCACGCCCTGGGCCTCGGGAGAGAAGAGGCGCTTGTCTTGAAAACGCTCCCGCGCAAAGCCCAGCGCGCCCATCGTGCCCGCGGCGGCGAGCATCGGTAGGCCGACCTTCAGTAGTTTGCTTGTGCGCTCTTCGTCTTTGGACATGATCCGAGGGAGAGGGCAGAGAGAAAGTCATTGACGACACAGAGAGACGAATCTTTATCGATCTTCCTACAGGCAGGGGGTTGAGTCCATGGTTTCGCCGCAGATCACAGCTGGGCCGGGGCCCAGCCGAGGGTCTGAAGCTGAGGCGGTGCATGCTCGGCGACGATGGGGTGAGGGAAGAAGTCGAGGCGACACCTCGGCTCGCCTCCGGTGGGATAGATCGGCAGCAGCAGACGGTGAACTCCCGGCTGACGGATCGCCCGCTGGGCCTGGCTGCAGTCTCCGGTGAGCTCCAGCCACGGTCGGTCGGGCTTGGGGAGATCTTCCGCCAGGGGGGGGATCTCAATCCTCAGCAGCAGGCTGCCGGGAACTTCGAGGTTGAGCACGTCGAGCTTCGCGTCTTCCAGAATTCGCCGCGCGCCGGGGCTTTGGCGATCTGCCGGCTGGCGCTCCTGGAGCTCTTCCCGCGGAGGGGTTGGCTCCCAGCCCTGGCCGAAGGAAAAACTCGGTGCCTCGGCGCTCACCGGCTCGACGGCAAGCCGGGCCACGGAGTACTCGAAGGTTCCGATCTCGACTAGGGCGGTGGTGGCGTCCTCGGCCCTAGGGCTTGGTGAATCGGGGTCTGGTCGATCTGCTCCGGTTCTGGCGGCGGATCGGGAGCTGCTCTCGAGGTCGACTTCTAGGGGAAAGCGGCGGTCGGGAAGGCCATCACCGCCGATGCGGTAGAGGCCAACGGTGAGCTGATAATCCCCGGGGGCTAACGGGGGGGCGAGGGCCGAGTGGTGAATCGGGACCTCCAGCCGGCCGCTAGCCCCGGGGCGCCAGGGCTCATCCAGGTCCTGATCGAAGGTGCGGCTCAACTCGCCCTCGGGATCGACCAGGTGGACGAAGATACGGGGCTGTGGCTCGGCCTCGGGGGCCTGGGAGCTGGCCTTGCTGGAGCGGGGCTTCTCGTTCGAAGGCGCCGTCGGAAGGGCCGTCGTCGCCTGCCAGCGCAGGTGCAGCGTTCGCCATTGGGGGTAGGGTAGATCCTCTCCGCCGATCTCCACCTGAAGGCGACCTACCGGGGCGCTTTCCTGCTCGGAGGGCTGGTTCGCGCCGCAGCTTACGAGGGTGAGGCTGGCGAGGCTGGCGAGGCCTGCCCACAACAGGCTCTGGGCGACGCTCCGAGTGATGCTCGGGAATCGCGCGCCCCGGGCGCGAAGCCGGGCGGATCGCCTTCGCCATCGCCGTGGCGGTGCGGGATTCAGGGGGAATAGGTGGCGCTGCATAGGGGGCCTTCCCACACCGTGACGCTCTGCCATGGAGCGTCCGGTAATCGCTCGGCGAGCTGGTCGAAGAAGTAGGCCGCGATCCGTTCCGTCGTCGGGCTCAGCTGGTCGAAGGGAGGAACATCATTGATGTGAAGGTGGTGGAAGCGGCCGGTGAGCTCGTCGAGATGTTTCTTGATGGCGACAAAGTCGTAGGCCATGCCTTCGTCCCCCAGGTGATTGGTGGCCAATACCGCCTCGACCTTCCAGGAATGGCCGTGAATCGGCTCCGGGGCGCCGCCGTAAGAGGTGAGGTGATGGGCGGCTTCGAAGCGGCTGATCACTCGTAGGGTATATCGGCTCAACACGGTCTCCTGAAGGGGCGTGAGGACGAGAAGGGGGCGGTCGGTGGACGGTGAGAGGGTCGAGAATCGATGAGGGCTCAGCCCGAAGGAAAGAGCCCTCCAAGGGATCCCTCGATTGTACCTTTATCGCTGGTATGCTCATTCTTCTTCGATGAGAAGCGATGTCTAAGAGCGCGCGAGCCCGGGGAGGGTTCGGCAAGCCTAGAGTGCGAGGCAGTAGGCGGTCCTCTTTCGTTTCCGGTCCTCCCCAGTCGCTCTGTGCTTGCCCTCAGAATCCCTGCGCCGGCTATCAGAAGTTTGCTTCCAGAGGCTCGCTTCTTCGTGTTTTCGCCTCTCGGCACTGTCGTGTTTGTCGCAGTCCTTAGGTACCGAATCAGCGAGGTGCCCTTCGAACGATGATTCTTCTGCTCGTCATCCTCGTACTCCTGGTCATTGCCTTTGCAATGGACCGCTGGCCCATCGACCTGGTGGCCTTGGTGAGTCTCTGCGCTCTGTTGGCTGGAGACCTGGTGAGCCCGCAGGAGGCCATCGCGGGTTTCTCCAACCCGGCGGTGATCACCGTGATGATGATGTTCATCGTCAGCGAGGGCTTGGTGAAGAGCGGGCTGGTGGATCTGCTGGCGAATTGGATCGCGGGGCTGGCGGGGCGTTCATCGGGAATGGCTTCGATGTCCCTGCTGACCCTGGCGGGAACCCTTTCGGCCTTCATCAACAACACCGCTTCGGTGGCGATCTTCATGCCTGGGGCGATTCACCTGGCGAAGCAATATCGCTTCAGTCCATCGAAGCTCCTGCTGCCTTTGTCTTATGCGTGCATCTTTGGCGGTACCTGTACGCTCATCGGAACCTCCACCAATCTCTTGGTGCACGCCATGGCGGAGCAGCTGCCGCCGGAGGTCGGCGCCCACGGATTCGGGGTCTTCGACTTCGCGATTTTCGGCGTGCCGCTCTTCTTCCTCGGCATGGCCTATGTCTTTTTCTTTGGCCATCGTCTGCTGCCTTCCCGCAGCGTTTCGACGAGCCTGACCCGCAGCTACGACATGAGCGCCTTCCTCACCGAGGTGAAGGTGCCGAGCTCTTCGCGGCTGGTGGGCAAGACGCCGCTGGAGGAGCAGCTCTCGGAACGATTCCGGCTCAACGTGCTGGAGATCCGCCGCGGCGGAGAGCACATCTCGCAGAATCTGCGCCATACGCCGATGCTCGCCGACGACACGCTGATCATTCGCGGAGCGACCCAGGACATCGTGTCCTTTCGTCAGCAATACGGGCTGCTCTTGCTCACCGACATCAAGCTGCGGGATTCCAACCTGGCGGATGAGAACAACATCCTGGCGGAGGTTCAGCTCTCGCCGATGTCGGCGCTGGAGAATCAGAGCCTGAAGGAGATCGACTTCCGTCGCCGCTACGGCTGCTTCGTGCTGGCGGTGAAGAAACCCGGAGAGACGATCCGCGACAAAGTCGCGATGATCCCGCTGCGGCGCTGGGACACGCTGCTGGTCTACGGCCCCCGGGTTCGCATCGAGGCGCTGCAGCAGATGGAGGATTTCGTCTCCCTGGAGGAGCAGAACATTCGCCTCAGCCTGTCCCGCACCTGGTGGATTTCCCCGGCCATCGTGCTGGCGGTGGTAGCGCTGGCGTCCTTCGGCCTGACCTCGATTCTCGAGGCGTCGATCTACGGCGCGGTGGCGATGATCGCCACCGGCCGGCTGCGCATTCAGGAGGCCTACCGCGCGGTGAACTGGACGGTGATCTTCCTCATCGCCGCGGTCCTACCCTTCGGAACGGCGATGGAGAATACGGGCCTTGCGGAGGTTATCGGCAACGGGCTGGCGGCTTCTGGCCAGGCCCTCGGTCCCTTCTTCGTGCTCTCGCTGATCTATCTTGCGACTTCGTTGCTCACCGAGATCATGTCCAACAACTCCACCGTGGTGCTGATGGTGCCGGTGGCGGCGAGCGTGGCGATGGGCCTCGGGGTAGACGTCACGCCCTTTCTCTTCGCCGTCGCCTTCGGCGGATCCTCGAGCTTCTTGACCCCCATGGGCTACAACACCAACGCCATGGTGCTGGCGCCGGGAGGCTATAGCTTCCGCGACTATGTGCGCCTCGGCTGGCCGCTGAAGGTCATCTTCTGGATCGTCTCGACGCTGATGATTCCGATCATCTGGCCCTTCTGAGACGAAAGGGTCTGAACGAGTCGGGCTACAAAGCGATCGCGCCGGGCTCCGTCGAGGGACGGGGAGCGGGAGCATGGCGCTGCCGAAGGAGCGGCGCCTTACTAGCTTTTCCGGGAGTTGAGATACCAGCGCCGCACGCGCTTCGTTCCGTAGGGCGCCAGGCTCACCGGAACTCTACGGGTGATTTCCACCGCTTCGGGGGAGTGGAGCACTTCGATGGCGGAGAAGCGCACTCCCTGCCCCCGCACCCGGCGAGCGGTGGCGGCGAAGGTGGGGTCATGAACGTCGCTGGGGCGTACCGCCTTGACCCCGGGCATCTGGCAGACGAAGAGCACTTCCGCACGCTGATTCCGGGCTTCCTTGGCCACCACGGCGAGCTCCTCGAGATGTCCGCTGGCGCGCTGGGAAACGCTGTCGGGAAAGTAGGCCCGGGCGTCCGGGTAGACCAGATGGCAATTCTTGACCTCGAGATAGCAGCGGCGCCGCGGGCCTTCCAGCAGGAAGTCGATTCTCGACTTCTCGCCGTAGGGCTGTTCGGGGCGCACCGTGTGGTACCCGCCGATCCACGGCAGGCGATGCTCCATCAGCAGGCGGCGCACGATGCGGTTGGGCTCGCCGGTGTTGGCGCCGTAGATCTGGCCGTCGCATTCCACCAGCTCCCAGGTGAAGGCGAGCTTGCGCTTCGGATTGGTGGCGCGAGAGATCCAGACCCGGAGCCCCGGGGTGGTGAGGCCCTCCATGGCGCCGGTGTTGACGCAGTGGGCGGTCACCATCTCGCCATCGGCGAGCTCGATGTCGGCGAGAAAGCGCTTGTATCGCTTGATCAGGCGACCTTCCAGCAGCTTCTGCTGCCGCGGCCAGCGCACCGGGAGGGTCGACTGCAGCGGCGGCTCGGTGGTGGGCGACTCGCTCACCAGCCCAATAGCCAGGCGAAGACCAGCGGCGCGACGATGGTGGCGTCGGACTCGATGATGAACTTCGGGGTTGAAGCCTCGAGCTTGCCCCAGGTGATCTTCTCGTTGGGCACGGCGCCGGAATAGGAGCCGTAGCTGGTGGTGGAATCACTGATCTGGCAGAAATAGCCCCACATCGGCACTCCCTCTAAGAAGAGGTCCTGGTGCAGCATGGGCACAACGCAGATGGGGAAGTCTCCGGCGATGCCGCCGCCGATTTGGAAGAAGCCGACGGAGGCGCCCTCTTCACCGCGGCTGTTGCCGTCGGCGCTATTTGCCGGCTGGGTGAAGCCGGTGGTGCGCTGGTACCAATCCGCCAGCTCGGTCATGTACTCGATGCCGCTGCGCATGGTGTGGGCATGCTGAATATCGCCCCGAATCAGGTGCGCGGCGAAGACGTTGCCGAGGGTGGAGTCTTCCCAGCCGGGTACGAAGAGGGGGAGGTTCTTTTCCGCCGCGGCGATCATCCAGCTGTCGGCGGGATCGATTTGGTAATGCTCTTCCAGGCGTCCGCTGCGGATGGTGCGATAGAGGAATTCGTGGGGGAAGTAGCGCTCGCCGACGGCGTCGGCCCGCTTCCATTCGTCGCCGACGATTCGCTCCAGGCGGCGCATCGCCTCTTCTTCCGGGATGCAGGTGTCGGTCACCCGATTGAGGTGTCGCCGCAGCAGGTCTTCCTCCTGGGCGGGGGTGAGGTCGCGGTATTCGGGGATCCGCTCGTAGTGATCGTGGGCCACCAGGTTGAAGAGATCCTCTTCCAGATTGGCCCCGGTACAGCTGATGGCGTGCACTTTGTCGCGGCGGATCAGCTCGGCGAGGGAGAGCCCCAGCTCCGCCGTGCTCATGGCGCCGGCGAGGGTGATCATCATCTTGCCGCCGCACTCCAGGTGCGCTTCGTAGGCTCGGGCGGCGTCCAGCAGAGCCGCGGCGTTGAAGTGGCGGTAGTGGTGGGCGATGAATTGGGAGATGGGGCCGCGTTGGCTCATCAGGTCGACCTTTCTCGGGCGCCGCTCTGGGAAACCTCGGTCGGTAGCTCGGAGGCCACCTCTCGGGGCGCCGGGAGTGGGCTTTCCGCCGGGCGCCAGGGGATCGGCGTCTTGGCGGATCGCCCTTTCTCCTCCCGAACCAGGCGCGGCAGCAGGTAGCCCGGCAGCCGGGTAGAGAGCTGCTGCATCAGTCGCCGGGCGCGGTCTTCGGCGACCTCGAAGTGGGCGGCGCCCTGCACCCGATCCAGCAGGTGGAGGTAATAGGGCATCACGCCGAGGTCGAAGAGGCGCAGAGAGAGGGCCTCTAGAGCCGCCACCGAATCGTTGATCTTGGCCAGCAGGACGCTTTGGTTGAGTACGGTGACCCCCGCCGCACGCAGCCGCGCCATGGCGTCCCCCACCTCGGGGCTGAGCTCGCGGGCATGGTTGGCGTGAATCACCATCACCGGCCGCAGCCGGCTCGCGGTGAGCCAGCTCATCAGGTCATCCCCGATTCGCTCCGGCAGCACGACGGGAAGCCGGGTGTGGATGCGCAGGCGCTGCAGCGAAGGGATCGCCCCCAGGCGCTGGACCAGCTCCCGCAGCCGGCGGTCAGAAGCGGCCAAGGGGTCGCCTCCGGAGAGGATGATCTCGTCGATCCGGGGGTCTGAGGCGAGGTGTTGCAGGGCACCGTCGAAGGATTCTGTCTCGCCGCCGTTCTCGCCATAGGGGTAGTGGCGCCGAAAGCAGTAGCGGCAGTGCACGGCGCAGGCGCCGGTGACCATCAGCAGGGCACGGCTGCGGTATTTGCGCAGCAGGCCCGGTGCCGCGAGGGCCTGGTTCTCGCCGAGGGGATCGTCGAGGAATCCGGATGGCTGGCTTTGCTCCTCGGCGGTGGGCAGGACCTGGAGTAGGAGAGGGTCCTCCGGATCTCCAGAGCGCATACGGTGGACGAAGGACCACGGGATACGTACGGGGAATTGCCGGATCGCCTGCTCCGCCCTGGAGCGGATCGAGCGGAGGTCAGAGCCTGCCGTCTCGGGTTCTGCCCTGGCCTCGATCCCGGACTCTCGCGGAGCCCAAGGACCTCGTAGATCCTCGATGCCCAGCTTCAGATAGGCCAGGAGCTCGTCGACGTCCTTGACCCCGGAGGCGAGCAGCTGCTGCCAGCTGGGCGGGCGGTGGGCGAGGGTTCGAGGTATCATGCGGGGCCTGAGGGCAGATTGTCGTGTCGTTGGTGACCGGAGGTCACCGCTTCGGTGGCACTCGGAGTGCTGTTGAGCCGGAGCGCACATGATAACGACTCTCGGGGGCGCTCGCTGGACCTCGCGGCATCTCCAACGGCATCTCTAGAGGGGGCAGCTCGACAGCGTGAGGCTCCCAGCCCCGCTCCCTGCTACTTCTTAGGCTGCAAATCTTCAGCTGATGCACCTCAGCTGGTACATCCCGGCTGCTATCCCTCAAGACGTCAGCATCATCCCAGCATCACTACAACCATCATCTCCGGCCTCCTGGATCGTCGCCAGTGGCGTTTCAGCAGGGTCGAGTTCGTGAGCGCCTCGAGCTGAGCTCCAGAGTCTGCTCCCATTCACCGCAATCGCGCTTTCGAGGATTCCCATGGCATACAGCACCAACCAATTCAAAAGCGGCCTCAAGGTCATGATCGAGGGCGATCCGTGCTCGATGGTCGATGTCGAGTTCGTCAAGCCGGGCAAGGGCCAAGCCTTCACCCGAGTGAAGTACCGCAACCTGATGACCGGCCGCGTGCTGGAGAAGACCTTCAAGTCCGGTGAGTCCATCGAAGCGGCGGACGTGGTCGAGACCGACATGCAGTATCTCTACAACGATGGCGAGTACTGGCATTTCATGGTGCCGTCGACCTACGAACAGCATCAGGCGAACGCCGAAGTGATGGGGGATGCGGTGAATTGGGTGAAGGAAGAAGACACCTGCTCCGTGACTCTCTACAACGGCCATCCGCTGGCGGTGGAGCCACCCTTCCACGTCACTCTCAAGGTCGTCGAGACCGATCCCGGGCTGCGGGGGGATACCTCCTCCGGCGGATCGAAGCCCGCCACGCTGGAGACCGGCGCCGTGGTGCGGGTTCCCCTCTTCATCAATATCGGCGAGACGATCAAGGTCGATACCCGCACCGCGGATTACGTATCCCGCGCCAAGGAGTGAGCCTACGGAGGGCGCGGTGGGCTCCCAGCGCAAGTCTGGAGAATCTAGCGCTGCGGGCCCGGCTGCTGGCCGCGGTGCGCGCCTTCTTCGCGCGCCGGGGAGTGATGGAGGTGGAGGTACCTCACCTCGCCGCCGCGCCGGTTCCGGATACTCATCTGCAGAGCTTCTCGGTGCCCACGGTCGAGGGCGATCGCTACCTTCAGACCTCGCCGGAATATCACCTCAAGCGCCTGCTGGCGGCGGGCAGCGGCGCGATCTATCAGCTCGGCAGGGCCTTTCGCCGCGGGGAGGCCGGGGGGCGCCATAATCCCGAGTTCACCATGCTCGAGTGGTACCGGCCGGGATGGAGCCTGGAGAGGCTGATGGACGAGGTGGAGGAGCTGCTGAGGGAGCTCTTGGGAGTGCCTCCAGGGGAGCGCCGCAGCTATCGCCAGGCGGTGGGAGATGCCCTCGGTATGGACCCCTTCCGCGCCTCGGCCCGGGAGCTGGCGCAGCGGGCGGAGGCTCTCGGCCTGGGGGCGGTGGAGGGGTTGGCGAAAGAGGACCGAGAAGGCTGGCTGGACTGGCTGGTGTCCCGGGCCGCGGAGCCGGACTTCGGCCGCGGTCGCCCTCTTTTCGTCTACGACTTCCCGGCGAGCCAGGCGGCGATGGCTAAGGTCGAAGAGGGAGTCGCCCGCCGTTTCGAGGTATACCTCGAGGGAGTGGAGCTCGCCAACGGCTACGACGAGCTTCTCGACGCCGACGAGCAGCGCCGCCGTTTCCTGCACCAGCTCGAGGCGCGGAAACGACGAGGCCTCGAGCCAGTGCCGCTGGATGAGCGCCTGCTCGAGGCCATGGAGGCAGGGCTGCCGTCCTGCTGTGGTGTGTCCGTCGGCTTCGATCGCCTGGTGATGCTGGCCGCCGGCGCCGATCGGCTCTCGGAGGTCGTGGCTTTTCCCTGGGAACGAGCCTAGGACACGGGGGTGTGTAGCCCCGGGGCTCGCTAGGGGGGCACGGCGGAGGTCGCCGCGGAAGCCGCCGCGGAAGCCGCCTCCGAGACCATTTCAGCGATTCTAGGGGCTCAGTTGGAGGCCGGTTCGATGGCGAGCCGGGTGGCCTCCACTCCGCTGCGCCGCAGCTGGCGCATCAAGGCCTGGATGCGTTGTTCTTCCGGGTCCAGGCGATGGGCTCGGCGCAATCGCTTCAGCGCCGCTCGAGTATTGCCGCTGGTGGCTTCCAGCTGCCCTAGGGCGGCGTGGGCGGCGGCGAGGTCAGGGTTCAATCGCAGGCTGCGACGATAGAAGCGCTCAGCGGCCTCCACTTCCCCCTGGCGCAGATTCATATCGCCGAGCTGGAGGTAGGTGAAGGGATTGCGGTTATCGCGGTGGGCAGCGAGAGCGAGGAGCTCTTCCACCAGGCCCTCGTTGCCCAGGTGTCGATGCAGAGCGGCGAGGTTCTGATAGGCGGAAGAGGAGTTGACGTCGATTTCCAGGGCCTGCTGGTAAGCCTTTTCGGCCCCAGGGAAGTCTCCCATCCGGCGCAGGGCGACGCCGAGGTTGACCCAGCCGTCGGTGAGCTCCGGCACCAGGTGGACGGAGACTTCCAGGGCCTCCCGCGCCTCTTCGGGTCGCCGGAGCCGCAGCAGCTCGGCGCCGCGATTGGAGTAGAAGAGGGAAACCGCTTCGAGGTCCGTCAGTGCGCTGACCTGCTGGTAGTCATAGTTGCCTACCGAGGCGAATTCGAGAATCTGCGGATCGGTGATCGGCCCGGTGGCGGCGGTGACGTGACCGGTGTGGATCACCAGATCGCCGTCCTTACGGAAGTTGGCGATCTCGTCCACCCGCAGAAAGTAGGCCGGAAGCCCCAGGGCGCGCGCCATGGCGACGAAGAAATGGGTGAAGGAGAGGCAGTTGGCCTGACGAGTCTCGAAGACCTGCTGGGCGGTGCCGGTGAAGTCGCTGCGATAGGCGATGTGAAGGCCATCGTAGGAAAGCAGCGCTTCCAGCAGCTGCACCGTGCGCTGATCCTGAGTTCCGGTCTGGGGAACGGTCTCCTGCGCCCAGGAGATCATCTCGTCGGTGAGCTGGAAGGGCACCAGCACCTCCGAAGGATCGAGGTCGCGGTCGGTGATGGCGTTCCGCAGCTGCGCTTCCCGCTGCTGTGCGGGGGCGATGGAGGAACAGGCGCTGGCGGTGAGGGAGAGAACCAGCAGTGAGGCGAGCAGCCAACCTCGTGGTGTCTTGGGAGCGGAAGTGAGGCGCCCTCGATGGAGGGTTCGCGAGGACACCGTTTGCAGTAAGTTGACCATGACATTCATAACTGATGATACGAAAGGAGCTATTCCGAGTTGCGTCGGCGCACGACCACCAGAGTGACGTCGTCTTCCGCCGCTCGGCCCTGCGCCCAGCCCTCGCCGAGATCGACCAGGGCCTGGAGAACCCGGTGAGCATTCCCATCGCCGCCGTGGCGCTGGAAGCATTCCTGGACCGAGGGATAGCCTAGAGGATCGTCCGCTGAGTCCCGCCGCTCCGGCAGACCATCGGAGAAGAGCACCAGCACGTCCTGCGGGGCGAGCTGGACGGTGGCGCTGGAATGCTGCCCCGGCAGTCGTCCGCCGAGGGGCAGGGCGGGCCGCAGGATCTCCTCTACCTGTCCGCTGTGGGCGCGATAGATCAGGGCCGGGGGCATGGCGGCGAAGGCCAGCCGCACAGCGCCGCTGGATTCGAGCTGCGCCAGGGCGAGGGCCATGCGCAATCCGGAGGGATGGAGCTCCCGCAGCACCCGGCCGAGCTCGTCGAGGATCGTCTCGGGGGCACCGGAGGGGAGCGAACGCAGGGCGATCTTGGTCATGGAGACCATCATGCCGGCGGAGATGCCGTGCCCGGTAGCGTCCCCCACGGCGACCCACAGCTCCTCGTCGGAGGTGAAGAAATCGTAATAATCCCCGCCGACCTCGGTAGCGGTGGTCATGTGGACGGCGATGTCCCAATCGGAGCGCTGCGGCGGAGCAGCGGGCAGCATGGCGAGCTGCAGGCTGCGAGCCCGCTCGAGATCTTCCTGCCGCCGCTGGGCTTCGCTCTTGCGCCGTACTCGGGCGCTCTGCCCCACCAACAGGAAGGTCAAGAGTCCGGCGGCCAGCAGGGCATAGAGCGCATAAGCCCAGGAGCTTCGCCACAGCGGCGGCAGCACGCGGACCGGGATCGCCAGCTGCTCGGCGGACCACACTCCGTGGGCGTTGGTGCCGCGGGCCTCGAAGACATAGCGTCCCGGCGGCAGGGTGGAGTAGCGCACGGTACGCTGATCGGATTCCACCCAGTCGCGGTCGTAGCCGGCGAGGCGAAAGGCGAATCGATGGGCCTCGGGGTGCACGAAGTCGAGGGCCGACACGGTGAAGCTGACGGAGTGTTCGTCGGGCTGCAGCACCAGGGGGCGACCATCCACCAGCGCGCTCGCCGGCCGTGGCTCTCCCAGGACCTGCAATTCGGTGAGGGCGACTCGAGGGCGATGGGGATTGGAGCGAATGGACGAAGCCTCGAAAGCGTGGAAACCGAAGATGCCGCCGATGTAGAGATGGCCCTGGCGGTCGCGATGACAGGCGCCGGTATCGAGGCGGTTGCTGCGCAGCTCGGCTTCGGTGCTGAAGAGATGGAGCGCCGAGGTCTCCGCAGGATCTAAGTCCCAGGAGAGCTGCGAGCCCTGGATTGGGGCGGAGGCGGTGGGGTTCCAGCGGGCGAGGCCACGGCTGGTGGCGAGCCACAGGGCTCCGGTGCTGTCGTCCACGGAGCAGTACACGCTGGCCCCGTCGAGCTCCTGCGCCGTGCGGCGGAAGGTGTCGCTTTGCGGGTCGTAGCGCAGCAGGCCGCGATCGGTTCCGAGCCACAGCTCTCCGTCGGAAGAGAGGTGAAGATCGAGGGCGCGCTGAGGGCTCAACGAGTCCTCGTCCTCTTCGCCGAGGAGGTATTTGCGGAAGGTGCCAGTCTCTGTATCTTCGAGGCGATGAACCCCCGTGGGAGTGGCGACCCACAGTCGCCCCTGGGGGTCGAAGGTGAGGTCGGTGAGGGTGTTGACCGCCAAGGATTGCTGATCGTCGGGGCGGTGGAGGTACTGCCGGAAGCGGCCAGTGGCGGGGTCGTAGCGCACCAATCCGCCATCCTGGAGGCCCAGCCACAGCTGCCCGTCGGGGGCGGATCGAATGATCTCCACCCGACGTCCGGAGGGGCGACCCTGGGGGCCGGGAGGGCCGCCGGGAGCGCCGGGAAGAGTGCGGAACTCACCGCTGCTAGGATCGAAGCTCAGCAGACCTTGGGAGAGGGTTCCGGCCCAAAGCGTGCCGTCGGGGCCCTGGTGCAGCGCGAGGACCACCTGCGGGCCTCGCGGCGGCGCCCACGAGGAGAACGTGCCGGTGCTGCGGTCGAGATGATTGAGGCCGTCGGAGGTTCCGATCCACAGCTCTTCGTGGCCTTCGGCGAAGGACCACACGGTGTTGTGGGAGAGGCTATTGGCCTGGGTGAGGTCGTTGACGTAGTGAGGGAAGCGCTGCCGCGGCCCGCCGAAGGAGGTGAGCCCGGCGTCGGTTCCCGCCCACAGCAGACCGGAGCGGTCCCGGAGGAGGTGGAGAATGTAGTCGGAGGGAACGCTGGAGGGGTCGAGGGGGGATCGGGGGCTGGTGCGGTAGGCGTCGAGACGCACCTCCTGGTGCCCTGGGCTGTCGCTCAGCCGCTGCAGCCACTCGGAGCCGAGGCGCACCAAGCCACCGCCGAAGGTGCCCATCCACAGGGTGCCGTCGAGGTCTTGGACAAGGTCCTGGACGTTGAGGGAGAGAGCCTCGGCGGCGGCCCGCGGGGAGCGGTCTCGAAGCGCCTGAAAGCGCCCCTCTCCGAGATGTCGTGCGGCGCCGCCGCGAGCGGTGCCGACCCAAAGATCCCCGCGAGAATCGACGTGCAGGGTTTGAACGACGTCGTCCGGGAGCGAGGCTGGATCTTCAGGGTCGTGGCGCCAGATGCGGAATTCGCCGCTGGAGAGGCGCTGCGCCAGGCCTCCCCCGAAGCTGCTCAACCAGAGGGTGCCGTCGTCGTCAACGGCGAGGTCGGTGAGGGGCCCGAGGGGGACGCTGGTGGGGTCTTCGGGGTCGTGGAACCAGTTGCGAATGGTGAAGTCGTCGAGATCCAGCGCCGCGAGCCCGGCGTCGGTGGTGGCGATCCAAAGAGTTTCCAGGTGCTGTTGAAGGGCCTCGATCCGTCCGTGGGCGAGGCCACAGGTCAGGGCTCCGGTAACGCGACGGAGGCAGAGGCCGTGGCCCGCGGTGGCGACCCAAAGGCCTCCATCCTGAGCCGGGGCGAGGGCGGTGATGTGATCCTCGCCGGGTTCCCGGGGGGCGGATTCGTCGCCGGGCTTCTCTTGGTTTGTGTCGACAGTGGGGCGGATCGCCACCCTCTCCAGGCGGTGGCCGTCATAGCGATGCAGGCCCCGCTTGGTGCCGACCCAGAGAAAGCCTCGTCGATCCTGAGCGAGGTCGGTGATGGTTTCGTCTGCCAGCCCTTCTTCGAGACTGAGGTGCTCGAGGGCTAGGGTGGGGGGCTGGGCGGCGAGCTCACCGCCGTAGAGGAAGAGCGAGGCGAGGAGCAGCAGGCAGGCGAGCCAGCTCGGCCCGTTGCGATGAGTCGCCGCACCCTTCGCACTGAAGATCGCCGCCCTAGGACGTGTCGCCAGGCCAGGTGCCAGGGACCTTCCCCCGAGCCGCGGAGTTGCGCTGCGTCGAGGTGCCAGGGACTTTCCCCCGAGCCGCGGAGTTGCGCTGCGTCGGGGTGCCAGGGACCTTCCCCGCGAAGGAGGCGAGTCCCGGAAGGCGGGTGAAGGCTGTCTGCGGCTCGGGGCCATGATCGGGATAGGCGGAGGAGGCTCAGCGCCCGACGAGATCCGAGGGCAGTCGGGGCGTGGACAGCAGCTCGGTCATCAGGCGCCAGCGGGTGTCCGGGTCATCCGGGCGAGCGCCGAGGGCGTCGAAGTGGCGGGCGACGAGATCCTCTCCTAGGTTGTAGTTGATCACGTAGGAGCGGTAGCGATCGAAGAAACGCACTCGCTGCTGAGCGCGCTCCAGATCCATCAGCGCGTAGCGCACGAGCCATTGGGCTGCCTCGTCTGCGCTGAGCTCTCCGTCGAGGTAGCCGCGAGCGGCCTCGTTGCCGGCATAGCGCAGGCCCTCGAGGCTCTCCATCACCTCGTGGTACCGGGCGGCCGTCGATGGGTCGAGGCCGGCCAGGGGGTAAAGCACCTCGGCCTCGAAGCGGGTGCGCTCCTCGCCGGGAAAGGCCAGCTCGATCCCGTAGTTGGCGGTGCCCTCGGCGATCAGGCTCTGGGGCGAGAAGAGCGGGTAGATGGCCACTTCCGGCCAGCCTCGCTCCTCCACCAGGCGGGTCTCGAGCAGCAGATTGTAGACATGATGGCCGGGATACCCCTCGTGGCAGGCGAGGTCGAGGGCGCGATCGATGTAGATCGGCAGGTCGGTGTTTACCTGGATCAGGGATCGGCGGCCGCCCTGGTACCAGTTATAGGCGCTCCACGGCTGATCGGTGACGTATTCGACGGTGAAGCTCTCACCCTCCGGCAGCGGGATATAGCGTGCGGTCTGCTCTCGGCAGGATTCGATGGCCGCGGCGAAGACCGCCTGGAGGCGATCCGTCGGAATGATGTAGCCGTCCCGGAACTCCTTGAGTCGAGAGGCGAGGTCCCCATCCCCCGGCAGCACCGAATCGAGCTGCTGACGCTGATTCTCCAGCTCGTCTCGAGAGACCGGTGGGGAGACCGCGTCGTAGAGCACTCGGGATTCCTCGTCGAAGCTCAGGGCCTCGCCCTGGAGCATGGCGAGCCGGCCGCTCGCCGCCTCCAGCTGGCGATCCAGATAGCGGTGCCGAAGCTGCAGGAGCTCCTCGGCCTCGTCCGGAAGCGGGTTGTCCTGTAGACGCTCTCGCAGCTGCTGTGCCTGTTCTTGCAGCTCATCCAGGCTCGGCGCCGCGGCCTGGACCTCTGCTCTGCGCTCCTCGGGGCCGTAGTAGGCGTCGACGAAGTGCTCGTCGTGGAGGCCGACACCGAGCACCAGCCGCACGTAATCTTCGGCGACGGCGTCCATGACCTCCTCCGCCGGGGCCGCTGATTCCGCCGGCTCGGGTGGGGCAGAACAGCCCATCACGAGACCGGCGCCGAGAGATAGATAGAGGCCGAGGGAAAGGGCGCGGAGGCGGCCGAGAGGGCGGGCTCTGAGTAGAGCCGGACGCTGAGATGACTGCATGGTCGACCTCCATCGAGAGCCAATAACGTGGACACGCGCTTCGCCGGCTCGGCGAAAGGGGAAAAGAAGGCGAGAGTCATGAGGCGAGTTTGTCACAGGGCCGCTGCTTCGAGGTTGCCCTCGCCGGCCGGCCAGTTTCCTCATGGCTTTGATGACGGTGGACGAGACTCGGCTTTGCGGCTCCCGGGTCGAAGCTGCGCTGATCTAACCGGCCTTTGGGCGCGGCTTTGAGGGTGAAAAGTCCCCGCACCCTCTGGGTTCCCGGGAGGGGATAGACTATGATGCTCGCAGAGTTGCCTGATTCAGGGAACCTTGAAGTGCACGAGGGCCGGGGGTCTTCGTGCTTAATTGTCGTGCGGTTCGACAGCCCGCGTCGCTGCGCCGCACTCCGTCGAAAACGGCCGAAAGAGGGTTTCGAGTGAGAAGACGACGTCGTGGGTTCATGATCCCGCCCCGCAAGCAAGAGACGACCCGTGTCAACGACAGGATCCGCAAGAGCCCGGTGCGGCTCATCGATGCCGATGGGACCCAGGTGGGGATCATCGAGTTGAGCGCGGCAAAGGCGAGGGCGCAGGAGCAGAACCTGGATCTGGTCGAGGTCGGGGCCAGCGCAGATCCGCCCGTTGTCAAGATCATGGACTGGGGCAAGACCCGCTTCGAGCGGGAGAAGAGAGCCCGTGAGTCCAAGAAGAAGGCGCAGACCATCGAGGTCAAAGAGGTCAAGTTCCGCCCGACCATCGACGAGCACGATTTCCACATCAAGCTCAAGCGCGCCATTCGTTTCCTCGATTCCGGCAAGAAGGTCAAGATCACGGTTTTCTTCCGGCTGCGTCAGCTGCGTCGCCCTGAGCTGGGGATCAAGATCCTCGACAACGTCGAGAAGGGCATCGTGGACGTTGCCGAGATCGAGTCCCGCAGCCGTCTGGAGGGTCGTCAGATGACCATGATCCTCGCTCCCCTGCCGCCGAAGGTCCGCAAGGCGAACAAAGAGCGCCGGGCGGAGGAAGAGGCCCTCGCCAGAGGGGAAGATCCGGCGGCCGCGGCGGCTGCCGCCGCAGCGGCGGGCGAAGAGGAGTGATCCTGCTGCGGGAGCCCAGGTGTCCCGCGACGATCTTGCTCTAGCCCACTAGACTAGCTCTGGTTCCTAGCAGACTAGTCTTTGGCCCAGCTGCGGGCCTGAATCGCGATTCCCAGCAGCGCCAAGACAATCCACGCCAGCGCTATCAGCGCTGGCGTTTCTCGTTGGGTCGCCAGAGGAATGGCCGCGGTGACCATCTGCGCGCCGAGGACCGAAGTGACGACGATCATCGCCGCTTCCACCAGCCAGGCGGCAAGGGCCGCGCCGAGAATGCCGCCGACCAGCACCGGGGCCCAGAGGTTCGCCGCCAGCCAGCTGGCGGTGGGCTCGCCGAAGGCCGGAGCGAGGAGCGGCAGCAGCGCCACGACGCCCAGCGCGCCGCCAGCGAATCCGGCGACGCCGACGGCGACACGCTTGACGAAGAGCGCCAGCAGGACGCCCACTAGAGCTCCCAGGCCGGCGATCACCCAGGTCAAAGCCTGGCCGTCGACGGCTCCCTCTCCTACCGCCGGTAGGGGGAGCCGGGAAGCGAGGATGAACCCTCCCACCGCGCCGACCGCCAGCAGCGCGAGCCACGCGAGGCGTCGTCCGGCGAGCAGCAGGAGCAGCCCGACCAAGGCCATCACCAAGACGCCGTGGGGTTCAGGGAGGGTTTCTGTCGGCAGCCACTGATGGGGGGCGGGGATGTTGGGCACGCTCATGGGGGAGATGATAGCGCCTCATAATTTAGTCCGGGTTGAAGTCCGATGGCAGTTCCGATGGAAGCTCAGAGTGAAGTGTGGAGTGAAGTCTAGGCATAAGGCGCCGGGCATGAGGCGCCGGTACGGAGCCCTGGTACGAGGTCCGGGAATGAGGTCCCGGAGTCGGGATCTATGCCAGAGGTTGTTGGGAAGCGCGGCGAGCGGCGGCAGTGCCGCTAAGGGGGTGGAGGTGCAGATCCGAGGGGAATGGGCTAGGATCATGGATTCCTTGGCTAGAACCTCCGGCCCGATGAGCGCCGGGTTCTGTAGACACCAATGGTGGCCCTTGGGGAGGCAGCGTGTACCTTCCTTCGAGCGGCCCCAGCGACTCGATAGCAACTAGGAGAGCTCCCATGGCCAAAGAGATTGGACGGAACGACCCCTGCCCCTGCGGTAACGGCAAGAAGTACAAGCATTGCTGCATTCATACCGGCGGAGTAGAAGAGGATCAGCGCAACAAGGTCGCCACCATCGGGGCGCTGCTCGTGGTGGTGGCGGCGATCGCGGTAGCTTTCCTCTTCGGCCAGGAGCCGGCGCTGGCGACCGGCGTGATCGGGCTGCTGGTGGTGTCCGCCTATCGCATCTTCACCGACCCGCCGGCGCCCCGCGATGGTGGCGACCCGGGAGCGATTCGCTTCGGGAACTAAGCTGGGTCCTAGCGTCAAGACTCGGTGAGTCTTGCCTTGGGGTGAACCGTTGCGGGTGGCGCAGGGGCTGATGCGCTTCGGCCCCGGTGTCGCTTCACGTCGGGATGAGTCGCTGACCTGCGGCCTGAGGTGAGGCTTCGCGGTGTAGTTGGGCTTCGCGGTGAGGCCACTCTCGAAGTGGTCTCACCCGTCGGAAAATTTATTCAGGAGACTTCCTATGACCAAGGCGATCGGGCGCAACGATCCTTGTCCTTGCGGTCATGGGAAGAAATACAAGCATTGCTGTCTTGACCCTCATGGCGTGAAGGAGGGGCATCGCAACAAGATCACCGCGATCGCGGCGCTGGTTGTGACCCTAGTCGCCATCGGTGTTTTCTTCGCCTTCGCTTACAAAGCAGCGTTGGCGACCTTCGTCATCGGCTTCTTGGTGGTAGCGATCTGTCGCATCTTCACGGACCCGCCCGAACCTCACGGTGAAGACCCCCCTCCGAGCACCTGAGCTCCTTGCTTGGCGGGGGGAGTGACTCTTGACGTGACCTCATCCATCGGAGAATTTGTTCAGGGGGCTTCCTATGACCAAGGCCATTGGGCGCAATGATCCCTGTCCTTGCGGTAGTGGGAAGAAATACAAGCATTGCTGTCTATACCCCGATGGCGCAAAGGAAGATCACCGCGATCGCGGCGCTGGTTGTAGTCCTAATCGCCATCGGAATAGGTATGGTCTTCGGTTGGGAGCCAGCGGCGGCGGTTGGCTTGCTCGGTGTCTTGGCGTACCGCATCTTTATCGACCCGCCAGTACGCCACAGTGATGACCCCGACCCTCCAGAGCTCCGGTGAGCTCCCCTTTTAGCAGGGGAGGAAAGCTCTTTCGGCTTGGGTAGGAGGTGGCGAGAGGGGAAGGCACTCCGTAGCGTGCGTGCAGTTTCTAGGATGTAGAGCGCCGCATCGGGAGGCGAGGAGGAATCGAACACTCCTCCGTTGGAAAGAAAAGTCCGAAGGCCATCCGGTAAGCCAGGGCTAACGCCCGGCTGATTCGATCGGACGCGTGGCAGAAAAGGGCAGCGCAGCAGTGGATCGAGCTGGATAAAGCTTGACCCGAGGTGAAACGATCGTATAATTCAAACGTTCGTTTCAATTGAGCGTTTATCGACTCGGAAGGTCCCAGGATGGAATCGACTCAACAAACCCGCGACAGCCTTCTCGATGCAGCGGAGTTCCTCTTCGCCGAGAAAGGCATCCAGGCGACCTCCTTGAGGGCGGTCACTCGCCGTGCGGGAGCGAATCTGGCGGCGGTGAATTATCACTTCGGGTCGAAGGATGGCTTGGTGCGAGAGGTCTTTCGGCGCCGACTGGAGCCGGTGAACCAGGAGCGACTGCGGCTGCTGAATCTCGCGGAAGAGGCGGCAGAGGGTAGCGAGCTAGAGCTGGAGGAGGTCCTCAGCGCCTTCTTCCTGCCGGTGTTGCGTCTTCAAAGCGGCGGGATGGGGCCCGAGACGGAAGCAGGTCCCAAAACGGAAGCAGGCTCTAGAACGGAAGCTGGCACAGAGGCGGACGCGAGTTCGGGGCGTCAGGATTCCGCCGAGACGCTGCGGCGGCTGATGGGCAGAACCTTCTCCGAGCCGGGGCTCGAGATGCAGCGCCTGATGGAGGGGCAATTCGAAGTGATCTTGCGTCGCTTCACGGCGGCGCTGCATCGCTGCCTGCCTCATCTCTCCGCCCCCGAGCTGCTGTGGCGACTGCACTTCATGGTGGGGGCGGTCATCCAGGTCACCCTCAACGGGTCGATGATCTGCCAGGTGAGCGAAGGTCGTTGTGATCCCCAGGATGTGGAGACGCTTCAGCGGGTGCTCGTCACCTACGCCGCTGCTGGGATGAGGGCCCCCGCCGCCCTGGATGAAGACCTCAGTCTGCCGCCCTGCCTTGCAGCGGACTCTCCTGCGGCGGGCTCTCCTGCGGAGGGCGAAGCGTGATCAGCGTGGATGGCTCTCTAGCGGATGAATCTCAAACCCTGACGCCACCGGTTGGCGACGGAGATCTCTCATGATGAAGCTCCAGAGGCGGGGTCCCTCGCCTCGTCGAATTCGAGTTCTGCCGCGCATGTCGGTGCTAAGGATGGCGCCGGGTGTGGCCCTAGGGATGGTGCTGAGCCTTTCCGGCTGCGCGAGCCTCGAGCCGGCACCGACCGTCGATGTTCCCGCGGAGCCCTCTTGGGTCGCGCAGGCGAGGGTGGATGGTGGGGGTGAAGAGCGGGGGGAAGAAGCTCCGCTGACGGATCGCTGGTGGACGAGCTTCGGGGATCCGGAGCTGGATGCCCTGGTGGAGGAGGGCCTCGAGGCGAATCGAGACCTGGCGGCGGCGGCGGCGCGGCTGGAGCAGGCGTGGATTCAGGCTCGCATCGCCGGAGCGGACCTCGCTCCGCAGGTGAACGGCAGCTTCAACGGCTCCCGGCGCAAGCAGAACTTTATCGGTTTCCCGATTCCCGGCGGCGAGGAAGAGGTGCTCTCCAGCACCACCTCGACCTTCGGCGTCTCCCTGGATGTTTCCTGGGAGGTCGATCTCTGGGGCCGCCTGAGGGCCGGCCGAGATGCGGCGACGGAAGATCTGGCGGCGGCGCAGGCGGATTACGCCGCGGCTCGGCTTTCCCTCGCGGCCCAGACCTCGAAGGCCTACTTCGCGGTGCGGGAGGCGGAGCTACAGCGGGCCCTGGCGCAGGAGACCTTGGAAAGTCGGCAGGCCTCTTCCAGCCAGGTGCGGCGGCGTTATGAAGCGGGCCTGCGGACGGCGCTGGATTTACGGCTGGCGCTGTCCAGTGAGGCCTCCGCGGAGGCCTCCCTGGAGGGCCGTCGCCTGGCGCTGCAGAGCGCTCGGCGACAGCTGGAGGTCCTCGTCGGCCGCTATCCCGCGGGCCGGGTGCTGACGGTGCAGGGCTCCGGCGAGGAGCCGGAGGCGAGCCCGCTGGCACTGCTGCCGGGGCCGGTTCCGGCCGGCCTGCCGGCGGAGCTGGTGCGCCGTCGGCCGGATCTGGCGGCGGCGGAGCGGCGCCTGGTGGCGGCGGGTTACCGAGTGGAGCAGGCGAGGGCGGCGCTCTATCCGGGCCTGTCTCTCACCGCCTCTGTGGGAACCTCGAGCCAGGAGCTGGAAGATCTGCTGGACGGCGACTTCTCGGTGTGGAGCCTGGCGGGAGGCCTGCTGCAGCCGATCTTCCAGGGCGGCCGTCTGCGGGCCGCCGTGGAGCTGCAGGAGGCGAGCCAGGAGCAGGCGCTGGCGGGCTATGCCCAGAACATCCTGCAGGCCTTTTCGGAGGTCGAGACCTCGCTGGCGTCGGAAGGCTCACTGCAAACCCAGGTGGTTGCCCTGGAGCGCGCGGCGGAGCAGTCGCTGGGGGCCGAACGGCTTTCCCAGGAGCGCTATCTCGCCGGCCTGGTGGGCTATCTCACCGTCCTCGAGAGTCAGCGCCAGGCCCTCTCCACCCGCAGTCAGCTGCTGGATGCCCAGCGTCGCCTGCTGAACAACCGGGTGGATTTGGTGGTGGCGCTGGGGGGAGGCCTCGATGCCGAATCGTGGCTCCTACCCTCGGGCTTCGAGGAGCGAATGGAGGCAGCAGGGAACCGCTTCCCCGACGCCCCGGTCTTCGTCTCGGAGGAGGATCTCGCTTCGAGCGCGACTCCTAACGCTATTTCTAGTGCGGAGGGGTCTAGTGCGGAGGGGTCTAGTGCGGAGGGGCCAGGCTCTGGAACTGCTTCGACAGAGCCGGTGGGCTCCGGCTCCCCTGGTCCCGACTCTTCTGGCTTCAAGTCTTCAGGCGTCAACTCTGCTGGCGCCGCCCTCTCTCGTTCGAATCCCTCGATCCCAGATTTTTCACAGAATTCCTCATCCCCGGCCTCCCTTAGCGGGAGCGCCGTAGAAGGTTGGTCGACATCATGAGTGAATACGAGCCGAGTCTTCGGGACTCCCAGCCGGAGCCCGTCGTGGCGGAAACTCCCGCTACCGCTGCTGAAGTCGAAGAGGGCAACTCTTCCTCCGGTAGCCGGTGGCTTAAGATCGTGGCGCCGGTGCTGCTCCTCGCGCTAGGGGTTCTGGCGGCGGGCTTCTTGGTGAACTCGAAGCAGCCGGTGGCGAAGACCGAGCTGGCGCCCCCGGCGCCGCTGGTGCGGGTGATGGAGGCTCTGCCCCGCACGATCTCTTTGGACGTCAGCTCTCAGGGCACGGTGTCGCCGCGCACGGAAGCTGCCCTGGTGGCGGAAGTGGCGGGCCGTATCGTCTCGGCCTCGCCGAGTTTTGCCGCCGGTGCCTTCTTCCAGAAAGGGCAGACTCTGGTGCGCCTCGACGCCAGGGATTACGAGCTCGCCGTCACCCGCTCCGAGGCGGAGGTAGCGAGGGCGAAGACCCTGCTGGAGCGAGAGCGGGCGGAGGCCGACGTGGCCCGTCGGGAATGGGAAGAGCTCGGCCAGCAGGGCACGCCCTCACCGCTGGTGATTCGGGCCCCCCAGGTGGCGGAGGCGGAGGCCAACCTCGCCGCGGCGGAGGCGAATCTCGCCGCCGCCAAGCTCAGCCTCGAGCGCACCGTGGTGCGGGCCCCCTTCGATGGCCGAATCCGCGACAAGCGGGCGGACGTGGGGCAATATGTGGCTCCCGGTCAGAGCCTGGGGCAGGTCTACGCGGTGGACTATGCGGAGATCGAGCTGCCGGTGCCGGACGGGGAATTGGCTTACCTGGACCTTCCCGGTACGGAGCTGGGTCGAGAGCCGGGACGAGGGCTGGGGGATGGAGCTTCGGTGGTGCTGGAGAGTGAATTTGCCGGCCGCACTCAGCGCTGGCGGGGCCGCGTAGTGCGCACCGGCGGTGAGATCGATCGCCAGAGCCGCATGGTGCCCCTCATCGCGCGGGTGGAGGATCCCTTTCGCAGCCGCGGCCTCGACTCGGCGGAGGCCAGCTCCCCCCTGGCGGTGGGGCTCTTCGTCAACGCCAAGATCGACGGCCGGGATGTCGACGGGGTCTTCGTACTTCCCCGCGTCGTGCTGCGGGGCGAGAATCGAGTGATGGTGCTTGACGACGAGAGCCGCCTGCGCTTTCGGCAGGTCTCGGTGCTGCGGCGAATCGGCGATGTGGTGATCGTGGACGGCGGCCTCGAGGCGGGAGAGCGGGTATGCGTCTCTCCCCTGGAGACCCCGGTGGACGGCATGGAGGTGCGAGCGGTGGAAGAAGCGCCGCTGCCGACGGAAGGGCCCCAGGACGGTCCTCGGGAAGCTCTGGCCTCCACTCTCTCGCTCGCTGAAGGTTCTGCCTCGGGAGGTGCTCGATGAAGGGCATGGTGGAATGGTTCGCCCGCAACTCGGTGGCGGCGAACCTGATGATGTTCGTGATCTTCGGCGGCGGTACCTTCGCCCTCGCCAACCAGATCAAGATGGAGGTCTTCCCGGAGTTCTCGGCGGATCTCATCACGGTGCAGGTGCCCTATCTGGGAGCGGCTCCGGAGGAGGTGGAGGAGGGCGTCAACCAGCGCATCGAGGAGCGGCTGCAGGACCTCGACGGCATCAAGGAGCTGCGCTCCACCGCCGCCGAAGGCATCGGCACGGTTTCCGTGGAGGTGCGGCCGGGGGTCGACGCCCGCGAGGTGCTAGACGACGTCAAGAGTCGGGTCGACGCCATCGATACTTTTCCGGAGGAGACCGAGAAGCCGATCAGCGCCGAAGTGACCCTGCGCCGCCAGGTGATCAATCTGGCTATCTACGGCGAGGTGGACGAAGGAACCCTGAAGCGCAGCGCCGAGCAGGTCCGAGAGGATCTGCTGGCCCTCGGCAGCATCACCCAGGTGGAGGTCGCGGCGGTGCGCCCCTATGAGATCTCCATCGAGGTCTCGGAACAGGCCCTGCGGCGCTGGGGATTGACCTTCAACCAGGTGGCCAACGCCGTGCGCACCGCGTCTCTCGACCTGCCGGGTGGCGCCATCGACAGCGAGGATGGCCAGATTCTGCTGCGCACCACCGGCCAGGCCTATCGCGGGGAGGAATTCGAGAACCTGGTGCTGATCTCGCGGGAGGACGGCACTCGTCTGGTTCTCTCGGACGTCGCCAAGGTGGTGGACGGCTTTGCCGAGACCGATCAGAAATCCCGCTTCGACGGCCAGCCAGCCGCCTTGGTGCAGGTATTCCGAGTCGGGGATCAGAGCGCTCTGGAGGTTTCCCAGGCGGTCTACGATTATGTCGACGAGAAGCGTTTGAGCCTCCCCGAGGGGCTCTCTATGACCACCTGGCGAGACGACTCCCTGGTGCTCAAGAGCCGCCTTTCCCTGCTGCTGGAAAACGGCATCATGGGTCTGACCCTGGTGCTCATCGTGCTGGCTCTCTTCCTCAAGCTGCGTCTCGCCTTCTGGGTGGCGCTGGGAATCCCCATTTCCTTCATGGGGGCGCTGTGGCTGCTGCCGAGCATGGACGTCTCCATCAACCTGATTTCCCTCTTCGCCTTCCTGGTGGTGCTGGGCATCGTGGTGGATGACGCCATCGTGGTGGGGGAGAACATCTTCCGCAAGATGGAGGAGGGGCTCACGCCACTGCGGGCCGCCATCGCCGGGGCCCAGGAGGTGTCGATTCCGGTTCTTTTCGCCATCTTGACCACCATCGCTGCCTTCGCCCCGCTGCTCACCGTGCAGGGCAATACCGGCAAGATCATGAAGGTGATCCCCACGGTGGTGATCGCGACCCTGATCTTCTCGCTGGTGGAGTCGCTGCTGATCCTTCCGGCTCACCTCGCCCACACTCGCCCGCCCGGCAGCGGTGGCCAGCGGCGGGGTATCGGAGGAGTCTGGCAGCGATTCCAGAACGGCTTCTCCAACGCCTTGAAGCGCTTCGTCCAAACTCGCTATCGGGCGGCGCTGGGCTGGGTGCTGAGCTGGCGCTACGCCTTTGTCGCCGCGATGCTGGCGCTGCTCTTCTCTACCGTTGGCCTGGTGGCCGGCGGCTGGATCAAGTTCACCTTCTTCCCGCCGGTGGAGGCGGACAACGTCGGCGTGTTCATCACCATGCCTCAGGGTACCCCCGCAGACGTCACCGAGCGGGCGGTGCGCCAGGTGGAGCAGGCGGCGGTGCAGCTGCAGGAGCAGCTGGCGGAAGAAGGAGAGCCGGACGCCTTCCGTCACTTCCTGGCGTCGGTGGGGGAGCAGCCCTTCCGCACCGAGCAGAGCCAGGGGGGAGGAGGCATCGGCGCTTCTTTCTCCGCCTCTCATCTCGGCGAGGTGACGGTGGAGCTGGCGCCGGCGGAGGAGCGGGTGATTACCAGCCCGGAGATCGCCAATCGCTGGCGAGAGCTGGTGGGCGAGATTCCGGATGCCCAGGAGCTGGTGTTCTCCTCGTCTCTCTTCTCTACCGGAGAAGCGATCAACGTGCAGCTGTCCGGGCCCAGCCTGGAGCAGCTGGAGAAGGCCTCCTCGGTGCTAAAGGAGTCGCTGCGGGCCTACCCCGGCGTGTTCGATATCGCCGATAGCTTCGAGCCCGGAAAGCAGGAGCTGAAGCTCGACATCACGCCAGAGGCTCAGGCCCTCGGGGTGACCCTGGCGGACGTCGGCAGGCAGGTGCGCCAGGCTTTCTTCGGCGAGGAGGCTCAGCGAGTGCAGCGGGGCCGGGAGGAAGTCAAGGTGATGGTGCGCTATCCGGAGGAGGAGCGCAGCTCCCTGGGGAACCTAGAATCCCTCCGGGTGCGGACTCCGGCCGGTGTCGAGATGCCCTTCACCGCCGCCGCCGAGGTCTCCATGGGCCGAGGCTACGCGACGATCCAGCGGGTGGAGCAGAAGCGGGTGATCAACGTCACCGCCGACGTCGACATCGAGAAGAACAACGCCAACGAGGTGATCGCCGATCTCGAGGCGACGGTGCTACCGCAGCTGCGGGCGGACTTTCCCGGCCTGCGCTATAGCTTCGAAGGAGAGCAGCAGGAGCAGCGGGAGACGATGGGGGGCCTGGTGCAGGGCTTCCTCTTCGCCCTGATGATGATCTACGTGCTGCTGGCGGTGCCTTTCCGCTCCTATCTTCAGCCTCTGATCGTGATGAGCGCCATTCCCTTCGGCCTCATCGGCGCGATCCTCGGCCACTTCGCCCTCGGCATGAACCTCACCATGCTCTCCGGCTTCGGCATCGTCGCCCTCACCGGCGTGGTGGTGAACGACAGCCTGGTGATGGTGGACTTCATCAACCGCAAGTATCGGGCGGGGATGCCCCTGCACGACGCGGTGCGATCCTCTGGCGAGCAGCGCTTCCGGCCGATTCTGCTGACCTCCCTCACCACCTTCGTCGGCCTGCTGCCGCTGCTGCTGGAGAAGAGCCTGCAGGCTCAATTCCTCATCCCCATGGCGGCCTCCCTGGCCTTCGGCGTGCTCTTCGCCACGGTGATCATCCTGATGCTGGTGCCGGTGGCCTATTACATCCTGGAGGACATCACGCGGATCATGGACCGCGTGCTGCCGGGGCGCTGGAGCCAGCAGGGCGGGCACGAGGTGCTGAATCGGGAGGACGCAGAAGAGGTTTCCCCGAACGCGGGGGAGCTAGCCCCAGCGCAATAAGCTGCATTCACTCAGGCTGTACCCGATCGAGCTTTATCTATTCGAGCTGCAAGCGCTTCGGCAGGATCTGAATCCCGAGTTTGGGACCAGGCCTGCTGAAGCGTTCTTTTAGGGCCCGCAGGCCAGGGAGAACAAGAGCGCCTGCGGCGGCTAACGCCCTTAGAACTACTTTGCTCGGCCCAATTCGCTTCAGCCCTCGCCCGCCGCGGCGGTGAAGCGCCGACCGTCGAAGCGCCGGGTCTCGCCCCGCAGGTGATCCTGACGCTCGGCCTCGAAGTCGAGGTCCTCTACCGTCTCTTCGTAGAGCTGGCGGGCGTTGTCGTGGGAGTCGCCGATGCACATCACGCCGAGCTTGCCGAATTCCGACAGCGCGCCGATGAGGTGGAAGATCACCCCCTGCTGGTTGGCGCCGTTGAAGTGGAGGTCGTAGAGCACGGCGATGTCGATGAGATCGCGGGGCGTCAGGCCCTGGTAGCGGGCGTTGGAGAGGTTGTCCGAGGCGACGTAATAGCGCGGCTGCCCGGAGGGGGATCGGTAGAGGCCCGTCTCCTCGTCGAATTCTCCGTGGGTGAGGAATTGCAGCATCATGAAGGGGTGGGTGGTACCGCCCTTGCGCAGGTTGATTTCGATGGCGTAGCTCTCCCAGCTGCCATCCGGCTTCGGCACGCAGATGAAGTCGATGCCGAAGCGGCCGAGGACCCGGTAGTTGCAGAGCACCCGGGCGATGTCCATGCCGGCTTCCTGGATCTGCAGCCGGTAATCGTCGTGGGCGGGGAAATTACAGCCGAGGAAGATCTGACCCGTGGGGCCGCCCAGCACCTGATCGTGGGTGGAGATGATGTGGGGATTGCCGGCGGGGTCGATGCGGCACTGCACCGACGGTGAGGTCTTTCCCTTGCCCTCGATGAATTCCTCGACGATGCCGCGCATCTGCTCGAATTTGCGCCGGAAGGCCGGCCAGGTCTCGGTCTTGGCCTCGAAGCGCAGGCGCTTTGGCAGGTTCTCGGCGATCCACGCCCGTACCCCGTCTTTTTCGGGGCAGCCTTCGAAGGAGAGCAGGGCGTTGCCCTCGCCGGAGAAGCCCTCGTTGAGCTTGACCACCGCGCGCCGCAGCTTGGGGTTGGTGGTCTTCAGGTCGGTGAGAGCGTCGAAGATGTCACCCTCGTCTCGCAGATCTTCGAAGCCTCGAGGCAGCTGCACGCCGGCCTCGCGGAACACCTTGCGGCATCCACTCTTCTCACCGAGCCAGCCGAGCTCCGGATCGCAGCCGTAGATGGGGATCCCCAGGCGTACCGCCAGGGTGCGCTCGAGGTGGGTGACGTTGAAGGCCGAAAGATGGCTGGAATCTACGTCGATGATGCGCTCGCGAATGCGCTGCAGCAGCCGGGGACGGCGCAGAATCTTGAGGGTCAGGGGCGCCGGCGACGCATCGTGGCAGGACAGCAGCTCGAGCCGCGACCGGGCGTGGCTGAAGGGGATGCCCGGAAGCTGGTGTAGGAAGTAGTCGATCACCATCGAATGCACCGGCTGGCTGGTGACGTAGATCACCCGAGTGCGAGGCATCCGCAGGAGCATCAGCATGCACAGCATGCGCTCCTCGTAGTGATGAGCGCCTTCGATCTTCGTCAGCTCCTCCTGATCCAGGGTCAGGCTGGGAACCACGACGATGGTACGCGGCTTCTTGGGGTTTTCGAAGAGTCGCTGAAATTGCAGCGGCAGCTTGGCCTGGAGCTGATTGAAGATCCAGATCTCTTCGGGGGAGCCGGGGTTCGGTTGGGAGTTTGGATCCATGGTGCAGCGATTTCTTCCCCGAGGGGAGCAATGGGTTCAGGGCACGATGTTGACCAGTCGTCCGGGGACGTAGATAACTTTTCTGGGCTCGCCGTCGAGATAGCGCCCCACCGCCTCGCTGGCGAGAGCCAGGCGCTGGGCATCCTCTCGGGAGATCTCTGCGCGCACGGCAATGCGATCACGGACCTTGCCGTTGACCTGGATCACCAGGGTGATCTCGTCTTCCGCGGCGGCTTCCGGATCGTATTCAGGCCAGAGCTGGTGATGCACCGAGTGGGCTGGTGACCAGTTCTCGAAGGCCTCGGTGCGCTGCCAGAGCTCCTCCGCCACGTAGGGGGCCGCCGGAGCCAGCAGGCGGAGATAGTAGGACACCGCCTCGCGCCACTCCTCGCTGCCCTCGGCGCCGGCTTCCCGGGCGCGGCTCATCTCGTTGAGCAACTCCATCATCGAGCTGATGGTGGTGTTGAACTCGAAGCGCTCATAGTCGCGAGTGATGGACTCGACCGTCTGGTGCACCTTCCGCCGCAGCTCCTTGAGGCGCTGTGGTGAAGCGTCGCCGGCCTTCTGGGAGGGCTCCCCAGTGAGCAGGTTCCAGGTGCGCCGCAGCCAGCGGGAACAACCTTCGATGCCGCCGCTGGACCACGGCCCACCCTGTTCCCAGCGGGCGAAGAACATCAAGAAGGCGCGCACCGTATCGGTGCCGTATTCGCCCACCAGCTCGTCCGGGGCCACCACATTGCCGCGGCTCTTGGACATCTTTTCCGAGTCCTCGCCGAGGATGATGCCCTGGTTGCGCAGCTGCGCCATGGGCTCGTCTCCCTGCAGGATGCCGAGGTCGCGGCACGCCTTGTGGAAGTAGCGGGTGTAGATCAGATGCATGGTGGCGTGCTCGATGCCGCCGGTATAGGTGGACACCGGCATCCAATAGTCGTATTCGGCGGGATCGAAGGGGCCCTGGTCGTAGCGCGGGGAGAGATAGCGCAGGTGGTACCAGGAGGAACACATGAAGGTGTCCATGGTGTCCGTCTCCCGGGTGCCCTCGTCACCGCATTCAGGGCAGGTGGCTTTGGACCAGGTGGGATGAAGCTTCAGAGGGCTTTCCCCGGTGGGTTGCCAATCGACCTCCAGAGGCAGCTCCACCGGAAGGTCTTCCTCCGGCACGGGAACGGCTCCACAGTTGGGGCAATGGATGATGGGGATGGGCGCTCCCCAATAGCGCTGTCGAGAGATCAGCCAGTCTCGCAGGCGGTAGTTCACCGCCCGCTCGCCGATGCTCTCGCGCTCCAGATAATCCAGCACTTCCCCCAGGGCAACGTCCGATGCCGTGCCGGTGAGAGGGCCGGAATTCACCATCACGCCCTTGCCGATGGCCGCCTCTTCGAGCTGATCTGCGGAGGGCGGATCTTCGCCGGCGGGATGGATCACGATGCGGATCTCGAGGCCGAATTGGCGCGCAAACTCGAAGTCCCGCTGATCGTGGGCCGGCACCGCCATGATCGCGCCAGAGCCGTAGGTCATCAGCACGTAATCGGCGATCCAGATGGGAATGCGCTCTCCGGTGACCGGATTGAGGGCATAGCTTCCGGTAAACACGCCGGTTTTCTCCCGATCCGCCGATTCCCGCTGGACATCGGTTTGGCGGGTGGCCTGCTCGATGTATTCCTCGATGGCGGGGCGTTGGGCATCGGTGGTCAGGGATTCGACCAGGGGGTGCTCTGGGGCGAGCACCATGAAGGTCGCGCCCCACAGGGTGTCCGGCCGGGTGGTGAAGACCGGCAGCTCGTCGCCCTGCTCGGTGCGGAAGACGACGTGAGCGCCTTCGGATCGACCGATCCAATTCTCCTGGAGGACTTTCACCCGCTCCGGCCAGTCGATGGACGAGAAGTCCAGCAATTCTTCGGCGTAGTCGGTGGTGCGGAAGAACCACTGCTCCAGCTCGCGCTTGATCACCGGGGTACCGCAGCGCTCGCAGCGGCGATCGTCTCCCACCACCTGCTCTCGGGCCAGGGTGGTGTTGCAGCTAGGGCACCAATCCACCGGCGAATACTTGCGGTAGGCTTGCTCTCCCTTGAAGAGCTGGAGGAAGAACCACTGAGTCCAGCGGTAATACTCCGGCTCGCAGGAGACCATCTCCCGACGCCAGTCGAACATCGCGCCCATGGTCTTGAGCTGATCCCGCATCCGCTCGACGTTGGACAAGGTCCAGGTACGCGGGTTGATGTTGTGCTTGATGGCGGCGTTTTCCGCCGGCAGCCCGAAGGCGTCGAAGCCCATGGGGAACATGACGTTATAGCCGCGCATGCGCAGATAGCGCGCGCGGGCGTCGCCCGGCACCATGGCATACCAATGGCCGATGTGCAGGTCCCCAGAGGGGTAGGGCAGCATGGTGAGAACGAATCGCCCTTCCCGAGATTCATCGATGTCCGCGTGATCCAGACCCGCGTTGTCCCACAGCTGCCGCCAGCGCGGCTCGAGGGTCGCGGGGTCGTAGGTGCCGGGGGTGGTGATGGTCTCCGGGGGCTGATCGGAAGGAGCGATCTTGGGGCTCGTAGATTCGGTCATAGCATCGGTCTCAGCGGCAGGGAAGTTTGCGTCGAGGGGAGGGGCTGGGGCCGCTGGAGCGTAGTGGAATATCCAATCGTAGAGGAACCCTTTGAGGGGCTGGGCTACTTGTGAAGGTTAGAGTTGAAAACTCTATCACTACACCGCCGCTGAGGAAGGCTAAAGGCTGCCCTTCCCGTGATGTGTCGCCTTCGCGCTGGAATGGACGAAGGTCGGAAGTTTCAACTTCCTCTCAATATTTTGCCAGAGCTGTCAGCCCACGGGGTTCCAACGCAGCAGCCAGGCCATGGCGATACCAGAGTGATGCTGCGGCGAGGCCATGACGAAACCATGGAGGCTTCCCACTGAGAGCGCTCCCCAGTGGAAGCGCCGCCAGTGGAAGCGCCGCCAGTGGAGATAACTTCAGCCGGAGCTGTGGGGTGGAGCTAGGGGATCCCTCGGTATGGCGGAGGCTTGTCCCCCGGCGATACCGGCTCGCCCGCCTCAGTTGAGCTGCTTGAGCTCCTGAAGGTGGGGATAGACGAAGAGGTAGAGGACGAGCAAGATGCTCATCATCACGCCGAGGGCTGCGGCTGCGGCGCCGAGGCCGGCCTTCCAGCCCCTGGCCGCGTAGGCGGCCCAGAATGCAAAGCCCATAGCGACTAAGGAAAAGACGCCGTAGGTGCCGAGAGCGATAGCTAGATCGAGATCCATAGTTCGCAGACTCTATCAAGGGACGGCCGGCTCAGGCACGGCACTTGTGAGCGCGCGGCGGCCACCAGGGCGCTTCCCGAGAGCTTCGGCGAGTTAGGGATTGGGGGGCGTGACGTTCTTGATCTCGCGTTCGGTCTCTTCCGGGTCCTCACCCCTGGTTTTCAGGGAACCGACGAGCAGAGTGAGGAGGGCTAGCAGGGCTTCATCCATGAGGGGAATCGGGTCGACGATGAAGAAGTCCAGCAGGAAGAGGCCGGCGGTGAGGAAAAAGAGTTGTGGGTAGCGCAGGCGACTCGCCCAGGCGGTAATCACGGTCATGGGGCCTAATTTTTTCATCATCCTCATCTTACCTTCTCAATGGGAAGGAGCTTTCAGCGCTCGGGAGACGAAGCTGCAACGCTTTGTAGGTCCTGATCCAGAGTAGGTCCTGATCCAGAGTAGGTCCTGATTCTGAATCCTAATGAGCCTAGTTTTTGGCTGAATGTTGCGTTGAGATGGTCGGAGGGCGCTGGATTCGATCGTTCTTTCGGGAGAGCCACTCGTCTTGTAGATCAGCCGACAGGCTCCAAGGGAGCCTACGTGTATTTCACCGGGTGAGGTTTCAGCGCCGGGAGGAGGTGACGTGATGAGCCCAGTGAGCTTCGTGAGCTCGGGGGGACACTCAGGCGGGAGGAGTCGGCGGGTATGATGCCGCGATGGAGAGATCGACTGAGCCGAGGGGCGGTGGCCTCACCATCGCGGTGTGCGGCGCTGCGCAGTGTGGCCCTGTTCTCGAGACCCTTGCGGAGTCGGTGGGGCGAGGGCTTGCGGAGTCGGGGGCGGTGCTGTTGACCGGCGGTCGGGGCGGGGTGATGGCCGCGGCGTCGCGAGGGGCGAGATTGGCGGGGGGGCAGGTGGTGGGGATCTTGCCGGGAAGCGATGACGAGAGCTCCGGGGCCAATGCGCACCTATCGATCCCTATCCATACGGGTCTGGGGCAGGGACGTAACCTGGTGCTGGTGCTGTCGGCGCAGGCGGTGATCGCCATCGGCGGCGGCTGGGGAACGCTCTCGGAGATCGCTATGGCGCTGAAGCACGGTCGTCCGGTGGTGTGTTTGGAGAGCTGGCGACCGGAGCGTCCCGATGGTCAATGCGAGTCGCTCCTGCTCACGGTGAAGGATGCCGCGGGAGCGGTCGCCGAAGCTCTGAGAGCCGCCGGAGGAGCCGCCCCGAGATAAGATGATGCCTCCTGGGGAGCTGGCCCTAGTGAGCTGAAGATCCTCGTCGGCCAGAACAGGTCAAAGGCTCGGTTCGGCCACGAGCTGCCCCTGAATCTCCCGCTTCACAGGAACCCTGAGAAATTCCGGCTGCGTCCGCCGATCGAGTAGAGACGCCGCCATCCTGAGCTTGCTTCGTCCCCATCGAGGAGCCTTCCATGCCCCAAGCGCCTGCCCCCGTGAACAGTGATGCCGAGCGCCAAAATCTGGCGATTCGGGTCGTCCTTCTGCCGAGGGACACCAACGGCATGGGGACCATTTTCGGCGGCATCATCCTGTCGTATATCGATCAGGCGGGAGCGGTGGAAGCCGCTCGCTTCGTGACCGGTAAGCTGGTGACCGTCAGCCTCCACGAGGTGGTCTTCCACTATCCGGTCTTCGTCGGCGATCTGGTGAGCTTCTACGCCGATGTGGTGAAGGTCGGTCGCACCTCGATCACCACCCGGGTAGTGGTGGAGGCGGAGCGGCGGGGGAAGGGACGAGGCCGAGTGACGGTGACCGAGGCGACGGTGGTTTATGTCCACGTCGACGAAGGCAATCGGCCGATTCCCGTGGATCTCTACCCCGGACCTGGGCTCGCTCCCCGACCGCTGGAGGAGGGGGAGGCGGGGTAGCACGCCCTTACCGCTTCGCTGGGTGATTAGAGCGTGAGGTCTTGCTGGGGGGGCGGGTAGTCTTCGTAGCAGCGTCGGCAGCGCGCTTCATAGGATTCAGCGTCCCCGACCTGCACCTGATCTTCGCCGCCGGCGATGCGCTGGCTGTAGTGCGCTAGGCCGCCGCAGCGCACGCAGATGGCGTGCATCTTGTCCACATACTCCGCCAGGGCGAGGATGGCGGGCATGGGGCCGAAGGGCTTGCGGCTGAAATCCTGATCGAGGCCGGCAACGATGACCCGCAGGCCGGCGTCGGCGAGCTCCATGACGACCTGAACGAGACCGAGGTCGAAGAATTGTGCCTCGTCGACGCCGACGACCTGCACGCCAATTTGGAGCTCGCTCCGCAGGGCGGTGCTGCTGTCGACGGAGTGAGCCGAGAGCTCCCGCTGATCGCGAGTCACCAGCCGGCCGGGGGCATGGCGAGTATCGCTGACGGGGCGGAAGACCTGCACCCGCTGCCGGGCGATGGCCGCTCGCCGCATGCGACGCACCAGCTCTTCGCTCTTGCCGGAGAACATGCCTCCGGCGATGACTTCGATATGTCCGCGAGATCGTTCGTACATGGCCACCTCGAAAGGTCGACGATGCTATCGCATTGGCGGGTTCATAGGTGGGCTCAGTGGCGAGCGCATCGGCGAGGCATCGCCACGGGGCGATCGAGGAAGTGAGCGAGGTGAACGGCTGAAGAAGGGTGCGAATGCACCGTAAGTCGTTTTGTTCTATCTGCTTGGGCAGGTGCCAGGGACATTCCTATGGCTGCCCTATGGCTGCCCTATGGCTGTCGAAGAAGTGGCCTTGGAAGGGGTGCCAGGGACTTTCCCAGGCTGCCGAAGAGTTAGCGCTGAAGAGGTGCCAGGGACTTTCCCCAGCGGACTTCTACCGGCTGTGGTTTGCCCTGCCCGCGGCGTGTCTGCGGGCTTAGGAGGCGCTATGCCTTCGGTAGAGCTCTTCCAGAGCTTCGAGGTCTAGGTCGGTGAGGCTGGGGTGGGTCGCGCTCGCCAACTGGGCGAGGGTTTCCTCTGGGAAGGTATGAGCTATACCCACCGTAAACAAGCCAGCGTCGTTCGCCGCGGAAAGGCCCGCCGGAGTATCTTCGATGGCTAGAACCTCGTGGGGGTGAATCAATCGCGTTGGAAGGGGAGAGAGGCTGTTGAGGTTGTTGAGCCCCAGGATATAGCCTTCCGGGTCGGGCTTTCCGCGCTCGACATCCTCGGAGCTGATGATGAACTTGATGCCGTCGAGGGCACCGATTTGGCCGAGGGCATCTTCGATCTCTTGCCGCAGAGCTCCGCTCACCACGCCGACAGCAAGCTCCGCGTCTCGCGCCTGCTGCAAAAGATTCTGGGCTCCTTCGAAGAAGCTATAGCCATTGCGGCGCACCGCCTCCTGATAATAAGTGGCCTTGCGGATCACCAAGCGCATCACCAGGCTGGGGTCCGCTGCTCGATCGTGAGCGGAGAGGGTCGCTGTCAGGAAGTCCTGGTCGGTTCTCCCGATGATGTCTTCCAGGGAGGTTTCGATGGAAGGGATCCCCTCTTCCGTCAAGATTCGATTCAGCAGCTCGAGATGCAGAGGCTCGTCATCAAGCAGGATGCCGTTGAAGTCGAGCAAAAGGGCGCGGAACATTTTGGAGGCTCGCTACTGTTCTTCGATGAGGTGTGCTTGAGTGGGGAAGGATCTATCTGGGGCGAAATTCCCGCTGGATCGCTTCGAAATGAGAGTGCGATGGGCGAATCCCGAGAGGGAGCTCCCCTACCGTATACCAGTAGGTTCGCGCTGACTCGCGTAGTCGATGGTCTTCAGGGTGTAAGTGAGATTTTGTTGAGACGAAGGGGAACAAAGATCTGCAGCGGTGCGGTTATAGGGAGTTCATGAACAGTGAATTGACTTCGCCGCGCCGAGGAAGCTAATGTCTGAGGGTCTGTCGAGCAACTCCTGATTTTTCCGTCGGGGATCGCTCGCGACGCGAACCGACACTTCACCTTCCGCAGCGCTCTATTTCTGCAGCTCTGCCCCATTGTCCTCTTCCGATCGATCGGTGCCGCGTCGTTCAAAGATAGGAGATTGCAATCATGGATACCACGTCGGCAAATTCTGTAGCGACCGCGCAGGAAGCCCCTAGCGGGGAGTACATTCCTGTTCGCCTGACCGAGAAGGCCGTCACGATGGTCAAGCTGACTCGTGACCAGGAACAGATCGACGAGAACCACGGCTTGCGGATTGCGGTGAGAGGGGGAGGCTGTAGCGGGTTTGAGTACGCTCTAGACTTCGAGAACGAGACGAGAGACAACGATTGGGTCTACATGCAGGGAGACCTGCAGGTCCTCGTAGACGCCGTGAGCGCTCGTTATCTCGAGGGTACGGAGATCGACTACGTGCTCGGAAAAACCGGCGCTGGCTTCAAGTTCAACAACCCCAAGGCGGTTGGGAGCTGCGGCTGCGGATCGTCGTTCTCGGTGTAGAACGAGCCCTTCGAGCTCGCTAGAAGCGAAGAAGCGCCGCGGATTCTGCGATCCGCGGCGCTTTTTTGTTGGGTGCCTTTTGCCCTTTTGCTTCTTCGAGCTAGGCGTCCGGCAGAGGGTTGGGGTCAGCTTTCCTTGCCGATGGTTCGGTAGACTAGCGCCGCGAGGATTCCGCCGAGGGGCGGGCCAACGAAGTAGAGCCAGATGTCAGCGAAGTTGCCGGCGGCGAGGGCCGGGCCCAGGGTACGGGCGGGGTTGAGGCTGGCGCCGGTGAGGGGGCCGCCCAACAAGATGCAGAAGACCAGGGTCAGGCCGATGGCGAGGCCGGCGAACTGGCCTCCCTTGCCGCTGACGGCGGTGTGGAAGACGGTGTTGACCAGGAAGAAGGTGAGCACCAGCTCGATGAAGAAGCCGGCGGCGGGGGATACGGTGATGGTCGCGCTGCCGACGTCGAGTCCCGAGGCGAGAACGGTAGCGCCGAGGCCGGTGTCGGTCCCGCCGAGGGCGAAGGCTAGAGCATAGGCTCCGGCGATGCCGCCGAGCAGCTGCACGACGATGTAGGCGATGGCCTTGGTGGTGTCGATGGCGCCGCCGACCAGCAGACCGATAGTGACGGCAGGGTTGATGTGGGTGCCGGAAATATGGCCATAGGCGTAGGCGAAGCCAACCACCACGAGGCCGTGGGCAAGGGCGACTCCCACCAAGCCGCCGATGCCCAGGGCGCCGGCGCCGGCGCCGATGAAGATAAGTGCGAAGGTTCCGATGAACTCGGCCACGAGGGCCTTGGAAAGTGAGCTCATGATGACGGTACTCCTCCAGTAGGGGCTCGCTCGGTCGAGGGCTGAGGCCCTCGGGCGGCGTCCCGTGGATCACGATGAAATAGCCTCGGAGTCACGGACTCCGAGTGCATAGAAAATCTTGCAAGAGAAGTTTGGGCAGTCAGAGCGCGCCAGGGCTCTAGAGCGCCGCAGCGGGGGGCGCGGTTGCAAGCTCTGCGGCCTCGAGCCCCCATGGCGAAGAAGGGTGGGCGGTCAGAGGACGACCGCGCGGGCTCCTGCGGTGAGCTGGAGCTCGGTGCCGCTGTCAAAGGCGCGGCGCGCGACCATGGCGAGGGCCCAGCGACGCTGTGGATGGCTCTCGAAGTTTGGCGGCCCCCAAGCGGTGATGCTGGTCAAGCGGCCGGCGCTGCGGCCCTCGAATTGCAGCTCAGCGCCGTCGAGGTCCATTCCCGCGAGATCAGGGCCCTCCAGCCGCAGGGACCGAATCTGCTTTGCGACCTGGCCGCGGTAGTGCAGGCGAGCGACGACCTCCTGGCCGAGGTAACACCCCTTGGTATAGCTGACGGCGTCTTCTCTGCCGGTTTCTTGGGGCAAGGTCTTTGGCCCGAAGTCAGCACCGAAGCGGGGTTCGCCGACGGCGATGCGAAGCGCTTCGAGACTGGCGGTGCCCGCCGGGAGCGCCCCGCGCTCTATGAATTGGGAGAAGAGCTCGATTCGGTGCTGGGGGTCCCGGAGCCAGATCTCGAAGGCTGGAGCTCCGAGATCCTGGCGGCGCAGAACCCAGGCGGCCTCTTGGGAAGAGCCCGACAGGGTGGTGGTGGAGAGTCCTGACCAAGGGGAGTCAGCGACGGGTTCCTCCAGGATCTGGTTCAGGAAGCTCTCGGCTTCGGCTCCGCAGAGCAGGAGCGCCGCGCTGGGAGGTTGAAGCACTCGGACATCGTCGATGAGGACATATTTCTCGAGGCGCTGAGCGAGATTGGGCGCGGTGCCGAAGGGGACGCTCAAGATCAGGCGGTCTTGCGCCGCGCAGACCACGACGTCGGCCTCGATTCGCCCCTTGGCGGTAGTGAAGAAGCCGTAGGTCCCTTCGCCGCTCTGTAGCGCTTCGACGTCACAGGTCACCTGCCCCTGGAGAAAGCGACCTCGGTCCGACCCCTCGAGGTCGAGACGCTGATTGGAGCTGAGGCTCACGGCGCAAGACTCGTGCAGCGCCCGCGCTTCGCGTTCCGGGTCGCCGAAGCTCGTGGGAAGACTATTTTCGTCCGGCCTCTGGGTCTCGTTTGACCACTGGGCGCCGAGGGATGCGAGGGTGCTTCGGTGGTCTTCAGGCAGCAAGCCATCGATGGAGGGGAGCATGGTCAGCATTGTAGCAAGCTTGGTTCTTCCGGGGGGTAGTCGGGAGGGGAGCATCGGGGGGCGATCCGAGGGGGGCAGGTCGCGGACGGTTCAAGGTTGGAAGGTGCGCTGGAAGATGCGGCTAGAATGGTGATCATGAGCGACCTCTCTTCCGCAACGCAGTCATCTTCCGCAGCAGAACAAGCTCGATTGGTCTCGATTCCGGTACCGGGCCGCGCTGCCCTCGAGGGGCGTCTCACGCTGCCCTCCCGGGCCGGCCGCCGCCCGGTGATCGTCGTGGCCCATGGATTCAAGGGCTTTTTAGACTGGGGATTCTTTCCCCCGTTGGTGAACCTTCTGGAGCAGCGGGGCTTCGCGGTGCTGAGCTTCAATTTCAGCGGCAGCGGGATGGCCATCGGTGACGAGCGAGTTACCGATTTGGATGCCTTTCGTCGCGCGACCTTCGGCGGAGACGTCGCAGATCTCGAGGCGGTGATTCGCTTCGCCGCAGAGAGCGCCGATCCAGAGCGTATCGACGGTGAGCGCCTCGGGCTGCTGGGGCATAGTCGGGGAGGAGGCGCCTCGATTCTGGCTAGCGCTGGAGCGCAGGTGGGGGGGCGAGTGAAGGCTCTCGTCACCTGGGCGGCGGTGGCGAGCTTCCACCGCTTCAGTGAGCAGGCGATCCAGCAGTGGCGGCGCGATGGCGTGCTGGAGGTGGTCAATGGGCGTACCGGACAGCGCCTGGAAATCGACGTCGAGGCGCTGGAGGAGCTGGAGGCTCGGGGAGATGAGCTGGAGCCCGCGGCGGCGGCCTCAAAAATCAACGCGCCGTGGCTGATCCTGCACGGCGAAGACGACGCCACGGTGAGCGAGGCGGATGCCCGCCGCCTGGATCGAGAGGCGGGGGCAGGGAACCGGCAGCTGCGAGTGATCCCGGGGGCGGGGCATACCTTTGGAGCTCGCCATCCCTTCGACGGCCCGAATCCTCAGCTGATCGAAGTCTTCAACCAAACTCAGGTGTGGTTCCGCAGAGCTTTGGGTCGAGGGTGAGCTGAGACTCTAGGTATTCCCGTCTGGGTACTCCCGTCAGGGCATTCAGCTCTAGGTATCTAAGTCTAGGCGTTCTCCGCGGCCGCCGGCTGGATTTGGATCTCGGTGACGACGATCCCTCCGTCGTCTCGGCGGTGGAGGGTCGCCTCGGCCCAGGCGAGGGAGAGGAATTGATGGTCTCGGTGCACCGGAAGAGGAAGGTAGGTTCCTAGCCGCCAGGGGCCGCTGGGGGCTTGTTGGAGATCCGGGAGCTGCGAGAGAAGGATGTCGAGGACATCTTCCTCTACCAAGAGGGTGCGCTGAAGCTGGCGGCGAGCGGTGGGTGCGAGCTCGAGATTGGATGAGGTGGCCATGGGGAAAGGTCTCAGGTCGGGACGCTGGGGAGATTGGAGTCGCCCGAGTTTTCCGAGCTGCCCGAGTTCCCCGAGCTACTGGAGCGAATTGAGCTGCCGACTTGGTCACGAAGGCCCAAGGCCTGCTCCAGGGGTTCCAGGTCGGCGTAGGTCCAGGTGGCTCCCCCGGTTTCTAGCTGGGCGAGGGGATAGGTGCCGGTGGCTACGGCGTAGACCGCCATACCGTGGTCGCGGGCGCAGCGGATGTCGTTGGGGGTATCTCCAATGATCACGGTGTTGGCGCTGTCGAAGGGGTGCCGGTAGGTCGAGCGCGCTCGCTGGAGGGCGATAGGAGGGAGCTCGGAGCGATCGATGCCATCATCGCCGAAGGCTCCGATGGGGAAGTATTCGTCCAGCCCGAGGCGCTCCAATTTGATGTAGGCACCGCGTCGGAAGTTGCCGGTGAGCAGGCCGAGGGCGACGTCATCTCGCTGCGAGAGGCGCTGCAGCAGCGGGACGACGCCGGGGCAGATGGTCATCTGCCGGGGATCGAGATCCCTCTCCAGGCGCTCGAGGTAGCAATCCCGCATCTCGGGGAGAGTGGCCTCGATCTCTTGATGAGAGACGCCGCTGCGGGCCATCAGCTCGAAGATGATCTGGGAGTCGGTGCGGCCGGCGAAGCTGTAGTTTCCGAACTGGACCGGGCGCCCGAAGGTCTCTTCCAGGGCACCCAGGAAGATCGGACCCACCTGGCGCCCAGCGCGGATCAAGGTGCCGTCGATGTCGAAGAGTAGAAGCTTCACGGAGATTCAGCTCATAGAGGATTGCGGAAATGGGAGGGAAGCAGGAGAAAAATCAGCAGGAGCAGGCCGCAGCCGGCAAGGAGAAGGCTAGTGCGCCAAGCGGGGATGGTGTACCGCATCTCAACCTGATGGTCGCCAGGAGTCAAGAGCACGCCGAGAAAGGCGCCGTTGACCCGCACCAGGGGAGCGCGCTGGCCGTTTACCCAGCAGCTCCATCCGGGGATCGCCGGCTGGCTGGTGGTGGCGAGGGCTAGCCCTTCGGTGCGCAGGGTGGCTCGGATGAGTCCCGGCTCGACCTGCAGATCCTCGATGACTCCCTCGCCGTTGGGGTATTGGGCGGGAGGAGGGAGGGAAGGGGTATCGGTAGAGGGAGGGGCGAGCCAGCGCAGGAAGCGAGATCCCAGGTTTGTCGGCGGGGGGGCGGCGGCGGCGGTCTGGGCGAAGTCTGGATTGCCTTGGGCATGGGCCAGGGCCTGGTCGGCGCTTTCGAAAACCTCCACCTGGCGAGGCAGAAAGAGCCGCGGCAAGGGGTTAGGGTTCTCGTAGAGCAGGCCATCCTCCCCCTCGTAGACCTTGAGCACCTCCGGATGGTGGAAGACGTACATGGTGGGGTGATCGAGGATGTAGCGCACGCCGAGGTAGGAGAGGGCGGGATGGCTCCAAACCAGGACGTTCGGCCAGCGGTTGCGCTGCGGCTCTGCGAAGGCGCTGACGAATTGGTAGTAGGGGGCGAAGGTCATGGGGTCGTAGCCGCGGATGTCCTCGAGATCGAAGAAGGCCGCCGCGTGAGGGGTGAGCGCAGAATTTAGGCCGACGATGCGGTCTCCAGGCTGGAGCCCCGCTCGCAGGAAGTCGAGGCTCGGCGTCGAGGGATAGAAGCTCTGAGTCGGGGCCAGGGGGATGTAGCGAGCGAAGGCGTGGATCTGCGGGATGAGCAGCCCGAGCAGCAGAAGCCCGGCGCCGAGGCGTTTCCGCCTACCGCTGATCCAGAGGGCGAAGGTCGCGAGGGCGAGGGTGCCGAGGGTGATCAACAGGCGCTGGGGGTGGTCGTTCCCGATCTCAGCGATCGGCAGCCTCGCCTCGAGGAGCCAAGGGAGCAGGGCGGCGAACGCAAGGCCTGCAAGGGCGAGGGTCCGGGGAGAGAAAGCGCCGCGCTGGAGCTCTCCAGGGCGCGATTCCGGAGAGTCTTGGGCCGAGAGGGTCACTTCCCTGGCACTGGAGCTGACAGCATTGGAACTGGCAGCGTCAAGGGCGGAGAGTTCGGAGAAGTCGGAGCTTCCGGGCCGAGAGCTCAGAAGGCAGTGCGCCCCGAGGGCCGCGGCGACGCTGCAGCCTAGAGCCCACCACAGGGTAAGGCGCTTGAGCAGAGAATCTGCCAGCAGCGGAGTGGCCGATGCCGCGTCGGCGAGGCCGGGGGTGCCGACGGCGATTCCCAGGCCGAGGGCTCCAAGGAGGAGCCAAGGCAGGCTCTGGGCGCGCTGGCGCCGCCGGGCGAGGCTGGCCAGAGCGAGGGCCCAGGCGAGAGGGGCGAGGGCTCCTCCAGCGAGCTCTGTGAGGTTCTCAGGGCCGCGCCAGTCTGCTGTACGGGGGTCGCCCAGCACGAAAGGATCGAGGGTCGGGGCGAGGCGTTGCCAGCGCTCCTCATTCTCCGTCACCACCTGAAGCGGGGGGGCTTGATCGCGCAGCGCTGCCTCTTTGGATACTTCCAGCTGAATCAAGAAGGGCAGCAGGGCAGGGGCAGCGAGCAGCGCGGCGAGAAGAGCCGAAGCGCTGCCCCAGAGCAGGGTCCGCCGGATTCGGCGGCTCCAGCCCTGTCGTCGCCACAGCGTCGGCAGGCAGACGGCGATGGCCAAGAGGACCACGTGGAGCAGGGTCTCGGGATGTCCGGCGGTGACGCCGAGGGCACCGAGGAGAGCGAGGCCCGCGGTGCTGCGGGGGCCGGGGCGGCGGGCGAGGAAGAGCGCCGCCAGCAGAATCCAAGGCGCGAGGGCGGCGACGTAGGAGTGAGGGTGGAGTCGCCAGAGGTGGAGGAACCCAGCGCCGCCATAGGCGGTGGCGCCGAGCAGGGCTGCCCGGTCGCCGGCGCCGAGGGCGCGGGCGAGGAGGAAGAGGCCGAGGACGGCGAGAAGCAGTCTCGAGGTCTGGGTAAAGGTGACCGCGCGGCTGGGAGGAAGCTGGCGGGCGAGGATCTCGAGGGGGAAGAGGACCGCCGACTGCGCGTTGCCGAGCAGGGCGGCGCCGGAATCCTGTGAGGGGTTGAGCCCCCAATGGCTACGGGCGGCCTGCCGCCAAGGCAGCATCTGCGACAGCGGGTCGAGGAGGAGAGGGTGCGGTGGATCGCCGCCGGAGGTCATCGCCGAGGCGAGATCCGGATGAGTCCAGGGAGGAACGGTGGCGAGGCTGGCGGTAGGTGCCAGGGTCTTTCCCGGCACCCAGCCGGAGGCGGTGAACGCCAGCGGCAGCAGGATCAGGATTGCCGCCGAGCTCTTCGACGGAGAGAGCCCCAGCCAGCGGGCGACGAGGAGCAGGATCCCGGCGAGGGCCGCGTAAAAGAATGCGGAGAGCAGGGCACCCATGGGCAGAGAGCCTCAGATAGAGCCTTAGATGGAGTCGGGATCCTGGCGCCACTGAGGGGGGCGGCGGTGCTCGAGGAAGTGGCGGATGCCGCGGCGGCAGTCCGCCGTCGATCGAGATTGAGCGTTGAGCTCCACGGCGTGTTCGAGGGCAGAATCTAGCGAGCGCCCTATCAGCTCGAGGAGAAGCTCCTTGGTTTGGGCGATGGAGGCGGGGCTGGCATGGCGCAGGGTTTTTGCGGCAAATTCTTCGCCCTGGGAGGCGAGCTCCGCTCTCGGGGCCACTCGATTCACCAGGCCGATGGTGAGAGCTCGCTGCGCAGAAACGAAGTCGGGGGCGAGGAGGAGCTCCCGCAGGTCGGCTCCGCGTAAGCGGAGGGGAAGATAGGTGGCAACCAGGGCTGCGACAAAGCCGATGCGGGCCTCGCTGTACATGAAGCGGGCATCCTCGGCGGCGAAGACGAAGTCACAGGCGGTGGCGAGGCCGCAGCCGCCGGCAACGCAAGCGCCGTGCACCAAGGCGAGGGTTAGGGTCTGCTGCCGAAGCACAGATTCGAAGAGAGTGCGGAGTCCCCGGGAATCCTCCCGGTTGTCCTTCAGAGTCGCTCGCTGCAGGCTCTCGAGATGGGCGAGGTCGGCGCCGGCGCAGAAGTGGCGTCCGTTGGCGTTCAGCAAGATCGCCCGCACTCCTTCGTCGAGCCAAGGTCGCGAATAGACTTCGGTGAGCTCCCGAATCATTCGGGGGCCGAAGGCGTTCGCCTTTTCCGGCTCATCGAGGGTCACCCAGAGCAGGTCCGCCTCTCGCCGCAGCTGCAGGCTCTCGGTAGAGGGCAGGGCTGGAGGGGATGGTGGCGAATCGGTCACCGGGCTCATTCCGAAGCGGAGGCGGGAGGCAGGGAGCGCAGGGGCGTGCTCTCCGGGACCTCGATCTCCAGCTGGAGGATCCCCTGGCCGTGGGTCTTACCCTGAGCGTCGATCTGCAGGCTTTCGGTACCGCCGCCGCCGAGGGAATCGTGGAGGATGAAGTTCATCGCCAGCAGATTGGGAATCTCGTAGCGCGTCACGGCGCCTTGGCAAATGCCGTGGAAATGCTTTCCGACAACCTCCTCGGTCACCTGGTCGAGGAGGAGCTGGTAGACCTCCGGACTGTCGGCGATCAGGCCGACGTTGCTGGCGTCGCCCTTATCGCCGGAGCGAGCGTGGGCGATCTGTTCGAGTCGAACCTTCACGGGTACCTCCTTGGGCAGAACGAATCAGGACGAAGCGAATCACTGCGAAAATTGCGAGGGCGGCGGCGATGAGCAGCCACCCTGAGGGCGAGAAGAGCTTGCGGGGCCAGTGGGGCAGCAATGCGGCGCGCCCCAGCTCGAGAGGGGCGGCCCAAAGCTCCAGGAGCCAGCCAAAAGACGCGGCATAAAGGACCGCGATGGAGGTCGGTCCAGGAGCCAGAGAGCGGAAAGGGCTCGCTGCGAAGTATAAGGCCGCGGTCCATAGGATCGCTGCCAGGATGCCGTGGGCGGCGAGCAGCAGGCGGTCGGCGAGGACGCTGGTGACCAAGCCCATGGTCGCGAAGAACGCAGCCCCCGCGACGATCTGTAGCCGGTAGCGGATCTCGTCAGAAGTCAGGGATCTCGGGCCTCCAGGTCGCTCGGGGTCAGGATTTCTAGGATCAGGATTCGGTTACGGTGACCCGGATGTGTTCCTCGACCTGCTCCCGGGGCAGCAGGGCAGGCCAGTAGGCGACGATCTTCTGGGGCTTGGGCCGACCCTGAGCGAAGCCGGTGACGCCCGGCGGGCCCGAGGTCACCAGGGGCGCGATCTCTTTGCCGAAGCGCTCGACCTTGGCTGGGTCGGGATCCTTGACGCCGAGGCGAAGCACGACCTCCGCTGGCTCGTTGGCTACCGTGTCGATGCCCGGCAGGGCGGCTCCGAGACCGAGCAGCTCCGTCTTGCGACAGTCCTCGTCGAAGGTGACGCCGGCACGCTCGAGGCGCTTCCACACGACATCCGCTGCCAGGCGGGCTTTTTCCACCGCCCGGGGGCCGCTGAGGGTGATTTGGCCCGAGGCCTTGAAGCCGGCGAGATAGGAAGCGGAGATCTTCAGGAAGGGCGTGTTGGGGCCTCCGGTGATGCCCGACACGGCGACTCGGTTCTCGCCCACCTGCTCCAGGCGAATGGAGGAGAAGTCGGCGGTGACATCCGGCGTGATGTATTCCCGCGGATCGCCCATCTCGTAGAGCAGCTGCTCGGAGACGGTATCCACCGTGACCATGCCGCCGGTGCCGGGGTGCTTGGTGACCACGAAGCTGCCGTCGGGATGGGTCTCCAGCACGGGGTAGCCGACGTTCCAGAGGTCGGGGACTTCCCAGAAGCGAGTGAAGTTACCGCCGGTACATTGAGGACCGCACTCGAGAATGTGTCCAGCGATGGTGCCGGCGGCCATGGCGTTCCAGTCGTCCGCCTTCCAGCCGTGTTCATGAATCATCGGAGCGAGGGCCAGGGCGGTATCGGTCACCCGACCACAGAGCACGATGAGCGCGTCTTGCTGCAGGGCTTCGACCACCGGCCAGGCGCCGAGATAGGCGTTGACGTTGAGGGCCTGATCCCGAACCGTGGAGAAGGGCTGGCCGGAATCCATGTTGTCGAAGCGGTGCCCCGCGGCGAGGAGATCGTCGAGGCGAGGCATCAGGTCGTCCCCCTCGACGACCCCTACCTTGACTCCAGAGACGCCGAGCTCCTTGGCGACCTCGAAAATCTTGGCGCGGCAGGCCTGGGGGTTGAGGCCGCCGGCGTTGGTGAGAATACGGACGTTCCGCTCCTTGAGCTCCGGCAGTACTCGGCGGATGAACTCGATGAAGTCCGTGGCGTAGCCGAGCTCCGGATTGCGCAGCTTCTGGCGCATCATGATGGAGAGGGTCACCTCGGCCAGGTAATCCATGCCGATGTAATCGATGGGGCCGCCGCGAAGCAGCTGAACGGGAGCGTCGACGTTGTCTCCCCAAAAGCCTTGGCCATTGCCAATTCGAATCGTAGTCATGGTGCCTCGTCAGCGAAATCAGGTTTGGAGAACCCCGGTCTTGAATTCCGGGATCTGGGGATTGCAGGCTGCGGCAGCGAGGGAGCGGGAGATGACGTCCCGGGTCTCCGAGGGGTCGATGATCGCGTCGACCCACAGGCGAGCCGCGGCGAAGCGAGCATCGCTAGCGCGGTGGTAGCGATCCTGGATCTCCTGGAGGAGGCGAGCCTTCTCCTCGTCCGGGACCTCTTTGCCACGCAGCTTGAGAGAGAGCAGCGTCTTGCTGGCCTGAGAGCCGCCCATCACCGCGATGGAGGCCGAGGGCCAGGCGTAGAGAAAGCGAGCTCCGTAGGCCTTACCGCACATCGCGTAATTGCCCGCGCCAAAGGAGTTGCCAACGAAGATGGTGATCTTCGGGACCACGCTGTTGGCGACGGCGTTCACCATCTTGGCGCCGTCCTTGATGATACCGCCTCGCTCCGCTCGGGAGCCGACCATGAAGCCGGTGACGTCCTGCAAGAAGATGAGGGGGATTCCCTTCTGGTTGCAGAGCTCGACGAAGCGGGCCCCCTTGTCGGCGGAGTCGGAGTAAATGACGCCGCCGATCTGCATCTCGCGATCCCGGGGCTCGGTGCCGACCTTGCGGTGCACGACGGAGCGCTGATTGGCGACGATGCCCACCGCCCAGCCGTCGATCCAGCCGGTACCGCAAATCAGACTCTTGCCGTAACCTTCCTTGAATTCCAGGAACTCGCTGCCGTCCAAGAGCCGGGCGAGAAGCTCCCGGGTCTCGTAGGGGCGAGCGGGATCCGTCGGCTGAACGGCGAAGATCTCCGAGGGATCATATTTCGGGGCTTCCGGCTCGCGCGTCGCGAAGGGGGCCTTGGCGGTTGCGGCGAGCTGCTGGAATTGCTGGCGAATCTTGCGCAGGCAGGAGATCTCGTCCGGGTGCTGATGATCGACGACGCCGGAGATGTCCGCCTGGACTTCGGCTCCGCCGAGATCCTCGTTGTCGATGCGCTCTCCGATCGCCGCCTGCACCAGAGCGGGGCCAGCGAGGAAGATCGATCCGGTGCCGGCGACGATATGGCTCTCGTCGCTCATGATCGGCAGATACGCGCCGCCAGCGACGCAGGGTCCGAGGATCGCGGCGACCTGGAAAATGCCTTCGGCAGAGAGTCGGGCGTTGTTGTAGAACACCCGGCCGAAGTGCTCTTTGTCCGGGAAGATTTCCTCCTGCAGGGGGAGAAAGACCCCCGCGGAGTCCACCAGGTAGACCAGAGGGAGCCGGTTCTCGAGGGCGATCTCCTGGGCCCGCAGAATCTTCTTCGCGGTCATCGGAAACCAGGCGCCCGCCTTGACCGTCGGGTCGTTGGCGACCACCAGGACCTCGCGGTCGTGGATTCGCCCAATGCCGGTGACCACCCCCGCGGCGGGAGCGCCACCGTATTCCTCGTAGAGTCCGTGGGCGGCCCAGAGGCCGAACTCGAGGAAGGGAGTTTCGGGATCGCAGAGAGCGGCGATGCGCTCACGGGCGGAGAGTTTGCCCTTCGCCTGCTGCTTGGCGAGGGCCTTCTCGCCGCCGCCGAGGAGGATTTTTTCCTCCTGCTGGCGGACCTCGTCAAGCCGGCGTCGCCAGTGATCCTCGCGACGCTGGAAGGCCTCGCCCTGCTTCAACTTACTTTCGATGACTGCCAACGGAGTCTCCGGGAGATAGAGTCAAACCGATCTTGGGCGATCCGAAGGAATCGCCGACGTCGGGAGAGGGTAGTTGGGAAGCGCCGCTCGGACTGCTCGTTGCTGGGATTCAGTCCTTGGGTTTGGCCCTGAGGTTGGGCCGAGAGCTCGAAGCCGTAGCTGTTGAGGATTGACGAGGTGAGGTCGGCGATCGAGGGAGCGGCGGTGGGTGGGTCGAGGGGGGCGGTGGTAGCATCCCCTCACCATGATAGTGCATCTCTTAGCTTTCGCTACCGTAGCGGACCTCCTAGGGCATTCCCGGGTGAAGGTGGAGCTGCCGGAAGGCAGCCGGATTGAAGACCTGGCAGCCAAACTTCAGGATCAGCAGCCGCAGCTACGGGCTCTCTGGTCGAGGCTTGCCATCGCCGTGGATGGAGAGCTGGTAGGTCCCGATGAAGAGCTCAAGGATGGGGTGGAGGTGGCTCTGCTGCCCCCGGTGTCGGGGGGCTGCGGGAAGTCCTCGGTCGCTGGGCGAGTGTGGCTCGCGAAGGAAGCGCTGAACGCTGAGCGGGTGGTCGAGGCGGTAGCCGACCCTGGTCGGGGAGCGGTCTTGGTCTTCGAAGGGCGGGTGAGAGATCACCATCGGGGAGAGAACGTCAAGAGTCTGTTCTACGAGGCCTATGAGCCGATGGCGAGGCTTCGGCTAGAGCGCATTGTGGCGGAGCTGGAGGCTGCGGACGAGTCGGTTCGCGTCGCCATCGCCCATCGCCAGGGGCTGGTAGCGGCGGGAGAGACGAGCGTAGTGATCGCCGTGGCGTCGGCTCATCGGGGGGCGGCTTATGAGGCGAGCCGACAGGCCCTCGAGCGCCTCAAGACCGAGGTGCCGATCTGGAAGCGCGAGAATTTCGGCGATGGCCGGACGGCGTGGCGGGAGGAAGAAGCCCTCGCGTGATGGCTTCCGTCGGGGATTCTGCGATCACCTCGGTTCTGGGTGCCCGCCCTAGGTGCCAGGGACCTTCCCAAAACGGCGATTCCCTCTGCCCTAGGTGCCCGGCTCTAGGTGCCAGGGACCTTCCCAAGGACCGAGACTTCGGCAGCTGATGCGCGCTCGGAGCGCCTTAGGGTCTGGTGACCAGCGTAAATTTGTGGGAGACGAGAGTTGTAGAGCTCCGTCACCGTCGGATAGCGTTGATGCAGGAGGTGCCCCATGGCGACAGTCGATGTGAGCTCAAAGCAGAATGAGATGGCGGAGCGCGATACGACCTGCATTCTTGACTGCCCCGACGCTTGTTCCTTGACGGTAGAGCAGGATCCCCAAGGCGGGGTCAAAGTGCGGGCTGGAGAGCAGAATCCAGATACCGCGGGGTTCATCTGCTCCAAGGTCTCCCGCTTTGATAAGCGCCTGGATAGCCCACTACGGGTGCTGAAGCCTCTGCGGCGAAGCGGCCCCAAGGGTTCTGGCGAATTCGAGGAGACAAGCTGGGAGGAGGCGATCGAGGCGATCGCCTCGACGTTGCGCGGGGTAGTGGAGAGCCACGGGGGAGAAGCTGTCTTGCCCTGCCACTATGGTGGATCCAACGGCAAGCTGACGGACGGTTGGGTCGATCGACTGTTTTTTGCTCGCCTCGGGGCCTCTCGCCTGGATAGAAATATCTGCGCTGCGCCTACGAGTGCGGTGGCAACGGAGATGTACGGGAAGATGCCTGGCACCTCCTACCAAGACTTTGAGCACGCCAAGGCAATCTTGGTTTGGGGGGCGAACCCCAAGGCCTCGGGAATCCATCTCGTGCCGTCACTCAAGAAGGCCAAGGCGAAAGGGGCGTTCCTGGCCGTGATCGACCCGGTGCAGAACTTTTCGGATCGGGAAGTAGATCTTCATCTGGCCCTTCTTCCAGGAACCGACTTGCCTCTGGCTTTGGCGTTGATCCACCGCCTCCAGGAGACGGAAAGTCTCGATCATGCTTTTCTCGCGCAGCACACGGTTGGCAGTGAGAAGCTGCTAGCGGCAGCAGCCGACTGGAGCGTGGATCGCGCTGCGGAGGTTTGCGGCGTTGCGGCAGACGACATTCGGCGCCTAGCGGACGAGTACGCTGCCGCTGATCCGGCAGTGGTGCGCTGCGGGTGGGGAATAGAGCGGAATCGCAACGGTGGCCAAGCAGCCGCGGCGATCCTCGCCTTGCCGGCGGTGGCGGGGAAGTTCGGAAAGCGAGGGGGCGGCTATCTGATGAGCAACGGTGGTGCCTTGAAGGCTCCCGGGTTAGATCAAGCTATGGGGATGCCGGCTTGGGGTACTAGGGTGGTTTCCCAGACTCGTTTAGGAGAGGCGTTGACCCGTCTCGATCCGCCGGTTCAGGCAATGGTGGTCTACAACTGCAACCCTGTGGCAACCGTGCCGGACCAGAACCTCATCATTGAGGGAATGCAGCGGGAGGACTTGTTTACGGTAGTCCTCGAGCAGGTGATGACCGATACTGCCGAGCTTGCCGATTGGGTGCTGCCGGCGACGACCATGCTGGAGCATTGGGATCTCCGCTCGGGATACGGAAGTTACACCGTAGGCGCGGCACGACCTGTCGTCGAGCGGCGGGGCTCAGCCCGTCCAAACCTCGAGATCTTTTCAGCATTGGGTCGCGCGATGGGGTTTGAGGATGAGGCTTTCGGGCTCGGAGAAGAACAGGCTCTCGAGCTGATTTCGGCCCACGTTCGGATGGCCGAGGATCCGGTGGACTTGACGGCATTGAAGAACGGTGAAGCTTTGCCCTATCGCTTCCGAGGGGAGGACGGTTCGCAGAGTACGGGGCCGATTCCCTTCGGCAATATCCAGCCGTGGACCTCCGATGGGTTGGCGCACCTAACGCCCTCCTGTCTGGGGGAGACGCCCTATCGCTTCGAAGCACCAGATCCAGCCTTTCCCTTAGCGCTCCTGAGCCCCGCTACAGGGAAGTTGATCAACAGTACTTTTGGCGAGCATTCGTTAGATCGGTTGACGGTCATGCTGCACCCAGAGGACGCTCAGGAGAGAGGGTTCGAGGGTGGTCAAGAGGTTCGGGTGTTCAATGACTTGGGCGAAGTCTGGTGCCACCTACAGATCAGTGCCCGGACACGGCGCGGGGTAGCGGTTCTTCCTAAGGGAGCCTGGCGACGCGCGTCGCTGAATAGGGCTACGGCTACAGCTCTCTGCGACGCTTCGGAGAACATCGTGGCCCAAGGGGCCTGCTACAACGATGCCCGGGTGGAGATCGTCGCCCGCTAGGGTGTGCATCAGGTAGGAACCTCGGCAGGCACCCAGGGTCCCGGCGGCCGCAGCGCTCCCGGCGGGAAGGGGGCGTCGAGATCTCCCTGGCACCACAGGCGGGACGCTTCTCGATACGCGAGGGTGAAGAGCCTCCGGGCCTCCACCAGGGCGTCCCGGG